>NZ_JBGFFI010000003.1:0-818315 GCF_056175725.1 Pseudoxanthomonas sp. LjRoot206
GATCCACCGGTGCACCCTTGGTCACGATAACGCCCTCCCGCGCGAGTCTTCGCCAACGAGACAGCATGAAGGGATGGATGTAAAGCGACTGGGCGACATCGCCGACCCGTACGCCGGGCTGCTGGCTCAAACGCACGGCAGAGGCTTTGAAGGCATCGCTGTAGCGATGGATGGTTCTGGGGCCTGGCTTGGGCATTGGGACACTCCTGAGGGTTAGGTCAAGGTGTCCACTAAACCGTAGGAACTACCCGCCGGAAGGCGGGCTTCTTGTTTTCGAGCTACCGCAGGAATCGCTCAGGCGCGGTGGTAGGGATGGTTGGCCAGCATCGCGGCGGCGCGATAGACCTGCTCGGCCACCACCAGCCGCACCAGCATGTGCGGCAATGTCAGCGGACTAAGCGACCATTTCTCGTGCGCGGCGGCCAGCACGTCCGGCGCATGACCTTCCGGCCCGCCGATCAGCAGGGCGATGTCGCGACCCAGCGTGCGCCAGTGTTCCAGTCGTTGTGCGAGCTGCTCCGACGAATAAGGCTTGCCCGTGACCTCCAGCGCGACGATGTGCGCGCTCTTGGGCAACGCCGCCAGCACGCGCTTGCCTTCGTCCTCGATGGCACGCTGCGGGTCGCGGCCCTTGCCGCGCAGGCCGGGCTCGATCTCGACGAGGTCGAACGGCAGCCAGTGCGACAGGCGCTTCTGGTACTCGGCGAAGCCCTGCGCGACCCAGGTCGGCGCACGCTCGCCGGTGGCGATGAGACGGCATTTCATGACGGCATGATAGCGAGCACTGGCGAAGCCTCGTAAACGACAACGGCGCCCCGAGGGCGCCGTCGCATCGAACGGTGGAATCGACTCAGAGCCGCGATTCGTCCGCCGTCTCGACGTCTTCCGGCGGCTGGTCGCCGACGGTCCACAGGCGCTCCAGCGCATAGAACTCGCGCACGCGCGGCAGCATGACGTGGACGATGACGTCGCCCAGGTCCACCAGTACCCACTCGGCCTCGCGCTCGCCTTCCACGCCCAGCGGCATCACGTCGAGCTTCTTGGCGAACTTCACCACTTCGTCGGCGATCGACTTCACGTGGCGGGTGGAGGTACCCGAGGCGATCACCAGGTAGTCGGCGACGCTGGACTTGCCGCGCACGTCGATCTCGACGACATCCTTGGCTTTCAGCTCCTCGACCGCGGCATGCACGGTGGCAAGCAGGTCCGGCAGGGCCGGGGGCGGGCTGGGGAGGCGGGTCTTGATGACGTGGGCTTGGCTGGACAAAGGCTTGGTGGCTCCGGGAACTCGGTCGCGATTATAGCGGACCGGCGTCGGCGGCCCGTGAGGTGTAGAGCCTTTCGTCGGCGATCGCCTCCGCGACCGCCGGAGGAACCAGCGCGCGCCATGCCTCACCGGCGGCGATGCGACGGCGGATCTCGGTGGCCGACTCCGGCTGGAGCGGCTGGTTCAGCCGGAACAGGCGGCCGGCGGGGGCTTGGTGGAGGTCTTCGGCCCGGTCGGTCCAGCGGCCCTCCAGCCTGGCGCTCAGGTCGGGCGCGAGGCCGTCCTCGAGCCCGCTGCCCGGCCGGTCGGCGACGATGAAATGCGTCAGGTCGAACAGCGTCGACCAGGCCCGCCAGGTCGGCAGGCCCAGCAGGCTGTCGGCGCCGATCAGCAGGGCGATCGGCGCCGTGTCGCCCCGTTCGTCACGCAGCTCCCGCAACGTATCGACCGTGTACGAGCGCCCGGCCGGGTCGCGCGCCGCACGCGCCAGCTCACGCCGGTCCACGCGAAGGCCGCGCTCGGCCCGCACCGCGACATCGAGCAGGTGCGCACGCTGCGCGGCGGTGGCGCCTGGCGCGGCACGGTGTGGCGGATCGGCCGCTGGCATCAGGTTGACGGGAACGCCGAAGGCCTCGTGCGCGGCGCGCGCGATGGCCAGGTGTCCGTTGTGGACGGGATCGAACGTGCCGCCGTAGACGAGGTGCAGCATCGTCCGGTCAGGCCACCAGCAGGCGCACGGCCTTCGCGTCCGCGATGGCCAGCAGCAGCCGTTCCAGTCCGACCCAGGCATCGCCGTCGCCGCGACCCTTGGCGGTGCGGTCGATCTTCGAGGCCTCGGCGACGAAACGGTCCCAGCGCGACGGCGCGGCGTGGCGCTGCAGCGCGCGCTTGAACGGCGCCTGCTTCGCTTCCCAGATGCCCTGCGACTTCATCTCCGCGGCGAGATTGCCGCCGTTGGCCTGCACGCGCGCCAGCGTCGCCGTGCGCAGCAGTTCCTTGACGATCATCGGCATCAGGCCGGCGACCACGTCGCCCTCGGCGCGCAGGCCGGCAAGGATGCGCGACACCTGTGCGCCCTGCCCCGCCAATACCGCATCGGTCAGGCGAAACACGTCGTAGCGCGCCGCGTTGGCGACCAGCGACTCCATGCGCTCGACGTCCAGGACCTGGCCATCGCTGAGCAAGGCCAGCTTGTCGATCTCCTGCGCGGCCGCCAGCAGGTTGCCTTCCACGCGGTCCGCCAGCAGTTGCACGGCATCGCGCTCGGCGCGAAGGCCCTTGCTGCGCAGGCGGCTTTCGATCCAGCCCGGCAGTTCGTGTGGCTTGATGGCCCAGGCCACCGCCAGCACGCCGACCCGGGTTATCGCATCGCTCCACTTGCCCTGGTAGGCCTTGCCCCACTCGCCCGACGTGATCAGCAGCACCACGTCCGGTGGTGGGTTGGCGCAGAACGCGCTGATCACTTCCGCGCCTTCCTTGCCCGGTTTGCCGCCCGGCAGGCGTACTTCCACCAGTCGCTGTGCGCTGAACAGGCTGGGCGCATTGAAGCTCGCTTCCAGCTGCCCCCAATCGAAATCGCGGCCATCGGCATCGAAGACCTCGCGTTCGCCGATTCCTTGCGCACGCGCATGGGCACGCACCGCGTCCGCGGCTTCGAGCACGCGCAGCGGCTCCGGGCCTGCGATCAGGTACACCGGCAGCAGCGGCTCGGACGTGCCGCGCGCCGCCAGCTGTTCCGGCTTGAGTTCCATCAGGGGGCCGCGTTCACCGGGCCCGAGCGCACCACGCCATCGATGCGGCGCAGGATCGACGCGGCCATTTCCCTACGCAGTTCGTCGGCCAGCACTTCGCGCTCGGTGGCGGTACCGGTCGCATCCTGCGGCGGCGACACGTAGTCGCGCGACAGTTCGACCACCTGCTGCGGCACCAGGTCGGTGCCGTCGGCCTTCTTGAACGAGAAGACCACCGCGTAGCGCAGGCTGAATTCCTGGGCGCGCCCGAACTGGTCCACGGCGATGGGGAGGTCGCCCCAGCGCTCGGAGACGACGCGCAGCGTGGCCACCTGCGGGTCGGACGCCGTCGCGCTGTCCTCGTCGCCGATCTGCTCCGCCAGCGTCGCGCCGGCCGCCTGCAGGCCGCGCGACAGGCTGGTCACCAGCGCGCTGTACGACGTCGAGGAGGCCGCCACCCGGACCGGGCCCAGATCGGCCGGCAACGCGATCTTGTTGCGCAGATGGAAGCCGCACCCGGCCAGCAAGGCCAGGGCGAGGACGAGGACGAGGACGGGCAGGCGGAATCGGGTCATGGGCGAAGTCTGGACGAGCCTGTCATGGGCGGCAAGAGCGTAGCCCGACCGCAGGTGAACACCCCGGCAAGGCTCTCGCGTCCGTCATCCCGCCACGATGTTGACGATCTTGCCCGGCACCACGATGACCTTGCGGATCGCCATGCCTTCCAGGAACTTGGCGGTGTTGGGTTCGGCCTTGGCCAGCGCCTCGACGTGGTCCCGCGGCGCGTCCGCGGCCACCTCGATGGTGCCGCGCAGCTTGCCGTTGACCTGCACCGCCAACGTCACCGAGTCGCGCACCAGCGCATCGGCATCGACCTGCGGGAAGGCCACATCCTCGATCAGGACCTCGTCATGTCCCAACGCCTGCCACAAGGCGTGACTGGCGTGCGGGGTGATGGGATTGAGCAGCAGCACCGCCGCTTCCAGCGCTTCCTGGCGCACGGCACGGCCCTGCGCCGACGCATCGTCGAACTTGCCCAACAGGTTGGACAGTTCCATCACCGCGGCGATCGCGGTGTTGAAGCTGTGGCGCTTGCCGTAGTCGTTGCCGACCTTGTCGATGGTCTCGTGGGTCTTGCGGCGCACGGCCTTCTGCTCGGCCGTCAGCGCGGCCACGTCCAGCGCCTGCATGGCGCCGTCGGCGACATGCTTCTGCACCTGCGTCCACAGACGGCGCAGGAAGCGCGCCATGCCTTCGACGCCCGCTTCGTTCCACTCCAGCGACTGCTCCGGCGGCGCGGCGAACATCGAGAACAGGCGCACGGTGTCGGCGCCGAACTTGTCGACCATCGACTGAGGATCGACACCGTTGTTCTTCGACTTCGACATCTTCTCAACCGGGCCGATCTTCACCGGCTGGCCATCGGCCTTCAGCGTGGCGCCGACCACGCGCGCCTTGTCGTCGCGCTGGATCTCGACGTCGACCGGATTGATCCAGTCCTTCGAGCCGTCGGCGTTGTCGCGGTAGAACGTTTCCGCGATCACCATGCCCTGCGTCAGCAGGTTGGTCGCCGGCTCGTCGCTGTCCACCATGCGCGCGTCGCGCAGCAGCTTGTGGTAGAAACGGAAATACATCAGGTGCAGGATCGCGTGCTCGATGCCGCCGATGTACTGGTCGACCGGCAGCCAGTAGTTGCCGCGCTTGTCGACCATGTCCTTCGCGCCCGGCGAGGTGTAGCGCGCGTAGTACCAGCTGGACTCCATGAAGGTGTCGAACGTGTCGGTCTCGCGCTCGGCGGCAGCGCCGCACTGCGGACACTTGGTCTTGCGCCATTCGGGATCGGCCTTGATCGGCGACTTCACGCCGTCCAGGGTGACGTTCTCCGGCAGCACGACGGGCAGGTCCGAATCCGGCACCGGCACCGCGCCGCAGGTATCGCAGTAGATCACCGGGATCGGGCAGCCCCAGTAGCGCTGGCGGCTCACGCCCCAGTCGCGCAGGCGGTAGTTGACCCGACGCTGGCCCTGGCCCTTGCGCTCGAAGCGCTCGGCCAGCGCCTCGAAGGCGCCACGGTAATCCAGTCCGTCGAACTCGCCCGAGTTGACCAGCTCCAGGTCGTCGCGCGTCTTGTCGCCGTACCAGTCGCGCCAGGCGGTGGCGTCGTAGGTCTTTTCGTCGTCGTGCTTCGGCGCCTTCAGTGCGATGACCTGCTGGATCGGCAGCGCATACTTGCTGGCGAACTCGAAGTCGCGCTGGTCGTGGCCGGGCACGGCCATCACCGCGCCGGTGCCGTAGCCCATCAGCACGAAGTTCGCGACCCACACCGGCACCTTGTCGCCGGTGATCGGATGGATGGCGCGCAGGCCGGTGTCCATGCCGCGCTTTTCCTGCGTCTCCAGTTCCGCCTCGGACACGCCGCCGTGCTTCAGCTCTTCCAGGAACGCGGCCAGCGCCGGGTTCGACGCGGCCGCCTTCAGTGCCAGCGGATGCTCGCCGGCGATCGACACGAAGGTCACGCCCATCAGCGTGTCCGGACGCGTGGTGAACACCGTCAGCGGTTCATGGCCCTCGACCGCGAACTGGATTTCCAGGCCTTCCGACCGGCCGATCCAGTTGCGCTGCATGGTCTTGACCGCGTCGGGCCAGCCCGGCAGGTCGTCCAGGCCGTCCAGCAGTTCCTGCGCGTAGTCGGTGATGCGCAGGAACCACTGCGGGATCTCGCGCTTTTCGACCAGCGCGCCGCTGCGCCAGCCGCGGCCGTCGATGACCTGCTCGTTGGCCAGCACGGTCTGGTCGACCGGATCCCAGTTCACCACCGAATTCTTGCGGTAGGCCAGGCCCTTGCGCAGCAGGCGGGTGAACATGCGCTGCTCGTGCACGTAGTAGTCGGGGCGGCAGGTGGCGAACTCGCGCGACCAGTCGATCGCGTAGCCCAGCGACTTCAGCTGGCTGCGCATGTGCTCGATGTTGGCGTAGGTCCACTTGGCCGGCGCGGTCTTGTTCTTGATCGCGGCGTTCTCGGCCGGCAGGCCGAAGGCGTCCCAGCCCATCGGCTGCAGCACGTTGTGCCCGGTCATGCGCTTGTAGCGGCTGATCACGTCGCCGATGGTGTAGTTGCGCACGTGGCCCATGTGCAGCGCGCCGGACGGATACGGCAGCATCGACAGGCAGTAGTACTTGGGCTTGTCCGACTGCTCGTCGACCTCGAAGGCGCGCCGGGCCTCCCAGAAGGACTGGGCCTGGGATTCGACGGTTTTCGGGTCGTAGGAAGCGGGTTCGGCGGCAATGGACATGGCGGTGTGCGGCGACGGCAACGGCAAAGCCGCCAAGGGTACCGCAGCGCACCATGCCTCGCCACGCCAGCGGGTAGCATGGGCGGATCGAAACCGGGGATCCGAGATGACCAAGACCTTGCTTGCCGTTGCCCTGGCCGCTGCCAGCCTGTCCGCCCATGCGGCCGGGCCCGCCGCGCCCTCCACGCTGGCATTGCATTGCGAGCGCCTGTTCGACGCCCGCAGCGGCAAGGTGCTCGGCGAGCACACCGTGCTGGTGCGCGACGGCAGGATCGCCGAGGTCATCCCCGGCCGCGCCAAGCTGGCCGATGCCGAATCCATCGTACTGGCCGACCATACCTGCACGCCCGGCTGGACCGACCTGCACGTTCACCTGGACGGCGAATCCAGCCCTCAGAGCTATTCGGAGGGCTTCCGCCTGGATCCGGTGGACTTCGCCTACCGGTCGGTGGGGTACGCCGAGAAGACGCTGATGGCCGGCTTCACCAGCGTGCGCGATCTCGGCGGCGAGGTGACCCTGCATCTGCGCGATGCGGTGAACCAGGGCGCCGTGAAAGGCCCGCGGATCTTCGCCGCCGGCACCTCGATCGCCACCACCGGCGGTCACGCCGACCCGACCAACGGCTTCAACACCCATCTGGCGCATCTGATGGGCCCGCCTGGCCCCACCGAAGGCGTCATCAACTCCATCGACGACGCCCGCCAGGCCGTGCGCCAGCGCTACAAGGACGGCAGCGACGTCATCAAGATTACCGCCACCGGTGGCGTGCTGAGCTACGCCAAGTCGGGCGATGCCCCGCAGTTCACCGTCGAGGAGGTCAAGGCCATCGTCGATACCGCGCGCGACTACGGGTTCCGCGTCGCCGCGCACGCGCACGGCAAGGAAGGCATGAAGCGCGCCATCCTCGGCGGCGTGACCAGCATCGAGCACGGCACCTACATGGACGACGAAGTGATGCGGCTGATGAAGCAGCACGGCACCTGGTACATACCGACGATCTCGGCCGGCCGTTTCGTCGCCGAGAAGGCGAAGATCGACGGCTACTTCCCTGCCGTCGTGCGCCCGAAGGCCGAGCGCATCGGCGCGCTGATCCAGGAGACCGCCGCCAAGGCGTATCGCAACGGGGTGAAGATGGCCTTCGGCACCGACATGGGCGTGGGTCCGCACGGCGACAACGCGCGCGAGTTCCTCTACATGGTGGAAGCCGGCATTCCCGCCAACGTCGCCCTGCAGGCGGCGACCATCCGCGCCGCCGAGGTGCTGGGCGTGGACGACCAGGGCGTGATCGAAGCGGGCAAGCGCGCCGACATCGTGGCCGTGCCGGGCGACCCGGTCGCCGACATCAATGCGGTGCTGAAGGTCGACTTCGTGATGAAGGACGGCAAGGTCTACCGCCAGCCACGGTCCGACAGCACGTCGCCCTGAGGCAGCACCCGCGCAGCGTCAGTCGGCGTTGCGCGGGCGCGCCCCGCGCGACGCGACGCACAGCCAGGCCAGCCAACCGAGGTAGCCGATGCGCTGCGCGATGCCCGCCGGCATCAGCTCCACCGCCAGCAGCGCGACGAACAGCACCAGCAGCGCGATCGCGACGCTGGTGCGCGCCAGCGTCCGCCACGGCGCACGTCCGCGCAGGCCGAGCGCGATCAGCAGCGCGCCCGGCACGAACGCCACCCACCACAGCATCCACGCGGTCGCATGCAGGCTGCTGGCCGGATTGTCCAGGTCCTCGGGATCGAGCGGCAGCAGTCCCATCGCGGCAAACCCCAGCGCGGACAGCAGGGCCAGCTGCGCCCCCACGCGCAGCGTCCAGCCCGCATCGCCCGGCAGGCGTCGCCGCAGGTCCAGCGCGACCACGGCCGCCAGCACACCGGCCAGGACGAAACCCAGCAGGTTGAAGCCCAGCGCGTTCGGCACACCCTTCGCTCCCAGCACCGCGACGGGATGCGCCAGCTGCGAATAGCCGGACAAGGCCAGGCCGAAGCCGACCAACGCGGCAACAAACACCAGCACGGCGGCGGGGCCGGCCAACGACGACATCCGCTTCATGCGTGGCGATCCAGGCGTGCGACGCTCACCTCAGTCCTGCTCCCACCCGGTCGCACTGCCCTGCGCCTCGGCCTGGTTGCCCTGCAGGTAGTCGCGCGCCAGCGACGCGGTGCGCACCAGCATGGTGTTGTCGGCGGCACCGAACGTCCACGCGCCGGCCATGCCTTTCGCATGCTGGTAGAACTCCGGCGTCGCGATCACGTCGCCCGTCGCCGCGTCGGTCAGCGTCAGCTTGACCAGCAACTGCGAACTGCCGGCGAACGCACCGGCCCAGAACCGCTTGCCGCCGCTGATGAAGCGGATCTTCTCGATCCGCGGCTCGATCACCAGCGTGCGTGCCCGCGTGCGCTTGGGGGGTGCCGCGTTCTGTTCGGCGACCCACGCGCCGACCCGCTCGTCGAGGTTGCGCTGGAAGGCGACCAGGGCTTCCTTGTTGGCCGGATGCTCCGCGTAGTCGGGCGCCAGCGTCGCCGGCTTCAGCTCGTAGCGGTCGAACTGCCCGAGTGCTTCGGCCGGCGGCGGATTGGTGGTCGAGGACGCACGGATCTCGTCCTTCGCCCAGGCCGTCCCGACCGCGGCGAACGCCAGCACGAGTCCCAACACGATGCGTCGCATGCCCATGGTTCCTGCCCTTCCGTCGATGGCGCGCTGCGCCGGGACCGCGACCCTAGCAGACCCGCATGGCGGCCGCGCTATGCCGGGTCGTCCCAGCGGAACACCGCCTCGATTCCCACGCCGAACGCGCGTGCGATGCGGAACGCCAGTTCAAGCGACGGCGCATAGCGCCCCGCTTCCAGCGCGATGATGGTCTGCCGCGTCACCCCGCAGGCATCGGCCAGCGCCTGCTGGGTCATCTCGCCGCGCTCGAAGCGCAGGCGGCGGATATCGTTGGCGATCGGCGTACCGGTCATCGGCGGTCGCGCCAGTACAGCACCGCGGTCGCCGCGTATTCGCACAGCCAGCCCCACATCAGCGCGAACACCAGCAGGTTGGCGATCATGAAATGCGTGGCCCACGCCAGCCGGTCGGCCGGCGAGAACGCCAGCATCCCCGCCAGCCCGATCACGACGAAGGTCAGACCCCCGCGCCCCCAACCCGCGGCCTGCTTCTCGATCTCGCGGTCGCGCTCGTCCTCCTGTACCCGCCCCTTCCAGCGTGAGCCGAGCACGCCGTTGAGCACGGTCCAGGCGACCAGCAGCAGTACCAGGTTGCGGCCCACCGCACGCGCGCCATGGTTGTCCCACGCCGGACCGTCGGCGAACACGTGCGCCTTGGCGAGGAAGTAGCCGGTCGCCGCCACCATGAAGGCCACGCCGACCCAGGCCTTCCACTCGCCCGGCGACAGGCCGCGCTCCGCTTCGCCGGCCGGCGCCTGCGAGACCGCGAACATCGACACCCAGGCCACCGTCACCAGCAGGGCCGTGCCCCACTTGCCAAGGTCCACGCCGAACAGGACGTCCGGCCCCGCCAGCAGCGCCCAGAAGGCGAGCATCGCGCCGACCAGCAGAAGCCACCACCTCACTCGTCCCAACGTCATGGCGTCACCCTCACCCGACAATATGTAATGTTTAGATTACATTTCGTCGCACTGATGTCAAATCTTTTTTACATCTCCTTGTATCATGCCGGCCGCGTCACCATCTGACCGCCACGCCCCACCGCCAAGAGTGACCCGATGAGCGACCTGCCCCACGTGTTCGATGCCACCACCGAGACCTTCGAAGCCGAGGTGCTGCGAAAGTCGCTGGAGGTCCCGGTGCTGGTCGACTTCTGGGCCACCTGGTGCGGACCGTGCAAGACGCTGGGGCCGATCCTCGAGAAGCTGGCCGGCGAGTACAACGGCGCCTTCGTGCTGGCCAAGGTCGACGTCGACAAGGAGCAGCAGATCGCGGCCGCGTTCCAGATCCGCTCGGTGCCCACTGTGTTCCTGGTCAAGGACGGGCAGATCGTCGACGGCTTCCCCGGCGCGCTGCCGGAAGGCCAGTTGCGCGAGTTCCTGGCGTCGCATGGCGTGCAGCCGGCGGACGCCGCGGACGCCGCCGCCGAGGAAGTGCCGCTCGATCCGCAGGCACAGGTCGCCGCCCTGCGCGACGCCATCGCGGCCGAACCGGACAAGGACGAGTTGAAGCTGGACCTCGTGCTCGCGCTGCTGAAGACCGGCGAGGCCGGCGAAGCCGAACGCCTGCTCGACGCCCTGCCCGCCAACCTCGCCACCGACGACCGCGCGGTCAAGGCGCGTGCCCGACTGGGCTTCGCGGCCGCGCTCAAGGACGCGCCGGCGCCGGACGCACTCCGCGCCGCCGTCGCCACGAATGCGGACGACCTGCGCGCCCGCCACCTGTTGGGCGTGCACGCGCTGATCGCCGGCGATTCCGGGGCGGCGCTGGAGCAGTTCCTGGAGATGCTCAAGCGCGACCGCGCGTTCGAGGACGGTCTGGCGCGCAAGAGCCTGATCGACGCGTTCCGGGTGATCGAGGACGACGCACTGGTCAGCCAGTACCGCAGGAAGATGTCCTCGCTGCTGTTCTGATCCCCGACACACTTCACTCCATTACCGAATACAGCAGTCCAGCATGAAACCAGGCACCCTGCGGCACATCTTCAACGTGTGGCCGCCCTTCCTGTTGAGCGGCATCCACGTCACCGAGATGGCCCAGGACTGGACCTTCGCGCGCGTGGAGCTGCGCATGCGTCCCTGGAACCGCAACTACGTCGGTACCCATTTCGGCGGCAGCCTGTTCGCGATGACCGACCCGTTCTGGATGATCCTGGCCAAGGAGCGCCTGGGCGGCGACTACTACGTCTGGGACAAGGCCGCCGAGATCGAGTTCGTGAAGCCCGGCAAGGGCACGCTGCACGCCGAGTTCCGTCTGGACGAGCGCGTGCTCGAGGAGATCCGCGCCGAGGCCGCCAACGGCGAGAAGCACCTGCGCTGGATGCCGGCGGATGTGTTCAACGCGCAAAACGAAGTGGTCGCCCGCGTGCGCAAGCAGATCTACGTGCGGCTGAAGCCCGAGGCACGGCAGGCGCGCTGATCACGGCGCAGGCAGGTCAGTCCCGTCTGCAGGCGCAGGCAGCGTGAAAACACTGCCCTGCGCATGGCTGAACAGATCGATCTCCAACCCACCGCCTCCGGTACCGACGCGGATCCTGCGCCCCTCCGGATGCGCACGCAGCCATTCGCCGAGCCGCTCCCCAAGCGGGCGCGCATCGTTGCGTTGCGCGCGCAACGCCCGCCAGGCCGACACGGCACGCAACCGGGCCTCCGCGTCCTGGAAGCGCTCCGCATAGCCCGCCAGGGAAGGCGCGGCGATGTTGTCGAGAATGCAGCCGATCGCGTTCGCGAGGCAGGAGAACGTCCACCCTCCGGACAAAGGTGCATGCTTGCCGAGCGGCGCATCCGCCCTTAGGAGCGCATCGGCCCGCGGACCGCAGAACCAGGCATGGCGACGTGCGCCGCGCGCCATCGTCTTGCCCTGATCGAGGAAGAGGTCCGTCATGAACCTGCGATGCCATCGCTCTTCGCCCACGTTCAACGCGCGGAATCCCTCAGTCAAATAGCGCCCCTCGCCGATCATGGTGGGGCAGATGCCGGCGACCATCGCGCCATCCGCGTCGAACGCCGTCGCGCATTCGTCCGGCAACGGGTGATCGGCGGGAAGCTCCGCCAGCATGTCGACGAACAGCCGCGCCGACGTATCCATCAGCGCCGTCCCCACCACACCGCCTACCAGCATGTCGCCACTGGCCACCAGCTTGCGGGCAATCGACGCGTTTCTGCAGACGCCACGCAGGCCCTCCTCGCGATCTCCACGCGCAAACGCGTAGGCATGCAGCGTCTGCGTCTGGAACAGCGGGTTGTAGGCAGGCAGCGGCGTGTCCGGCCGTGCAGGAAATGGACTGCGGAAATAATCATGGTGGTCCAGTGCAGCGACCCGCGCCGCGACCGTCTGCCGGATCGCAACAGCCGGCGCAAGGGCGTCCATGCGAGCGCGGACATGCCGCAGGCACCGCGTCTCCCGGCCGCTGCAGAGCACATCGTCATCCGCCCCGGGATCGATCCGGGGATACGCATCGAGCGCGGCAGCGTGGGACGGTTCCGCGCCTGCTCCAGGCAGTATCGGCCGCGACCGGAAACCCTCGACCTCCAGGACCAGCAGGCGCTCGGCCTCCGCCACCGGAACGTCGTGCCGCAATGACCACAGCGCCGCATACCCGTTGCGGCCTTCCATCGGCCGGGACGCCTCGATCAAGGTCAGCGCCTCGGCATCTTCGCGAGGCACCGGCATCAGCCTGCTCGCCGTGTACAGCGCCACCAGCAGCACCGCCAGACCGAAGGCCAGCAGCCCGAACCACTTGAAGAAACCGCCCATTGCGCCCTCCCCCTGCAACAGCGTCCTGCCGACGACTATATAGCTGCGACTGCGCGGCGGCCTACAATATCGCCATGCCCCCCGACCATCCCGCGCACCGCGTTTCGGTGCAGAAGCTCTTCATCACCGGCCTGCTGACCCTGCTGCCGATCTGGCTGACCTGGGTCGTCATCAAGTTCGTGTTCGTGCTGCTGTCCGACATCAGCAAGCCATGGGTGGAACCGCTGTCGCACGAGATCGCAGCGACGTTCCCGCAATCGCTGGGCTGGTTCAACGGCCTGTGGGTGCAGAACACCATCGCGATGGTCGCCACGCTGTTCGTCATCGTCGCCGTCGGCGCGCTGACCCGGCGCGTGATCGGGCAGCGGCTGCTGCGCTGGTTCGAGGCGCTGATCGCGCGCGTGCCGCTGGCGAACGTCATCTACACCAGCGCGCGCAAGCTGCTGGACATGCTGGAGACCAAGCCCGGCAGCACGCAGCGCGTGGTGCTGATCGACTTCCCGCACCGGGACATGAAATCTGTCGGGCTGGTGACGCGGGTGATCCGCGAGGAAGGCAGCGGCCGTGAACTGGCCGCCGTCTACGTACCCACCACGCCCAACCCGACCTCGGGCTATTTGGAAATCGTGCCGGTCGAACTGCTCACGCCGACCGACTGGACGGTGGACCAGGCGATGAGCTTCATCATTTCCGGCGGCGCCGTCGCGCCGGAGACCATGCCGTTCACCCGCGCCGGAGAACGCTGAGCGATGCACACGCCGCGCACGCTGGACGACCGTGCGGTCCGCCTCTTCATCGTGCTGGCGGCGGTGTTCTGCGCCAACGCGGTGCTGGCCGAGTTCATCGGCGTCAAGATCTTCGCGCTGGAAGACACGCTGGGCATCGCGCCGCTGGAATGGAACCTGTTCGGCCAGACCGGCTCGCTCAGTTTCACCGCCGGCACGTTGCTGTGGCCCTTCGTCTTCGTCCTGACCGACACGATCAACGAGTTCTTCGGCAAGCGCGGCGTGCGCTTCATCTCGTGGCTGGCGGTGGCGCTGATCGTCTACGGATTCCTGTTCGCCTTCGCGGCGATCGCCCTGGCGCCGGCCGGCTGGTGGGTGGAGGCCGCGCAGGCGCAGGGCGTACCGGACTACCAGAAGGCCTTCGCCGCCATCTTCGGCCAGGGCATGTGGACGATTGCCGGCTCGGTGGTCGCCTTCCTCGTCGGACAACTGATCGACGTATCGGTGTTCCACCGCATCCGCAACGCCACCGGCGAGCGCTGGGTATGGCTGCGGGCGACCGGCTCGACCGCGGTCTCGCAGCTGGTGGACAGCTTCGTGGTGATCTACATCGCCTTCGTGCTGGGGCCGCAGCAGTGGCCGACGTCGCTGTTCCTGGCGGTCAGCACGGTCAACTACGCCTACAAGATGCTGGCGGCGATCGCCCTGATCCCGCTGCTTTACCTGATGCGGCACGCCATCCGCCGCTACCTGGGCCACGAACGGGAGCGGCAGCTGCGCGACGAGGCGGCGATCGACTGACGCCGTGCGCCACGCTGGCGCGGGCATCGGAGATCACGATGAAAGCGATCTGGCTACTGGGAGTCCTGCTGATGACGACAGGCGAGGCGAGCGCCACCACGCGCGAGTCCACCATCGACGCGTGGATGCACGACTACGCCGGCGACGCGCCCGGCGCCTCGGTGCTGGTGCTGAAGGACGGCGCGCCGGCCTTCCGGCGCAGCTATGGCATGGCCGACGTGGACGCTGGCAGGCCGGCATCCCCGACGACCAACTACCGCCTGGCATCGATCAGCAAGCAGTTCACGGCCGCCAGCATCCTGCTGCTCGCCGAGGACGGCGCGCTGTCGATCGATGACCCGGTGCGGCGCTGGTTGCCTTCGTTGCCGGCCGCCACTGATCGCGTCACGCTTCGTCACCTGCTCAGCCATACCTCGGGCCTGGTCGACTACGAAGACCTGATGCCTCCCGACCAGACGTCGCAGGTGCATGACGCCGACGTCCTGCGCCTGCTCGAACACGAAGATCGCCTGTATTTTCCCGCCGGCAGCGACTACCGCTACAGCAACAGCGGCTACGCGCTGCTGGCGCTGGTGGTCGAACGCGCCTCCGGCCAACGCTATGCGACGTTCGTGCAGGACAGGATCTTCACCCCGCTGGGCATGACCGCGACACGGGCACGCGAAGACGACGGTCCGCCGGTGACGGATCGCGCCTACGGTTACAGCCGGATCGATGGCCACTGGCAGCGCACCGACCAGAGCAGGACCAGTGCGGTGCTCGGCGATGGCGGCATCTATTCCTCGCTGGAGGACCTGGCGCGCTGGGACGCGGCGCTGTACGACGACCGGCTGCTGTCCGCGGACTCGCGCGCGCAGGCCTTCGCGCCGTACACCGCGACACCGGAACCGGACGTCGCGCATTACGGCTTCGGCTGGCGCCTGCAGGGCGGCATGCAGTGGCATTCCGGCGAAAGCATCGGTTTCCGCAACGTGCTGCTGCGGTTCCCGGCCCAGCGCCTGACGGTGGTCGTGCTGAGCAATCGCAACGGTCCCGAGCCTTACGCGCTGGCCCGCCGCATTGCCCGCCTGTGGGACAGAGAGCCGTAAGCGCGCCTACGGCTAATTGTTATGTGACGGGAAAACGCACGGTAACCGGACAGTGCGACCATCCGACCCGCTTATAATTGTGACCGATTCAACACTTTGTACCGACAGGCGCGGGAGCGGCGATGCAGAAGCGGGCAACCCAATGGACGGGATGGCAGGTCTGGGCGGCGGTCATGCTGTTGCTGGCCTCATGGTCCGTGCAGGCACAGGAGTGGGTCTACCGCGTGCGGCCTGGCGACACCCTGTGGGACGTGACCGGCGCCTACCTCAAGCCGTCGATTCCGTGGCAGCGACTGCAGGAACACAACCGCATCGCCAATCCCTACCAGCTTCCGCCCGGCAGCACGCTGCGCATCCCGCTGCAGTGGCTGGACCGGCAGCCGGCGAACGCCAGGGTCGTCGCCCTGCAGGGGGATGCCACGGCCCGATCCGCCACCGGGCGCGATGCGCCGGTGACCGCCGGCATGTCGCTGGCCAGCGGCGCGCGACTGAAGACCTCGCCCGATGCCTCGCTCAGCCTGCAGTTCGCCGACGGTTCGCGCCTGCTGCTGCTCGGCGACAGCGAGTTGCTGCTGGACCGGCTGACCCGGTTCGGCCGCTCGGGCATGGCCGATACGCGGCTGCGCCTGCAGCGGGGACGGATCGGCAACGACGTGCGGCGACTACGCGGCCCGGCGGCGAATTTCATCGTCGATACGCCGACCGCCTCGTCCGCGGTGCGCGGGACGAAGTTCCGTGTCGAAGCGGGCGATGCGCACTCGCAGACCGAGGTGCTGGAAGGGCACGTGGCGGTGGCTGCGCCACGCCAGCGCGGCGCGGTGCTGCGTCCGGGCTTCGGCGCCGTGGTCGCGGCAGGAGGGACGGCCGTCTCTCCGGTCCGGCTGCTGCCGGCACCCGACTTGTCGCGTATTCCGGCGCTGTCGCAAAGCAGCCGGCCCGACCTGGCCTGGCCCGCCATCGAGGCTGCGCACCGGTACCGTATCCAGGTCAGCGCGCAGCGCGCGTTCGACGCCCTGCGCGTGGATGCGGAAAGCGATGCGCCACGCTACACCTTGCCGGCGCTGGAAGCGGGACATTACTTCCTGCGCGTGCGCGCGATCGCGGCCAGCGGGCTGGAAGGGCGCGACGCCGTCACCGAATTGCGGATCGACGACCAGCCCGCGCCGCCTTACGCCATCGCCCCCGCTGCCGCCAGCATCGTGCGCACGCCGGAGGTCGCGCTGAGCTGGACCCAGGCCCCCGGTGCAACGGCCTACGACTACGAAGTCACCACCGACGCCGCACGGGCGGTCGCCCATTCCCGCGTCGACGGCGCGACCACCGCACGCCTGCATGAGCCCCTGCCGCCCGGCGACTACCGCTGGCGCATCCGCAGCGTGGATGGCGCCGGCAAGACCGGCCCCTTCAGCGACCACCTGGCGTTCACCGTGCGCCCGCTGGCGGAAGTCACCGAGATCGACGGCTCGGCCGCCGCATCCAGCGGCACGCGCGAGGTCACGTTCCGGTGGCCGGCAGGCCAGCCCGGTCAGCGTTACCGTTTCCAGATGTCGCGCACGCCGGACTTCGGCGCGCCGCAGATCGACCAGGTCGTCGACCAGGCCGAGATCACCCTGCCCCGGCTACGCGCCGGCACCTGGTACCTGCGCGCCCAGACCATCGATCTGGACGGCTTCGAGGGCCCGTTTCCGGCCCCGCAGGTGATCGACGTCCCATGCCGCTGGTGCAGGATTGGCGCCGGAGCCGGGGCATTGCTCATACTGCTGGCCCTGTGAGCACCACCCCGCCAGTGCCGAAATGGAAGCCCCGCCTGCTGACGGCGGTCGGCGCGGCTGCGCTGGCGATCCTGGTCACCCTCTCCGGCGCAACCGCCGCACTCGATGCCTGGGTCTACGACCGGCTGGTGCTGGGCGCCGCGCCGGAGGCGGATCCGCGCATCGTGGTGGTCGACATCGATCAGAAGAGCCTGGCCGAACTAGGACGCTGGCCGTGGTCGCGCCGCACCCACGCGCAACTGGTCGACCGCCTGCGCCTGACCGAGGTGAAAGGCATCGCCTTCAACGTGCTGTTGTCGGAACCCGCCCTGTTCGACCCGGAAGGCGATGCGCTGCTGGCCCGCGCCATCAGCCGCAGCGGCCGGGTGGTGCTGCCGGTCCTGGCGGAACCGGTGCAGCTCAACAGTTCGACCGTCGAACTGATGCCCATCCCAGAATTCGCCGCGTCGGCCGCCTCGCTGGGGCACGCCGAAATGGCGCTGGACGACGACGGCGTGGCGCGCAGCGCCTACCTGCGCGCCGGCCTGGGTTCGCCGCACTGGCCGGCGCTGGCGCTGGCATTGCTGCAGTTGGACCAGCCCGCCGGCGCGAATGCGGAATTGCCGGGGCGTCGCCTGGTGACCACGGAACTGGATCCGGTGTCGCCGTACGACTGGGTCCGCGACCATGAAGTGCGCGTGCCGTTCACGTCACCACCGAACGCGTTCCGCCATGTGTCGTACACCGATGTGCTCAACCAGCGCATCCCGGCCTCGCTGTTGCGCGGCAACTGGATCCTGGTCGGCGTCAGCGCGACCGGCATGGGTCCGCTGGCACGCGCGCCGGGCCAGCCCCCGACCGCCAGCATGAGCGGCACGGACTATCAGGCCAACCTGCTGAACATGCTGGTCAAGCGCGCTGCCATCACCCCGCTGTCGGAAGGTTGGCAGGCGGTGCTCGCGGCGACGCTCGCTGCAGTGCCGCTGCTGCTGTCCCTGCTGCCCGGCCTGCGCCGCATCTGGCGTCCGACCGTGCTGACGATGGCCGGCGCATTGCTGTTGTCGGTGCTGCTGCTGCGCTACGGCCATGTCTGGTGGTCGCCGGTGCCGGCGCTCCTCGTGCTGGCACTGGGGGCGTCGCTTTGGGTGTACCGGCTGCTGCGGCGTACGCATCGGCAGGCACAGTCCGACGCGCTCACCGGGCTGGCCAACCGCAGCCGCTTCGACCACGCGCTGGACCAGGAACTGCGTATCGCGCGTCGCAGTGGCCAGCCGCTGTCGCTGCTGGTGATGGACATCGACCACTTCAAGCAGCTCAACGATACCCAGGGCCATGCCGCCGGCGACGCCGCGTTGAAAGCGCTCGGCCGCATCCTGCGCAGCCGCGCACGTCGTCCGCGCGACCTGGTCGCGCGCCTCGGCGGCGACGAATTCGCGGTGCTGCTGCCTGAAACGTCAGCGCAGGCCGCAGCGACCATCGCGACGACGATCCACGTCGACCTCGCCCAGCACGGACGCAAGCCGCACGGTGCAAACACCGGTGCGCCGCCGCCCTTCACCGCCAGTGTCGGCATCCACACCTACCTGGCCGGCGACGACGCGGGCCCCGAAGACGTGTTCGACCGCGCCGACGCCGCGCTCTACCGCGCCAAGCAGGCAGGCCGCAATCGCAGTTTCAGCCATACCGGCGAACACGAACCGGTCGGTACGTCCGCACACCGCACGTGATGCCACGCGGCATGCGCCGCGTGCTCAGGCGTCGACGACCATGCCCGGCCGCGCCAGTTCCACCGGCACGCCATGGCGCTCGCCGACCTCGCCCGCCAGCGCCTCGCGCGCGCGATCCTCGCCGTGCACCAGTACCAGCGGCGGCGAGGGCTGGAAGTGGCCGTACCACGCCAGCAAGCCCTGTTGGTCGGTATGCGCGGAGAGGCCGCCGACGGTGTGCCGCTGCGCATTGACGCGGTAGTCGCGACCGTGGATACGCACCCAGGACGCGCCATCCACCAGCCGCCGGCCCAGCGTGCCTTCGGCCTGGTAACCGACGAACACGACATGCGCGTTGCGCCGCCCCAGGTTGTAGCGCAGGTGGTGCTGGATGCGCCCGCCGTTCGCCATGCCGGAGCCGGCAATGATGATCGCGCCGTTCTCGACCTGGTTGATCGCCATCGACTGCTGCAGCGTTTCCGCGACGTGCAGGTTGGGCAGGCGGAAAGGATTCGGCGATTGCGCCCACACGCGCCGCGCATCCTCGTCGAACAGGCCGTGGTGGCGCGCATAGACGCTGATGACCTTGGCCGCCATGGGGCTGTCGAGGAAGATCCGCCAGCGCGCCAGCTTCCAGGCGTCCCAGTTCCGGGCGAACCAGTACAGCAGCTCCTGCGTGCGGCCCACGGCGAAGGCCGGAATCAGCACGTTGCCGCGGTCGCGCCACGCATGCTCGAAGATGGCGCCGAGTTCGCGGATCGTTTCCGGCCGGTCGCGGTGGTTGCGGTCGCCGTAGGTCGATTCCATCAGCAGCAGGTCGGCCTGCTTCACCACGGCCGGATCGCGCAGGATCGGCGTGCCTTTCGGTCCCAGGTCGCCGGAGAACACCAGCTTCCGGCCGTCCGCCCACAGTTCGACAATGGCCGAGCCGAGGATATGGCCGGCATCGCGCAGCGCGATGTCCACGCCGGGCAGGATCGTCGTGCGCTCGTCGTAGGGCAGCGGGCGCACCTGCTTCATGGTGGCGTGCACATCCTCCTCGGCGAACAGCGGCTGCGCCTCCGGCTCGCCACGGCGGCGATGACGGTTGGCGCGCTCGGCCTCCGATTCCGACAGCGAAGCCGCGTCCAGCAGCATGATCGGCAGCAGCTCGGCGCTGGCACCCTGCGTATGGATCGGACCGCGGAACCCGCGCTTGACCAGCAGCGGCAGCCGCCCGATGTGGTCGATGTGCGCGTGGCTCAACACCACCGCGTCGAGCGTGGCGGGGTCGAACGGGAACGGCTCGGCGTTGCGCGCCTCCGCCTCACGGCTACCCTGGATCAGCCCGCAGTCGAGCAGGACGCGCTTGCCAGCGGCCTCGACGAGATGCATGGAACCCGTGACCTCGCCCGCCGCACCGTGGAAATGGACCTGCATGGGACTTGGCCTCCTCATTGGAGCCCAAGTATGACCAAAGAAGCAAAGCCGGCAATCCTGTCGGCTTTGCTTTTCGCCATGGCCGGATCTTGGTGTTTGGAGTAGCCCGCAACTAGGCTCAGCGGCCGGGCACTCGGCAACAGGTGCGTGATGCCCTCAAGCTGGCAGAACTACTTGCATTGTTCTGCGCTGAACAAGTTCCGCCCGAGAAGAACACGAAAGGCATTTGCCATGTGGACGACTCGCAGTTTGTCGCTGTTTGGGTGTAGCCCGCGGCGCAAGCAGGCGCTACTGCATTTGCGGTTGCGCCTGCGCTAACTGTTACGACAGTGTCCGCAGTATCTATACATTGCAAGCCCGTCGCCTGCGGGGTTATGTAATAGCCGACGACATCGGCGACAAGGTGCAACGGTCGCTCTGAATAAATCGACATCTCATTAGCAGCGGCGCCCTGGTCCAGCTTCACTACCGCATAGTTGCTCAGGACTTGTCCTGCATTGAACACTTGGGTTGCCGCCACGGGCCTTGTAGTGCCGAAAGGGTACGCAGTGAAATAACCTGTCTGCGCGGGTGCTACGGATGTGAAGTTGATTGCCACTGCGGCGAACGAACCAGCCGCCCCCATGCCCGAACAGTTCGATGCTTCGCCACCTTGGAACGAGTAGTCAGTGATAGCCGTGACGTCAACATCGCGCACTGCTCCGGCGGCAATGGCGCCTCCGGCAATCCGCGTATCCAGGATGCGGCATGGCGTGATGGGTACGAACGTCAAGTCCGCGGCAAGATCGCCGAGAGATTTCGTTGTCACCTGCGGCGATGCCGCGCGCGAAACGCCGAGCAGTGCATCACTCATGGCATCAAACGTTCGCGCATCTGAGGCGGTTTGCAGCTGATCCAGGCTCGATTTGGAAAACGCGCCACCCATTTCGCGGGCCCAGTCCTTCATGCCCACGCGATATGACTCCTGTACGTAAGGAGCCCACTTTTTCACGATCTGGTATACCAACTGGCCTCTGGGCCCATAAGACCGTTCGGCAGCACGATTCGAGTTTGCTGGGGGACCGCCGGCTAGGGCGGGCAAGGCAGCGATGGAACTGACGGCGAGGATAGCGACAAGGATTTCCCGTTTCATGGATGACCCGTTGCATGACTCCCATGCCCTTCGACGTTGAGGGATGGCGGAGCTTGCTTTCATATACGCAGGCTGAATGCGGGGCCGGCCAAGCTCCATGACCTTCGACACACCTGCCCTCACAGTGACAGGCGTAGAGTCGCCGCCACGCCCCCTCCCGGGGGTTCCTTATTTCAATGCCCTGCCCAGGGCCGGAGTTGATCGTGATTGCCCGCAAACCCCAGATCCTGATGCTGTCCGTCGCCGTGGCCGCCGCGCTGGCTGCCTGCGCAAAGAAGGAAGAGGCCGCACCGGCCGCCGCCACCGCCCAGGCGCCCGCCGCGGTGGAGCTGAAGCTGGACGAGAGCACCCTGCCGGGCGTGAACCGCTTCCAGATCGGCGACCTCGATACCACCAAGGATGCGTGCACCGACTTCGCCGGTTACGCCAACGGCAAGTGGCTCGCCGCGAACGCGATCCCCAGCGACCGCACCAGCTGGGGCGCCTTCGAAATGCTGGCCGAGCGCTCCACCGCCGTGCAGAAGCAGCTGGCCGAACAGGCCGCCGCGCAGGCCAACGCCACCGGCGTGGAGAAGATCGTCGGCGACCTGTGGGCCACCGGCATGGACGAGGCCAAGGCGAACGCACAGGGCATCGAGCCGATCGTGCCCGAGCTGAAGACCATCGACGGCCTGCAGGACAAGGACGCCATCGTGGCGTACCTCAACAGCAGCGCGGCGAAGGGCCAGGCGTTCCTGTTCGGCTTCGGCGCCGAAGCCGACTTCCAGAAGCCCGACACGAACATGGCCTACGCCTTCCAGGGCGGCCTGGGTCTGCCGGACAAGAACTTCTATTTCGACGCCGACAAGAAGGACATCCGCGACGCCTACGTGGCGCACATCGCCAAAGTGCTCGAGCTGTCGGGCGTAGCGACGGCCGATGCGCAGAAGCAGGCCGGCGACATCATGGCGTTCGAGACGCGCCTCGCGAAGGCGTCCAAGTCGCGCGAGGAAATGTCGCGCGACGTGTCGATCTACTACAACCCGGTGACGCTGGCCGATGCCGACAAGCTGACGCCGAACTTCTCGTGGACGAAGTTCTTCGAATCGCAGGGCGTCGCGCCGCAGGAGACGTTCTCGCTGGCCGTGCCCGCCTTCCACCAGGAAGTCAGCAAGATGCTGGGCGACACCGACGTCGCTGCCTGGCGTGCCTACCTGCGCTTCCACACCATCGATGGCGCCGCGCCATACCTGAGCGACGCGTTCGCCAACGAGAGCTTCAACTTCTACAACAAGACGCTGCGCGGCCAGAAGGAAATCCAGCCGCGCTGGAAGCGCGTGCTGGGCACCATCGAGGAACAGAGCGGCGAAGCGCTCGGCCAGATGTACGTGAAGGTGGCGTTCTCGCCGGAGTCCAAGGCCAAGATGGAAACGCTGGTCGCCAACCTGGGCACCGCGCTGAAGGCGCGCATTCAGAACCTGGCGTGGATGAGCGACGCGACCAAGGCCAAGGCGATGGAGAAGCAGGCCGCGTTTACCACCAAGATCGGTTACCCCGACAAGTGGCGCGACTGGTCCGGCCTGGCCACCGGCCGCGACAGCTACTACGGCAACGTGCAGGCCGCCGCCGAGTTCAACTACAAGTGGAGCCTGGGCAAGATCGGCAAGCCGGTCGACCGCACCGAATGGGGCATGCCGCCGCAGATGGTCAACGCCTACTACAACCCGCTGCAGAACGAGATCGTGTTCCCGGCCGCCATCCTGCAGCCGCCGTTCTTCGATCCGAATGCGTCGGATGAAATGAACTACGGCGGCATCGGCGCGGTGATCGGCCACGAGATGACGCACGGCTACGACGACCAGGGCAGCCGTTTCGGTGCCACCGGCAAGTTCGAGAACTGGTGGAGTGATGCCGACGCCAAGGGCTTCAAGGCGCTGACCGGCAAGCTGGTGGCGCAGTTCAACGGCTACCGCACCGACGCTGGCCAGTCGATCAACGGCAATCACACGCTGGGCGAGAACATCGCCGACCTTGGCGGCCTGGCCACCGCCTACGACGCCATGAAGGCGGCCGCTGGCGACACGCCGGATCCGAAGACCGACGGCCTGACGCGCGACCAGCGCTTCTTCCTCAACTGGGCCACCGTGTGGCGCCGCAACTTCACCCCGGAAGAGCTGAAGAACCGCATCGCCACCGACGAGCATGCCCCGGCGCAGTTCCGCGCCATCGGCGCGCCGTCCAACCTTCCCGCGTTCGCCGCCGCGTTCTCGTGCAAGGCCGGCGCGCCGATGGTCCGCACCGGCGACCAGCAGGTCGTGATCTGGTAAGCAGCCGCTTCCCGTCGTGAGGTGGAAAGGCCCGGCATGTCCGGGCCTTTCCTTTTGCGGGCCCGGCACCGAGCTGTGACGCAGGCCCGTAAAACCCGCCACGCGGCGCCGGAATCCCGCGACGGGCCTTCGGGCCCGCGACGGCACCCTTGCTAGAATCGCCCGACCCCTGAACTCCCGGATGTTCCTGATGCCCAGCCCGCGCCACGCTCTCGGCCGCCCCACCCTGATCGCCTTCGCCCTCTTCATCGCCCTGGGCGCCCCGGATGCCGACGCGCAGCGCAAGAAGCGCAACACCGCCCCCGCGGTGAGCGCGCAGTGCACGGACTTCTACACCGCCACCAATGCGGACTGGCTGAAGAAGAACCCCGCCTCCGCCGAGGCCGGCGTGGTGAGCGTGCTGGGCGCGTTCCGCGCACGCACGCTGGACCAGCAGCGCGCCCTGCTCGACAGCGCCATGAAGGCGCCGCAGGGCAATGTGCAGAAGCTGCTGGGCGACTTCTGGGCCAGCGGCCTGGACGAGGCGGCGGTGGAAGCCGACGGTTCCAAGCCGATCGCGCCGCTGCTGGACCGCATCAACGCCATCAAGAAGCCGAAGGACGTGGCGCCGGCCATCGCCGCGCTGCACCAGGTCGGCGTGCCGGTGGCCTTCAATTTCAGCCCGGACGTCGACCTGCAGGCGCTCGACCGGCACATCGGCTACTTCATGCAGGGCGGCCTGGGCCTGCCGGACCCGGCCTACTACACCCGCACCGATGCCGACACGCGCGAGCTGCTCGGCCGCTACCGCACCTACGTGAAGCAGGTGCTTGCCCTGACCGGCACGCCAGCGGCGAAACTGGACGCCGAGTCCGCACTGATCATCGACGTGGAGACCAAGCTGGCGCAGGTGTCCAAGCCGCTGGTCGACCTGCGCAGCCCCTTCGCCAATTACGCGCCGATCCCGACCAAGGACCTGGGCAAGCAGTACCGCAACCTGCAGCTCGATGCCTTCCTGAAGGCGCAGGGCGTCAACGACGACACCGTGTCGATGGCCGATCCGGCGCTGTTCAAGCGCCTCGACGGCCTGGTCGGCAGCCTCAAGCCCGACCAGTGGAAGGCCTACCTGCGCTGGCGCGTGGGCGATGCGATGGCGCCGTACCTGGCCAAGCCCTTCCGCGACGCCGAGTTCGATTTCCGCGGCCGCGTATTGCGTGGCGAAACCGCCCCGGCGCCGCGCTGGCACCAGGTGCTGGACGCGATCAACCTCGCCGCCGGCCCGATGCTGGGCAAGGAATACGCCGAGCGCTACGTGCCGGCCGACCACAAGCGTCGCGCCGAACAGATCGCCGGCCTGGTGCGCGACGCGCTGGGCCGCGGCATCGAGCGCAACACCTGGCTGAGCGATGCGGCCAAGGCCGAAGCCAAGGCCAAGCTCGACAAGCTGAAGATCGAAGTCGGCACCCCGAAGCGCGACCTCGACTACAGCGTGCAGCCGATGGGCCGCGGCAGCTTCGGCGGCAACATCCTGATCGCCTCGACCTGGCGCCATCGCGAAGAAATGAAGCGCATCGGCAAGGGCAATGCCGACCGCCGCTGGGACGTGCTGCCGCAGCAGCCGGCGCTGGCCTACGACCTGGCGCAGAACCGCCTGATCGTCACCGCCGCCGTGCTGCAGGAAGAGATCTTCGATGCCAAGCAGCCGGCCGCCGTGCAGTACGGCGCCTTCGGTGCGCTGGTCGGCCACGAGCTGAGCCGCGGCTTCGACGTGAAGGGCCGCATGGTCGACGCCAAGGGACAGCTGCGCGACTGGTGGACGCCGGCCGACGTCGCCGCGTGGAATGCGCTGGGCGACAAGGTGGTCGCGCAATACAACGCCTATGCGTTCCCGGACCTGAAGAACGTCAAGGTCAACGGCGCGCTGACGCGCGACGAGAACCTCGCCGACCTCGCCGGTGTGGAACTGGCGTGGGACGCCTTCGCCACCGCCGAGCCGCAGGCGAATGCCGCCACGAAGCAGTCGTTCTACAAGGCCTGGGCCACGTTGTGGGCGCAGAACCTGTCGGAGACCGAGGCCGCGCAGCGCGCCGCCGTCGACGTGCACGCCCCCGGGCAGTGGCGCGCCAACGGCCCGCTGACCCAGCAGCCCTCGTTCGCGCAGGCGTTCTCCTGCAAGGCCGGCCAGCCGATGCAGGCACAGGAAGCGGCACAGGTCCGCATCTGGCGCTGAGCCTGCCGCGGGTCCCATGAAAAACGGCGCGGAATTCCGCGCCGTTTTTCTTTGTCCCTGCGAACCGTGCTACTTGACGCTGCGCAGGTGCGGCGGCTTCGGTTTGCGCGGTCCCTTGCGGAATGGCGGCTGGCCGCGCCAGTAGCGGATCATCAGCCATCCGAACACCATGCCGCCGAGGTGGGCGAAGTGCGCCACGCCCGGTTGCAGGCCGGTGAAGCCGAGCACCAGCGCGAGCACCGCATAGAAGATCACCAGCGTGCGCGCCTTGATCTCCATCGGCAGCGGAAACACGATCATCCGGTGGTTCGGGAACAACATGCCGTAGCCGAGCAGCAGGCCGAACACGCCGCCGGACGCGCCAACGGTGCGGTACGGCAAGGCGCCGCCCGATACCATCCACCATCCCACGGCGAGCTGCAGCAGTCCGGCGCCGGCGATGCAGACCAGGAAGTACGTGAGGAAACGCTTCGCCCCCCACGTCTGCTCCAGCGACGATCCGAACATGTAGAGCGCCAGCATGTTGAAGGCCAGATGCGCGAGACCGTTGGTGTCGTGCAGGAAGCCGTACGACAGCAGCTGCCACGGCATGAACCCGTGTCCGATGGGCCACAACGCGAACCACGTTTCCAACGTTCCGCCCAGCATGAGCTGAAGCAGATAGACGGCGACGTTGGCGATCAGCAGATTGCGGGTGACGGGGAGCAGTCGGGGAAACATGGCAGGCCTCGAAACAGTCGCCTCACATCATAAGCGGACGGCATCAATGCGCACCCGGGCCCCACAGCGCCGCATCCAGATCGTTCACCTTGCGCAGCCGCTTCACGCGGCCGTTTTCCACCTTCACGCCTTCCGCGCGCAGGCGTTGGCTCTGTTCGCGGAAGGCCTTCGAGCCTTCGGGGAATGCGATGCGGCCGTCCGAACGCAGCACGCGGTGCCACGGCAGCGCGGGATCGTCGTTCTGGCTGAGGATGCGCGCGGCCAGTCGCGCACGGCCCGGCAGGCCTGCGCGATGCGCGACTTCGCCATAGCCGGCCACCTGACCGTGCGGTATCGCACGGATTGCGGCAAGGATGCGATCTTCGGGAGACTTGGCGCTCATGCCGGATTAGCATAGCGGCAACGGCAACAGTGGGAGCATCCCATGCACAACTTCGAGCAGGTCCGCGGACACCTGAATTCCTCCGGTTACAAGGTGACCATGCACGACCCGTATGTCGCCTGCGTGGAACTGTCGCTGGGCAACGGCAAGCGGCACCAGACCATCTACCTGTCCGAACTCGGCAACGACGACGAGCGCGGCTACCTGCGCGTGAGCACGGTGATCGCGCCGATGACCGGCATCGACGCCAAGCGTGCGCTGAAGTTCAACTGGCAGAGCAGCGTGGGCTACCTGGCGATCGGCGAACTCGACGGCGTGCCCTACCTGCAGCTGTGCGAGAACCGTCCGTACGAAAGCCTCAGCCCGGCGGAAGTCGACCGCCTGGTGCTGGAAATCGGTGGCCTGGGCGACAGCATGGAGCGCGCACTCTCCGCCGAAGGCGACCTGCTGTAGGGCGGGCCCAGGCCCGCCATCGCGGCGTCGGAAAGAAAAACGCCGGGCAAGCCCGGCGTTTTCTGTTTCAACGGATGCAAGGCGACGTCACGCCCAGTCGATCGATTCCAGCAACCGCAGCAGGCCGTAGGCGATACCGCCCGCAGCGGGGATCGTCAGGACCCACGCCCACAGGATGCGTTCGATCACGCCGAACTTCAGCGCGCGCGGATTCTTGGCGAAGCCCACACCCATGATGGCGGTGGAGATGCTGTGCGTGGTCGACACCGGCATGCCGAAGTGCGCGGCCACGGTGAGGATGGTGGCCGAACTCGTCTCCGCGGCGAAGCCGTTGATGGGGTGCAGCTTCACCATCTTGTGACCCAGCGTCTTGATGATCTTCCAGCCGCCCGACGCGGTGCCCAGCGCCATCACGATGGCGCAGGTGATGACGATCCACATCGCGATGTCCTGCTCGCCCGCGGTGCCCGGATGCAGGAAGGCCAGCCAGCCCGGCAGGTTGTCCAGCGCCCCGCTGGCTTCCGCGCCGAACAGCGTCAGCGCGATGATGCCCATGGTCTTCTGCGCATCGTTGTGCCCGTGCGCGTAGCCCATGTAGGCCGCGGACAGGATCTGCGCCTTGCCGAAGAACTTGTTGACGAAGTGCGGGCGCGCGAGCCGGCCGAGCCAGCCGCCGATGCGCGAGAGCAGGGCGATCAGTCCCCACAGCAGCACCATCACCACGATGCCCAGCACGAAGCCCGCCACCGGCGAGGAGATCATCGGCAGCACGACCTTCCACAGGATGCCCTTGTTCTGGGTCCAGTCGCCGGCGGCCTGCGACCAGATCAGCGCGCCCCAGTCGTTGTGCGCGGCGGCCAGCGCGGCACCGCACAGGCCACCGATCAGCGCATGCGACGACGACGACGGCAGGCCCTTCCACCAGGTGATCAGGTTCCAGATGATGCCGCCCAGCAGCGCGCACAGGATCACCTGCGACGTCACCTGCACCACATTGGTGTCGACCAGGCCGGAGGCGATGGTCTTGGCGACGGCGGTGCCGGTCAGTGCACCGATCAGGTTCATCACCGCCGCCAGCATCACCGCCTGGCCCGGCGACAGCACCTTGGTGGCGACCACGGTCGCGATGGAGTTGGCGGTGTCGTGGAAGCCGTTGATGAACTCGAAGACGAGCGCGGCGAAGATCACCACCAGCACGAGGGTCAGCATGACGGTGCGCCCTTAGCTGTTCTTCAGCACGATCTGGTACGCCACCACGCCGGCCTCGCGGCAACGGTCGATGGCCTTCTCCAGGATCTCGAAGAACTCCTTCAGCAGGAACATCTGCAGGTGGTCCAGCCGGCCGGAATAGATGTCGCGGTACAGCTCCAGCATCAGCCGGTCGGCCTCGTTCTCGATCGCGCGCAGCTTCTCGTTGAGCGAGGTCATGCGATCGATGTTCATCTTCTTGATCTCATGGACCATGTCCACGACCACGGCGGCGGCCTGCTCCAGCATCGCCGCGCGCGGCGCGAAGTCGATGCCTTCCAGGTGCTGGATGGCCAGCGAGTAGCGGTCGGCGAACTTCTCGACCTGCTTGGGGATCTTGTACAGCGCCGAGCCGAGGGCTTCGATGTCTTCGCGCTCGATCGGGGTGATGAAGCTGTCGACCAGCGCCTTGCCGATCTTGTCCGAGGCCGCGCGCTCGCGCAGGCGCGCCAGCTTGAAGGCATCGAGCGCCGGCTGGCGGTCGGTGGCCTTCATCATGGAATGCAGGGCCTTGGTGCTGTCGTGGGCAGCTTGGGCGGCCTCGTCCAACAGCGTGTAGAACTGCTGGCCGGAGCCGAAGATCGTCTGGAGGGAGAACATCGGGCGGTCTCACCGTCACGGGATGGACGGCTTCAGGGGCGGAATTATGACCGCTCCGTGACTGTTCCGGACAGTCCGACGGGACGGGACCCGGGCCCGGCGGCCCTCGTATTGGCCGAATGTCTTGTTCAGCTTCACGCGTCGGTCCGCCGGCCGTTTGCTAAACTCGCCCGGCGCCTCCGGGTGCACCCTATGGACGACGACCCTACCTCCCCCCACTGTCCCCCGCGACAGACCCCGCCCGCCTCGCCGGCCCTCCCTGCACTGAACGGAGGCTCCCGTGCTTGAGCTGATCATCGTGTTCGCCCTCGTGCTGTTGAACGGCTTCTTCGCCATGTCCGAGATGTCGGTCATGACCTCGCGCAAGAGCCGCCTGAAACAGATGGCCCAGACCAGCCAGCGCGCCCAGCGCGCGCTGGACCTGTCCGAGAAACCCGAGAACTTCCTCTCCACCGTCCAGATCGGCATCACCCTGATCGGCGTGCTGACCGGTACGTTCGGCGGCGACGCCATCGGCAGCGCCATCGGCGGCTGGCTGGCGTCCACGATCCCCGCCTCCGCGCCGTATGCGCCCAAGATCGGTATCGGCGTGGCGGTCGCGCTGATCACCTACCTGACGTTGATTTTCGGCGAACTGGTACCCAAGCGTCTCGCGATCACCCGACCGGAAACCATCGCCGGCTTCGTGGCCGTGCCGATGGGGTGGCTGGCCAAGATCACCGCCCCTGCCGTTGCCCTGCTCGCCTTCAGCACGCGACTGGTGCTCCGTGTCTTCGGACTCGCCGACGACAACAAGGAAGCGGTCACCGAAGAAGAGATCCGCATGCTGGTGTCCGAGGGACACGAGGCGGGCGTGATCGACGCCGACGAGCGCAACATGATGAACCGCGTGCTGCGGCTGGGCGACCGCACCGCCGACAGCCTGATGACGCCGCGCAAGAAAATCACCTGGCTGGATGCCGCCGCGCCGTACGACGACAACCTGCAGACGATGCACGAATCCGCGTTCTCGCGATTCCCGGTGTACAGAGGCAACGACCAGGATGTGGTCGGCGTGCTGGAAGTGAAGTCCCTGCTCGACCGCTTCGGTGTCGCCCAGCCGGACCTCTTCATCAAGCTGCGCGAACCGCTGTTCGTCTCCGAATCCACCCATGCGATGAAGCTGCTGGAGATCTTCCGCGAAGAGCAGCAGTCGCTGGCGCTGGTCGTCGACGAATACGGCGAGATCCAGGGCCTGGTGACGCAGAGCGACCTGATGGGCGCCGTGGTCGGCCGTCTGCAGGCCGCCGAGAACACCGAGGATGCGCCGCTGGTGGTGGTCCGCGACGACGGCTCGCTGCTGGTGGACGGCTCGCTGCCCAACGACGACCTGCGCGAGTTGCTGGGCGGCGTGGCGCTGCCGGACGACGACGAATACAACACCGTCGCCGGTATGATGATCGAACGCTTCGGCCGCATCCCGCACGTCGGCGAACGCCTCGACTGGGCCGGCTGGCGCTTCGAAGTGGTCGACCTCGACGGCGCCCGCATCGACAAGCTGCTGCTGCAGAAACTGCCCGAGACCGACGGCGAAGACCTGGCGGTCTGACATGTCCGCCGACGACGCACCACGACACACCAGCACCGCCACGCTGATCGACGGCTTCGCCGCCGGCGATCCCGACGAGGTCCTGCGCCTTGGCGACCTGCTGAAGGATTTCGGCCCCGCCGCGTTCGGCATGCTGCTCTTCATCGGCGTGCTGCCGGCCTTCATTCCGGTGCCCGGCGTCGGCGGCGCCATCGGCGGGCCGATGGTGGTCCTGGTCGGCGTGCAGCTGCTGCTGGGCCTGCGCAAGGTCTGGCTGCCCGCCTTCCTCGCGCGGCGCGGCCCGCACCGCAGCGCGATGGTGCGCTTCCGCCAGCGCATGGCGCCGTGGCTGCGGCGGCTGGAGAAGATCGTGCGCCCGCGCATGGGCGGCTTCGTCGACAACCGCATCGCGCTCAGTTTCACCGGCCTGCTGCTGGTCCTGCTGGGCATCCTGCTGGCGCTGCCCATCCCGTTCACCAACTACGTGTTCGGCTTCCTGTTGCTGCTGTTCGCGCTGGCCCTGCTGGAGCGCGACGGTGCGCTGCTGCTGGTGGCGTGGATCGCCGGCGGCATCGCCGTGGTGGTGTTCGGCTTCCTGTCCGGCAATCTGGTGGAAGCCACGAGTGCGCTGATGGCGAAGTGGCTCTGAGCCGTCCTGCTCCTGTAGGAGCGACGTGAGTCGCGACCGTAGCAATCAATCGATCTCGATCGACAGCGTGCTGGGCGAACCAGATGCATGCCTGTGCATCACTGACAACGTGCGGTCGCGACTAACGTCGCTCCTACAACCGCACTGCACGCATCACGCTACCAGCTGCGCGAACTCCGCTGCGGTCACCGGATAGCCCAGCCAATAGCCCTGCGCGAGGTCGCAACCGCGCTCGCGCAGCAGATTGAACTGGCCTTCCTTCTCCACACCCTCGGCCACGACCGTGATGCCGAGCGAATGCGCCATCGCGATGATCGCCGTGGTCAGCGCCAGGTCGTCGGGGTCGCGCAGCATGTCGGCGATGAAGCTGCGGTCGATCTTCACGCCGTCCACCGGCACGCGGCGCAGATGGCTCAGGCCCGAAAAACCCGTACCGAAGTCGTCCAGCCACACCTTCACACCGGTGCGGTGCAGCGTGGCCAGCAGCGCGCTGGCATGCGCCTCGTCGCTGATGACGGCCGTCTCGGTGAGTTCCAGGTGCAGGCGCGACGCCGCCAGCCCGGTATCGCGCAGGCATTCGGCCACCACGTCCGGCAGGTCGCCGTTGCGCAGCTGACGCGGCGATACATTGACCGAGACGAACAGCGGATCCAGCGCGTCGCGCTCGTTGCCCCAGCGTGCGGCCGCGGCGCAGGCGGCACGCAGCACGCGCGGCCCGATGCTCTCGATCAGCCCGCTCTGCTCGGCCACGTCGATGAACACCGACGGCGCCACCATGCCCAGCTCCGGATGCTGCCAGCGCAGCAGCGCCTCGGCGCCGACGATGCGGCTGTCGGCCATGCGGAACACCGGCTGGTACATCAGGCTCAGTTCGCCGCGCTCCCACGCACCACGCAGTTCCTGTTCCATGCGCACGCGGCGCTCGACGGCCTGGTCCATCGCGCGGCTGTAGAAGCGGTAGCAGTTCTTGCCGGCGACCTTGGCCTGGTACATCGCGATGTCGCCGTTCTTCATCAACGCGGTCGCGCCCGACGCGTCTTCCGGGAACAGAGTGATGCCGATAGAGGTACCGAGGAACACCTGGCGCTCCTGCACGACGATCGGACGCCCCAGCTCGGCCACCAGCTTCTCGGCCAGGCGGGTGGCGCTGCCGCGCACGTCGCCGTCCTGGATCAGGATGACGAACTCGTCGCCGCCGAAGCGCGCGAGCAGCGCATCATCGCCGCCCATCGTCTCCACCGCATCGCGGATGCGATGCGCGAACTGCTGCAGGACTTCGTCGCCGGCCTCGTGCCCGAGCGTGTCGTTGACGCGCTTGAAGTCGTCGATGTCGGCGAACAGCAGCGCCAGCTGGCGCCCGGCGCCGCGCAGCATCATCAGGCGGTGGTCCAGGCTCTCGCGGAACGCCAGCCGGTTGGTAAGGCCGGTCAACGAGTCGGTGTACGCCATCCGCCGCACGTCACGGTCGTGCCGCGCGATGCTGTCGCTCATCGTGCCGAAGGCGCGGACGAGTTCGCCGACTTCGTCCTGGCGCTCGCTGGCCATGCGCTCGCCGTTGTAGTTGCCGACCTCGATGTCGTGCGCGGCGCGGGCCAGCTGGCGGATCGGCCGGACCAGCGTGCGCTGGGCATACACCATGATGGTCACGCACACGCCCACGAGGGCAGCCAGCAGCAGGGCGATCCAGCCGAGGTGGCGCGCCCCCAGTTCGTTGAGGCGGGCGCGTGCCGCGGTGACCGCCTTCTCTTCGTAGGCGCGCACCGAGGCCACCGAGTAGCCGACGCGCACGCCGCCGATGCGTTCGCTTCCGATCATGATCGGCTCGGACACGTCCACGATCTGCGTCGACCACTGCGTGTGCATGCCGCGTGTGTTGACCGCCTCGTACGCCAGCGGGTCGGTCATCGTCTGCCCGTACACGGCGATGTCGGCAGTACCGTCGTGGATGATCCGGCCCTGGTTGTCGTAGACCAGCACGTAACTGACGTCCGGCTCCTTCTGCGCCGAACGCACGATGCTGCCGATCGTGTCCAGGTCGAAGTAGTACAGCGGATTGGCCAGCGCATCACCCAGCTGATCGACGGTGGCCTCGCCGTGCCGGCGCAGGCTGTCCTCGACCATGCCATGCATCGCCTCGCGCCCGAGGTCCGCCACTTCCTGCTGCATCACCTTCTGCCGGTGCAGCAACGTCCCCAGCAGGGCGATCACCACCACCAGCATCAATGCCATGGCGGCGAGGAAGCGCGCCTGCAGCCCGAACCGCATGCGCGTCATTCGACCTGCTCCCGGACGCGCGTCACGCCACGGCGCAGGTCGTCCAGCGCCTGCTGCGATGCCGGGTCCACCGGCAGGAAGCGGGTCGTACGGAAGAACACGTTGAGCGCATCGCGCGCGGCCGGATCGTTGGCGGCCTCCAGCAGCACGTCGCGCAGGCGCGCCTCGATCCTGGGATCCAGATCGCCGCGCACCATCTCCAGTGCGCGCGGGAAATCCTGCGTCTCGTGGATCACCCGGAAGTCGCGGCGGAACGACGGCGGCATGCGGCGCACGTCATCCCAGTCGAGGTTGCTGACCACGCCGGCGTCGACCAGGCGCTTGTGCACCCAGGCGGCGATGTTGAGCTCGGACCGGGCGAACACGTAGCCCACCGAATCGGCGGACGGCCGGTCCATCGGCGACAGCAGGATCTCCATCCGCTGGCCGGCGTCGAGCAACGCCACCGAGGGCGCGAAGTACGCACTGGTCGAGGCAGTGTTCTGGAACGCCACCGTGCGCCCCTTCAGGTCGGCCAGCCGCTCCAGCCCGCTGTCGCGGCGGACGAAGAACACGCCGTGGTAGCGGCTGACACCACCGCGCTCGGTCAGCAGCATGGGGCGCGCACCGGCGCGCTCCTGCAGCCGCATACCGGTGCCGGCGGTCTCGGTGACCCAATCCACGCGGCCGCGTCTCAGATAACTGGTCATTTGCTGCGCGTCACGTGCCATCAGGATGCGGCCTTCGGTGATGCCGACGTCGCGCATCCGCGGGACTACGTAGTCCAGCAGCGGCTTGAGCTGCTCGTAATGCGCCTTGGGATCGTCGCTGATGCGGCCGAGGACAAGGACACGCTCGTCACCGGCGGCGCTGGCCGGGACCACGGCGGCGGGAAGCAGGGCGGCGCCGATGGCGGCCAGCGCGAGGCGGAACCAGGTTGTACGCAACGATAGGCGCCCGCCAGAACGATGGCGGCAGCCTATCGGAAAACGTGAGCTCAAGACAGTGATCCGCCGCCGCCCTGACCCGCCAGGCGGGCCATACGCTGGGCGTCGGCCAGGATGCCGCGCAGCAGGCGCACTTCCTGCTCGGTCAGGTCGGCCTTGGCGAACAGCCGGCGAAGCTTTCGCATCGCCGAATCCGGCGCGCGGCCCTTGTGGAAGTCGATCGCGTCGAGGGTGTCGCCCAGTTGCGCGAAGAAACCTTCCATGTGCGCGTGGCTGGCCACGACGTCGTCCGGATGCGGCGCTTCGGTGGAGGCCGCCGGCCCGCCTTCCAGCAGTGCCAGCCGCAGCTCGTAGGCCAGCACCTGCACGGCGGCGGCCAGGTTCAGCGAGCTGTAGTCGGGATTGGCCGGGATGTGCACCGCCGCGTGGCAGAGCTGCAGTTCCTCGTTGCTCAGGCCGGTGCGCTCGCGGCCGAACACCAGTGCCACCTCGCCTCCGGCCGCCGCGCGACCGACCGCCAGCGCGGCTGCCTGGCGTGGCGCATGCTCTTCCAATTGGACGCGGCGGCTGCGCGCCGTGCATCCCAGCACCAGGTGGCAGTCCGCCACCGCCTCGGCCAGCGTGGCGACCACCGGGGCGTCGCCCAGCAGGTCGTCCGCGCCGGCGGCGCGACGGTAAGCCTCGTCCGCGGGGTAGTCCTCGGGCGCGACCAGCACCAGGCGCGCCAGCCCCATGGTCTTCAACGCGCGGGCGGCGGCGCCGATATTGCCGGGGTGCTGCGTGCCGACCAGCACCACGCGCAGGCGGGCAGTGGTGGCCCGGGAAAGGGAATCGGTCTGGGAAACGGGCGTATTCATGGGGGCAAATGGTAAACTGCGCGGGCCGGTCTCCGCGCCGTGCTGCTCTTTTCCACTTGTTCGCCCGCCCCACGCCTGTCCGAGGTCCGTTCGCATGCAAAAGCCCGTCGTCACCGTCATGACCAAGGCCGCCCGCCTCGCAGGCAACGTGTTGTTGCGGAGCATCAACAAGCTGGACGCGCTGAACGTGGTGCAGAAGGAGCGGATGGACTACGCGAGCGAAGTCGACTCGGATGCCGAGAAGGTCATCATCAAGGAACTGCGTCGCGCCTACCCGGACTACGGCTTCGTCGGCGAGGAAAGCGGCGCCCAGATCAACGGCCGCTACACCTTCGTGATCGACCCGCTGGACGGCACCAGCAACTACCTGCGCGGGCTCCCGCACTACTGCGTGTCCATCGCGCTGGTGGACAACGGCGAACCGACCGATGCGGTGATCTTCGACCCGCTGCGCAACGACCTGTTCACCGCCAGCCGTGGCGCCGGCGCCCAGCTCAACGAGCGCCGCATCCGCGTGGCCGACCGCAAGGAGCTGGCCGGCGCCATGATCACCACCGGCTTCCCGCCGCGTGAGCGCGCCCGTGCCGGCGCGCAGCTGGAATGCGTGCGCGAGCTGCTGGTACATGCCGAGGACATCCGCCGCACCGGTTCGGCCGCGCTCGACCTGGCCTACGTGGCTTGCGGCCGCTCCGACGCCTATTTCGAGGCGGGCGTGAAGGACTGGGACATCGCCGCCGGCGTGCTGCTGGTGCGGGAAGCCGGCGGCAAGGTCTGCGATTTCCGTGGCGCCGCGCTCGGCAAGATCGACGGCCGCACCGCCCTGCCCCGCCAGATCGTCGCCGGCAACCTCAAGGTCGCCGACGCGCTGCAGAAGACCATCGTCTCGTCGGGTTACGCGGCGTCGTTCAACGGCTGATCGCTTGCCTGCACCGGTAGGAGCGACGTCAGTCGCGACCAGGAACCGGACTACCCGGGAGCAGGTTGGCCAAGCGTTGGCCTGACCCGATCGACCATCGCCGGGCCATGTGATCCTGTCGATCCAGCCATGCGGTCGCGACTGACGTCGCTCCTACAGGAGCCGCCGCCCAAAGAAAAAGGCCACGCATCGCGTGGCCTTTTTCGTACTTCGCCGGAAAGCGTTACGGACGACGCGCCAGCAGCGCCTCGTCCTTCGCCTTCGGCATCAGGTCCTGCTTGGTGACCGTCAGGAAGCCGATGGTCAGCAGCGGGCATGCCACGAAGATCGAGGAGATCGTGCCCAGCACGATGCCGATCATCTGCGACAGCGCCATGCCTTCCAGCGAGCCGCCGCCGTACAGGTACAGGGCGAACACGGTCAGGAACGCGACGAACGAGGTGATGATCGTGCGCGACAGCGTCTGGTTGATGGAGCGGTTCAGGATCTCCATCGGCTCGGCGCGCAGATTGCGGAAGTTCTCGCGTACGCGGTCGAACACCACGATCTTGTCGTTGATCGAGAAGCCCATCACCGACAGCAGGCCGGCCAGGATGGTCAGGTCGAACTCGATGCCGCTGGCGGCGAAGAAACCGGCCACGATCAGCACGTCCGCCAGGGTCGTGACGATCGCCGACACGGCGAACTTCCACTCGAAGCGCACGGCGATGTAGATCAGGAAGCCGACCACCACGAACAGCAGCGTGTACAGGCCGTTGAGCGCAAGCTCCTTGCCGACCTGCGGGCCGACGAATTCGCTGCGCATCACGGTCGCCGCGTTGCCATCGACGGATGCCAGGCGCAAGACGTCCGCGGCGGTGCGGTTGCTGGCTTCGGCGCCGGCCGCCGTGCCCGCGTCCTCGCGCGGCTGCAGGCGGACCAGCAGGTCGCTGCCGGTGCCGAAGGTCTGCACCTGCGCGCTGCCGTAGCCGCCGGCCTCCAGCCGCTCGCGGACGCCGTCGACGTTCGGAGGCGTCTGGAAACGCAGCTCCACGACGGTGCCGCCGGTGAAGTCCAGCGCGAAGTTGAAGCTCTTGAACGCGATGGCGCCGATCGCCGCGACGGCCAGCAGCGCCGCGACGCCGATGGACACCCAGCGCACCCGCATGAAGTTGAAGTTGGTGGTGTGCGGAATCAACCGCAACGGGAAAAGGCTCATCTTCTGTCTCCCGTCAGATGGCGATGGACTTGATCTTGCGGCGGCCGCCGTAGATCAGGGTGGCGATGCCGCGAGACACGGTGACCGCGGTGAACACGGAGGTCAGGATGCCGATGACCATCGTCACCGCGAAGCCCTTCAGCGGACCGGTGCCGAAGGCGTACAGCGCCACGCCGGCCAGCAGCGCGGTCATGTTGGAGTCGAAGATGGTGCCCGACGCCTTGTCGTAACCGGTCGCGATCGCCGCCTGCGGCGGCACCCCCGCCCGCAATTCCTCGCGTATGCGTTCGTTGATCAGCACGTTGGCGTCCACCGACATGCCGATGGTCAGTGCCAGGCCGGCGAAGCCGGGCAGCGTCATCGTCGCGCCGAACAGCGACATCACCGCCACCACCATCACCAGGTTGAGCAGCAGCGCGACGCAGGTGATCAGGCCGAACATGCGGTAGTACACCAGGAAGAAGGCCAGCGCAAAGACGAAGGAGAACACCACCGCCTTCGTGCCGCGGGCGACGTTCTCGGCGCCCAGGCTGGGGCCGACCACGCGCTCTTCGATGAAGTCCATCGGCGCGGCGAGCGAGCCGGCGCGCAGCAGCTTGGCCAGGTTCTCGGCCTCGGTCTTCTCCAGGCCGGTGGTCTGGAAGTTCTTGCCGAACACACCCTGGATACGGGTCGGCGACAGCGCTTCCTCGCGCACGCGCACGCTGCGCACTTCCTTGCCGTCGACGATGGTCACGGTCGGCACGCGTTCGATGTAGACCACCGACATCAGCTTGCCGACGTTGGCGCTGGTGTGGTCGAACATGCGCTGGCCGGCGATGTTGTTGAGGGTCACGTCCACGGCCGGCTGGCCATTGTTGTCCTGGCCCACGCGGGCGTTGACCATTTCGTCGCCCGAGACGAGGACGCGCTTGTTCAGCAGCACCGGGCCGCCGTTGTCGCGCAGCTGGAACACCTTGGCTTCCGGCGGGATGCGGCCACTGGCCACGGCATCGGCCGCGCTGCCTTCCACCACCGCGCGGAACTCGAGCGTGGCGGTGGCGCCGATCAGGCGCTTGGCCTCGGCGGTGTCCTGCACGCCGGGCAGCTGCACGACCACGCGGTCGTTGCCCTGGCGCTGGATGATCGGCTCGGCCACGCCGATCTCGTTGATGCGGTTGCGCAGCGTGGTGAGGTTCTGCTCGATCGCCTCGCTGGCGATCTGCTCCAGCTCCGCCTGCGGCAGGCCGATGGTGATCTGCTGGCCCGCCGCCTGATAACTCAGGCCCGAGCCCGTCGCCAGCGTGTTGCTGTTGTTGCCGCGCGAGCTCAAGGTCTGCGCCAGCGTCTGCTGCGCCGCCGCCACGTCCTCACCATCCGCCAGCGTGACCACGATGCTGTTGTTCGGGCGGCGTTCGACCGAGGTGTAGCGGATGCGCTTGTCGCGCAGGGTGACGCGGGTGTCTTCCAGATAACCTTCGACACGCTTGTCCAGCGCAGCCTTCTGGTCGACCTGCAGCACGAAATGCACGCCGCCCTGCAGGTCCAGGCCCTGCACCATCGGGCGAGCGCCGAAGTTGCCCATCCAGTCCGGCACGGTCGACGCGAGGTTCAGCGCGACCAGGTAGTCCTCGCCGAGCGCCTTGCGCAGGGCGTCGTTGGCGGTCGTCTGCGCGTCCAGGCTGGGCAGGCGCACCAGCATGCTCGTGGCCTCGGTGTCGATCTCCTTGGCCTGCAGGCCCGCGTCCTTCAGCGCCGCATCGACGCGGCCTCGCAACGCGGCGTCGATGGCGAAGCCGCGGTTGGCGGTGATCTGCACGGAGGGATCCTGGGGGTACAGGTTGGGCAGCGCGTACAGCGCGCTCGCCAACACGACGAACAGGATCAGGGCGTATTTCCAGCGAGGGAATTCGAGCATCGTGGTGACCCGCGCAGGCCCTTCCCGGGCATGCGCTCAGCAGTGGTTCGGAAACAGCGGGATGCGCCCCGGCGCTCGGGCGACGGGGCGCGGGAAACGGATCAGGCGGACTTCAGCGTGCCCTTGGGCAGCACGTTGCCCACGGCGGCCTTCTGCACGCGCACGCGCACGTTGTCGGCCACTTCCAGGGTGACGAAGTTGTCGCCGATGTCGGTGACGGTGCCGGCGATGCCGCCCGAGGTGATGACTTCGTCGCCCTTGGACAGTTTGTCCAGCATGGAGCGGTGCTCCTTGGCGCGCTTCATCTGGGGGCGGATCATCAGGAAGTACATGATGGCGATCAGGGCGATCGGCATCAGCAGGCCGAAGCCGCCCATGCCCTGCTGGGCCGGTGCGGCCTGGGCGAACACGGGGGCAACGAAGAATTCAAGCAGATTCATGGACTTGTCCATTCGGTATGAAAAGCAGCCGGGGATTATGCCACGCGTCGGGAAGCCCCGCCCGGGCTTCCCTGTGCGCCCGGACTGGAAAAGACCGCATCGGCGCCGGATGGTTCCCGGCCGGCGGCCTCACCCTACCCCGCAGAGGACTTCGCCTCCGCCACGAAGCCGGTAGGAGCGCCCCATGGGCGCGATGCTCTTCCTGACGGCCTGAGAGGAGCATCGCGGGCATGGCCCGCTCCTACAAAGGCCTCTGGCGGCGTGCGGCTCGGTATCCCGGCTAAGGCGCGGGGTCCATCCCACGGGCCGCGTAGAAAGCGGCCCGGAAGTCGGCAAACCGTCCTTCCGCGATGGCCGCCCGCATCTGTGCCATCACCTGCTGGTAGTACCAGAGGTTGTGCAGGGTGCCGAGCATCGGCGCCAGCATCTCGTTGCAGCGGTCCAGATGGCGCAGGTAGCTGCGGGTGAAGCCGTTGCGGCAGGCGTAGCACCCGCAGCCCGGCTCGATCGGCTGAAGGTCGTGCTCGTACTTCGAATTGCGGATGCGCACCGTGCCGGTCGAGGTGAAGAAGTGGCCGTTGCGCGCATTGCGGGTCGGCATCACGCAGTCGAACATGTCCACGCCGCGCGCGACCGCTTCCACCAGGTCTTCCGGCCGGCCCACCCCCATCAGGTAGCGCGGCTGGTCCGACGGCAACTGCGGACAGGTGTGTTCGAGGGTCGTGTTGCGCTCCTGCTCGGTCTCGCCGACCGCCAGGCCGCCGATCGCATAGCCGTCGAAGCCGATCGCCTTCAGCCCCTCGGCCGAGCGCGTGCGCAGATCGTGGTGCACGCCGCCCTGCACGATGCCGAACAGCGCGGCGTCGTTGCCTTCGTGCGCGCGCTTCGACCGCTCGGCCCAGCGCAGCGACAGCTCCATCGAACGCTCGATCACGCGCGGATCCACCGGCTTGCCGTCGATGTTCACCGGCGGGCATTCGTCGAAGATCATCACGATGTCGCTGTCCAGCACCTTCTGGATGCGCATGCTCTCTTCGGGGCCCAGGAACACCTTGCTGCCGTCCACCGGCGAGGCGAACGTCACGCCCTGCTCGGTGATCTTGCGGCGGTGCGCCAGCGAGAAGACCTGGAAACCGCCGGAATCGGTGAGGATCGGCTTGTTCCAGCGGGCGAACCCGTGCAGTCCGCCATGCGCGCCGATCACGTCCAGGCCGGGCCGCAGGTACAGGTGGAAGGTATTGCCGAGGATGATCTCGGCACCGAGGTCCTCGACATGCTCGGGCAGGATGCCCTTCACCGAGCCGTAGGTGCCCACCGGCATGAACGCCGGTGTTTCGATGGTGCCGCGCGGGAACGTCAGCCGGCCACGGCGGGCGGCGCCGTCGGTCTTCAGCAGTTCGAAGGACAGCCGGCTCATGCGGCCGTTTCCGGGAACAGGAGCATCGCGTCTCCGTACGAGAAGAAGCGGTACTGCTCGCGCACCGCATGGGCGTAGGCGTCGAACACCCGCGCCTTGCCGGCGAACGCGCTGACCAGCATCAGCAGCGTGCTCTCCGGCAGGTGGAAGTTGGTGACCATCGCATCGACGCTGCGGATGCGGTAGCCGGGGAAGATGAAGATCTGCGTCTCGCCGGCGAACGGCTGCAGCTCGCCGTCCCGCATCGCGGACTCCAGCGCGCGCACCACCGTGGTGCCCACCGCGACGACGCGACCGCCGCGCGCACGGGTCGCACGCACCTGTTCGACCAGCGCCGGCCCGACGTTGAGCCACTCGCTGTGCATGTGGTGTTCGAGGATGTTGTCCACGCGCACCGGCTGGAAGGTGCCGGCACCGACATGCAGCGTCACGTGGCCGAATTCCACACCGTGCGCGCGCAATGTCGCCAGCAGCGCGTCATCGAAATGCAGGCCTGCGGTCGGCGCAGCCACCGCGCCCAACTCGCGTGCGAACACGGTCTGGTAGCGCTCGTCATCGTCCTGTCCCGGCGCACGCTGGATGTATGGCGGCAAGGGCAGGCGACCGGCCTTCTGCAGCCAGCTTTCCAGTGCGCCCGGCACGTGGAAGCGCAGCTGGTAGAACTCGCCGTCGCGCCCGATCACCTCGGCTTCGCCTCCGGCATCCAGCTGGATGCGGCTGCCCGGCTTGGGCGACTTGCTGGCGCCGATCTGCGCGCGCGCCGCGTTTTCCGGCAGCAGCCGCTCGATCAGGATTTCCACGCGACCGCCGCTTTCCTTCTGGCCGAACAGGCGCGCCGGGATCACGCGGGTGTCGTTGAACACCAGCAGGTCGCCGGGCTGCAGCCATTCCGGCAGGTCGCGCACATGGCGGTCCGCGAACGGCGCGTCGCCGGGCGGCACCACCAGCAGCCGGCTGGCGGAACGCTCCGGCAGCGGCGCCTGGGCGATCAGCGCCTCGGGCAGGTCGAAATGGAAATCGGACTTCTTCACGGTCGGGGCCTTGCGGGGGCGTGCATTGTACGGGAGCCCGCCGGGGCGCCCCGTCGTCAGCGCTCGAACTTGGTCGACAGCACGATCGACGACGTCGTGCGCTCCACGCCCTCCAGCGCACCGATGCGGTCGGTCAGCAGGTCCATGTCGCCCACGCTGGGCACCGCACCGATGGCGATCAGGTCGTGGCTGCCGCTGACCGAATGCAGCACCCGCAACTCCGGCATCGCACGCAACGCGGCCACCACCGAGGTCATCTGCTTGGGATGCACGGCGATCATGATGTGCGCGCGCAGGTGGCTGCGGTCGTACTCGTCATGGACGCGCACCGTGTAGCCGCTGATCACGCCCTCGCGCTCCAGTCGCTCGATCCGGCTCTGCACCGTAGTCCGCGAGAGGTTGAGACGGCGGGCGATCTGGGCGGTGGAGGCCCGTGCGTTCTCACGGAGCATTGAGAGCAATTGCTGATCGGCGTCGGTGAGCTTCATTCTGCGGTCGGCGTTTCGTCGAATCGACGAAATATCCTCTAAATCCGCGCAGTTCACAACTGTCAAATGACGAGTTTATCCCGATAATACGGCTTTGCCGTTTCCTGCCGGAGGACTCCCATGGCCTTGACCGACCATCTCGCCCCGCTGCGCGCCCATCCGGGCCAGCGCCTGACCCCCGGCCTGGACGACCCCACCGTCGAACGCCTGGCCAAGGGCCACCCCGACCTGGTCGCCGTGATCGACGCCGCCGCGGCCGAGCACGCACGCCTGCAGGACGAATTCGCCGAACTGCTGGCGATGGACGAAGCGGATCAGCTGCGCGCCGTCCAGGCCGGCTACGTCAACTTCTACGCCGACGACGCCATCAACCCCTATATCGCGCTGGCCGCGCGCGGCCCGTGGGTGGTCACGCTCAAGGGCGCCGTGCTGTACGACGCCGGCGGCTACGGCATGCTCGGCTTCGGCCACACGCCGGCCGCCGTGCTGGACGCGATGGCCCGCCCGCAGGTGATGGCCAACATCATGACCCCCAGCCTGTCGCAGCTGCGCTTCGACCGCGCCCTGCGCAAGGAGATCGGCCACACCCGCGGCGGTTGCCCGTTCGCGAAGTTCCTGTGCCTGAACTCCGGCTCCGAATCCGTCGGACTGGCCGCGCGCATCGCCGACATCAACAGCAAGCTGATGACCGACCCGGACGGCCGCCACGCCGGCCGCACCATCAAGCGCATCGTGGTGAAGGGCAGCTTCCACGGCCGCACCGAGCGTCCGGCGCTGTACTCAGACTCCTCGCGCAAGTCCTACCAGCAGCACCTGGCCAGCTACCGCGGCGAGGACTCGGTCATCGCCATCCCGCCCTACGACGTGGACGCGTTGAAGCAGGCCTTCGCTGATGCGGAAGCCAAGGGCTGGTTCGTCGAAGCCGTGTTCCTGGAACCGGTGATGGGCGAAGGCGACCCGGGCCGTTCGGTGCCGCCGGCGTTCTACGCCGCCGCGCGCGAGCTGACCCGCAGCCACGGCAGCCTGTTCCTGGTCGACTCCATCCAGGCCGGCCTGCGTGCGCACGGCGTACTGTCCATCGTCGACTACCCGGGCTTCGAAGGCCTGGATGCGCCGGACATGGAAACCTATTCGAAGGCGCTCAACGCCGCGCAGTACCCGCTGTCGGTGCTCGCCGTGAACGAGCGCGCCGCCGGCCTGTACCGCAAGGGCGTGTACGGCAACACCATGACCACCAACCCGCGCGCGCTGGACGTGGCCTGCGCCACGCTGGCGCAGCTGACCCCGCAGGTGCGCGAGAACATCCGCAAGCGCGGCGCCGAGGCCGTGCAAAAGCTGCAGCAGCTGCAGGGCGAACTCGGTGGCCTGATCACCAACGTGCAGGGCACCGGCCTGCTGTTCTCGTGCGAACTGTCGCCGGCATTCAAGTGCTACGGCACCGGTTCCACCGAGGAATGGCTGCGCCAGCAGGGCCTGAACGTCATCCACGGCGGCGCCAACTCGCTGCGCTTCACTCCGCACTTCGCGATGGATGCCGAGGAGCTGGACCTGCTGGTCGGCATGGTCGGCAAGGCGCTGCGCGAAGGTCCGCGGATCAGCCAGGCCGCGGCGGCCTGATCAGCACGGCGGACTAGACGAAGAAGGCGAGCCTCGGCTCGCCTTTGTCTTTCGTAGGGTGGGCCTTGGCCTACCGTTGATCGTGCATGTGGAGGTGGGCCAAGGCCCACCCTACGGTTGGGTCGCGAAACGGTCCAGCGATTCGCGGATCAATGCCTTCGCTTCCTTCGCATCGCCGTAACCGTTGAGCTGCACAGGATTGCGGCCCTTCGGCAGGTCCTTGTAGACGCGGAAGAACGCTTCGATACGCTGGCGCTCGATCTCCGGCAGGTCGGCCAGGTCGCGGATGTTGGCGTAGGTCGGGTCGATCTTGTCGGTCGGCACGCCGATGATCTTCTCGTCATGCTCGCCCGCATCGATCATGCGTAGCACGCCGATCGGGCGGAACTTCACCAGCACGCTGGGATGCAGCGGTTCGCGCGTCAGCACCAGCGCATCCAGCGGATCGCCGTCGCCGGCCAGCGTGCGCGGCATCGAGCCATAGTTGGCGGGATACGCCACCGGCATCGACTGGAAGCGGTCCACGTAGACCAGCCCCTCGTCGTTGATCTCGTACTTGGTGAAGCTGCCGGCGGGAATCTCCACGGCCAGCAACACCTCCTCCGGCGCAGCCTTCGGTTGCTCGGCGAGGAAGGGATGGCGGATATGCGCTTCGCGCGCGGTGGCGCTCGCGCTGAGCGTGAGCAGGAACATCAGGCTGACGAACCGCATGGAAGACCTCGTGCAGGAGGGGCTTCAGCCCCGAAAGAATGCATTGGAAAACACTGCGCAGTCGGGGCTGAAGCCCCTCCTACAGAACCGCACTTACTCCCAGCACCGGTCGGCCCGGCCCTTCAGGGTTTCGGCGCGCGTGCAGGCGCGTTCGTCGATGCGGCCTTCCTCGCGCTCGACCAGTTGCTTGCCCTTCTCCCCGTCGTCGACGAGATCGAAGGCATCGTACAAGCGTCCCGTCGCCGTGCGCGCTTCATAGCGCAGGCGCGGACCGTCGAAGCGCAACACCTGGAACAGCTGTGTGTCCTCGGCGACCGGCCGCATCGTCTTGCGTGCCTCGTCCGATAGCCGGTACTGCTTGGCGCCGGTGACCGACACCACGAACACCGGCGGCGGGCTCTTGAGACGACCATAGACATGGTCGTGCCCCTGCAGCACCAGGTCGACCTGGTGCTTGCGGATCACTGGCAGCAGGTGCTTGCGCAATTGCACGTTGTCGCGGCCCTCGCGCGGCGAGAAGAACGGCTGGTGCGTCAGCACGATGCTCCAGCGGTGCGGATTCGACGCCAGCGCCTGGTCCAGCCACGCGGCCTGCGCCTTCGCCGTGCCCAGGTCGAGCGCGGACGTACCGTCGATGACGACCACACGCACGTCCTGGTAGTCGAACCAGTACGTCGTCCGCTTCGCCTCCGCCAGACCGTTGCCCGGCAGCGCAAAGGTCACCGGCCAGTGCGCGCCCAGCACGCGGCGCTCCTGCGGGGTGTCCTCGAACTCCTCGAAGTACTCGTGGTTGCCCGGTGCCGGCGCGACCACCAGCGAGGTCGGCAGCGATCCGTTCGCTTCGAACCACTCGCCCCATTCGTTGTCGTCCTCGCCGTCGCCGCCACTGACCAGGTCGCCGGCATACAGCGCCAGACGTGCGTCCGGCGCATGGCGCATCGCCTCGCGCACCACGCGGGTGGTCAGACTGACGTTCTTGTTCTGGGTATCGCCGAAGTACAGCAGCGTCAATGGCGAGGACGCGGCGGCTGCCGTACGGGTGTGGTGCCAGGCACTCCACGTGCGGTCGCCCTGCACGCGCCAGGCGTACAGCGTGTCCGGTTGCAGGCCGTCGACATCGGCGCGATGGTGATGCGCAGTCCCGTTCTCGGTCTTCAACGCGGTGCTGGTGGCGGTGATCCGGCGCGGCTCGCCCATGTCCGGCGAATCGCCGGCGACCACAATCTCCAGCAGCGGCGCATCGACCGTCGCGTCCGTGCGCCACGCCACCGCGAAACCCGTGCCCGCCTCCTGCGCCGGCGACGCGACGATGCGGTCCGGGAATCCCGTCGGTGCATAGCGCACCACGCCCTGCGGCACGCGCGTGTTCGGTTCGGGCTGGCGTGCCATCGCTTCCTGCGCGAGCGCCGTCGCACAGGTCCCCAGCAGCAGCACGGCCAGCAGCCACTTCATCCCCGTGTCCCCTGCGCGCCTCATTCGACGCGGCACTCCGGCAGCGACAGCGCCTTGGCGATGTCGCGCCAGTCGAACGACGCCACGGCCTGGTCATCGTCGACCGCGTAGAACGCGCCCTGCGGGAACCGTTCGTCCGCGCTCTGATCCAGCCACACGCCGTCGGTGTTCGCGGTGCGGTTGCCGGCGAACGCGCCCTTGTAGTCCAGCGTCAGCCGGTCGAATACATGGAACACGCTGCGGTCCTTGAACTGGTCCGTGGCGATCCAGTAACCGGTACCGCCCGCGCACTGCGCCAGCGCCATGCCCTCGGCCTGCGCCTTGAACAGGTCGGCGCCGATGTCGCGCCCGCGATACGTGCCATCCAGTCCGTACTCGCGCAGGCGCGTGCCGACGGCGACATCCTCTTCGGCCAACAGCAGCCGGTCGTTGGCCGCATCGCCGAACACGGATTCCGCGATGCGGACCGCGCCGGCTTCGCCCGTGTCGCCGAACGTGCCCGCGAGCGCCGCCTTCCAGCCGCCCTCGGCCCGCTTCAGGTGGTATCGCTTGAAGCGCTGGCCGAGTTCGGCCAGCGGGGGCGGCACATCCTCATTCTGTGGCGACATGTAGTTGTCGCTGACGATGACCTCGTAGGCATCCTTCTGCGGGCGCACCCACAGGCCGTACGGCTGTTTCAGTTCCTTCGCGCCGAACACCAGCAGGGGCGTGAAGTCGGGCAACTGGAAGACCTGCACGCGGCGGTTGTCGCGCTCGACCACCAGCACCAGGTCGTCGATCACCGCGATGCCGTTGGGACGCTGCATCTGGCCCAGCGCCTCGCCCGGACCGGACACCGTACGCAGCTGCTTGCCGGTGCTGCCGTCGTACACGACCAGCCGGTGGGTGTCCTTCGCGGTGGCGATCAGCCAGCGCGCACCGTCGGCCGCGCGCCAGCTGGCCGGCGAGTCGACGTTCTCCGCCGGCGTGGAGGCCGTGATGAAGGCCTCCGGCACCACGACATGCGCGATCCTCGCCTCGCTCAGCAGCGGATCCTTTTCGACGTTCTCGTCGGGCTCCTTCTCGCGCGACGGTGCTTCCACGGGCGTGGCGGATGCGACGGGCGCTTCGGGCTCGCCGCCGCAGGCAGCGAGCAACAGCGGAATCGCAAGCAGGGCAAGACGTGGTTTCACTGGTATCCCCATGACATGAAGTCGTCAACAAACTGCCATGTTCTACGCAGCCGCCATGACATTTTCGTGTCAGCGCACGACACGCGGATACCTGTCATCGCACGGGAACCTTCGTGTCATGTTTCCGCCATGTGACGCGCTTACAAAGTGCCGTTTACTTTCGTCACGGGGACGACACACCATGAAACGCAATGCCTTGGCCGCCTCGCTTGCGCAGGCGCTGTTCTGCGCTGCCCTGGTTCCGGCCAGCTTCGCCGCCACCGCCCAGAACCAGGCACCGGACGCCGGCACCGCAGGCGATCCCAAGCAACTGGATACCGTCGTGGTCCAGGGCGAGATCGTCTACCGCGACCGTACCGACGACATCGCGCCCACGCTGGTCTACGATCTGGAATATTTCCAGCGCTTCGAGCCGAACACCGTGGGCGACATGCTCAAGCGCGTGCCGGGCGTGGGCTTCGTCGGCTCGGACATCATGGAGTACGACGGGGTGCAGCTGCGCGGGCTCGGCGGCGGCTACACGCAGGTGCTGATCAACGGCAAGAAGGTCCCTGGCGCTGGCGACGACCGCTCGTTCTACGTCGACCGCATCCCCGCCGAAATGGTCGACCACATCGAGATCAAGCGCAGTGCCAGCGCCAACCGGAGCGGCGATGCGATGGCCGGCGCGATCAACATCGTGCTGCGCGACGCCTACGAGTTCACCGGCAGCTACATCCGTGTCGGCGTGAACCGCTGGGACGATGGCGAGATCAACCCGACATTCGGCGCGGTGACCTCGTTCGAGGCGCTCGGCGGCCGGCTGCTGGCAGGCATCAACGCGCAGGACCGCTACCGCGCCAAGACCAAGCGCTCCGACCGCTTTACCGACAACACGCGGGAAGAGAAAGTCAGTTGGGAAGACCAGACCGAGGTGAAGGACGGCCGCGACTACTCGGCCAACTTGTCCTACACCGCGGATGTCGGCGACACCGGGCGCTTCAGCATCGACGGCTTCTACGTCAAGACCGATCGCGACGTCACCGAGGTGTCGTTTGAAGAGGAGCTGGACGACGACGAGACCATCAACCTGCGCGTGCCGGGCCTGGACCCCTATGACCAGAAGAACTACGGCGTCGGCGCCGAATACAAGTTCGACATGGCGGGCGGCACCACCGAAGTGAGCGTGGACTATGCCCGCTTCGAGAACTCGCAGGCCACCACCGAAGGCGAACACGTCTACGTGAGCGGCGCCGGGAACTGGGACGACACCTGGAGCATCCCTGCCGACGCCGAATGGGACGAAACCGTCTACAGCGCCGAGTCCATTACCGCCAAGGATGCCGAAACCGGCTTCCGGCTGACCCACGCCCGTCCACTCGGAACTGCCGAACTGGAGTTCGGTGTCGACTACCGCAACAAGAAACGCGAAAGCCTGCTCGTCGGTTACGAGTGGGAAGCCGAGGATGAGGACGAAACGCCCGCTTCGCTGTCGGACTACGAACTGGACGGCAGCGTGGCCTCGGTGATCGAGGAGAAGCGCTTGGATCCTTACATCATGCTCAGCGGCAAGAGCGACGCGTTCGCGTGGGAAGCCGGCCTGCGCTACGAAACCACCAAGTCCGAGGTGGAATACCTCGAGGACGAAGAGAGCGAAGGCCGGGTGAGCAAGGACTACAACGAACTGCTTCCCTCGGTGAACCTGCGTTGGAACCTGGGCGACGCGGACCGCATCAGCCTGTCGTTGGCCAAGACCCTCAAGCGTCCGAATTTCAACGAGCTGCTGCCGGCCCTGCTAGATGGCGAGTTCGGCGACAACGACTACATCGGCAACCCGGAACTGGACCCGGAGACCGCCAATGGCCTGGACCTCGGCTTCGAACACCGGCTCGGCCGCAAGGGCGTGGTGGGCCTGAACTTCTTCTATCGCGACGTCAAGGACCTCATCGAGATCGTCAACACCGGCGAGCCCAGCGAAGAGATGCAGGACACCTGGGCCGACATGATCGACGATGGCGACGCCGTCGACCTGGCCGATGCGATGGCCCAGGAACCAGCTTCGAGCTGGCTGTACACGTCCTCCAACGTCGGCGACGGCAAGGTCTATGGCTTCGAATTCGATGTGTCCACGCCGCTGTCCGCCATCGGTTTGGAGCACACCGGCGTCTTCGCCAATTACTCCTGGGTCAAGTCCAAGGTCGATGACGTCCTCGGCGAGCGCCGCTTCAACGACCAGGCCAAGTCCGTCTACAACATCGGCTTCATCCACGACATGCCGACGCTGGGCGCGAGCTTCGGCGCGACCTACCGCAAGCAGGGCGACGCCTACACGCGACTGCTGGGCGAAGAAGTGCTGATCCGCTACGGCGGCGAGCTGGACCTGTTCGTCGAGAAGCGCTTCGGCACCAGCGTGTCGGTGCGCCTGAGCGCCAACAACCTGCTGGATGCCAGCAAGGACGAGTACTTCGACAAGTTCAATACGCTGCAGGACCAGATCGATCGCGACTACGACGAGTACGAGCTGGAAACCGAAGAGGCGGGCCCGAGCTATCAGCTGGTGATGCGCTGGGCGTTCTGATCGGCACAGCCCTCTGCTCCAAACGGAAAAGCCGGCGCACGCCGGCTTTCCGCTTTGTGGGACGGTACGGTTTGATGCAGACTTCCTGCACCTCTCGCCGCATTGCCCGCCATGAAAACCGTCGAAGTCCGCCATCCCCTCGTGCAACACAAGATCGGCCTGCTGCGCAACGCCGGCCTCAACACCAAGGATTTCCGCGAGCTCGTCACCGAACTCGGAACGCTGCTCGCCTACGAGGCGACCGCCGACCTCGAACTGACGAGCGAGACGATGGCGGGCTGGGCCGGGCCGGTGCAGGTGAAGAAGATCGCCGGCGCGAAGATCACCCTGGTGCCGATCCTGCGCGCCGGCCTGGGCATGCTGCCGGGCGTGCTGGCGCTGATCCCGACCGCGCGCGTCAGCGTGGTCGGCCTGCAGCGCGATGAGGAAACGCTGCAGCCGGTGCCCTACTTCGAGAAACTGACCGGTCGGCTGGAAGAACGCGATGCGCTGATCCTCGACCCGATGCTGGCCACCGGCGGCACGCTGATCGCCACCATCGACATGCTGAAGCGCGCGGGCGCGAAGCGGATCAAGGGCATCTTCCTGGTCGCCGCACCGGAAGGCCTGGAGGCGCTGGAAGCGGCGCACCCCGATGTCGAGGTCTATACCGCTGCCATCGACGAGCGCCTCAACGACAAGGGCTACATCCTGCCCGGCCTGGGCGATGCGGGCGACCGCATCTTCGGTACGCGGATCGGCTGAGGTCCGCGCTCAGCGGCGGATCCAGCGCTCGCTCTCCGAGTCCTCCGCCGCCAGTACCTTCGCGGCGGCATCGTCGTCCAGCACTTCGGCCTGCAGGAACGCGGTGCCGACATCGCGGGCCCGGGAGTAGAGCGCTGCCGGCTCGCCACCGATCAGGTTGTGGTCGCCGCCGGCCAGCACCAGCGCCGTCTTGTCGCCGGCCGGTGCGGTTTCCACCGGATACAGATGATCCTTCGCATCGGCGACGAAGCCAGGCACCAGGTCCTGGTCGCCGGTGACGATCAGCATCGGCACCGCGACGGAGGCATAGGTGGTCGGCGTGACCAGGCCGGGAATACGGCCCGGCGAGGAATAGCCGACCACGGCGACTACCGACGGATCGCGCAGTGGTGCCATGTCGGCCATCGCGCCGCCCAACGCCAGCGAGATCAGCGTGCCGTAGCTGTGGCCGCCCGCGGCCACCGGCGCACCGGGCCAACGCGTGGCCACATAGGCGCTCGCCGCCTTCATGTCGGCCAGGCGCTCGCCGAAGCCCTGCTGCATCGAGAACTTCTCGCGCTCCGGGTACTTCACCGAGTCCACGTGCAGCGGCGCCACCACCGCGAAGCCGGCATCGCGCCATGCGGTCAGTACACCGTCGTAGCGTTCCGGCCAGGAGCCGTGACCGGTGGAGAACAGCACCACGCCGCGTACCTGCGCCGGCTCCCACACGGCCATCGTGGTGGCGCGCGCCGGCGAGACCTGCAACGGCACGGTGACGGTGGGCGCGGCGAAAGCCCCCTGCACCATCGCCAGCGACGACAACGCCAGCGCGATCGCACCGCGGAAGAAGAAACGCTTGTTCATGCCGGAACCCCCTGTGGAAGACAGGGCCAGTCTGCCGGCGCGGGGCGGGAACGGCAGGAGCCGGTGGTCACCGGATCCGGGTGCCGGAAGTCACTTCATGCGGCCAGCGGGCGCGCCTGCAGGTCAGCGACCTCGTGGGCGACGCCGAACTTGCCCTTCTCGTCGCGGATCACCTGCGCCAGCGCACAGCCCGGGTCGTGGGTGAAGAACAGATGGACGTTGCGGGCCAGCTTGTCTTCCAGGAAGGCGCGTTTCTCGTCGATCAGCAGTTCCGCGTTGCGGTCGTAGCCCATGGTGATGGGCACGTGCACCCATGACCGACCCGGAATCAGGTCCGCACAGAACACCACACCACCGTGCGCCTGCCCATCGATGCGCTCCGGACCGGCGATCTCGGCCAGCATCAGGCCAGGCGTGTGGCCATCGCTGAAACTGAAACGCACGGCGTCGCCGAGCGCCTGCGAATGTTCGCCGTCAACAAGTTCCAGCCGACCGCTCGCTTCCAGCAACGGCTGCAGTTCCGGGATGAAGCTGGCGCGATCGCGCGGATGCGGCTTCAGTGCTCGCTGCCAGTGCTCGGCACCGACGACGAAGGTCGCGTTGGGGAACAGCAGTTCCGGCGACCGGCCTTCCTGCCACGGCGCCAGCAGGCCGCCGGCATGGTCGAAGTGCAGGTGGCTGAGCACGACGACGTCGATGTCCTCGTGCGAGAAGCCGGCCGCCTGCAGCGAATCGAGCAGCACGTGCCGCTCTTCCTGCACGCCGAAGCGTGCGCGCATCTTCGGCTCGAAGAACGCGCCGATACCGGTCTCGAACAGCACGGTCTTGCCGTTCAACGGCTGCGCCAGCAGCGCGCGGCAGGCCAGCTCGATGCGGTTTTCCGCATCCGGCGGCGACCACTTCTCCCACATGGCGCGCGGCGCGTTGCCGAACATCGCGCCCCCATCGAGTTTCTGGGAATTGCCCAGCAGCGACCAGAGTTTCATGGGGAGATTCTACGCCCGCCGCAGGCCTTGGACATCTCCCCATCCTGTACGGCTTTTGTAGGAGCGCCCCATGGGCGCGATGCTTCTTCGTTGCCTCATGCAAAAAGCATCGCGCCCATGGGGCGCTCCTACAACGCGGGAATCAGGGCGTTGCCGCCGACTCCACCACCTTGGCCGCTCCCACCGAATTGCGTGGATCGCTGCCGCCATGCAGCGTATTGGTGGTCTTGTCCCATTCCACCGTCTGCAGGTTGCCCCAGACGTGGCTGGAGCCGCGGCCACCCTGCGCGGTGTTGCCCGCGACCTTGAACGTGTGGCCCATGGCTTCCAGCGTCTGCCGCGTGGCCGGCGTCAGTGCATCGGTTTCCATCTCGATCAGGTCCGGCATCCACTGGTGGTGGAAGCGCGGCAGCGCGGCGACCGCCTGCGGGTCGAGGCCGGCGTCATAACCCAGCACGCCCAGCAGCACCATGGTGATGATGCGACTGCCGCCCGGCGTACCGAGTACGGCCACCTTCTCCGGCGACTCCATGAAGGTCGGCGTCATCGAACTGAGCATGCGCTTGCCCGGCGTCGGCGCGTTGGCCTCGTAACCCATCACGCCGAAGGCGTTCGGCGTGCCCGGCTTCAGCGCGAAGTCGTCCATCTCGTTGTTCAGCAGCACGCCGGTGCCGGGCGGCACCAGGCCGGAGCCATACAGCAGGTTGACCGTCTGCGTACCGGCGACGCGGTTGCCTTCGGCATCGATGATGGAGAAGTGCGTGGTCTCCTCGTCTTCCAGCGGTGTCTGCTGGCCCGACAGCTGGTCGCTCGGCGTCGCCTTCTGCGGATTGATCGTCGCGCGCAGGCCGGCCGCATAGTACGGGCTGGTCAGTGTCTTCATCGGGATCTCGACGAAGTCAGGATCGCCCAGGTAGAAGGTGCGGTCGCGGAACGCGCGGCGCATTGCTTCCACCACCAGGTGCGTGCGCTGCGCCTCGTCCAGCTTCGACAGGTCGTAGGCATCGAGGATCTGCAGCATCTGCGTCAGCGCCACGCCACCGGACGACGGCGGCGGCGCGGTCGTCACCCGCCAGTCGTTGTACGTGAACGTCAGCGGCTCGCGCTCGCGCACGGTGTAGCCGGCCAGCTCCCGCGCCGTCCATTGCCCGCCCTCGGCCTTCACGCCGGCGAGCAGCAGCTTGGCGGTCTCGCCGCGATAGAAACCGTCGAAGCCCTGCGCCGCCAGTCGCTCCAGCGTGCGCGCCAGGTCGGGCTGCTTGAAGACATCGCCTTCCTGGATCGGCTTCCCGTTCACCAGGTAGACGGCGCGCGTGCCCTTGTAGCGTTCCATCACCTCGCGGCGCGCCTGGTAGCCGCGCGCCATGCGCGCGTACACCGGGAAGCCTTCGCGCGCCGTGCGGATGGCCGGCGCCAGCGAGGTCTTCAGCGGTAGCCGGCCGTACTTCTCCGCCAGGTGGACGAACGCAGCCGGCAAGCCCGGAATGCCAGCCGCCCAGGGACCGTTCTCGGCATGATCGCGGTTGAAGCCGCCATCCGGCAGCAGGTACTTGTCGGGCGTGGCAGCGATCGGCGCGGTCTCGCGCGCGTCGATGAAGACGTCCTTGCCGGTCTTGCCGTCATGCAGCAGGAAGAAGCCGCCACCGCCGAGGCCCGAACTGATCGGCTCCACCACCGACAAGGTCGACGACACCGCGATGGCGGCGTCGAACGCGTTGCCGCCCTGCGCGATGACGTCCTGGCCCGCCTGCGTGGCGAGCGCGTGCGCGCTGGCAATGGCGGTACCGGGCGGGTGCGACGGGGTGGGCGTGGTGCGGACGGCGTCGGCTGCGAATGCGGCAGGCGCGAACGCGACGACGAACAGCAGGACGGACAGACGGCGATGGATCACGATTTCTCCTGGACGATAACCGGCACGGAGACTGCGCGCGTGGCGGAAATCAGCCGGCGTGAAGCCGCAACATCTTCGCCAGCAGTTCTTCGTGGGTCTCAGGATACGCCGGATCGGGGTCGATGCACTCGACCGGGCAGACGACGACACATTGCGCTTCGTCATGATGGCCGACGCATTCGGTGCAACGCGCCGGATCGATCACATAGATCGTCTCGCCCATCGAGATGGCCTGGTTGGGACAGGCCGGCTCGCAGACATCGCAGTTGACGCAGAGTTCGTTGATCTTGAGGGACATCTTCTTTTCGTCATTCCCGCGCAGGCGGGAACCCAGTGACTTTCATCGCGGCGTTCGTCGGAGACCGAATCCCGACGTCCAGTCGGCGCAGGCGGGCTGCGGTGCGCGACTGAAAGTCACTGGATGACCGGCCATGCGGCCGTTGTGAAGCGCTTCCCGCTTTACCAGCCATTCGGCTGTTAAGAGCCGCGGAGATGACCTTTTCGCAAAGGCACTGGATCCCCGCCTTCGCGGGGATGACCTTTCCGCAAAGGCGTGGCCGCCGTGGGCGGCCMCGCGCGGAAAGGTCACTTGGCTTCGACGAACACGTATTCGGCGCTGCTCGGGGCGACGGCGGCCTTCACCCGCTCGCTGTCCTCGGACTTGCCGATGAACAGCACGCGTACGCCCTTGAACGCGTCGGTCTCGACGCCTTCGAACGCGGCCACGGCCAGGTCGGCGATCTTGGCGCTGTTCGGCGAGCCGAACGCGATCAGGTTGCCGCTGCTCACGCCGCGCGCCACGGCGCCCTTGGCCTGCTCCAGCTGGCGGCCGTACTTGGCCTCGAACTCCGGATCGGTGTCGGCCGGCAGGTAGTACACGTACGGCGTGTTGGTGATCGTGCCCATGTTGGCGTCGACGACCTTGCTCAGGTACTCCTTCCACGGACCGTCTTCGGTCGTGGCCGGTGCGACCAGGGCGACGTCGGCCGGCTCGGCCGGGGCTTCTTCCTGCTTCTTGCACGCCGCGAACGGCAGCACGAGGCAGGCGGTGAGCATGATGCGGCTTGCGAACTTCTTCATGGGTAATCCCCCTCTTGGTAAAGCGGTTGTCGGAATCGTCGCGCTCAGGCGCCCTGCTTGTCTTTCTGCCACTGCGCCTTCAGCGCTGCGGTCACCGCCGGCGGCACGAAGCCGGACACGTCGCCGCCGAGCCGCGCGATCTCGCGCACCAGCGACGATGAAATGAAGCCGTACTGCTCGGCCGGGGTCAGGAACAACGTCTCGACCTCCGGGATCAGGTGGCGGTTCATGCTGGCCAGCTGGAATTCGTATTCGAAGTCGGACACCGCGCGCAGGCCGCGCAGCAGCACGCCGCCCCCGACGTCCTTGACGAAGTGCGCCAGCAGGCCGTCGAAGCCGCGCACTTCCACATGGGGGTGCCTGGCCACGGCGTCGCGGGCCAGCGCGACGCGCTGGGCGAGCGGCAGCGCCGGCCCTTTGCCCGGGCTCTCGGCCACGCCGATGATCACGCGCTCGAACAGCGGCGCGGCGCGGTCGATCAGGTCGATATGGCCATTGGTGATGGGGTCGAACGTGCCGGGGTACACGGCCGTCCGGGTGCGCGCCACAGTCATTCAGTCGTCGCCGGCGGATCGTCGGGCCGAAGTGTAACAGCGGCGTGATGGCCCGGCGCGCGATACAGGGCATAGCGGACCTCGCGCGTCCGGCCCTCGCGGTGCAGCGCCCAGGCGGGCGGGACCACCGGCAGGACATTCGCCGGCGACTCCATGTAGACCCATGCGCCCGGCGCCAGCCGTGGTGCCAGCCCGTCCAGCGCGCGCGCCCACAGGCCGTCTGCGAACGGCGGATCCAGGAACACCAGGTCGAAATGGTCGTGGCGACCGCCCAGCCATGCCAGCGCATCCGCCGCGTGGACCTCGGCCTGGGCGGACAGCTTCGCCGCCGTCTCGCGCAGCGCCGCGACGAGGCCGGGATCGCGCTCCACCAGGACGGCCCGCGCGGCCCCGCGCGACAACGCCTCCAGCCCCAGCACGCCGGTGCCCGCGAACAGGTCCAGCACCCGCGCGCGCGGCAGCGCCGGCATCAGCCAGTTGAACAGGGTCTCGCGCACGCGGTCGCTGCTGGGTCGCAGCCCGGGGCGGTCCGGCACGGCCAGCTTCGTGCCGCGCCAGCGCCCGCCGATGATGCGCACCTGGCCGGTGCCGCGCGGAGCGCTACCTGAGGACGATGCGGGACGGGAACGCGGACTGCGGGACATGCGGGCAGCGGCAATGGAAGGCCTCGCATGATACGTCCCTCACCTGCAGGAGGGGCTTCAGCCCCGACCGCGCCCCACCCGATATTCGAAACTTGCGGTGCGCAGATGCACGGCAGCGCGCTGGCACGGTGAACGCCCGACGGTGCCCGTCGCTGCGGCCGGGGCTGAAGCCCCTCCTACAGGGGCATGGTTGAGAAAGCCGCCCCGCACCCATACACCGGGAGACATTGGCCGCCGTGTGCGGCCCGCCTATCGATTCCATGGAGCACGACCGCGATGACCGTTGAGACCCGCAAAGAAACGCTGGGCTTCCAGACCGAAGTGAAGCAGCTGCTGCAGCTGATGATCCACTCCCTGTACTCGAACAAGGAGATCTTCCTGCGCGAGCTGGTCTCCAATGCCGCCGACGCCGCCGACAAGCTGCGCTTCGAGGCGCTGAAGGACCCCGCCCTGCTCGCGGACGACACCACCCTGCGCATCCGCGTCGGCTTCGACGCCGCCGCGCGCACGGTGACCATCGACGACAACGGCATCGGCATGAGCCGCGACGAGGCCATTGCCCATCTCGGCACCATCGCCAAGTCCGGCACCGGCGACTTCCTGCGCGCGATGTCCGGCGACCAGAAGAAGGACGCCAACCTGATCGGCCAGTTCGGCGTGGGCTTCTACAGCGCCTTCATCGTCGCCGACCGCGTCGACGTGTTCAGCCGTCGCGCCGGCCTGGCCGCCAGCGACGGCGTGCACTGGTCCAGCGCCGGCGAGGGCGATTTCGACGTCGCCACGGTCGACAAGCCCGAGCGCGGCACCCGCATCGTGCTGCACCTGAAGGAAGGCGAGGAAGGCTTCGCCGACGGCTGGAAGCTGCGCGGCATCATCAAGAAGTATTCCGACCATGTCGGACTGCCGATCGAAATGCCGAAGGAGCACCACGGCGAAGACGCGCCCGCCTCCCCCGAGTGGGAAGCGGTCAACAAGGCCAGCGCGCTGTGGACGCGCGCCAAGTCCGAGATCAAGGACGAGGAATACACCGAGTTCTACAAGCACATCGCCCACGACTTCACCGATCCGGCGGCATGGAGCCACAACAAGGTCGAAGGCAAGCTGGAATACACCTCGCTGCTGTACGTGCCCGCCCGCGCACCGTTCGACCTGTACCACCGCGATGGCGCCAAGGGCCTGAAGCTGTACGTGCAGCGCGTCTTCATCATGGACCAGGCCGAACAGTTCCTGCCGCTGTACCTGCGTTTCCTGCGCGGCGTGGTCGATTCCTCCGACCTGTCGCTCAACGTCTCGCGCGAGATCCTGCAGTCCGGCCCGGTGGTCGACTCGATGCGTTCCGCGCTGACCAAGCGCGCGCTCGACATGCTGGAGAAGCTGGCCAAGGACAAGCCCGAGGACTACAAGGCGTTCTGGACCAACTTCGGCCAGGTGCTGAAGGAAGGCCCCGCCGAGGACTACGGCAACCGCGAGAAGGTCGCGGGCCTGCTGCGCTTCGCCTCCACGCACGATACGTCGGGCGCGCCCAGCGTGTCGCTGGCCGACTACGTGAGCCGCCTGCAGGAAGGCCAGGACAAGCTCTATTTCCTCACGGGCGAGTCGCATGCGCAGATCAAGGACAGCCCGCACCTGGAGATCTTCCGCAAGAAGGGCATCGAGGTGCTGCTGCTCACCGACCGTATCGACGAATGGCTGATGGGTTACCTGACCGAATTCGACGGCAAGTCCTTCGTCGACGTCGCCCGCGGCGACCTGGACCTCGGTGCGCTGGACAGCGAGGACGAGAAGAAGGCGCAGGAAGAAACCGCCAAGTCGAAAGAGGCGCTCACCGGCCGCATCAGGACGGTGCTCGGCCTGGACGTGGCCGACGTGCGCGTCTCGCATCGCCTGACCGATTCGCCCGCCATCCTCGCCATCGGCCAGGGCGACCTGGGCCTGCAGATGCGCCAGCTGCTGGAAGCAAGCGGCCAGCAGGCGCCCGAGAGCAAGCCGGTGTTCGAGTACAACCCCGACCACCCGCTGATCGCCAAGCTGGATGCCGAGAGCGATGCCAACCGGTTCAACAACCTGACCCGCGTGCTGTTCGACCAGGCCGCGCTCGCGGCCGGCGAGAGCCTCAAGGACCCGGCCGGTTACGTGAAGCGGCTCAATGCGTTGCTGCTGGAGTTGTCGGCGTAAGCGAAGCTCTCCCGCTGTTCCCCTCTCCCCGTGCAACGGTGAGAGGGTGCCGAAGGCGGGTGAGGGGCGAGCGGAGGCAAGGCGCTTCGCCGCCCCTCATACGATCCGCAAGCGCAGTCCGATCGCGGAAGTCCAGGTTCGCGCGAAGAGCGTCCCCCATCCGCCCCCGTATCGAGTACGGGGCAGGCTCTTCGGGCACCTTCTCCCCGCTTGCGCAGGGAGAAGGGACCAAGCTGCGCTGATGCAGGAAGAAGGAGTTCGGGCGCGGGGGTTCAGGCCTTGATATCGAGCAGGCTGCCCAGCGTCTGGTCCGCCACCCTCAGCACGAACAGGTTGGCACCCGCCATCGTCTTGTAGGTCAGCATCGCGGCCACGTCTTCGATGGGCGCGGCGGGATCGGCAGGCGCGTCGACCACGGTCGAGGACACGCCACCCGTCGCCTGGACCGATAAGGCCACCGTCTGCCGCGTGGCCTCGGGCGTGGCCAAGTTGGCGAGGTTGTGCGCCGTGGCCTGCAGGCCGGACGAGGCGGCGCGGAGGCCCGAGGTGGCGATGCCGGTGATGGCGTTCATGCGGGGATTCCTGGTTTTCCGCCCTCGATATCGGCCGCCGCCGGCCCCACTTGAGTCCTGTGCCCGGGCGCCCGACAGCCGGGTGGTAGCATGTCGCCCTCTTCGAGATACCCCCTGCAATGATCGGTTTTTTCCGCCGCAAGAAGCCCCAGGACGGCCCGGACGCCGCCCAGACCCGCCCGAGCACCGAGGAACTCGCCGCCGCCTTCCCGCGAGCGCCCAGCGAGCCGTTGCCGGAAGACGGCGCATTGCTTTCGCCCTCTCCTGCGGTGGAAAAAGTGTCGCAGGCGGATGACGGGGAGAATCCGGTCGTCGTAAAGGCTGAAGCTGCCGCGCCCGCCCCCTCACCCCAGCCCTCTCCCCCGCAAGCGGTGGAGAGGGGGCAAGAAGAGGAAGCGGATGCCGCTCCCGCTGCCGCCGCCGGCAAGTCCGGCTGGCGCGACCGCCTGCGCCGCACCAGCGCCGCGCTGGGACTGGCCGGCCTGTTCACGCGCAACCCGCGCCTGGACGATGACCTGTTGGACGAGATCGAGACCGCGCTGCTGACCGCCGACGTTGGCGTACCTGCCACCACCGCGATCATCGAAGACCTGCGCAAGCGCATGAAGGAACGCGAGTTCGCCGATGCGCAGGCGCTGCTGAAGGCGCTGCGCGCCGACCTGATCGCGCTGATCACGCCGGTCGCGAAGCCGCTGGTCATCGACGCCGGCCGCAAGCCCTTCGTCGTGCTGACCGTCGGCGTCAACGGCGTCGGCAAGACCACCACCATCGGCAAGCTGGCGCGCCGCTTCAAGCAGGACGGCCACAGCCTGATGCTGGCGGCCGGCGACACCTTCCGCGCCGCCGCCGTCGCGCAACTGCAGACCTGGGGCGAACGCAACGGCGTGCCCGTGGTCGCGCAGGGCCAGGATGCGGACGCCGCGTCGGTCGCCTTCGACGCACTGCAGTCGGCCAAGTCGCGCGGCTTCGACGTGCTGATCGCCGACACGGCCGGCCGCCTGCACACGCAGACCGGCCTGATGAACGAGCTGGGCAAGATCCGCCGCGTGCTCGGCAAGATCGACGCCGAAGCGCCGCACGAAGTCCTGATGGTCATCGATGGCACCACCGGCCAGAACGCGCTGTCGCAACTGCGCCAGTTCCATGCCGCGGTCGGCGTCACCGGCCTGGTGGTCACCAAGCTGGACGGCACCGCCAAGGGCGGCGTGGTGTTCGCACTGGCGCGCGAGTTCGGCATCCCGATCCGCTACGCCGGCATCGGCGAGCGGGTGGAAGACCTGCGTGTGTTCGATGCGGAATCCTTCGTCGACGCGCTGCTGCCGGAAGCGCTGGGTGGCGGCTGATATCGACGCATCGGCTGTCGTGGGAGCGACGTCAGTCGCGATGGCGCCATCGCGGGGGTTGATCGCGACTGACGTCGCTCCCACAGGTCGCCCCGCGTGAGCGATGTCTCCTTCGCCCAGCGTCTGCTGGCCTGGTTCGACGACCATGGCCGCCACGACCTGCCCTGGCAGCATCCGCGCACGCCGTATCGGGTATGGCTGTCGGAAATCATGCTGCAGCAGACGCAGGTCGCCACGGCGACGCCGTACTTCCTGCGCTTCGTCGAACGCTTTCCCACCCTGCCCGACCTCGCTGCCGCGACCACCGACCACGTGATGGCGCATTGGGCAGGGCTGGGCTACTACGCGCGTGCCCGCAATCTGCACGCGGCCGCGAAGGCCTGCGTCGCCGAGCATGGCGGCGACCTTCCGCGCGATTTCGATGCCCTGCACGCGCTGCCCGGCATAGGTCGCAGCACCGCCGGCGCGATCCTGTCGCAGGCCTGGAACGACCGTTTTCCCATCCTCGACGGCAACGTCAAGCGGGTGCTGGCGCGCTTCCACGGCATCGCCGGCTGGCCCGGCCTGCCAGCGGTGGAGAAACAACTGTGGGCCTTGGCCGAGCAGCACCTGCGAGACGTGCCCGACGGCCGGCTCGCCGACTACACGCAGGCGCAGATGGATTTCGGCGCCACGCTGTGCACGCGCACGAAACCGGCGTGCGTGGTGTGCCCCGTGCAGGACGATTGCATCGCACGCCGCGATGGCCTCACTGCCGCGTTGCCCACCTCCAAGCCATCGAAGGTCCTGCCGGAACGCGAGGCCGTGGCGCTGTGGCTGGAGAACGCCGCGGGCGAGATCCTGTTGCAGCGTCGTCCTGAGACCGGCATCTGGGCCTCGCTGTGGACGCTGCCCCAGGCCGACACCGATGCCGGCATGCGCGACTGGTTCGCGCGCGAGATGAAGGGCGCGTACGACAACGCCGAAGAACTGCCCGTGGTCGTGCACACCTTCAGCCACTACCGCCTGCACCTGCAACCGCTCCGCCTGCGCAAGGTCGCCCTGCGCGACGCGGTGCGCGACAATGACGGCCCCGTATCCGGTACGGGGCAAGCTCTGCGCTGGGTGGCGCGTGGCGATCTCGCTGCGCTGGGCCTGCCGGCGCCGATCCGCAAACTGCTAGGGAACTGACCCATGTCGCGCACCGTCTTCTGCCAGTACGAACAACGCGACACCGAGGGGCTCGACTTCGTCCCGTATCCCGGCGAGCTGGGCAAGCGCATCTACGCGAACATCGGCAAGCCCGCATGGGCCGCGTGGCTGGCGCACCAGACCATGCTGATCAACGAGAACCGGCTGTCGCCGCGCGACCCCAAGCACCGCGCGTTCCTGGAAACGGAACTGGAGAAGTTCCTGTTCGGCGGCGGTGCCGACAAGCCGGCCGGCTACGTGCCCACGCCGTAAGCCGGCCAGCATCGACCTTACTTCTTCGCGGCGCGCTCCACCGCGGCGGCCTCGCGCAACTCCTTCTGGCTGGCACGCAGGGCCTTCACGTCCAGCGGACGGATGGTTTCGATGCGACAGGGAATCTTGATGCTGGCGGTACCCGGGCCCAGCGGCTGGACGTCGTCGAAGCGGGCCGATACGCGGTTGGCGAACTGGGTGATGCTGATGGCCTGCGCGAACTCCAGGTCCTGGCAGCGGCCGGTCAGTTCCAGCAGATAGGCCTCGCTGGGCTTGGTCCACACGGCGAGGGCGGCATCGCCCAGCGGAGCCCACCCGCTCAGGTGGCCGAGGTAGCGGAAATCCTTGACGGATTCGCCGGCATGGGCGCGATACAGGGCGAGCCTCTCGGCGTCGGTCTGCTGGCCGTCGGTGGCGCACCCGGACAATGCGGTCGCTGCCAGCAGGGCGAAAGGAAGAAAGGGTCTCATGCGCAGGCTCCTCTTGTATGCAGTACAGGGCTCTCCGGCTCCGATGATGCGCCCCTCGCGGACCGCAGGCGCCCGGCGTCGCCGCCCGCATTCAGCCGACGGTACGGCTTGCCATCCCCGGCCCCGATCCGTATCATTCGTCGCCTTCGCACCGGCTCGGCCGTCCTGCGGAACATCCTGGCCTGGTAGCTCAGTTGGTAGAGCAGCGGATTGAAAATCCGCGTGTCGGTGGTTCGAATCCGCCCCGGGCCACCATCTTCTTCGAAAGGCCTGCAGCGATGCAGGCCTTTTTCGTGCCCGCTGGAAAACCCGGTACCCCCATGCAAGAGCCCATCCGCCTCGCCAGGCGCGTCGTCGAACTGACCGGCTGTTCGCGCTCGGAGGCCGAGCAGTACATCGAAGGCGGCTGGGTCACCGTGAACGGCGAGACCGTCGAGGCCCCGCAGCATCCGGTCACCGATGAGCGCGTGGAGATCGATCCTGCGGCCGAGCTCGGCGCCGGCGAGCCCGGCACGCTGCTGCTGCACAAGCCGGCGGGCGTGGCCTGGCAGGACGCGGCCGCCCTGGCCACGCCGGCCACGCACGCCGCGGACGACGACAGCGGCATGCGCGCGCTGAAGCGCCACCTGCACCGCCTGACCCCGCTGGTGCCGCTCGATACCGACGCCAGTGGTCTCCTGGTGCTCAGCCAGGATGGCCGCGTATCGCGCAAGTTGACCGAGGACTACGCGCAGATCGAGCAGGAGTTCGTCGTGGAAGTCTGCGGCGATCCAGGCCCCTACACGCTCAGCCGCATCGGCCACGTACCCACGTACCAGGGCCGCGGCCTGGCGCCGTGCAAGGTCAGCTGGCAGAACGAAGTGCGGTTGCGGTTCGCGATCAAGAACGTGCAGCCCGGCGAGTTGCGCCATCGCTGCCGCGAAGGCGGGCTGGAGGTGGTCTCCATCCGGCGGCTGCGGATCGGCGGTGTCTCGCTGTCGAAGTTGCCGGTGGGCCATTGGCGCTACCTGCCGACGGGTAAGCGTTTCTAGACAGAATCCCGCGACGCGCCGCACGGTGGTGCGCGGAGAGGTAAGGTCTCTTCAGCACACCATCGAAGGATCGCGGCGATGCCCGCTGCAAGAAAGCTGCCGCCCGGATTCGCGTGGCGGCGTGAGTTGGATCAGGACACCCTTTACTGCGACGACGTCCCGGTGGCGCGCGTCGAACCGTTCGCGCGTGGATTGATGGTGCGCACGCTCGTCCGCGGGCCGGATCTCTCGCCGCACGAAACGATGGTCGCCTCCGTCGAACGCGGCATGGCTCTGGCGAACCGCTGGGCCATCGAGAGGCAGGCGCCCGTCCGTCATGCCTGCAGGGATATCCGCGGGAATCGCGCGCGCCATCCCGATCGGACACCGGAATCCCCTTCGATAGCGCGCTGGTTCCAGACGTAGGAAGCCTTGGCCGGCATCCGCCTGCGACACGCGGCGCCGCGTCACCCACGGACACCGGCTCACCGCTTGCCCGGCAGTTCCCTTGTCGCATCCGTAATCCGCTTCACGCACCTCTGCAGGCCCGCTGCGTACGCTGGCGCTCCCCCGTCTTCAAGGAAGCCCCATGCGTCCGCTCCTCCTGCTGTCCGTCCTGATGCTGACCGCCTGTGGCGGTGGCGCCCTCACCCGTGGAGGCGATGCGCCCGCGTGCGCCAGCGTTGCGTCCAAGCAGAAGGCCGTCGACAGGATCGACAAGGATTACGAGGAACTCCGCCAGCGCATCGTGGATGCGCCCACCGAGAAGAACCAGCAGAAGCTCGCGGAGATGGCGACGGAGTCTGCGGCCGCCAAGGCCGCGCTCGATGCCGCCGAGGCGGAACAGGCCGCCGGCCGCTGCCCGCAGGACTAGGCACGCGGTGCGCTGCTGACGATGCGCACGGGCGGCTGACTTACGTCGCCGACGATCATCGCGGCGGGGTGCGACGGTTCTGCCTGGTGGCAGGCCGGGCAGTCGCGCACGTCGTCAGCCTGTCGCGCTTCCGGTACGCAGCGCGACAGGCCACGGTCCAGGCCGCTGCCATTGCCATGGAACCAGGCGAGCAGCAATGCGACGGCAACGCCGCACACCCCGGCGATGAAACGGGAATTCGAATCGAGGGGCATACCGGGTAACTCGCAGACTTGCAGGGGGCGCCGGCGGGCATTGGAGGTGCGCAGGCCGGGGGTCGTTAAGTGATATCGCCGCGCGGGCGCCGATCCGGACAGACGTGCGCGCGGACGCACCCTCACCCAGGCCCCATCGATCCGGTGTCACGCCTTGGGCGTGCCCTTGATCGCCTTCGGACATCCACTTTCGCAACAGCAGCGGCGTCGTCACTTTGCCGGATCGGGCGGCTCGCTCCAGCACCGCCCGCCATCCCGGACAAGTCGCGGCGACCTGCCTATGCTGCAAGACCGTTCCCAGCACTCCTTCCATGACGCACGTTTCCACGTCCTACGCCGTCGGCCAGCGCTGGCGCTGCCGGGGCCGCAGCGCCTCCGAAACGCCGGTACTGACCATCAACCGCATCGACGCGCACCCGCTGGGCGGCGAGATCCTGCATGTCAGCGTCAGCGGCGCGCGCATCCGCCATCCCGGGCTGCGTGACGGCGTGATCACCACCTTCGCCCACTTGCCGGTCATCGGCCAGGTGCTGGAACGCAGCGACGCGGAACTCGTCGGAGAAGGCGCGCCCGACCCGGCCTACCTGGAGGGTTACCAGCAATGGAAGCAGGCCTTCGACGCCGGTCAGGCCGGCTCGTACGGGATCAGCCTGGCGGAGATCCTGGACCTCATCGAGACGATGCTGGCCAAGCGCGGCACGGGCGCCGGTAACGTCTGACGCGCGATCACGGCGTCGCCGTGCGCGGCCCGGGCTTCGGGGTATCCGCCTTCGGCGCACGTCCCGATCCGATCATCGCCACCGCGCGCATCTCCACCACCGCGCCCGGCGCGAGCAGCGCGCTGGTGCCGACCGCGCTCCACGCGGGATAGTGCGACGGAAAGAACTCATGATGGATCGGTGCGCAGCGCGCGAACTAGGCCTGGAAGCTCGCCGGATCGGTGGGGCCGGTATGGAACGTGCTCAGCTCCACCACATCTGCCTACGTCGCGCCCGCGTCGGCGAGCTGCTTGCCCAGCACCGCGAACATGCGCCGGACCTTTTCTTCGTAGGCTCCATCACCGGCGGCGGGAATGCCCGACACGATGACCATGTCGCCCACCTTCACCACCGGCGTGTAGTGCCAGTCGTGGTACGCGGCCTCGTGGCCGGGGTTGGCGAAGTGCTCGCGCGTCGGCGCTTCCTGCGCATGCGTGGCGGACGCGGCGAGGCACAGCAGCAGGCATGAGGTCAGGTAGATCATGGCGGCACTCCCGGACGGGAGCCGCAGTCTTGCGCCGCGCACACGGTGGGCCATGCCCCATCCGTCACGCCGCCATGACGCCGTTCACCGCGTACTGAATGGCGCCCGGCGGCCATGCGGCCCGATGACGCGTATTGACGTCGCTTCCACGCCACCTGCCGCAAGGTCGGCACACCCCGCCCCTCCCGGAACCGCCGAGTGAACATCGTCATGAAGACGGCCCCACATGTCCTCCCCGATCGCTTCACCTGGCTGCGTACCGAAGCCGGCCACGAGCTCTGCGTGGATGACACGGTCATCGCCGAGATCCGGCCCCTCAATGCCGGCCTGGTCCTGCGCGTGCTCGTGGATATGGGCGACATCGCGCCGTTCGAGATGGCGGTGCGCAACGAAGAGCGCGCGATCGGCTGGACCACGCAGTGGGCGCGCCAGCGCGCCGGCCTGTTGCGCCGGTACGTGGACCAGCGTCGTCCGTACGTGCACGACGAGGCACCAGGCCCGGCACTCGCAGCGGTCTGATCCGCCGTCCGCCGGCTTCCAAAAGAAAAGCCACCGGGCCGCAGAGTGGCCCGATGGCTTTGAGGGATGCGTGCCGGTCTACCCGGCGCGCACCGCACTCAGTGACCGCTGCCGGCGGCCAGCTTGTCCAGGTCGATGCCCTGCTTGCGCAGCGTGCGCGTCGCGGCGATGGCATAGAAGGCCAGGTAGGCGAAGCACGCCACGCCGACGATGAAACTGAAATGCACGCCGACCTTGTCGGCCAGCATGCCCTGCGCCAGGCTGACGAACCCGCCGCCCATGATCATCATGATCAGCAGGCTGCTGCCCTGGTTGGTCTTGTCGCCCAGGCCGGTGATGGCGAGCGCGAAGATGCACGGCCACATGGTGCTGCAGAACAGGCCCACGCTGATGAAGGCCACCACGCTGGTCCAGCCGGTGGTGAACATGCCGATCAGCAGCGCAGCGATGCCGCAGGCGGCGAAGTACAGCAGCATGCGCGCCGGGTTGCCCTTGCTGGCCAGCGTGGCCAGGATCATCAGCACGATGACCGCGGCATAGCCGAAGAACTGCGAGACCTCGTGCTTCATGATGGCGTTGACGGCCAGGAACACGCCGAACGCCACGTAGGGAAGCAGCAGCGTCAGCCAGCGCTTGGCTCCGGAGCCGACGTTGAACGCACCCGCGGCGCCGCCCCAGCGGCCGATCATCAGGCTGGCCCAGTACAGCGACACGAACGGGGCGATCTGCGAGGTATCCAGGCCGAGGCCTTCCGGCGACTCGAGATAGGCCGGCAGGTTGCTGATGGTCGAGACCTCCACGCCGACGTAGACGAAGATGGCGATCATGCCCAGCACCAGTTGCGGATAACCCAGTGCCGACTTCTTGTGGATCAGCTTGCTGCTGTCCTGCGCTTCGGACTCCGACAGCTTCTCCAGATCGATGTGGTTGGGCACCGAAGAGAACTTCAGGAAGATCGCCACCAGGATGAAGGCCACGCCCAGCACCAGATAAGGGGTCTTGACGCTTTCGATGCTGGCTTCGGTGCCGCCCGACAGCACGCTGCCGAAGATCGCCACGCTGACCAGCAGCGGCCCGATGGTGGTACCGAAGTTGTTGATGCCACCGGCCAGCGTCAGCCGTTGCGCGCCGGTCTTGGGATCACCGATGACGATGGCCAACGGGTTCGCCGCGATCTGCTGCAGAGAGAAACCCAGGCCGACGATGAACAGGCCGGACAGCATCAGGTTGAACGAACCGCTGTTGGCGGCGGGATAGAACAGCAGCGTGCCGAGCGCGGAGATCACCAGGCCCAGGCAGATGCCGTTCTTGTAGCCGATCTTGTTGAGCAGATCGAGACCGATGATCTTGGAGACCGCCACGTAGATCAGCGAGCCCACGGTGTAGGCGACGTAGAACGCGACGGCGACGTACTGGCTCTGCGCCTGCGTGAGGTCGAAGGCTTTCTTGAACACCGGGATCAGGATGTCGTTGCTGGCGGCAACGAAACCCCAGAAGAAGAACACGGTGATCAGCACGCCGAACTGCGACCATCGGGTGGGTTGGGTGGTCATGGATTGGTATGCCTGCTGGTATTGGATCCGGACGGAACGGCCAGCCTACGGAGGCGCCGCGCGATTGCAACTTGCACTGCGTCAGCGCCCCGCGGGGAAACCGCGGGGCGCCGGGTGGAACGCCCTACTGCGCGCACTTCACCGCATCGGGGGCATCGGCCGCGCCGGCCACCACCTGGATGTTGGTGAAGGCGGCGGCGAACGGCGCGTCGGCGGTGATGCTGAAGGGCGTATCCACGCCGCTCAGGTCCGCGCCCAGCTTGCCGAAGCAGGCCAGCGGCACCTTCACCGTCTGCTTCTTGCCGACGGCGGCGCCGGAGAAGGTGGCGGTGAGGTCCAGGCTGGCGCCGCAGTTCGCGCCGCAGCCGACGGTGAATTGCACCGGCTTGGTCGGCACCTGCCTGACGATCACGTCGAACTGCACGGCGCCGCGCGCGGTCGCCATCGAGGTGAGGTTGTTCTTCGACGGATTGCGCGCGAAGAAGCGTGCCGGCGCCAGCCACGTCACTTCCTTGGCGTCCTGCTGTGTGTTGACCTGCACGGTGGCGACCTGCAACGCCGGCTTAGCCTGCGGCCAGCGCTGAGTGGTGTTCATGTCGGAACCCACGGCCTGCTCTTCGCTGCCTGCGGCCATCTGCAGGGTGAAGGGGGCGACGTCGGACTGGTTGAACACGCCCATCGCGGAGGCCTCGCCGCAACTGGCCGCACTGTCTTCCGGCAGCTTGCCGACGTTGCTGCTGTCGCCGTAACGCAGGCCGGCGTCCAACGCGAATTGCGGCTTGCTGTCGGCCTGCGGGCAGGCGACGGCCGGCCACGGGAACGTCAGCTTGCCGCGGAAGTCGTGCGCCGGCTTGCCATCGGCCCCGGCCACCAGCACGTCGGTGACGCCCTTGCCTTCCGTGCCCGGCAGCCAGGCGGCCACGAAGCTGTTGGACAGGTTGATCAGGTCGTTGGCGTACAGCGCGCGGCCGGACAGGAACACGGTGACGACCGGCTTGCCAGTGGCGGCGGCCGCCTTCAGCGTGGCCAGATCTTCCGGATGGCGACGGCTGTGCGCCATCGTGTCGGACGGCACGATGTCGCCGTTGGTTTCCGCATATGGTGTTTCGCCGATGGCAACCACGATGACGTCGTAGCTGGCCGGATCCACGCCCTCGGCGCTCTCGCGCAGCTGCACGTTCGCCTCACCCAGCTGCTCGCGTAGGCCGGCGGCCAGGCTGTCGGCATTCGGGAAGTCGGCGTTGGTGTTGTCGGTGCCTTGCCAGGTCAGCGACCAGCCACCGGCCTGGTTGGAAATGCTGTCGGCGCTCTTGCCGACCAGCAGCACGCGTTGGCCCTTCTTCAGCGGCAGCGCGCCACCGTCATTCTTCAGCAGCACCAGCGACTCGCGCGCGGCGCGGCGGGCCAACTCGCGGTGCACCAGCGATTCCGGCTTGCCGGCGTGCTGGCTGGCCGAGGGCTTGTGCTCCCACAGGCCGGCGCGCAGCTTGACGCGCAGGATGCGCATGACCGCATCGTCGATACGCGCCTGCGGGATCTCGCCCGACTTCACCTGCGCGATCGTGTTGCCGATGAAGGTCTTCCACTTGTCCGGGACCATCACCATGTCGATGCCGGCGTTGATCGCCTGCGGACAGCTGTCGTCGCTGCAGCCGGTGACCTGGCCGATGCCGTTCCAGTCAGACACGACGAAGCCGTCGAAGCCCATCTTCTCCTTCAGCGCCACGGTCAGCAGGTCGCGCGTGCCGTGCATCTTGCCGTAATCCTTGCCGGCGGCCACGTCGTTCCAGCTGTTGAAGGACGCCATGACCGTCTGCACGCCGGCTTCGATCGCACCGTAGTAGCCCTGGCCGTGGACGTTGATCATCTGCGCCTGGGTGATCGTGGCGTTGCCTTGATCCTTGCCACCGTCGGTGGCGCCGTCGCCGATGAAGTGCTTGGCGGTGGCGACGACGTTGCCGTCCTTGTCGAGCAGGCCCTGCATGCCCTTGACGTAGGCGGCGGCGTATTCTCGGATCAGCGCCGGCTGCGAGGAATAGCTTTCGTAGGTCCGGCCCCAGCGCGCGTTCTGCGCCACGGCGACCGTGGGCGCGAAAGTCCAGGTGACGCCGGTGGCGCGCGTGGACTGGCCGGTGGCTTCGGCGATGCGCTCAATCAGCTCGACGTCGTGCGCCGCACCCAGGCCGATGTTGTGCGGGAAGATCGTGGCGCCGTAGACGTTGCTGTGGCCATGCACGGCGTCGGTGCCCCAGATCACCGGCACCGGCATCTTGGCGTCGGTGGACATGGATGCGTCGTAGTAGGCGTCGGCCAGCGTGACCCAGTCCTGGATCGTGGAGCGCTTGTTCATCGCCGGCCATGAGCCACCGCCGTTGAGCACGGAACCGATGTAGTACTTGCGTACGTCGGCCGGCGTGATCGACTTGATCTCCGGCTGCACCATCTGCCCGATCTTCTGCTCCAGCGTCATGCTGGCGAGGATCTCGGCCGCGCGCGCCTCGACGGCGGGGTCCTTGGCGAAGCTGCTCTTCAGCGCCGGCCAGTCCTTCAATTCCGCGGCATCGTTCTTCGCGGCCGCGTCGGCGGGCTTCTGTTCGGGTTCCTTCTGGGCGCTACACGACAGGCAGGCCAGCAGGCTGGCCCCCAGCAGGGTCACTCGGATCGGATTCACTCGCTTCTCCCTTGGATGGCGGCGCGCACAGCATCCCCGACAGGATCCGCGCCTGGACGAAAAATCGGACGGGACGCGGGGCTGGGCCCCGCGTCCCGTCAGGTACTGCGGTTATCGATGATTCTGTGCAATCACAGCTTGTAGCGGAAACCGAGCAGGTACTGGCGACCGTATTCGGTGTATTCCTCGGGGAACAGCACCGAGGCGGGCGCGGAGGCCGAGGTGACCTGCGTGCGGAACGGCTCGTCGTTGAGGTTATTCACCTGCAGCAGCAAGGACAGGCCGGCGAGCGCACTCGACTCCGGGAAGTCGTAGCTGAACTGCAGGTCCAGCTGGCGTTCGCTCATCGTGTAGCGGTAGGTGCGCGCGCCGAACAACGAGCTGTATTCGCCGCGGTAGGAATCGCGGTAGCGCTGGCTAAGACGCGCACCGAATCCATGCTTCTCGTAGTACACGGTAGCGTTGTAGACGAGCTTCGACAGGCCCGGGATGGTATCGGTGTCCGAACCGCCGGGACCGTCCGGGTCGATCGAGGACTCGGTGTAGGACGCGTTGAACTGTGCACCGAACCCGTCGAGCGCATCGGAGAACAGGTCGCCCGCCAGCGATGCGCTCAGTTCCGCGCCGCGCATGTAACCGCCCTGCCCGTTGGCCCACGTCGAGTAGCTGCCGAACTGCGACTCGGGCGTACGGCCCGAATCGTTCGCGTAGCCGGTGAAGTCCCACTGCGGGAACGTCTGCTGGTACACGTAGCTTTCGAGGTTCTTGTAGAACAGGGCGACCGCCACGTAGCTCGCATCGCCCAGGTACTTCTCGAAGGACAGGTCGTAGGCGGTGGCGCGGTACGGCTCCAGCGCCGGGTTGCCGCCGCTGCCGCTCCACAGCGCGGGACCGGTCAGGGGCACGCTGGCGGAACTGGCGGCGCTCAGGTAGTTGATCGGCGGCCGCATCAGCGTCTTCGCCGCGGCGAAGCGCACCATCCAGCCATCACCGAAATCGGCCGCCAGGTTGAGGCTGGGCAGGATGTCGCCGTAGGTCGTGCCGAGAGTCTGCGAACCCGCGACGACGCCGTTGTTGGCATTGAACGCGGTCGACGACTGGTCCGTGCGAATGTACTGCACGCCGACATTGCCGCGCAGGCGGACGCGGTCGGTCAGGTCCATGTCCAGGTTCGCCTTGGCGTAGAAGGTGGTGACGTCCTCGTCGACCGTGTAGTCCTTCAGCACGTCATTGTTGTCTTCGCTGAGGTAGACGTTGTAGTAGCGACCCAGTACGGAGCGCGGGTTGTAGGTGAGTACGTTGCCCAGGCCGAGGAAGTCCAGCGACGTCGGCGACTGCAGGAAGGAGGAATCCACGGCGACCGGCGTCCGCCCGTTCAGCAGGTCGGCGAAGTACACGTCGGCGCGCTTCTGCTTGGTCCGGCGGTTGAAGTTGACGCCGAGATCGTAGCTGCGCAGGAAGTCGGAGGATTCGATGTCGCGGGTGAACTGGAAGCGGGCCGCTTTCAGCTCATCCTCCTGCCACGAGTTCTCCATGCGTCCGTCGTGGTTGTAGTTCTGCGGATCCGACAGCAGCACCCGCGAAGGATCCGACATGTCGGGCAGCGAGTAGTGGCCGAAGCTGGGATGCAGCGGATTGCTGAAGTCCAGGTTGAACGGGGTCGCCATGCCGGCGTAGGTCTCCAGCACCGACTGCTCGCGTTCCGCCTTGGAGTAGCTGAGGTCCAGGCTGAACGTCATCGGTTCCAGCCTGTAGCTGGTGTTCCAGCCGACCGACGTCAGCTTGTCCTCGCGCGTGTTGTTGTCGTTGCGCACGATCGGCTGCACGCCGAGCAGCGTGCCGCTGGTCGCCACCCGCTGGCCATGGAAGTCGCTGTAGCCGAGGTTCGAGTAACCGACCGAAGTGCCGCTGTCGCTGGTGAACCAGGGATCGTTGTTCGACATCAGGCCGCGCATCAGCTCGTCCTGCTCGAACTTCGAGTAGTACACGTCGACGATGCTGTGGAAGTTGGCGTTCGGCTTGAACTCCAGCACGCCCATCACGCCATCGCGCGTGAGTTCACGCGACTTCACCCATCCCTCGAACCCCTGCAGCAGGATGGCGTCGGCGGGCCGGCCCGCCTGCGCCGGAGCGCCCCAGCCATTGAGCGTCTCGCCGCTCGCCCACCACCATTCCTTGTAGTGCTCTTCCTGGAAGGGCGAATTCAGTCGCGCCACGCCGAGTGCCACGCCGATCGTGTCGCCGGCGAACTGGTCGACATACGACGCGGCCACGCGATAGCCCTTGTCGTCGCCACCGGAGGTCAGGCCACCCAGCGAGTTGTACTCGCCCTGGCCACTGAACACGATGCGCCGTTCGCCGACGCTCAACGGGCGAACGGTCTGCAGATCGACGGTGCCCGAGAGGCCTTGTCCGATCAGCGACGCATCCGGGGTCTTGTAGACCACCACCGCGTTCATCAGCTCCGCCGGATACTGGTCGAACTCCACGCCGCGGCTGTCGCCCGTACTCACCTGCTCGCGGCCATTCAGCAGCGTGCCGGCGAACTGCTCGGACATGCCGCGGATGTTGATCACTTGCGAACGGCCATCGACGCGCTGCGTCGCCAGGCCCGGCAGGCGGGAGATCGAGTCCGCGATGCTGATGTCGGGCAGCTTGCCGATGTCTTCGGCCGATACCGCTTCCACGATGGAGGTGGATTCGTTCTTCGTCTCCACTGCGTTGGCGATGGCCGCGCGGATACCGGTCACCTTGACCGTATCGAGCGTCTCGACAGATGGGTCGGTAGAGGACGCCGCCTGCTGCGCGTTCGCGACGACCGGAAACGCCAGTGCAAGGCAGCATGCGATCGCGAGATGCTGCCTGCGCGGTGCAAGACGCGAGGATGGATGCTTGTTGTTCGACTGCTTCATCTTGTCCCTCTCCAACCACTGTTGACAGCGCTGTCATATAGAAGCTTCAATGCACTGTCAACAAATTCCTAACAACAGTGAGATGTAACCGCGCGCAGCATCGGATTCGCTAAACGCGTGGCTACGCGCCCAGAAAGTTTCGCTGCGTTGCAGCACCCGCTTTGCGTGGATTCCGGGAGGGGTTCGCGACACCCCCAGACGCTCTTTGCGAGGAATTCCCGATGCGCCAACACAGCCGACTCCGCCTGCTCCGTTCGTTCGCCCTGCTGACGCTCGCGTTCAATCCGCTGGCGCAAGCACAGGACGTCGCCGTATGGATCACGACGGCCGACCACAGGACCACGCTCGCCGCGTCCACCCCTGCGCGATTCGACGCCGATGCAGGCCTGACGACCCCACGCATCGAGGTCGACGACGGCAAGCGCTTCCAGGAGATGGTCGGCTTCGGCGCATCGCTGACCGACTCGTCGGCGTGGCTGATCCAGCACAAGCTGGATCCTGCGCAGCGGGACGCGTTGCTGAAGGAGTTGTTCGGGCGCGACGACGGCGGCCTGGGACTCAGCTTCTCCCGCCTGACCATCGGCGCGTCGGATTTCTCGCGGCACCACTACAGCCTGGACGACACGCCGGACGACAAGCCGGATCCGGAACTGAAGCACTTCAGCATCGACGAGAACCGCGGCGACGTGATCCCGGTGGCGCGCGCGATGCTGGCGATCAATCCGCAACTGAAGATCATGGCTTCGCCATGGAGCGCACCCGGCTGGATGAAGGACAGCAACAGCCTGATCCAGGGCAAGCTTCAGCCGCAGTACTACGACGCGTTCTCGCGCTACCTGCTGAAGTACGTGGACGCGTATGCGGCCGAGGGCATCCCGATCTTCGCGCTGACCGTGCAGAACGAACCGGACTACGAGCCCAAGGACTATCCCGGCATGCGGCTCAACGCGCCGGCGCGCGCGCGCCTGATCGGCGACCACCTGGGCCCGATGATCGCGGCGCGCGGCAACGGCCCGCTGATCTTCGACTGGGACCACAACTGGGACAAGCCGCAGGAACCGCTGGGCGTGCTGGGCGACGCGAAGGCCAATCCGCATGTCGCTGCGGTGGCGTGGCATTGCTATGGCGGCGACGTGGCGGCGCAGTCGCCCGTGCACGACGCCTTCCCCGACAAGGACGCCTACATGACCGAGTGTTCCGGTGGCGACTGGGAGCCGGTGCGCAGCGGCGGCCTGCCGTTGCAGATGAAGAACATCATCATCCGCAGCGCACGCCACTGGGCACGCGGCGCACTGTTCTGGAATCTCGCGCTGGACGAAAACAACGGACCCTACGCGGGCGGCTGCGACACCTGCCGCGGCGTGGTGACCATCGACTCGCGCACCGGCGCCGTCACCCGTACCGACGAGTACTACGCGCTGGCGCATGCCAGCCGGTTCGTGCGGCCGGGTGCCCACCGGATCGCGTCGAGCGATGCCACCGGCGATCTGGACAACGTCGCCTTCCGCAATGCCGACGATGGCTCGTTGGTGCTGCTCATGGCCAATTCCGCGAAGCAGGCTCGCCGTTTCAGCGTCAGGCATGGCGAGCTCGCGTTCGACTACACCTTGCCCGCGCGCAGCATCGCCACCTTCGTGTGGAAACCTGCCGCAGCGCAGCACGACTGATCCGCATCCGTCGTCCGGACTGTCATTCCGTCCGCCATACGCCGTAGTATCCTGCCGCATTCCCTCATGGAGCCGCGGCATGATGCGACGTACTTCCCTGCTGGCCCTTCTGGCCGCGACGGCCCTGCTGGCAGGTTGCGGCGACGGCGTGGTCCGGCGCGTCTCCGATCCTGCCGTCAGCGTGCAGCAGCTGACGGTGAAGGCCGATGGCCAATGGGCTGTGGACCTGCGGCTGCAGAACTACAGCAGCATCCCGATGCGCTTCGACACGGTGGACGTCGACGTCCAGGTCGGCGACCAGGAAGCCGGCAAGCTGCGCGCGACGCCCGGCCTGTCGGTCGGCCCCGAATCGGCGGACGTGGTCACCGTCGCGTTCTCGCCCAGTAGCGCCGGCCGCATCGTGGTAGCGGACGCGCTCGCGGGCCGCCGCACGCTCCCGTACACGCTGAAGGGCACCGCAGCCGCAACGCCGGAAGAGGCCAAGCAGCGCAGCTTCGACGTCGACACCCGCAATACCCTCAATCCCGTCCCCGGCCTGGACGGCGTGCTGCGCTGAGCGCGGCTGTCTCCTTCAACTTCGATTCCGAGAGCCCGCATGCCCGCGTCCTACAAAGCTCCCCTGACCGATCTCCGCTTCGCCCTGTACGACGTGCTGGGCGTCGAGCCGCTGTTCCAGCGCCTCGGCTACAGCGAGGCCACCCGCGACATCCTCGACGCCGTGCTGGACGAAGCCGCGCGCTTCACCGAAACGGTGCTCGCACCGCTGAACAGCGTCGGTGATGAAATCGGCAGCCAGCTCGACAAGGCCACCGGCGAGGTCACCACGCCGCCGGGCTTCAAGGCCGCGTACTCGCAGTTCGTGGACGGCGGCTGGACCGGGCTGACGGCTTCGCCCGAACTCGGCGGCCAGGGCCTTCCGCATACGATGGGCGTGCCGCTCAACGAACTGGTCAATGCCAGCAACCTGGCCTGGGGCAACTTCCCGCTGCTCTCGCATGGCGCGGTGGAAGCGCTCAAGCACCACGGCGAGGCGTGGCAGCAGGAGGTCTTCCTCAAGCCGCTCGTGGATGGCCGCTGGACCGGCACCATGTGCCTGACCGAACCGCACTGCGGTACCGACCTCGGCCTGTTGAAGACCAAGGCCGAACCGAACGCCGATGGCAGCTATGCCATCACCGGCACCAAGATCTTCATCACCGCCGGCGAGCACGACCTGACCGACAACATCGTGCACCTGGTGCTGGCCAAGCTGCCGGACGCACCACCCGGCGCGAAGGGCATCTCGCTGTTCGTCACCCCAAAGTTCAAGGTGGCGCGCGACGGCACGGTCGGCGAGCGCAACGCGCTGTCGTGCGGCTCGATCGAACACAAGATGGGCATCAAGGCGTCGGTCACCTGTGTGATGAATTTCGATGGCGCTCAGGGCTATCTGGTCGGCCAGCCGCACAAGGGCCTGCAGGCGATGTTCACCATGATGAACACCGCGCGCCTCGGCGTGGGCCTGCAGGGCATCGGCCTGAGCGAGCGCGCCTACCAGAACGCATTGCGCTACGCGCGTGATCGCCTGCAGACGCGCTCGCTGAGCGGTGCGAAGTTCCCCGACAAACCGGCCGATCCCATCCTCGTCCACCCGGACGTGAGGCGCATGCTGCTGACGGTGAAGTCGCTGGTGGAAGGCAGCCGCCTGCTCGCGCTGCATGCCGGCACGCTGATCGACATCGCGAACCATGCGGAAGACGCCGCCGAGCGCGAGCGCGCCGATACGCTGGTGAGTTTCCTCACGCCGATCTCGAAGGCCTGCCAGACCGAATGGGGTATCGAGAACACCTACCACGCGCTGCAGTGCTTCGGCGGCCATGGCTACATCCACGAGCACGGCATGGAACAGCTGGCGCGCGACGCCCGCATCACCACGCTGTACGAAGGTACCACCGGCATCCAGGCGCTCGACCTGATGGGCCGCAAGACCGCGGCGACGCAGGCCGCCGGCCTGAAGCTGTTCCTCGCCGACGTGCATGCCTTCGTCCAGCAGCACAAGGACGATGCCACGCTGACGGAGTTCATCGATCCGCTGCAGCAGAAGGCGGCCGAATGGGCCGGCCTGACGAAGAACATCCTGCAGCGGGCGGCGGCGAACCCCGAGGAAATCGGCGCGGCGAGCACGGACTACCTGTTCTACTCGGGCTATGTGGTACTGGCCTACTGGTGGGCGCGCAGCGTGGCCGCCGCCGATGCATCGGCGCACGGCGATGCGTTCAAGCAGGCCAAGCGCGAAACCGCGCGCTTCTACTTCGCCCGCATCCTGCCGCGCACCCTGGCCCATGCCGCTGCGATCGAGTCCGGCGCGGACACGCTGATGGCCATGGACGACGCGCGCTTCGGCGAGTGAACCAGCACCGGGGGAGCGCGGCTGGCGCGCTCCTCCGAAGAAAAGCCGCGCGCTATACACATTTCGTCAACATTTGGGTATAACCTGCTTCTCCATGGAAGCAGACAGAGCTCAGCTTCACCTGGTCCAGACCGGTCCCTGTTCCACGCCGGTCCCGTCTCCGTCGTCCCCCCGTCCCCACCCCGCCGCCCTGCGACTGCTGTCGCTGGATGCGCACGGGCGTGTGCTCGACTGGATCAACTGGCAGGACGCGACCTGCCTGTACGCGCGCGGCGCGGTCGCCTGGACACTGGGCGATCCCTGCCTGCACGTGCACGGCGGCGTCTCGCGCCTGACAGGCGAACAGAGCCTGATCGAACTGCATCCCATCGTGGCCTCGCGCGGCCATGCCCGAGCGCATGCGCTGTCGCCCACGCCGACGCTGACCAACACCGCACTGTTCGCCCGCGACGCCCACCTGTGCCTGTATTGCGGCCATGAGTACTCGCGCCCGCACCTGACCCGCGACCACGTGCTGCCGTTGTCCAAGGGCGGCAAGGACATCTGGGAAAACGTGGTTTCGGCCTGCTTCCACTGCAATTCGCGCAAGAGCAACCGCACGCCGCAGCAGGCGCACATGCCGCTGCTGGCCGTGCCGTACCGGCCCAGCTGGATCGAGCACCTGATCCTGTCGAACCGCAACATCCTGGCCGACCAGATGGCCTTCCTGAAGGCGCAGCTGCCGAAGAAGTCGAAGCTTTCGGCTTGATTCATTGCCAGGATGCCCCGCCCGCACTTGCGTGCGTGCGTTCGCTGACGCGCGATCTGCCACTGGCAGATCGCAAGCGCGCCCGCTCACCCTGGCCGACCAGATGGCCTTCCTGAAGGCGCAGCTGCCGAAAAAGTCGAAGCTGTCCGCCTGAGCTTCGCCGCCTGGCGGGCGGCTTTCCTGAACCGCCCGGGCCAGGGCCACGCCCGCTTCACGTGTTTGCTTGCCCCGCTTCACATCGGGGGGGGACAATGACGGCTCAGAACCAGCCCCCTGCCGATGATCGCCCCCGACCGCTATCCCCGACTTTCACGTATCCACGTCCCGGCCGATCTGCGCCAGTTCGACGAGTCCGAACTGCCCGCCATCGCCGAGGAGCTGCGCGGCTACCTGATCGAGTCGGTCGGCAAGAGCGGCGGGCATTTCGGCGCGGGCCTGGGCGTGATCGAACTGACAGTCGCCCTGCACTACCTGTTCGACACCCCGCGCGACCGCCTGGTGTGGGACGTCGGCCACCAGACCTACCCGCACAAGATCCTGACCGGCCGCCGCGACAGCATCCACACGGTGAAGCAGAAGGACGGCGTGGCGCCGTTCCCGAAGCGCGAGGAAAGCGAGTACGACACCTTCGGCGTCGGCCATTCGTCCACCTCGATCTCCGCCGCGCTCGGCATGGCCATCGCGCTGCAGCAGCAGGGCGACGATCGCAAGGTGGTCGCCGTGATCGGTGATGGCGCGATGACGGCCGGCATGGCCTTCGAGGCGCTGAACCACGCCGGCGGCATGGAGCCGGAACCGAACCTGCTGGTGATCCTCAACGACAACCAGATGTCGATCTCCGAGAACGTCGGCGGTCTGACCAAGATGCTGGGCCGGATGAGCAGCAGCCGCACGCTCAATGCCCTGCGCGAAGGCGGCAAGAAACTGCTGGGCGACAAGAAGAAGCCACCGGCGCGCTTCATGCGCCGCTGGGAAGAGCACTGGAAGGGCATGTTCGTACCGTCCACGCTGTTCGAACAAATGGGCTTCCACTACACCGGCCCGATCGACGGTCACGATGTCGAGGCGCTGGTCGGCGCGCTGAAGACGCTGAAGACCCTCAAGGGCCCGCAGCTGCTCCACGTCCTGACCACCAAAGGCAAGGGCTACGAGTTGGCTGAAGGCGACCAGATCGGCTACCACGCCGTGGGTCCCTTCGATCCGGAAAAAGGCTTGGTCAGCAAGGGCGGCGCGAAGAAGCCGAGCTACACGGACATCTTCAGCGACTGGCTGTGCGACATGGCCACCGCCGAGCCGAAGCTGCTCGGCATCACGCCGGCGATGCGCGAAGGCTCCGGCCTGGTGCGTTTCAGCAAGGAGTATCCGGAGCGCTACTTCGATGTCGCCATCGCCGAGCAGCATGCGGTGACGCTGGCCGCGGGCATGGCCTGCGAGGGCAGCAAGCCGGTGGTCGCGATCTATTCGACCTTCCTGCAGCGCGGTTACGACCAGCTGGTGCACGACGTCGCGATCCAGCAGCTCGACGTGCTGTTCGCCATCGACCGTGGCGGCGTGGTCGGGCCGGATGGCGCCACGCACGCCGGCAATCTGGATCTGAGCTACCTGCGCTGCGTGCCGCACATGGTGGTGATGGCGCCGGCGGACGAGAACGAATGCCGTCAGATGCTCAGCACCGGCTACCATTTCGAAGGTCCGGCTGCGGTGCGTTACCCGCGCGGCACCGGTCCAGGCGTGGCGCTGCAGTCCACGCTCGACACGCTGCCGATCGGCAAGGCCGACCTGCGCGTGCGCGGCAACCGCGTGGCGCTGCTCGCCTTCGGCTCCACCGTCGCCGCCGCCGAACAGGTGGGACGCGAGTTGGGCCTCAGCGTAGTGAACATGCGCTTCGTGAAGCCGCTGGACCGCGACCTGATCCTCGATCTGGCGAAGACGCACCAAGGCTTCGTCACCATCGAGGACAACGTGGTGATGGGCGGCGCGGGCTCCGGCGTCGCCGAACTGCTCAATGCCGAGGGCGTGTCGCTGCCGGTGCTGCACTTGGGCCTGCCGGACGAGTTCCAGCATCACGCCAGCCGTGAGGACCTGCTGGCCGAGGCCGGTATCGATGCGGCCGGTATCCGTGCCAGCGTGCTGAAGCGCTGGCCTGCACTGGCGGCCACGCAGCCGCCGATGACCGCTGCTGGCTGAGTCGGCGATCCCGGCGCCGGATCACTCCGGCGCTTCCACCTCGTATCCCTTCGCCTGCAGCGCGGCCAGGTAGCCATCCGGCTTGACCAGCTGCCACACCGACAGCGTGGCGAAGGTGATCCGGTTCTTCTGCAGTGCACCCTCCACGACCTCCATCCAGCGCGCCTGCATGCGCGCCTCGATATCGGAGATCCCGCGCTTGCGGGCCGTCTCGGTGTTGAACCACGCCGTCGCACAGGCCTGCTGCCAATCTTGGCGCGAGCCCGACCGCAGTGCTGTCCAGTCGCCGACGGCCCAAGCATTGGCACGCGCCGCGACCTGCGGGAGATCGCGCTCGATGACGTCGAGCGTCTTGCCGAAGCAGACCAGGTCTTCGGGTTTGAGGGCTTCCTTGCGGAAGTCCGCCAGCGCCTCGCGCGGATCCTCCAGCTTGATCTTCAGCAGCGTCGGCGTGCGCTTCATCTTGCGCTGCTTGAGCACCGCATCGATGACGGGATCGATGACACCACCCTCGCGCAGGCCTGAGTCCGACAAGGCTTCGGCGTAGAGCTGGTAGGCCGCGATCAGCGGCCGCTTCTTTTCGATGCCGCCGTCGCGACGCGCGTAACGCTGCTTAAGCACGCTCCAGCGGGCGTAGAGATCGGCAGGCAGGACGTCCTGTAGCTTCTGGCCGTCCGGATTCTTGGACGCCTTCAGGGCGGACGGCAGCAGGGTGAGCCCGCGGAAGAAACCGACATCGGCATCGACGTTGATGCCCGGCGATGCGAGGACTTCATCGGCGAGCTGCAGCACCTGGTCGACTTCGTCCGAACGCCAGGTGATGTTCTTCGGCAACGGCGACTGGGTGCCCAGGATATAAAGCAGATGGTCGCCGCGGCGCACCTTCCAAAGCCCGGGACCGGGCTGGACGCCGGCGACGACGACCGCATCCATGTCGATCACGCCTTCTTGCGCCGTCGGCGCTGATGCGTTTTCCGGCGCCTCCTGCGCATCCGCAGGGGCCGACCAGGCCAGCAGCGACAACCACAGCATTCCGTAGAACGACAGACGCATCCCGGCGACTCCATGCGGAAGAGTCGCGAGTGTGCCTGCGGGAAACCGTGGCGGCGCGCCGCGTGGCGCTGCCGGGGGGACTTCGTTCAGGCGACCTTACCGCCCGCTTCGCGCAACCGGTGGGCGACGTCGCTGCCGCTCTGCATCAGCTCGAATCCCTTCCAGCTGAATCCCGGCGACACCGAACAGTCGACCAGCGTGAATTCGCCCAGCGAGCGCGCGCTCTGCCAGACGCCCGCCGGCACGACCTGGTTCGATTGCCCGCCCCGCGCGGAGGTGTCCAGTTGCACGCGCGTCAGCGTGCGCTGGTCGGGATCGAACATCGACAGCTCCATGGCGCTGCCGTCGTGCCAGTCCCAGACCTCGGTCGCGTCGACGCGATGCCAGCGGGTCACCACGCCCTCCGGCAACAGGAACTTGATGGCGGTCAACGCGGGACGCTCGATGCCGTTGACCTCGGTGCGCTTGGCCGACTCGTAGACGCGGCGGAAGTAACCGCCTTCCGGATGCGGCGCCAACTCCAGGTCGCGGATCAACGCATCGGTCATCGAGGGCATGGACGGTCCTGCAGGCGGTGGCCGGGATCCGTCATCGCCAGCGGCGCACGACGGGCACAAAAAAGCCCACGCGTCGGCGCAGGCTTGATGTCGAACCGCGATTGGTCGGGACGGCCGGATTTGAACCGACGACCCTCTGCCCCCCAGGCAGATGCGCTACCAGGCTGCGCTACGCCCCGAATCTCGCGGATCGGCCCGCCTTTCGACGGGTCGCGCATTATAGCCGGAATTCCTCGGCGACTCCCAGCAGGAGCGCCGTCGAACATCACCGGCGCAGCAACTGCAGGATTTCTTCCAGCTCCATCCGCACTTGGCGCACGATCTGCGCGCTCATCGCGGACTCCTGCTTGGCGCCCTCACCTTCGAGGCGCAGGCGCGCACCGCCGATGGTGTAGCCCTGTTCGTACAGCAGGCCGCGGATCTGGCGCACCATCAGCACGTCATGGCGCTGGTAGTAGCGACGGTTGCCGCGGCGCTTGGCGGGTTCCAGGCTGGGGAACTCGGTCTCCCAGTACCGCAGCACGTGCGGCTTCACGTCGCACAGCTCGCTCACCTCACCGATGGTGAAGTAGCGCTTGGCCGGAATCGGCGGAAGCTCGCGGTTACTGCCCGGATCCAGCATACGTTTCCACCCGCTCCTTGAGTTTCTGGCCTGGCCTGAAGGTCACTACCGTCCGTGCCGAGATCGGGATCTCCTCACCCGTCTTCGGATTGCGGCCTGGGCGCTGGTTCTTGCGGCGCAGGTCGAAATTGCCGAACCCCGACAGCTTCACCTGCCGGCCCTGTTCCAGGGCCTCGCGCAGCACGTCGAAGTACGCGTCGACGAATTCCTTCGCCTCGCGCTTGTTCAGGCCGACCTCGTCGAACAGACGCTCGGCCATCTCCGCCTTCGTCAATGCCATGGATTACTGCGTCCCCATTGCGGCCGTCACCGGCCTCGCCACTGCCTTCATACCGTTCATCCGCGGATCCTGGCGCCATGCGCTTCGTCGATCGCGGCCACGACGGCCGCCACTACCTGCGCCACGTCGCCTTCAGTGAGAGTGCGTGAGTTGTCCTGCAAAATCAAGCCCATAGCGAGACTCTTTTGACCGGATTCGACCCCCTGCCCGACGTAGCGGTCGAACAGCTGGACATCGCGCAGCAGCGGGCCGGCGGCGCGCCTGACCGTCGCGGCGAGGTCGGCCCACGACACGTCTTCCGCCACGACGAACGCGAGGTCCCGACGGACGGACGGATACCGCGACAGCTCCGCCGCACGCGACAGCGTGCGGGCGGTCAGGGGCGCCAGGTCCAGTTCGAACGCCACGACCTCGGCGTCGAGATCCAGCTGTCGCTGCAGGCGCGGATGCAGCTGGCCGATCCAGCCGATCGCGGTACCGTCGCGGTAGATGTCGGCCGAACGGCCCGGATGGCCATGCGCGGCCTGCGAGGGACGGAACTCGAGGGTCGCGCCCGCCAGCGCAGCGACGCTCTCCAGGTCGCCCTTGAGATCGTGGAAATCGGCCTTGCGTGTGGGCAGACCCCATTGCTCGGCCGCCGCATCGCCAGTGATCGCGGCGGCGATGCGCAGCGACTCGGCAGGCGCATCGCCGGCTTGCGCCGGTGCCTGGAACACGTTGCCGATCTCGAACAGGCGTACGCGGCCGGCCTGGCGCGCCGCATTGCGCTGCAACGCCGCCACCACGCCGGGCAGCAGGCGGGTACGCATGATCGCCAGTTCGGCGCTGAGCGGATTCGCCAGCGGAACGGCCCCGTCGCCGGCGCCCCACTGCGCCAGCCAGTGCGCGTCGACGAAGGCGAAGTTCACCGTCTCGAAGTAATCGCGTGCCGCCAGCTGCCGACGCACGACGCCGTCCTCGACCCGCGTTTCGCTGGGCGCGGCGACACGGGTCGCCCCGCCCGGCAGCGTGGTCGGCACGCGGTCGTAGCCGTGGATGCGCGCCAGCTCCTCGATCAGGTCTTCCTCGATGGCGATGTCGAAGCGCCGGCTCGGCGCGACCACGCTCCAGCCCTCGGCGACCACGGCCGCCTGCAGGCCGAGCGCGCGCAGGATGCGCTCGACTTCCGCATCCGGGATATCGACGCCCAGCACGCGCGCGATGCGTGCGCGCCGCAGCAGGATGGCGGTCGGCTTGGGCAGGTGTTCCGCATGCTCGACCACCGTCGTCGGACCGGGCGTTCCGCCGGCGACCTCGAGGATCAGGCGGGTGGCGTATTCCACCGCGATGCGCGGCAGTTCCGGGTCGACGCCGCGCTCGAAGCGATGGCCGGCGTCGGTATGCAGGCCGAGCTTGCGGCTGCGGCCGATGATGGCCGACGGAATCCAGTGCGCGGCTTCGAGGAAGACATTACGCGTGGTGTCGGTGACGCGGGTATCGAGCCCACCCATGATCCCGCCGAGCGCGACGGCGCGCGCCGCGCGGCCATCACGTCCATCGGAGACCACCAGGAACTCGTCGTCGAGCGCCACGGTACGGCCGTCCAGCAGCGCGACGGTTTCGTCCTTGCGCGCCGAACGCACGACGATGCCGCCCTCCAGCGCGTCCTTGTCGAAGGCGTGCATCGGCTGGCCGAGCTCCAGCATCACGTACTGGGTCACGTCGACCAGGAAGCTGATCGGGCGCACGCCGCTGCGGCGCAGGCGCTCGATCATCCACACCGGCGACGGTGCCGTGGCGTCGACGCCCTCGATCACGCGTCCGGCGAAGCGAGGCACGCGCGCGCCGGCCTCCAGTTCGACACTCACCGCCGACAAGCTCTGCGCCGGCACGGGCGTGGCGTCGAAAGGCTTGACTTCACTGCCCAGCGAGGCCGCGACGTCATAGGCGATGCCGCGCACGCTGAAGCAGTCGGCGCGGTTCGGTGTCAGCTTGATCTCGATGCTGGCATCGGGAAGTTGCAGGTAGTCGGCCACGGGCGTGCCGACCGGCGCGTTGGCCGGCAACTCAAGCAGACCGGAAGCATCGGCGTCGATGCCGAGTTCCTTGGCCGAACACAGCATGCCGTTGGACTCCACCCCGCGCAGCTTGGCCGCCTTGATGGCGATGCCGCCGACGTTCGCGCCGACCATCGCCAGCGGCGCCAGCAGGCCCGGGCGCGCGTTCGGCGCGCCGCAGACGATCTGCAGCAGACCACCCTGACCGGCATCCACCTGGCAGACCTGGAGACGGTCGGCCTCGGGATGCTTGGCGCATTCGACGATGCGCGCTACCACCACGTTCGCCAGTCCATCGCCCAGCGCAGTGACCTCCTCGACCTCCAGGCCGATGGCGGTCAGCGTCGCGGACAGTTCGTCGCGGGTGGCCTGGGTGGGGACATGACTGCGCAGCCAGTTTTCAGAGAACTTCATCGTTCGTGATCCGTAGGGCGGGCCTTGGCCCGCCGTCGTCATGGGTCAGGTGTCGTGATACCGCGAGGCCTTACGCGAACTGCTTCAGGAACCGCACGTCGTTCTCGAAGAACGCGCGCAGGTCGTTGACGCCGTAGCGCAGCATCGCGAAACGCTCCACGCCAAGGCCGAACGCGAAGCCGGTGTAGCGCTCCGGATCGATGCCGCAGTTGCGCAGCACGTTCGGATGCACCATGCCGCAACCCAGCACTTCCAGCCAACGCGTGCTGCCATCGGGCTGCTGCCAGGCGATGTCGACTTCCGCACCCGGTTCCACGAACGGGAAATAGCTGGGGCGGAAGCGCATCTCGAAGTCGCGCTCGAAGAACGCACGCACGAATTCGGCCAGCGTGCCCTTGAGGTCGGCGAAGGTCGAGTGCTCGTCCACCAGCAGGCCCTCCACCTGGTGGAACATCGGCGAATGGGTCTGGTCGCTGTCGCTACGGTAGACCTTACCTGCGGCGATCATGCGCAGCGGCGGCTGGTGCATGTCCATGTAGCGCACCTGCACACCCGAGGTGTGCGTGCGCAGCAGGCGGCCGTCGCCGAAGTAGAACGTGTCGTGCATGGCGCGCGCCGGATGGTGCGGCGGGAAATTCAGCGCCTCGAAATTGTGCTGGTCGTCCTCGATTTCCGGACCGTCGGCCAGTTCGTAGCCCAGGCGACCGAAGATGTCGGCGATACGCTCCAGCGTGCGGCTGATCGGATGCAGGCCGCCGCGCGTACCGTTGCGGCCCGGCAGCGTCACGTCGATGGTCTCGCCTGCCAGACGCGCGTCGAGCGCGGCGTCCTCGAGCACGGACTTGCGCATCGACAAGGCCTCGCCGATCGCATCGCGCGCGCGGTTGATGGCTTCGCCGGCGGCCTTGCGCTGGTCGGCAGGCAATGCCCCCAGTTGCTTCAGCTGCGTGGTGATGCTGCCGCTCTTGCCGAGCAGCGCGACACGCAACTGTTCCACCACGTCGGGCGATTGCGCGGCGGCGATGTCGGCCAGTGCCTGCGTGGACAGGGATTCGATTTCGCTCATTTCTTGATCGGGCCTCGTGTCGTCATCCCGGCGAAAGCCGGGATCCATTCTGCCGTAGCATCTGCTTCGCGTTTGGCGGCCTTGCGCGCGAAGATCAAGATGGATTCCGGCATTTGCCGGAATGACGGCAACCCACAAAAAACAATGGGGAAGGACTCGCGCCCTTCCCCACGTGTTCCCGGCGGTGGACTGCCGGAGTGCTTTACGGTGGAGACGCGGCTTACGCCGCGAGTGCGCCCTTCGCCTTCTCGGCCAGGGCCGCAAAACCGACCGCGTCGTGCACGGCGATGTCCGCCAGCACCTTGCGGTCCAGGGTGATGCCGGACTTCAGCAGGCCATTCATGAAACGGCTGTAGCTGAGACCGTTCAGACGGGCCGCCGCGTTGATACGCGTGATCCACAGCGAACGGAAATTGCGCTTCTTCTGCTTGCGGCCGATGTAGGCGTACTGACCCGCCTTGATCACCGCCTGCTTGGCGACGCGGAACACCTTGCGACGGGCGTTGTAGTAGCCCTTGGCGAGGTGGAGAACTTTCTTGTGACGGCGACGCGCCGTCACGCCACGCTTAACTCGTGCCATGTCTCAGTCCTCAGAGGTAGGGAAGCATGCGGTTCAGACGGCCGCTGTCTTCGGCGCGAATGATGTTCGTCGCACGAAGGCCGCGCTTACGCTTGGTCGCTTTCTTGGTGAGGATGTGGCTACGGTTGGCGTGGCCAGCCTTGAACTTGCCGGATGCGGTCTTGCGAAAACGCTTCGCCGCCGCCCGGTGGGTCTTGATCTTGGGCATTGCTATGTCCTTGACGGTTTATGTCACTGATCCGGGCGGCGCCTTTCAATGCTTTGCGGCTTCGCCACGAAGATTGAAAGGCCACTCTTTCCATCCATGCCCATATCGGCTTGTAAGTCGTTGATTCCGTAACGGAACCTGCGACGGGTCCATCGGCTGCGAACAGCCTCCCGGCGTACCGGGCCGCGCATTATGCCCGCTGCCGAATTTTCTTGCAAATCCGGCAACTTAGCCCCGCCGCCATAGCGGAAACGAGAAAGGCGCCTTGCGGCGCCCTCCCGTCGACCCTGCGCCCGAGGGCGGCCGGGATCACTTCTTCTTCGGCGCGATCATCATGACCATCTGGCGGCCTTCGAGGCGCGGCCGGGACTCGATGACGATCTCGTCGCCCAGTTCGGCCTCGATGCGCGCGGCCATCTCGCGACCCAGCTCCTGGTGGCTCATTTCGCGGCCACGGAAGCGGATGTTGACCTTGACCTTGTCGCCCTCTTCCAGGAAGCGGCGGATGTTGCGCATCTTGATCTGGTAGTCGCCCTCGTCGGTGACGGGGCGGAACTTGAGTTCCTTGATCTCGACCTGCTTCTGCTTCTTCTTGGCCTCGTTGGCCTTCTTCTGCATTTCGAACTTGAACTTGCCGAAGTCCATGATCTTGCAGACGGGCGGCTCGGCGTTGGGCTGGATCTCGACCAGATCCAAGCCTTCGTCCTCCGCCTTAGCCAGGGCTTCGTCGCGCGTGAGCACGCCGATCATCTCGCCATCGGAACCGATCACGCGCACCCGCGGCACGCGGATTTCGTGATTCTTTCGGTTTTGCTTGTTGTCAGGGATGCTGATGTTGCAGTCTCCAGGGAGGGGTGCGCCGGCCCGCCAGGGACCGGAACCAATTATTGCGCGGCGTGCTCGTTCCGCAAACGTTCGGCGAAGGCGGCAACGGACATGCTGCCGAGATCTTCCCCCGAACGCGTACGCACGGCGATGGCGCCATTCTCCTTCTCGCGGTCGCCGACCACCAGCAGGTATGGCACCCGCTGCAGCGTGTGCTCGCGAATCTTATAGCCGATCTTCTCGTTCCGCAAATCGGCCGCCACCCGGAAGCCTTGATTTGCAAGGGTTTTCCGGACTTCGGCCACATAATCGGCCTGGGCGTCGGTGATATTCATCACCACGGCCTGCTGGGGGGCCAGCCAGGACGGGAATGCACCAGCATGGTGCTCGATCAGGATACCGATGAACCGCTCCATCGAGCCCACGATGGCCCGGTGCAGCATGACCGGGTGCTGGCGCTGGCTGTTCTCGTCCACGTATTCGGCGCCCAGGCGGCCCGGCATCATGAAATCGACCTGCATCGTGCCCAGCTGCCAGGTCCGGCCGATGGCGTCCTTCAGGTGGTACTCGATCTTCGGGCCGTAGAAGGCACCCTCGCCCGGAAGCTCCTGCCATTCAACGCCACAACTGCGCAACGCGGCGCGCAGGGCGGCCTCGGCCTTGTCCCAGGTGGCGTCGTCGCCCAGGCGCGATTCCGGGCGCAGGGCGATCTTGATCTGGATGTCCTCGAAGCCGAAGTCCGCGTAGACCTTCAGCGCCTGCTGGTGGAACGCGGTGACCTCGGCCTCGATCTGGTCTTCCGTGCAGAAGATGTGGCCGTCGTCCTGGGTGAAGCCGCGCACGCGCAGGATGCCGTGCAGCGCGCCCGACGGCTCGTTGCGATGGCAGGCGCCGAACTCGCCGTAGCGGATCGGCAGGTCGCGGTAGCTGTGCAGGCCCTGGTTGAACACCTGCACGTGGCCCGGGCAGTTCATCGGCTTGACCGCGTAGGTGCGGTTCTCCGACTCGCTGAAGAACATGTTTTCCTTGTAGTTGTCCCAGTGGCCGGACTTCTTCCAGAGGGCGACGTCGAGGATCTGCGGGCAGCGCACTTCCTGGTAGCCGCTGTCGCGGTAGACCTTGCGCATGTACTGCTCGACCACCTGCCAGATGGCCCAACCCTTCGGGTGCCAGAACACCAGGCCCGGCGCCTCTTCCTGCAGGTGGAACAGCTCCTGCTGCTTGCCGATCTTGCGGTGGTCGCGCTTCTCCGCTTCCTCGATGCGCTGGATATAGGCTTCCAGTTGCTTCTTGTCCGCCCAGGCCGTGCCGTAGATGCGCTGCAGTTGCTCGTTCTTGGCGTCGCCACGCCAGTAGGCGCCGGAGATGCGCGTCAGCTTGAACGCCTTCAGGAAGCGCGTGTTCGGTACGTGCGGGCCGCGGCACATGTCCACGTATTCCTGGTGGTAGTACAGGCCCATCGCGGTGACGTCCGGGCCCATGTCGTCGATCAGGCGCAGCTTGTAGTCCTCGCCACGCGACGTGAACACCTCCACGACCTCGGCGCGCGGCGTCATCTTCTTGATGACGTCGTAGTCCTGTGCGATCAGTTCCTGCATGCGATGCTCGACCGCCGCCAGGTCCTCCGGCGTGAACGGGCGCTCGCTGTAGATGTCGTAATAGAAACCTTCGGCGATGACCGGGCCGATGACCATCTTCACGTCCGGGTACAGCTGCTTCACCGCATGGCCGACCAGGTGGGCGCAGGAGTGGCGGATGATCTCCACGCCCTCCTCGTCCTTCGGCGTGATGATGCGCAGCGAGGCGTCATGGTCGATGACGTCGCTGGCGTCGACCAGCACGCCGTCGACCGCGCCAGCGACCGTGGCCTTGGCCAGGCCGGCGCCGATGGACTGCGCGACTTCCATGACGGAGACGGGGTTGTCGAACTCGCGGCGGCTGCCGTCGGGGAGCGTGATGGTGATCATCGGATGCGGACTCGATCTGGAGGGGTGCCGGCGCACGGGGCGGCCAGGCGGAAGGACGGACATGAAAAAAGCGCCACGAGGGCGCCTACGGGATGCAGTGCCTCGGGCAGTACCAGATTCAGGCGGTGGTAGTGCTCATGTCGCACGCTCGGCCGGCGTTGCCGCGGGCCACCTCGTGATGAAGATGGCGCATCGGGCTGGCCCCAGAAGTCCGGAATCCACGCTGTGGAAGCGTGGTGGGCGGTACAGGGTTCGAACCTGTGACCCCTACCATGTCAAGGTAGTGCTCTACCGCTGAGCTAACCGCCCGGTCTGCCCTTTGCAGGGGCGCGAATTCTAGCCCGGAAGCGGGGTCGCCGACAACCGGGGCGTGGAGATGGGCCATCAGCCGCCCAAGCTGACCTCCTTCAGCCGCTGGATCTGGTCGCGCAGGCGCGCCGCGTCCTCGAACTCCAGATCGCGCGCGTGCTGGTACATCTGCTGCTCCAGCGCCTTGATCCGGGCCACCGCCTGGGCCGGATCCATCACGCCGTACTCCGCGGGCTCTTCGGCCACGCGGCGCGACTTGCCCCGCCCGCCCTTGCCCTCGCTGGCCGCTTCGCTGCGTGCGCCCTCGAGGATGTCCACGATGGGCCGGGCCACCGACTTCGGCGTGATGCCATGCTCCAGGTTGTATTCCACCTGCTTCTCGCGGCGACGGCCGGTCTCGTCGATCGCCGCCTGCATCGAGCGGGTCATCTTGTCGGCGTACAGGATCGCCTTGCCGCGCAGATTGCGCGCGGCGCGGCCGATGGTCTGGATCAGCGAGCCGGTGGAACGCAGGAAGCCCTCCTTGTCGGCGTCGAGGATCGCCACCAGCGACACCTCCGGCATGTCCAGGCCCTCGCGCAGCAGGTTGATGCCGACCAGTACGTCGAACTTGCCCAGCCGCAGGTCGCGGATGATCTCCACACGCTCGACCGTATCGACGTCCGAGTGCAGGTAGCGCACCTTGATGCCGTGTTCGCCGAGGTATTCGGTCAGGTTCTCGGCCATGCGCTTGGTCAGCGTGGTGACCAGCACGCGGTCGCCCCACGACACGCGCTCGTTGATCTGCGACAACAGGTCGTCGACCTGCGTGCCGACGGGCCTGATCTCCACTTCCGGGTCGATCAGGCCGGTGGGACGCACCACCAGTTCGACGACCTCGCCGTTGGATTCGCGCAGCTCGTACGGCCCGGGCGTGGCGGAAACATAGATGCTGCGAGGTGAGCGGGCTTCCCATTCCTCGAACCGCAGCGGCCGGTTGTCCAGCGCCGACGGCAGGCGGAAGCCGAACTCCACCAGCGTCTCCTTGCGCGAGCGGTCGCCCTTGTACATGGCGCCGATCTGCGGAATGGTCACGTGCGACTCGTCGATGACCAGCAGCGCATCGGCCGGCAGGTAGTCGAACAGCGTCGGCGGCGGCTCACCCGCCGCCTTGCCGGTCAGGTGGCGCGAGTAGTTCTCGATGCCGGAGCAGAAGCCGACCTCCGCCATCATCTCAACGTCGAACTGGGTGCGCTGCGCAAGCCGCTGGGCTTCGACCAGCTTGTTCTGCGCGTACAGGCTCTCCAGGCGATCCTTCAGTTCGACCTTGATGGTGTCGATCGCCGACAGCACGCGCTCGCGGGTCGTGGCGTAGTGGGTCTTGGGGTAGACGGTGTAGCGCTGCAACTTGCGCAGCGATTCGCCGGTGAGCGGATCGAACAGGCTCAGTCCCTCGACCTCGCCGTCGAACAGTTCGATGCGCACGGCTTCGGCGTCGCTTTCCGCCGGATGCACATCGATGATCTCGCCACGCACGCGGAACGTGCCCCGCTGCAGTTCGTATTCGTTGCGGGTGTACTGCAGCTGGGTCAGGTGGCGGATCAGCTCGCGCTGGTCGATCCGTTCGCCCAGGGACAGGATCAGCCGCAGCGACAGGTAGTCTTCCGGGGCGCCCAGGCCATAGATGGCGGACACGGTGGCCACCACCAGCGCATCCGGCCGCGACAACAGGGTCTTGGTCGCCGCCAGCCGCATCTGCTCGATGTGCTCGTTGATCGAGCTGTCTTTCTCGATGAAGGTGTCGCTCGAGGGAACATAGGCCTCGGGCTGGTAGTAGTCGTAGTAGCTGACGAAGTACTCGACGGCGTTGTGCGGAAAAAAGGCCTTGAATTCGCCGTACAGCTGCGCCGCCAATGTCTTGTTGGGTGCCATGATCAGGGTCGGCTTCTGCACCTGCTGCACCACGTTGGCGATCGTGTAGGTCTTGCCCGAGCCCGTCACGCCGAGCAGCGTCTGCTTCGCCAGCCCGGCCTCGAAATTTTCGGCGAGCTTCTTGATCGCCTGCGGCTGGTCGCCGGCCGGGGAATAGGGGGAAACGAGCTGGAAACGGTCAGTCATCGGGGGAGGATCGGGTATCGACATTTCAGTATATCCCCGCGAACGTGAGCGCCGGGCCGGCAAACTCCTACAAGCGGACAGGTACTGACCTGATGGCCGCCTCGTGCCGCGGGCTGGACTCTGGCGGCGTCCAGTTCATATCAAGGAGTTTTCGATGGCATGGATGCCTTCGTCTCCCCGAGCAGGGGGGCACGCCTGTCCGCGCGTGAGCGGATTCACCCTTGTCGAGTTATCCGTCACGTTGGCGGTACTGGCGTTGATGACCGCCATCGCCATTCCATCGCTGCGGGATTTCCGCGCACGGCAGCAGGTCAACGCGACGATGACCCTGCTCGTGTCCCACTTCGCGTCGGCGCGGATGACCGCGATCGTCCAGGGCGTGCCTGTCGTGGTCTGCCCGAGCGAAGGATCGGGCACCTGCCGACAGAGCACCGACTGGAGCGGCCATTGGCTGTCCTTCCGCGATCCCGACGGCAACCGCAGGCCGGACGAGCAGATCGACATCTACCGCAACGACACCGTGCCCAGCGATCCTGATGTCCGCATCCTGTCCACGCAAGGCCGGCGACACGTCCGTTACCAGCCTTCTGGCATGAGTTACGGCACCAACCTGACCATCAGGATCTGCTACGACGGACGCGTGGCGGGCAGCGTGGTGCTGAACGGCACCGGCCGCGCCCGCAAGGTCCGGGGCAATCTCAGCACACCATGCTGATCGTCTTCGCCGCCCTTCGCCTTGGATGAGGAGGCTTGTCCCCGCGGCATGGGCTGGCTACAATACGCGCCCCGCCCGAATAGCTCAGCCGGTTAGAGCACTTGACTGTTAATCAGGGGGTCGTTGGTTCGAGTCCAACTTCGGGCGCCAGATTGAACAAAAAGCCGCATCAGTGATGATGCGGCTTTTTTGTGGGCGAGCGAGGATCCTTCACTGTCCGCGACCTACCAGCAACCCGGCGTCTCCGGCTGCCGATTACCGGCCTGGTCGATGGACAACGTGCCGCAGCTATCCCCAGACTGACGCCCGATCGGCGTAGCGGTCAACACGTACTCCCTTGTATCCAGGTCGCCTGGCGCGATGGTGTAGAAGTCCGTAGTGTCGCCATCGCAGTTGAACGCAGCCGGGCTGCCTGCCGCGCTGTAATCGAGCGACGTCGTGTAGAAGCGCTCCATCTGCTGTGCGGCCTGCAGCAGGCAGGCCGTGCCAGCGGCACGCCTGCTCTTCCTGACGTGCTCGTTATAACTGGGTAACGCGATGGAGGCGATGATGCCGATGATGGCGACCACCACCATCAGTTCGATCAGCGAGAAGCCGGCGTGCGACTTGCCTCTCATGCTAGCGGGAACGTTCATCTGCTGGATCTCCATGCGTTAGTCCCTCCGGAGTTCGCGCCACGAGGCGCGATCCCACCGCGGCCGTGATGTCAGCGGCGAGCTCACACCACTGCCACCCGTACCTCCCACCACAAGCACGCCGCGCAGCAGGCTGGGCAGCGTGGGCATGCCGTTGCCGACATTCACCGACCCCACCGGCAGACCACCCGACACCGCCGTATTGTCGGTGCCACCCGTACCGTCCAAGTCGAAGTAGGACATGCCGCCGCCCGTCCCCGTAAATGCATCCAGCGCGTTGATATAGCCCGTGCCGTCGGCGTTACATGCATCGCCCGAAGGGATCACACTGGCCGTGACCATGAATCTGGCGGCCAATTGAGCGTCCTGGATGATTCTTTCACCGCGCGCCGGCAGATCGATATACCAACCCTTCGAGGTGGCAGGAAGCGCGGATTTCGATTCGAAGGCACGCACATTGCCCTCCGTTACCTGCACGGTACGGGCGGTCAGACTGGCGCGGACATGCGGCGTGCCCTCATCCACGAAACCGTACATGCTTTGCACATCGACACTCGTCGACTGCGCGTCTTCGGCCGTCAGGTAGCGACCCGTACCGAAGAATACCCAGCGCTTCTTCGTAATGGGGTGAACACCCAGCGCGAGCGCACCGCTGATGGGCTGCGCCTTGCCGCCAGCGTCCTGTGCGGTAAACAGACGGGTGGCGGTCCACGCGCCCGGCGTGGCACTGGTCAGATCGAACTTCCACACATTGCCCAGCATGTCGCCCGCGTAGACATATGCCAGCGTCCTGCCGTCGGGGCCATAGACACCGGTGGGGGCCGACAGACCATTGGGTAGCGCAGTGGATCCGATACCCGTGTCGATCTCGCGGATCACAGCCCCCGTATCCGCATTCAGCACCATCAACACCGCACGCTCATTCGTGCTGTTGACGCCATTACCCGTGATCACAGCCGCTGCGCCTGTCTGTACCCGGGCAAAGAACGGCTTGCCGAGGATCAAGCCCATGTTGGCGCCTGAAGCGCGCTCCCACTTGTACACCGAGGTCGCAGTCGCGGCCTCCGGAGCAGTCACATCCAGCGCATACAGGCCTTTGCCGCCCTTGCCCAAAGCACCTACGAGAAAATTACGGTTGGCTGTGAGCGACCGATTGCTGACAACGACGGGGCCATCGACGAAGAATTTATGCGCATAATCACCGCGACTCAGCGTCGACAGATGATTGATATTGATGATGCTGGGAATGTAGGCGAACAACTCAACTCCAGTCGCCGCATCAAATGCATGCAACATACCGTCGTTGGCGCCTACATAAAGCGTATTGGTTTCCTTCACGTAAGCCGGTGATGAGCCGATGATGTCGCCGATCTTGCTGGCGATTCGGTTCCGCAGTACGCCCCCACCGGTATGCTCCTCAAGCCGCTCCTCGCCCTTGATGTAGTTGGCGTTGTCCGTCGCCGTAACCGGATAGTTCAATGCGCTGCCTGTGCGAGCCAGCAAAGGCAGTTGTGTCCCGGACGGAAAGGCTGTGCCGCTGGTACCCGTAGATGTGAATACCTTGCGGCTACTCCATGCCGGTAGTGATCCCGCCCAACTGATGGTATTGGCCACGCCAGAGGCGGTGACCGAGCGCGCGATCACTTCACCCGTCCAACTTCCGGGAACGTAGCTCGCATTAAAGACTTGTGCGCCAGTGTCCAGCGACACCGTATTGCTGGCGACATTGGAGAACGAACTTGCGCGCCCACGGATCTCGCTCAGGGCGCTACGGAGGGCACGAGCGAAATCGTCAGCATTGTTGGCCAGCACAAACGTCCCGCGACCGTTGACGGCCGCGTGCCACAAATCGTCGATGCTTGGTGATTGGTTGTTCGTTGGAAACGGCCAAGTCTTGGTGCCGGCAGTGATTGCCGGCAGGTCCGTTTCAGGATCCAGTGTACCTGCAGCACCGAGCGATACCGAAAAAGTCACCATGTGCTGCCAGAACGCAGGATTGGCAGTCGAGCTGGGCACCACATTATCCAGGTCCGGACGCAGGTCGTTTTTCCAATACCGCATGGCGATGTCGGCCAGCGTGTTGGAGTGCGGACTTGAATACGGCAGCGAAGGCGTATACGTATACGGCGCTCCGTTGGGATTGGGGATCGCTGTGCCAGCCGCATTGTCTTCTTCAGCAACTGAGGTCCACGCACCATCGTTACGGTAACCATCGGTCGTCAGGATGGTGAAGTTCTGGCGACAGGCGAACTGGTCCTCTCCCCATGGACCAGTACTGGTCGTATCTGTTGCGAAGTACTGTCCTGCCTGGTACAGAGCCTCACGCAACGGTGTCGAGCCACTACCTGTCTCCGCGTAGAGACGCTGATACCACGCCGTCTTGTTGTTGTTGGCACCGGTGGGGCCGCTCGGATCTTCAAACAAGCCCTTGTTGCGAGTAACGGGAATTGGCTTGGCACGCGTGATCGGATGACTAGACCAACTGATGCCGCCCGATGTGCCACTAATCGGCATGTCGTTCCAAATATTCCGGTAGCCTACGCGATACTCCGAACCAATTTCGGAGAAGGCACGACCCGACGCTGCTTTGGCGATCTTGTAGCGCGTCCTGTGGTAAGAGTACCAAGTGGCATAGTTGAGTCGTTCCTCCGCCTCGGTGCGTCCCGTGGGAGTAACGCGGACGCAATTGCGCCATTGCGTACCCGTATCCGTTGAGCACCCGTAGCCAGCCAGGCCACGGTTGTAATTGGGCCCACTTCCCGTGCGCCCTATGAATTCACTACGGATGATCACTTCATCCGGGTGGATCTGGTAGCGCCAGAAATTGGCTTGACTGTTGAGATCCCCGGCCAGGTTCTTTGCAATGTAGAACGTCCTGACCTCGTCCCTGAGATCCACCGTGCTGTTGTCGAATGGCGGGATGCGGTCTGTGCCCGCGTATGCCGAGCGATAGTTCTGCCCACCGGCCATAGTGGCACCGGTCGAATCAACCCAAGGCAGATACGTTGTGGCCGGATTGTAAGAAAGCTTGTTGTGCAGGTATGAGAATCGCCTGAAGTTGCTGTAATTGGTGCCATCCGGCAAATAGTCCCATTGCATCGAGCCGGAGTTGTCCAGCAAGAAGAGAATATTCGGCGGAATGCGCGCACCGATGGTAAGCGGCTGGTCGGGAATGGCAATACCTGCATTGGCCGGCAGCGCGAGCAGCGTGGCGAGAAATGCCACGGAAAGACTCCACCACTGCCGAGGACGAGCAGCGTTCTGGCGATCAGATTGGCGAGAGTATTGGATTTTCATGGCTCATCCGGAATGCGGCTGATGACGGTGGCTTGCACAAGCACGTCGGCACGGCCTTCGGCACGGCTGCGCGCTGTCACGCGGTAAATAGGATTGGCACAGTTCAAGGTGGAGCCGGAGGTGGAGTCGCATCCGCCCGGCTGGCCGGGGCCGGTACCGATGTATTCGATCCAGTACTCCGGCGCCTCGGGAATGCGCACGCTGTCGTACTCCGCTACATCCAGCGGAACCCACACGGGTGCGGATCCGCTCGGGCACACCCCGTCGACGCAGGCATCACCCACCGCCGGCGTCTGGGTATCCCAGTTTCCGACGCCCAGGATCTGGTCCTGAGCAAAGCGCAATGCGCCCTCGGCCGCCTGGAATGCAAGGCTTCGATCGCGGAGATTGGCCGCCATCCGCTCCTGCATCGCGGAGCTCCTCATGATGGCGAGCCCAAGGATTGCCGTCACCACGAGCAGAATGAGGACAACGACGAGCGCGATGCCCTGTTGCCCACTCCGCATGGACTGTCCGCGGAACCGGGTGTACCTCATAGCGTGCGCCCCCTCAGGCTGATGACATTCGACACCTGGCGCGTAATCGCCCGTCCGTCGTCGTCCGCACCCTGCAACGTCATTGCGATCCGCACCGAGATCACGTCGTTCCCCGCGACATTCGCGTAGTTGGCGGCGCCGCGCTGTAGGTACTCGAACGCGATGTCCTGGACACCCTCGATCACTTCCTCGGGAGCACCGCCCATGCGCGACATGAAGAGCGAACTGCCGCCGCGACCATTGGGCAAGACGGACCAGTTCACGTCGCGAAAGCGCGCCAGCGTCACGGAGGGAAGCAAAGCGGGATCATTGACCGGATAGTCCGGCAGCGCGGCGAAGGTCACGGTGTCGGTACTGACGCCCGTCGCGGTGATCACATGCGTCTTGTTGCTGTTGCACAACATGATCACGTCACCCACGGAGAATGCATCGGTTGCATCCTCCAGGTCCTCATCATCCAGCCTCACCGACGTACTCGTCGTGGTCGCCACACGATAGGCGGTATCGTCCCCGGAGAAGATCCGGAGGCTGCCGGCGGTGCCTTCGATAGGCGCGGTACTGAAACGGACTGCCTCGAAACTGGCGCCTTCCACGTTGGAGAATCGCGAGCAGGCGCTACCACCTGCGGCACGGATATCGCGCGACATCAGTTCGAAGGCGATGCGTGCATTCTCCTGAATACGGTTCAGGCCCTCGTTGGAACGATACGTCGCCTGGTTCGATTGCAGGATCGCCAACGCGGCACCCGCCACCAGCAGGCCCAGCACCAGGGCAACCATCAGCTCGATCAGACTGAAGCCGGCCGCCTGCCGCAGGAACGATCTGTAACCCTCCCGACGCGCGCTCATATCGTGGTCCTCGTGACGATCGTCCGCGTCTGCTCTCCACCGGCGCGCGAGTCGTCCCATTGCACGGTGATCACGCATGCGTCGGGACAGCCCGCGACCTGTCCACAGGTCGTCGTATCGTCGTCATCACCGGTGATATTGAGCTTCAGGTCCTCGATCCAGTTCCGCAGATCGTTCTGCGCCAACGTACCTGCAGCACCCACCGCACAGATCATGCCGCCCGTGTTGTAGTTCAGGGCATTGGCGCGATTGGCCCGCATGGCATCCAGGATGGCATTGGTCTGCATCACCGCCTGACTCGTTTCCAGCGAGCTTTGACCTCCGCGCAATGCAACCGACTGCATGGCGGCAACGCCGAGCAGTCCGATGCTCAGCACGACGACCGCGACCAGCACCTCGATGAGGCTGACGCCCCGGATGCCGCGCGCACCATGCGGCGATCCCCTGCGGGGACGCACTCGCGTCTCAAGCTGACACTTCATGGGCAGGCACCCCCACCGTTGCCTCTCTCGGTTAACACATGGCCGGCGACGCTGATGGTAAGCAGGCGCTGGTTGTCCGCCGGTTTGTCGGTCGGGATGCATACGGTCAGCTGCGTCGCCGCCGCGATCAGACCCGTCGAATTGAAGGTGATGCCGCCAGCGGGACCGGTGAGATCCAGGTTGGCGGGGAAAATGCCTCCCCGAATGGTCTCTTCGTCCGCGTCCCGGTTGTTCTGTCCGACAACCGCCCAGCCCCTCCAGTCACCGCCGGCCGTGCACTCCAGGCCATCGTCACTGCCGCAAAGAACGACCGGCGCACTTCGGCGGATCGCCTCTGCGCGCGCCAATTGAGCCGCGGAAGCCAGTTCGCCGGCAGTGCTCGACAGGCGATTGGAGTTCATCAGCGTGATCATCGCGGGGGACGCAACCGCCGCGATGAGCGCGATCACGGCGATGGTCACCATCAGCTCGATAAGTGTGAAACCCTGGCACCTGACGATGCGCCGCAACGCACCTCCGGCCTCGCCCTGGGCGGGTTGTAAGGCAGACATACCATTCCCCTTGTAGATGGCCCACGCTAGCGCCCCGAGGCAGAGGGCACCAGCGTTTGCAGAATGAACGGCACAATCCGGCCCCCAAAAGGCGGTCGAGGTCCGGCTTTACGAACAGCTTGGGGCATCATGGGGGCCTGTCCCGAACTCCAAGCCCATGCCCCTCCACTCTCCTCAGACCGTGCTGAGCCCTCTCGACACCCTGTGGCAGGCGCGGACCCTGGTCTGGGTGTTGCTGGCGGGCGAGTCTCTGGCGGCGGTGCTGGCCATCGCACCCAGCAGTGAAGGCGACCGCCTGACCTACTTCGGCGTCGCCTCGCTTGCCATCCAGTGGATATCCCTGACGGCGCTGTGCCTCCTCTACCTGTTGCGCAGGCAACTCGTGCGCTTCCGGCCACCCGTCGTCGCCCAGATCGGGCTGGGCGCACTGTTAGCCAGCACCTGGATGGTCGTCGGCCTTGCCTGGCTGACGCTGCGCGACTTCGCACTCATGCCTGAGGACGGCTGGACGCCCTTCGCGCTGCGCGTGACCGCCATCGCCCTGATCATGGGGCTGCTCGGCCTGGCCGCCTTCCAGGCACAGTGGAATGCCAAACAGCTGGCCGTCAGCGCCGAGCAGGCCAAACTGCAGGCGCTGCAGGCCCGCATCCAGCCGCACTTTCTGTTCAACACCCTCAATACCGGCATTTCGCTGCTGCACGCGAAGCCCGACCTGGCAGAGCAGTTGCTGCTGGACCTGTCGGACCTGTTCCGGGCGGCGCTGTCGCAGCGCGATTCGTTGCGGCTGGAGGAGGATCTTTCGCTCGCGCGCCGGTACCTGGAGATCGAACAGCTGCGCCTGGGCGACCGCCTGCAACTGCGCTGGGAAGTCCCCGATGCGCTGCCAACGCTGCAGATTCCCACGCTGTCCATCCAGCCGCTCGCCGAGAACGCGATCCGCCACGGGATCGAACCTTCGACGGCGGGCGGCGAAGTCGGCATCCGGGTCTGGCTGGACGAGGGATACCTGTACATCGCCGTGGCCAATACCCTGCCGCCGGCGTCTGCGCGCGCCGCCGCCGGCCACCAGGTCGGTCTCAGTTCGGTGCGCGCCCGCATCCACGCCACGACCCAGGGCCGCGGACGCGTGGATACGCGGGTCGCCGACGGCCTCTACACCGTCACCATCCAGTTGCCGCTCGACGTCCCGCGATAGACGGGGACGTCAGGTCACCACGCGGTAGCAGGGCTTGTACTCGCCTGCGATCTTCATGCGGCGCTGCTCGACGAAGGCGCGCAGCAGCGCATCCAGCGCCAGCATCATGGCCGCGTCGCCGTGGATCTCGAACGGGCCGAATTCCTCGATCCGGCGCATGCCGTCTTCCTTGACGTTGCCCGCCACGATGCCCGAGAACGCACGCCGCAGGTCGGCGGCGAGATCATGCACGGCGCGCCCGGGACGCAGCTGCAGCGCCGCCATCGCCTCGTGCGACGGAACGAAAGGCTGCTGGTAGTCCTCGGGGATCTGGACGGCCCAGTTGAAGAAGAACGAATCCTTGTGCTCGATGCGGTACTCGCGCACCTTGCGGATGCCGCCCACCATCTTCTTCGCCACCGCGACCGGGTCGCCGATGATGATCTCGTAGCGCTCGGCCGCCGCGTCGCCCAGGGTCAACCGGATGAAGCGGTCGATCTGCTCGAAGTACGGCGCGGCGATGGTCGGGCCGGTCAGGATCAGCGGGAACGGCAGGTGCGCGTTGTCCGGATGCAGCAGGATGCCGAGCAGATAGAGGATCTCTTCCGCCGTGCCCACGCCGCCCGGGAACACCAGGATGCCGTGACCGATGCGGACGAAGGCCTCCAGGCGCTTCTCGATGTCCGGCATGATCACCAGGTGGTTGACGATCGGGTTCGGCGACTCGGCCGCGATGATGCCCGGCTCGGTGACGCCGATGTAGCGCGTCTTAGCACGGCGCTGTTTGGCGTGCGCGATGGTCGCGCCCTTCATCGGCCCCTTCATCGCACCCGGACCGCAGCCGGTGCAGATGTCCAGGCCGCGCAGGCCCAGCTCGTAACCGACTTGCTTGGTATAGAGGTATTCGTCGCGCGAGATCGAGTGGCCACCCCAGCACACGACCAGGTTGGGGTCGCTGGGCTTGAGGATGCGCGCGTTGCGCAGCAGGCCGAACACCGCATTGGTGATGCCGGCCGAGGATTCCAGGTCGTCCGCATACTCCGGACCGAGTTCGATGGCGGTGTACGCCAGGTCGCGTACCACGGCGAACAGCAGCTCGGCCACGCCGCGGATGATCTCGCCATCGACGAACGCCATCGCCGGCGCATTGATCAGGTCGATGCGCACGCCGCGGTCCTGCTGCAGGACCTGAATGTCGAAATCAGGATAGAGATCGCGCGCTGCGCGCGGATCGTCGGACGCGCTGCCGCTGGTCAGCACGGCCAGTGCGCAACGGCGCAGCAGTTCGTGCATGCCGCCGCTGGATGCGTCGCGCAGGCGCGCCACTTCGGCGCGTGAAAGCACGTCCAGGCCGCCACGCGGATAGATCCGCGCGTCCTGCACCGGCAACGCCCTCGATGCCGTTTGGTTCATGGGAATCCCTGTCGTCTGTTCGTGAGGAGCGGGACTGTAGCGCAGTCCCGCAGGCAAGAGGAGTCCGCCCAAAAGAAAACGGCCGGGTTTCCCCGGCCGTCCTTTGCATTCCGCTGGCTAACTGCGGATCAGAACTCGTACTTCAGGCCCACCTGCAGCGACCACTGCGAGATGCCGTTGGTCTGGCTGTCGGCGTTGGTCGGCATGCCCAGCGCGGTGGACTGGCCGAACTCCGTACCGGAGCGGTAGCCATAGACATACTGCCCCTGGTGGACGCCGATCAGCGTGGCGACCGCCTGGTTGGCGTTGAAGCCGTAGTCGACCACGTGGCCCCAATCCTTGTTGATCAGGTTGCCGACATTCTGGATGTCGAGCCAGATCTTGGACTTGTGGCCCTTCATGAAGCCCGGCAGTTCCTGGCTGATGCGGATGTCGAAGGTGTTGACCCAGCCGGAGGTGAAGCCGTTCTCGGGCGCGTAGGTGCCCTTGTAGCGGCTCAGGCCGTCCTGCCGCTCCAGCCACGTCCAGAACGCCTGCTCCATCGCCGCGTTCGGGGTGAACACGCCGGTCGCGCTCAGGCTGCCGAACTTGACGTCGTTGCCGGTGCCGTTCGGCACGTAGAACAGGTCGTTGAAGGTGCGGTTGTCGCCGTTGGCGTCGCCGTTGAAGATGTAGCTGAACGGACGGCCGCTGCGGCCTTCATAGAACAGGCCGACCTGGGTGGCGTAGTCGCCGAAGAACTTGTGCGACCAGTTCAGGGCGCCGCTGAAGCGGTCCTTGATCTCGTAGCGGGCGGTCGAGCTGGTCGGCTCGTTGATGCTGGTGCCCAGCTGCGAACCGTAGCCCGAACCCGCGGTGGAGCTGGTCAGCGCCGACACTTCCTCGGCGTTGGTGCGGGTGTAACCCAGGCTCCAGGTCCAGTCGCTCTCGGTGGAGAACGGCTTGGTCAGCGAGACCGTCAGCTGCTGGCCCTTGCCCTTGTTGGTGTTCTCCAGCAGGAACACGTCACCGAAGTACGTGTTGCGGCCGAAGCGCGCACCATTGGGTGCCAAGGCGCCGGTGCCGGCGCTGCTGTTGCCGAACGGACGCGAACTGTTCGGGTTCCAGTACAGCACGCGACCGTCCGGACCCACGTAGCCGGGGCCGACGTTGAGGGTGCGGTAGAACAGGCCGTTCTTGACGTCCGTCAGCAGCAACTCGGCCGACGCCACGATGCCGTTCCACGGGGTCTCGACGTCGATGGCCAGGTTGGCCTTCCACACCGACGGCAGCTCGAAGTCGCTGCTGATGGCGTTGACGTTGCGCACGCCGGCACCCGGGGTGCTCGGGGAGTTCTGGTTCAGGCCATCGGCGCTGAACGGCACGGTTTGCCACGAGCTCAGATTCTGGTACGAGACATAGTTCATGCCCGTGCTGCTGTAGGCATTGCCCACCCACACGTTCGGCGCATCACCCTGGAACAGGCCCACGCCACCACGCAGCTGCATGGAGCGCTCGCTGTCGAAGGTGTAGTTGAAGCCGAAACGCGGCTGGATGATGTAGTCGCCGTTGTAGGTGTTGTTGTTGGCGATGCCGAAGCCACCGGTGTAGCCGGTACCGCAGGCGGCGTTGATCGTGCCCGGGGCGGCGGCGAAGCACTCGTTGTACGGCGGGTTCGGGCTGGCGTCGGGCTTGTCGGCGCGCACGCCGAAGGTCAGCGTCAGGTTCGGCGAGACGTACCACGTGTCCTGCACGAAGAAGCCCATGCTCTTGTTCTTGTAGCGGGCCGCGATCGCGCTCGGGTCGGTCGGGTTGGTCTGCAGGTCGTAGTCGAAGTACTGGCCACGACGCAGATTGCCGAAATCGGAGACGCCATTCACCAGCGGCACGTAGAAGCTGTAGTTGCCCCACGAGTCCTGCAGGAAGAAATTGTAGATTTCGCTCTCGCTGTACTCGGCGCCGAACTTGATGTCGTGGTCGCCGACGGTCCAGGTGCCCGAACCGAAGTAGTTCCAGGTTTCGGTCAGCAGGGCGTTGCCCGGCGAGCTGCGCTCGGTGCCGAGGCGGATCGCGTCCAGGCCGGAGAAGCTGTTGCTGCTGCTGCCGATCGGGGCGTCGTTGCCGTTGCCGACGATACCGTCGTCGAAATAGACCTGGATGGTCGGTGCGGTGGTCGGGCTGATGCGGATCGCCGAGTAGTCGCGGTAGGACACCTTGAACTCGGTGGAGAACGTGTCGGACCAGTCGCTGAACAGCTGGCCGACGTAGCTTTCCACGGTCTTGGCGTGGTTGTACCAGTTCGAGCTCAGCGACAGGATGCTGGCCGTGGACGCTTCCGGACGCACGCGGTTCTGTTCCAGCTTGCTGTAGCGCAGGCTGGCGCGGTGGGCGTCGCTGATGTTCCAGTCCAGCTTCAGCGCGTATTCTTCCAGCTCGGTGTCGCCGCCGCCGGTCAGGCCGCCGGCATCGAAGCCCCAGACGTCGCGCGCGATGTTCTGCACTTCGGCCAGGTCGGCGGCGTCGAAGTCGGCGTTGCCGGCCGCCAGCGGGTTCGTGCCCTGGCTCTTGCCGGCCGGGCCGATGTTGGTCTGCTTGAACTTCTCGTAGTTGGCGAAGAAGAACAGCTTGTCCTTGACGATCGGGCCGCCCAGGGTGACGCCCCAGGTGGACTCGTCGTCGTATTCGTCGAACGGCAGGCCGGTGACGTTGAGCGAGCTGCCGGCGACGCGCGCCGGGTAGTCGCCGAACCAGTCGCCGTCGCGGTAGGTGCCGTACACCGAGCCGTGGAATTCGTTGGTACCCGACTTGGTCACGGCGTTGACGTTGGCACCGGCGGCGCCGGACATCGTCACGTCGTAGTTCGACAGGTTCACGTCGATGGCTTCGATGGCTTCCATCGAGACCGGCTGGCGCTGGGTCGGCATGTTGTTGCCTTCCAGGCCGAAGGTGTCGCTGGCCGACACGCCGTCGATGGTGATCTTGTTGAAGCGCGGGTTCTGGCCGCCGGCGGTGATGCTGCCCGAGGCGCGATCGCTAAAGGTCACGCGCGGGTCGAGGCGCATGTAGTCCTGGATGTTGCCGTTGACCGACGGCAGGTTCTCGATCGTCACGCGATCGACGCTGGTGCCCGACCCCATCTTGGTGGCGCTGAAGACTTCCGAACCGCCGGAGAAACCCACGGCCGTGACGGTTTCCAGCGTGGTCAGGTCGCCGGTCAGTGCGGCGTCCACGGTGCTGGTCTGGTTCAGCTGCAGGAAGATGTTGTCTTCGGTCTTGGTGCCCGAACCCGACTTGGTGATCGTCACCTGGTAGGGACCGCCCACGCGCAGGCCGCGCGCGGTGTAACGGCCGCTGGCATCGGTGGTGGCGCGGCTGACCGTACCGGATTCGACGTGGGTGATGGTCACTTCGGCGCCGGCGACGGGCTGGCCGCCATTGTCGGTGACCAGACCGCCCACACCGGACGAAGTGCTCTGCGCGAAGGCAGGAGCGGCGGCGAGCGCGACGACGAGGCCAAGGCTGAGCTTGGACAGACGAAGACGACGGGGTTGGTTCATTGGATAAACCTCAGGTACGGGAGTGATGTGGCGAAGCTGGCTGACGGACGTGCGCGGAAGCGACCCGGAAGGTCGTTTCGAAGGGCGTGCTAGGGGTTCCCATGGCCCACGCGACGTTCGCGGAGGTTAATAACAGGTTAACACGATAGGACCATTTTGTGACCGCGGCATGACAAAATTTCCGCAGTGCAGCACGGTCGGCGACCCGCCTTCGCGAGCGCCCTCACCTTGCGAGCCGGCCACCCCACGACCCGCCCCCTGCGGTCAGATATTGGGGGGCGTCAGCTTCAGGTACGTGCCGATGCCGTCCAGCACCATTTGCACGGAAATGGCGACCAGAAGCATGCCCATTAACCGCTCGATCGCGGTCAGTACGCGCCGCCCCAGCCACTTGTAGAGCACCGTCGCCGAGAACAGGATCACCGCGGTGGCGCCCCAGGCGAGCAACAGGGCCAGGCTCCAGTCGCCGAGTCGGGAGGGCTCGTTGCTGCCCATCAGCATCACGGCCGCCATGCCGGAAGGGCCCGCCACCAGCGGGATGGCCAGCGGCACGATGAAGGGTTCGCCGCCCGGGACCTCGCCCATCAATCCCTCGGGGCGCGGGAAGATCATCCGCACGCCGATCAGGAACAGCACGATGCCGCCGGCGATGGCGACCGACTCCTGCCGCAGGTGCATCATCTCGAGCGCGTACTTGCCGCCCCACAGGAAGGCCATCAGGACCGCCAGCGCGATCAGCAGTTCGCGCACCACCACAATGCGCTGCCGGCGCGGCGGCAGCGGCTTGAGCACGCTGAGGAACACCGGGATGTTGCCCAGCGGATCCAGGATCAGGAACAACAGCAGGGCCGCCGAGAGGACGGTCATGCCCGCACCTTCCATATCTGCCCCCTGTGCATGGCGCCCCCGGATGACAGCAGGGTGACGCAGGCCGAGGCGTAGGCACCGGCATCGCGGGCCTGCGCATCGGTATCGTCGGCGTAGGCGCGCGAGCGCAGTCCGGTGCGCATCGGCCCGGGCTGCAGCGCGGACACGCGGACGGTACTGGCGGCCAGCTCGGCATGCAGCATGCCCACCAGCGAGGTCAGCCCGTGCTGGGCGACGCCGTAGGCGCCCCAGTACGCCTGCCCGACACGGGCCAGGTCGTCCACGCTGAAAACCAGCGCCGCGTCGTCCGACTGCTTGAGCAGCGGCAGGCACGCCTGGGACAGCCACCACGGCGCGGTGAGGTTGACGTGCACGATGCGGGCGAACGCCGCCGGGTCGGTATGTTCGAGCGGTGTCAGGCCCTTGAACTCCGCCGCGCAGTGCAGCACGCCGTCCAGCCGGCCCAGTTCGGCGTGCAAACGGTCGGCGAGCTCGGCGTAGTCGTCGGGTGTCGCGCCCTCCAGGTCGAGCGGGTAAAGCAACGGTTCCGCGCCCACCTTCGCCACCGCGTCGTATACGCGGTTCAACTTCGGCACCTTGCGGCCCAGCAGCACGACGGTCGCGCCGGCGTCCGCACATGCCACCGCAGCCGCACTGCCCAACCCGCCATGCGCACCACTGACCAGCACCACGCGCTGGTCCAGCGCGCGCGCGGCGCGCGCCGGCAGTCCGATCAGACTCACGGTGCGAACGCCTCGGTCACTATCCGCTGCAGTTCGCCCGATTCGTGCAGTTCCAGCGTGATGTCGCAACCGCCGATCAGCTCCCCGTTGATGAAGAGCTGCGGGAAGGTCGGCCAGTTGGAGAAGCGCGGCAGGTTGGCGCGGATCTCGGGTTCTTCCAGCACGTTGATCACGTGCAGGTGCTCGGCGCCGGCGTCGCGCAGCGCCTGCACGGCCCGGCTGGAGAAGCCGCACATCGGGAACTGCGGCGTGCCCTTCATGAAAAGGACGATCGGGTGGCCATCCACTTCGGCCTGGATGCGTTCCATCACCGGCATGCTGATTTCTCCTTCATTGACGGTTTGGCAACCACCGTCGGGTACACTTTCGAACCGTTCCGCAGGCCTGCCTGCGGCTCGCATAGTGTAAGCCTTTGCATCGCCTGCCGATGCCAGCGCACCCTCTTGACCCGCCTAGCGTAAGGAACCGAGCCATGGCCATCGAACTGCCCCCCCTGCCCTACGACCGCACCGCGCTGGAGCCGCACATCTCCGGCGAGACCATCGATTTCCACTACAGCAAGCACCACAAGACCTACGTCGACAACCTCAACAAGCTGATCGAGGGCACCGAGTTCGCCGACGCGTCGCTGGAAGAGATCGTGCGCAAGTCGCAGGGCGGCATGTTCAACAACGCGGCCCAGGTCTGGAACCACACCTTCTACTGGAATGGCCTCAAGCCCAACGGCGGCGGTGAGCCGACCGGCAAGCTGGCCGAGCTGATCAACAAGGCCTTCGGCGACTTCGCCAAGTTCAAGGAAGAGTTCACCAAGACCGCCATCGGCACCTTCGGCTCCGGCTGGGGCTGGCTGGTGCAGCGTCCGGACGGCTCGCTGGCGCTGGCCAGCACCTCCAATGCGGCCACCCCGCTGACCGGCGAGGACAAGCCGCTGCTGACCATCGACGTGTGGGAGCACGCCTACTACATCGACTACCGCAACGCCCGCCCGAAGTACGTGGAGTCGTTCTGGGCGCTGGTGAACTGGGATTTCGTGGCCGGCAACCTGCGCTGAGCGCGCACCATCGCTCCACATGGAAACGGCCGGGGAAACCCGGCCGTTTTCGTTTGCGCCTTAGGCAACGGTCCGCCTAGGCAGACAGTCGTGCGACGACCGGCGCCACCTGCGACTCGCGCACGAGCGCAGTGCCCACGCGCGACAGTGCCTGCGCCAGCGACGAGGCGTCGTCCGTACGCACGGTGGCGTGGCCGACCTTGCGACCCGCCCGCGGATCCTTGCCATAGTCGTGCCAGTGGCCACCCGATTCCTGCAGCACGGCGCGCGGATCCGGCATCTCGCCGATCCAGTTGAGCATGCAGGCATGGCCAAGCACGCGCGTATCGCCCAGCGGCAGGCCGAGCACGGCGCGCAGGTGGTTCTGGAACTGGGACGTCTCCGCGCCTTCGATCGTCCAGTGGCCGGAGTTGTGCACGCGCGGCGCCATTTCGTTGGCGAGCAGCTCTCCCTCTCGATAGAAAAGCTCCAGCGCGAACACGCCGACATAGTCGAGCGACTCGGCCAACCGGCGCGCATGCGCGCAGGCGGCGTCCGCCAGTGCGACGTCGACGCGCGCAGGCGCCAGGCTCGCCGACAGCACGCCGTCGACATGCCAGTTCTCGGTCAGCGGCCACGTACGGAACTCGCCGTCGCGACCACGCACGGCCACCACCGACAGCTCCCGCTCGAACGGAATGAAGGCTTCGACGATCAGGCCGACCGTGGCCGCCTGAGCGCCCAACGCCTCCCACGCCGCATCGACATCGGCCAGCGACTTGATCCGGAACTGCCCCTTGCCGTCGTAGCCCAGGCGACGCGTCTTGAGGACGCAGGCGCCGCCCAGCCGCTCGACCTCGGCACGCAGCACGTCGAGGCTGCCAACGTCAGCGAACGCGCCGACCGGAATGCCGAGTTCCTGGAACAGCGTTTTCTCGACCAGGCGATCCTGCGCGACCGCCAGTGCGCGCGGGTTCGGGAACACGGGGACGCGCTGCGAAAGCCATTCGGCGCTTTCCGCCGGGACGTTCTCGAAATCGAACGTGGCGACGTCGACCCTGGATGCGAACTCGGCCAACGCCGCTTCATCGCGATAGTCGCCCACCAGCAGCGGCGCGAATTGGCCGGCGCAGGCATCCGAAGCGGTATCCATCACCAGGAAGCGCAGGCCGAGCGGCGCACCGGAGAGCGCGAGCATCCGCGCCAACTGGCCACCTCCGAGGATGCCGACCGTCGTCATAGCGGCTGGCGAGGATCGTCGTGCGCCATCACGTCGTCGGTCTGCCGCGTGCGGAAGGCATGGAGCGCAGCGCCGATCGCCGGATGTTCCGCCGACAGCAGCGCGGCGGCGAACAGGCCCGCATTGGCCGCGCCCGCGTTGCCGATCGCGAACGTCGCCACCGGAATGCCGGCCGGCATCTGCACGATGGACAGCAGCGAGTCCATGCCGTTGAGCGCCTTCGACTGCACCGGCACGCCGAGCACCGGCACCGCCGTCTTCGCGGCGAGCATGCCAGGCAGGTGGGCGGCACCGCCCGCGCCGGCGATGATCGCGCGCAATCCACGCGAAGACGCTTCCTCCGCATACGAGAACAGCACGTCCGGGGTGCGGTGCGCGGAGACGACCTTCACTTCGTAGGGAACGCCCAGCGCATCCAGTTTCTGCGCGGCATGCTGCATGGTCTCCCAGTCGGAGCGGGAACCCATCACGATGCCCACGACGGGGCTGGAAACGCTGGCGGTCATGGCCGTCCTCGGTCGCAAAGACGTATTCTACCCTTCTGACCGAACCGCTGATCGAGTCCCCCACATGGACCGCAAACTGCTCGACCTCCTCTGCTGCCCCACCACCCGCCAGCCGCTGGCCATGCTCGACGCGCGCGGCCTGGAGGCGCTCAACCGCGCCATCGGTGAGGGACAGGTCAAACGCATCGACGACACCGCGCAGGCTGACCCGTTGCGCGAAGCGCTGGTCACGCACGACCGCAAGACGGTCTACCGTGTCGAAGACGGCATCCCGGTCCTGCTGGCCGAAGAAGCGATCGCCACCGCGCAGGTCACCGACTTCCCCGCGCGATGAGCCAGCACCCGACGCCACCGCCTGCGGAGGTCGTCGCCTCGGACGTCGCGCGCGCGCTGGCCGAGGACGTGGGCAATGGCGACGTCACCGCCGCCCTGTTGCCCGATACGACCGACATCGCCTACCTGCTGTGCAAGGAAGACGCCGTCATCGCTGGCCGTCCCTGGTTCGATGCCTGCCATCGTGCCGTCGACCCCGAGGTCCGGATCGACTGGCGCGTGCAGGACGGCGATCGTGTCGGCGCCGGTACCGTCGTGGCCACGCTGGCCGGCCGGTCGCGCGCGCTGGTCACCGCCGAGCGCTCGTCGTTGAACTTCCTGCAGACGCTGTCCGGCACCGCGACCGTGACGGCCGAGTATGTCGACGCCGTGCGCGGCACCGGCTGCACCATCCTCGATACACGCAAGACCTTGCCCGGCCTGCGCCTGGCGCAGAAGTACGCGGTCCGTTGCGGTGGCGGGCAGAACCACCGCATCGGCCTGTACGACGCGGTGATGCTGAAGGAGAACCACGTGCGCGCCGCCGGGTCGCTGCGGGCAGCCATCCGTGCCGCCCGCAGCGCGCAACCGTCGCTGCCGCTCATCGTGGAAGTGGAAACCCTGGCGCAGCTCGACGAAGCGCTGGCGGAAGGCTGCGAACGCATCCTGATCGACGACTTCGATGCCGAGACCCGGCGCGAGGCCGTGCGTCGCGCGAAGGCCGCGCCGTATACCGGTCGAATCCCGCTCGAAGTCTCCGGCAGCGTCGACCTCACGACCTTGCGCGGCATCGCGGAGGACGGCGTCGACTTCGTCTCGATCGGCGGCCTGACCAAGCACGTCCACGCCATCGACCTGTCGATGAAGCTGGGTCCTGCGCCATGAGGCTGGCATGTCGCCGCTGAGCGCATTGCTGTGGCTGATCGCCGGCGGCGCGGCGTTCGCCTACTGGAACGCGGCACGCGCCGCCGCCGAACGGGCCGGCGCGCTGGGCCGCAACGCCTGCCAGTCGGCAGGGGTCATCTGGCTGGACCAGAGCGTACACGCCAACGGGCTGCGCCTGTGCCGCGGCGAGGATGGCTGGCTGGGCTTCGAGCGCAGCTTCCGCTTCGAGTATTCGTACGACGGTGTCGACCGGCACGTCGGCCGGCTGGTGCTGCGGAAAGGCCAACTGGTGTCGTTCGTCGGCCCTGTCGCACCGAGGGTGTCGCCGATCAATCCGGACTGACGGGCCGCGAGAGGGCGTCCTCGCTGGCGCACGCAGCGCTACGACCGGGTTACTTCACCACGCGCAGGAACGGAGGACGCTTGCCTCCGCCACCGGCAGGCGGCGTATCGTCGTCGGGTGGCGCGTCCTGCGACGTCACGACATCGTCGTCATCGCCCGCGGCATCGGTGTCGTGCGCCACATCGTCCGGCAGCGCCATGCCCTGCCCGGTCTCGCGCGAGTAGATCGCCAGCACGGCGCTGATCGGCACATGCACCGCATGGCTGACGCCGCCGAAACGGGCGGTGAAGCTGACGGCGTCGTTGTCGATCATCAACCGCACGACGGCGCGCTCGGCGATGTTCAGCACCACCTTGCCTTCCTTCACCGCGCTCGCGGGCACCTGCACGCCCGCCATCGTCGCGTCTACCAGCAGGTGCGGGGTCATGCCGTTGTCGGCGATCCACTCGTTCAGCGCCCGCAGCAGGTACGGACGGTGGCTGGTCATGCGGGAAGAGGCGTCGGTCATTTCACTTCTCGGCGGCCCATCGCGGTACGGAATCGCGCCAGGCCTGGTCGTGCACGGCGGTGGGTCAGACCGGGATCTCGCGCAGCTTCTTTTCCGCGTCCGTCAGGCTGCGCAGGAAGCCGGGATGCCGAAAGATGCGGTTGCCGTAATCCTCGATCGCCTTGCCATCCTTCGGCAGCGGCACGTCCAGCGACGGCAGGCGCCAGATGATCGGCGCCATGGCGCAGTCGGCCAGGCTCATCTCGGGATTGAGGAAGAACTTGCTCGCCTTGAACAGCGGCACGGATGCGGTCAGCAGTTCCTTCAGGCGCTTGCGGCCGGCTTCGGCCTGCGGCTTGTTGCCCAGCTGGATGGCCTGCACCTGCGGCACCCAGTCGTGCTCGATGCGCAACATCGCCAGGCGCAATCGGGCGCGCGACAACGGATCGACCGGCATCAGCGGCGGGTGCGGATAGCGTTCGTCGAGGTATTCGCTGACCACCGAGGCGGCGTACAGCACCAGATCGCGCTCCACCAGGGTGGGCACGGAATGGTAGGGATTCAGGTCGATGAGATCTTCGGGCGGATTCTGCGGGTCCACCGGGACCAGGTCGTAGCTCACGCCCTTGGCGGCGAGCACCAGCCGCACGCGGTGGCAAAGGACATCATCGGTGGAGGAAAACAACGTCAGTGTATTGCGCATACGTGGACTCGCAGCCATTCACGGCTCTCCGACGATCGGAATCCGCCGATCGCACCGACGCCGCCAGCCCCTTGCCGACGGTCGCCACGGTCCCTGAGTGTGCAATCCCCGCCGGAAAAAGCCAAGCAATCCCAACTGGCTTTCCCCATGCCGGCGCAGGCCTTCCGGCCTGCTCCGTGGCGTCGGACGCGCGACGCCGCTTAGTGGACGTCCTTCCAGTACTCCTGCTTCAGCAGGTAGGCCAGGAACGTTAGCGCCGAGAGGAACAGGATCACCCACACGCCGATGCTCTGGCGCTTCAGGGCTGCCGGCTCGCCGACATACTCCAGGAAGTTGGTGATGTCGCGCGCGGTCTGGTCGAACTGCTGCGCGTTCTGGCGACCGGCCTGCGTGACCTTGAGGCTTTCCACGTGGCGCTCGCCCGTGGCCGCGTCGGGCTGGCCGTACTCGGCGTGCTGCATGCCCTGCAGTTCCCACAGCGGGTTGGGCATGGACGCGTTGGGGAACAGCTTGTTGTTCCAGCCGAGCGGACGCGACTCGTCCAGGTAGAACGACTTGAGGTAGGTGTAGATCCAGTCGCTGCCACGCACGCGCGAGATGACGCTCAGGTCGGGCGGCATCTTGCCGAACCACTTGGTGGCCGGGTCGTGCGGCATCGACACCTGGATCTGCTCGCCGAACTTGGCGCCGGTGAAGTTGAGGTTCTTCATCACCTCCTCTTCGGTCAGGCCCAGATCCTCGGCCATGCGCGAATAGCGCATGTACTTCAGCGAGTGGCAGCCGGCGCAGTAGTTCATGTACAGCTGCGCACCGCGCTGCAGCGAGGCGCGGTCGCCCAGGTCGTTGCCGGCCTGCAGCTTCTCGCCGCCGCCGGCGGCGAACACGGAGAACGAAATCAGCAACCCGCTGGCGAAGACAGCTAGGCGAGAGGCGAAAGTCTTAGTCATGCGTCGTCACCCGCTCGGGCACTGGCTTGGTCTTGTCGATCTTGGTCCAGATCGGCATGGTCAGGAAGAACAGGAAGTAGAACGCGGTCAGGAAGCGGCCGACGATGGTCTCCACCGGATCCGTACCCGGACCGGCGCCGATCTTGCCCAGCCAGACGAAGCAGATCGCGAACACGCCCAGCAGCACCTTGGACAGCACGCCACGGTAGCGGTAGGACTTCACCTTCGCACGGTCCAGCCACGGCACCAGGAACAGGATCGCGATGGCGCCGAACATCACCAGCACGCCGCTCAGCTTGTGCGGCACCACGCGCAACATCGCGTAGTACGGCGTGTAGTACCACACCGGCTTGATGTGCTCCGGCGTGACCAGGCGGTTGGCTTCGGTGAAGTTGTCGTGCTCGAGGAACCAGCCGCCCATCGCGGGCGCGAAGAACACGATGAACGCGGCGAGGATCAGGAAGCCGCCGACGTAGAAGCCGTCCTTGACCGTGTAGTACGGGTGGAACGGCACGCCGTCCGCCGGCGCGGTCGGCGACCAGCGGTTGCCCTTCGGGCCCTTCTTGATCTCGACGCCGTCGGGGTTGTTCGAGCCGACCTCGTGCAGCGCGAAGATGTGCAGCACCACCAGCAGCAGCAGCACCAGCGGCAGCGCGATGACGTGCAGCGCGAAGAAGCGGTTCAGCGTGGCGTCGCTGGGCAGGTAGTCGCCCATGATCCACTCGGTCAGGCCGTTGCCGATCACCGGGATGGCGCCGAACAGCGAGATGATGACCTTGGCGCCCCAGAACGACATCTGGCCCCACGGCAGCACGTAGCCCAGGAAGGCTTCGGCCATCAGCACTAGGTAGATCAGCATGCCGAGGATCCACACCAGCTCGCGCGGCTTCTGGTACGAGCCGTACATCAGGCCGCGGAACATGTGGATGTAGACGACGATGAAGAACAGCGAGGCGCCGGTGCTGTGCATGTAGCGGATCAGCCAGCCCCACTCCACGTCGCGCATGATGTATTCGACCGAGGCGAAGGCTTCCGCCGCGCTCGGCTTGAAGTGCATCGTCAGGAAGATGCCGGTCAGGATCTGGTTGACCAGCACCACGATCGACAGCACGCCGAAGATGTACCAGATGTTGAAGTTCTTGGGCGCGTAGTACTCGCTCATGTGCTTGCGGTACACGGGCATGAAGCCCGGCGCGCGCGCGTTGAACCAGTCCACGACGCCGTCGGCGGTACGGGTGATGATGTTCGCCATGGCTTACGCGCCCCCTTGCGGATCGAGGCCGACCACGATGGTGTTGTCGTCCTGGTAGAAATGCGGCGGCACCACCAGGTTGGTCGGCGCAGGCACGCCCTGGAACACGCGGCCGGCCATGTCGAAGCGCGACTTGTGGCAGGGGCAGAAGTAGCCGCCCTTCCAGTTCGGGTCGTACGGTTCCGGCTTGATCTCGGCCGCCATTTCCGGCGAGCAGCCCAGGTGGGTGCACAGGCCGACCAGCACGGAGATCTCCGGCTTCAGCGAGCGCGTCTCACCGGTGATGTAGGCCGGCTGCTGGTCCTTGTTGGCCGACTGCGGGTCGCGCAGGTTGCCGTCCAGCGTGGGCAGCGCGTCCAGGATCGCCTTGGAACGCTTGACGATCCAGATCGGCTGGCCGCGCCATTCCAGGATCAGGCGCTGACCTTCCTGCAGACCGGTGAGATCGGCAGTCACCGGGGCGCCGGCCAGCTTGGCCCGGGCGCTCGGATTCCACGACTTGATAAAAGGTACTGCTGCAATACCGGCACCCACTGCACCCACCACCGCGGTGGTTGCAGTCAGGAACCGGCGTCGGCCCGTATTCACAGGCCCATTGACCCCATCGATGGCCATCCGGCACTCCGAAAAACAATCAGGTAGCTAAAAAGGCTGCCAAGGCCGCACGCCCAGACATCGGCGCGGACCGCAAAAGACGGCAAAGTGTAACGGAAGCCTTAATGGGCCGACAACGGCTGCCATGGAATCAAGGGCTTGCGTGCGCCCGGAGGCGCCGGCCGCGACTCAGCGCGCGGCGACGGCCTGCCGGTAACGGTCGGCCAGCACGGCCACGCGCTGGACGTAGCGCTGGGTTTCCTTGTACGGCGGGACGCCACCGTGACGGTCGACCGCGCCTTCGCCCGCGTTGTAGCCGGCGGCGGCCAGGGTCAGGTTGCCGTTGAAGCGCTTCAGCAGCCAGGCCAGGTACTGCGCGCCGCCACGGATGTTCTGGCCGGCGTTGTAGGAATCGGTCACGCCGAAACGGCGCGCCGTGGCCGGCATCAGCTGCATCAGGCCCTGCGCGCCGGCGTGCGAGAGCGCCATCGGGTTGTAGGAGGACTCGGCGTGCATGATCGCGCGGAGGATCGATTCTTCCACCCCGAACTCGCGCGACGCCGCGGCGATCTCGGCCGCGTAGGCGGAGGTGTTCAGGCGCAGGCGACCGAAGTCGACGCCCGGGTTGCCGCAGGCGAAGCAGGTCTCGATATAGCTGTACTTGATGGTGCGCAGGCTGGCCACCTGGGTACCGCCCTGCGGACGCGCGCTGGTGTAGTGGCGCACGCCGTCCTTGATATAGGAGTAGACCTGTCCGCTGACCACGCGGCGCGGACCCGTCGCGGCAGGCGCGGGCGCCGGCACGGCGGCCGGCACGATGGCGCTGGCCGAATCAGACAGTGCGGGCGCGGTGGCCGCCCCGATCGCCGGCGTGGCGACAGCCGGACGGGACACGGAGGCGACCTGGGTCGGACGACTGCGGTCGGGCGTGTAGCGGCTCACGACTTCGCAGCTGGCGCCGCTGACGCGCTTGCTGACATAGGCCGGCACACCGTCGGCGCCGGTGCACTTGTACAGCGTGCCCGCGCTGGCCGGCAGTGCGGTCAACGCGGCCAGCATGGCCAGAAGCGTCAGAGTCCCCCTCATGCCGCGCAGTGTCCCGAATTCCCGGGTGGTTGCCAAGTCCTTGTCCAACAAAGGTTTCCTCCAATCTGTGCGGCCGGTCGGAGTTCGACGCATCGGCGGCACGGCGGCCCGGTCGGGGCCAGATACCTCCTATCAACGCCATCCGGTCGGGCATCCGGCCGCCGCGGCAGCGCGTAAACTACGCCGCCCTGCCCGCCCACCCGACTGGATTAAGCGCCATGACCGGGACGCAAGCCCCCGAACTGCCGACCACGGCCAGCCCTGCCGTGACCGCCCCCGCCCTCGTTCCGCTACCCATCGGCCGCCCCCGTGCGCCGGACCAGGTGCGAGGCAAGCTGTACATCAAGACCCACGGGTGCCAGATGAACGAGTACGACTCGGCCAAGATGGCCGACGTGCTCGCCGCCTCCGACGGGCTGGAGCTGACCGACAACCCGGAAGAAGCCGACGTGGTGCTGGTCAACACCTGCTCCATCCGCGAGAAGGCGCAGGAGAAGGTATTCAGCCAGCTCGGCCGCTGGAAGGCGCTGAAGGCCGGCGGCCGCGACGTCATCATCGGCGTCGGCGGCTGCGTGGCCTCGCAGGAAGGCGAAGCCATCGTCAAACGCGCGCCCTACGTGGACCTGGTGTTCGGTCCGCAGACCCTGCATCGGCTGCCGGAACTGATCCGCGCGCGCCGCGAGCAGAACAGGCCGCAGGTCGACATCAGCTTCCCCGAGATCGAGAAGTTCGACCGCATGCCGGAGCCGCGCGCCGAAGGCCCGTCGGCGTTCGTGTCGATCATGGAAGGCTGCTCGAAGTACTGCTCGTTCTGCGTGGTCCCCTATACCCGTGGCACCGAAGTCAGCCGGCCGTTCGAGGATGTGCTGGTGGAAGTGGCGCAGTTGGCCGCCCAGGGCGTACGCGAGATCAACCTGCTCGGCCAGAACGTCAACGCCTACCGCGGCCCGTACGGTGACGGTGAAGTCGCCGACCTCGGCCTGCTGATCCGCACCATCGCCGAGATCGACGGCGTCGGCCGCATCCGTTTCACCACCTCGCACCCGCTGGAGTTCAGCGACTCGCTGGTGGACGCGTACCGCGACGTGCCGCAGCTGGCGAACTTCCTGCATCTGCCGGTGCAGGCGGGCAGCGACCGTGTGTTGTCGGCGATGAAGCGCGGCTACACGGCGCTGGAGTTCAAGCAGAAGATCCGCAAGCTGCGCGCGGTGCGGCCCGACATCTCGATCAGTTCTGACTTCATCGTCGGCTTCCCCGGCGAGACCGATGCCGACTTCGAGAAGACGATGAAGCTGCTGGAGGACGTCGGTTTCGACCAGAGCTTCAGCTTCATCTATTCGCGCCGCCCCGGCACGCCGGCGGCGGACCTGGAAGACGACACGTCCGATGCCGTGAAGCATGCGCGCCTCGACCGGCTGCAGCAGCACATCAATGCCTACGCCGCCGGCATCTCGCAGCGCATGGTCGGCACGGTGCAGTCGGTGCTGGTGGAAGGCCCGTCGAAGAAGAACCCGAACGAGCTGACCGGCAAGACCGAGAACATGCGCTCGGTGAACTTCCCAGGCCATCCGCGGCTGGTCGGCCAGTTCGTCGACGTGGTGATTACCGAGGCGCTGTCCAACTCGCTGCGCGGCCGCATCGCCGGCACCGACTGAGCCGGTGGATCAGCCGACGGCGGGCAGCGGCACGCCGTCGCGTTCGTTGCCCCAGATCATGTGGATGATCTTCCAACCCTCCTCGCCCTTGTAAAGCTGGATGCTGTTGATGCCGCGCCGCTCCGGCACGGCATCGCCGGGCGCGGTGCGCGCCTCGTATGCGCTCCAGACGTGGGCGATGTTGCCGAATACACGGATTTCGCGCCCGGTCTCGACCTCGAAGAAATCCATCTCCGCCAGCAGTGCGTCCGCATTGGCGCGGTACTCCGCCAGGGTGAACGACAAGCGCCACGGTGTGCCGTCCGCATCGACGCCGGTGCGGATCTGTCGGCAGTCGGGATGGAAGACCGCGTCCTGCGACGACCAGTCGCGCGGACCGGCTGGGCCTGAGATCATCGCGTACATGGCGTCCACCGCCGCGCCGATCGCCGTTTGCTCCATCGCCATGCTCCCCATCCCGGACAGGCCGCAAGCCTATCAGCCCGCGCTCCCCGTCCCGCCAGCGTACCGACCGGCGTTGATGTTTCCTTTCCAAGCAACGCGGTACGCTTCGACTCCTCTTGAGTTCGCCAGGAATCGCCGCCATTTCCCCGGATAGCCCGCGCCTGTGGGTGTTCACCCTGGAAGCCCGTCCCCTGCCCGAGAGCCCCGATTTCGTCGAGGCCGGCGGGGCGTTCGTCACCTGCTACCTGCGCCCGGGCTTCGTCCCGGACCCGATGCACCGCGCGGTCCAGTTCGTCCGCGAGCAGGGCTGGGAAGTGATCGCGGTGGAGGACGAGCCCCTGCAGATCGAGCGCCACGACGCGCCCGAGGAAAAACACTTCGACCAGGCCCTCGTCGACGACGAGGTCTATGTCTTCCACCAATGGCCGGTGGACGACGCAGACGAACAGACACGCCACTGATCCCGAATCCGAGACACCGCACGACCCCATGACCGTCCCCAGCCAACACGAATTCACCCTGCAGCCCGAGAACGTCGAGCGCCTCGCCAACCTGGCCGGGCCATTCGACGCGCACCTGCGCCAGATCGAACTGCGCCTGGGCGTGGAGATCGCCAACCGCGGCGCCATCTTCCGCGTCACCGGGCCTGAGAAGTCCGCCGCAGCAGCGGAGAAGCTGCTGCATGCGCTATACGAGGAGACCGCCAGCGAGACCTTCGACAGCGAGGCCATCCACCTGCGCCTGAACGCGTCCAACGTCGACCGTATCGCCGAGGCGGACTACCAGCCGCAGGACGTGGCCATCAAGGTCAAGCGCGGCACGGTGCGCGGCCGGGGCGCCAACCAGGCGAAGTACCTGCACGCCATCGCCACCCACGACATCAACTTCGGCATCGGCCCGGCCGGTACCGGCAAGACCTTCCTGGCGGTGGCCAGTGCGGTCGAGGCGCTGAACGAATCGCGCGTGCAGCGCCTGATCCTGGTGCGCCCCGCGGTGGAGGCCGGCGAGAAGCTCGGCTTCCTGCCCGGCGACCTGACCCAGAAGGTCGATCCCTACCTGCGCCCGCTGTACGACGCGCTGTACGAGATGCTGGGCGTGGAGAAGGTGGTCAAGCTGCTGGAGAAGAACGTCATCGAGATCGCGCCGCTGGCCTACATGCGCGGGCGCACGCTGAACGACGCGTTCGTGATCCTCGACGAGGCGCAGAACACCACCATCGAGCAGATGAAGATGTTCCTGACGCGCATCGGCTACGGCAGCACCGCCGTCGTCACCGGCGACCTGACCCAGATCGACCTGCCCAAGCACCAGAAATCGGGCCTCAAGGACGCGTTGGACGTGCTGCGCGGGGTGGACGGCATCTCGTTCAACTTCTTCACCAGCCGCGACGTCGTGCGCCATCCGCTGGTGGCGAAGATCGTGCGGGCTTACGATGCCCGTGACGGCAAGGATTTCGAAACCGGTCCTGCCTGATCCCCCCACCAGCCACGCACATCATGACCCAAGGTCCCGTCCGCCTCGAAGTCGCCGTCAACTACGCGCTGCCGCGCGCGGGCATTCCGTCCGCGGTGAGTTTCCGCAAGTGGGTCGCGGCGGCGTTGAAAGGCCGCATCCGCGAGGCGGATCTGGCCATCCGCATCGTCGACAGCAAGGAAGGCCGCGCGCTCAACCGCCATTACCGCGGCCGCGACTACGCGACCAATGTGCTGAGCTTTCCGGCCGAGATGGCCGAAGGCGTCAAGCTGCCGAAGTGCGTGAAGATGCCGCTGCTGGGCGACCTGGTGATCTGCGCGCCCGTGGTGGCGCGCGAGGCGAAGGAGCAGAAGAAGCCACTGGCCGCGCACTACGCGCACATGACCGTGCACGGCACCCTGCACCTGCTCGGCTGGGACCACGAGGACGACAAGGAAGCCGAGTGCATGGAACAGCTGGAACGCGAGATCCTGACCGAGCTCGGTATCGCCGACCCGTACGCGGAAGACTGAGCGAATGACGCGACTCCCGATCTTCGCGCCGCTGCTGGCGCTGTGCCTGCCGCTGTCCTCCACCGCGCAGGAAGCACGGCCCGACCTCGCCGCCCTGATCGAATGCCGCGGCGACCTCGGCCAGCTCACGGCGCTCGCCCCGCTGCTCGAAGACCCGTTGAAGGCGGTCGCGCTGGGCTGGGAGCCGCTGCCGCAGGCGAACATGTTCATGAGCGAGTACCGCCTGCTCGTCCCGATCCGGGTCTTCGGGCACGACACGAACCACGTCGCCTTCTCCGGCGGCGGTGTCGTCGCCGTGCTCGACCTGCCCGATCCGCGCCCGCTGGCGAGGCAGCTCGAGCTGGAGACCGCGGTCGACACGCCCGCCAAGGCCATGTTCGGCAAGGAAGTGCGCAGCGAGGATATCCGCGATCCCGCCACCGGGAAGGCACTGATCGACTCGGCCGTGCTCAACGTCAGCAACGTCTCCTCGCACCCGGGCAAGACCCTGGCCGGCTGCAGCTACAGCCTGGACGTGCCCGAGGACGAAGAGGAAGACGACGCCGGGGACCAGGCGCCGACGCCTGCGCCGGCCATCCAACCGGGTTAGACTGGCCGCCACGCCCCCTGCGGGCGACCACTCCCCCGAGATGTCAGAAGACGACAGTACCCTCGCGCCGGAAGGCTCCGACAAACCGTCGGAGAAACGGCGCACCTGGCTGGACCGCCTCAGTTCGGCGTTCTCCGGCGAACCCAGCACACGCGACGACCTGGTGGCCATCCTGCGCGATGCGCAGTCCGACGGCCTGATCGGCGGCGATACCCTCAAGATGATGGAAGGCGCCATTGCGGTCGCCGACCTCACGGTGGGCGACGTCATGGTGCCGCGCGCGCAGATGGTCTCCCTGCCGGTGGAAGCGCGCTTCCTCGACCTGATGAAGGATGTGGTGGAATCCGGTCACTCCCGCTTCCCGGTACACGGCGACAACAAGGACGAGATCCTCGGCATCCTGCTGGCCAAGGACCTGCTGCGCGGCGTCGTCGCCGACAACGGGCCTGGCAGCGTGCGTGAGCTGCTGCGGCCGGCGGTACTGATCCCGGAATCGAAGAAGCTCAACCTGCTGCTGAAGGAATTCCGGCTCTCGCGCAACCACATGGCGATCGTCGTGGACGAGTACGGCGGGGTGGCCGGCCTGGTCACCATCGAGGACGTGCTGGAGCAGATCGTCGGCGAGATCGACGACGAGCACGACGAAGCCGAGGACGGTGCGGCGCTGATCGCGGCGCAGGCTGACGGCCAGTTCGTGGTGGACGCGCTGACGCCGATCGCCGACTTCAACGAGCGCTTCGGCGCCGACTTCCTCGACGACGAGTACGACACCGTCGGCGGCCTGATCACCGCGGCCATCGGCCACCTGCCGGAGACCGGCGAGGAACTGACGCTGGGACGTTTCATGTTCCGCGTCGCGCGCGCCGATGCGCGCCGCGTGCATGCCTTCCACGTCGGAGTGCTGGCCGATGCGTAACGCGGCTGCGCGCCTGGCATTGCTGGGCGTGCTGTGGCTGCTGGCGGCGAGCGCATGGGCCGCACCGCGGATCGGCGTGGCGACGATGCAGCCGGGCGAGGTGTTCTTCGAGCGTTTCGGCCATAACGCCATCGTCGTGGTCGATCCCGCCAGCGGCGATGCGATCTCGTACAACTTCGGCTTCTTCGACCCGGGCGAGTCCGACTTCGTCGGCAACTTCGCCCGCGGCCACATGATGTATTACCTGGTCGCGCTGCCGTTCGAGCAGGACCTGATGCAGTACCGCGACAGCGGGCGCGGCGTGTCGCTGCAGTGGCTGGACATCGAGCCCGCGCAGGCGCAGGCGTTGGCGGACGCGCTGGCCGAACGTGCCAAGCCCGAGAACGCGCGCTACCGCTACGACTACTTCACTTCCAACTGCTCGACCCAGGTGCGCGACGCGCTGGATGCCGCCCTCGGTGGCCGGCTGAAGTCGCAGTTGGCCGGGCGCTCGCGCGGCAACACGTTCCGCAGCGAAGCCGTTCGACTCGCATCGCCGGCGACGTGGATGTGGCTGGGCTTCGACCTCGGTCTCGGCCCGAACGCCGACAAGCCGATGGCGCGCTGGGAGGAGGCCTACGTGCCGATGCGCCTGGCCGACAGCCTGCGCGAGGCGAAGAACGCTGCGGGCCGTCCGCTGGTGCAGTCGGAGATGCAGCTGCTGCCGCACCGCCTTGCGGCCGAGCCCGCCGAGACCCCGCGCCGCTGGCTGCCATGGCTGGGCGCCGGCGTACTGATCGCCATCGCCGTCGCGCTGGCCGGCCGTCGCTGGCCGCGCGCGCTCGTCGCCGTGGCGCTGCCGTTCTGGCTGGTGTGCTTCATCGGTGGTGCGTTGCTGGTCTATCTGTGGGGCTTCACCGACCACTGGGCAGCGTGGGCGAACCGCAACCTGCTGCTGCTCAATCCGCTGTGCGTGCTGCTGATTCCCGGCGCAATTGCCGTGCTGCGACGCCGCACGCCACCGGCGTGGTTCGGCTGGCTGCTCGTGGCCATCGCGGTGGGTGCATTGGGCGCGTGGTTCCTGCACTGGCTGCCGTTGCGGCTGCAGTACAACCAGACCTGGATCGCCCTGCTGCTGCCGATCCACCTGGCGCTTGCATACGTATTCATGCCGCGCCGCTTGTCGCGCTGAGCCACGCCACGCACGATGCGGCCCTCTGCCTATCGCGAGGGTCGCATGCTCCGTCTTCTTTCCCTGCTTGCCGTGTTCGGCGTCGCCGCATCGGCCCATGCCGGCCCCGGCCCCCGCGTCGCCTCGCCCGATGGTTCCATCGTGGTGGACCTGTCCACCGACAACGACGGTCGCCCTGCCTACGCGGTCTCGCGCAAGGGGCAAGCGGTCATCACGCCATCGCGGCTGGGCTTCCTGCTGCTGGACGCGCCGAAGTTCGAGCGCAACATCGAGATCGTGCAGCCGCGCACGCGCAGCTTCGACGAAACCTGGGAACAGCCCTGGGGCGAACGCCGCTATATCCGCAACCACTACAACGAACTGACCGTCACCCTGAAGGAAAAGGCCAAGCCGTTCCGCCAGTTCGACGTGGTGTTCCGCGTGTTCGACGACGGCGTGGGCTTCCGCTACCGCTTCCCGAAGCAGGCGGGTCTGGAGCAGGTGAAGATCGGCGAGGAGCTGACCGAGTTCTCGCTGGCCCGTGATGCGACGGCGTGGTGGATCCCGGCCGGCGAATGGAACCGCGAGGAATACCTGTACCACCGCACGCCGGTGCAGCAGGTCGGCGACGCCCAGACGCCGATCACCTTCAAGTTCGGGGACGGCAGTCACCTGTCGATCCATGAGGCGTCGCTGGTCGACTACAGCGGCATGAACCTGACCCGCGTCGAGGACCGACGCCTGAAGGCCGACCTGACGCCGGGCATCGGCGAAGGCAAGGTGGTGCGTGCCGCGCCGTTCGACACGCCGTGGCGCACGCTGCTGCTCAGCGACGACGCGGCCGGCCTGGCGATGTCCAGCCTGACGCTCAACCTCAACGAGCCCAACGCGCTCGGCGACGTGTCGTGGGTGAAGCCGATGAAGTACGTCGGCGTGTGGTGGGAGATGCACCTCGAGCTGAAGAGCTGGGCCTCCGGTCCCAAGCACGGCGCCACCAACGAGAACGTGCGCAAGCACATCGACTTCGCCGCCAAGCACGGCTTCGGCGGCGTGCTCGTCGAAGGCTGGAACGTGGGCTGGGACGGCGACTGGTTCGGCAACGGCGAGGATTTCAGCTTCACGAAATCGTATCCCGACTTCGACCTGGAAGCGCTGAGCGCCTATGCGCGCTCGAAGAACGTCGTGCTGATCGGCCACCACGAGACCTCCGGCAATGCGGCCCACTACGAAACGCAGCTGGGCGATGCCTTCGACCTGTACAAGCGCGTCGGCGTGCCCGCGGTGAAGACGGGCTACGTCGCCGATGCCAGCCAGGCCAAGGTCACCGGCACCGACGGCAAGCGCCACTACGCCTGGCACGAGGGCCAGGACATGGCGCGCCACCACCTGAAGGTGGTCACCGAAGCGGCGAAGCGCCACATCGCGGTCAATCCGCACGAGCCGATCAAGGACAGCGGCCTGCGCCGCACCTATCCGAACTGGATCACGCGCGAGGGCGCGCGCGGCATGGAGTTCAGCGCCTGGGGCCAGCCCGGCAATCCGCCGGAGCACGAGGCCAACCTGGTGTTCACCCGCCTGCTGGCCGGCCCGATGGATTACACCCCCGGCATCTTCGGCATGAAGACGCGCTCCACCGATGGCATCGCCACCACCTGGGCGAAGCAGCTGTCGCTGTACGTGGTGATCTACAGCCCGCTGCAGATGGCCGCCGACCTGCTGGAGAACTACGAGAAGAATCCGGCGCCATTCCAGTTCATCAAGGACGTACCGGTCGACTGGGACGACACCCGCGTGCTGAACGGCGAAGTCGGCGACTACGTCACTATCGCGCGCAAGGAGCGCGGCGGCGACAACTGGTACCTCGGATCGCTGACCGACGAGGATGGCCGCACGCTGAGCGTGCCCCTGACCTTCCTCGACGAAGGCCGCCGCTACACCGCGCAGATCTACCGCGACGGCGACAAGGCCAACTGGAAGACCGCCCCCCAGGACATCGTGATCGAGGAGCGCAGCGTGACCCGCGGCGATACGCTGACCTTGAAGCTGGCGCCCGGTGGTGGGCAGGCGATCCGCTTCGTGGCGCAGTGATCGCACGCCTCTGTAGGAGCGGGCCATGCCCGCGATGCTTTTGCGTGACCTAGAAGCATCGCGCCCATGGGGCGCTCCTACAGAGATGTTCTACAAGGAGCCCGACTTGCCGCAGCTGCGCTCGTGGCGCACGATTCCCGCCATGAATGACCTCGCGACCGTCGATACGAAACCCGCCCTGCCGCAGTGCGTGATCAACTGCGTGGTCTACGACAAGGACGGCAAGCGGCGCGACATCAGCCTCGATGAAATCAGCGACGTGCTCGCCGTCGACGATGGCAGCTTCATCTGGGTCGGTCTGTACGAACCGGCGGACACCATCCTCGAGAAGCTGCAGGAAGAGTTCTGCCTGCACGACCTGGCCGTCGAGGACGCGCAGAACGCGCACCAGCGCCCCAAGCTGGAGGCCTACGGTAATTCGCTGTTCGTGGCGGTGCATACCGCCCAGGTGGTCGACGACCGCATCAGGTTCGGCGAGACCCATGCCTTCCTCGGACCGCGCTACCTGGTGACCGTGCGCCACGGTGCCTCGCTGTCGTACGCGCCGGTACGCGAACGCGTGCAGCGCGAGCCGGAACTGCTCGCGCTCGGCCCCTCGTACGGCCTGTACGCGGTACTCGACTACATCGTCGACAACTACCGCCCGATCATCGACCAGTTCAAGCAAACGCTGGATACGCTGGAGAAGGACATCTTCGCCGACACCTACCGGAGGGTGACGGTGGTGAAACTGTACGAGCTGAAGCGCGAACTGACCCAGATGCGGCTGGCGGTGGCGCCACTGCAGGACGTGCTGGCGCAGCTGACGCGCTCGCAGAGCGCACTGATCCCGGAGGAAGTGCGGCTGTATTTCCGCGACGTGCAGGACCACGTGCTGCGCGTCAACGAGTACACGGACACGCTGCGTGAAATGCTGACGACGGCGCTCAGCGTGAACCTCTCGCTGGTGACGCTGGCCCAGGGCGAGATCGTCAAGCGCCTCGGCGCCTGGGCCGCCCTGCTCGCCGCGCCGACACTGATCACCAGTTGGTACGGCATGAACTTCAAGCACATGCCGGAGCTGGAAGGTCGCTTCGCCTACCCGTTGCTGATCGGTGGCGTGGCGCTGGCGTGCTACGGCCTGTACCGGCTGTTCAAGCGCTCGCGCTGGCTCTGATGGCCCTACGCCGCCGGACTGCGACCAAAGTCGAAGGCTGAATCCAGCATTACGGATTGACCGGTTTCCCGCATGGGGGGACCCTTGTCGGGACTTGTCGGAGGGTTCCGGAATGAATGGTTTTTCCAAGATCGGCTGGGCCGCGCTCGCGCTGCTCGGTGCGGTGTGTCTGGGCGTGGTGGCGCTGCGCCAGGGCGAACAGATCAGTGCGTTGTGGATCGTCGTCGCGGCGGTGTCCATCTACCTGGTCGCCTACCGCTACTACAGCCTGTACATCGCCAAGAACGTGATGCAGTTGGACCCGACCCGGGCCACGCCGGCGCACATCAACAACGACGGCCTGGACTACGTGCCCACCAACAAGCACGTGCTGTTCGGCCACCACTTCGCCGCCATCGCCGGCGCCGGCCCGCTGGTCGGCCCCGTGCTGGCCGCGCAGATGGGCTATCTGCCCGGCATGCTGTGGCTGATCGCCGGCGTGGTGCTGGCGGGTGCGGTGCAGGACTTCATGGTCCTGTTCATCTCCAGCCGCCGCAACGGCCGCTCGCTCGGTGACCTGGTCCGCGAGGAAATGGGCCAGGTGGCCGGCACCATCGCGCTGTTCGGTGCCTTCCTCATCATGATCATCATCCTGGCGGTGCTGGCGATGATCGTGGTGAAGGCCCTGGCCGAAAGCCCGTGGGGCATGTTCACCGTGATCGCCACGATGCCCATCGCGATCTTCATGGGCATCTACATGCGCTACATCCGCCCGGGCAAGATCGGCGAGATCTCGGTGGTCGGCATCGTCCTGCTGCTGCTCGCCATCTGGTTCGGCGGCAAGGTCGGCGCGCATCCCACCTGGGGCCCGGCGTTCACCTTCACCGGCACCCAGATCACCTGGATGCTGATCGGCTACGGCTTCGTTGCCGCCGTGCTGCCCGTGTGGCTGCTGCTGGCGCCGCGCGACTACCTGTCGACCTTCCTCAAGATCGGCGTGATCGTCGCGCTGGCCATCGGCATCGTCATCGCCAGCCCGGAAGTGACCTCGCTGAAGATGCCGGCGTTCACTCAGTTCGCCAGCACCGGCGACGGCCCGGTCTGGAAGGGCGGCCTGTTCCCGTTCCTCTTCATCACCATCGCCTGCGGCGCGGTGTCCGGCTTCCACGCGCTGATCAGCTCGGGCACCTCGCCCAAGCTGCTGGCCAACGAGACCCACACCCGCTACATCGGCTACGGCGGCATGCTGATGGAGTCGTTCGTCGCCATCATGGCGCTGGTCGCGGCTTCGATCATCGAGCCGGGCGTGTACTTCGCCATGAACAGCCCCGCCGCCGCCATCGGCACCACCGCGGTCGACGTGGCCGCCAAGGTCAGCAGCTGGGGCTTCGTGGTGACGCCGGACATGCTGGAACAGACGGCGCACAACATCGGCGAGAGCACGATCATCTCGCGCGCCGGTGGTGCTCCGACGCTGGCCGTCGGCATCGCGGTGATCCTGCACGACGCGCTGCCGGGCGGCGACGCGATGATGGCGTTCTGGTACCACTTCGCCATCCTGTTCGAAGCGTTGTTCATCCTGACCGCGGTGGATGCGGGTACGCGTGCCGGCCGCTTCATGCTGCAGGACCTGCTGGGTAACTTCATCCCGCCGCTGCGCAAGACCGACTCCTGGGGCGCGAACGTCATCGGCACCGCCGGCTGCGTCGCATTGTGGGGGTACTTCCTGTATCAGGGCGTGGTGGATCCGCTGGGTGGCATCAACACCCTGTGGCCGCTGTTCGGCATCGCCAACCAGATGCTCGCCGGCATCGCGCTGATGCTGTGCACGGTGGTGCTGTTCAAGATGAAGCGCGACCGCTACGCCTGGGTGACCATCGTGCCGGCGATCTGGCTGCTGATCTGCACGACTTACGCGGGCCTGATCAAGATCTTCGACAGCAACCCGGCGGTCGGTTTCGTCGCCCAGGCCAAGAAGTACCAAGCGTCCATCGCCGACGGTCAGCTGCTGGGCGCCGCCAAGAGCATGGGCCAGATGCACCAGGTGGTGATCAACAGCTACGTCAACACCGGCCTGACCGTGCTGTTCCTGTTCGTGGTGTTCAGCGTGCTGTTCTATGCGGTGAAGGCGATCCTCAAGGCCCGTGCCAGCAGCGAACGCACCGACCGCGAGTCGCCGTATGTGGCACTGACGGAAGAGCAGCAGAAGGTGTGGCTGTAAACCATGGGCACCGAACTCGTCCCGCTCTCGCACTTCGCCACGCACAAGCGTGTGTGGCGGAGGCTGGTGCAGACGGCGCGGCTGTGCTGCGGCGTGCCGGACTACGACAACTATGTCCGGCACATCCTCGAGAAGCATCCCGACCGCGAGCCGATGGACTACAAGACGTTCTTCCGGGAACGGCAGGAAGCGCGGTTCGGCGGCAGGAGCGGGTTCCGCTGCTGCTGAGGCAAACACCGGCTGTATTGCCAGTTCAACGACCGCCCCTCCGAAAGAGGGGCGGTTTTTTGTTGATCAGCCGCCGGCGAGCGCCTGCAGCATGAGTCCCGTCAGGTAAGCGCAGTAGGTACCCAGCACGTACCCCAGAACCGCAAGCAGAACACCCACGGGGGCCAGCGCAGGATGAAACGCACTGGCCACGACCGGCGCGCTGGCGGCCGCACCGATATTGGCCTGCGAGCCGACGGCCATGAAGAACAGCGGGGCGCGAATCAGGCGCGCGACCAGCAACATCAGGCTTGCATGCACCGCGATCCAGATCAGGCCCAGAAGCAGCAGAAAGGGCTTGTTGGCCAGTGCCTTCAGATCCATCTGCATGCCGATCGTCGCAATCAGAACATACAGGAAAACCGTGCCGATCTTCGACGCACCGGCGCCCTCGAGTTCACGCGCACGGGTCAGGCTGAGCACCACACCCACGGTAGTGGCGATCACCACCAGCCAGAAGAAGCGCGAATCCAGGCTGTAGTCCTGCAACCGCCATTCGGCAGGCAACGACGTGATCCACGCAACCAGTGGCTCGGCGAGAAAATGCGCGAAGCCTGTCGCGCCGATCGCCACCGCAAAGATCAGCATGAGATCCGTTGTCGATGCGATCCGTGCATGCTGTGCCTGGTAGCTCGCCATCCGCTCCTTGAGCGTTTCGATCGCCGAAGTGTCCGCCTTGAGCCAGCGATCCCAGAACGCCGCTCGCGACGCCATGAACAGCAGGGTCGCCATCCAGACGTAGCCCACGATCACGTCAACCGCCGCGAACTGTCCGAACAAAGTGGCGTCGACTTCGAACACCTCCTTCATCGCTGCCTGGTTGGCGCCGCCGCCGATCCAGCTTCCGGTCAAGGTGGTCATCCCGCGCCACGTTTCGCCGGCCACCGTTTCCGGATGGATCACCCCCATCGCCGTGAAACTGACCAACGCCCCCAGCATCACGCCCACGGTGCCGGTCAGGAACATCACCAGCGCCTTCGGACCGAGCCGGGAGATGCCACGAATGTCCATCGACACGCAGAACAGTACCAGCGACGCCGGCAACAGATAATCGCGCGCCATCGGATACAGGTTCGAGCCTGCACCGTCGACCAGGCCGAAGCTGTTGGCGATCGCCGGCAACAGGTAGCAGGGCAGGATTGCGGGGACCACCGAGTAGAACTTCTTCCAGACCCCCTTCTCGCGGGAAGCACTCCAGAAAACGAAACCCAGGATGATCGCCAGCAATCCGAGGACTGCGGCGTCGCCAGTGATGACGGCAGCATTCATCTGCTGCCCCTCTACGGGTGCGGCCATGCATTTACTCCCCGATGTGCTGCTTCAGCCAGGCGTTGACGGTGTCGTGCCACAGGATGCTGTTCTGCGGCTTCAGCACCCAGTGGTTCTCGTCGGGGAAGTACAGCAGCTTGGACTCGATGCCTTTGCGCTGCAGCGCGGTGAACGTGGACAGGCCCTGGTCGACCGGCACGCGATAGTCCTTCTCGCCCTGCACCACCAGCATGGGCACGCGCCAGTTGGCGATGTGGTTGACCGGGTTGAACTTCTCGATGTTCTTCGGCACGTCGTACGGGGTACCACCGTTCTCCCACTCGGTGAACCACAGTTCCTCGGTGACGTAGGCCATCGAGCGGATGTCGAACACGCCGTCGTGGTTGACCAGGCACTTCCACGGCTCGTTCCAGTTGCCGGCGATCCAGTTGATCATGTAACCGCCGTAGCTGGCACCCAGCGCACAGGCGTTCTTGCCGTCGAGGAAGGTGTATTTCTGCTGCGCCGCGGCCCAGCCCTTCTGCAGGTCTTCCAGCGGGCGGTCGCCCCAGTGCTGGCTGATCGCGTCGGTGAAGGCCTGGCCGTAGCCGGTGGAGCCGTGGAAGTCGATCATCACCACCGCGTAGCCCTGGCCCGCGTAGGTCTGCGGATTCCAGCGGTAGCTCCAGCCGTTGCCGAAACTGCCCTGCGGACCACCGTGGATCAGGAATGCCACCGGATACTTCTGCCCTTCCACGTAATCGTGCGGCTTGACCACGTAACCGTGCACGGTCTCGTTGTTCCAGCCCTTGAAGTTGAACTGTTCGAACTCACCGAACGACACGTCCTTCAGCACCTCGCCGGCGCTTGGGGTGATGGCACGCAGGGTGGCGCCGACGTCGTCGCTGGTGGCGTAGATGACGTCGCCGGACTGCAGCGTGTTGCGCGACAACACCAGGGTCTTGCCTGCCATGTCGAACGCCGAGACGCTACCGTCGCCAACGATCTTGCGGGTCTGGCCGCTCTGGATGTCCACCGAGAACAGCGGATGCTCGCCCACGTCCTGCGCAGTGGTGTAGATCCGCTCGCCGTCGTCCGAGAGCACGATGCTGTCGGCGCTGCGATCCCAGTTCGGTGCGATCTCGCGGACTTTCCCGTTGTCCAGGTCCATCGACATCAGGCCGTAGCGGTCGGCTTCGAAACCCGGGCGCTTCATCGCGCGGTAGAACAGCGTCTTGCCGTCCGCACTGAACACCGGACCGGTATCCCAGGCGGGGTTGGCCGCGGTCAGGTTGACCGGCGTACCACTGCCGTCGGCGGCGATCCTGTACAGATCGAAATTGGTCGACCACGCCTCGCGCTTGCCGGCCACGCGGATCGCAGCGACGACCGAGGCGCCGTCCGGCGACCAGGTGTATTCGTCGGCACCGCCGAAAGGCTTGGACGGTGCGTCACCGTCTAGGCTGTCGGTCAGCGAGGTGGCACTGGCGACCGGCTTGGCCTTGCCTGCCGGCAGCGCGGCGACGAACAGGCGGCTGCGGCGGCCGTCCGCCCAGGTATCCCAGTGGCGCACGAACAGGCCGTCGTAGACCACGCCGGTGCTCTTCTTCGCGGCGGTGTCGTCAAGCTTCTTCTTCGTGCAGGCGAAGTCGGCCTTGCAGTCGGCGAAGGTGTCGGTGCTGAACAGCACGCGCGCACCATCCGGCGACAGCTTGTAGCTGGCCACGTCCAGCGCGAAGTCGGTCAGCTGGCGCGGCGTGCCGCCCGCCACCGGCAGCGCGTACAGCTGCTGCGTGCCGGACTTGGCGCTGAGGAAATAGACGGTCTTGCCGTCCGGCGAGAACGACGGCGAGTTGACGCTCCAGCCTTCCGGCGTCAGCCGCTTCGGCGGCGCCATGTCGCGGGTCAGCAGGTTGCGGATCCACAGGCTGCTGCTGGCCTTCACCACGTCGGCATCGACGACGCGCTTGGCGAACACCACGGTGCTGCCATCCGGCGACAGCGTGGGCGAGGAGACGCGGTCCAGCTTCTGCAGGTCGCGCACGTCCAGGCCGCGGGCGGCGGCCAGCGACGGCAGCGCGGCCAGCAGGCAGAGGGGCAACAGGGCGGATTTCAGCTTCATCCGGGGCTCCGGCAACAGGGAAACCCCGATGGTAGGCGCTAAGCGCGCCGCGGCGCAAAGGCGTCAGGTCACGCCTTTGCGCCGTGTGTCATCTCACTTGGGACCGGGTTCGACGTCGCCCAGCGCCTTCGACTTGGCGCCCGTGCGGTAGAGCAGCCAGCCGACGATCGCCAGGATCACCAGGCCGACGATCTCGCCCTGCTGGAACGCCTCCGGCAGCACCAGCACGTCGCGGTCCTTGGTGGCGTAGATGGCGACGCCCACGGCGATGCCCATCAGCGCCTCGCCGGTGATCAGGCCGGCGGCGAACAGCGTGCCCGGGCGGTGCAGGCGATCGCGCGCCTCTTCGTCCTTCGTGCCGACCATGCCATGGCGCCTCTCGACCAGGTAGGCCAGCAGGCCGCCCAGGAAAATCGGCACCATCAGTTCCAGCGGCAGGTAGATGCCGATGGCCGCGGCCAGCACCGGCACGCGGAAGCTGCTGCCCTTGGCTTTCAGCGCTTCATCGATGGCGATGATGATCGCGCCGATCACCGCGCCGATGCCGATGATGCCCCACGGCAGTTCGCCGCCGAACAGGCCCTTGGCGACCGAGGCCATCAGCGTGGCCTGCGGGGCGGACAGCGGATTCGGATGTTCGGCCGTCGGTGCGCCGATGCCGTAGGCCTCGGAGAGGATGTTCAGCACCGGCGCCATGATCAGCGCGCAGGAGAACGCACCGATGCCCAGCATCAGCTGCTGCTTCCACGGCGTCGCACCGACGATGTAGCCCGCCTTGAGGTCCTGCAGGTTGTCGCCGCCCACGGCCGCGGCGCAGCACACCACCGCGCCGATCATGATCGCGGCCACCGCACCGAGCGGCGCACCGCCGGCACCGACCGCCATGCGACCGCTCTCGCCCAGCAACAGCAGCAGCACGACCGAGGCGAACAGGATGGTGGCGATGGTGATGCCCGACACCGGGTTGTTCGAGGAACCCACCAGGCCGGCCAGGTACGCCGATACCGATACGAACAGGAAGCCGGCGACGATCATGATGATCGCCATCGGAATGCTGACGTGCCACATGCCGACGATGGCCTGGTACAGCAGCAGCAGCGGCAGCACGAAGATGACCAGCGCCACCAGCATCCACTTCATCGGCAGGTCGCGATCGGTCTCGGCCACGTCGGCGCCGCCGGAGCCCGCGCGGGCAGCGGCGATGCCGCTCTTGACGCCCGACAGCAGCGACTTGCGCAGCGAAAACAGCGTCCACACGCCGCCGATCAGCATGGCGCCCACGCCGAGGTAGCGGATCTTGGCGGACCAGATGGCACCGGCCACGTCTTCCGCACCCGCACCCGCACCGGCAATGCTCTGCGCCAGCGCCGGGTCGGTGCCCATGAAGAACATGTGGTACAGCGGAATGGCGATATGCCAGGACAGGATGCTGCCCGACAGCACCACGATGCCGATGTTCAGGCCGACGATGTAGCCGACACCCAGCAGCGCCGGCGACAGGTTGGTGCCCAAATAGCCGAGGTACTTGCCGAAGAAGCCGGCACCGGCGGCGGTGTCGGGGATCAGGCGCATGCCGCTGTGCGCGGCGACCTTCAGCACCGCTCCGATGGCGGCGGAGAAGGCGAGGATCTTCAGGCCCGGGCCGGGATTCTCGCCGGCCTTCAGCACTTCGGCCGCGGCCTTGCCTTCGGGGAACGGCAGCGGCTCCTCGACGATCATCGAGCGGCGCAGCGGCACCGAGAACAGCACGCCCAGCAGGCCGCCGAGGCCGGCGATGGCCAGCACCCACGAGTACTGGAAGTCCTGCCAGTAGCCCAGGATGATCAGCGCCGGGATGGTGAAGATCACGCCCGCCGCGATCGACGAACCGGCGGAGGCGCCGGTCTGCACGATGTTGTTCTCCAGGATCGTGCCGCCGCCCAGCAGGCGCAGCACGCCCATCGAGACGACGGCCGCCGGGATGGCGGTGGCCACGGTCAGGCCGGCGAACAGGCCCAGGTAGGCATTGGCGGCGGACAGCACCACGGCGAGCACGATGGCCAGCACGACGGCGCGGAAGGTGAGTTGCGGGGTCCCCGGCGAGCTCATGGCGCGTTCCCGAATGGCAGAAAGCGGACAACCTAGCGTCCGCTGCCCGGCAAGTCCAGCTGCGGCGACGGGCCCGCCGCCTATACTCGGCCGGTTTTCCGATGCTGGAGCGGCCCTTGAGCCACCCTGCCCCCGCGGCCGCCGGCCGCGACGACTTCCTCGGCCATCCCAAGGGCGTCTACGTCTGCTTCTTCACCGAGATGTGGGAGCGCTTCTCGTTCTACGGGATGAAGGCGCTGCTGCTGCTCTACCTGACCAAGTACCACTTGTTCGCCGACGGGGCCGGCTACGACCTGATCGGCGCCTACGGCGGACTGGTCTACTGCATTCCGGTGATCGGCGGCCTGCTCGCCGATCGTTGGCTGGGGATGCGCAAGGCGGTGGTGTTCGGCGGCCTGTTGCTGGTCGCGGGCCATGCCGGCATGGCGCTGGAGGGCGTGGCGGCCGTCTCGGACGGGGGCGTGGTGACGCGCGACGACGGCGCGCTGCGCACGATGTACCTGTCGCTGGCGCTGATCGTCATGGGCGTGGGCTTCCTGAAGCCGAACATCACCGGCATCGTCGGCCGCCTGTATCCACCGGGCGATCCGCGCCGCGATGGCGGCTTCAGCCTGTTCTACGCCGGCATCAACCTCGGTGCGCTGCTGGCGTCGCTGGTGTGCGGCTACCTGGGCGAAACACTGGGCTGGAAATACGGCTTCGGCGCGGCCGGCATCGGCATGCTGCTGGGACTGGCGATGTTCCTGTGGGGCCAGCGCTACCTGCAGGGCCATGCGGAACCGCCGTCGCCGGTGGCATTGCGCGCACCGCTGCTCGGCGTGCCGCGCGAGTGGGCGATCTACCTGGGCGCGCTGGCGGGCGTGCTGCCGCTGGCATGGCTGATGTGGGCGGCGGCGAACGGTGCGTTCGCGCTGGGCGGCGAGCTGTCGCTCGCCCTGGTGCTGATGCTGGTCGTGCTGTTGGTGGTGCTCGGCTGGTTCGTATGGTTCATCACCACGCAGTGCACCGCGCTGCAGCGGCGGCAGATGCTCGCGCTGATGGCGATGATCTTCATGTGTCTAGTGTTCTTCACCCTGTACGAGCAGACCTATGGCTCGTGGGTGATGTTCACCGACCGCCTGCTGACCAAGGACCTGTTCCCGTCGCTGGTACATGCGCCGGGCGTGCTGGTGTGGTCGGACAGCCTGGTGGAGAACGCAGGCCTGTTCATGGGTACGGCCCCCTGGTCGACCTGGGGGCTGATCGCGATGCCGGTCGCCTTTGTGATGGCCGTGCGCGCATCGGAACGCGGCGCCCGTTCGGCCGCCCGCATGATCTTTCTCGGCGTGGCCGGTGTCATGGTCGCGCTCGTGCTGCGCGACTCGGTCGTGTTGCCGCAGACCGCAGGTTCCCTGACCTATCTCGGCGCGCTGTTCCTGGTGGTGCTGGCGCCGGTGTTCGCCTGGCTGTGGGCCGCTTTGGCACGGCACGGGCGCGATCCTTCCAAGCCGTTCAAGGGCGCGCTGGGCCTGGTGTTCGGTGGTCTGTCGTTCGTACCGCTGGCGCTCGCCGCACAGCAGGTCGGCGAGACCGGGGTGATGGCGAGCGTGTGGTGGCTGGTGCTGGCTTATCTGCTGCTGGAGATCGGCGAGATGTGCCTGGCGCCGGTCAGCCTGGCGGCGGTCACCGAGTTGTCGGTGCCACGCGTGGTCGGCCTGATGATGGGCATGTGGCTGCTCGCCACGGCGTTCTCGGAAACACTGGCCGCGCAGTTCGGCAAGCTGGCCGCGCTCGACGTTCCCGAGGGCGAGGCCTGGGATCTTGCGCAGGCCGCCGGCGGTTACGCCGACCTGTTCTGGCTGATGATGTGGATCGGCTTGGCCTGCGGTGCGCTGGCGCTGGTCGTTGCGCCGCTGCTGAAACGGATGACGCGACGCGCATGAAAAGCAACGGCGCCCGAGGACGCCGTTGGCTATCGAAAACCGGGCTGCGCGCTTACTTCGCGGTCGCGCCGCCCAGATGCCGGTTGAAGAAGGACAGCAGCCGCGTGTAGTACTCCTTCTGATGCTCAGGCTTGTAGAAGCCGTGGCCTTCGGTCTTGTAGTACAGCGTTTCGACCGGCACCCCCGCCGCTTTGAGGCGGCGCTCCATCATTTCGGTGTGCTGGATCGGTGTGCGCTTGTCCTCTCCACCTGCCGCCAGGAACACCGGCACCTTGATCTGGCCAGCGAGGTTCGTGGGCGACACGGCCGCGAGTTTCGCCTTGTCGCCATACCAGTCGCGCAGGAAGGTCTCGCCCGACATGGTCTCCTGGATATCGCCACGCTGGAACACCATCGGCAGATCGTACAGACCCACGTAGCCCGCAGAGCACTTGTAGAGCGCCGGCTCCTTCGCGACGCCCATCAGCGCCGCATACGCACCGTAGCTGGCTCCGTAGATGCAGATCCTTGCAGGATCGGCATGGCCTTCCGAGATGGCCCATCGGGTCGCATCGGTCACGTCGTCCTGCATCGCGCCGCCCCATTGTTGGGCGCCTGCCTGGTGGAAGCGCCGGCCGTATCCTCCGGAACCGCGGAAATTGATCTGCAGGACACTGTAGCCGGCGCTCGCCAGCATCTGGGTCTCTTCCTCGAAGGCCCAGTAGTCGCGGATGCCGAAGGGTCCGCCATGCGGCACCACGATCATCGGTGTCCTTCCGGTGACGCCGCGCGGCACCGTGAGATAGCCGTGCAGGTCGATGCCGTCACGCGACTTCAGCCGGATGGGACGCATGTCGGCCATCTTCTCCGCGTCGAGCCACTGCCGGCGCGCCAGCAGGAATTCGGCTTTCTTGGCCTGTGTGTCGAAGATGTAGAACTCACCAGGATTGCGATCCGAACTGACGCTGACCAGCACGAGCTTGCCATCGTCGGTGCTGGAGGTGATGCGTACCCGCTGGTCGGCGAACGCAGCCTCCAGACTCTTGTAGAGATGAGCTTCCGGCGCCTTGGCATCGAAGAACGTGGTGCTCCACTTGCCATCGGCGAGGAACACGCCCAACGGCACGTCCCGCACGCCATTGGAATAGATCACCGTTCCCGGATCGACATGGGCGTTACGGAAGATTTCCTTACGCTCGCCCGAGACCGTATCGTAGGCCACCACCGCATCCGGGCCCTGCGCTTGCTCGACCTGGAGATAGGCGATGCGATTGTCCTCGGCGAATCCCAAGGGGGCCTCGATGCGGCCCGTAACGGCCTCATCGTTCACCAGCTTCCATTCGTCGCCATCGCGTGCACGATGGAACAGCTTGCTGACATTGTCGCCTCCGGCACCCAGGGCGAACCTGACCGCGCTGGCGTTGTCCGTCGTGAAGTGAGCACGCCGCACGGGCGCGCGCGCAACCGGGACGCGACGCCCGGTGAACACGTCCATGCGTTCTGCCCGTGTATACGGCTCGTCCGCCCACGGCCAGATCGCCACCAGCACGTTCTTGTCGTCGCCTGGCAGCGAATCGATGAGCTCGGCGGACACCTGCTCGGACTTCTTCTGTTGGATATTGGAACCGACCTGCTGCGTGGCGATGCGGTAGCCCACCAGGATCGTGGGTTTCCCTCCATTCGCGCTGATCGCATAGAGCTCACCGGTGGGAACAGGGCGATCGAGCTGACCGAACTTTTCCGCGACCGCGATGACCACACGGTCCGGACTCACCCACCAGAAATCGTCGACATAGGTGTTCCTGCCCATGCTGAACGTGGCGAGCATCTTGGTTTCGGCACGGCTGGTGATCGCCAGCGCCGTACTGTCTTCCAGAGGCACTGTGGCGGCCAGATATTCGCCGTTCGGCGACAGCTTGATGTCTTCGAACTGGTCCTTGCGGACGAAGGCATTCACGTCCACCTGCGCCGACGCGATGCCGCTGGCCAGCGCCAGACACGCGGCCAGTCCCCATGTGATCCCCTGCAGCATGTCCTTCCCCGATGGATTCCCTGAAGCCCGGACGATAGCGACGACGGGACGGTCGCGCAATCGAGCCAGGGGAGGGTTATCGGGACCTAGACTGCGCGGCTCCCGGCAAGCCCATCGAGCACCGAGGCGAGGCCTTCCCGCCAGTCAGGCATCGCGCTCCCCAGTACGGCTTCCAATTTCGCCACGTCCAGGCAGGAGTAAGCCGGCCGTGTGGCGCGCGTCGGAAAGTCAGTCGTCGCGATCGGTACGACGCGGGGCGCCCGCGCAATCAACCCGCGTTCTGCCGCCCCTTCCATGATGGCGGTCGCGAAACCATGCCAGCTGGTCTCTCCGCCCGCTGTCAGATGGTAGGTGCCACGCGGCGCCGCGCGATCACGCAGCAGGTCCGCGGTGACATTAGCGATCAGGTAGGCCGGCGTTGGCGTACCGCGCTGGTCCGCCACCACGCGGAGTTCATCCCGTTCGGCACCGAGCCTCAGCATCGTCCGCAGGAAATTGTGGCCTCGCCCGCCGTAGACCCAGGCCGTGCGGAGGATCAGGTGCCCGTCACCCGCATTGCGGACGGCCTGCTCGCCAGCCAGCTTGCTGGCGCCGTATACGCCTAGTGGCGCGGTCACCTCGTCTTCGCGATAGGGGCGGGAACCCTGCCCATCGAACACGTAGTCGGTCGAGTAATGAACAAGGGGAATGCCGAGCTGGACACATGCTTGCGCTAGTACCCCCGGCGCTTCCGCGTTGGCACGGAAGGCGGCCGCTTCGTCGTCCTCTGCCTTGTCTACCGCTGTATACGCGGCGGCATTGACGACCGCGATCGGCGCGATGCGCCGCACCAGATCGGCAAGCATGTCCGGGCGGTCGAAGTCCGCGATCTCGCAACGCCCGCCGTCCGGTAGTTCGCCGGAACGCGTCGTCGCCACAACGTCTCCCAGCGGGGACAGGCTGCGCCTCAGCTCATGACCGACCTGGCCATTGGCGCCCAGCAGCAGGACGGTCATGGCTCGAATGTCGGCAGGCGCTCCGGTGCGATATCGGCCAGCAACGGCGCGACCTCGTCCTTGGCCGACAACTGCGGCTCGCTGATTGGCCAGTCGATGCCGATGGCCGGATCGTCCCAACGCACGCCGGCATCCGCCACCTTGTCGTACACGGCGGTGCACAGGTAGCTGAAGATCGCGCGCTCCGACACCACCGCGAAACCGTGCGCGAAGCCTTCCGGGATCCAGAACTGGCGCTTGTTCTCGGCACTCAGGATCACCGCTTCCCATTGCCCGAACGTCGGAGAGCCGCGACGGATGTCGACGGCCACGTCGTAGACCTCACCCTCGAGCACGCTGACCAGCTTGCCCTGCGGATTCGGCCACTGGTAGTGCAGGCCGCGCAGCACGCCTCGCGAGGACGAGGAGACGTTGCTCTGGACGAACGCGGTCGGCAAGCCGTGTTCGCCGAAACGTCCGGCATTCCACGTCTCGAAGAAGAATCCGCGCTCGTCGCCGAACACCGCAGGCTCGATGACCACGCAACCTGGCAGTTTGGTTTCAATTACTTTCATCGAACAACACCTCGTGCAGCGAGCGACAGCAGATATTGGCCGTAGCCGTTCTTGGCGAGCGGCGCCGCCAGTTTCTCGACCTGTGCCGCGTCGATCCAGCCGTTGCCGAAGGCAATCTCTTCAGGGCAACTGACCCGCAAGCCTTGGCGTGCTTCGATGGTTTCAATGAAATTCGATGCTTCGAGCAATGATTGGTGCGTGCCGGTATCGAGCCAGGCGTGTCCGCGGCCAAGTTGTTCGAGGTGCAGGTTACCCGCGTCGAGATAGCAACGATTCAAGTCAGTGATCTCGAGCTCGCCACGCGGCGAAGGCTTGAGCGAGGCTGCATAGTCACTCGCGCGTCCGTCATAGAAGTACAGACCGGTAACGGCATAGTTGGATCGCGGCTTGGCCGGCTTTTCTTCAATCCCGATGACCCGTCCGGCCTCATCGAAATCCGCTACGCCGTAGCGCTCGGGATCGTTGACCCAGTAACCGAAGACGGTAGCTCCCTCCGCACGCGCGTCCGCACGGCGAAGTTGCTCCGTGAAACCGTGACCGTAGAAGATGTTGTCGCCGAGCACGAGACAGCTCGGCTTGCCGTCCACGAAGTCGCGGCCGATCAGGTAGGCCTGTGCCAGTCCGTCCGGACTGGGCTGCACGGCGTACTGGATGTCCATGCCCCACTGGGACCCGTCCCCCAGCAATGCCTTGAACAGCGCCTGCTCATGAGGCGTGTTGATCACCAGCACTTCGCGAATGCCCGCCAGCATCAGCACGCTGAGCGGGTAGTAGATCATCGGCTTGTCGTACACCGGCAGCAGCTGCTTGCTGATCGCCTGCGTCAACGGATAGAGACGGGTGCCGGACCCGCCCGCGAGGATGATGCCCTTGCGTGTCGTCATGATCTTCCTGCCTGCTTAGGCTGCGGTACCGATGCGTTCCAGACGGTAGCTCCCGTCCAGGACACGCTTCACCCAGTCCTGGTTGGACAGGTACCAGTCGACCGTCTCGCCGATGCCCTGCTCGAAGGTGTAGGCGGGTTCCCAGCCGAGCTCGTCCCTCAGCTTGGACGCATCGATGGCATAACGGCGATCGTGCCCGGGCCGGTCGGCGACGAAGGTGATCTGGCTGCTGCGCGGTTGTCCGTCATCGCGCGGCACGCGGGCGTCTAGCAGCGCGCAGACCGTGTGGACGACCTCGAGGTTCTGCTTCTCGGCATTGCCGCCCACGTTATAGGTCTCGCCGACGCGCCCATCCTCGAGCACGCGGCGGATCGCGCTGCAGTGATCGCCGACGAACAGCCAGTCGCGCACGTTCCTGCCATCGCCGTATACCGGCAGCGGCTCGCCCGCGAGGGCACGCGCGATGATGAGCGGGATCAGTTTCTCGGGGAAATGATACGGGCCGTAGTTGTTGGAACAGTTTGTCGTCAGGACCGGCAGCCCGTACGTATGGTGGAATGCGCGGACCAGATGATCGGACGCCGCCTTCGACGCTGAGTAAGGCGAATTGGGGGCGTAGGGTGTCGTTTCGGTGAACTTGCCGGTATCGCCCAGCGAGCCGTAGACCTCATCCGTCGAAACGTGCAGGAAACGGAACTGGTCGCGCCGCTGGCCCTCAAGGGTTTTCCAGTAGTCGCGTGTCGATTCGAGCAAGCCCAGCGTGCCCACCACGTTGGTCTGGATGAAAGCACCCGGTCCGTCGATGGATCGATCGACATGGCTTTCCGCGGCGAAGTTGACTACCGCGTCGGGCTCGTGCTCCGCCAGCAGCCGCGCCACCAGATCACGGTCGCCGATGTCCCCATGCGCGAACACATGCAACGGGTTGTCCTGTACGGACGCCAGCGTATCCAGGTTGCCCGCGTACGTCAGTGCATCCAGATTGACCACCTTCACTCCCTGCGCGATGGCGCGCAGGACGAAGTTACCTCCAATGAAACCGGCGCCACCGGTGACAAGCCACGTCGGCATCTACTGCTCCTTTAAATCGAATCGAACGGTTGCTTCGTGCGGATATCGTGGCGATCAGAACGGAATATCGTCGTCCGCGAAATCGTCCATCGGCGCCGGCTGCGAGGCAGGTGCGGGCGCCTGGCGACGCTGGCCACCGCCACCGCCCTGGTTACCGTAGTCCTGGCGCGGCGCCCGGGCCGGACGGTCGCCGCCGCCCGCACCACCGCCGCCGCCTTCGCGGCCACCGAGCATCTGCATCTCGTCAGCGATGATGTCAGTGGAGTACTTCTCCTGCCCGTCCTGCCCGGTGTACTTGTCGTAGCGGATCGAGCCCTCGACGTACACCGAGCTGCCCTTGCGCAGGTATTCGCCGGCGATCTCGCCGAGCTTGCCGAAGAACACCACGCGGTGCCATTCGGTGCGTTCCTGCTGGTTGCCGTCCTTGTCCTTGCGCACGCTGGTGGTGGCCAGGCTGATCCGGGTGATCGCCATGCCGCCCTGCGTGTAGCGGGTTTCGGGGTCGTTGCCGAGGTTGCCGACGAGGATGACTTTGTTGATGCCGCGGGCCATATCGATATCCGTTCAGGGATGCCCGCCGAGCGCGGGCAAAGACCAGTGGAGTATACCCGCCGAGGCCCCGCCATCGGACTTAAACCAGCTCACATGTAGGGCATTACCGCAGCCGAGCGCCTATAATTCAGGCACTTCCCGACCCCGTGTCCCATGCCCGTCGTCGAATCCCCCCGCCCCGCCCTGGCCCTTCCCGGCGTCCAGTCGCTCGCCCAGGCCGACATGGCCGCCGTCGATACCCTGATCCGGGCGCGACTGGCCTCGGACGTGGTGCTGATCAACCAGATCGCCGACCACATCATCTCAGCCGGCGGCAAGCGCCTGCGCCCGATGCTGGTGGTGCTGGCCGGCCAGGCCTGCGGACCGACCACGCCGGACCACCACCAGTTGGCGGCCATCATCGAGTTCATCCACACCTCCACCCTGCTGCACGACGACGTGGTGGACGAATCCGACCTGCGCCGCGGCCGCAGCACGGCCAACGCGCTGTGGGGCAATGCGCCCAGCGTGCTGGTCGGCGACTTCCTGTATTCGCGCAGCTTCCAGCTGATGGTCGAACTGGACCGCATGGACGTGATGCGCCTGCTGGCCGACACCACCAACCGCATCGCCGAGGGTGAGGTGCTGCAGCTGCTGCACGTCCACAACCCGGATACCGACGAGGCGGCCTACCTGCGCGTGATCGAGCGCAAGACGGCCGTCCTGTTCGCCGCCGGCACCCGGTTGGGCGCGATGGCGTCGGGCGCGGACGCAGCCATCCAGCGCCGCCTGTACGACTACGGCATGGCGCTGGGGTATGCCTTCCAGATCGCCGACGACGTGCTGGACTACACCGCGGACGCCGAAGCACTCGGCAAGAACCTCGGCGACGACCTGGCCGAGGGCAAGGCGACGCTGCCGCTGATCCACGCGATCCGACATTCCGATGCGGCCACTGTGGAGCGCCTGCGCGCCATCGTGCAGGAAGGCGATGCCGGCGCCATGCCCGACGTCCTCGTCGCCATCCGCGCAACGGGTGGCCTGGACTACAGCCGCGAGCGTGCACGCCACTACGCCACGCAAGCCGAGCAAGCCCTCGACGGCCTGCCCGAATCCGACGCGCTGGCCGCCTTGCGCGGCCTCGCCCGCTATGCGGTGGAGCGCGGGCACTGACCCGCGTGACGCGTCACTGAGCGAATACGTCGCCGAAGAACTCCGCCATCATCCGGTAAGCCCGCCTGGCCGAGCGCTCGTGGTAGACGCAGCCTGGCGGGTTCTGCGCATCGGACTCGGCGAAGCAATGCACGGCACCGCTGAAGTTGACGAACTGCCAGTCTGCGCCGGCCTTGCGCATTTCGTCCTGGAACGCCGTGATCTCCGCAGCTGACACGTAGGTGTCGCCGCCGCCATTGAGCACCAGCACCGGCGTCTTTACGGCACCTGTCGCGGGCAGGTCGGTCGCCAGCCCGCCGTGCAGGCTGACCACACCGGCCAGCGCATCGCCGGCACGCACCAGTTCCAGCACCGCGCTGCCGCCGAAGCAGTAGCCGAACGCGCCGACGCGAGCGCGGTCCACCAGCGCGGCCGGTTGCTGCTTCAGCACCTCGACCGCCTTCTGGACTCGCGCCCGCAGCTTCGGTCGGTCGGCGCGCATTGCGGTGGCGACTGGGCCGGCCTCGGCATCGGTCTTCGGTCGGATGCCCTTGCCGTAGACGTCGGCGACCAGCACCACGTAGTCGTCGCCGGCGACGAGGTGAGCCTTCTCGATGGCGGACTCGTTGACGCCCTTCCAGTTGGGCACCATCACCAGGCCCGGACGCGGGGTCTTCACGCTGTCGTCGTAGACGAGGTAGCCCGAGAAGGTATCTCCGCCGATCTTCCATTCGACCGGCTTGGCGACAGGGGCCGCCAGCAGCGCGGGCGACCACAGCAGGGACAGCAGACAGGGCAGCAACAGGCGGTGGCGCATGGCAGGCTCCTCGTGGGGGACCTGCCGAGTGTAAGACCGGACGCTTGCGACGGCGTCGACGACGCGTGGTCTCAGGCGATGCCCAGACCGGGAATCGCCGTGATGGCATCCGGATCGAAACCCGCCAGTTCGGCGAAATGACGGCCACGCGCGACGTAGTCCTTGTACTGGCCGAAGCTCGGGGCACCGGGCGACAGCAGCAGCACGCCCTCGCCCTGCAGCGATGCGAGCGCCGCTTCGACCGCCTCAGGAAGCGTCGCCACGCCACGCAGGACAAAACCGCCCTCGCCCGCCACCGGCGCCAGCAACTCATGGATGCGGGGCCCGTTGGCGCCCATCGTGACGATCGCATGCGGGGCGTGGCCGCGCATGTGGGCCGCGAACTCCGACCAGTCCACGCCGCGGTCATGGCCACCGACCAGCAACGCGATGCGCCTTCCGGCGAAACAGTCCAGCGCGGCCAGCGTCGCATGCGGCGTGGTGCTGATGGAATCGTTGACCCAGGTGATGCCGTCGCGCGTGCCCATCGCCTGCAGGCGGTTCGGCAGCGGCCGGAACGATTGTGCATGCGCGGCCAGCGGCAGCGCGTCGATGCCCGCCGCTTCCAGCGCGGCCAGCACCGCGCAGAGATTGCTGCGGTTGTGGCGACCTGGCAGCGGCAACGGGCGAGCATCCATGACGAAGGCATCGCCGCGGTACAGATCGTCTTCGCGCAGGTGCCACCCGTCGGCATGGTTGAACCAGCGGATCTTGCTGTGCGGCAACTGCAGTGCGGCCAGTCGCGGATCGGCCGCATTGAGCACGGCAACCCGGGGATGCGCGCCGGTGACCAGCTTCAGCTTGTCCTCGATGTAGCGCGCCTCGCTGCCGTGCCAATCCAGATGCTCGGGAAACAGGTTCAGCACCACCGCGACCTCGGGGCGCGCGCCGCTCGCCGTGACATCGCCGGTCTGGTAGCTCGACAGTTCGATCGCCCACGCATCGGGCGCCGGCTGCGGCGCCAGCACTTCCAGCAGCGGTACGCCGATGTTGCCGACCAACGCCGTTCGACGACCCGAGGCACGCAGCAGGTGCGCCAGCAATGACGTCGTGGTGCTCTTGCCCTTGGTGCCGGTGACGCAGAACGTATGCGGCACGACGCCATCGTCGCCAGCATGTTCGGCGAACCACAGGCCGGTACCGCCGATGAAACGCGTCCCCGACGCTGTCGCCGACAGCGCCGCGGGGCTGTTGGGGCTGATGCCCGGCGACTTTATGACGACCTCGAAGGCCGACAGCGCTTCAGCCGTGGGCTGCGTCTCGATGGAAAGATGCGCGTCGCCGAGCGCAGCGGCATCGATGGCCTCCGCGTCGCTGCAGAACAGCGTCAGCGGCAGCGCCGGCAGCCGTTCACGGATCGCATGGTGCGCGGCGCGGCCTTCACGACCCCAGCCCCAGAGGGCGACACGCCTGCCTTCAAGCTGCGAAATTCGCATGCAGGCGCTCCCACAGCGCGGTGGGGATACGGTGCTCGCCACCGATCTCCAGCAGCGGCGCCACCATCTGTTCGGCGGCATCCAGCTGTGGGCGGATCTCATGGTTGAAGCGCGCGACGATCGCGTCCTCGCACCACTCCGGCCGGTCGCCGAGCGTCGCCATCGCCGCGCGCGACTCCTGGCCTTCGCCGACGCATTCGAACGGCTTGTGGTCCTGGTACTCGAGCAGCGCATCGAAGCCACCGGTCTGGTTCACGTCATCCAGCAGGTTGCGGCCGAAGATGCCGACCAGGCGCGGCTTGGGCATGAACGGCGCCATTGCCAGGAACACGAAATGGCACTTCGGGCATACGCCGCACCAACGGTTGGTCGGGCGCTCGCCGAGCAGGTGGAAATTGCGGTTGCAGCTGGAGAAATGCGCGTCGTAGTGGTCGGTACGCGCGAACTGCCGCGCCACCGCCAGCTCCGACAGCGGGCGCAGCAACGAGTAGTAGTGCAGGTCGGCGGCGACATGCGACTGCACATATTCGCCGAATGCCTGCTCGAAGGCCCAGCCCTTCGACCACTGGTGGTTCACCTCGCCAGTGCCAGGAATCATGCTGCCGTAGCTGGCCGAGCGTTCGTTGGAGAACACGACCTGATCCACGCCGTGCAGCAGCGCGGCCAGCACCATGATCGCCGAGTTGATCGCGGTGACCGGGATATGCCCGTTCCACGCGCCCTGGCGGTTGTAGTCGAACAGCTCCGGCGCCAGCGCGCGGCCGATGTTGAGCGTCGGCAGGCCGGTGCGCGCGGCACAGGCGGCGATCAGCTGCGAACCGCCGATCCAGGTCACCGTCTGGTCGACACCGGCACCACGCAAGGCCTCGATGCTGACCAGCGAGTCCTTGCCGCCGCCGATGGCGACCAGCGCATGCTCGTCCAGGCCCGCGGCCGGCGCAGTGGCCTGCGGCGGCGCAGCGACCGGGAAGCGCACGCGGCCGTGCAGGCTCAAGCCGTTGCGGTAGGCGAACTCACCCAGGCCATGCACGTAGACCTGTTCCAGCAGCACCGCGGTGGCCGCATCGATGGCATAGCCGTCGATGCGGATCTCGTTGGCCACGGCCGCCTTGTAGTAGCTGACGCCGGTGATCAGGTGCAGCAACCGCGCCGCCTGCTCGACGGCCTGCGCACGCGTGGCATCCAGAGTGAACGGCGCGCCGGGGATCGTCACCGTCTCGGTCAGCTCCGGACCGTCGTCGAAGGCGTAGACCAACCGCGCGACACCCGTCTCCGTCTCGAATGAACAACGGACGAAGCGGAAGGTGCGGATGCTGGATTTGTCGAAAGTCGTCATGCGTGATCCGGGAAAAGTGCGGCCTGTCGGCGCAGGTAGCGGCGGCAGGCGAAATATTCGATAGCGAACAACGGCGCGGCGCCGAACAGCGTCGCGATCAGCGAACCGTAAAAGACCAGGACCGGCAACCAGGCCAGGGCCTCGCCAGATCCGCCAGGCTGGCTGGCCGCCAACGCGTCGACCCCGATAGCGATCACCGCCCAGGCAGCCAGCGACAGCGGAAACAGCAGCAACACCACCAGCAGCAGGCGCAACGTCATGCCACCCGCCTTCCAGCGCCGCCCCGCGTGGCGCGCGCGCGCCTGCCACCGTGTGATGAACCAGGCGCCCAGGCCGGCCGCGAGCACTGCTGCGGGCGCGAACCGCAGCGCGGTCGTGAACTCGGCGACGCCCGGCATGCGACGATCCGCATCCATCAGCAGCACCACCGCGATGCTCAGCAACGCGGAGGTCAGCAGGCTGCACAGGATGAACTCAGTCCGCGGCGACATCGCCGGACACTCCTTCGATGACGTCTTCCGCCGGCAAACCCCGCAGGTTGTAGTGGCTGGCCATCACGTAGCCGTAGGCGCCGGCGTCGGAGAACAGCAGTACGTCGCCTTCCGCCGTCGCCGAGGACAGCTTGCGGCGCTTGCCGAAGATGTCGCTCGACTCGCAGATCGGGCCGACCACGTCGAACGGCTCCTGCGCCGCGTCGTCCGGGCGCGACAGGTTGGCCACGTCGTGCCACGCGTCGTACAGCGCGGGGCGGATCAGCGTATGCATGCCGGCATCGCTGCCGACACGCCGAATGCCGAGCTTCTCGACCACCTGCGTGACCTGCGCGAGCAGCACGCCGGATTCGGCCACGAGATAGCGACCTGGCTCGATCACCAGCTGGTAGCCCGGATACGCCGCCTTGATCGCCGCCAGGCCTTCGCCCCACGCCGCCAGATCGAACGGCTCGTCGCCTTCGGCATACGGAATCGGCAGGCCGCCCCCGATGTCGATCGTCTCGATGGTGCCGATCTGGTCGGCCAGTCCACCCAACTCGTCGGCGATCTGGTTCCAGTGCTGCGCACTTTCCACGCCACTGCCGAGGTGCGCGTGCAGGCCGGTGATGCGCACGTCGATCGCGCGCGCCGCAGCGAGGAATTCGTCCAGCTTGGCCAGCGGCAGGCCGAACTTCGAGGTCTTGCCGCCCGTCTTGACCTTGTCGTGGTGGCCGTCGCCGCGGCCCAGGTCCACACGCAGCCACAGCCGGCGACCGCGGAACACCTCGGGCCACTGCTGCAGCGCTTCGACATTGTCGAGGGTGACATTGATGCCGCGCTCCAGCGCGAACGCATACTCCGCGCGCGGCGCGAAGCTCGGCGTGAACAGCACGCGCTCCATCGGCAGCGAGGGCGCCACCTCGAAGACGCGCTCCAGTTCGCCGCGCGACACGCACTCCAGGCCGAAGCCCTCTTCCACCAGCACACGGAGGATGGCGGGGTGCGAATTGGCCTTGATCGCGAAGAAGCGACGGTCCACCGCGGTGATCCCGGCCAGCGCGCGCGCTCGTGCGCGCACCACGTCCAGGTTGTAGACGTAGCGCGGCGTCTCGCCCTGCGCCAGCGACAGCAGCCGATCGCGCGCCACAGGTGCATTCCACCAGCGCACGCCACGATGACGCACTGCGCCATTGATCTCGCGCCAGCTGGGGCCGAACACGCTGGCTTCATCGGCGGGCATCGCGCCGCTTTCGATCAACGCCTCATGCAGCAACGGGAGCATGCCGTCGGCATCGGCCTCGTCGATCACGAAGGTCAGGTTGAGGTCGTTGGACGATTGCGAGATCAGGTGCACGCGCTCGCGGCCGAACATCGCCCACACATCGGACAGCTTGTGCAGCAGGGAACGCATGCCACGGCCGACCAAGGTGATCGCCGTGCAGGGCGCGATCACCTTGACCCGGCAGATTTCCGCCAAGTCCGCCGACAGCGCGGCCAGCACATCGGTGTTGACCAGGTTTTCGCTGGGATCCAGCGACACGGTGACGTTGGTCTCCGACGAACCGATCAGGTCCACCGACAGGCCATGCTTCTTGAAGCGCGCGAACACGTCGGCCAGGAAGCCGACCTGCTGCCACATGCCGATGCCTTCCATCGACACCAGCACGATGCCGTTGCGGCGGCTGACCGCCTTCACGCCCAACACGGTCAGCGCGGTCCCGTCGATCGTGGTGCCCGGCAGCTCGGGACGCTCGGTGTCGAGGATCGCCATCGCCACGCCGGCGTCGCGGCAGGGCTTGATCGAGCGCGGGTGCAGCACCTTCGCGCCGGTGGTCGCGATTTCCTGCGCCTCGTAGTAATCCAGGCGCGTCAGCAGGCGCGCGTCAGGCACTTCGCGCGGGTTGGCGCTGAACATGCCGGGCACGTCCGTCCAGATTTCCACCCGCTGCGCACCGAGCAGGGCGCCGAAGTACGCCGCCGATGTGTCCGAGCCGCCGCGACCGAGGATGGCGGTGCCGCCATCGGCATGGCGCGAGATGAAGCCCTGGGTCAGCAGCATCCGGTTCGCCTGGCCGGCGAACGCGCGGCGCCAGTCCTGGTCGGGCGCGGTGTTGCACGACACCGACAGCCGCTGCGCCCACGGACTCTGATTGGGCAGGAAGTTCGCCTGCAGCCAGTGGCGCGCGTCGACCCAGCCGAAGTCCAGGCCCTGCGAGCGCAGGTAGGCGACACCCAGCGTGGACGACAGCAGTTCGCCCTGCCCCAGCACCTCGGCCTGCCAGTCCAACGCGCGCGTGGTGGCGCGCGGATCCGTCAGCAGGTTGCGCAGCGCTGCGAGGCGGTTACCGAGCACGGCATCGGCGTCCAGCTCCAGTTCGGCGATGAACTCGCGGTGGCGCTGCTCCAGCTTCGCCACGCGTTCGGCGCTGTCCGCGGCGCCATCGGCGATCGCGGTCAGCTCGTTGGTCACGCCGGACAGCGCCGACACCACCACCAGCACGCGGGCCTCGTTCTCGTCCACGCGTTTCTTCGCCAGCGTGCCGATCGTGTTCCAGCGGTGGCGACGCGACACCGAGGTGCCGCCGAACTTGAGGACGATCCAAGAATCAGACGCGGGGGTGGCAGAGGGCATGGATAGAATGGGGAGGGATGCCCGAACCCTTCGGGCGTGAACCGTCGATTCTAGCCCAAGCTCCCGGGCCCGGCCGGACCGTACCGCATGCAACGAACCTCCCACCGCTACCTGCAGGTCGACGTGTTCGCCGACCGTCCCGGCGCGGGCAACCCGCTGGGCGTCGTGATGGAGGCCGATGGCTGGGATGACGACCGCATGCAGGCGTTCGCGGCCTGGACCAACCTGTCGGAAACGATCTTCTTCCTGGCGCCGACCACCCCGGACGCGAGTTACCGCATCCGCATCTTCACCCCGCGGCAGGAACTGCCGTTCGCCGGGCATCCGAGCGTCGGTGCCGCCTGGGTTGCGCTGGAAGCCGGCCTGGTCGATGACACGGTCAGCCTGGTGCAGGAGTGCGCGGCCGGCCTGCTGCCGGTTCGCATCGACGGTGACGGACACCGGCGGGCGATCCGGTTGCGGGCGCCGCGCGCACGTCCCGTCGATGCAGCGGCATCGCCTGCCCTCCTGGACGCAGTGGTCGCGCGCCTTCCCATCGCCGGCCTGTCCCCCGCGCTCTGGAACAATGGACCTTCGTGGTGGCTGGTGGAACTGGAGGACGCCGATGCCGTCCGCCGCCTGGCGCCTGACCTGGCCGCCATCGCCACGCTGACGCAGGCGACCGCGGCCGTCGGCCTCGCCGTGTTCGGGCGGTCGCCGGCGGACACCGACCATGACCTCGCCGTGCGCGCCTTCTGCCCGGCCGACAACATCCCGGAAGATCCGGTCACCGGCAGCGTCAACGCGTGCATTGCCGCTGCCCTGCACGCGTCCAACGCGCTGCCCGGCAACGACCGGCGCTACACCGCCAGTCAGGGGCGCGAACTCGGCCGCGATGGCCGCGTCGCCTTGCAGGTCGATGACGAAGGCGAGGTCTGGATCGGCGGTCAGGTGCAGTTGGTCATCGATGGCCGGGTGACTTGGTAAGCTGCGCGGCCACCACGCGACAACGCTCCCATGACCCTCCGCCGCTACGTCCAGCTGGACGTATTCGCCGACCGCCCCGGCGCCGGCAACCCGCTGGCTGTCGTGCTCGACGCCGCCGGCCTCGACGACACCGCCATGCAGGCCATCGCCCGCTGGACGCGCCTGCCGGAAACCACCTTCGTGTTCGCCCCCACGCAGCCGAGCGCGAGCTACGCCGTGCGCATGTTCAGCCCACGTCGCGAAGTGCCGTTCGCCGGTCACCCCAGCGTCGGCACCGCGCACGTCGTGCTCGATGCCGGCCTCGCCACGCCGGTCGACGGCCTGCTGATGCAGGAAGGCGCGGCAGGCGTGCTGCCGCTGCGCGTCGAGGGCGAAGGCCCCAACCGCACCATCGCCGTGCGTACGCCACGTGCGCACGTGGTGAAGATCGGCGATCCGGCCGAAGACGAGCTGTTGCGCGCAGCCCTCGCCCACCTGCCGGCCGGCGCGCTGCCGACTGCACTGATGGATGGCGGTCGCCGCTGGTGGCTGGCCGAGGTGCGCGACGAGGCCGCGCTGCGTGGAGCGACGCCGGACTGGGACGCCATCGGCGCGCTCGCCCGTGCCAGCGAAAGCATGGGTGTCTGTGCGTATGCACGCACGCCTAGGCAGCCGTACGATCTCGCCGTACGTGCCTTCGTCGGCGCGCCTGCCGCATTCGAGGATGCCGCCTCCGGTGCCGCCAACGCGACGCTGGCGGCCTGGCTGGCGTCGCGCGATGCGCTGCCCGGCCGCGACGGCCGCTACACCGTCAGCCAGGGCCGCGAAGTCGGCTATGACGCACGCCTGCAACTGCGCGTGGACGAGGCCGGCGACGTGTGGTCCGGCGGCCACGTGCGCACCATCGTGACCGGCGAGATCGACTGGTAGCGGCATCCGGTTTTTTGTAGGAGCGACGTCAGTCGCGACCGCGGAGCCTCTTTGCTGCAGATGCCTGGGACAGGTGGATGCACTTCATCCCTGTCCCGGATGCGTTCTACTGCACGGTCGCGACTGACATCGCTCCTACAGAAGCCAGAGATCTACTTCGCCTCGTAGACCGGCTTGCCGTCGACCCAGGTCGAGCGGACATGCAGTTCGTCGAGCTGTTCGCCGGGAATCGCCAGCGGGTCTTCGTCGAGGATGACAAAATCGGCATGCAGGCCCGGCACGAGCCTGCCGACTTCGGTCTCGTCGTGCGCCGCCCATGCGGCATCGGCGGTGAAACCGCGCAGCGCCTCCGCCGCACTGAGCCGCTGGTCCGGCATCCAGCCGTCTGCCGGATTATCCTTGCCGTCCTGGCGCGTCACCGCCGCATGCAGGCCACGACGCGGATCGACCGATTCCACGGGGAAGTCGGAACCCAGTGCCAGCTTCACGCCACTCCCCTGCAGGCGCTGCCAGGCATAGGCGCCGCGGATGCGCACCGGCCCCAGCCGATCCTGCGCCCACGGCATGTCGGACGTGGCGTGCGTCGGCTGCATCGAGGCGATCACGCCGAGCGCAGCGAAGCGCGAGAACTCCTCCGGCGCCACCACCTGCGCATGCTCGATGCGCCAGCGATGGTCGGTCTTCGCCTCGTCACCCAGCACGCGCTGGTAGGCATCCAGCACCAGCCGGTTGCCGCGATCACCGATCGCGTGCGTCGCCACCCGCACCTTGCAGTCGCGCGCCTTGCGCATGGCAGCCTCCAGCGCGGCCGGCTCGGTCACCAGCAGGCCGCGATTGCCGGGATCGTCGCTGTAATCCTCCAGCAGCGCGGCACCGCGGCTCCCCAGCGCGCCGTCGGCATACAGCTTCACGCCCGTCATCTGCAGGCGCCCGCCGACATGGCGGTACGGGCCCTGCGCGCACAGATCCGCCAGCGCGGCGCCATCGCCGTCCGCGTAGGCATCGATGCGCAACGGCAGGCGGCCTTCGTCGGCGAACTGCTTCATCAGCGCCAGGTCTTCGCGCGACACGCCCATGTCGTGCACACCGGTCAGACCGTTGCGCACGGCGGCCTGCGTCGCCTTCTCAAGCGCCTGCCGGCGATACGCCGCATCGGGCGCCGGCACCACGGCGTTGACCAGCGCCATCGCGGCATCGACGAACACCCCGCTCGGCTTGCCATCGACGCGTTCGATGCGGCCACCGTCGGGTTGCCAGTCGCCGTCCAGCGGACGCGGCGCTTTCGCCGCCACGGCACGCAGGGCGGCACTGTTCGCCCAACCGGCGTGACCGTCCACGCGCTCGAGCCAGACCGGCCGATCGGGGAACGCGGCGTCGAGATCGGCGGCGGTCGGGAACGTCTTGCCCGGCCAGTCGTTCTGGTCCCAGCCGCCACCCAGCAGCCAGGCATTCGGAGGCAACTGCTTCTCGAAGGCGCGCAGCCGCGCGATCACTTCGGCCTTGTCCTGCGCATCCACCAGGTCCGCGCGCATCAGCGCATAGCCCAGACCCATGACATGGCCGTGTGCATCGATCAGCCCGGGGATCACGGTCTTGCCGGCCGCGTCGATGCGCACGGCATCGGGATAGCGTGCCTGCAACTCCTTCGCGCCACCGACGGCAAGGATGCGTCCCTGCGCATCCCAGGCCATCGCTTCGGCAACCGGTTGCGCAGGATCGGAGGTATGCACGCGCTTGGCCGTGACCACCTGTACCTGCGCTTGTGTTGCGCTTGAGAACGCCAACAGACCACCGATGCCCCACGCCAGATATCGCATCCCGCACTCCCACCTTGAGCCAGCGCGGACTATGCGCGGTGCGGCCCGCGACGGCAACGCCCACAAGAAGGGGCCTTGCGGCCCCTTTCGCGGCAATGCCCTGCCTGACGCCGCGGGTGCCCGCGCAAAGCGGGGGCTATTCCGGGCGGACGTCCACGCGCACGCGCATGCGGTCGCCGGGGTGGTAGCCGGTACGGGTGCGGTAGGTACGGCCACCGTATTCATAGGTCACGTCGTAACCCGAGACGCGGCCGTCGCCGTAGTAGTCGCCTTGGCGGCCGTCGTTCACGGGCACCGGGTCGCAGACGCGCACCTGCCCACGCTGCACCTGGCGGCTGCGCTGGTTGTTGTCATAGATGGAGCGGCCTGCCATGCCGCCGACCATCGAGCCGACGGCGGTACCGACGTAGCGGCCACTGCCGTCGCCGACCTTGCTGCCCAGGACCGCGCCGGCGATGCCGCCGATGACCGTGGCCACGGTACGACCGGCCTCGGTGCCGCCGGACGTCGTACGCCGGTCGCCATATCCGTTCTGCCCGTAGACATCGCGGTAGTCGCCATTGTCGTAGACATCGCCGTAGCCACGATTGCCGTAGACGTCGTCGCGATAGTCGTCCCGCGCGTAGACATCGTCGGCATCGCGGTAGTAGCACTGCCGGGACGTCGTCCCGCGCGTGTCGCGGTAGCCGCCGTCGATGATCGGATCGACGCGCACCACCCGCGCATAGTCGTAATAGGGTTCGTCGCCGTAACGGTCGGACGTGCCGTACTGTCGCGAGGTCTGCGCGGATGCCGCGCCGGCAGCGAGCAGGCCCACGGCCATCACGGCGGCGGAAAGACGCTTCATGTCGGGTACTCCCCCACGCCGGATTGGCGTGGACGCATGCTCGACCCCGGCAGGTGAAATCGGGCTGAACTCAACCGGCCTGAGCCGCGCGGTTTAGCCATTCGACAGTTTGTCCGGCGATCCCGGACGCATGCCGGTCCAGCAGCGGCCCGACATGTGAAGGAGAAACCGTTTGCAACACGTCGGACGACCATGCGGTCGCCATCGCCGACGCGATCGACGGCGGGATGTCGTCATCGGCCTGCGACAGCACGAACAGCACCGGACACGCGGGCCGCTCGACCTCGTCGCCCGCATACGCATGACGCAGCACCGCGCCGGATTCGTCGCGCCAGTGGCGAAACGCGAACAAGGCAGTCGCCTCGTCGGCGTCCGGCAACGAGCGCCGCGTCCCGTCGAGGCGCGCATCGCGGCGCCACGGCACGAGATCCGGCCAGGTGCGCGGCGCCAGTGCGGCATGCCAGGGCGCAGGCGGCAGCAGCGGGTTCACCAGGACCACTGCATCCGCGGCCTCGGCGACGTGGAGCGCCAGCAGGCCACCCAGGCTGGCGCCGACCACGATCCGTGGTCGCGGCATCATCGACAACGCGTCGCGTACCTGATGCAGGTAGTCACCGAAGCCCGTGGCCGCGAGTCCTGCGGCCACCGGCTGCAGATCCGGGGCGGCGACCGTGATGCCCGCCGCCTCGAACACGCCGCGCCATACATTCCATTCCCAGCCGCCGCCACCGGCGCCATGCACCAGCAGCGCGGCCCGGATGGCCGTCAAAGCAGCGTTGCCTCCAGCGACACCGGCACCGACAGCGCGCGCGAGATCACGCAGCCGGCCTTCGCCTGCTGGGCGATCTCCTCGAACTGCGCCGCGCTGATGCCCGGCACGCTGGCCGACACGGTCAGCTTGATCGCGGTGACGGTCGGTCCCGGATCCATGCCCGGCTCCATCGTCGCCTCGGCGCGCGTCTGCAGCTTGTCCGGCGTGAAGCCGGCCTTGCCCAGCACGGCGGACAGCGCCATGGTGAAGCAGCCGGCATGCGCCGCCGCCAGCAGTTCTTCCGGGTTGGTGCCCTTCTCGTCGCCGAAGCGCGTCTTGAAGGAATAGTTCTGCCCTTCGAACAGGCCGCTCTGCGGCGTGCTCAACGTGCCCTTGCCGGACTGCAGGTCGCCGGTCCACACCGCATCCGCGTAACGCTTCAAAGCCATGGTCGTGCTCCATCGGGTCAGGGGATGCGCAGGGTACACCCGTGGACGTTCACGGCATGTACCGCAGTGCGTCTTGACCCCGCCCGGCGGCATGCCGATGCTGGCCATCCGCCATGACCGCCCGCCGAGCGCCACGCTCACGGGATGCGCTCAGCCCGGACAGCCATGACGGCCCTTCGACCCCAACCTTCGGGAGGAACGGCCTCATGTCGTACAGCACACAACAGATCCGCAACGTGGCCCTGGCGGGCCACCCCGGCGCCGGCAAAACAACCTTGTTCGAAGCCCTGCTGCATGCCGGCGGCGCCCTCCAAGTGGCAGGCACCATCGAACGCGGCACCACCGTGTCGGACCACGATCCGATCGAGAAGACCCGCGGTCATTCCATCGATACCGCCATCGCCAGCACCGACCACGGCGGCATGCACGTCAACCTGATCGATACGCCCGGCTATCCGGAATTCCGCGGCCCGGCGCTGTCGGCGTTCTCCGCCGTGGATACCGCGCTGATCGTGGTCGATGCCGATACCGGCGTCGCGCACGGCACCCGCCGCCTGATGGAACGCGCCCGCGAGCGCAACCTGTGCCGCGCCATCGTCATCAACAAGATCGACCATGAAGGCGCCGACGCGGCCGGCGTGCTGGCCGCGCTGCGCGAGGAATTCGGTCCCGAGGTGCTGCCGCTCAACCTGCCCGCGCAGGGCGGCAAGGCCGTGATCGACTGCTTCTGGCAATCGGCCGGCGATTCCGATCTCGGGGCGGTCGCCGACTGGCACCAGAAGATCATCGACCAGGTGGTCGAGATCAACGAGACGGTGATGGAGCACTACCTGGATCTCGGCGAAGGCGGCCTGTCAGGCGAGGAACTGCACGACGCCTTCGAACAGTGCCTGCGCGAAGGACACCTGGTTCCGGTGTGCTTCGCGTCCGCGCGCACCGGCGCCGGCGTGAAGGAACTGCTGGACGTGGCCGAGCGGCTGTTCCCGAATCCGGCCGAAGCCAATCCGCCGCCGTTCGTGAAATCCAACGACAGCGGCCCACAACCGATCGAAGCGGTGCCCGACCCGCGCGCGCATGTCATCGCCGACGTCTTCAAGATCGTCAACGATCCCTTCGTCGGCAAGCTGGGCATCTTCCGCGTCTACCAGGGCACGCTGAAGAAGGACACGCAGTTGTTCGTCGACGACGGCAAGAAGCCGTTCAAGGTCGGCCACCTGTTCAAGCTCAAGGGCAAGGACCACGTGGAAGTCGACCAGGCCATCCCCGGCGACATCGCCGCCGTGGCCAAGGTCGACGACCTGCATTTCGATGCGGTGCTGCACGACAGCCACGACGAGGACCACATCCATCTGGCGCCGGTGGCGTTCCCGAAGCCGATGTTCGGTCTGGCGATCGAGGCCGCCAGCAAGGGCCAGGAGCAGAAACTGTCCATCGCCCTGCAGAAGCTGGCCGAAGAGGATCCCGCCTTCGTCGTCGAACACCAGCCCGAGTTGAACGAGACCGTCATCCGCGGCCTCTCCGACCTGCACCTGCGGGTGATGCTGGAGCGGCTGAAGGAACGGCACGGCGTGGAAGTGAAGACGCGACCGCCGCGTATCGCCTACCGCGAGACCATCGGCGCCAAGGCCGAAGGCCACCACCGCCACAAGAAGCAGACCGGTGGCGCCGGCCAGTTCGGCGAGGTCGCCCTGCGCATCGAACCGCTGCCGCGTGGCGCCGGCTTCGAGTTCGTCGACGAAGTGAAGGGCGGCACCATCCCCGGGCAGTTCCTGCCGGCGGTGGAGAAAGGCGTGCGCCAGGTGCTGGGCAGCGGCGCGGTGGCCGGCTATCCGTTGCAGGACATCCGCGTCGTCGTCCATGACGGCAAGCACCATGCGGTGGACAGCAAGGAGGTCGCGTTCGTCGCCGCCGGCAAGAAGGCCTTCCTCGACGCCATCGCCAAGGCGCGGCCGCAGGTGCTGGAACCGGTGGTCGACCTGGAAGTCGTCGTGCCGGAAGCGCAGGTCGGCGACATCACCGGCAGCCTCGCCGGCAAGCGCGCGCGCATCAACGGCACGGATACCGTGCGCGGCGAGATCGTGGTGAAGGCACAGGTACCGCTGGCGGAACTGGAAGGCTACGCGGCCGAACTGAAATCGATGACCGCCGGCCAGGGCCGCTACAGCCTGGATTTCAGCCACTACGAACCGGTACCGCCGGGCGTCCAGCAGAAACTGGTGGACGCCTACAAGCCGCGGCACGACGACGAATGAGCGTCGCAGGGGTGCGGCATCCGGTCGCGGCGGCATGCGACGGATGCCGCTTGCGGTGCATGTGAGTGAGGTGATTTCGTCATGCCGACCGGCGATTTCCGATGTGCGGCGACTGAAAAACAGAAAAAAAGCGAAAAAAAAGCTGTTTCAAGGGCGTTCTGCTCTTGGCGGCGCCAGTTCTTTGCCCTACATTTCGCTTGCCGATGCGATCGGCCCGATTACCCAACCACTCGACCGTAGAGACAGGACACATGGCAAAGAGCACCAAGAAGGCCGCGCCGAAAAAGGCCGCCAAGAAAGCTGCACCGAAGGCCGCCGCCAAGCCGGCCGCGCCGAAGCCGATCAAGGAAGCGCTGAGCAAGTCGGGCCTCGTCGCCCACATCGCCGAAGCCACCGCCGTTGCCGCCAAGGACGTCCGCGCCGTGCTGGCCTCGCTGGAAAGCGCCGTGCACGCCTCCGTCAACAAGAAGGGCGCTGGCGCCTTCACGCTGCCGGGCCTGCTGAAGATCACGGCCGTCAACGTGCCGGCCAAGCCGAAGCGCAAGGGCATCAACCCGTTCACCAAGGAAGAGCAGTGGTTCGCCGCCAAGCCCGCCACGGTGAAGGTCAAGGTTCGTCCGCTGAAGAAGCTGAAGGACGCCGCAGCCTGATCGCTGCGCACCTCGCGTGACCCGAACGGGACGGCCATGCCGTCCCGTTTTTTTTGGGATGTCGTAAATCACGCTTGCGAACGACCGTCATCGCCCGCAGATAGTCTGCTTGGTCCCCAACGCAAGGTACGGCACGCATGAAGATCCAGGGTTTCCTCGACCACCTGCTGAAATCCTCCAGCGGGAGCGGCAGCGTGCTCAACGCCGACTTCGGCAAGGGCGCGATCAGCGGAGGCGCACTCGGCCTGCTGCTGGGCAAGAACAAGACCACGCGCAAGCTGGCCACGTACGGTGGCCTGGCCGCGATCGGCGTGATGGCGTACCGCGCCTACGGCGAGTACAGGCAGCAGCAGGGCGGCTTCGCCGCCGGCGCCACGCCGCAGACGGTCGATCGCCTGCCACCGCCGCAGGTGGAACTGCACAGCCAGGCGATCCTCAAGGCGCTGGTCGCGGCGGCGAAGGCCGACGGCCATATCGACGCGCGCGAACGTGAGGTGATCGAAGGCGAGTTCTCCCGCGTCGGCACCGATGCCGACCTGCAGCAGTGGATGCATGCCGAACTGGAGAAGCCGCTGGATCCGGCCGAGGTCGCGCGCGCCGGCACCACGCCGGAGATCGCCTCCGAGATGTACCTGGCCAGCCTGATGGTGGCCGACGACCAGAACTTCATGGAGCGCGCCTACCTGGACGAACTGGCGAAGCAACTGAAGCTGGACCCCGCGCTGAAGGCCCAACTGGAACGCCAGCTCGCGCAGCCGCAGGCCTGATCCACTTGATGCGACCAGCCGCCCGCCGCCTGCGACGCCTCGCGTGGTCGTTGCTGTGGCTGGCGATCGTCGCCGGGCTGCTCGCTTGGGCCTGGGGACAGCCGTTCATGGCGTCCGCCCGCATGGTGTGGGATATCTCACGTGCGCCGCCGCCTCACGAGTTGCCGGTCCCCGTACAGGGCGTGCGTGCGCGGCAGGTCGCGGACACCTTCGGCGCACCGCGCGGCAGCGATCGTACGCACCAGGGTGTGGACATCTTCGCCAAGCGCGGCACGCCCGTGCTGAGTGCGACGCGCGGCCTGGTGGCCTCGGTGCGCGATGGCGGCCTCGGCGGCAAGCAGGTGTGGGTGATCGGGCCCGGCCGTGAGCGCCACTACTACGCCCACCTGGACGATTGGGCAGTGGACCTGTCCACCGGCCAGGTCGTGCATGCCGGCGACGTGCTGGGCTTCGTCGGCACCACCGGCAATGCGCAGGGCACGCCACCGCATCTGCACTACGGCATTTACGGCGCGGACGGAGCCTACGATCCCTTGCCGCTGTTCAAAGCCGGTAAGACCGCAACGACCTCAGACTGAACCGCGCCGCCATCCGGCGGAACAGTCCATCGCGGCGACGGCCCTCGTCCGCTCCGGCGCACGGGCCTATCTTGGCCCTGTCCCCACCGCGCTTGTCCCACCGCCATGCCCAACGACGCCCATCGCTACCGCATCACCGTCACCCCGATCGAGGACGACGGCCTGCAGTGCCAAGGCCGCTGCACCATCGAGTTCGAACACACCTGCCACGACGACTGGATGCGCATCCTCGAGGCCATCCAGCGCCAGCGCGGCCTCAGCGGCGACGAGCACGCCGCGCTGGTGGTCGGCACCAAGCTGCTCAGCGGCCTGATGCTGGACCATCGCAAGGACACCGACGACCTGTTCGCCCCATTGCGCCCACACATGGGCACGTTCATCGCTGCGCTCAAGGAACGCACCCGCGACGCCGGCTGACATCCCCGCCGCACCGCACTAGTCTTGACGGATGAAAGCACGCCACGCCGACGACGTCCGGAACCTCGAAGACATCCCCAACGTCGGCCCGTCCATCGCCGGCGACCTGCGAGGCATCGGCATCGTCCAGCCGCAGCACCTCGTCGGCCAGGATCCGCATGCGCTTTACCGCCGCGTGAACACGGCCACCGGCCAACGCCATGATCCCTGTCTCTGCGATTGCTTCATCGCCGCCGTGCGTTTCATGGAAGGCAGCGGACCGGTGCCGTGGTGGCACTACACCGCCGAGCGCAAGCGGCACTGGCGCGACGACCCGGCGCTCGCCGGTTAGCTATCGGACAGGCGGCCCCCGCTAAGGTGCGGCGACCCGTCACGGAGCTTTCCATGCGCACCCGCCGCCGCTTCCTGGTCGCTGCCCTCGCCGCCACCGCCACGCTCACCCTCGCCGGCTGCGAAACGCTGAACACGGTCACCGGCCTGTTCGGCAACCAGATCAACTTCACCCAGCCGCAGTTGCAGCGCTACCTCAACCAGAGCTTCCCGCGCGAGTTCGACAAGCTCGGCGGCCTGGTCTCGGCCACGCTGACCAATCCGCGCCTGAGCATGCCGTCGAACGACGACCGCCTGCGCCTGGACTTCGATATCAATGTCGGAGCGCTGGGCGCGCGCGACGTGAGCCGTGGTCATTTCGCACTCGCCAGTCGCTTGCGCTATGACCCCGCCACGCGCGGCCTGCACCTGGACAACCCGGAGATCCTGTCCGTCGATGTGCCCGGCAGCGGTTCGCTGATGGCCGGCGGCACGCGCCAGCTGGTCAATACCGTGCTGGCCGAGTACGCGCGCAGCGAGCCGGTCTACCGCATCGACAACGACATCCTGCAGCGTCTGCCGGCCAGCAAGCGGATCGGCAGCACGCAGATCGAGAACGGCCGCGTGGTCATCCACCTGCAATGAGGTAATCCAATGAAATCACTGTTCTCCCGACTTGCCCTGCTCACCGCGCTATCGCTGCCGGCACTCGCATCGGCCGCCGATACCGGCAACGTACTGCGCTTCGATGCTGCCCAGTTACAGACCGCCGCGCGCAGTGGATTCCCGGTGGAACACGCGCTGCTGGAAGGCTTTGCCTCGCTCACCCTGAGCGATCCGCAGGTGCGCATCCCGAAGCCGGGCGAACGCCTCAACCTGCAGATGAACTACGACGTCGTGCTGGCCAATGGCGATCGGCTCGAGAACGGCAATGTGGTCGTCAGCAGCGGCCTGCGCTACGACCCCGGCACGCGCGGCCTGCATCTGGTCGATCCGGTGCTGGAACACGTGGGTACCGGCGCCGCCGGCCGCGGCCTGCCCGGCGGTTCGCGCGAGGCCTTGCAGGACCTGATCCGCGAATACGCCAACACGCGCCCGCTGTACCGGCTGACCGACGACGACCTGGCGCAGGTACCGGGCACCCTGGCGGCCGACGCCGTCAGCATCGCGGACGGCCAGGTGGTCATCACCCTGCAGCCTGTAGCCCCGCGCTGACAGCGAGGCGTCAGATCTCGAAGCGGTAGCTCAGCTTGACCACCAGCTGTTCGTCGTCGCGCAGTTGGAAGCTGTCCTGCAGCAGGTCTTCCACGCCATCGGTGCCGGTGCGCTGCTCGTAGCCGCCACGGGCATAGACCACGTACAGGTAGGACAGGGGCGCGAGCTCGTAGCGGTAGCGCACCTGGAAACCCAGGTTGCGCACGCTGAAGTCCTCCACCGTATCGGACGCGGCCAGCGCATGGCCCAGCGGATCGAAGCGCCACGCATCCTGCACGCGCGCATCCAGCGCGATCGCCTGCATCTTCACCCGCAGCTCGTGGCGGTCCGACATCACCCAGTCCAATCCCGCGTCGAGACTGACCTGCCGGCGCTGGAAGCCGCCCACCAGGTCTTCGCGCTGCCAGACCAGCCAGTCGGGGGTGTAGAGCGCGTAGAAGCCGCCGTAGAGGCTGAAGGCGTCGTTGATGAAGTAGGTGCCGGTGTAGCCCACGCCGCCGCCCAGCTTGCGGTTGCCCGCCAGGCCGCCGCTGACGACCTCCATCTCCGTCTCGTGCGCCCAGTCGCCCTTGCGCGGCCGCTCGTACTCGAAATAGGTGTTGAAGTTCGCCGGCAGCCGGATCACGCCGTTGCCGCGCAGCAGCGTGTCGCCCAGGCCGGCGCTGTTGACGTTGATCTGCGCGTACTCGTAGCTGCCGTTGCGCAGCTGGCCTTCGCGGCTCATGCGGAACTGGTCGTTGAGCTTGTCGCCGTGGTCGTTGTGGCTGCTGCTGACGCGCCAGCGCCAGTCCTTCGACGAGTAGCGCGAATCACCCGGCAGACCGGTGAAACGCTTGCGCACTTCCCAGTGCAGGTAATTGGTACTGTTGCGCGACAGGTAGCCGAAATCATTGAGCTGCAGGTCGTTGCCGAAGTGCATGGCAATCCACTGCTGGCGCCAGCCGTCGTCCATCTCGTAGTCGGCCCACACGGTGGCGCCGACGTCGTCGACCTCGTTGCCGGCCTGCTCGGTGCGGCTGCCCAGCAGGCGCGTGCGCACGTTCCAGCGCGCGGTCGGCCGCCAGTTGTGGTCCACGCCCAGCACGGTGGCATCGCGGTCGCGCCACGGGTCGTCGACGCGGGTCAGCATGGCGCCGAGGTTCTGCTTGTCGAAGTCGCGCACCACGCGCAGCGCGTGGTAGCTGCGCCCGGTGTTGCCGTCCTCGTCGGCCGAGAACAGGCCGTAGTTCACCTTGCCCAGGCTGCCGTTCAACTTCACCGCCGCCGTGATGTCACCGGTGCTGCCGACGCGGCGCGTGTACAGCTGTTGGCTGTCGTCCGACGGCGTGGTCAATTCAAAGATGCCCTGGTTCTCGGTGAAGAACGGGCGCTTGTCGCTGATGAAGGTTTCGGTGGCGCTGAAGTTGACCACCAGGTCGTCGGCTTCCACTTGGCCGAAGTCAGGCTTCACCGTCGCAGTCAGCTGGAAGCGGCCGTTCGGCTTCCAGAACAGGTCGGCGCCGGCGTTGAAATCGCCACCGCCGCCGACGTTGTCGTACAGCCCCGACACGTAGGGCGTGATGGCGAGCAGCGACTGGTCGTACTTCGGCACGGTGACCGGCGCGAAGTCGGACAGGAAGCGCGGGCGTTCGAAGCTGGCCTGCGGCCATGCCATGCGCTCGCCGGTGGCGCCGATCACCCGCGCCAGGAACACCTTGAGCGTGCGTTGACCATCGGTGCCGTCGCGCATCGGCGCGGTATGCCAGGGGATCAGCAGCTCGACCGACCAGCCCTGCTCGTCCTCGCCGACGGCATGGCGCCACTGCCCGTCCCAGTCGTCGCTGAACTGGTTCTCGTTGGTGATGATCTCGTCGGCGATACCGCCCGTCGAGCTGACGGTGAAGGCATAGCCGGTGCGGCCGTCGCCGTCGAAGTCGATGAAGGCGTTGACGCGGTCGACCTGTTCGTCGAAGTCGCGCTGCACCTTCTGCCGCGTGCGCGGCACGCTGGCCGGGTGGGCGGCGCGGAAGGCGATCGCCAGGCCGTCCGGCGTGGCCAGGATCCAGGCCTCGGTGGGCAGCGAGCCGGGCTCGCCGGTCAAAGGCTGGGTCTTGCGGAATTCGGTGACGTGGCACGCGTCCTGCCATTCGGCAGGGTCGATGCGGCCGTCGATCTCGACGGCATGGACAAGACTGCAGGGAACGGCCAGCACGAGCGCGCTGGCGAAACGGAAGAGGGTCATGGCAGGCGGGTGGTGGTCCGGTGCGCGCAAGGTAGCGACGGGAATGACGGACCACACCTGCCTTCGGTCATTTCAACCTTCTGGCACGCTGCGGCATCCGTGCCTGCGAAAGGGGCTCGCCGGGATCAGCGGCCCTTCTTGGGTTGCAGCATGGTACCGGTGCACTTCTTGCTGCCGCAACGGCAGGCCCAGATCTTCTTCAGGCGGGCAGTGTGCGGCTCGGCCAGCACGATGCCGTAGTTGTAGGTCAGCTCCTCGCCGGGCTTGATCGCGCGGATCGCCTCGATGAACACCTTGTCCTTCTTGCGGTTCTTGCCTTCGTGCTCTTCGATGACGGCTTCGCAGTTGGGGTCGCAGCTGTGGTTGATCCAGCGCGCCTTGTTGCCCTTGTGGTTCGCGTCGATGACGTAGTCGTCGTTGAGCGTGAACAGGAAGGTATGCCCGGAATCGGCGTCGCCAGTGTCGTCGGCGTCCACTTCGTCATGCGTGCGGCGCTTGCCCTTGTATTCCACCACGCGCTCGCCCTTCTCGATCGGGGCGATGGCGAACACGCCGTTGCCGTGGATGTCGGATTGACGGGCTTCGATCTTGCGGGGCATGCGGTATCCAATGGGGACAGGGGGTGCGAAGGGGGATTCTCCCCCATGCCCGCGGGATTCCCAAATCGGCGGCCTGAATGGCGGGCGGTCCCGACATGGCCGGTCCACGTGGGACGGCGCGTTCGATGGCTGATTCCCGTCGCAGAGCCCTCGCCATGCATCCGATCCGTTCCCTACTCGTTCCCGCGCTGGCGCTGTCGCTGGCCGCCTGCCATGTCCAGTCCCCGCACACGCAGGCAGCGCAACCCGCTTCAACGCCGTCTGACGCCGACCTGCTGGCGCGCGGGGAATACCTGGTCCGCATCACGGGCTGCAACGACTGCCATACGCCGGGCTATGCGGAGTCCGGCGGGACGGTGGCCAAGGACACCTGGCTGGTCGGTTCGCCGATGGGCTTCAACGGGCCGTGGGGTACCACTTACCCCAGCAATCTGCGCCTGCGGATGCAACAGCTGACCGAAGCGCAATGGATGGAATACAGCGCCACCCTGCGCACGCGTCCGATGATGCCGGACTTCGCCGTGCGCGCGATGAGCGAAGACGACCGCCGCGCGATCTACCGCTTCGTCCACGCGCTGGGCGCGGCAGGCCAGCCGGCCCCCGAAGCACTGCCGCCCGGGAAGACGCCGCCAGCACCGTACTTGGGCATGGTATTGCCGGCCGCCGCGGAGGCACCGGCCGCGAAATGAGCGGCCGGGCGCGACTCACCACGGAAAACCGCGGCCGTTGAAGATCCAGGCCAGGCCGAATGCCAGGCCGAACACGGTCCAGAACAGTGCGCCGACACCGCGGAACAGCTTGACCGCAAGGTAGATGCCGCCCGCAACCAGCAGGGCGCGCCAGAGGAAACGATGGTCCAGGCCATGGCCTGGGGAAACGGATTCGGTGTGGGCATGGGACGTGTTCATGGCGGTTGCCTCGGGTCGCTGACCGTCCGGGAGTGGACGTGAGCCATCTTCCGGATCGCGTCGGTGCGGTATCAGTCGCAGCCGTCAACCATCGCGGGTGACATTCGTCAGCCGGAGCGCCCTCGTCTGAACGGGGAAAACACCCGGGGTTTGAGCCCGGCGCCATGAAAGCGTACAATTTCGGTACGTTTTTCGGACCTCCCCCTCCCCCGATGCTCCGTGTCACCAAGCTCACCGACTACGCCACCGTGGTCCTGACCGTGCTCGCCGCGCGTCCGGGCGAGGTGCTCAGCGCGTCCGACCTGGCCGAACATTCCGGCCTGGAGACGCCCACCGTCAGCAAGGTATTGAAGCCGCTGGCCCAGGCCGGGCTGGTGGAAGGCCTGCGTGGCGTGCACGGCGGCTACCGCCTGAGCCGCGACGCCGCCGAAATCAGCCTGGTGGAGATCGTCGAGGCCATGGAAGGTCCGCTGGCGATGACCGAATGCAGCCAGAGCGAAAGCCAGTGCGGCATCGCGCAGAAGTGCGGCGCACGCGCCAACTGGCGGCTGATCAACGATGTGGTAGCCGACGCCCTGCGCGGTTTCACTCTCGCCCAGATGATCGCCCCTCCCCCCTCCTCTTCCGACGACGTGCGCAGGCGACCCATCGCCGTGCAGGTCGCCACCCGCTGAACCGTAGGCAGCCCGATGGCCACCGAGAACGCTGAAATCCTTGAACAACTGGGACGTCGCTACGACGCCGGCTTCATTACCGACATCGAATCCGATTCGCTGCCGCCCGGCCTCGACGAGGACGTGGTGCGTGCGCTGTCCGCCAAGAAGGACGAACCGGAGTGGATGACCGAATGGCGTCTGGCCGCCTATCGCCACTGGCTGACCATGCCGGTGCCGCACTGGGCAAAGCTGAAGATCGCGCCGATCGACTTCCAGGCGATCAGCTACTACTCCGCGCCGAAGGCCAAGTACGCCTCGCTGGATGACGTCCCGCAGGAGCTGCTGGACACGTACGACAAGCTGGGCGTGCCGTTGCACGAGCGCGCCAAGCTCGCCGGCGTGGCGGTGGACGCGGTATTCGACTCCGTCTCCGTCGGCACCACGTTCCGCAAGGAACTGGCCGAGAAGGGCGTGATCTTCTGCTCGATGAGCGAGGCGATCAAGGAACATCCGGAACTCGTGAAGCAGTACCTGGGCAGCGTGGTGCCGGTCGGCGACAACTACTTCGCCGCGCTGAACTCGGCGGTGTTCTCCGACGGCAGCTTCGTGTTCATCCCGAAGGGCGTGCGCTGTCCGATGGAGCTGAGCACCTACTTCCGCATCAACGCCGGCCACACCGGCCAGTTCGAGCGCACGCTGATTGTCTGCGAGGACAAGGCCTATGTCTCGTACCTGGAAGGCTGCACGGCGCCGATGCGCGACGAGAACCAGCTGCACGCGGCGGTGGTCGAGCTGGTCGCGCTGGAAGACGCCGAGATCAAGTACTCCACGGTGCAGAACTGGTACCCGGGTGACGAGGAAGGTCGCGGCGGCATCTACAACTTCGTCACCAAGCGCGCCGAATGCCGTGGCGCCCGCAGCAAGGTGACGTGGACGCAGGTGGAAACCGGCTCGGCGATCACCTGGAAATACCCGTCCTGCGTGCTGCTCGGCGACGACTCGGTGGGCGAGTTCCATTCGGTCGCGCTGACCCACCATCGCCAGCAGGCCGATACCGGCACCAAGATGATCCACATCGGCAAGCGCACCAAGTCGAAGATCGTCAGCAAGGGCATCAGCGCCGGCCGCGGCCAGAACACGTACCGTGGCCTGGTGAAGGTGGACCGCAACGCCGATGGCGCGCGCAACCACACCCAGTGCGACAGCCTGCTGATCGGCAAGAAGTGCGGCGCGCACACCTTCCCCTACATCGAGGTGAAGAACCCGACGGCGACGCTGGAGCACGAGGCCACCACCTCGAAGATCAGCGACGACCAGATGTTCTATTGCCGCGCGCGCGGCATCGGCCAGGAAGACGCGGTCTCGATGATCGTCGATGGCTTCTGCAAGCAGGTCTTCCGCGAACTGCCGATGGAATTCGCGGTGGAAGCGAAAAAGCTGCTGGAAGTGTCACTGGAAGGCAGTGTGGGATGAGGCTTTTCCCTTCTCCCGCCGGGAGAAGGTGGCGCAAAGCGCCGGATGAGGGTGCGGCGAAGTCGATGATGTCCGAACCACCGGGACTTCGCCGGACCCTCTCCCCAACCCCTCTCCCGACGGGAGAGGGGCTCAAAGAATCAAAACGGAAACGAACATGCTCAAGATCGACAACCTCCACGCCAGCGTCGCCGGCAAGGACATCCTCAAGGGCCTGACGCTGGAGGTGAAGCCCGGCGAAGTGCACGCCATCATGGGCCCCAACGGCGCCGGCAAGTCCACGCTGGGCAACATCCTGGCCGGTCGCGAAGGCTATGAAGTCACCGCCGGCAGCGTCGAGTTCGACGGCAAGCCGCTACTGGAACTCGAGCCTGAAGAACGCGCTGCCGCCGGCATGTTCCTGGCATTCCAGTACCCGGTCGAGATTCCGGGCGTGAACAACACCTACTTCCTGCGCGCTGCGCTCAACGCCCAGCGCAAGGCGCGCGGCGAGCCGGAGCTGGATTCGATGCAGTTCCTCAAGCTGGTGCGCGACAAGCTGGCCGTTCTGCACCTGAAGGACGAACTGCTGCACCGTGGCGTCAACGAGGGCTTCAGCGGCGGCGAGAAGAAGCGCAACGAGATCTTCCAGCTCGCCGTGCTGGAACCGAAGCTGGCGATCCTCGACGAGACCGACAGCGGCCTGGACATCGATGCATTGAAGAACGTCGCCGACGGCGTCAACGCATTGCGTTCGCCGGACCGCGCCTTCCTCGTCATCACCCACTACCAGCGCCTGCTCGACTACATCAAGCCGGACGTGGTGCACGTGCTGGCCGGCGGCCGCATCGTCGAGAGCGGCGGTCCCGCGCTGGCGCTGGAGCTCGAACAGCACGGCTATGCGTGGATCAAGGATCGCGTGACGCCAGAGCAGGCCGCCTGATGAGTGCGTTGCTGGATTCCCTGTCGGCCGGTTTCGCCGGCGATGTCGCGCGCCGCGCGGTACTGGACGAGGCGCTGCGCGACGGCCTGCCGGGCCCGCGCGCCGAAGCCTGGAAGTACACCTCGCTGCGCCAGCTGGAGCGCCGCAGCTTCCAGCCGGTGGACGCACTGCCTGCGCTCGACCCGATGCTGCTGGCCGACATCCCGGCGCCGCGCGCGGTGTTCGTCAACGGCCGCTATTCGGTCGCGCTGTCGCTGACGACCGACCTGCCGGACGGCGTCAGCCTGCAGCTGCTGTCCGAGGCGCTGGCCGAAGATGGCGACGCCGCGCGGTTCCTGCAGCGCCGCTTCGAGCGCAACGACGAAGTATTCGCGCGCCTCAACGCGGCGTTGGCCACCGAAGGCATACTGCTGCGCGCCGAGCCCGAGGTGCACAGCGACCAGCCGTTGCACCTGGTGTTCATCGGCACCGGCGACGGCGCGGATCGCGCGTGGCACCTGCGCAACCTGATCGAGTTGCGCGCCGGCGCCCGCCTGACCGTGATCGAGCACCATATCGCCACCGACAGCCATGCGCACTTCATCAATGCCCTGAGCCACGTGCACCTGGCCAAGGATGCGCGCTTGACGCATGCACGCATCGAAACCGACAGCGAGCGCGCGACCACGCTGCTGCGCACCGATGCCGTCCTCGCCCGCGAGGCGGAATACCGCCGCGTGGACCTGGAACTCGGCGGCGCACTGTCGCGGCACGAATTGAACGTCCGCCTGGAAGGCGAGAACGCGCGCTTGGTCGCCAACGGCGTGCTGCTGGCGCATGGGCGCCGGCATGTCGATACGCGGCTGGGCATCGATCACATCGGTCGCGACACGGCTTGCGAACTGACCTGGCGTGGTTTAGGCGCGGACCGTGGCCGCGCGGTGTTCCATGGCGGCATTCTGATCCGCGAGGGTGCCGACGGCACCGATGCAGCGCTGTCGAACAAGAACCTGCTGCTGTCGGCCAACGCCGAGATCGATACCCAGCCCGTGCTGGAGATCCACGCCGACGAAGTGAAGGCTGCGCACGGCGCCACCGTTGGCCAACTCGACGCGACCGCGATGTTCTACCTGCGCTCGCGCGGCCTGCCGCAGGCAGAGGCCCAGCAACTGCTGACGACCGCGTTCTGCCGCGAGCCGCTCTCTGCGATCGAAGACGCCGGCCTGCGCGATCTGCTGGTGTCCCGCGTGGATGCCGCATTGGCGGCACTGGGCGCGGCATGAACCGCGAAGCCGCCCACGGGTCTACGGAAAGCACCATCGACTGGGCGCGCGTACGCGTGGATTTCCCGCTACTGACGCGCCAGATCAATGGCAAGCCGCTCGTCTATCTGGACAGCGCGAACACGGGACAGAAACCGGCATCGGTCATCCAGACCGTCGACGACTTCTACCGCCAGCACAACGCGAACGTCAGCCGCGCCGTGCACACGCTCGGCACGGAGGCAACGGACGCGTACGAAGGTGCGCGCAGGAGGCTGGCGCGCTTCCTCAACGTGCGGCCCGACGAGCTCGTGCTGTGCAGCGGCACGACGTTCGCGATCAACCTGGTCGCGTATTCGTGGGCGCTGCCTCGCCTGAGGGCCGGCGACACGATCCTCATCTCGCGCATGGAGCACCACGCCAACATCGTGCCATGGCAGCTGGTCGCGCAGCGGACCGGTGCCACGGTCAAGGTCGCCGAGATCCGTGAGGACGGCACGCTCGACCTGGATGCGCTGTATGCGGCGATGACCGGCGATGTGAAGCTGCTCGCGCTCACCCATACCTCGAACGTATTGGGGACCGTGAATCCCGTCCGCGAGATCTGCCGCGAAGCGCGCAGGCGCGGCGTTGTCACCGTGGTGGACGGCTCGCAGGCCGTGCCGCACCGCGCCGTCGATATCGCCGCGATCGGCTGCGACTTCTACGCGCTGACCGGCCACAAGATGTGCGGCCCCACCGGCACCGGCGCCCTGTGGGCGCGCAAGGAACATCTGCAGGCCATGCCGCCCTTCATCGGCGGCGGCGAGATGATCAAGGAAGTCAGCTTCCACGGCACCGTATTCAACGACGCGCCGCACAAGTTCGAGGCCGGCACGCCCAACATCGCGGGCTTCATTGGCTTGGGCAGCGCCGTGGAGTACCTGGACGCGCTCGGCATGGCGAATGTGGCGGCGCGCGAATCGGAGTTGCTGGCGCACGCCACTGAAGAGCTCGACCGGATCGACGGCGTGCGCATCTTCGGCCGTTCGCCCGACAAGGCGGCGGTGATCTCGTTTCTGGTCGAAGGCGCTCACGCGCACGACCTGGCGACCCTGCTGGATCTGGAAGGCGTCGCCGTCCGGTCCGGCCAGCATTGCGCGCACCCCTTGCTGCAGTTCTACGGCGTGGCTGCGACCCTGCGCGCGTCGTTCGCGTTTTACAACACCCACGAGGAAGTGGAGCACTTCGTCGCCGCGCTGAAGAAGGCCCGGACCCTGTTGGCCTGAGATGGTGCCCGGTGCCGCCGCGACGGCGGCCGGCGCCCTACAATGCGCGGATGGATACTCCGACCTTCCGCGCCGCCACGTCCGACGACATCCCTGCCCTCGTTTCCCTGGTGACGTCCGCCTACCGCGGCGACGTCAGCAAGCAGGGCTGGACCACCGAGGCCGACATGCTGGACGGGCAGCGCATCGATGCCGAGGTGCTGCGCAAGGACATCGAACGACCGCGCAGCCGGATCGTGTTGGCGGAGCGTCCGGACGGCGAACTGCTCGCTTGCGCACACGTGGCGGAAGAAGGCGGCGCGGGCTATTTCGGCATGTTCTCGGTCCGACCCGACTTGCAGGGCGGCGGAGTCGGCAAGGCCGTCCTGGGAGAAGCCGAGCGCGTCGCGCGCGAGGAATGGAACCTTCCGGCCATGCGCATGACCGTGATCGACATCCGCGACGAACTGATCGCGTTCTACGAGCGCCGCGGCTACGTGCGTACCGGCATCAAGAAGCCGTTTCCTTATGGCGATGATCGCTACGGAATTCCCAAGCGCGACGACCTTCGCTTCGAGGTGCTGGAGAAGCCGCTGACCGGAGCCGTCGCATGAGCGGGAACTGGACCTTCGTCTGCGCCACGGGTGAGCTGTTGCCCGGGGAAATGAGGACCGTCTTCGACGAGGTGACCGGCACGCCGATCGTGGTGGTCAATCACGACGGCGAGATGTACGCGCTCGAGGACAAATGCAGCCATGAGGATTTCGAGCTGTCCTCCGGCACCTTCGACCCCACCGAGGCCAGTATCGAGTGCGTGCTGCATGGCGCCCGCTTCGATGTCAGGGACGGACGTGCCCTGTGTGCGCCTGCTTACTCCCCCGTGGTGAAGTTCCCCACCAAGCTGGAGCACGGCGGGGTATGGACCCGAGACGACCGGGATTAGCTTGCCTCGCCTGCCGCCCCGGCAGCGGCCGCAACTTGCAAAGATTCTGTTGTAATCGCGAATAATTCTCATTATTCTGGCGCCCCGCCTGCGACCGGCTGTCGCAGCCCTGCGCCGGACGCCCTTGATCCCTCCGTCCTCCCTTGCCGCCCGTATCGCCACCCGCCTCCTGCTGGCGTGGGCGTTGCTGGTCATCGCCAGTGCGGCCATGGCGACAGGGAAAACCGCCGCAACGGCATACGACGCACCGGCGCCGTCCGCCCAATTGTTGGCCAGCACCGAGCCCGGCGATACAGGCCGCGACGATGCTTCCTGCGTGAAAACGCCTCCGGTTCTGCCGTTCGACGAATCCGGGGTATCGAAGAGCGAAGCCGAGCCTGAGCTCACCTTGCCAGGCTCAACTCCCGCTTGCGCCGGTCCGCTCTTCAGCGTGCTGCACGGCTTCCACGACGCTGCCCGCATCTCCGGAAAGGCAGCTCGGCTGAGCCGCGGTCCTCCGCTACAGGCCTGAGACAGCGCACGTCGAAGACGTACGTCTCCATTTTTCCGATCCGCCCGCCTCCGGTCGCCGTCCAGCAACCGCCCTGCGTCCCGATCACCCCTATCCCCCGCCAGCCATCGCCAACGGGTGCTTCCATCACCTTGAGGATGCCCATGAACCTCCGTCACTCCCCGCTTGCCGCCGCATTGATGTTGGCGATCTCCACCCCCGTGCTGGCCGCACCCGCCGGCGACACCCCGGCCGACGCGTCGGGTCAGGCCAAACAACTCGATACGATCGAAGTCCATGGCGAACGCGTGCGCAAGGCCAGTTCGCCGAAGTACACCGAAGAACTGGTCGATACACCGCAAACGGTCACGGTCGTCACCAGCGAGGTGATGGCGCAGCAGAACCTGCTGGGCCTGCGTGACGTGCTCAGCACCCTGCCCGGCATCACGTTCGGCGCGGGCGAGGGCGGCGGCGGCTACGGCGACAGCATCAACCTGCGCGGCTTCACCGCCAGCAGCGACATCACCACGGACGGCGTGCGCGACAGCGCGCAATACACCCGCACCGACAATTTCAATCTCGAGTCGATCGAACTGATCAACGGCGCCAACTCCGCCATGTCCGGCGCGGGCTCGGTCGGCGGCAACATCAATCTCGTCAGCAAAATGGCCCGCGAGGGAGACTCGCAGAGCTATACCATCGGTGCCGGCACCGACGGCTATGCGCGTGCGACGGCCGACAGCAATTTCTCGCTGGACAGCGGCGTCGCGGTACGCCTGAACGCGATGGCGCACCAGAACGACGCGCCGGGCCGCGACTACGAGGAATTCAAGCGCTGGGGGTTCGCTCCCTCGGTGGCCTTCGGGTTGGGCTCGGATACGCGACTCACCCTGAGCTATCTCCACCAGCATGATGAAAACGTGCCGCAGTATGGCGTGCCGTATTACATGAATGCGTTCAACAATGGTCCGCTGCCCGGCCTGGATACCAGCAATTACTACGGCTACCACAACATCGATGAGCAGGAGATCGATGTCGATGTACTGACGGGGGTGTTCGAGCACGACTTCGGCAGTAGTACGACGCTGCGCAGCCTGGCCCGCTTCCAGAAGGTCGACCAGTTGTCGGTGGTGGATGCGACGCAAGGCACCTGGTGTCTCGCGAACGGCATCAATCCCGCCACCGGCGCCACGTGCACACCGACAGGTACGTACCAACCGAGCGGTCCGCGCGGCTATTCGCGCGACACCAGCAATGCCATCGCCATCAGCCAGACCGATCTGACCACACGCTTCAGCACCGGCGCCGTCGAGCATGCGCTGGTGGCTGGCGTGTCGTTCTCGCGCGAAACCTTCGATCTGGATGTCGGCAGCCTGCTGCGCACGCCGGCAGGAGTGCCCGCGACCCTGCCGCGCATGGATCTCTACAACCCCGATTCGACCTGGACCGGGCCCGTCAACTACACGCTGACCGGGCGGACCGAGGGAACGCTGAGCAACCAGGCGGTGTATCTGTTCGATACGGTGAAGTTCGGCGAGCGCTTCCTGATCAATCTCGGCGCTCGTTATGAGCATAACGAAGGCGACACGGCAGCTTGGAACATCAAGCAGTACACCGCGCCCACTACGGCGAACCCCAACCCGGACAACACCGGCATCGGCAATGTCCTGAGCAGAGGAGCCTCGTTCAGGAACGAGGACGACCTGTTCTCCTATCGCGCGGGCCTGGTGTTCAAGCCGGCCGAGAACGGCTCCATCTATCTGTCCTACGCCAACTCCAAGACGCCCTCGAAGGCCTCGGTCAACGGCGCATGCACTGCCCAGACGTGTGAGGTCGATCCCGAAACGGCCGTCAATATCGAGCTGGGTACGAAGTGGGACCTCCTCGACAACCGTCTGGCGCTGACAGCTGCCCTGTTCCGCAACGAGCGCCAGAACTACAAGGTCGCCGATCCGGCCAATCCGCTGAATCCCTCGGGCGAGCAGCAGTTGGACGGCAAGGCGCGCGTGCAGGGCGTTGCGCTGGGCGTCGCCGGCAACATCACGCGCGAGTGGTCAATCTTCGCCAACTACACCTATCTGGACAGCGAAGTCCTCAATGGCGTGTCGAACTACTGCGCCGCCAATCCGAACAATCACCTGCTCAACGGCAATCCGGTCAATACCGACAACGTCAACTGCAGCAACAGCACGCACTTCCCGGACCCGCTGAAGGGCAACCCGTTGACCGCTACGCCAGAGCATTCGGCCAATCTCTGGACCACCTACCGCCTCGGCGACTGGATGCTCGGTTATGGCGTGACCTATCTGGGCGAGATCTATCTCAACAACAACGTCTTGCCGACCACGAACCCGGTCACGAATACCACGCCCGCGGTGCTGTACATGTCGCCGGATTACGTGACCCACCGTGCCATGGTCGGCTACCAGATCAACAGCCAGATCGGACTGCAGTTGAACGTCAACAACCTGTTCGACAAGGAGTACTACACGCGCATCCGCAACAACGGCTGGGCAACGCCCGGAGATGCACGCTCCGCCGTGCTCACCGCGACGTTCAAGTTCTGACCGGCGTGATGACGTAGTTCCCGGCCGCCCCGCCCGTGCACAATGGGCGGGGCGCTTTCATTGCAAGGTGGAACGACATGCTGCTGGCGATTCCCGACGTCCTCACCCCCGACCAAGTCCTTCGGGCACGCGCGCTACTTGACGCTGCCGACTGGGCCGATGGGCGCATCACCGCCGGCTATCAATCCGCCAAGGCCAAGGACAACGCACAGTTGCCTGAGGATTCACCTGCCGCGCGCGACGTGGGTGCGCTGATCCTCGATGCGCTGTCGCGCAACAGCACCTTCTTCTCGGCCACGCTGCCCAAGCGCATCTATCCGCCGCTCTTCAACCGCTACAGCGGTGGCCAGTCGTTCGGCTACCACGTGGACAACGCCATCCGCTACGACCGCAGCCGCAGCGGCGTGGATCCCGTGCGGACCGACCTGTCCGCGACGCTGTTCCTCAGCGCACCCGAGGACTACGACGGCGGCGAGCTGATCATCGAAGACACGTTCGGCACCCAGAGCGTGAAGCTGCCTGCCGGGCACATGGTGCTCTACCCCGGCACCAGCCTGCACCGGGTCACGCCGGTGACGCGTGGCGCGAGGATCGCGTCCTTCTTCTGGATGCAGAGCATGGTGCGCGACGATGGACAGCGCCGCTTGATGTTCGAGCTGGACGTATCGATCCGGCGCCTGACCGCAGAGCTTCCGGACCACCCTGCGCTGGTGCAGCTGACCGGTGTCTACCACAACCTTTTACGGCAATGGGCGGAGACCTGAGCCGCTGAAAGAGCGGCCAAACAAGATTCGACCTTGTTTGCATTTGATAAGTATTCTCATTTAAGATGTTCCCTGTTCGATGCGCCACTTCTGGCGCATCGCCGGGGAAACACGTGATCCACGCCTTGCCAGCCACCGTCCGTCAGACCTGCACGCCACCTGGCGATGCGGTGCGCGGATTCTGGATGCCGGCCATCCTGGCGCTTGTGGTCCTGTGCGGCACGCTGGGATTCTCCGATGCCGGTTCGCGCGCACGCGGCGAGATCGCGACTGCGGTCGTGGCGACGGTGTGGGCCACGACTGACGCACATGACGGCGGCGACCCGCCGCATCAGGCGCCTATTCGCGAATTCCACCTGAAGAAGCCCCGCATCAACACGCTGCAGGTGTGTACCCGTCCGGCGTCGCCGGTGTGTCCGCCGCTCGCCCGCCCTGTCGTCGATCTCCGCGTTGCCGTAGCGGATGAAGCCGGTACTCGCCAACTCCTCACCACGGACGAAGCGCACGCTCATCGTCCCGATCCCGCGCTGCACCTGCATCCCGGTCAGGCGCCGCCGCACGCCGCCTGACGAAACCGGCCTGTGCACGAGGAGGCCCGTTGTTCCCCTGCTGCTCACGGACCCGTCGCTGCCGGCGGTGCGCCTTCTGTTTATCCCCCTCCGATGATTGCCATGAAGACCTCTTGCAGTTCCCTGCAGGCGCCCCTGCGCCGCAACCGCCTTGCCCTCGCCCTTCTCGCCCTGGTCTGCGCGCCCGCGCTGGCCCAGCCCTTGCCGGACGGCGCGGCGGATCCCACCGATCTCGATACCGTGGTCGTCACCGCCTCGGGCTTCGAGCAGAAGATCACCGATGCGCCCGCCAGCATCAGCGTGATTACTGCGGAAGAGTTGCGCCAGCGTCCCTACATCACGCTGATCGATGCCGTGCGCGACCTGGAAGGCGTGGACGTCGGCGAGACCTCGGACAAGACTGGCCAGAAGACGATCAGCATCCGCGGCATGGGCTCGGACTACACGCTGATCCTCATCGACGGCAGGCGCCAGAACAACCACGGCGACATCTATCCCAACTCGTTCGGCGGCAACCAGTTCAACCATATCCCGCCGCTGGACATGATCCAGCGCATCGAAGTCATACGCGGCCCCGCGTCCACGCTGTACGGCGCCGACGCGCTGGGTGGCGTGATCAACATCATCACCCGCAAGGTGTCCGACCGCTGGCGCGGTTCGGCCACGCTGGGCCATGGCGTCCAGGAGAACAACGATTTCGGCAGCGACAGTACGTTCGACTTCGCGCTGATGGGCCCGCTGGTGAAGGATCGCCTGGGCCTGGGCGTGCGTGGCTCGTGGTACGAACGCAATGCGTCGACGCCGGAATACGAGGCGATCGCCGCGCCGGACGGCACCGTGTTCGAGCGCGCGCTGGGCTTCGGCGGCGGCGGCAAGACGGTGGACAACACCAACAAGAGTGCGGGCGTCACCCTGAGCTGGACGCCGACGGACAACCAGAGCTTGCTCTTCGATTACGACACCTCCGAGCAGGTGTACGACAACACGCCGTACATCAACAACCTGGGCACCGAAACCTATCCGCTGGGCACCGTGGATGGCCTGGCCGGCATCTGGCGCGCGGCGCCGCAGGTCGGTTACGCCGCCGACCAGGAGTTCACGCGCGACCAGTGGTCGGTCACGCACAACGGCCAATGGGCCTTCGGCGACAGCTTCGTTTCGCTGGCGCACATCGAGACCGGCAATCATGGCCGCACGCTGCCGTTCACCGTCGCCGAGCGCCTGCTGCACCAGCAGATCTTCCGCGGCACGGGGGCCTACACCGGGTTGAGCGTGGCCGAGCGGCAGGCCATCGCCGTGTCGACCTTCCTGCCGCGGCCCAAGCGCACGATGGAGAGCAGCCAGTACACGCTGGACGCGAAGCTCGACTTCGCCCTCGGTGAGGCGCACCGCTTCATCGTCGGCGGCCAGGTGATCGACGGCGAACTTGAAGACGGCGTGTTCGGCATGGAAGGCGGCGGCGATGGCGGCGGTACCGTGCAGGAGCACAGGATGTGGTCGCTGTTCGCCGAGGACAACTGGAAACCGCTGGAGGCACTGACCATCACGCTGGGCCTGCGCCATGACGACCACAACGTGTTCGGCGGCCAGCTCAGTCCCCGCGCGTACGCGGTCTGGGACGTCAGCGAGGCATGGACGTTGAAGGGCGGCGTCAGCACCGGCTTCAAGACGCCCAAGACCACCGACCTGTACGACGGCATCACCGGCTTCGGCGGCCAGGGCACCACGCCCTTCGTCGGCAATCCAGACCTGCAGCCGGAGACCAGCGTCAACAGCGAGATCGCGCTGTACTGGACCTCGCCGGACGATGCGCACAACGTCAACGTCACGGTGTTCCGCAACGACTTCGACGACAAGATCGCACGCGGCGAAACCAGCCTGAGCTGCGAGCAGACGGGTGGTGTCCGCCCCTGCGCCAATCTGGGGGACTACGCGCTGCTGGGGTACACCACGTACGCGCAGAACATCAACATCGACAAAGTCCGTATCCAGGGCGCGGAGGTGGCGGGTCGCTGGGGCATTACCGACACCTGGTCGGTGCGCGCCAACTACACGTTCACCGACAGCGAGCAGCTCAGCGGTGCGCAACGGGGGCTGCCGCTGACCAACACCGCCAAGCACATGGCGAATGCCAGTCTGAACTGGCAGACGACGGACCGCTTCAGCATGCAGCTGCTGGCGGAACACCGCTCCAAGCGCTACCGCGACGTAGTGAACGGCGTACGCCGCGACTACCAGGATTACACCGTCCTGCATCTTGGTGCGCATTTCCGCTTCAGCGACCACGTTTCGGTATCGGGTCGCATCAACAACCTGCTGGATGAGGACTTCACCTCGTTCCAGACGATCTGGACCGAAGCAAACGGTACGTACACGCCGACCTACCTGGACGACTACAACAACAAGGACAAGTCGCGGAACCTCTGGCTGAGTCTCAACGTCACCTTCTGAGGGGCGCACGCGTTTCTCCTCCCGCAAGGGAGGGGAAACGCCTCAATTGAGAGCCATTCTCATCTGTGATGTAATGGCGATCCGCTCCATCCTGCCTCGAGACTGACGTTGTCCCCTTCTGCATCCCCTGCCCTCCAGCAACAACGCCGTGGCTTCTGGCTGCGGACGTTGCACCAGTGGCACTGGATCAGTTCGGCGGTCTGCCTGATCGGCATGCTGTTGTTTGCGATCACCGGGATCACGCTGAACCATGCTTCGAAGATCGAAGCCGCGCCCGCCATCACCAACCTCACCGCCACCGTGCCGGCTCCCGTCCTGGCGACGTTGGGCGAGCGGCAGGAAGGCGATGCGCCCTTGCCTGCCGCCGTCGCCGCCTGGCTGGAACAGGAACTGTCGATATCGATCGGCAAGCGACCGGCGGAATGGTCGGACGTGGAGCTCTACGTCTCGATGCCAGGGCCCGGGACCGATGCCTGGCTGAGCATCGACCGCGACTCCGGCGCCGTCGAGTACGAGCGCACGAACCGCGGCTGGGTCTCCTATTTCAACGACCTGCACAAAGGCCGTAACGCCGGCCCGGCGTGGGGATGGTTCCTCGACATCTTTGCCGTGGCCTGCCTGGTGTTCTGCATCACCGGCCTGTTCCTGCTCTACCTGCATGGCAGGCAGCGCAGCATGACTTGGCCGATGGTCGGCCTGGGCCTGCTGGTACCGCTGCTGATCGCCCTGCTCTTCATCCACTGACCCTTCCACGAACCACGAGTGACCGCATGTCGAAGATCGCCGTCCACACCACGCTGACCATCGCGCTCAGCGGCCTGCTGGCCACGCCGGCCTATGCCGCCACGCTGGACATCAACGTCGAGATCCCCAAGCTCAACGTGGCCGAGTACCACCGCCCGTACGTCGCGGTGTGGGTCGAAGGTGCCGACCAGAAGGTCGCCGCCAATCTGTCCGTCTGGTACCAGCAGACCAGCAACTCCGAAGGCCACGGCACCAAGTGGTTGCCCGACATGCGCCAGTGGTGGCGCAAGTCCGGTCGTTCTTTGAAGGTTCCGGTGGACGGCGTCACCGGGCCGACCAAGCCGGTCGGCAAGCATGCGCTGAGCTTCACCGACAAGCAGCAGCTCGCGAAGCTGGCGCCGGGCGAGTACACGCTGGTCGTGGAAGCCGCACGCGAAGTCGGAGGCCGCGAGCTGCTGAAGATCCCCTTCACCTGGCCCGCCAAGGGCGCGCCGCAATCGGGCAAGGCGCAGGGCAGTACCGAACTCGGTGCCGTCACGCTGACCGTCAAGCCCTGATCCCCTTCCACGTACCGAGCTGGAGATTCCGATGAAGCGTCCCCTTGCCGTGGCCATCGCCCTGGCCTCCGTCATTCCCGCCACCGCACTGGCGCACAAGGCCTGGCTGCAGCCGTCGCAGACCGTCATCGCCGGCACCGATCCGTGGATCACGGTGGACGCCGCCGTCTCCAACGACCTGTTCTACTTCAACCACGTGCCGCTGCGTACCGAAGGCCTGGTCATCACCGCGCCGGATGGGCGCACCGCTGAAGCGCAGAACGTGGCGACCGGCAAGTACCGTACGGTGTTCGATGTCGAACTCAAGCAGCAGGGCACCTACCGCATCGCCACGGTCAACAAGGGCTTGATGGTTCGCTGGGAAGGCGCCGATGGCAAGCCGGGCGGCCTGCGCGGCGCGAAGCCGGAAGACCTGGCGACCAAGGTGCCGAAGGACGCGAAGAACCTGCAGGTGTCGCAGTCGATCGGCCGCATCGAGACCTTCGTGACCAACGGCTCGCCTAACGACACCGCGCTGAAAGCGACGGGCGAAGGCATCGAACTGGTGCCGGTGACGCACCCGAACGATCTGTTCGCCGGCGAGCCGGCGAAGTTCAAGATGCTGGTCGACGGCAAGCCGGCCGCCGGCCTGGAGTTCGAGATCACCCGCGGCGGTACGCGCTATCGCAACGCGCAGGACGAGATCAAGGTCACCACCGACGCGCAGGGCGAGTTCACCGTGACCTGGCCCGAAGCGGGCATGTACTGGCTGGAAACCGGCACGCAGGACGAGAAGACCACGATCCCGCAGGCCAAGCAGCGCCGCCTGAGCTACGTCGCAACGCTGGAAGTGCTGCCACAGTAAGACCGGCATCGCGCCGCCGGAGCCACGTCCGGCGGCGCCCACGCTATATGAACACTTCTCTCTCCCCGTCTTCCGCGCCGGCGAGCGCCGTGCACGCGTTGCATGGGCAGACCATGGGGACGACCTGGTCGGTCCAGTACACGAGCCAGGCGCGCATCGACGCGCATGCGCTGCACGATGCCGTACAGGCGCGCCTGGACCAGGTGGTCGCGCAGATGAGCACGTGGGAAGCGGACGCGGACATCGTGCGTTTCAACCGTTGCCCGCCTGGCTCATGGTTTTCGCTGCAGGACGACTTTCTTAAGGTGTTTGGCGCGGCGCTCGACGTCGCCGCCGCCAGTGGAGGCGCGTTCGATCCCACCGTGTCGCCGCTGGTCGCCGCCTGGGGATTCGGCGCGCACGCCCTGCCTCGTGGGCGGCCTGCCGAGAGGGATCTCGTCGATGCGCGTGCACGCGTGGGCTGGCAACACCTGCGATTCGATCCCGGGCAGCACCGCGTCCTTCAGCCGGGCAATGTGATGCTGGATCTTTCCGCCATCGCCAAGGGGTACGGTGTCGATGTGGTCGCAGATCTGCTGCAGCGTCGTGGCATCGGCGCCGCGCTGATCGAAGTCGGCGGCGAGCTGTACGGCTATGGGCACAAGGCCGATGGCCAGCCATGGTGTGTCCTGGTCGAGTCTTCCCCGGACGAGGAAGCGGACAGCGAAGGCTTGGAACCGCGCGTACTGGCGCTGGACGGCATCGCCGTGGCCACCTCCGGCGATCGCTGGCATGCCTATGCGCAGGACGGCAGGCGTTACTCGCACACCATCGATCCACGCAGCGGCGAGCCGGTGACCGATGCCGCCGCCGCGGTCACCGTGATCGCGCCGGATGCCATGCATGCCGACGCCTGGGCCACAGCACTGACCGTGATGGGGGCCACTGCCGGCCACGCATTCGCGGTAAGTAACGAACTGGCGGCACGTTTCCTGCAACGCACTGCGGACGGCCTGCGGGAAACCATGACCCCTGCGTTCGAGCGACATCTCGCCGCATGAGCACGTCATCCGTCCCACCTCGAAGCGGAATCGCCTCGCTGGCAGGCAACGCCGTCGTGATGGCCTTGCTGGCCGGATGCGCGTGGCTGCTGGCCGGCCTGCACGAGGGCGACTGGTGGCAGGCCACGCCAGCATCGACGCGGGTCTACGCCGCCGTTGCCGCGGCGCTTGCCTATGCAGGACTCATGGCCACCTTCCTTTACCGGGCGCATGCGAGAGACAGGGCGTCGCAACCGAAGGCACTGGCCGCACAAGATGCGGTGTGGGTCGTGCATGCCAGCCAGACCGGTTTCGCGATGGAGCTCGCCGACATGACCGCGACGTCGCTCCGCCATGGCGGCGTAACCGTGCAGCGCGCGGGTTTGGAGCATCTCCGCGCAGCACGGCTACGGAGCATCAAGCGCGCAGTCTTCGTCATCAGCACCACGGGCGAAGGCGACCCGCCCGACCCGGCGCTGGGTTTCGTGCGTCAGGTGATGTCGCAGACACTCGCTCTGGAAACGTTGCAGTACGCCGTGCTGGCGCTCGGCGATCGCGAGTACACGCAGTTCTGCGCCTTCGGTCACCAGCTCGACGAATGGCTGCGGCAACAGGGCGCGAAACCGCTGTTCGATCTAGTCGAAGTCGACAATGCCGACGACAGCGCGCTGCGCCACTGGCAACACCACATCGGCCAGCTTGGCGATGGCGTCGAGGTCCCGGACTGGTCGGCGCCACGCTACGAAACATGGCGGCTGCGCGATCGTGTCGAATTGAATCCGGGCAGCGTGGGAGGAGCTGCATTCCATCTCACGCTGGAGCCGGGCAACGGAGCACTGCCCGCCTGGACGGCCGGCGATATCGCCGAGATCGGGCCGCAGCACGCCGCGGAGGACATCCGGGATTTCCTAGCACGCGTCGGCAGCGCCGGCGATGCGCAGGTCCGCTGGCAGGACAAAGATCAGACGCTCGCGACCGTACTGGCGCGCAGCCATTGGCCCGAGATGGCGTCGGCGATCACTACCGCAGATGCGCAGTCACTGGCGGACGCCTGCACACCGCTCCCGCACCGGGAATACTCCATCGCCTCCGTGCCCGACGACGGCGCACTGCACTTGCTGGTTCGCCTGATGCAGCGCCCGGACGGCTCGCTCGGGCTGGGCAGCGGATGGCTGTGCCGGCACGCGCAACCAGGCGAGTCGATCGCCCTGCGGGTACGGCGCAATCCGAACTTCCACCCGCCTGCCGCCGACATGCCGATGATCCTGATCGGCAACGGCACCGGGCTCGCCGGCTTGCGTGCCCACCTCAAGGCCAGAGCCCAGGCAGGTACCACGCGCAACTGGCTGCTGTTCGGCGAACGCCAGCGCGCGCACGACTTCTTCCATGCCGATGAGTTGCTCGCATGGCAGACGCAGGGACTGCTCGAACACCTCGACCTGGCCTTCTCGCGCGACGGCGGCCAGCACCGCTACGTCCAGCATGCATTGCTGGCACAGGCGGACCGGCTGCGTCAGTGGTTCGATGCGGGCGCCGCCTTGTATGTCTGCGGCAGCCTGGCCGGCATGGCGCCCGAGGTGGATGCCGTGCTGCGTGGCACCCTGGGTGAGGAACAGGTCGAAGCCCTGCGCGTCAGCGGACGCTATCGCCGGGACGTCTACTGACGCGCAACCTTCAGCCGGCTTCCGTTTCGACACGGACGGCCAACAGCTCTCCGCCGCCCTGGATGGCGTAGCGCGTACGCGCTTTCCCAGGCACCAGGACCGCGGTATCGCCACTCCAGAGAGAACCGAGACCACTGGCGGCGTCGAACATCGCCTGTCCGGCGATCAGATGGATGACCCAGTGCACGCCGGGCTCGGTGAAGAACAGCATCGGCCCCACCAGTGGACGGTGCAGCAGCTCCGTGCGGACGCGGCCGCGACGCCACATCAGGTTGAAGTCGTGCGTCGTGCCGTCGATCAGTTCGCCGATCACCGCGTCTTCGCCAGCGAAGCGCAGGCGGTCGTGCGGGGGCATCAAATCAATCGCGCGACCATCATCGAACGTCAGGCGCAACCCGTTTCCGCGCAGCAGCACCAGTTCGCGGTCGATACCAGGGAATGAGGAGAACGCCGCGTCTCGCTCGATCTCCGCAATCGACAAACGCCAGTCCCAAGCCTCGTTGTCCGGCACCCGCAGGATCTCGCGCGTCCATCCAAGACCATTCTTCCAGCGCTCGCGCCGGTATTCGTTCGCAGGGATGATCCGTGATGCTGGGGGCATGGGGTGGACCTGTGAGGACGCCGCGCGATTCTAGCCCGCCCATCCTTCAGCGACCCCAGACGTCGGGCGCAGAAACGACATCGCCCGGCTGCGCATCCTGCGCGTCCGGGCGATGTCCACCTCCGTGTCGGCATCCTGCCAGTATCAGGCTCCTGCCCGTTCCTGACCCTTGCGCATCCTGCGCGGTATGGATACGTCCTTGTCGGCCTCCTGCCTATCTCCCCCTGGCTTCCTGCCCCTGTGCCCGGCGCCCCACCTCCTGTGGAGACGCCCCGCACGGGATTCGATCAGCGTCGCGCCACCGGCTTGGCGGGCGTCGACGCGGTGGCCGCCGGCTTGCTTGCTGGCGTCGTGCCGGCGCGCAGTTCGATGCGGTCACGGTTCTGCTCGATGGTGCTCAGGCCGATGCCCTTCACCATGGCCAGTTCCTCGGCGCTCTTGAACGGTCCATTGGTCTTGCGATATTCGACGATGGCGGCAGCCTTGGCCGGCCCCACGCCGATCAGCACGCGGTCCAGCGCGGCCGCGTCGGCGGTGTTGATGTTGACCTTCTCCGCGGCCATCGCCTGCACGGCGAACAGCAGCGACAGGGCGGTGGCAAACACGATGTGGACGAACGATTTCATGACGACTCTCCTTGTGGCATTGGACTCTCCATGGATGGCGGCTGCATCGCGGCATCCGCCATGTTTCCGCCGCCGGGCCGCTGGCCTGCGACGGTAGGGAGAGTCTCCAGCCCCAACGGGCACCAAGGTATCGCCCGTGCGCGTGGGAATCTGCCCGTAAACACCGCGGCCGGGTGTAGGAAAAGTCCTACCCGTGGCCAGGGCGTAGAATGGCGTCCTGCCTTTCAGTGCCCGGAGTTGCCATGGATACCGCCAAAGTCGACCGCTACCTTGCCGAAAAATGGGATGACGACATCGTCCCGCAGCTGGTCGAGTACATTCGCATCCCCAACAAGTCGCCGATGTTCGACAAGGACTGGGTGGCGAACGGCTACATGGAGCAGGCCGTACAACTGATGGAACGCTGGGCGAAGGCGCAGTCGGTGCCCGGCATGCAGGTCGAGGTCGTACGGCTGGAGGGTCGCACGCCATTGATCCTCATCGAGATTCCCGCCAGCGGCCCGGAGACCGGCGCCGACACCGTCCTGCTGTACGGCCATCTGGACAAGCAGCCGGAGATGACCGGCTGGGACGACGACCTCGGCCCTTGGGTGCCGGTCATCAAGGGCGACAAGCTCTACGGTCGCGGCGGTGCCGACGATGGCTATGCGATCTTCGGCTCGCTGGCCGCCATCCAGGCGTTGCAGCAGCAGGGCCTGCCGCATGCGCGTTGCGTGGTACTGATCGAAGCCTGCGAGGAATCCGGCAGCTACGACCTGCCCGCCTACGTGGACCACCTGGCCGATCGCATCGGCAAGCCGTCATTGGTCGTCTGCCTGGACTCGGGCTGCGGCAACTACGAGCAACTGTGGTGCACCACCTCGCTGCGTGGCTTGGCCGGCGGCAACTTCACCGTCAAGGTGCTGGAGGAAGGCGTGCATTCCGGCGACGCGTCCGGCGTGGTGCCGTCCAGCTTCCGCCTGTTGCGCCAGTTGCTGTCGCGACTCGAAGACGAAAAGAACGGCCGCATCCTGCCGGACGGCCTGCAGGTCGAGATTCCCGCCGCCCGCCTGGCGCAGGCGCAGGAAGCCGCGCGCGTGCTGGATACCGCCGTGTTCGACAAGTTCCCGTTCCTGCCCGGCATGACGCCGATGGCGGAAGACTTGGCCGAGCTGGTGCTCAACCGGACCTGGCGTCCGGCCCTCTCGGTGACCGGCGTGGACGGCATGCCGCCCTTGTCATCGGCGGGCAATGTGTTGCGTCCCTACACCTCGGTGAAGCTCTCGCTGCGTCTGCCGCCCACATTGGAGGGCAAGCAGGCGGGCCAGTTGCTGAAGGACCTGCTGGAGAAGGACCCGCCGAACGGCGCACAGGTCACACTGGAGCTGGAAAAGGCCAGCACCGGCTGGAATGCACCGGCGATGTCGCCGTGGCTGGAGAAGGCCATCGACGCGTCCAGTCGCGAGTTCTTCGGCAAACCCGCGATGTACATGGGCGAAGGCGGCACCATTCCCTTCATGGGCATGCTGGGCGAGAAATTCCCCGGCGCGCAGTTCATGATCACCGGCGTGCTGGGCCCGCACTCCAATGCGCACGGTCCGAACGAGTTCCTGCACATCCCGATGGGCAAGAAGGTCACCGCCTGCGTGGCGCGGGTGATCGCCGAGCACCACGCCGCCAGCGTGCGTGGCGAAACGACGGGCGTCGCCGCCGTGGCCGGTGGCGAGCAGCACGGCGACCACGGCTGCTGCTGATCCGCGCGACAACAGGATCGATACGGAACGCCGGGGAAACCCGGCGTTTTCCTTTCCGTTACCCGGGGATGGCTGGCCGACCCTCCGCCCTGCTAGGCTCGCATCGCCCCACACCTTCCCAACCGGAGCGATTCAATGGAACAGATCTTTGGTGGCGGTATTCTCTGGACCCTGCTGATCGGCTTCCTCGCCGGCCTGCTCGCACGGGCGCTCAAGCCCGGCAACGATAAGCTCGGCTTCTTCATGACCATCGTGCTGGGCATCCTCGGCGCGCTGCTCGCCCGCTTCATCGGTGGCGCGCTGGGCTGGTATGCGCCAGGCGAACCGGCCGGTTTCATCGCCTCCGTGGTCGGCGCCATCGTGCTGCTGGTCATCTATGCGATGGTGAAGAAGAAGCGCTGAAGATCGTGCCATGCGTTCGGATGCCCCCTTGCGGGGCATTCTTTTTTGTTCCCTCGCTCCACAGGTAGTCCGATGCGCACGATGACGCCGATCCCGTTCCGCCTGCTCATGGCGATGTCCTGCGTGTTCGCCGGCCCCGTGCTGGCCGCCTCATCCCTCGACGGGGCCTGGCGCCTGGAGTCTGGCAGCTACGTCGATGCCGAAGGCCGGGAGAAGGACTACGGCAGCCTGAAACTGCAGGGCACCAAGCTGCTGGTGGATGGCCATTTTTCCTTCAGCACCGCGCAGGACGGCCGCTTCTGGGCGGGCGGCTCAGGCGCGTTCACCGCCGATGCCGAGACTTATGTGGAGACGCCGCGGACGGCGTCGTACCCGGTGGTCGACGGCGGAAGCTACCGGTTCCGCTATACGCTCGAAGGCGACATGTGGACGCTGGAACGGTACGAGGGCGGCAAGCGCGTCGAACGCGAAGTCTGGCGACGCATCACGTCCACGCCCTGACCGCCGCCGATTACGGGCTTCGGCCGTAGACGTCCTCGAACCGCACGATGTCGTCTTCGCCCAGGTAGCTGCCCGACTGCACTTCGATCAGCTCCAGCGGCACCTTGCCCGGGTTCTCCAGGCGATGCTTCACGCCCAGCGGGATGTAGGTGCTCTCGTTCTCGGACAGCAGCAGCGTTTCGTCGCCGCGCGTCACCTTGGCGGTGCCACTGACCACGATCCAGTGTTCGGCGCGGTGATGATGCATCTGCAGGCTGAGTGACGCGCCCGGCTTGACCTTGATGCGCTTCACCTGGTGGCGGCCACCGTTGTCGACGGAGTCGTAGCTGCCCCAGGGGCGGTGCACTTCGCGGTGCAGGACGGCCTGGCTGCGCTGCTCCTTCTTCAGTTGTGCGACGACCTGCTTGACGTCCTGCACGCGGTCCTTGCGCGCGACCAGCACGGCGTCGTCGGTTTCGACCACCACGATGTCGTCGACGCCGACCAGTGCGACCAGCCGTTGCGCATAGGCATAGCTGTTGCGACTGTCGACGGCGATCACGTCGCCGTGGTGCGCATTGCCGTCGGCGTCACGCTCGGCGACGTCCCACAGCGCGGACCAGCTGCCGACGTCGTTCCAGCCGATGTCGACCGGCAGCACCATCGCGTGATCCGTCTTCTCGAAGACAGCGTAGTCGATCGAGTCCGACGGGCAGGCAGCGAAGGCATCCTTGTCGAGCCGCACGAAATCGCCGTCGTGCCGCGCAGCCGCATGCGATGCGCGCGTGGCGTCGACGATGTCGGGGCGGAAGCGCGCGAGTTCTTCCAGATAACGGCTGGCGCGGAACAGGAACATGCCGCTGTTCCAGTAGTACCCGCCGGCATCCAGGTATGCCTGGGCGGTGGCCGCATCGGGCTTCTCGACGAAGCGCGAGACCTTGCGCAGGCCGTCGCCGGCTTCGGCCTGGATGTAGCCGAATCCCGTTTCCGGCGCATCCGGAACGATACCGAACGTCACCAACGCGCCCGCCTCGGCCGCTGCGGAAGCATCGCGCACTGCGCGCTGGAAGCCGGCGACATCGCGGACCACGTGGTCCGACGGCAGCACCAGCAACAGCGGATCCGCACCGTCCGCCATCGCCTGCAGCGCGGCGGCGGCGATGGCCGGTGCGGTGTTGCGGCCGACGGGCTCCAGCAGGATGGCCGGGACCGGCGCACCGACTTGCCGCAGCTGTTCGGCCACCAGGAAGCGGTGTTCTTCGTTCGCAACCACGATGGGGGCGAGCTCGGCGATCGCGTCCACGCGACGCCACGTCGCCTGCACCATCGTGTCGTCACCGGCCAGCGGCAGGAACTGCTTGGGGTAGGCCTCGCGCGACAGCGGCCACAGCCGCGTGCCGGAGCCGCCAGACAGCAACACAGGTTGGAGTTTGGCCATGCAAGCCTCGCAAGTCGGTCAGGCGCCAGTTTACCCTGTAGGCCTTTATTGCCTGTGTGTGGTCGCCATTTCATGAACCCTACGATTCAGGACCCCTCGGGGCGGGGAGCCCAGCGGCTGGAGTGGGCGCGTGGTGCGCTCGGCGACCCGTACGCGCAGCTCGAACGCGCTTCGATGGACGCCGGCTACCGCAGTTACTGGCGCAGCCTGGGCGACGGGCCAGGACGGATCGTGATGGACTCCCCGCCCGGGCTCGAGGACGTGCGCCCATGGCTGGCGATGCGCGACCTGCTGGTGAGCGGCGATGTGCGCGTGCCGGACGTGCTGGCCATCGACACCGACCTCGGCTTCCTGCTGCTCGAGGACCTCGGCGGCCCGACACTGGCGCACGTGATCAGCGAGGACAACGCCGACACTTGGTTCGATGCCGCCATCGAACAGTTGCTGCGCCTGCAGGCCATCACACCGCCCGAGGGTATGGGCGAGTTCGGCGAGGCGCTGTTGCAGCGCGATGCCGGGTTGTTCGACGAGTGGTTCCTGCGCCGTCATCTGGGACTGACGCTGGATTGCGGCGAAGCCGACGGCCTGGAACTGGCGCAGCGGCGCCTGATGGACAACGCGTTGACGCAGGCGCGCGTGCTGACTCACCGCGACTTCATGCCGCGCAACCTGATGCCGATCACGCCCGGCCCCGCGGTGCTCGACTTCCAGGATTGCGTGCGCGGACCGGTGGCCTACGATGCGATGAGCCTGTTCAAGGACGCGTTCCTGAGCTGGCCGATCGAACGCGTCGATGGCTGGCTGGCGCGCTACCACGCCCGCGCGACACGCGCCGGCGTGCCGGTGCCCGAGCTGAAGGTGTTCCTGCGCGATGCGGACTGGATGGGCATCCAGCGGCACCTGAAGATCCTCGGCATCTTCTCGCGCCTGCACTATCGCGACGGCAAGACCCGCTACCTGCCGGACGTGCCGCGCTTCATCCGCTATCTCGACGAAGTGCTGCCGCGTTACCCGGAACTGGCCGGCCTGCGCACGCTGCTCGATGCCCGCATCAAGCCCGTGCTGCACGCCCGCGGGGAAATCGCATGAAGGCGCTGGTCTTCGCGGCCGGTCTCGGCGAGCGCATGCGGCCGCTGACCGACCACACGCCCAAGCCGCTGATCGAGGCCGGCGGCAAACCGTTGATCGTCTGGCACCTGGAAAAGCTGGCGGCGATGGGCGTGCAGGAGGTCGTGATCAACACCAGTTGGCTGGCCGACCGTTTTCCTGCCGTGCTGGGCGACGGTGCGCAGTGGGGGCTGCGGCTGCACTACCTCCACGAAGGCGACACGCCGCTGGAAACCGGGGGCGGCATGCTCAACGCGTGCCCGGTCCTCGGCGAGGCACCGTTCCTGCTGGTGAACGGCGACATCTGGACCGACTTCGATTTCGCCCGCCTGCCGCGTGAGCCGGACGGGCTGGCGCACCTCGTGATGATAGATCCACCCGGCTACGCCACCCATGGCGACTTTGCACTGGATGAAGCAGGTTACGTCCGTCGAGACGGAGAAAGCCGCTTGACCTACGCGGGCATCGGCATCTATCGGGGTGCCCTGCTCGAGGATTGGCAGCGCCATGTCGACGAGCATGCCAGCACCACCGCCAACGGCAAGCCGCGCTTCCGCTTGGCCCCGATCCTGCGTGCACACATGGACAGGGACAGCATCCGCGGCGAACGCCATGCGGGCCGATGGACCGATGTGGGCACTCCCGACCGCCTTGCGGAACTAGAACGCGCGCTCGCCGCGGGCTGAACGCTCAGAGCACCTGCCGCAGGAAGGGCACGGTGATGCGGCGCTGCGCCGCGAGCGATGCGCGGTCCAGCCGATCCAGCAGCACGATCAGCGCGCCGAGGTCACGGTCGGTGCGCGTGAGCAGCCAGTCCAGCGCCGCATCCTCCAGCACCAGGCCGCGACGCTGCGCACGATCGCGCAGCACATCGCGACGGCCGTCGTCGTCGAGCGGATCCAGCACGAGGCGCAGACACTGCTGCAGCCGCGAACGAAGGTCCGGCAACACCAGGCCGATGTCATCGGGGATACTGCGCGCCGTGTAGAGCACGTTCAAACCAGAAGAGCGCGCGCGATTGTGGAAGTCGAACAACGCGACTTCATCCTCGCGGCCGCCCGCGATCGCATCCAGTCCGTCCAGGGCCACGACGTCGTGGCCCTCCAGCGCATCGAGCGCGTCGCGCAGGCGTCCCGCCGCCGCCGCCAGCGGCAGGTAGGCAGCGCGGCGCCCCTGCTGCTCGGCTGCCGCACAGACCGCCAACGCTAAGTGAGTCTTGCCGGTCCGCGACGCACCAGACAGGTACACCCAGTCCGCACCTGCCTTGGCCGCCAGCGCCGACAGGGCCGGCAATGCCCCCGCGGGAGGCGCGATGAAACTCTCGAAGCGCTGGTCCGGCGGATAGCGCAGCGCCAGCGGCAACTGTGGCCCCAGCGGGGTGTCCGGCAACTCGCGGCTCACGGCGTATCGGAATCGGCGCGAGGCGCGGCCTGCTCGAGGCTGCCCTTGTCGATGTAGGAATCCAGCACGATCGACGGCCGGTCACCGGCATACAGGCGGCTCTGCGTGTAGCGCTCGTGCGCGAAGCGCAGCAGCACGTTGGCGATCGCCGCGATCGGCAAGGCCAGCAGCATGCCGAGGAAACCGAACAACTGCCCGCCCGCCATGATGGCGAAGATCACTGCCACCGGATGCAGGCCGATGCGGTCGCCGACGATGCGCGGCGTCAGCACATAGCCTTCCAGCATCTGCCCGACCACGAACACGCCCATCACCATCGCCACCAGCGACCAGTCCCCGCCCGACTGCACCAGCGCTGCGATCACACCCAGCACGATGCCGGTGGCCGTACCCAGGTACGGCACGAAGCTGATCAGGCCGGCGATGATGCCGACCAGCAGGCCGACCTTCAGGCCGACGACCGACAGGCCCAGGGCGTAGATCGCGCCCAGCGCCAGCATCACCAGGAATTGCCCGCGCAGGAAGGCGCCCAGCACCTCGTTGGACTCCAGCGCCAGCCGCGTCACGGTCGCGATGTGGTCGCGCGGCACCAGCGCCGCGATGCGCTCGACCAGGACGTCCCAATCGCGCAGGAAGTAGAACGTCAGGATCGGCAGCAGCACCAAGTTGGCGACCCACGCCATCACCGCGAAGCCGGAGCGCGAGAAATAGCCGAACAGCGTGGCGGCGACACCGCCCGCCTGCTGCCAGTGGCTGCGCACCCACTCCGTCAGCCGGTCGGGATCGAGCCAGGCCACCAGTTCCAGTCCCGTACGACGCTCGACCCACGGCAACGCCGTCTGCACGAACCAGTCGCGGTACGCCGGCAGCGATTCGATCACCGTCACCACCTGGCGCTCGATCATCGGCACCAGGATCACCAGCGCGAGCACCAGCAGCAGCACCATCAGGGTGAAGACCAGCACCACGGCGGTCGTGCGCGACCGGCCGCTGCGTTCCAGCCGGTCGACCCAGGGATCGCCCAGCCAGCCCAGCAATGCGGCGCACACGAACGGCGTCAGCACTGGCGCCAGCAGCCAGATCAGCCAACCGACGATCAGCGCGATGAGCAGCCATTGCCAGCGGCGGGCCAGCGTGCCTGCCGGCGTGGTGGAGATATCCATGCAGCGTCCTTGTGTCAGCGCATCTGGTAGGCCGGCGGCTCGCCTTCGCCACCGGTGAAGGGAGCCTCGTCGCCCATGGTGCGGCGGAAGCCGGCCAGGCCCGAGACCAGTTCCAGGTCGAGCTCCAGCACATCGCCGCTGGCGCGCACCGGCGTGATGCGACGGACCACGGCCATCTTCTGCAGGTGCCCGGTCAGGCGCAGGTAGTCGTCGGTGTTGCGGATACCGGTGAACAGCACGCGGTAGGTGCCGGCCGGACCGGCGCTGCCGCGCTTGCCGTAACGCTTCACCAGCGCATCGGCGGTGCCATCGGCGCCCGAGGCCATCGCGCGGCGCGCATCGGCGTCGGTCACCGCCCACGTTGCGAGCACCTTGCCGGCGTCGACGAAGACCCAGTCCGCCGTCCAGCCACCCTTGGCATTGCGGTACAGCTTGCCGATCAGCTGCATCGGCGGGCTGTAGCGTGCCGACGCGCGGGCGACGGCGGCGGTGTCCTGGCGCCAGATCGCGCCGACCAGCGCCTGTTCCGCGGCGCCGCCGGCCGGCAGGCCGAGGCCGTAGCCGCGCTCGATGGCGCGATTGAGCAGCGGGCGCGCGGCATTGGATTGCGGCAATCCCACCAGGCGCGGGCCGCTGCCGTCATTGATCGCCAGCCATACCACCGGCTTGGGACGCGGCTGCGGCCAGACCGGCAGGCCGAGCGCACCGGCCAGCCCGTTGACCTGGTCTTCGTCGAAGCGCACCACCAGCGTGGTGCGGAAGGTCGGCGCACCGGTGGCCGACGTCCCCTGATCCTGGCGGTAGTCGTAGCCATCCACATAGTCCTTGGCGTTGCGCAGCTCGGCGCCTACGCCGGGACGCGACATTGCGCCGCGGTCGCCCGACAGCTTGGCCAGCACGCTGCCCAGCGCGCGCGCAAAACCGCCCTGGCGCTCTGCCTCGCCCTGCCCGCTGACCGGCACTTCCGCTTGGTACAGCCCGCGTGCGGACACCGCATCGCCTTCCGTGCGCAAGCCGGACTGCGCCTGCACCGTGGGCGTCATGGTCAGTGCCGCCACCAGCAATGCCGTGGCGAGTGCGATACCTGGGATCCGGCGCATCGAGCGTCCTTGAGCTCTACAGACCTGGCGAATTGTTGCCCGAATGGACCGATACCGCCAACGCCACCCGTTCAGGACGCACCGATTCCTTTAAAATCACGCCTCTTGCCCCACCGACGACCGCCCGTGACCCAGCCGACGCCTTCCGCCCCCACCCCGATGACCTATCGCGACGCGGGTGTCGACATCGACGCCGGCAACGAACTGGTCGAACGCATCAAGCCGCTGGTGAAGCGGAGCTTCCGCCCGGAAGTGATGGGCGGACTGGGCGGGTTCGGTGCGTTGTTCGACCTGTCCGGCAAGTACCGCGAGCCGGTGCTGGTCTCCGGCACCGACGGCGTCGGCACCAAGCTGAAGCTGGCCCAGCTACTGGGCCGCCACGACACCATCGGCATCGACCTGGTCGCCATGTGCGTCAACGATGTGCTGGTACAGGGCGCCGAGCCGCTGTTCTTCCTCGATTATTTCGCCACCGGCAAGCTCGATGTCGACACCACCGTCGCCGTCGTCGGCGGCATCGCCCGCGGCTGCGAACTGTCCGGTTGCGCGCTGATCGGTGGCGAGACCGCCGAGATGCCCGACATGTACGGTCCGGGCGAATACGACCTGGCCGGCTTCTGCGTAGCGGCGGTGGAGAAGTCGCGCCTGCTGGACGGCAACAAGGTCCGCGCCGGCGACGTGCTCATCGGCATCGCATCCAGTGGCCCGCACTCCAATGGCTACTCCCTGGTCCGCCGCATCTACGACCGCGCCGGCCGTCCGGCCGACCTGGACGTCGGCGGCGTGAAGCTGGCCGACGCGCTGATGGCACCGACCACGCTGTACGTCAAGCCGATCCTGGAACTGCTGCAGGCGCACGACCTGCACGGCATGGCCCACATCACCGGTGGCGGCCTGACCGAAAACATCATCCGCGTGATCCCGGACGGCCTGGGCCTGCAGATCGACGCCAGTGCGTGGACGCTGCCGCCGGTGTTCGACTGGCTGCAGCGCGAAGGTGCGGTCGAAAACGCCGAGATGTGGCGCACCTTCAACTGCGGCATCGGCTTCGTGCTGGTGGTCGCGCCGGACCAGGTCGCCGCCGTGCAGGCGGACCTGGCCCGCCTGCACCTGACCCACTGGCAGATCGGCGACGTCGTCACCGCCAGCGGCGGCGAACGCGTCCGCATCGGCTGAGCGCGGCATGCCGCGCAGCAAGGCGATCGCCTTCGGGCTGACGCTGGCGGTCTTCGGCGCCAGCTGGATCGCGCCCCGCTGGCCGGTCGAACAGGCCCTGCACAGCAGCCTGACCGTGATCGGGCTGGCATGGCTGTGGTGGCACGACCGGCGCTGGCCGCTGCGGCCGGCGCACTTCGCACTGATCTGCGCCTTCATCGTCGCGCATTGCATCGGCGCGCGCTGGCTGTACTCCTATGTGCCGTACGACGCGTGGCTGCAGGCGGCGGTCGGCTGGTCGCCGGCGGAGGCATTCGGCTGGCAGCGCAACCACTTCGACCGTTTCATCCACCTGATGTACGGCGTCTGCTTCGCCCCGGCGGTCTGGCACTGGCTGCGCCAGCGCTGGCGGCGGCTGTCCATCGGGCAAGCCTTCATCCTCGCGGTGATGCTGATCATGTGCACGAGCCTGGTGTACGAGTGGCTGGAATGGGGCATCGCGCTGACGATGTCGCCGGAGGCCGCCGAGTCCTACAACGGTCAGCAGGGCGATGTGTGGGATGCCCACGCGGACATGCTGCTGGCGACGTTGGGCGCCCTGCTCGTCTGGCCACTGGCTCGCGCCGAGCGCAAGAGAGCCATGGCATGACGGCCCGCGTCGCCGTGCTCGCCTCCGGTCGCGGCAGCAATCTGCAGGCCATCCTGCAGGCCATCGCCGGTCGCACGCTGGATGCCGAGGTGGTGGGCGTGTTCTCCGACAAGCCGAACGCGCCCGCCCTGCGGCAGGTATCACGCGATCGCCGCTGGAGCGCGCGTCCCGCTTCCTTCCCGGATCGTGCCGTCTACGAGACCGCCCTGTCCGACGCCGTCGCGGCCGCCCACCCCGACTGGGTGGTCTGCGCCGGCTACATGCGCATCCTGGGCGATGCGTTCATCGCCCGCTTCCGTGGGCGCCTGCTGAACATCCATCCGTCGCTGCTGCCGAAGTACCGCGGCCTGCACACCCATGCCCGCGCAATCGAGGCAGGGGATTCCGAACATGGCGCCAGTGTCCATTTCGTCATTCCTGAACTGGATGCCGGCGCCGTCATTGCCCAGGTCAGGGTGCCGGTCCTGCCAGGCGATACGCCGGAAGCACTGGCCGAACGGCTGCTCCCGCGCGAGCACGCCCTGCTGCTGGCGGTGCTGCGGATGGCCAGCGCGGGCCGGCTAGCTGAACAGGGCGACGTCACGCTCTGTCACGGTCAGCCGTTATTAAATCCCCTGTCCCTAGATTCAGCCGACCGTTTGGTTTCCTGACCCCGCTCTGCCTCAATGACTGCCCTGTTCCGCTCCCTGCTGCTTGGGCTGGCCTTGGCCGGATCCACCGCGCCCGCCCGGGCGCTGGAGCCGTTCGTCGCCAGCTACCAGGCCTACAACGAGGGCAAGCTGGCCGGCAGCGCCAGCATGAAGGTCGCCCCCAAGGCCGGCAGCCAATGGCAGATCGACCTGAGCGTCAAGGGCACGCGCGGGTTCGCTCGGCTGGCGGGACTGAACATCGAGCAGAGCACGGTCTTCGACAACATCGACGGGCAGTTCCGCCCGCTCAGCCAGGCCACCGTCCGCCGGGCGGTGTTCATGGGCAAGCGGATGGTCGGCACCTACGACTGGAATGCCGGTACGGCGCAGTGGCAGGGCGACATCAAGAAGGACCGCCGCGCTCCCCTGCCCCTCCAGCCCGGCGACGTGAGCGCGCTGCTGATGAACCTGGCGGTGATCCGTGATGCCGCGCCGGGCAAACAGCTCGACTACCGTGTGGTGGACAACGGGCGCATCCGCGAGTACCAGTACCAAGTGTCGCCCGAGCCCGAAACCGTGACCGTCGAAGACCTGAGCTACAGCGCGTTGCGCGTCAGCAGGGCCAACGGCGGCAACGACGAAACCATCTTCTGGGTCGCCGACGGCGTGCCCACCCCCGTACGCATCCTGCAGCGGGAAGACGGCCAGGATGGCGTAGACCTCCGCCTGGTCGAATACCAAGGAGCACCATGAACATCATGAAGACCCCCGTTTCCTTTCCCCGCCTGCTGCTGGCTGGCGCGCTCCTTGCCGCTGCCAGTACGCCGGTCCTCGCGGTTGAAGCCTTTACCGCGCAGTACAGCGCCAGCGCGCTGGGCATGGTCGGCGAAGGCCAGATGTCGGTCGCCGCGCAGCCCGGCAACCGCTGGCAGTACTCGTTGACCGTACGCAACCAGGCCGTCGACCTGAGCCAGAAGACCGTGTTCGACGTACAGGATGGCCGCATGCGACCGCTGAGCAGCAGCGACAGCTCGCGCCTGCTGATCAAGAAGAAGAACGTCAACACCGTCTACGACTGGGGCAAGGCGCAGGCCACCTGGAACGGCGACGTGAAGCCCGACCGCGCCGGCCCCGTGAAGCTCGCGGCGGGCGACATGGATGCACTGCTGGTCAACCTGGCGATCGTCCGCGACGTGGCGGCCGGCAAGCCGCTGACCTACCGCATGGTGGAGAACGGCCGCGCCAAGGCGATGACCTACCAGGTCGCCGGCAAGGAGCGCATCACCGTGGCAGGCAAGCCGCAGGACGCCACCAGGGTCGTGCGCACCGATGGCGACAAGCAGACCATCGTCTGGGTGATCGCCGATGCCCCGGTGCCGGCGCGCATCCTGCAGCGCGAAAAGGGACAGGACACCATTGACCTGACGCTCAAGTCCTGGCGCTGAGTCATCAAGAGAAAAGCCCGGCGTCGGCCGGGCTTTTATCATTCTGCGTCGGGCTGGAACACCGTCTTGCAGTCCATCCGGATGGTACCGCCGCCATCGCGCCATGCGAACGCGTTGCACTGCCGATTGCCGTCCTGCTTCTGCTCGACCACCACGGTGAAGACGGCTTGCGCGATCTCGCCCTGCGTCACCGTGCCGTCGCCGTTCCAGTCCATGTCGCGGGTGGTGATGCCGTGCGTGGCGGCCGAGCCCGTGTGGTGCAGCCAGGCCACCAGCGCGAGCAGTCCCACGACGATGCCCAGCAGGATCTTGCGGCGCAGCGGGAAGCGCGGACGGATCCCGGAGAGCTTGGGATCGTGCCTGCTCACGACACGCGCCTGATCTTGGCGCCCAGGCCGCCCAGCTTCTCCTCGATGTTCTCGTAGCCGCGGTCGAGGTGGTAGATGCGGTCGATGGTGGTGTCCTCGTTGGCCACCAGACCGGCCAGGATCAGCGAGGCCGACGCGCGCAGGTCGGTCGCCATCACCGGCGCGCCGCCCAGTCGTTCCACGCCGCGCACGATGGCGGTGTGGCCTTCCACGCGGATGTCGGCGCCCAGGCGCAGCAGTTCGTTGACGTGCATGAAGCGGTTTTCGAAGATCGTTTCGTTGATCACGCCCACGCCGTCGGCCACGCAGTTCAACGCCATGAACTGCGCCTGCATGTCGGTGGGGAACGCCGGGTACGGCGCCGTGGTCAGGCTGACCGCCTTCGGGCGCTTGCCCTGCATGTCCAGGGTGATGCTGTCGGCGGTGATCTCGATCTTCGCGCCGGCCTCGGTCAGCTTGTCGAGTACCGCTTCCAGCGTGTCGGGGCGCGCATTGCGCGCGGTCACCCTGCCGCCGGTCATCGCCGCCGCGACCAGGAAGGTGCCTGTCTCGATGCGGTCCGGCACCACCGAATGGCGGCCGCCACCCAAGCGCTCGACGCCATGGATGACGATGCGCGAGGTGCCGGCGCCTTCGATCTTCGCGCCCAGCGCATTGAGGCATTCGGCCAGGTCGGTGACTTCCGGTTCCATCGCCGCATTCTCCAGCACCGTGGTGCCTTCTGCGAGCGTGGCGGCCGCCATGACGTTCTCGGTGCCGGTGACGGTGACCATGTCGAACACGAAGCGCGCACCCTTCAGGCGTGCCGCGCGCGCCTTGATGTAGCCGTTCTCGACGGTGATCTCGGCCCCCAGCGCCTGCAGGCCCTTGATGTGCTGGTCGACCGGACGCGAACCGATCGCGCAACCGCCCGGCAGCGACACCACGGCGGCGCCATGGCGGGCGACCAGCGGGCCGAGCACGAGGATCGACGCACGCATGGTCTTCACCAGCTCGTAGGGCGCGACGAAGCGGCTGACAGTGGTGGGGTCGACGGTGATGCCACGCCCTTTCGCCAAGGTGCCTTCGTCGATGGTGATGCCGGCGCCGAGTTCGCCCAGCAGCTTCACCGTGGTCACCACGTCGTGCAGGTGCGGCACGTTGGTGATTTCCACCGGCGCATCCGCCAGCAGCGTCGCGCACAGGATGGGAAGGACGGCGTTCTTGGCGCCCGAGATGGTGACTTCGCCGTTGAGCGTGTTGCCACCGGTGACGATGATCTTCTGCATGGAATTCCGGAGTGGAAGGTGCGGAGGGAAGGCGATGCGGGGTCCCGCGACGGCGGCCGGCTCAGCGCGCGGCGCCGGCCTCGTCGGGCGTGATGGTCTTCAGCTGCAGGGCATGGATCGCGCCGCCCATCAGGTCGCCCAGCGTGGCGTAGACCATGCGGTGGCGGGCCAGCGGCAGCTTGCCGCGGAACGCCTCGGACACGACGGTTGCCTCGAAATGGACGCCATCGTCGCCGAGCACGTCGGCGCGGGCGCCCGGCAGGCCGGATTCGATCAGTTTACGGATGGTTTCGGCGTCCAACGGGCTTTCCTAATAAAATACCCGGCCATTCTACCCGCCGGCGCCCCGTCCGCATGTCCCAGCCGCAGCCCCAGACCCCGTCCGTCTCGCCCGCCAGCCTGGCCGCCAGCGGCCGTCGGGTCGTCGAGATCGAGGCGCGGGCGCTGGATGCTCTGGCCGCCCGCATCGACGGCACCTTCGCTGCCGCCTGCCAGGTCATGCTGGCCGGCAAGGGCCGCGTGGTCTGCACCGGCATGGGCAAGTCGGGGCACGTCGCCCGCAAGATCGCCGCGACGCTGGCCTCGACCGGCACGCCCGCGTTCTACGTGCACCCGGGCGAAGCCGGGCACGGCGACCTGGGCATGATCACCGACGCCGACGTGGTGCTCGCGCTGTCGTATTCGGGCGAGTCGGACGAAGTGCTGATGCTGCTGCCGGTACTCAAGCGTCAAGGCAATACGGTCATCGGCATGACCGGCCGACCGCAGTCCACGCTGGCGCGCGAGAGCGACATCCACCTCGACGTCAGCGTGCCGGCCGAGGCCTGTCCGCTGGACCTGGCGCCGACCAGCAGCACCACCGCCTCGCTGGCGATGGGCGACGCGCTGGCCGTGGCGCTGCTGGACGCGCGCGGTTTCACCGCCGACGACTTCGCCCGATCCCATCCTGCCGGCAGCCTCGGCCGTCGCCTGCTGCTGCACATCACCGACGTGATGCATGCGGGCGACGACGTGCCGCGCGTGGATGTCGCCGCCACGCTGAGCGAAGCGCTGGTGGAGATGAGCCGCAAGCGCCTGGGGATGACGGCCGTGGTCGATACCGATGGCCGCCTGGCCGGACTGTTCACCGACGGCGACCTGCGCCGCACGCTCGACAACCCTGCACTGGACGTGCGCACCGCGCGCATCGCCGAGGTGATGACGCGCGCGCCCAAGACCATCGGCGCGGACCAGCTGGCGGTGGAAGCGGCGCGATTGATGGAAACCCACAAGATCAGCGGCCTGATCGTGGTGGACGGCGAGCATCGCCCCGTCGGCGCGCTCAACATTCACGACCTGTTGCGTGCCCGCGTGGTGTAACCCGTAGCACCGCTGCCCCACTCCCCTTCCTGCCACTGCCTCCTGCCCATGCCGCTGCGCCATCTCCATGACCTGACCGAAGACGTGCTGGCCCGCGCCGCGCGCATCCGTCTGGCGTGCTTCGATGTGGACGGTACGCTGACCGACGGCCGCCTGTTCCTGGACGACGAAGGTCGCGAGCAGAAGGCGTTCCACGTGCAGGATGGTCAAGGCCTGGTACTGCTGAAGCGCGCCGGCATCGAGGTGGCCTTCATCACGGCGCGCGGTGGCACCGTCGCCGTGGCGCGCGGTCGCGAGCTGGGTGTACAGGTCTTCACCGGGGTCAAGGACAAGCTGGCCACCGTGCGCGATCTCGGCGCCGGGCTGGGCATCGGGTTGGATGAGGTCGCTTTCATGGGCGACGACCTGCCGGACGTCCCACCGTTCCGTGCCGTGGGACTGGCGATCGCGCCGGCCGACGCACACCCGTGGACCGCGCAGCACGCGCACTGGCGGACGCGCCGATCGGGCGGCCAGGGTGCCGCGCGCGAGGCCTGCGACCTGCTGCTGGGGACGCAGGGCCACGCGCCCACCTTCGAAGGGGGCATGGCATGAGCTGGCGCACCACGCTCGGGCTGATCCTGCTGCTGGCCGCCATCGTCAGCGGCTGGTCGGCCTGGAAGAACCGCGACGTTCCCCCGCCCAACCGCATCGTCGCGGACCGCTCGGACTACGTGATGCGCGACTTCGAGATGATCGCCCTCAATGGGGAAGGCACCGAGGCCGTGGCGGTCCGGGCGCCCGAGATGGCGCGCAACCCGCAGGACGAGACATACACCATCACTACGCCGCTGTTCCTGCTGCCGGAAGAACAGGGCCGTTCGTGGGAGCTGCGCTCGAAGACCGGCTGGCTCAGCGCGAAGGGCGAGGAATTGCGCCTGAAGGGCGACGTGCACGGCGTGTCGCCCGAAGGCAGCGCGCGCAAGGCGGAGTTCCGTACGGAGACACTGAATGTGTTCCCGGATCGCGACCTCGCCCAGACCGACGACGTGGTGACGGTGACGCAGCCCGGCTCTAGACTGAGCGGGCGGGGTTTTGAGACCAACCTCAAGACCAAGGAATACACATTCAAATCCCAGGTGAGATCCATCTATGAACCGCGTTCTGCTCGCTAGCGCCGCGCTGCTGCTCCTGCTGCCCGCCGCAGGTGCCATCGCGAAGTCCACCGACCGCAACCAGGCCATGACCATCGATTCCGGCAGCCAGAACGGCAACATGGAAGGCAATGGCAAGACCGTGCTGGGCGGCGGCGTGGTGGTCTCCCAGGGCACGCTGGAGATCAGGTCCGCCGGTGCCGAGATCTACATGGCCGACGGCGAGATCTCGCGCTCGATCTTCACCGGCAAGCAGGTGAAGATGAAGCAGCAGATGGACGACGGCAGCTGGATGGACGCGCAGGCCGACCGTGTCGAATACGACATGAAGACCGAGACCATCACTTTCATCGGCAACTACACGGTGAAGTCCGACCGCGGCTCCAACAGCGGCCAGCGCATGGTCTACAACACCAAGAGCGGCAACATGCAGAGCGGCGGCGACGGTACCCGCGTGCGTACGGTGATCCAGCCCAAGTCCGCCGCGCCGGCACAGGGCAAGAACTGATGCTGACCGCGAAGGGACTGCGCAAGCGCTACAAGCAGCGCGAAGTCGTCGCCGACTTCGGCCTGACCCTGCAGCCGGGCGAAGTCGTCGGCCTGCTGGGCCCGAACGGTGCCGGCAAGACCACCTGTTTCTACATGATCGTCGGCCTGGTAGCCGCCGATGCCGGCAGCATCGAACTGGACGGCCAGGACATCACCGCCCAGCCGATGTTCCAGCGCGCGAAGCTCGGCGTGGGCTACCTGCCGCAGGAACCCTCGGTGTTCCGCAAGCTCAGCGTCGCCGACAACATCCGCCTGGTGCTGGAGCTGCGCGACGACCTGGACAGCGCCGGCATCGAGCGCGAACTGGCTTCGCTGCTGGACGAACTGCAGGTCACCCACGTGGCCGACCAGCTCGGCGCCAGCCTGTCCGGCGGAGAGCGCCGGCGCGTGGAGATCGCCCGCGCCCTCGCCGCCCGTCCGCGCCTGATGCTGCTGGACGAACCCTTCGCCGGCGTCGATCCGATCTCGGTCGGCGAGATCCAGCGGATCGTGAAGCACCTCAAGGATCGCGGCATCGGCGTGCTGATCACCGATCACAACGTGCGCGAAACCTTGGGAATCTGCGACCGGGCGTATATCCTCAACGCCGGTAGCGTTCTGGCGCAGGGGGCCCCGGACGCATTGCTGGCCAATCCGGACGTACGCCGGGTCTATCTGGGCGAAACCTTCCGCCTGTGATCCCCGTCGGCGGCCACCGGCCGCCTCACGGGTTTCCAAGGTCGGGAATGAAGCCACGCCTGCAGACATCGCTGGGACAACAACTGGTCATGACGCCGCAGCTGCGTCAGGCCATCCGGCTGCTGCAGATGTCCACCGCCGAGCTCGAGATCGAACTGACCGAGGCGGTCGAGACCAATCCCCTGCTCGACTGGAGCGAGCCCGAGGAAGAACCGGCGCAGGTCCGCGGTAACGACGACGACCAGCCGCCCGCCGAACCGGTGCAGCAGGTCGAGCACGACGCCGCCGACGACCGCGACGACTGGTCGCTCGACGAAGGCCCCTGGACGACGTCCGGCAGCGGCGGTTCCTTCGACGATGACGACGGCGGCAGTCCCGCCGAGCGCGTGGCGGAAGCCGACACGCTGCACGGCCATCTGTTGTGGCAACTGCATCTCTCCCATCTCTCCGTGCGCGACCGCCGCATCGGCGCGACCCTCATCGATGCGCTGGAAGACGACGGCTATCTGCGCGAACCGCTGTCCGCCATCGTGCAGGCGCTACGGCCGGATGTCGAAGCGCGCGAGGAGGAAGTGCTGGTCGTGCTGCGCCAGGTCCAGCGCTTCGACCCGGTCGGCGTCGCCGCGCGCACGCTCGGCGAATGCCTGCACCTGCAACTGGCGGTGCTGAGCGAGGACACGCCCGGCAAGGCGCTGGCGCTGCAGATCGCCGATACCGCACTCGAACGCCTGCCGCGCAGTGGCGTGACCGGCATTGCCCACGAGATGAAACGCCCCGTCGCCGAGGTCGAGGAGGCCGTGCAGTTGCTGCGCACGCTGGATCCCAAGCCAGGCGCGCAGGTCGGCGACCTCTCGCACGACACCTACGTGGTGCCCGACTGCGTCGTCTGGCGCCAGCGCGGTGTCTGGCGCGCGGCGCTGGCCGGCAATACCTTGCCGCGCATCTCGATCCATCGCGGCTACGAGCAGATGATCCGGCAGTGCGGCGACAGCGATGCCGGTTACCTCAAGGCGCAACTGCAGGAAGCCCGCTGGCTGCTCAAGAGCGTCGAGGCCCGCGGCGACACGTTGCTGAAAGTGATGCGCTGCCTGTTGCACCAGCAGGCGGGCTTCCTGGAGTTCGGCGAACAGGCGCTGCGCCCGCTGACGCTGCGCGACGTCGCCGAGGAGGTCGGCCTTCACGAATCCACCGTGTCGCGCGCGATCGCCCGCAAGTACGTGCGCACCCCGCGCGGCACGCTGCCGATGCGATCCTTCTTCGCCTCCGGCATCGATACCGAAGGCGGCGGCGAAGCGTCCAGCACGGCGATCCAGGCGATGATCCGCCGGCTGGTCGATGGCGAGAATCCGCGCAAGCCGCTGTCCGATGCCAAGCTGGCCGATCTGCTCAAGGCGTCGGGCATCCCGGTGGCGCGCCGCACCGTCGCGAAGTACCGCGAGGCGCTCAATATCCTGTCGTCCCACGAGCGCGTGCGTATCGGCTGAACGCCCTCTGCGTCGCACCGGTTCCGTGACTCCGTTCCGCGCCCGCGAAACGCTTTTCTAACACCGCTCGCCTTCCTGCAGGAAAGTGCGCCGGAACGGTTGATAGTTGTCGCGGACGGGTCCATCTTGTCCTCGAAGGCATCGCCTTCCCCCGTCACCGCCACAGGAGAATCGCCGGAACCCAGACCCCTGCCGCGTTGTCACATGACACGCTCTCCGCGCCACGCGCGCGGTTCTACCGACCAGAAGGAGGCACACATGCGTATCGAGACTTACGGCCATGAAATCGAAGTCACTCCCGCCTTGCGCGAATACGTTGAAACCAAACTGAAGCGGTTGGAGCGCCACTTCGAGCAACCCTGCGAAGTCCGTACGCAACTGGGAACCCGCAAGCCCGATTACCTCGCCGAGGCCACGGTCAACGTGTCCGGGCGCACCCTGCATGCCGACGCCGGCGCGCAGACGATGTACGCGGCCATCGACATCCTGGCCGACAAGCTCGACCGCCTGCTGGTCAAGCACAAGGAAAAGCGCACCGACGTCCAGCGCCACAGCATGCGCGGCGAACTGATCGGCTGACGCATCGCCCCACGGGCCGCTTCGCGCCGCGGAGCGGCCCTTGCACTCCACGAGTAATTTCGCGTCCAGCGCCTTCGCGACGCCTTCGTGGTCGCGCGCTCCCGGAAGGGACATTACACTGGCCCTCGCTGCGCTCCGGGCGGATCGCGCCGACTCCCTGTCGTCGAGGGCATACCGTCCGGAGAAGCGCTCCCTTCCCGCCGGCTGCCTCCGCATGATGAATACCAGCATCACCGCCCGTGAACTGTTCGACCAGCAGAAGGACAAGCTGGCCCTGCGCTGGCTGGCAGGACAGAAGGGCGAGAAGCGCGTGCTGGAGTCCGGCGATACCGTCTCGCGACGCCCGTCGCTGGCCGGCTATCTCAATGCCGTCTACCCGAACAAGGTGCAGATTCTCGGCACCGAGGAACTGACCTGGCTGGATTCGCTCGATTCGCGGCAGCGCTGGGAGACCATCGAGAAGATCGTGCAGGCCAAGCCGCTGGCACTGGTGATCAGCAAGAGCCAGTCCTGCCCCGAAGACCTGCGTGAGGCCGCCAACGAGAACGATACCCCCCTGTGGGGCTCGCCCAAGCGCGGCCACGAACTGCTCAACCATCTCTCCTACCACCTGGCACGCACATTGGCGCCGCGGGTGACGCTGCACGGCGTCTTCATGGAGATCTATTCGATCGGCGTGCTGATCACCGGCGAGGCAGGATCCGGCAAGAGCGAACTGGCACTGGAACTGCTGAGCCGCGGCCATCGCCTGGTCGCCGACGACGCACCGGAGTTCACCCAGATCGCGCCGGACGTGCTCGACGGCACGTGCCCCGAACTGCTGCAGGACCTGCTGGAAGTGCGTGGACTGGGCGTGCTCAACGTGCGCGAGATGTTCGGCGACACGGCGGTGAAGAAGAACAAGTACCTGCGCCTGATCGTCCACCTGACCCGGCCGATGACCGAGCCCAATCCGCATGGCTACGAGCGGCTGACCGGCGACTCCGGAACGCGCCACGTACTGGACCTGGACGTGCCGCTGATCACCCTGCCGGTGATGCCCGGCCGCAACCTGGCCGTGCTGACCGAAGCCGCCACGCGCCTGCACATCCTGCGCACCAAGGGCATCGACCCGGCGGCGATGTTCATCGCCCGCCACAGCAACCTGCTCGAGCGCAGCACGCCATGACCGCGACCGGCGACGACGCCGCGCCGTTGCACGAGGACGCCGGCGCCACCGCGCCGCCCACGGTGGTGATCGTCAGTGGCCTGTCCGGCTCGGGCAAGTCGGTGGCGCTGAAGACGTTCGAGGACCTGGACTACTACTGCGTCGACAACCTGCCCGTGGACCTGCTGCCGTCGTTCGTGCGCAGCCTGGTCCGCGAGGACGAGCTGCCGCCCAAGATCGCGGTCGGCATCGACGTGCGCAGCCGCCACAGCGACCTGTCGAAGCTGGCGCAGTGGCGCGCGGCGCTGGCGCAACTGGGGCTGTCGGGCCGGCTGGTCTTCTTCGACGCCGGCGACGACGTGCTGCTGCGCCGCTACTCCGACACCCGCCGCCGGCATCCGCTGGGCCATGGCGGCCTGTCGCTGCAGGAGGCGATCCGGCAGGAGCGCGAGATCGTCCAGCCGCTGCGCGACGAGGCGGACGTCGTCATCGACACCAGCCAGCTCAACGTGCACCAGCTGCGCCGCCGGATCATCGCCGAGTTCGCCCTCAACCGCGGCACGCAGCTCTCGCTGCTGTTCGAATCCTTCGCCTACAAGCGCGGCGTGCCGGCGGACGCGGACTTCGTGTTCGATGCCCGCGTGCTGCCCAATCCGCACTGGAACCCGGAACTTCGCCCCTACGCCGGCCGCGACCCGAAGGTGCGGGCGTTCCTCGACACGCAGCCCGACGTGGCCGAGTACGTCGGTCAGGTCAGCGGCTTCCTCGACACCTGGCTGCCCCGCCTGCGCGGCGAGACCCGCAGCTACGTGACCATCGCCTTCGGTTGCACCGGCGGCAAGCACCGCTCGGTCTACCTGGCCGAAACCCTGGCCCGGCACGCACGCGAGCAGGGCTGGGAAGAAGTCGCCACCTTCCACCGCGAACTGGACTGAGCCGACCCGTGCATCCGGCAGGGTAATGTGACCCGGCCATGCCCGCTCCGTTCCATCGGCGCCGCTTCCAGCGTGTCATGCCGGTCTGTTAACGTTCCGGCATGGCCTGTGGCATTCTTCTTGTGACTCATCCTGGCGTGGGCGCGGCGATCCTGGCGGTCGCCACGGCGTTGCTGCGACAGCTGCCCCTGAAGGCGGAAGCCTTCGAGGTGCCGTTCGACGCCGACCTCGATGTCCTGCTCCCGCAGGCATCGGCCGCGCTGCGGCGTGTGGACGGGGGCGACGGCGTGCTGGTGCTGACCGATCTGTACGGGGCCAGCCCCAGCAATCTGGCCGGCAAGCTGGCCCGTCTGGGCACACCGGTGCGCCGCGTGTCGGCGCTCAGTCTGCCCATGCTGCTGAGGGTGATGAACTATCCGGAACAGGGACTGGACGACCTGCCTGCCACTGCCGCGGCCGGCGCACGCAATGGAGTCATTCACGACGATGCTTGAACGCGAACTCATCATTTCCAACCGCCTCGGGCTGCACGCGCGCGCCACCGCCAAGCTGGTGCAGACGCTGTCCGGGTTCCGCTGCAACGCGACGCTGGCGGCCAAGGGCCGCGAAGTGAACGCCAAGAGCATCATGGGCGTCATGCTGCTCGCCGCCGGCCAGGGCACCCCGGTCATCGTCCGCATCGAGGGCGAGGACGAAGCCGCCGCCATGCAGGAAGTCGTCTCGCTGTTCGAGCGACGATTCGACGAGGAGTCCTGATGCGGGCGCTGCTGCCGGGCCATGGGGCTTCGCGCGGCAGCGCGCTGGGACGTGCGCGGGTCCGGCTGCCGCATGTGCTCGATGTCGTCGAGCAGCACATCCGCCAGGACCAGATCGACGATGAGATAAACCGCCTGCATGCGGCGGTCGACGCCACCCGCGGCGAGATGCACAGCCTGCGCGCACGGCTGCACGGCGCGCTGGCGAAGGAGGTCGGCGAGTTCCTCGACCTGCACGCCCTGCTGCTGGACGATCCCGAACTGCTGCATGGCCTGGACGAACTGATCCGTACCGGGCGTTACGCGGCCGACTATGCGCTGCGCCTGCAGCGCGACCGGCTCGCCGCCGTCTTCGACGGCATGGACGATGCCTACCTCAAGAGCCGCATGGACGACCTCGATCATGTGATCGGGCGCATCCACGCGCACCTGCACCAGCGTGCGCCCGACGCGCCTGCCGTCGCCGGCGAGATCCTGGTCAGCGACAACGTGGCGCCGTCCGAACTCGCGGAGCTCCAGCAGCACGGGGTCGTTGCGGTCGTCACCGCCGCCGGCAGCGCGCTGTCGCACAGCGCCATACTCGCGCGCAGCCTGCACCTGCCGCTGGTGGTGGGCAATGCGCAGGCGCTGCAGAAGATCAACGACGGCGACGTGCTGCTGGTCGACGGCGCCACCGGCGAGGTGGTGGTCGATCCCGATCCTGACGACCTGCGCCGCTACCGCGAACGCCTGCGCGAGGCCGCCAAGGAGGCGCGCGAACTCGGCCGCCTGCGTTCCAAGCCCAGCCGCACCCGCGACGGCGTCGACATCGCCCTGTGGGCCAATGCGGAATCGCTGGAGGATGTGGCGAGCGCGCATGCCCTCGGCGCCGCCGGCGTGGGCCTGTACCGCACCGAGTTCCTGTTCCTGCAGCAGCGCGAGCTGCCCAGCGAGGAGCAGCAGTTCCAGGTCTACCGCGACCTCGTGCTCGGCATGGGCGGCCGGCCGGTGACCATCCGCACGCTCGATCTCGGCGCCGACAAGGCGGACCGTGCCGGCCTGGTCGTCAGCGACGAAGACAATCCGGCACTCGGCCTGCGTGGCGTACGCCTGTCGCTGGCGCATGCCGGCGTGTTCGACACCCAGCTGCGCGCCATCCTGCGCGCGTCCCATTACGGCCCGGTGCGCGTGCTCGTGCCGATGGTCAGCAGCCGCGAGGAAATGCTGGATGTGCGCCGCCGCCTGCAGCGCGCGGCCCTGCAGCTGCGCAAGCAGGGCCACGAGATCGCGGTGCAGCTCGAACTGGGCGCGATGATCGAAGTGCCCGCCGCGGCGATCGCCCTGCACGCCTTCGTCGACGTGGTGGACTTCGTCTCGATCGGCACCAACGACCTGGTGCAGTACCTACTGGCGGCCGATCGCAACAACGAGGCCCTGGGCGAACTGTATTCCCCGCTGCATCCGGGCGTGCTGCGCCTGCTGCGGCATGTGATCCGCACCGGCGCCGAACACGACCTCCCGGTGGCGATGTGCGGCGAGATCGCCGGCGACGCCACGCTCGCGCCGATGCTGCTGGCGCTGGGCCTGCGCGAATTCAGCCTGCACCCGGCGACGCTGCTGGAGGTGCGCCGCGCCATCCGCGATGTCGATCTCGGCGACCTGGAAGCACGCACCGAGAAACTGCTGCAGGCGCGCGACCGCGCCGGCATCGAGCGCTGGTTGAAGGCGGCGGTCGCGAGCTGACAGCACCTGTAGGAGCGCCCCATGGGCGCGATGCTTTTCCGCTCTCGAATCCAATGCACCAGCATCGCGCCATGGGGCGCTCCTACACCAGCATGGGATCCTTATCGGATGGCTTGTACAGGGTGTCCATAACCCGCAGGCCGGGCGATAATGGCGCAATGAACGCCTGATGCCCCGGTCGCATCCGCCTGACGGATCGGCCCCATTCCGGAGTACCGAATGGTCGAGACCATCCGCCACGACAAGACCGCGCGCCAGTTGCGCCTGCTCTCCGACGCGCTCGACAGCGGTCGGCTGGGTCCCGTGCGCCGGCTGGTCAATACCTTGTCGCCCGCGGAGATCGGCAACCTGCTGGAGTCGCTGCCGCCGGGCAAGCGCGAAGTCGTCTGGGGCCTGGTCGATCCCGAGGACGACGGCGAGGTGCTGGTGCACGTCGGCGACGAGGTGCGCGAAAGCCTGCTGGCGGACATGGACACCGACGAGATCGTCGCCGCCGTCGAAGACCTCGACATCGACGACCTCGCCGACCTGGTCGAAGACCTGCCCGACACCGTCATCGACGAAGTCCTCAAGTCGATGGACCGCGAGAACCGCGAGCGCCTGGAACAGGTGCTGTCCTACGCCGAGGACACCGCCGGCCGCTTGATGAATCCGGACGTGGTCACTGTGCGCGCCGACGTCAATGTCGACGTGGTACTGCGCTACCTGCGCCTGCGCGGGGAGCTGCCCGACCACACCGACCACCTGTACGTGGTCAGCCGTCGCCACCAGTACCTCGGCCGGGTGCCGCTGGCCGCGCTGGTCACGCACGAGGACACCACCCCGATCAACCGGCTCATCGACGACGAGCAGCCGGCCATCGACGTGGGCGAGAGCGCGCAGGAAGTGGCGCGCCAGTTCTCCGACCATGACTGGGTGTCGGCGCCTGTCGTGGACGACAACAACATCCTGCTCGGCCGCATCACCATCGACGACGTGGTCGACATCATCCGCGAGCAGGCCGAGCACCAGGCGCTCGGCGCCGCCGGCCTGGACGAGGACGAGGACCTGTTCTCGCCGGTCAAGCGCGCCGTGCGCGGCCGCGTGGTGTGGCTGGGCATCAACCTGTTCACCGCGTTCATGGCGGCCACCGTCATCAAGGAGTTCGATGCCACGCTGGAGAAGATCGTCGCGCTCGCCGTCTTGATGCCCATCGTCGCCGGCATCGGCGGCAATGCGGCCGTGCAGGTGCTGACGCTGATGGTGCGCGGCCTGGCGCTGGGCCAGGTGGGCTCCAGCAATGCCGGCATCCTGTGGTGGAAGGAACTCCGCGTCGCACTGATCAACGGCCTGCTGATCGGCGGCATCGTCGGGCTGATTGCGTTCCTGTGGTTCCGCAGTCCCATGCTGTCGCTGGTGATCGCGTTGGCGCTGATCATCAACTTCTGCGCCGCCGCCACGGCCGGCGTGCTGCTGCCATTGCTGCTGAAGCGCATGAACATCGATCCTGCGGTCGCCGGCACCGTCGTCGTCACCGCGGTCACCGATGTGATGGGCTTCTTCTGCTTCCTGGGCCTGGCCACGCTGATCCTGTTGCACTGAGGCCCGCACATGGAGCGACTCGGCAAGGTCAGCGAATGGAACGACGATCGCGGCTTCGGCTTCATCGCGCCCGTCGACGGTGAGCCGGCACGCGTGTTCTTCCACGTCCGCGACTACCGCCTGGACGGACGCCGGCCCGAGGTCGGCGAGCTGGTGAAGTTCAAGGCGCTGCGCCAATCCGACGGCAAGTGGCGTGCGCAAGCGGTGCAGCGGACGGTCCCCGCCGCGCGTCGCGCCAGTCCGGCTACGCCTGCGCGCAGGCCATCACGGCCGCCATCGGCCATCCCGGGCGCGGCGGCTGTTCTCGCCTACGCGCTGCTGATCGCGTGGGCCATCCGCGGAGGCCGGCTGCCGTTCGAGGCGATGTTCCTGCCGATGATCCTGTCGGCGATCACCTACGTGGTGTACGCGCTGGACAAGCACGCCGCGCAGACCGGCCGCTGGCGCACGCAGGAGACCACGCTCCATCTGCTCGAATTGCTGGGTGGCTGGCCCGGCGCGTGGGTCGCGCAGCACACGTTGCGGCACAAGTCGCGCAAGCCCGGCTACCGCGTCGCGTTCTGGACGATGGTGGTGCTGCACGTTGTCGCCGTGTGTGCGTGGCTGTGGATGCGGGGTTGAGCATGGCGTCGCCCGGTTCGATGCTGGTTCCATAACACGACTCCGTCCCGATTCGACCTCGGGCACTTCCTACGCAAGGCTGCGGTGTAAGCCGATCCCCCCGTTTGATCGAACGCGCGACGCTGGCGCCTCCTCGGCCCGGTCCGCTTCCATGCGCCTGCTGCTCTTCGCCCTGCTCTGCCTGCTCACGTGGTCCGCGCTGTCTGCGCCACCGCCCGAACCGATGCTGGCGACCACGTACCACGACGACATACCCGTCGCGGCTTTCCTCGTCAGCGAAAAACTGGATGGCGTGCGTGCCCGCTGGGATGGCCGGGCCTTGTGGACGCGCGGCGGCGCGCGCATTGCGGCGCCTCCCATGTTCACCCGTGGCTGGCCGGCCGAGCCGATGGACGGTGAACTGTGGATCGCACGTGGCCGCTTCGACGAGGTCAGCGCCCTCATCCGCCGTGTCGGCACCGAGGCGCAGGCCTGGCGCAACGTACGCTTCATGGTGTTCGACCTTCCGGACCATCCAGGTCCGTTTGCCGACCGTGTCGCGCGCATGCAGAACCTCGTCGCAGCGACGCGTAGCACGCATCTCGCGGTGATTCCGCAGCAACGCTTCGACACAAAGGCCCAGCTGGATAACGAACTGGCGCGCGTGGTCGCCCTGGGCGGCGAGGGCCTGATGCTGCATCGACGCAACGCACTCTACCGCGCCGGCCGCAGCGAAGACCTGCTCAAGTACAAGCCGCATGAAGACGCGGAGGCACAGGTCATCGCCCACCTGCCTGGCAAGGGCAAGTACGAAGGCATGATGGGCGCGTTGCAGGTACGCACGCCGGAGGGGCGAAGCTTCCGCATCGGCACCGGCTTCACCGATGCGCAGCGCGCCAGGCCGCCGCCAATCGGCGCGTGGCTGACCTACCGGTACAACGGACTCACCTCGACCGGACTGCCGCGCTTCGCGCGGTTCATGCGGGTGCGCGACGAGATGCCTCCCCCCGACCCCAGGCGCTGACGCGGTGGATCGACGCGGCGCCGTCCGCGACGCGACGGGGTATGCTGCCGCCCGTTACCCTCGGACCGCGACCACCATGCGCTCTCTCGCCACCGCCTGCCTGGGCTTGCTTCTGATCCTGATGACCGCCTGCACCACCACCGCTCCCATGAATCCGACCGGCGAGTTCGTCTCGCGCGAGGTCACCCTGGCAGGCAAGACCTACCGCTACCAGGTGTTCGTGCCCGCCGCGCGCTTCCGCAGCGGCAAGCCGCCGGTGGTGCTGTTCCTCAACGGCTCAGGCGAGCGCGGCAGCGATGGCGTGAAGCAGACGATGGCCGGGCTGGGACCCTACCTGCGCCAGCATGCCGACACGTTCCCTGCCCTGGTGGTGTTCCCGCAGGCGCCGGACGATACGGAATGGACCCAGGACGCCGGCCCCATCGCGTTCGCCACGCTGGACGCCGCGCTGCGCGAGTTCAACGGCGATCCCGACCGTGTCTCGCTGACCGGCATGTCGATGGGCGGCTACGGCACCTGGGAACTGGCGCTGCAGCAGCCCACGCGCTTCGCCGCGCTGGTGCCGGTGTGCGGCGGCATCACGGTGGACTGGGGACGCGACCGTCCCAGCATGAACGTGCACAGCGTGGCAGGCACGGCGGACCCGTTCGCCGCCGCCGCGCAGCACCTGAAGGACGTGCCAACGTGGATCTTCCATGGCGGCAAGGACGACGTGGTGCCGCCGTCGCAGTCGCGGCGCATGGATGCTGCGCTGAAGGCCGCCGGCGCGCGCGACGCCCGCTACACCGAATTTCCCGATGCCAATCACAACAGCTGGGACGCGACCTACGCCTACGCGCCGATGTGGGACTGGCTGTTCGCGCAGAAGCGCGGGCGCTGAGCGTGGCCGAACTCGTCCCCGACTACTTCACCGCCGGCTGGCGCGAGCGCGATCTGGCCTGCCCCTGCGACTGGCACGGCGACAGCCGTGCGATGGCGATGGAACTGCACGACGCCGTCACCGACTACGCCTGCCCCCGATGCGGCAACCTCCTGCTGATCGTCTCGCACCCCAGCCTGGACCAGGTCCGCGCGGCCGCGGCCGCCGGCAATGCCGAGGCAGCGGGTCAACTGGCCATCATCGATGAAGCCCTGGACCGCTTCCCGCCCGGCGCCGGCTGAGTCCACGCCGGCGCGCGCTGCGTCACGCTTCCGCCGGTCCGTGATCGCCGGACGGCCATGCCCCTCAACCCGCGTCCCTCGCGGCCGATAACCCGGCATCCCCTGCTGGCTGACGGGCATCCGCCCATGGCCGTGAGAGCGACGCGCATGGCTGACCTGGCCGACGAAAATTCAGGCGTTTCCGGCGGCTTCCGCCGGTTGTGGTCGCGGCGCCGCGAGGCCGGCGCGTCGGCCTCACGCGAACTCGCCACGACCAAGGCCGGCGGCCAGCAGCCGGCGATCAGCAGCGCGCAACTGCAGGCCCTGTTCGCGCATGCGGAGGAACCCGCAACCCTGCTGTCCGCGTTCGCCAACGGTGTCGCCGGCCTGCCCGGCGAACTGCACGGCATGGGCGAACGCCTGCAGTCCGCGCACGCCGACAGCGACTGGCCGCGTTACGGCCGCGCGTTGCGACAACTGGTCGACAAGTACATCCGCACGATCCAGGACGAGCCGCTGTCCGGCGAAGCCGAACAACTGCGCGACCTGCTGCACCATCTGCTGGTCGGCGGCATGGAGCATCTGCTCCGCGACGATGCCACCCTGCTGCCGCAGGCGCACGCGCTGGCCGACCGCGTGCGCCAATGGCAGCCCGCGCAGCCGCTGGCCGAACTCGGCAGTGACCTCAAGGAACTCTGCCAACAGATCGGCCTGCGCACGCACGAAGTGAACGACGCGCAGGAATTGATGCGCAGCCTGTTCGACCTGCTGCTGGAGAACGTCGGTGAACTGATCGAGGACGGCAGCTGGCTGCAGGACCAGATCGGGGCCGTGCGCCAGCTGCTGGCCGGTCCACTGGACCGCACCGCGCTGGAACAGACCCGCGCCGGCCTGCGCGAGGTCATCTACAAGCAGGGCCTGCTGAAGCAGGGACTGGCCGAGTCGAAGGCGTCGATGAAGGAGATGATGGTGACCTTCGTCGAGCGCCTGGACGGCATGGCCAGCAGCACCGGCGAGTACCACGACCGCATCAGCTTCCACGCGCAGGCCGTGCGCGACAGCCGCAGCATCGCCGAGCTGGGCAAGCGGATGGAGGACATCCTCGACGACACCGCGCAGGTGCAGGCGCAGGCGCTGCGCGCGCGCGACAGCCTGCTGGAGGCGCGCCGCGAGGTGGAGGAAGCCGAGCGCCGCGTGATGAACCTCGAGCAGGAACTGCGATCCGTTTCCGAACTGGTGCGCGTGGACCAGCTGACCGAAGCGCTGAACCGGCGCGGCTTCGACGAACTGTTCAAGCGCGAATCGGTGCGTGCGCTGCGCAGCACCCAGACGCTCTGCCTGGCGCTGCTCGACCTCGACGACTTCCGCCACATCAACGCCGCGCACGGCCACCTCGGTGGCGATGCGGCGCTATGCCATGTCGTGACGTTGGCACGCGCCACCCTGCGCGCCAGCGATGCGGTCGCACGCTTCGGCGGCGAAGAGTTCGTGCTGCTGCTGCCGGACACCAGCTTCCTGGAAGCCATGGGCACGCTGGAGCGCCTGCGCGACCGGCTCGCACACAAGCCGCTGGTCTACGAAGGCGGCGGCATCGTGGCGACCTTCAGCGCGGGCGTGGCGCGCTGGCGGCCGGGCGAATCGCAGGACGAGCTGCTGGCGCGCGCCGACCGCGCCATGTACCAGGCCAAGCAGGCCGGCAAGAACCGCGTGGTCGCCGCGCCGGAGTGAGTCTGACCATCGGTAGGAGGCCCTTCAGGGCCGACCGGAATGCGTCGGGCCTGAAGGCCCTCCTACATAGGTAGCCGGTAGACGCCGGCTCAGCCCAGCAACATCTCCAGCACCGCCATGCGGATGGCGACGCCGTTGCTGACCTGGCGCAGCACCAGCGACTGCGGGCCGTCGGCCACCTCGTCGGTGATCTCGACGCCGCGGTTGATCGGGCCGGGATGCAGCACCACGGCGTCCTTGGCCGCGCGCGTCAGCCGCGTCGTGGTCAGGCCGTAGTCGCGGTGGTAGTCCTCCAGCGAGGACACCAGCCCTTCTTCCATGCGCTCGCGCTGCAGGCGCAGCATCATCACCACGTCGACGCCCTCGAGCATCGCATCGAAATCCTGCCCGGTCGCGCATCCGGCCAGCGTGCCGTCGTCCGGCAGCAGCGACTGCGGGCCGCACACGCGGATCTCGCCCGCGCCCAGCGTGCGCAGCGCATGCAGATCGGAACGCGCCACGCGCGAATGCGCCACGTCGCCGACCATCAGGATCTTCAGGCGCGAGAAGTCGGCGCCCTTGGCCTGGCGGATCGTCAGTACGTCCAGCAGACCCTGGGTGGGATGCGCGCTGCGGCCGTCGCCGGCGTTGATCAAGGCGGTGCCCTCGCCGGCCTCGGCGGCCAGCGCGGCGACCGCGCCGTCGTCGGCATGGCGGACGATGAAGCCGCGCACGCCCATCGCTTCCAGGTTGCGCAGCGTGTCGCGCGCGGTCTCGCCCTTGCGGGTCGACGAGGTGGAAGCGTCGAAGTTCAACACGTCCGCGCCCAGCCGCTGCGCGGCGATGTGGAACGAACTGCGCGTGCGCGTAGACGGTTCGAAGAACAGCGTGCAGACGGTGGTGCCGTCGAGTACCTGCCGGCGCGGCGTGCGGCCGAGCGCGGCGTCGCGGATCTGGCCTGCGCGGTCGATCAGGCGGCACAGGGTGTCGCGTGGCAGGCCGTCGAGGGTAAGGAGGTGGCGCAGGCGTCCGTCGGAATCGAGTTGTGGGGTCATGGGGCGTGGTCGGGAGTGATCAGGTCAGCTGGGTCGCGTCCTGGGGCGCGGCCAGCCAGCGTTCGATGATGACGGCGGCGGCGACGGCGTCGAGCGCGGCGGCGTCGCGGCGGCGCTTGCGGCCTTCGGCGCGGTCCAGCGCAAAGCGTTCGGCGGCTTCGGCGGAGCTGGTACGTTCGTCCACCAGCACCACCGGCAACTGGTAGCGCGTGCGCAGTTCGCGGGCGAAGGCATGGGCGCGCTTGCGGTTCGGCTGGTCGCCGCCGTCCAGCGTCATCGGGTCGCCGACGACCAGGCCGTCGGGCTTCCACTCCGCATGCAGCCGGTCGATGGCCGGCCAGTCGGGCCCGTGGCCGTGCACGTCGATCACCGCCAGCGCGCGTGCGCCGGTACCGAATGCGCTGCCCACCGCCACGCCGATGCGGCGCGCGCCCACGTCGAATCCCAGTACGGTGCCATCCAGCTTCATGCCCACTGCCTCCCTTCGCTACGGTCTGCGCCATCCCGCGACAGCGTCCGTGGATACGGCGTCGGCGTGCGCGGACTCATGCGTGTCCGCTGTAGTCCGTCAGCCGGGTCATGTCCACGCCGATCCGCTGGCCCGCCGTCTGCCAGCGCTGCTCCAGCGGCACGGTGAACAGCAGTTCGGCATCCGCCGGTGCGGTCAGCCAGCTGTTCTCGCCCAGTTCGTATTCCAACTGGCCCGCGCCCCAGCCGGCGCAGCCCAGCGCGACCACGGCGTGCGCCGGGCCTTCGCCCTCCGCCATCGCTTCGAGGATGTCGCGCGAGGTGGTCAGGTACAGGCCGCTGGCGACTTCCAGTGTCGATTCCCAGGCGCGGGCGCTGTCGTGCAGCACGAAGCCGCGCTCTGGATGCACGGGGCCTCCCGCCAAAACGATCTGGTCGTCCAGCCGCGGATCGTGCGAGGCGAGGTTCATCTGCCGCAGCACCTCGCCCAGCGTGTACTCCGACGGGCGATTGACGACCACGCCCATGGCGCCTTCGTCGTCGTGCTGGCAGATCAGGGTAACCGCGCGGGCGAAATTGGGATCCGACAGCGCCGGCAGGGCGATCAGCAGCTGGTTGGCCAGGGGCGTGGCGACGTCTTGCATGGGCACCATTCTAGCCCGGCCCCGCGCATGCCGCGCCTGCCGCGCCTGCGCGGACGGTACCTGTCCGCTACACGCCCTAGAATCGGACCTCCCTCCACCATCCCGCCCCCCCATGCCTGGCTACTGCGACATCGCCCCCGGCCATCCCCTGCACGGCCCCTACCACGACCGTGAGTACGGCTTTCCCCAACGCGAGGAGGCGGTGCTGTTCGAACGCCTGCTGCTGGAGATCAATCAGGCCGGCCTCAGCTGGGAGACGATGCTCAAGAAGCGCGAAGGCTTCCGTACCGCTTACAGCGGCTTCGACGTCGACAAGGTCGCCCGCTACGGCGACAAGGATCGCGCCCGCCTGCTCGCCGACCCCGGCATCATCCGCAACCGGCTGAAGGTCGAGGCCGCCATCCACAACGCGCAGGTCATCCAGCAGTTGCGCAAGCGCCACGGCAGTTTCGCCGCCTGGCTGGACGCGCACCACCCGTTGCCGAAAGCCGACTGGATCAAGCTGTTCAAGAAGACCTTCCGCTTCACCGGCGGCGAAATCACCAACGAATTCCTGATGAGCCTGGGCTACCTGCCCGGCGCGCACCGCGAGGACTGTCCGGCCTTCAAGCGCGCGGCGAAGCAGCGCCCGCCGTGGATGGCCGCCGCAGGGCATTGATCCGGCGCAACCCGCGCGCCGCACGATGGTCGTATCCTGCGGCCCACCGCCCCACGCGATAATCATGGTTTCGTTACGCCGATGCCGCCTCCGATGGACGAAGATCGTATCCGCCACGCCGGCCTGCGCGGCCGCGTGACCAGCGCCGAGCACGCGGCCAGCCTGATCCAGCCCGGCGAGACCGTCGCCATGAGCGGCTTCACCGGCTCCGGCTACCCCAAGGCAGTGCCGCTGGCGCTGGCCACGCGCATCGAACAGGCCCATGCCGCTGGCGTGCCTTTCCAGATCAAGCTGATGACCGGCGCCTCCACCGCGCCGGAACTCGATGGCGCGCTCGCCAAGGCCGATGCCATCGCGCTGCGCATGCCGTTCCAGAGCGATCCCGATGCACGAAAACGCATCAACGATGGCACGCTGGACTACATCGACATCCACCTGAGCCACGTCGCCCAGCATGTATGGTTCGGCTTCTACGGGCCCATCGACACTGCGGTGATCGAAGTGTCGGCGATCCGCGAAGACGGCACGCTGGTGCCGTCTACTTCGGTCGGCAACAACAAGACCTGGCTGGACCTGGCGAACAAGGTCATCGTCGAGGTCAACGACTGGCAGCCGGCCGATGTCGACGGCATGCACGACATCTACTACGGCACCGCGCTGCCGCCGCACCGCAAGCCGATTCCGCTGGAACACGTGCGCGACCGCATCGGCGACACCGGACTGCGCTGCGATCCCGCCAAGATCGTCGCGGTGGTGCGCACGCACGGTCCCGACCGCAACAGCGCGTTCACGCCGATCGACGTCACCAGCGAGCGCATCGCCGCGCACCTGATCGACTTCCTCAAGCACGAAGTGACGCAGGGCCGCCTGCCGCCGACCCTGCTGCCGCTGCAGTCCGGCGTCGGCAACATCCCCAACGCCGTGCTCGCCGGGCTGGCGAAGAGCGGCTTCCGCGGGCTGACCGCGTTCACCGAGGTCATCCAGGACGGCATGCTCGACCTGCTGCGCGAAGGTGTGCTGGACGTGGCGTCATGCACCGGCTTCGCGCTGAGCCCGGAAGCGAACGAGGCGTTCAAGCGCGACATCGCCTTCTACCGCGAGCGCATCATCATGCGCACGCAGGAGATGTCGAACCATCCGGAACTGGTGCGCCGGCTCGGCTGCATCGGCATGAACGGGATGATCGAGGCCGACCTGTACGGCCACGTCAATTCCACCCACGTGATGGGCAGCCGCATCCAGAACGGCATCGGCGGCTCGGGCGATTTCGCGCGCAACGGCTTCATGTCGGTGTTCCTCAGCCCCAGCACCGCCAAGGGTGGGAGCATCTCGGCGCTGGTGCCGATGGTCAGCCACGTGGACCACACCGAGCACGACGTCTCCGTCATCGTCACCGAACAGGGCCTGGCCGACCTGCGCGGCCTCACGCCGAAGCAGCGCGCCCGCCTGCTGATCGCCAACTGCGCGCATCCGGACTACCGCGACGCGCTGCAGGACTATTTCGACCGCGCCCTGCACCACAGCTACGGCAAGCACACCCCGCACCTGCTGCCGGAAGCGCTGTCGTGGCATCAGCGCTGGCTGGATACCGGCAGCATGAAGGGCTGAGCCAGCAGCTTTCGTAGGATGGGTGGAGCCGAAGGCGATACCCATCATCAAGGTGCTGTCGATCTGGCAAGCAATGGGTAGACCGGCTATGCCGTTGAATGCCGCTACGCTCCACCCATCCTACGTCGCCTATCGCGCGCAACCGGCGGTCAGATCCAGTCCATCCCGGTACTTCAGCAAGAATGATTCGAACCCTGTAGGTTCTGCCGGTATTTCCTGAATATCCGCCGCCTGCGTCCGCACCAGAGACCGGGACAAAACACCAACCGCGTCGCCCAGACCGGGGGCCCGCGCCTCGAATCCCGCGAACTCCATCACCACGAGCGCCTGCTCGCTGTTGATCAACACAACGAGCGGCACGCCCTTGCAGGAAAACTCGAGCGAATTCGACGCCTCGTCTCCTGCGTTGAGTTCAACACCTGGACCCACACCTGATCGTTCGATCTCGATGGCGAGCGATCTGATGGCGCGGAACTCGCTCGCCGATAACGGCCGATACACGTCTTGTCTCGCCGGGATCGATGTCGGGTACATCACCCACACCAGAGCCCCGGTCAACACCAGGATGCCGATCACTATCGCGACTGCTTTCATCTGATGCACTTGGCCTGTCGGGGGTCAAGGGATGGAATCACACCGCTCCAGCCATCCTACCTCGTCACCGTCAGGCGCTCCGCTCGACAAAGCGGTGCAGCCCCATCACTGCCAGCACCCGCACGGCGCGCCCCATGAACAGCCCGCTGAAAAGTCCGTATGTCGCGGACACCATGGCCACCGCCGTCGTCGAATCGAGCACGCCAGGCTTCACGGCATGGGCCACGGCCACCGCGTACTTGAAGAAGAAGATGCCCATCATCAGCGCCAGCGGCAGCCAGCTGCCGGCCACCGTGAACTGCGCGGTCGTTGCATCGTAGGACGCGCTGCGCGAGGGTCCGCGCACAAGGCCGATCGCCACGACGGCGCCCCACGCGCAGGCCCAGGCGGCCAGCGCGGTGAGGTGGGCATCGAAGGTCGACCATACGGAATACAGCGACCACGCCAGCATGGCGATGGGCATCACGATCAACCGGTTGCGCGAGACCTGACGCGTCCTGCTCTGGACGTAACCCAGATAGACCAGACCGAAGAAGAGGCCGAAAACCCAGAGCGGGGTGTGCGTGAGGATCTGCGTGATCACGGAGAGGTTCCTGGATTCCGACACTGCGTCGGGTCAGGAACATCTTCCGGCCGGTGTCGCGGGAACTTAGGTGCCGGAAGTCACCAGTTTGGGGTGTCGGAGCTGAGGATCGGCAGCCCCACCTCACGCCGCCCCGATCATTCCTTGCGACGTTTCTCGTCCGGCTTCTTCGCCCCCGCCGCCTGCGCACCCAGCGCCTGCGCCATGCCTTCCATCTTGCCGGACAACAGCAGACGCCATGTCCCTTGGTACGGCTTCAGGCTGATCACTTCCATCTGCGTGAGCTGCAGCGCGCCGGCGCCTGCCGTGTTGCGGGTCACCAGGTGCACCACATCGCCTTCGCGCACGCTGCCGAGGGTTTCCGATGTTCCGATGCTAACGTTCATCGCAGCCATCTGGTTCTGCGCGAAGCCCATGAAGCCCTGCATGAATGCCTTTGCGTCCATCGCCTGCACCGAGGCCAGCGTCGCCTTCTGCCCGAAGAACGCCTTGCGCAGGGGATCGGCGGACGGGCTGTCTCCTACCAGTACCGGCAGCAGCATGCCGCGGAACCGTTCCAGCTCATCGGGATGGATGTAGTCCGGCACGGCTGCCAAACCGTCTTTGCGAATGGCACCGACGTAAGCGTCCGCCACCTGCTCGGGAGTCTCGGCGGCGAACACACTGGCCTGCATGCCGAAGCTGAGGGCAAGCGCGAACAACAGGGAGGCAATCAAATTATTCACGGGAACGCATATCCGGCAGATCGGTTGGATTGGGCTTCCGTCATCACCATTGCGCTTGCCGATACTTGGCAAGTCGCTTGACAACGGAAGGATCGACGCGCGACATCCACACACCATTTAGAAGCAGGCGAAAACAAGGGCTGCGCCTGGCAAGCAGGTCGATCTCTTCTATCATGCGCGAGCCGTGGTGCACCAAGAGATCCTCCAGCGGGCCGGCTGCCAAGACCTGAAAATGCGTACCTGCAGGATCTGAAGGAATGAGGGTCAGTATCCGCAAGATGGCGTCCAAGCAAAGTCTCGGGTTTTCGGTAGGCAGCTCCCAATCAAGATCGTATCCATCTGAATCGCCAGACTGCTCAGCCACGGGGATCGACCACTTCTCGATCCAGCGCGCCGCGACGTCAGCGGCCGGGGGTTCACGCGGCGGAGGTGCAGTACGGGGCTTGCCGCCGGGGTACTCCTGCATCGCGTCCTCGGAAATCCCTGCCATGGGTGCCACCAGGTTGATCCGGCATCCTCGCCACGTGGGCGGATGGTAACGGCGAATCCAACGACCTGCACGTCGCTGCCGAGCGTGCCCATCGCCCACGAAAAAGGGGCGGTCGCCCGCCCCTTCTCCTGATGACGCATGGTACGGAAGTCAGCGGACTTCCGCGATCTCCACGCCGTCCAGGCCCTGCGCCAGCGTGCGGGCGTCGCCGCCCTGGGCCAGCTTGATGCGCAGGCGCACCTCGTTCTGGGAGTCGGCGAAGCGCAGCGCGTCCTCGTAGCTGATCTCGCCGGCCTGGTACAGCTCGAACAGGGCCTGGTCGAAGGTCTTCATGCCGAGGTTGGTGGATTCCTTCATCACTTCCTTCAGCTTGTGCACCTCGCCGTCGCGGATGTAGTCCTGCACCAGCGGCGTGCCCAGCAGGATTTCCATCGCCACGCGGCGCGCCTTGCCGTCCGGCGTGGGGATAAGCTGCTGCGCCACCACGCCCTTCAGGTTCAGCGACAGGTCCATCAGCAGCTGCTGGCGGCGGTCTTCCGGGAAGAAGTTGATGATGCGGTCCATCGCCTGGTTGGCGTTGTTGGCGTGCAGCGTGCACAGCACCAGGTGGCCGGTTTCGGCGAAGGCGATGGCATGGTCCATGCCCTCGCGCGTGCGCACCTCGCCGATCATGATCACGTCCGGCGCCTGGCGCAGGGTGTTCTTCAGCGCGGCTTCCCAGCTGTCGGTGTCGATGCCGACCTCGCGCTGGGTGATGATGCAGCCCTCGTGCTTGTGCACGAACTCGATCGGGTCCTCGATCGTGATGATGTGGCCGGTCGAGTTCTGGTTGCGGTAGCCGATCATCGCCGCCAGCGACGTCGACTTGCCGGTGCCGGTGGCGCCGACGAACAGGATGATGCCGCGCTTGGTCATCGCCAGCGTCTTGATGACCGGCGGCAGGTTCAGCTCCTCGATGGTCGGGATGCGCGTCTCGATGCGACGCAGCACCATGCCCACCTGGTTGCGCTGGTAGAAGCAGCTGACGCGGAAGCGGCCCACGCCGGCGACGCCGATGGCGAAGTTGCACTCGTGCGTCTTCTCGAACTCCTCGCGCTGCGCCGGCGTCATCACATTGAGCACCAGGTCGCGCGACTGCTGCGACGTCAGCGGCGTCTGCGTGATCGGCGAGATCTTGCCGTGCACCTTGATGGACGGCGGCATGCCGGACGTGATGAACAGGTCCGACGCCTTCTGGTGCGCCATCAGCTTGAGGAAGGAGGTAAAGTCGATGGTGCTCATGGCGATGCTCCGTAAGACGGAAGAAGCCGCGGGACGGCGGCCGCCGGTGGCGGCGCCGCGCGGCCGTTACTCGAACAACCGCTTTTCCTTGGCGTATTCCTTGGCCTGCTGGCGCGTGATCAGGCTGCGCTTCACCAGGTCCTGCAGGTGCTGGTCCAGGGTCATCATTCCGTAGTTCTGGCCGGTCTGGATGGCCGAGTACATCTGCGCCACCTTGTCCTCGCGGATCAGGTTGCGGATGGCCGGGGTGCCGACCATGATTTCCCAGGCTGCGGTACGGCCGCCGCCGATCTTCTTCAGCAGCGCCTGCGAGATGACTGCGCGCAGCGATTCGGACAGCATCGAGCGGACCATAGGCTTCTCGCCGGCGGGGAACACGTCGATGATGCGGTCGATGGTCTTGGCCGCCGAGCTGGTGTGCAGGGTGGCGAACACCAGGTGGCCGGTTTCCGCGGCGGTCAGCGCCAGGCGGATGGTCTCCAGGTCGCGCAACTCGCCGACGAGGATGTAGTCGGGGTCTTCACGCAGCGCCGAGCGCAGCGCCTCGTTGAAGCCGTGCGTGTCGCGGTGCACTTCGCGCTGGTTGATCAGGCACTTCTGCGAGGTGTGCACGAACTCGATCGGATCCTCGACGCTGAGGATGTGGCCGTATTCGTTCTTGTTGATGTGGTCGATCATCGCCGCCAGCGTGGTCGACTTGCCCGAACCGGTCGGGCCGGTGACCAGGATCAGGCCCTGCGGCTGCTGGATCAGTTCGCGGAACAGCGGCGGGCAGCCGAGGTCTTCCAGCGTCAGCACTTCCGAGGGAATGGTACGGAACACCGCACCGGCGCCGCGGTTCTGGTTGAACGCGTTGACGCGGAAGCGCGCCAGCGACGGGATCTCGAACGAGAAGTCGACCTCGAGGAATTCTTCGAAGTCACGGCGCTGCTTGTCCGACATGATGTCGTAGACGAGCGAGTGCACCTGCTTGTGGTCGAGCGCCGGGATGTTGATGCGGCGCACGTCGCCGTCCACGCGGATCATCGGCGGCAGGCCGGCCGAGAGGTGGAGGTCGGATGCTTTGTTCTTTACCGAAAACGCCAAGAGCTCGGCGATATCCATGACGCTGCTTCCCCAAGTTGCTGCGAACTGGAACCTTGATTCCCCGGAGGGCAGTATAGCGCCCTCGCCGTTCCCGCCAATGGTTGGACCAACATGCTCGCCGACACCCTCAGCGAGACCCTGCAACGCCTTGAAAACGCAGCGAATGCGGCACATCGGCCACCGCCCGTGCTGCTGGCCGTCTCCAAGCTGCAAGCGGCCTCTGCCGTGGCCGAACTGGCCCGTGCCGGGCAGCGCGCCTTCGGCGAGAACTACGTGCAGGAAGCGCAGGGCAAGATCGGGGAACTGGCGGACATGGGCCTGGAATGGCATCTCATCGGCCACCTGCAATCGAACAAGGCCGAGAGCGCCGCGCAGTTGTTCGACTGGGTGCAAACGGTAGACCGTCACAAATTGATCGGCGCTCTGTCACGGTATCGCCCTTCCCATCTGCCACCGTTGAACGTGTTGATCCAGGTGAACATCGACGACGAGACCAGCAAGCATGGCTGCCAACCCGACGAGATCGACGCCCTGGCCGATGCCGTCGCTGCCGAGCCGTCGCTGCGCCTGCGCGGCCTGATGGCGATCCCGGCACCGCACGAAGACCCTGCCATGCGCGCCGCCGCGTTCACCCGCATGCAGGCATTGCAGCAGGCACTGGCCGCACGGCACGCAGGCGTGGACACCTTGTCGATGGGCATGAGCGGCGACTTCGCGCAGGCCATCGCATACGGCGCCACGATGGTCCGTATCGGCACAGCGCTGTTCGGCGCGCGACCGGCAAAGTAGACACCCCCGGAGATAGCCCGATGGACGACGTGCCAGGCCGCATCCACTTCCCCGGCAATCCGTGGCCGGAAGGCCATGCGCTGGCGGAGTTCGCATGGACGGTGCGCGTGATCGACGGCACGGTGTGGTGCGACCTGCACCTGCGCAGCGCGGACTACTACGCCGAGCGCGACATCGAGCTGGACGAGGGTGAAGACGAGGGCCACGACAGCAGCTGGGAAGCGCCCGGCGTCTGGGGCAACTACCACCGCTGCACGCTGTCGTCGACGTTCTGGGACGACGATGGTGGCTTCGCCGTCTGCCCGATCGATACGTTTACGCCCGCCTGGCTGGATGGCCGGACGTTCGAGGTCGACACGATCGCCGGCGGTACGCTGGCCGACACCGAACTGGACGATCTCGCCTTCCATGTCTACCTGCTCGGCCACGACAGCGTGGCCAACCACCGCATCGCCTTCCATCGCGTCGGCGACAGCGACCGCTTCGACATCACCTGGTCGGGCGACATCGCCCTGACCTATGCCGGCGACGACCACCTCGAGCACCGCTTCGAGGCGCGCATCGCCAATGTTCCTTTCCCGATGCTTTCTTCCTGAGGCCTGCCATGTCTCCCTCTTCTTCCCTGCTGACGCATCCACTGGCCTTCATCGGCGGCGGCAACATGGCGCGCAGCCTGATCGGCGGCCTGCTCACGCGCGGCGCCGACCCGTCGCGCATCCGCGTGGCCGAACCCGCCGACGCCCTGCGCGCCGCCCTCGCCGCCGACTTCGGCGTGCAGGTCTTCGCGGAAGCGAAGGAAGCCGCCCACGGTGCCGATACCTGGCTGTTCGCGGTGAAGCCGCAGGTGATGCGGACGGTATGCGAGTCGCTGGCGCCATTGGCGCAGACCCAGCATCCGTTGGCCGTTTCGATCGCCGCCGGCATCACCACCGCGCAGATGCAGCGCTGGCTGGGCGGCGACGTGGCCGTCGTGCGCAGCATGCCGAACACGCCCGCCCTGCTCGGTGCCGGCGTCACCGGCCTGTACGCGAGCGGCGAAGTCGACGATGCCGGTCGGCAGCGCACCGAACTGCTGCTGTCCGCCGCCGGCACCACCGTGTGGATCGACAGCGAGGCGAAGATGGATGCGGTCACCGGCGTGTCCGGCAGCGGCCCGGCCTACGTGTTCCTGCTGGCCGAGGCGATGGAAGACGCAGCGAAAGCCGAGGGCCTGTCCGACGAGGCGGCACGCACGCTGGTGCTGCAGACGGTCCTGGGCGCGGCGCGCATGCTGACCGAAAGCGGCGAGACCCCGGCGGAACTGCGCCGCCGCGTCACCTCGCCGAACGGCACCACCCAGGCCGCCATCGAGACCTTCCAGGCCGGCGGCTTCGAAGCCCTGGTGGCGAACGCCGTGCATGCGGCTACGGTGCGTGGCGGCGAACTGTCGGCGGCGAACGACTGACACGCATCCGACCCCGCCCCTCTTTCGTAACGATTCTCCCCTGCCGGTGATCCTGCCATGAGCCGCCTGCCCCTCCTCCTTGTCATCGCCGTATTGTCCGCCTGCTCCGGGGGCGAAGCGCCGCGCACGGCCGAGTTCGTCCAGGCCACGCCGGCCGAGGCCGACTTCGGCGACCTGCGCGTGCGCTACAACGCCCTACCCACGCTCTCGCTGAGCGAAGCGGTCGCCAGACAGTACGGCGTCCCGCGCGATGCCGGCACTGCGCTGGTGCTGGTCGCGCTGCGCAAGGTCGACGGCGGCGAAGAAGTCGATGCCGACGGCGATGTCGGGGTCACCGCACATGACCTGTCCGGCGCACGGCAGGCCATCACGCTGCGCAAGGTGGATGCCGGCGGCTACCTGGACCACATCGGCACCGCGCGCATCTCGCCGCGCGATTCCTACCGCTTCGAGGTCGTGGTGACGTCGGATGGACGCACGGAAACCGTGAAGTTCCAGCGGAATTTCTGAGGTGTTTGCCTTGGCATGATGTAGGAGCGACGTAAGTCGCGACCGTACGCCATCCACAGCACGAGAACCATGGCCAACCCGGCGATGGCGAACTACTTATCGCAACCGCCGACGTACAGTCCGCGGTCGCGACTTACGTCGCTCCTACAGAAGCGCCAGCCTCACGCCTGCTTTGAGGCCCACGCCTGGATGATCTCCGCGACTGTCTGCACGCCGTCGGTCAGCGCCGCCGGCCCGGGCTGCAGGATCAGTGGCGACTTGATCTCGTGCAGTTCGCCATCGCGCACGGCGGGGATGGCGTCCCAGCCGGGACGCGCGGCGACGCGGTCGGGTCGGAACTTCTTGCCGCACCAGGAACCGAGGATGATGTCGGGCGCGCGGCGCACGACCTCGCTGCCATCGGCGAGGATGCGATGCTTGGCCAGCGATTCCCTGGCCAGCTCCGGGAACACGTCGTCGCCGCCGGCGATGCTGATCAGCTCCGACACCCAGCGGATGCCGGTGATCTGCGGTTCGTCCCACTCCTCGAAGTAGACCGTCGGCCGGCGCGGCAGTTTCGCCGCCTTTGCGCGGACCTCGTCCAGTCCGCACTGGAGCGCATCGGCGTAATCATTGGCGCGCGCGGCGGCGCCCACCAGCGCACCGAGGCGACGCACGTAGTCGACGATGCCGTCCACGCTGCGGTGGTTGCTGATCCACACCTCGACGCCCTGCCGGACGAGTTCGGCGGCGATGTCGGCCTGGATGTCGGAAAAACCGATGGCCAGGTCCGGCTGCAGCTTCAGGATCTCGCCGATCCTGGCGCTGGTGAACGCGCTGACCTTCGGCTTCTCCTTGCGTGCCTGCGGCGGACGTACGGTAAAACCGCTGATGCCGACGATGCGATCCTGCTCGCCCAGCGCGTACAGCGTCTCGGTCGGCTCCTCGGTCAGGCAGACGATGCGGCGCGGCCCGGTGCTCATGCGTCCAGCACCTTGCGGAAGTACACCACGCGCTCGGTCTCCTCGAAGCCACAGGCAGCATGTGCCGCATGGCTGGCCGTGTTGTCGAGCAGGGCATCGGACGCCAGCTCAGTGCAGCCCCGCTCGCACGTCCACGCTTCCACTGCCGCGATCAGCGCGCGGCCGACGCCGCGCCCGCGATGATCGGCATCGACGTACCAGGCCTCCAGGAAGCCGACCGGCGAACCGTCGGTGCCATTGACATAGTCTCGGCGCAGGCTGGCCTCGGCCATGCCGATGGCATGGTCGCTCTCGTCGACGGCGATGAATGCGATACCGCTGCCGACGTCCCATGCCAACGCCTCAGCCCGGAGTTCGCCGGGATCGGCATCGGGCCACAGCGCCGAGCGCATCGCGGACCAGGCATCGATATCGGCGGCGGAGGCCGCCCGCACACGAACGGTCAAGGGAACAGCATCCGCTTGCTCCAGGCGCCTGCGCTATCGCACTCGTAGCGCCAGCGTTCGTGCAGGCGGAACTGCGCGCCGTACCAGAACTCGATCGCCTCCGGCGCCACGCGGTAGCCGCTCCAGCCGTCTGGACGCGGCACGTCGCCGCCGGCGAAGCGCGCCTCCACTTCGGCCATGCGCGTTTCGAACGCCTCGCGCGAATCCAGCGTCTCCGACTGGATGGATGCCCACGCACCGAGCTGGCTCTGGCGCGGACGCGAGGCGAAATAGGCATCGGCCTCGGCATCGCTGACCGGCGTCACGGCGCCCTCGACGCGCACCTGGATGCCGGCCTCGCGCAGGCTGCGCCACAGGAACAGCAGGGCGGCATGCGGGTTGTCGTGCAGTTCGCGGCCCTTCTGGCTGTGCGTATGCGTGTAGAAGACGAACCCCTCTTCGTCGTACGCCTTCAGCAGCACGGTGCGGGCGGAGGGACGCCCGGCCGCCGTGGCGGTCGCGACGGTCATCGCGTTCGGTTCGACTTCGGTGCCTGCGGCCTTCGCTTCGCCAAGCAGCGCGGCGAACGTGGACAGGGCTTCGGCATACAGGTCGGTCATGGCGTCGTCAGGGCTGCGCCCGCGCTCCGGGCATGCGCTATTGTCGCGCGATGACGCACGCAACGCATCCCGATGGTTTTCCCGACGTTCTCGTCGCCGACGCGCTGGCTGCAGCGCTCGCACTTCCGGTCCGAACGCCGGTATTCGCCATCAGCGGCCTGCAGGGAAGCGGCAAATCGACGCTGGCCGCGCAGATCGCCGCGCGGGCGGAAGCCGATGGCCTGCGCGTCGCGGTGCTGTCGCTCGATGATCTGTACCTGACCCGTGCCGAACGCCAGCGCCTGGCCCGCGACGTCCATTTACTGCTCGCCACCCGCGGCCCGCCGGGGACGCACGACGTGGCGCTCGGTTGCCGCGTGCTGGATGCCTTGAAGGCGGGCGAGGACGTCGTCGTGCCGCGCTTCGACAAGCTCGCCGACGACCGCATGGAAGACGCAGCGTGGACGCGTGTGCAGGGCCGCGTCGACCTGGTGCTGTTCGAGGGCTGGTGCGTCGGCGCGACCCCCGAGGAGGACGCCGCACTGGCCACGCCACTGAATGCGCTGGAGCGCGACGAGGATGCGGATGGCCGCTGGCGGCGCCATTGCAACGAGGCGCTGCGCCGCGACTATCCCGCGCTGTGGTCGCGCCTCGATGCGCTGTGGTTCCTGCAACCACCGGGTTTCGGGATCGTGCGCACGTGGCGCTGGCAGCAGGAGCAGGCCATGGTCGCGCGCGATCCCGCGCGCAGCGGCATGGACCGCGCGCAGCTGGACCACTTCATCCAGCACTACGAGCGCACCAGCCGCCACCTGCTGTCGACGCTGCCGGCAACGGCGGACCGGGTGATCCGGCTGGATGAGAACCGCAGGCCTGTCCAGCTCCTGTAGGAGCGACGTCAGTCGCGACCGTATGGTTTCTCATCTGCGAAAAGTACTGGTGCGCAGTCGCTTCTGTCGACGACGATTTCCTGCGCGCTGAAAGCCAGCGGTCGCGACTGACGTCGCTCCTACCGGGGATTCCAGCCTGCGCCTCACTCCACCACGAAGCTGATGCGCAGGTTGACGCGCCACTCCTGCACGTTGCCGCCGTCGTCGGTGACGACCTTGATCTCGTTGACCCAGGCGCCCTTGATGTTCTTCACCGTCTCGGAGGTCTTCTTCAGGCCGACCTTGACGGCATCCTCCATGCTGGTCTTCGACGATGCGTTGACTTCGATGATCTTGGCGACGGACATGGGACGTTCCTCCTCGATGACCCGACGGGGTGCCGGAGCGCCACCGTAGTCCCGCCGGTGTTAAGTCCGCGCCACGCGTGCGGGTGGGCGGTGCTAGCATCTCCCTCATCATGAATCCGGCCCCCAACCTGATCCTGGTCGGCCCCACCGGGGCCGGCAAGACCTCCATCGGCAAGCGCGTGGCCGAGCGCTTCGGGCTGGTATTCGTGGATGCGGACCAGGCCATCGTCGACCGCACCGGCGCCAGCATCGCCACGCTGTTCGAGCACGTCGGCGAAGCCGGTTTCCGCGAACGCGAGAAGGCCATGCTGCACGAACTGCTGGCCGGGCACGGCCAGCTGATCTCGACCGGTGGCGGCGCCGTGCTGGATGCCGGGAATCGGATACAGATGAAACAACGTGGCTACGTGGTCTACCTGCAGGTCAGCGTGGACGCGCAGCTGAAGCGCCTGGGTCGCTGCACCAATCGGCCGCTGCTGCAGCGGCCGGACCGCGAACAGGTGCTGCACGACATGGCGGTGGCGCGCGAACCGCTGTACCGCGAGGTCGCCGACCTCACCCTGGACACCGACGGCCTGACGCCGCCCGAGGCGACCGCCCGCCTGACCCAGCTGCTGGCGCACCGCTGGCAGCCCATCGAAGAGAACGCATGAGCCAGCTCCGCACCGTCGATGTCGGCGGCGAGACCCCCTATTCCATCGCCATCGGCCCCGGCCTGCTGGCCGACGGTGCCGCGCTGGCGCGGCACGTGCGCGGCCGCCACGTGCTGCTGGTCAGCGACTCCATCGTCGCGCCCCTGTACGCCGGCGTCGTGCGCGAGGCCCTGCATGCGGCGAGTCCGGACCTGGCCATCGGCACCTTCATCCTGCCCGCGGGCGAGGAATCGAAGACGCTGGCCCACTTCGGCCACGCCATCGAGGCGCTGGCGACGCTCGGTGCCACCCGCGACGCCTGCGTGATCGCGCTCGGCGGCGGCGTGGTCGGCGACCTGGCCGGCTTCGCGGCGGCATGCTGGATGCGCGGCGTGGATTGCGTGCAGGTGCCGACGACGCTGCTGTCGATGGTGGATTCGTCGGTCGGCGGCAAGACCGCGGTCGACATCCCGCAGGGCAAGAACCTGGTCGGCGCCTTCCATCCGCCGCGTGCGGTGTTCGCCGACACCGGCGCGCTGGCGACGCTGCCGCCGCGCGAACTGCGCGCCGGGCTGGCGGAGGTCATCAAGTACGGGGCGATCCGCGATGCTCGCTTCTTCCAGTGGCTGGAACAGGAGCGCGCGGCGCTGCTGGCGATGGATGGCGAAGCGCTGGCCCTGGCCATCGCCGCCAGCTGCGAGCACAAGGCCGAGATCGTCGAACGCGATCCGCTGGAGAAGGGCGAGCGTGCCCTGTTGAACTTCGGCCACACCTTCGGCCACGCCATCGAGACCGAGCAGGGCTACGGCGGCGTGGGCAACGACAACCTCAACCACGGCGAGGCGGTGGCCGTCGGCATGGTGCTGGCCGCACGCCTGTCGGCCGACCTCGGCATGGCATCCGCCGGCGATGCCGACCGCCTGGAGTCCCTGCTGTTGGCCTACGGCCTGCCGGTCCGCATTCCCGCCGGGCTCGCGCCCGAGGCCCTGCTGGCCCGCATGCGCCTGGACAAGAAGAACCTGGCCGGCCGCCTGCGCCTGGTGCTGTGGCGCGGCCTGGGCCAGGCCGAGGTGGTGCCCGATGTTGACGAGGCCCGCGTGCTGGCCGTGCTGTCCGGCTAAAATGCCGCCATGCGCGTCCTCCTCCAGCAGCGCCCCGATGCGGGCGAAGCCCCCCGCTACGTCCAGCTGACCCTGCAGCCAGACCTGTTCGGCGGCTGGGAGCTGCTGCGCGAAACCGGCCAGATCGGCGGGCGCGCGACGCTGAAGCGCGAGCAGTACCTGCTGCAGGACGAGGCCAACGCCGCGTTCGAGAAAGCCCGCGACGGCCACCTCAAGCGCGGCTTCCAGCTGATGTTCGCCCGCGGCGCCGACGCGCCCAAGTAACCCTTCCCCCGGATCAATGATGACTGCCCTGAAGAACGACCGCTTCCTGCGCGCGCTGCGCCGCGAACCCGTGGACCGCACGCCGGTGTGGCTGATGCGCCAGGCCGGCCGTTACCTGCCGGAGTACCGGGCCACGCGCAAGGAAGCCGGCAGCTTCCTCGGCATGGCGAAGAATCCCGACGTGGCCTGCGAAGTGACGCTGCAGCCGCTGCGCCGTTTCGACCTGGACGCGGCGATCCTGTTCTCCGACATCCTGACCATTCCCGACGCGATGGGCCTGGGCCTGTACTTCGTCGAGGGCGAAGGCCCGAAGTTCGAACGCACCGTGCGCAGCGCCGCCGATGCGGCGAAGCTCGGCGTGCCGGACATGGAGACCGAGCTGCGCTACGTGATGGACGCGGTGCGGGTGATCCGCCGCGAGCTGGACGGCAAGGTGCCGCTGATCGGCTTCTCCGGCAGTCCGTGGACATTGGCCTGCTACATGGTCGAAGGCGGCGGCAGCAAGGACTTCGCCCGCATCAAGGCGATGGCGCTCAACGACCCCGACACGCTGCACCGCCTGCTGTCGGTCAATACCGACGCGGTGATCGCCTACCTCGCCGCGCAGCGCGCGGCCGGCGCGCAGGCGCTGCAGGTGTTCGACACCTGGGGCGGCGTGCTGAGCCCGGCGATGTACCGCGAATTCTCTCTGCCGTACCTGCAGCGCATCGCGCGCGAACTCGACCGCGGCGATGGCACCGAGCGCACGCCGCTGATCCTGTTCGGCAAGGGCACGGCCGCGTACCTGGAAGAGCTGGCCGCGAGCGGCGCCGACGGCGTCGGCGTGGACTGGCTGGTCGAACTGGGCGAGGCCGCACGCCGCACGCAGGGCAAGGTCGCGCTGCAGGGCAACCTGGACCCGGCCACGCTGTACGGCTCGCCCGACGCGATCCGCCGCGAGGTCCGTCGTGCGCTCGACAGCTACCGTGACGGCAACGGCGGTTCGCGCGAAGGCCATGTCTTCAACCTCGGCCACGGCATGTCGCCGGACATGAACCCCGACCACGTCGCCGTGCTGGTGGACGAAGTCCACGCCTACAGCGCACGCTGACGCACCCGTTCCACCCGCCGGAGTGACGCAATGGAATGCCGCCACCTGCTTGCCCCTGCCGCTGCCGGCCTGCTGCTGGTGGCCGGCGCGCGCGTCCGTGCCGAGGAGGCCGGCGCCGCGCGCATCCTGCAGGTCGCCGGCGGCGATTTTCCTGCGCTGGTGATGGTGGTGCCCGGCGAGCACGCCGCGCACGGGCTGGATGCGACCCCCGGCTGCGACCGCATCCGCGCCCGCCGCCTGGACGAACTGGCGCCCGGTTGGCGCACGCGCGTGGCACGCGTCGAACTGGACTGCGAAGACACCCTCGCGGACGACGAACAGCAGACCCTCACGGCGGTGACCGCGCGCGCGGTGCTGCACCCCGACCGCGTGCAGCTCGCCGGCCAGCCGGTGACGGAAGTACGGCTGATGGATTCGCAGCGCTGGGGCGACCACCAGTACGTGCTGGCGGTGCCGTTCGCTGCCGCTGGCGCGGCCGTCCGGCGCTTCGTCGAAGACACCTGCCTGGCGCGGACGCTGACTGACGAAACGCCGTCCACCGCCTGCACCATGCTGGCGGCCGACGACGGTTTCTATCTTCCCAACGCCGATGCCGGCGGCATCTGGATCCATGCCGATCCCGACGACGTGACCCGTACCCTCTATGTCGAAGCCTGGGCGGACTGAACCGATGCGCCTGTTCCATCTTGCTTGCCTTCTCGTTACGGCCTCCGCGGCCCTGGCGCGCGAACCTGACTCGTTTGCAGGCGATTACGGGCACGGGGCGACCCATGACGCCGGCGAGGTCGTGTGGCGCGTGCAGGAGGCAGGCACGGGCTGGCGCCTCACCTCCACCGGCGATGGCGAGGTCGTCGCTGCGCACCGGTTGGGCAAGCAGGGACGCGCCGCGTTCTGGAGCCGCATGGGCTGGCCGGTCGACAGCAGCCACGACGCCAGCTGCCTGACCTGGGGCGAAAAACCGGCGTCGCTGGACGATCTGCTCGCGGACGCGCCGCCCACCCCTGCCCCGCCCGGCGACGACTATGGCCAGGGCGTGCTCTGCCATGTACCCCCGACGGCGCGTGCGCGCATCGACTGGCTGGCCGGCAACGCCAGCGACTGGTTCTACTACGACCCCATGGCCGGCGTGATGGAAACGCGCCGGCTGCGCTGAAGCGCGTCAACCCACGCCGGAACGCGGACTGCGCAGGCGCGGCGTGCTGCCGTCGCTGTCGGCATCGGGCAGGCGATACTCGAAACGGATCTCGCGCATCCCGTCCGGCACCGCGATGTCCATCGCCTCCGCCGACACGCAGCGGCCGCGCAGTACGTTGCGGATCGACTGCGCCTCGCCCTGCAGGCGCGCCGCCTCTTCGGTCCGCGCGATGACGGCGGGTCGCAGGCGGACCGTATCGTCGAAGATCCACATCTCGTCCTCCCGCCCGTCGTTGGTGCTCGCCAGCACATCCGCGGGACGTGCCGCGCCGGCGGGCATCGGAAGGACCTGCAGCACCTGCCGGCAACGCCCGGTGTTGAGCACGCGCACATCCGCAGCGAAGCCGGCGAGGAAGGTCTCCGCCTGTCGCTGCACGTCCTCGTCGGAGACGCCCTCGGCCTCCACGCTGTAGCGCACCTTGATGAAGTACAGGTCGCGCACGGTCATCGCGAGCGCGGAGCGGTAGCGCTTCTCGCGCATCGGCATCTCCATCACGAAGGAGCGCGCCTTCGGCGCCAGGTCGCCGAGCATGCCCTCGCCGGCGACCGGGGCGGTCGCGAACACGCGCGTCTGGCCCAGGCGGACATCGCCGGCGTCGCGCTGCCGCGCGATCTGCACGATCTCGTCCACGCCATGCTGGAACACGCCCTGGAAGGCAGGATCGAACATCGGGCCGGCCGGGTACAGGTACAGGTCCATCCAGCGGTCCGGCCTGCGGGTGTCCTGGTAGCGCACCGACACACCCAGTTCCTGCTGCTCGTAGCGCTTCTCGCCCACCGCCTCCCAGTCGCCCACGCGCAACGGATACAGCGCACGCGAGTCGGTGATGTAGTCGCCCAGCAACGGAGCGCCCGGCACGTCGGCCATCACCGGGCCGGCCGATGCCAGCGCCGCGACGACAAGCAGCCAGCGCGTGATCGTTCTCATGGTGTTTCCTCCGCTGCCGGCGATGCGCCGCGCTCGATCTGTTCCGCGATCACCGCCGCCAGCATGTCGCCGGTGACGGGCTTGCGGACGAAGTCGTCGAATCCCGCCTGCCGCGCCAGCGGCTCGGCTTCGGCATCGGTGCGTGCGGTCAGGGCGATCAATGGCGTGGTCACGCCATGCAGGCGCAGCTGCCGCGCCAGCGCCATGCCGTCGAGGCCCGGCAGGTCGAGGTCGAGGAAGGCGAGGTCGAACACCGTCGTGACCACCTCGGTCAACGCAGCCAGGCCGTGCGGCGCGTGCGTCACCCGGTGGCCGCGTGCGCGCAGCAGGCTTGCCACCACATCGGCGACCATCGCGTCATCTTCCACCAGCAGGATATCCAGCGCCCCGACCGACGGAGGCATGTGCGCGTCGCCGGACGCGGCTTCGTCGTCGGCATGCGCGACCTCCTGCAGCACCGGCAGGTCGACGGAGAACCGCGTGCCCTTGCCCGGTGCGCTGTCGACATCGATGCGTCCACCCATCGCCACGGCCAACTCCTGGCAGATCGCCAGACCCAAGCCACTGCCACCGTAACGCGCCGTCGTCTGGGCGCCTTCGGCCTGTTCGAAGCGACGGAACAACCGGGCCTGCTGCTCCGCGTTGATGCCGGGGCCGGTGTCCCCGACCACCAGCCGCACACCGTGTGGCGACAGCGGCACCGCATGCAGCGAGACATGGCCGGCCTCGGTGAACTTGATCGCGTTGCCCAGCAGGTTGAGCACGATCTGCCGCAACCGCAGCGGATCGCCGCGCACCACGCGTGGCACGCCGGCGGCGATACCGTCGTGGAAGGCGAGCCCATGCTTGCCCGCGACCGGCCCCATGAGCGCGGCGACGTCGGCCAGCAGCGCGTGCAGGTCGAAGTCGACCTGCTGCAGCTCCAGCTTGCCGGCTTCGATCTTCGCCAGGTCCAGCGCGTCGTTGACCAGGCGCAGCAGGTGCGTGCCGGCGCGCTGGATGGCATCCGCGTACCCCTGCTGGCGATCGTCCAACGGCGTGGCCTGCAGCAGTTCGGTCATGCCCAGCACGCCGGTCATCGGCGTGCGGATCTCGTGGCCGAGCGTGGCGAGGAAGCGCGTCTTCGCCAGCGAGGCCTGCTCGGCGACCTCGCGCTTGTGTTCGGCCAGCTGCCATGCGCTGCGACGGCGCACGCGCCGGCGGTACGCCGCGGCGGCGACCAGCAGCAGCACCGCGCCGGCGACGGCGAACAGGGCCAGGCCCCACACGCTGCGCCACCACGGTGGCAGCACGTGCACCGGCACGACCAGCTCGTGGGACGCGTTGCCGGCGGTATCGAAGGCCTGCACGCGCAGTTCGTAGCGTCCGGGCGTGAGTGCGGAGAACACGCGCTCGCCGCTGGCGCCCTGGTCCACCCAGCCGCTGTCGAAGCCATCGAGCAGCGAGCGGTAACGGTTGCCCATTGGATTCTCGTAGCTCAGCAGGCGGGTGCCGACCAGCAGTTCGTGGTCGTCGGGCTGCAGCACCAGCGGCTGGTCGATGCGCAGCGGCAGCACGTCGTCGCCACGGCTCACCTGCAGGATGTCCAGCACCAGGTTCGGCGTCACCGGCTTCGGGTCCGGCAGATGCGTGTCGAGCAGCGCGACCGAGCCATCCGCCGCCGTGGTCGCCAGCAGGCCGTCCGCCGTCATCAGCAGGCCGCGATCGTTGAGCTCCTGGCTCAGCAGGCCTTCGCGCACGCCGAAGTTGCGCAGCAGCGCACGCGAGCCGCGCAGATTGGGATCGATGCGGAACAGGCCGCGGCGCGTGCCCAACCACACGCGGCGCTGCGGATCCACCGCCAGGCCGGTCGACTCGACCGCCGGCAATCCTTCCGCGGCGCCGATGCGCCGCTCGCGCACCCACCGCGCACCGTCGCGCCGCCAGGCTTCGACGCCGGACATCCGGTGCAGCCACAGGCGGTCGGCATGCTCGAAGGCGAAGGCGTAGACGCGCTCCCCCCCAATGGCGCCTACCGCGACGAAGCGCGCCGCCGTCGCATCCCACACCATCATGCCGGCCGCGCCGCCCAACCAGACACGGCCATCGGGGGCGACCGCGACGCCTTCGATGTCGGGCAGGCCGCTGCCGTCTTCCTTCTTCACGATCGTGCGCAGCACGCGCCCGCTGCCCAGTTCGCGCTGTTGCACGCTGCCCATCTGCGACACCAGCCACAGGCTGTCGTCGGGCGCTTCGACCAGCCAATCGATCGAGGTGTTGTCGGGCACCGCGTCGTCGCCGTCCTGCATCCATTGCCTCAGTGCACCGGTGCGTGGATCGATCCGGATCAGCCCGCTGCGGTGGCCGATCCAGAGCTGGCCATGGCGATCCTGCCGGGTCGAGGTGAGCCGCAGTTCACCGAGCAGCGCCGCGTGGTGCGGCAACGGCACGACATCGCCACCGCGTGTGTCCAGCCGCTCCACCTTGCCGGCGCTGCTGGCCAGCCAGATACCATCGGCGCCCGCCTGCGACAGGCCACGGTAGAGGCCGCCACCCAGGCCCTGCGCCGACGAGAACGCCGCGATGCGGCGCCAGTCGGACCGCAGGTAGGCCAGCCCGCGCGTCGGTACCGGCACCCACAGGCCGCCATCGGGCAGCGCGAGCACGGTCTGCAGCACGCGGCCGATGCCGACGTTCTGCGCGTCGTAGTTGACCGGCGCGGGCGCGCGATCGCCTTCGGTGCGCCACAGGCCGCCCTGGCTGGCCAGCCAGTATTCGCCCTGGCCATCGCTGGTCATCGCGATCAGCGCATTCGGGCGCGCGAACATCGGCGACCACGGCGGCGACACCCAGCGACCGTCCGGCGACCAGCGATGCACGCCATCAGACGCCCCGACCCACACCGCTTCACGATCGGCAGTGACCGAATAGATGATCAGGCCGTCACCCGCCGGCAGCGCCAGGCGGCGCAACTGACCGCCTTCGTAACGGGCGAGCCCGCCCATGGTGCCGACCCACAGCGCGCCCCTGGCGTCGAACGCCAGCGACAGCACGTTGTCGGATGGCAGGCCGTCCTGTCCTTCCGCGGCGGCGGCGAAGCGGGTGATGCGCCCGTCCGCGGCCAGCCGGTGCAGGCCGCCGCCGAACGTGCCGAACCACACCTCGTCGCCGCGGCTGGTGATCGCGAACACATCGTCGCTGCCCATCTCCGGGTGCTGCGCCTGACGGTAGTGGCGGAAGCCGCTGCGGTCGGCCCCCATCACGCTCAGGCCTCCGTTCTCGGTGGCGACCCAGATGCGGTCGCGCGCATCGATGTGCAGCGCCTGCACGACGTTGCCGGACAGCGAGGCAGGATCGGCGGGGTCGTGTCGCCACACCTTGAAGTTGACGCCGTCGTAGCGCGCCAGGCCGTCCCAGGTCGCGATCCACAGGTGGCCGGCGCGGTCGCGCGCCAGCGCGGGAATGGTCGTGGAAGGCAGGCCATCGCCGGCACCGAGAAGGCGGAAGCGCGGGATCTCGGGCACCGTCGCGTGCGCGGGCGCGCTCAGCAGGCAGAACAGCCACAACCACCACGCGCGCATCGCCATGCCTGTCCGCCCCTCGTTCCCTGATCGACCCCGTCCGGCATCGTCGCAACGGACCGTTGCACGCGCAAGCGGGGTATCTTCATGGACCGGCCCCTAGAATCCGTCCCCATGCCCGGACCGACTGCCCACCGCCTGCTGATGCGCAGCCTCTGCCTGCTGGCGCTGCTCTCTGCGCCCGCATTCGCACGCGACCGGATCGCCGAGTACCGGCTGGATCCGGTGCATACACGGGTGATGTTCGCGATCTCGCACGCCGGCTTCTCCAACGCGCTCGGCACGGTCTCCGGCAGCACCGGCACGCTGGCGTTCGATCCCGACGACTGGACGCGCGCGCACGTCGATGTGCGCGTGCCGATCGCGCGCGCCGATCTGGGCGATGCCGACTGGAACAAGGCCACGCTGGCGAAGTCGCTGCTGGACGCTGAAGCACACCCGGAAGCGCGCTTCGTCTCCACGAGGGTGGAGCCGGTCGACACGACGCATGCGCGCGTGGTCGGCGACCTCAGCCTGCGCGGGGTGACGCGCGAAGTCGTTCTCGACGTGACGCTCAACGCCGCCAAGCGCCATCCGATGCCGCCGTTCCGCCGCACCGTCGGTTTTTCCGCCACCACGAAGCTCAGCCGCGCCGACTTCGGCATCACCGCGTGGAAATCGGTCATCGGCGACGAGGTCGAACTGCGCATCGAGGCCGAGGCCACCTACGACGGCAAGGCCGACGACGACACGACGCCTGCCAGCCCCACGCCTTCCCCTCTTCCGCCGGAGCCGACGCCATGAGCCTGAAGAACACCGACGAGCGCTGGGGCGCCGTCAGCCAGCTGTTCCATTGGGTCATCGTGGTGCTGATCCTGGTGATGGCCTACCTCGGCCTGACCATGGGCGACCTGCCCAACGGCCCGCGCAAGATCAATATCTACGCGCTACACAAGTCGATCGGCCTGACCATCCTCGGCCTGGTGGCCTTGCGCGTGTTGTGGCGCCTGTACGCCGGTGCGCCATCGCCCGTGGCCGGCACGCCGACCTGGCAACAGCGCATCGCCTCGGTGACGCATGTGCTGCTGTACGCGCTGCTGTTCGCCATCCCGCTGTCGGGCTGGGTGCTGAACTCGTCGGCGGGCTACCCGCTGCAGTGGTTCAAGCTGGTCAACCTGCCCGCCATCACCGGCCGCAACGAAGGCGTGCACGACGCCGCCGAGGGCGCGCACGAACTGCTGTTCTGGGTACTGGTGGTGCTGGTCCTCGCGCATGCCGGCGCGGCGCTGTACCACCACCTGTTCCAGGGCGACGCCACCCTGCGCCGCATGCTGCCGGGCCGCCGCACGGCCGTCGCCGCGCCGGTCGCGCCATCGCCCCTACCACCTTCCCCCGCCCCACAGGATTCCGTCGATGAAAAACCCTGACCGCATGCGCCTGGCGCTCGCCTCCCTGCTGTTCGCCGTCGCCGGCCAGGCCGCCGCCGCCGCCGATTACGTGCAGGCACCGGGCTCCACGCTCGTGTTCGCCAGCAACTACCAGGGCGAAACTTTCACCGGCAAGTTCGGCGGTTTCACCACCACGCTGAGCTTCGACCCCGCGAATCTCGCCACCGGCAAGCTCGACGTCGCCATCCAGTTGGCCGGCACGCAGACCGGCAACGGCGACCGCGACGGCACCCTGGTGTCCGCCGACTTCTTCAACGTCGCCAAGTTCGCGCAGGCGCGCTACACGGCGACCAAATTCCGTTCGCTGGGCGGCAACCAGTACGCGGCCGACGGCACGCTGTCGCTGCGCGGCGTCAGCAAGCCGGTCACGCTGACCTTCACCTGGACGCCGGGCGCGCAGCCCGTGCTCGCCGGCAAGGCGACGGTGAAGCGCCTGGACTTCGGCGTGGGTGGCGGCGACTGGGCCGACACGTCGACGATTCCGAACGACGTGGCGATCAGCACCAAGGTCGTGTTGAAACCGGCCAAGTAACCCGGGATGCGCGGGCGACGGCTGCTGCTCCGCTTCGGTGTCGCTGGCCTGCTGCTGTGCGCGGCCGGTGCCGCCGGCCTGTGGTGGCTGGGCGGCACGCTGGTCGCGCCGCGTCCCGCGGTGGTCGGTCCGCCTCCCACGGATCTCCACGTGCGCGAAGTGAGGATCGCGGTCCCGCAGGCCACACCGGTCGCGGGCTGGTGGATCGCAGGTAAGCCCGGCCGCGCCAGCGTGCTGCTGTTGCATGGCATCCGCTCCGACCGTCGCGCGATGCTGGGGCGCGCCAGGCTGTTGTCGCAACATGGATACGCGGTGCTGCTGGTCGACCTCCCGGCGCATGGTGAAAGTCCGGGGGATACGATCACGCTGGGATGGCGCGAAGCCGCGGCGGTGACGGCCGCGCGCGACTGGATGCAGCGGGAGCGTCCCGGCGAGAAGCGCGCCGTGATCGGCGTGTCGCTGGGCGGTGCGTCGGTGCTGCTGGGACCGCAGCCCAGTGGTTTCGATGCCGTGGTGCTGGAAGCCGTGTATTCGGATGCGCGCCAGGCCATCCGCAACCGCATCGCGATGCGGCTGGGCGACACCGCCGCCACGCTCTCGCCGCTGCTGGCGATGCAGGCCGGGCTGCGGCTTGGCATTCCCGTCCGGGAACTCTCGCCCATCGACCGCATCGCAGGTCTCGGTGCGCCGGTGCTGGTGGTCGCGGGCGGACAGGACCGGCATACGCTGCCGACCGAATCGCGCGCGATGTACGAGCGCGCACGCGCGCCGAAATCATTCTGGTTGCTGCCGGATGCCGCCCACGTGGACTTCCTCGCGCATGATCCCGACGGGTATGCCGACCATGTGATCGGCTTCCTGGACCGGCAGCTGGACGATCCCGCGCGTTGCCCCGGTCAGCGTGAGGACGCGACGCGCGCAGGCTCGCAGGAAGGTGCTCCTGCCGCCTGCGAGGGTATCGAAAGGCGCCCCAGTCCATAGCCGAGGGCGCCGAGGACGTCGCCCTCGCGATGGTCTTCATGGCATGACAGGCAGGCCGGGCGCGCGCGGATCGCACCCATTGCGCGTTCGCCGCGCGGCGTGGCCCGCACGATCAGTTCCGTGCCCGCCTCCAGCGCCGCCAGCGCTTCCCGCTCCCACGCCTGCAAGCTACGCGTGGAAGCGGGTGGCGCACGCAGGCCGGAATCGTCGTCCGGGTGCTGGAAGCCCATGAAGCTGGCGGCGTGGACCACCGGCGGGTCGTGTCGGGCGACACCGACCAATTCCACCTCGACCACGCAGCGCCCGTGCCCGTCCACGGCCTCGAACCTGGCGTCGCGCATGCGCGCCATCATCGGCGTGACGCGCATCCTGCCGAAGCCCCGGCTGTCCACGAAGGCATCGACGAACTCAGTGTGCATCCGGCGCAGTGCAGAATCGTCGTCGTGGACACCACCGGCGGTCGCGAGCGGCGCACAGGCGCCTGCGACCACGAGCGTCAGCCACCCTCCGCGTATCGATGCCATGGGAACCCCGCGCCTGGAGGGGCCCAGCCTAGCGCGGCCGTCCCGTGGACTGGCGCGCCGTCGTGCGTCCGTTCCGTCGGCGGACAGGTTACCGGTGCAGGAACGCCGCTACCGCACCGGCATCGAAGGGCCAATCCAGTTCCGCACCGCTGTCGCTGCGATGCAGCACCGGGACGCGGATGCCGTAACGCGCTTCCAGGTCTTCGTCGTCATCGATGAAAACGCTTTCGAACTCGGGAATGCGCGCTTGCGCAAGGATGTCGAGCGCGAGGTCGCACAGGTGGCAGTCGTCGCGCTGGTAGAGGATCAGGGGCATCGCGGTTGAGGCATGAAGGGGATGGTGCGTCTACCTGCTTAGAATAGCGGCCTTTCCGAAGTGGTTTGCAGCATGGCAGTCAGTACGTTCGACCTGTTCAAGATCGGCATCGGTCCCAGCTCCTCGCACACGGTGGGTCCGATGCGGGCGGCGGCGCGCTTCGTGGGCCGCTGGCTGGTCGATGCGGATCGCCTGCGGGACGTGGTGCGCATCCGTGCCGAGGTGTTCGGCTCGCTGGCCCTGACCGGCCGCGGCCACGGCACCGACAAGGCCGTGCTGATGGGCCTGGAAGGCCACTACCCCAACGAGATCGACCCGGACCTCATCCCGCCGGCGCTGGAGCGCATCCGCAAGGACAAGCGCATCCTGCTCGGCGGCACGCACGCGATCGCCTTCGACGAGAAGCGCGACCTGCTGATGAACAAGCGGCAGAAGCTGCCCTACCACACCAACGGCATGCGCTTCACCGCCTATGACGCCAACGACGAGGTCATCGCCACCCGCGACTACTACTCCGTCGGCGGCGGCTTCGTGGTCAACCAGGACGATGCGGCCTCGGACCGCATCGTGGCCGACGAGACCCCGCTGCCTTACCCGTTCAAGAGCGGCGACGAGCTGCTGGCCCAGTGCCAGCGCAGCGGCCTGAGCATCGCGGCGCTGATGTTCGAGAACGAGAAGGCCTGGCGCAGCGAAGACGAGATCCGCGACGGGCTGCGGGCGATCTGGAACGCGATGCAGTCGTGCATGGCCCGCGGCATCCGCGAGGAAGGCACCCTGCCGGGTGGCCTGCACGTCTCGCGCCGCGCGCCGACGCTGCACCGCGAGCTGGCCAGCAAGCCGGAAGCGGCCATGCGCGACCCGCTGACGGTGCTGGACTGGGTCAACCTCTACGCGCTGGCGGTGAACGAGGAGAACGCGGCCGGCGGCCGCGTGGTCACCGCGCCCACCAATGGCGCGGCCGGGATCATCCCGGCGGTGCTGCACTACTACGACCGGTTCTGCCCGGGCAACAGCGAGCAGCGGGTGTTCGACTTCCTGCTGACGGCGGCGGCCATCGGCATCCTCTACAAGGAGAACGCCAGCATCAGCGGCGCCGAGGTGGGTTGCCAGGGCGAAGTGGGCGTGGCCTGCTCGATGGCGGCCGGCGGCTTGGTCGCGGCGCTGGGCGGCAGCCCGAGCCAGGTGGAGAACGCGGCCGAGATCGGCATGGAGCACAACCTGGGCCTGACCTGCGACCCGATCGGCGGGCTGGTGCAGATCCCGTGCATCGAGCGCAATGCGATGGGCGCGGTGAAGGCGATCAACGCCAGCCGCATGGCGATGCGCGGCGACGGCAAGCACAAGGTCTCGCTCGACAAGGTGATCAAGACCATGCGCGACACCGGTCGCGACATGCAGGACAAGTACAAGGAAACCAGCCGCGGCGGACTGGCCGTCAACGTCATCGAGTGTTGAGCCAGTGGGCCAACTCAATCGCTCACGGGCATCACTTCGGTTCTTCGGCGAAGATCTCGTCCCAGAAGAGATCACGGCGCTGCTCGGCGCCACACCGACCGAGTCATGCCGCAAAGGCGATGACATCAGTCGCAGAGCCGGTGCCGTGCGCATCGCCAAGACGGGAAGCTGGAGATTTCACGCGACGGAACGCGCCCCCGGAGATTTGGATGCCCAGGTCTCCGAGATTCTGGATCAGCTCACTCCAGACCTTGGCGTTTGGGCATCGCTGTCTCGTTACGAGCCCGACCTGTTCTGCGGCATCTTCATGGCGAGTTCGAACGATGGTTTACCGCTTTCGGCGAAAGCATTGCTGGCGCTTGGGGAGCGGGGCATCGCACTCGATCTGGACATCTACGATTCGAGTGATTGATCCAGCGTGGCGCGGGTAGGCGAAGTGCAATGGTGGGCGTGGCAAGCCGGCTGAATCCCGGACGCGGCCTTTGGTCTTAGCAGGGCTACTCATTGGTTTGAGTCCGACGACGGCCGCGCTGCTGACCTCGTCACAGGCAACCATGTCTTGCGCGCAGGCGGCGTCCGCACGGTTGTCGCGCAGGGCCGCATCCTTGCCGACGGTCTATCCGCGTAGCCCAGGTAAGCGAAGCGCACTTGGGGGTCCGACATGTCGATGCATTCCCCGGGTGCGGCTCAGGCCCTGCCTTGGCTACTGCCTGGGGGACAGCTTGTCGAAGCACTCCCCCATCCGTTCAGTTTTCCGCGCCCTTTAGACGCCCGCGTGCGCGCCGATACGGTATAGGTAAACAGACTTACCGGAGACGAACCCTGTCCGACCTGACGGACAAGACCCGCTGCGGCCGGCCGTCATGGCGGCGCCGACTGGCGGCCTGGTGCCTGCCCCTGCTGGGCGGGATGGCGGCGCTTTGCCCGAGCGCGCACGCGCTGGACCCCTCCAAGTCCTTCCATCACTACGTCCGCAACCACTGGAGCCTGGAACAGGGCCTGCCCCAGCTCAGCGTGCTCGCCATCGCCCAGGACGAGCCGGGCTACCTCTGGTTCGGCACCCAGGCCGGCCTGAGTCGCTTCGACGGCGTGCGCTTCACCAACTTCGACCTCGACAACACCCCGGAACTGCCGAGCACCTGGATCCAGGCCCTGCATACCGACCGCGAAGGCCGCCTGTGGATCGGCACCCCGCAGGGACTGGCAGTCCGTGACGGCAACCGCATGAAGACGCTGTCGCTCGCCCCGGGCGAAGCCGCCGGGGTCGTCGACGTCCGCGCATTGACGCGCGACCTGCGCGGACGCCTGCTGGTCGCCACGCATCAGGGCGTGATGGTGGTCGTGGCCGACCGCCTGCAGACGCTGCATCCGATCGGCGACGGCGGGGCGATGGCGCTGCACGTCGACGACAAGGGCACGCTGTGGGCCGGTGGCCGCGGCAGCGTGCATGTCTTCGACGGCGCCGGCGAGCGCGTGCTGCCACTGCCGGCCGGTGCCGCGCTCGCCACGGTCACCGCATTGGCCCCCCACGACGGACGCCTGTGGGCGGGCAGCGACGCCGGTCTTTTCGTGCTCGACGGCCAACAGTGGCAACGCAACCGCGACGTGGCCCCCGCCAGTGGCGGCGTACAGGCCCTGCACGAAGACCGCGACGGCATCCTCTGGGCGAGCACCCGCGACACGGTCTACAGGTTGCAGAAGGGCCGCCTGCTGGAGCGGATCGCCGGGGACGGACCGTTGGCGGAGATCCGCGCCTTCTACGAAGACCGCGAGTCGAACCTGTGGCTGGGCAGCAACAACGAAGGCGTCAGCCGCGCCTGGAACGGCTGGACCCGGCGCTACAGCCGTGCCGAGGGACTGCAGCAACCGTTGCTGTGGTCCATCGCGCAGGCGCCGGACGGTCGCGCCTGGGTCGGCAGCGACGATGGCGTCAGCGTGTTGGAGAACGGCCGTTTCCGCACCGTGGTCGCGGGCCGCGACCTGCCCAACCCGGCCGCCTACAGCCTGCTACCAGAGACCTCGCAGACCTGGATCGGCACGCGCGACGGCGCCGCGCTGTACCGCGATGGCCGCGTACAACGCCCGCGCATGCTGGCGGCGCTGGATGCCGCGCAGGTGAACGGCATCATCCGCGACCGCCAGGGGCGGCTGTGGTTCGCCACCAGCGCCGGCCTGTACCGCTGGCGGGAAAGCGAAGACCGCCTTCACCACTACGGCGAGCGCGCCGGCCTGCGCGACGTGCGCGTGCGCGTGCTGATGGAGACGCGCGACGGACGACTGCTGGTGGGCACGCAGAGCGGCCTGTACGAATTCGTCGACGAACGCCTGGTCCCGGTGCCGCTGACCGGCACCGGCCTGGATGCGCCGCACATCGTGTCGCTGCACGAACTCGCCGGCGGCCAATGGCTGGCCGGGGCGCTGTCGGAAGAACTGATGCTGCTGTTCGACGGTCAGCGCTGGACGCGCCTGGACAAGGCGCGCGGCGTACCGGCGAATGCGCCGTTCTTCTTCGCCGAGGACGGCAGCGGCTTCCTGTGGGCGGCTGGCCTGCGCGGCATCTATCGGGTGCCCGTGTCCGACCTGCTCGATGCCGCCGACGATCCTGCGTTCCGGGTGACGGCGCGCACGCTGCTCAACGAGCGCGGCGACCGGCACGGCGGACAGAAGGGCGACTGCTGCAACGGCGCCGGCAACAGCCGCGGCTTCATGGCCGACAACGCGCTGTGGCTGCCGACCCGCGACGGTGTGGTGGTGATGGCGACCGACCAGTCGCTGGCCAACGACTACCTGCCGGAATCGGTGATCGAGCGCGTGCAGGTGCAGGGCCAGTGGCGGCCGGCGGAACGCGCGACCGAATGGACGCTGCCCAGCGCTGCGCGCGACCTGCGCTTCGAGTTCACCACGCTCAGCTTCCAGGCCTCGGACCACATCGACATCCGCTACCGGCTGAAAGGCTACGACGACGACTGGAAGCTGCTGGACGATCCCCACCAGCGCAGCGCGACCTATACCAACCTGCCGGCGGGGCGCTATGTGTTCGAGGTGCTCGGCACCAACAACAGCGGTGTGTCAGGGCGCACCGCCGCGACGCAGGCATTCGCGATCGCGCCGTACTTCTACGAAAGCCCGTGGTTCTACGTGCTGCTGGCGTTCGCGCTGGGCATCCTGGTGCTGCTGTCGAACCGGTGGGTGCTGCGCCGGCACCACAACCGCCGCGTCGCGCTGGAACGGCTGGTGGAGCAGCGCACGCGCGACCTGCAGCAGGCCAACCGGCAGCTGGAGGCGATCAGCCTGACCGACCCGCTGACCGGCCTGCACAACCGCCGCTACCTGACCCGCCAGCTGCCGGCCGACATCGCCTACTACCAGCGCATGCCCGGGTTCGCCGCCGGCGTGGACGTGCTGGCCTTCGCCCTGCTCGACATCGACCACTTCAAGTCGATCAACGACGGCCATGGCCACCAGGCCGGCGACCACGTGCTGCAGACCGTCGCGCACCGCCTGCGCACGCTGTCGCGCGACGGCGACTACGTCATCCGCTGGGGCGGCGAGGAATTCCTGATGGTGTTCCGGCCGATGCCGCGCCACGAGCTGCACGCGCTGGGACGGCGCATCTGCACGGCGATCGCGGCGGAGCCGGTCGACGTCGCCGGCGCGCAGCTGCAGGTGACCGCATCGCTGGGACTGATCGGCTATCCGCCCTTCCCCGGCGCACCCGACCTGCTGGGGTGGGAACAGCTGGTCTCGCTCGCGGACCGCGCGCTCTACGAAGTGAAGGCGCATGGCCGCAATGGCTGGGCGTTGTACGAGGCGACGCCACTGCCGCTGCCTGTCGTCGATCCCGACCAGGTACGACGCGATCCCGGCGAACTGGTGCGCAGCGGGCATCTGGCGCTGCGGGGTCCGCATCATCCGGCCACGACGTCGTCGCCATCCGCGCCACAGCATTGACGTCCACGCTACGCATCCGCGCTACGCTGACCCGCCCCGTCGCAGAGACCGCTGCATGAAGAATCCACGATCGATGCCGGCCGCGCTCGCCGTCCTGCTCGCCTCCAGCACCATCGCGCAGGCGGAACCGCTGCCCACCTACGGCGCTCGCCTGGAAGGCTTCGACTACCCGCATCCGGTGAAGACCTTCGCCTTCGATTCGCAAGCGCAACCGCTGGACATGGCCTACCTCGACATCGCGCCGGCGACGCCCAACGGCCGCACCGTCGTGCTGCTGCATGGCAAGAACTTCTGCGCCGCCACGTGGGAATCCGCGATCGCGGCGCTGGCCGGCGCCGGCTACCGCGTCGTCGTGCCGGACCAGATCGGCTTCTGCAAGTCGAGCAAACCGCAGCGCTACCAGTATTCTTTCGGCCAGCTCGCCGCCAATACGCATGCGCTGCTCGCCTCGCTCGGCATCGAGCGCGCGACGATCGTCGGCCATTCCATGGGCGGCATGCTGGCGACGCGCTATGCGCTGCAGTATCCGGCGGCGCTCGAACACCTGGTGCTGGTGAATCCGATCGGACTGGAGGACTGGAAGGCCGAAGGCGTGCCGTGGCGCAGTATCGACGCCTGGAACGCGCGCGAACAGAAGACCTCGTTCGACAGCATCCGCGACTACCAGCGCACGGTGTACTACGGCGGCGAATGGAAGCCGGACTACGAGCGCTGGGTGAGGATGCTCGGTGGCATGTACGCCGGCGAAGGACGCGAGGCGGTGGCGTGGAGCCAGGCGTTGACCTCGGACATGGTGTTCAACCAGCCGGTGGTCTACGAACTGCCGAAGATCGCCGTGCCGACCACGCTGTTCATCGGCCAGAAGGATCGCACCGCCATCGGCAAGGATCTCGCGCCGCCGGACGTCGCGAAGCGACTCGGCGACTATCCGGTGCTGGGCAAGCGTGCGACGGCGGCGATCCCGGGCGCGACGCTGGTGGAGTTCGCCGAGCTCGGCCACTCGCCGCAGGTCGAGGATCCCGCGCGCTTCAATGCCGCCCTGCTCGACGCACTGCGCTGAAGCGGCGGATGGCGGGCGCTACGCGCGCCCGCTGATCGCCAGCACGTCGTCCAGCAGTGCGGCCGCGGTCACGTCCGCGCCGGCGCCCGGTCCCTGGATGACGAGCGGCTGTTCCGGGTAGCGGTCGCTGTAGATCGCCACGCGGTTGTCGGTGCCGCCACCGCCGCATAGCGGATGATCCAGCGGCAACGCCTGCAGTCCCACGCTGGCGCGCTCCTGGTCGAAGCGGCCGAGGAAGCGCAGGCGCGCGCCGTTGCGGTAGGCATCCTTGAAGCGCGCCGCCAGCGGCGCATCCAGTTGCGTGAGCGCCGCATCGAGCGCGGGCAGCGGCAATGCAGCGAGTTCCTCCGGCACCAGCGAATCCACGCGCACATCGTCGGCCTGCAACGGCAGGCCGGCGGCACGCGCCAGGATCAGCAGCTTGCGGCGCACGTCCTCGCCGGACAGGTCCAGGCGTGGATCCGGCTCGGTGTAGCCGGCCTGGCGCGCCTGGCGGACGAAGCCGGAAAAGGCGCGCATGCCGTCGTAGTGATTGAACAGCCAGGCCAGCGAGCCGGACAGCACGCCCTCGACGCGATGGATGCGGTCGCCGCCTGCCACCAGGGCGCGCAGGCTGCGCAGCAGCGGCAGGCCGGCACCGACGGTGGCGGCATCGCCGTAGCCCGCACCGGATTCCGCACGCGCATGGCCGATCGCCTGTGCCCGCGGCAACGCACCGCCGATGCCGAGCTTGTTGGCCGTCACCACGTGCACGCCGCGCGACAGCCATTCCACGTGCCAGTCTGCCACGCTGTCGCTTGCGGTCGCGTCGACCACGATGTCGCCCGCGCGCAGCGCCTCGCCTTCCGCCCACGGCGGCACGTCGCCGTCCGACGGTGGTGCCTGATTGGCGTCGGCCAGCGCCTGTTGCGCTGCGTGCCCGCAGGCGTACAGCGCACGCGAGTTGGCCAGCCATGCCAGCACCGGCACCTGCAGGCCCAGCGCTTGCAGGCGCTGGTGGCGGGCGACGAACGCACTGCCCACCACGCCGGTACCGAGCAACGCCAGCTTCGGCGCGGTGCGCGGCGCAGCCGCGAGCCGGACGACAGTGCTCATGCGTCGGCGAGTTTGCGTTTGGATTCGGCCGCCACGGCCTCGGCGCGCGCCAGCGCGGCGGTGATGTCGGCCAGCAGGTCGTCGGTCGCCTCGATGCCGACCGACAGGCGCAGCAGGCCGTCGGAGATACCGGCCTTGGCGCGCGCTTCCGGCGTCATCGCGGCATGCGTCATGGTGGCCGGATGCGCGACCAGGCTTTCCACGCCGCCCAGCGATTCGGCCAGGGTGAAATAGCGCAGGCCTTCGACGAAGGCACGCACCGCGTCTTCACCGCCGTCCAGTTCGACGCTCAGCATGGCGCCGAAGCCCTTCTGCTGGCGTGCCGCGACCGCATGGCCGGGATGCGAGGCCAGCCCGGGGAAGTAGACCTTCGACACCACGGGGTGCGCGTCGAGCAGCGCCGCGATGGCGGTGGCGTTCTCCTGGTGCGCGCGCAGGCGCGCGTCCAGCGTGCGCAGGCCGCGCAGGGTCAGGAAGCTGTCGAACGGCGAACCGGTCAGGCCCAGCGCGTTCGCCCACCACACCAGCTGCTGGTGGGTGTCGGCATCGCGCGCGATCACCGCACCACCGACCACGTCGCTGTGGCCGTTGATGTACTTGGTGGTGGAATGCAGCACCACGTCGGCACCGAACGCGATCGGCGTCTGCAGCGCGGGCGACAGGAAGGTGTTGTCCACCACCGTGCGCGCACCGGCCTTGTGCGCGGCATCGATGACGAAACGCAGGTCGGTGATGCGCAGCAGCGGGTTGGACGGCGTTTCGATCAGCACCAGCTTCGGCGACTGCGCCAGCGCATCGGCCAGCGAGCGCGGATCGGTCAGGTCGGCGGTGATCAGCTCGAAGTGGCCCTTCTTCGCCAGCGCGTTGAACAGGCGCCAGCTGCCGCCGTACGCGTCGTGCGGCACGACCAGCCGGTCGCCCGGCTCCAGCAGCGCATTCAGCACCAGGGTGATGGCGCCCATGCCGGTGGCGGTGATGACTGCGCCGGCACCGCCTTCCAGTTCCGCCAGCGCGTCGGCCAGCAGGTCGCGCGTCGGGTTGCCGCTGCGGGTGTAGTCGTACTCGCGCTTCTGCGCGAAGCCGGCGAAGCTGAAGTTGGACGACAGCACGATCGGCGGCGTCACCGCGCCGTAGGCGGTGTCGCGGTCGATGCCGGCGCGCACGGCGGCGGTGGCGGGGCTACAGCGGGCGTCGTTGTCGGCGGTGGTCGAGATGCTCATGCGTTGTCTCCGGCGGCGCGCAGGGCCGAGGCGAGGATGGAATCGATGCGGTCGGTTTCTTTCAGGAAGGCGTCGTGGCCGTAGGGCGAGCGCAGCACGCGCAACTGGCCCAGCGTGGCGAGGCCTTCGACCAGCGAAACGGAATCGGACAGCGGCACCAGGCGGTCGCCTTCCACCGCGACCACCAGCGTGGGCACGCGGACATCGGCGGGATCGACGCGGTGCAGGTCGATGGATTCGGACAGGCGCACGTAGGCGGTGACCGGCGTGCGCGCGACGTACTGCGCGCCGGCGGCGTCCAGATAGTCCTCCGCGGCGACGCGCACGCGGCCGTTGACGATTTCCGGTGCGCTGTCGAAGCGCTCGCCGAATTCTTCCGGCGTGCGGTAGCTGAGCATGGCGAACTGGCGCGCCAGCGACAGGCCCTGCGCATCGGCGCACTGCAACTGGCCCAGCGTGACCGCACGGCGCTGCAGCGCGCGCCAGGCGGCGGCATAGGGATGCGCGCGATGGGCGCCGCTGACCGCGACCAGCTTCTTCAGCCGCTCGGCATGGCGCACGGCGAACTGCAGGCCGACCAGCGCGCCGTAGGAATAGCCGACGAAGGCGTCCAGCCGCGCAATGCCCAGCGCCGACAGCAGCTTGGCGATGGCGTCGGCCTGGTCGGCGGTGTCGATGGGCGCATCGAGGCGGCCGTCGGCACCGATGAAATCGAAGGCGAGCAACTGGCGCTGCGACGGATCGAGCGCCCGGTCCGCGCCGACCAGGTCGTTCAGCCAGCCGCTCTCGGCGAACACGTCGCTCGCGGCCAGGTGGCGGTGCGCGGAGATGCCGCCGGCGACGAAGACGACGGGCGCGCCCACCGGTCCCTGCAGCTCGTAGCGCAGCGTTACCGCGCGGGCGCCGGCGTGGCGCATCGCCAGCTCGACCACCAGTTCGCCGCGCAGTGCGCGCGGACCGTCGTCCTGGGTGGACGACAACGGGAAACCGTCGATCGACGACGGTTCGGGCAGGCGGTTCAGGGCGGGACTGGCGTAACTCATGGCGGCATCCGATGGGCATGGTCCCTTGCGGGACGGGACTGCACCACCGAGCTTCGCGGAGCTCGCGTTCGCCGTGCGAGGGCACGGTACGAACCATCTTCCGGCAGACGCTGAGGTCCCCGCAGGATTTGGCACCACCACGGCGCTTGCGCGTCGCTGGCTGCCCCGGCTTCTTCGGGCCTGTCCCTCTGCCGGTCTCGATGGTGAGGCTACTCTGCCCACGCGGAATCCGGATGTCAATCGCTTTATTCGGATGAAGCGATGAAGTTTGACGCTCGTCTCCCTGCCGGCGGGTGCGGCGATGCCGCATAATTCATGACATGACCCGGAATCACCTTCTGGGCGGTCTCTGCGCGGCCCTGCTGGCCGCCTGTTCCACCGCCCCCCTGCATACCTCCACGCCCCCTGCCCCGCCGCCGAAGACGGCAGCCGACGCCGTCATCGCGGAAACCTGGCTGTCCGAACCAGTGCCCGGCGACGAACTGGACTCGCTGGTCGCCTGGCCGACCGAAGAGGGCCAGGTCTGGCTGATCGCCACCGCCAAGGCCTCGCACTACCTGGCCATCTACGACGCCGACAGCGGCCAGCGGCTGCGCACGGTCGGCGCCCCCGGCAGCGCGGTCGGCCAGTTCAACCGCCCCAACGGCATCGCCGTGTTCGGCGACCTGCTGTTCGTGGCCGAGCGCGACAACCACCGCGTGCAGGCGTTCCGGTTGCCGGAGTTCGCGCCGCTGGGCGCGTTCGGTGCCGAGGTGCTGCGCTCCCCGTATGGCTTGTGGGTGCACGAGACCGCGCCGGGCGAGTTGGAGCTGTTCGTCACCGACAGCTTCATGGCCGACTTCCGCACCATGACCCTGCCGCCTATGGCGGAACTTAACGGACGGGTGAAGCGTTTCAAGGTCCATGTCGCCGCGGGCGGCAAGGTGCAGGCGACGCTGCTGGGCCAGTTCGGCGACACCAACGAAGCGGGCGCGCTGCGCATGGTCGAATCCATCGCCGGCGATCCGGCGCACGGACGCCTGCTGATCGCCGAGGAAGACCGACGCGTGGGCTCCACGCTGCGCGACTATAGGCTGGCGACCGGCACCTACAACGGCCGCAGCCTGCCCACGTTCGACGCCGATGCCGAGGGCATCGCGCTGTGGTCGTGCAGCGCCGACAGCGGCTACTGGGTGGCGGTCGACCAGCTGACGCCGACCCGCTTCCGCCTGTTCGATCGCGCCACGCTGGCGCCGGCCGGCGTGTTTTCGGGCAAGGCGACCTCCAACACAGACGGCGAGACGGTCTACGCCATCCCGACCCGGCGCTTCCCCGCCGGTGCACTGTTCGCGCTGCACAACGACGTGTCGCTGGCCGCGTTCGACCTGCGCGACATCGCCCGCGCGCTCGACCTGCAAGGCGACTGCCCGCGGTGAAGGCGCGCGTGCTGGCCCTGGCCTGCGGCATCGCCGTGCTGGTCGGCAGTGTCGGCGATGCGGATGGCGCCCGCCTGTACCGCTGGAAGGACAAGCAGGGCTATACGCAGTACGGCGACCAGCCGCCGCCGGCGGACCAGCTGGCCGGCAGCGACGTGGACGTCATGCGCTTCCGCAACCCGCCGAGCGCGCTGGTTCGCCTGCGGCTGGAGAAACAAGGCCTGCGCTACCAGGCCTGGGCCGACAACCTGATGCACGGACCGGTCGAAGTGCAGCTCGGCTTCCGCCGCCAGCGCGACGTGCGCAGCGCGCCCGCCCTGCCCGCCCGCGCGGTGGTGCCGGCACGCAGCAGCGTGCTGGTGGCCAACATCAGCGTGACCGACCCGCTGCGCGGCGGCGACTTCGAACTGACCCTCGATGGCATGCCGGGCGATCCGGCCAGCAAGCCGCAGGACTACGAGTACCGCCTGCCGTTCGACTACGGACGCGTTCGCGTGGACCAGGGCCCGGGCGGCCGCTTCAGCCACAGCGATGTGCAGAACCTGCACGCGGTCGACTTCGCCGTGCCCGAGGGCACGCGGATCGTCGCCGCACGCGAGGGGCTGGTGATGCAGGTGGAGTCGGATTTCGACAAGGCCGGGCTCAATCGCGAGAAGTACGGCGGCCGCGCCAACTTCATCCGCATCCTGCACAGCGACGGCAGCATGGCGCTGTACGCGCACCTGAAGGCCGAGGGCGTGCAGGTCCGCGTCGGCCAGTACGTCACCAAGGGCCAGTACATCGGCCTGTCCGGCAACACCGGCTTCTCGACCGCGCCGCACCTGCATTTCGTGGTCCAGGCCAACCGGGGCATGCGTCTGGAATCGGTGCCGTTCCGCATGTTCGGTCCGTTGGGGCAGCTGCAGTTCCCCTCCGGCCGCTGAGACGGCGGACCCGCCGCGGCCGGTATAATCGCCACCTTCCCGCTCCTTCAGCGCCCGCCCGGGCGCCAGTCCCATGTCCAATCCGACCAGCGCCGTGGCCGATGAAGCCTCGCGCCGCCGCACCTTCGCCATCATTTCCCACCCCGACGCCGGCAAGACCACGCTGACGGAAAAGCTGCTGCTGTTCGGCGGCGCGATCCAGATGGCCGGCTCGGTGAAGGGCCGCAAGGCCGCGCGCCACGCGACCTCGGACTGGATGGCGCTGGAAAAGGAGCGCGGCATCTCGGTCACCTCGTCGGTGATGCAGTTCCCGTACGAAGGCAAGATCGTCAACCTGCTCGACACCCCCGGCCACGCCGACTTCGGCGAGGACACCTACCGCGTGCTCACCGCGGTGGACAGCGCGCTGATGGTCATCGACGTGGCCAAGGGCGTGGAAGAGCGCACCATCAAGCTGATGGAAGTCTGCCGCCTGCGCGACACGCCCATCATGACCTTCATCAACAAGCTGGACCGCGAGGGCAAGGACCCGATCGAGCTGCTGGACGAGGTCGAGAGCGTGCTCGGCATCCAGTGCGCCCCGGTGACCTGGCCGATCGGCATGGGCCAGCGCCTGAAGGGCGTGGTCCACCTGCTCACCGGCGAAGTGCACCTGTACGAGCCGGGCCGCAACTTCACCCGCCAGGACTCCACGATCTTCGCCTCGCTGGACGATCCGCAGCTGGAAGCCCGCATCGGCAGCGAGATGCTGTCCGGGCTGCGCGACGAACTGGAATTGGTGCAGGGCGCCAGCCATCCGTTCGACAAGCAGGCGTACCTGGATGGCAAGCAGACGCCGGTGTTCTTCGGCTCGGGCGTCAACAACTTCGGCGTGCAGCCGCTGCTGGACTTCTTCGTCGAGCATGCGCCGTCGCCGCAGGCGCGCGAGACCACCGGCCGCGAGGTGCAGCCGGACGAGAACAGGCTGACCGGCTTCGTCTTCAAGATCCAGGCCAACATGGACCCGCAGCACCGCGACCGCGTGGCGTTCATGCGCGTGTGCTCGGGCCGCTTCGAAGCCGGCATGAAGACCTTCCACGTGCGCAGCGGCAAGGAGATGAAGCTGGCGAACGCGCTGACCTTCATGGCCAGCGACCGCGAGATCGCCGCTGAAGCCTTCCCCGGCGACGTGATCGGCATCCACAACCACGGCACCATCTCCATCGGCGACACCTTCACCGAGGGCGAGGCGCTGTCGTTCACCGGCATCCCCAACTTCGCGCCGGAGCTGTTCCGCCGCGCCCGCCTGCGCGATCCGCTCAAGCTGAAGCAGCTGCAGAAGGGCCTTGCGCAGCTGTCCGAGGAAGGCGCCACCCAGTTCTTCCGCCCGCTGATGAGCAACGACCTGATCCTCGGCGCGGTCGGCGTGCTGCAGTTCGACGTGGTGGCCTACCGCCTGAAGGACGAGTACGGCGTGGACGCCTCGTTCGAGAACGTCAGCGTGGCCACGGCGCGCTGGATCCGCTGCGACAACGCCAGGAAGCTGGAAGAGTTCCGTGACAAGAACGCGATGAACCTGGCGCTGGACGCGGCCGGCGAGCTGGTCTACCTGGCGCCGACGCGGGTCAACCTGCAGCTGGCGCAGGAGCGCGCGCCGGACGTGCAGTTCCTCGCCACGCGCGAGCATGCGCACAGCGTCGACCTGGGCTGAACAGGCATCCGTCGACCGGACATCGATCCGGCGACGGCCGTCCCATGCATCCCGTGCTGCATTGCGGTAACGTGGCGCCATGAGTGAGCCGACGTCCTTTGAAGCCCTGCGCGCCCGCAAGCGCGCCGACCACCTGATCGACCTGCGCGACGAACTCGCCAGTGCACTGACGCACGGCCTGGGCGCGGTACTCGCGCTCGCCGGCGGCGCGGTGCTGATCACGCTGGCAGCGATCCATGGCGACGGCTGGCAGCTCGGCGCGTCCATCGTCTTCGGCGTCACCCTGCTGCTGCTCTACACCGCCTCGACCCTGTACCACGCCATCCAGCATCCGGTGGCGAAGGGACGGCTGAAAGTATTCGACCACTGCGCGATCTACCTGCTGATCGCCGGCACCTACACCCCGTTCACCCTGATCGGCCTGCGCGGGCCGTGGGGCTGGGGCCTGTTCATCGCCATCTGGACGATCGCCATCGCCGGCGTGATCTTCAAACTGTTCTATACCGGCCGCTTCAAGCTGCTGTCGACGATCCTCTACATCGCGATGGGCTGGCTGGTGGTCGTGGCGATCAAGCCACTGCTGACCTCGGTCGATCCGTGGACGCTGGGCTGGCTGCTGGCAGGCGGGCTGTTCTACACGCTGGGCACCTTCTTCTACCACCGCGAGTCGATCCGCTACTCGCACGCGATCTGGCACCTGTTCGTCATCGGCGGCAGCGTCTGCCACTTCGTCGCCGTCACCCAGCAGGTGCTGCTGCCTCGCATGGCGTGAATCGCGCATCGACGTTCGTGTCCCGCACATGAACCTCTGATCTGCGTTTCGCGGTACGTGAACACGCGTTCCCCAACGATGGGGCCATGAACGCCGCGCCTGCCCCACGTCGCCGCTTCGCCTTGCGTCCGCTGTCGCGCACCGGCGCTGTCGTGCTCGGCGTGCTGGCGGCGCTGATCGTGGTGATCGCGATTCTGTTCGAATGGAACTGGTTGCGCCGGCCGATCGAATGGGTCGTGGAGCGGCAGACCGGGCGCAGCTTCCATATCGCCGGCAACCTCGACGTCGACCTGGGGCGCGTGACGACCGCGCGCGCCGACGCGCTGACCTTCGGCAACGCCGCGTGGTCCAAGGTGCCGACGATGGCGGCCGCCGACCGTGCCGAAGTGAGCGTGGACGTGTTCCCGCTGGTCTTCAAGCGCGAGACGCGCATCCCACGCATCCAGCTGACCCGCCCGCAACTGCGGCTGGAGACCGGGCCCGACGGTGCCGGCAACTGGGTGTTCGGCGACAGCAGCGGCGACAGCCGGATGACCTTCCGCGATCTGTGGATCGATGACGGCCGCCTGCTGTTCCTCGACCCGAAGACGAAGACCGAGGTCGACATCGCGCTGGACAGCGCGACGTCGACCACGCCGGATGAGCCCGCGGCCGTCAACGTAGACGGCAAGGGCCGCTGGGCCGGCAACCGCTTCACGCTGGCCGGCCAGGTGGCGTCGCCGCTCGCGCTGCGCGACACCGACAAGCCTTATCGCATCGACCTGCGCGCCAGCGCCGGGCCCACCCGTGCGCATGCGCGCGGCACCTTGCTCGATCCGTTCCGCCTGCGCGATTTCGACCTGCGGCTGATGCTCGCCGGCCAGAATCTGGAAGACCTGTTTCCGCTGATCGGCGTCGCCACGCCGCCGACCCCGCCCTACAAGCTCGATGGTCGCTTCACCCGCGATGGCAACACCTGGCATTACGACGATTTCGCCGGCGTGGTCGGCGACAGCGACCTGGGTGGCTCGGCGGCCCTGACGGTGGGCCGCGAACGTCCCCTGCTGAAAGCGAACCTGGTGTCGAAGCGACTGGACTTCGACGACCTGGCCGGCTTCGTCGGCGCGCCGCCGCAGACCGGTGGCAACGAAGCCAGTAATCCCGAGCAGCGTGCCGAAGCGGCTGCGTTGGCCGCCGATGCGCGCCTGCTGCCGGATACGCCCTACGACCTGACCAAGCTGCGCGCGATGGACGCCGACGTGCGCTGGAAGGCGCACCGCATCAATGCGCCCAGCCTGCCCATCGACGACATGGATGCGCACCTGCTGCTGGACGCCGGCCTGCTGCGCCTGGAGCCGTTGAACTTCGGCGTCGCGCAGGGCGACATCCGCTCGCAGATCCGCATGGACGCGCGCAGCGACACCATCCGCACCGACGCGAAGATCGCCATCCGCCGGCTGGATCTCGGCGAGCTGTTCCCGCAGGCGGAACTGACGAAGAGTGCGATCGGCCGCATCGGAGGCGACATGACGCTCGCCGGCACCGGCAATTCGATCGCCGGCATCCTCGGCACGGCGGACGGCGACATGGCCGTCGGCATGGGCCGCGGCCAGATCAGCAACCTGCTGATGGAACTCGCCGGCCTGGATATCGCCGAGGCGTTGAAGTTCCTGATCACGAAGGACAAGACCGTGCCCGTGCGCTGCGCCTTCGGCGACTTCGCAGTGAAGGACGGCGTGATGCAGACGCGCACCTTGGCCTTCGACACCGCCGACACCATCATCGTCGGCAAGGGCCAGATCAGCCTGAAGGACGAGACGCTGGACCTGGAGATGCGGCCGCGCCCCAAGGATCGCAGCATCCTGGCGCTGCGATCGCCGCTGGTCGTCGGCGGCACGTTCAAGGATCCCTCGTTCCGTCCTGACTTCAAGCGGCTTGGCCTGCGCGGCGCCGTGGCCGTCGCGCTGGGCAGCATCACCCCGCCCGCGGCACTGCTGGCGACGATCGAGGTCGGCCCGGGCGAAGACAGCGCCTGTGGCGGCCAGTACGCGAAGTGATGTTCAGCTGGCGATGTAGCGCTGCAGCTGATCCAGTTCCACCCGCTGGTCTTCGATCACTGCCTTGACCAGATCGCCGATCGAGATGACGCCGACGACGGCATCGCCATCCGCGACCGGCAGGTGGCGGATACGGTGCTCGGTGACCACCTGCATGCAATGGTCGACGCTGTCGTCCGGCCGCACGGTCACCACCTTCGAGGTCATGATGTCGCGTACCGGCGTGTTGGACGACGAGCGCCCCTGCAGCACGACCTTGCGGGCGTAGTCCCGCTCGGACACGATGCCGCACAACCGCGGCCCCTGCATGGCGAGCACCGCGCCGACGCCCTTCTCGGCCATCAGCCTGATGGCATCGAGCACGGAAGCGTCGGGGGATACCGCGAAGACGTCAGGGGTCTTGGCCCCCAGCAACTGACGAACCGTGCGCATGGCGAACTCCTGGGTGGGGAGCGGGTCGATCTGGTGCGGCCAAGGATACTCCTGCCGAGGCGGGTTGCCATGCGTCCACCAGGTACAGCGGCCGTTGCTTGGATTCCTCGTACAGGCGGCCGAGATACTCGCCGATCAGGCCCAGCGCCATCAGCTGCACGCCCCCGAGGAACAGGATCACCGTCATCATCGTCGGCCAGCCGGCGACCGGATCGCCGAACAGGAACGCCTTGCCCACGATGTAGAGCGCGAAGGCGAAGGCGAGCAGCGCGGTCAGCACGCCCAGGTAGGTCGCCACGCGCAACGGCGCGGTGGAGAAGCTGGTGATGCCCTCCAGCGCGAAGTTCCACAGCTTCCAGAAGCCGAAACTGCTGCTGCCCGCCACGCGCGCCTCGCGGTGGTAGGGCAGCGCCTTCTGGTTGAAACCCACCCAGCCGAACAGGCCCTTCATGAAGCGATGACGCTCGCGCAGTTCTCGCAGCGCCGCCAGCGCGCGCGGCGACAGCAGACGGAAGTCGCCGGTGTCGGCCGGGATAGGCGTCTTCGACAGCCGCCCGATCACCCGGTAGAAGGCGTGCGCGGTGGCGCGCTTGAGCCAGCCCTCGCCATCGCGCTCGATGCGCGTGCCATGGACGTTGTCGTGGCCTGCCTGCCACTCGCGTACGAAATCGCCGATCAGTTCCGGCGGATCCTGCCCGTCCGCATCCAGGATCAGCGCCGCGCCCGTATCGACGCGGTCCAGGCCCGCCGTCAGCGCGGCTTCCTTGCCGAAATTGCGCGACAGCCGCAGCACCGACACGCGCGGATCCTCCGCCGCCAGCGCGCGCATCACCGCCCACGTGGCGTCACGACTGCCGTCATCGACGTACAGCACGCGACCCTGCACGCCGTCCAGCGCGTCCAGGGCTCCCATCACGCGCGGATGCAACAGCGGCAATGCCTGCGCTTCGTTGTAGGCGGCCACCACCACGGTGACCTGCCAGGCATTCTCTTGGTTCATTGCAGCGCCTCGAGATACGCGGCGCCACCGATCTGCCGGACCTGCCGCTGGATGCTCGCGGCGCGGCGTTGCACGTAGGGTCCCGGGCGGTGGGCGCTGTAGCGGCGCGGTGACGGCAGCACCGCGGCCAGGCGCGCGCTTTCGCCGGGCGTCAGGCGCGCCGCGTCCTTGCCCCAGTAGCGCCGTGCCGCGGCCTGGCCGCCGTATACGCCGTCGCCGAACTCGGCGACGTTGGCGTAGACCTCCAGGATGCGCTGCTTCGGCCACAGCGTCTCGATCAGCACGGTGTACCACGCTTCCAGACCTTTGCGCGCCCAGCGCGTCAGCCGGTTGCTGCCCTGCCAGAGGAACACGTTCTTCGCGACCTGCTGGCTGATGGTGCTGGCACCGCGGATGCGGGTCACCGGCCGACCGCGCTTCTCGGCACGTTCGACCATCTTGCGGTTGTGCACGCGCGCCTTCTCGATCGCCGCCAGGTCGAAGCCGTGGTGGCTGGCGAAGTTCTGGTCCTCCGCCGCGACCATCGACAGCGGCAGGCTGGGCGCCATGCGGTCCAGGTCGCGCCAGTCGTAGGACAGGCGGAACCCGAAGTCGCCCTGCCCCCAGGCCTCGAACATCCGCGCCGCCATGAACGCGGTAAATGGCGGATCGACGAAGCGCAGCACCGCCACCTGCAGGATGCTGGCGGCCGCGAACAGGAAGGGCAGCGCGAGCAGCCAGCGGAACCAGCGGCGCCGACGCGGCGCATTTTCGCTCGACGCTGCGCTCATCGGGCCAGCCGGATCTTGAGGATGGTGTTGATTGCCCCCATCGTGGCGTTTCCCCTTCGAACATGTGGTCGCCGGCATTATGCCGAGACGTCCACCCGCCCCGCATTCCCCCTGCACGGATTCCCATGACCACCGACGCTTCCACCGATGCCCTGACCCGCTTCCTGCTGCCCGCCGCCGGCGTCCGTGGCGTCGCCGTGCGGCTGGACGACACCTGGCGGACGGTGGCCGGACGTGCCGACTACCCAGCGTCCGCGCGCGAACTGCTGGGCGAGGCCAGCGCGGCCGCCGTGCTGTTCACCGGCCATACCAAGGTCGACGGGCGCCTGTCGATCCAGTTGCGCAGCCAGGGCAGCCTGCGCAGCCTGTTCGCCGAATGCACCGCGGCGGGCACCGTGCGCGGCATCGCGCAGGTGACCGAGGGCGAGGACGCGCCACGCGACCTGCGCGACCTGGGCGATGACGCCCTGCTGGCGATCACCATCGAGAACACGGGCCTGGACCCGCGAGAACCGCAGCGCTACCAGAGCCTGGTCGGCCTGCAGGCCAGCCGCCTGGCCGAGGCGTTCGAGGATTACTTCCGCCAGTCGGAGCAGCTGCCCACGCGCCTGCTGCTGTCTGCGGACGGCGACCGGGCCTGCGGCCTGATGCTGCAGAAGCTGCCCGGCGACGAAGGCGACGACGATGGCTGGAACCGCGCCGGCGCCCTGTTCGACACCTTGGGCGAGGCGGAGCTGCTGGCCACCGCCGTCCCGGACCTCCTGCACCGCCTCTTCCACGAGGAATCGCTGCAAATCCTGACCCAGCGCCCAATTCGCTTCGGCTGTTCTTGTTCGCGCGAACGGGTCGAGAGCATGCTGCAATCGTTGGGAGAGGAGGAAGCGACGGCCGCGCTGGCCGACGGGGTGGCCGAAGTGCGTTGCGAGTTCTGTGGGCAGGAGTATCGGTTCTCCCCTGTGCAGATCGCGGAACTTTTCAGCCAGCCCAGGGTCGACGTGGAAGCGCCCACCCGGCTGCAGTGATCCGGCGGTCAGTTGGCCGCCTCGGGGACTTGTTAAAGAAACATAAACGGCATAGCATCGGTTCCCCTTCGGGAGGGGAACTCCGGGTCGACCCAGGAGTCTGAAGCGAGCCATGAACCTGCGTAGCCTTTCACTGTCGCTTGCCCTGTTGCTCGCCTCCGGCGTGGCAACGGACGCGCATGCGCAGAAGGCCACGCGCAAGCCGGCTTCGGACCCCCGTCCCACCGCCCTGCCGATCTGGAACAACGACGGCAAGGTCGAGGCGGTCCTGCTGCTCGAACCCACCGGCCAGGCCGAAGCCGGCGCCCGCTGGCGCCTGGGCCGCAACTCGCTGACGACCGCCTTCGGGCTGGAGAGCGGCGACGAACTGGGCCTGGTCTGCAATCGCAAGGCCGGCGTGGTCGGCAACATTGGCAACCTGGCCAGTCACTGCATGCTGGCGACGCTGGGCGACGACGATGACGCCACGGCAAGCCAGCGCGTCAGCGCGTCCGCTGTCCTCAGCCGTCCTGGTGGCAAGCTCGGTCTCTCCGCCGGTACCGGTCGCGACACTCTGCCCGCCTGGCTGTCGTCCGGCCGCGGCACGGGTCGCGTCGAACAGAACGACCTGACCGTATTCGGCCAGAAGAACATCGGTCGCGAAGGTTTCGTATCGATCGGCGGCGCAGTGGCGAAGGCGACCATCGTGCCCGCCTCCGACCTGCCGGCGCTTGCCGACCGCTGGAACAGCCGCAGCCTGTCCGTCGGCGGTGGCTACGGCCCGTTCAGCGCGAACATCATCGGGCGCGTCATCGATGTGCCCGGCCAGCCCGGCAAGTTCGAAGGCCTCGGCCTGGGCCTGACCTGGCGCACGCCGTGGAGCGGACAGCTCACGGTAGGCGCCGAGAATGTCATCACCCGCGGCAAGAATCCCTTCTCGTTGACCAACGAGAACGCCGACGAAGGCACCGTGCCTTACGTCCGCTACGAGCAAGACCTCTAACTCCCCCCGTTCGATTGCATACGGCGCCGTGCTGTCGCAGTGCGGCAAATGCGTGTGCGCGGCGTTCGAATCTCCTCGATTGATCCTGCGGATGTCGGTGCCGACGGGTGCTTCGCGCGTGCCCGACATCACAGTTACGTAACTCGACTTACATCTATTTGCCTTCAGTCTTCACGCGGGTTTAATTCTTGTTAAAAGCCGACTAGTATCCGGTCACCCCCTCGTTTCGTGGTCGCCCTTTTTGACCGCCTCGAGGGACACCTTGGTATACCCCCCTTATTGGGAGAGAGAGAGAATGAACTGCAAAACCACGAAGCTCCGTGACGCGATCTCGTTCGCGCTCGCGGTCGGCGCAGTGTCGGCGGTGGGCACCGGTGCGGTGTTCGCGCAAGACGCTGGCCAGACCGAAACCACCACCTTGGACCGCATCGAAGTCACCGGCTCGCGCATCCGCCAGGTCGACGTCGAGAATGCCGCTCCCGTGCTGACGATCAGCCGCGCGGACATCGAAAAGCAGGGCTTCCAGTCGGTCGCCGACATCCTGCAGAACATCTCCGCCGTCGGCGCACCCGCCATCAGCCGCGCCCAGCCGCTGTCGGCCGGCGAGAACGTCGGTGGCCAGTTCATCAGCATGCGCAACCTGGGCGCCACGCGCACCCTGATCCTCGTCAACGGCAAGCGCCTGGGCATCAGCACCAGCGGCCTGCAGGACATCTCGCTGATCCCGACCGCCGCGGTCGAGCGCATCGAAGTGCTGAAGGACGGCGCCTCGTCGATCTACGGTTCCGACGCCATCGCCGGCGTGGTCAACATCATCACCCGTTCCAACTTCGAAGGCGCCACCGCACAGGCCTACTACGGTCAGTACGGCGAGGGCGACGGCGAAACCACCCGTGCCGACTTCGTGATGGGCTTCACCGGTGACCGCGGCTCGCTGACGGCGGCCGTCGAGTACCGCAAGGAAGAGGACGTGATGTCCGCCGACCGCGAGTACTCCGCGTACCCGCAGGGCCAATGGCATCCCACCCGCGGCTGGACCACCGTCAGCCAGTGGGGCGTGATCAATCTGCCCGCCGCGCTGGGCGGCAACCGCGTGCTCAACACGGGCGCGGACTGGCGCAACATCAACAACTACCATGCGCTGAACACCAACACCGGCACCACCGCTGCCGACCCGAACGGTTCGACGGTCGACAAGAGCAACACCAACCTGCAGACGCACCTGCGTACGCCGCTGGAAAGCCGCTCGCTGTTCGTCGATGGCGTGTTCGACATCAATGATTCGCTGCGCTTCCGCGGCAACATGATGTACAGCCAGCGCGACGCCGAGCGCCAGGTCGCGGGCTATCCGTTCCAGAGCACCTCGTTCGCCGGCACCACGATGGCGGTGAACAGCTACTACAACCCGCTGGGCACGTTCCACGGAGCCGCTACGCCGACCACCGTGAACTATTCCCGCCGCACTTGGGAAATCCCGCGCGTCGATCGCCCGACCACCACCAACTGGCGCTTCTCGGGTGGCCTGGAAGGCAGCTTCGACGTCGGCGATCGCATCTTCGACTGGGACGTCGGCTACCTGTACAACAACAACAAGGTCACCCAGGAAAACTACGGCAACCTGAACGTCGCGCGCGTCGGCCAGGCCGTCGGTCCGTCGTTCCTGAATGCCCAGGGCGTCGTGCAGTGCGGTACCGCTGCCGCCCCGATCCCGCTCGCCAACTGCGTGCCGTGGAATCCCTTCATCCCGTTCGGTCGCGTGGGTGATGGCGGTCTGACCGGCAACCAGGCGCTGATCGACTTCCTGTTCCAGACGCTGAACTCGTCGGGCGAGACCGAAACCGAAGTGTTCACCGCCAACCTGGCCGGCTCGCTGTTCGCCCTGCCGGGCGGCGACCTGGGCTTCGCGGTCGGCGTGGAAAGCCGCAAGGAATCGGGCGAGTTCATCCCCGACGCCATGGCGGTCACCGGCAACTCGACCACCCTGTCCGCCGGCCCGACCGATGGCAGCTACAAGGTCGACGAAATCTACGCCGAGTTGGCGATCCCGCTGCTGGCCGACCTGCCGGGTGCGCAGGAGCTGAGCTTCAGCATCGCCACGCGTTACTCGGACTACGACACCTTCGGCGACACGCTGAACAGCAAGTTCGGCTTCAAGTGGAAGCCGATCGATTCGCTGCTGTTCCGCGGCACCTATGCCGAGGGCTTCCGCGCGCCGACGATCGCCGACCTGTACGGTGGCGGTTCGCAGACGTTCTCGTTCTTCACCGATCCCTGCGATACCAACTTCGGCAGCTCGCGCAGCAACGCCACCACCCGCGCCAACTGCGTCGCCGCCATGGGCGCACTGGCCAATACGTACCGCCAGCTGGGCCAGGGCCTGACCCCGGTCGGCTCGGGCAACGCCCAGACGCCGGTCGCGTTCTTCTCCGGCTCCAACGAGAACCTGATCCCGGAAACCTCGGAATCGAAGACGTTCGGCGTGGTGTGGAGCCCGGGCTTCCTGGAAGGCCTGAACGTGAGCCTCGACTGGTGGAACATCCGCATCGAAGACACGATCGTGGCCGACAGCCCGACCCAGATGTTGAACGACTGCTACATCCTGGGCGTGGCCGCGCGCTGCGCGGACTTCACGCGTGACGCGACGCTGGGCTATGTCAACAGCCTGACGTTCACCAGCATCAACGCTGGCTTCCGCGAAACGGAAGGCTTCGATCTGGACCTGAGCTACCGTCTGGCGACGGAAGGTTTCGGTACCTTCAACCTGACCTGGCAGACCACCTACACCAGCAAGGATGAAATCAAGACCGACACCAGCCCGACCACGCTGCCGCAGCAGCTGGTGGGTTACGCCACCTCGCCGGGCTTCCTGGGCACGCATCGCATCCGCTCCAACGCGAACGTGACCTGGAACATGGGCAGCTTCGGTGCCACCTGGGGTGCGCGTTACTACTCGTCGCAGAAGGAAACCTGCTTGTCCGCCGCGCTGTTCCCGGACGAGTGCACGGATCCGGCGTTCGTCGCCGCCAATGCGGCACAGACGCGTGCGATCAACCAGATGGGCTCGGTCACGTTCAACGACCTCGAGTTCCGCTGGAGCGCGCCGTGGAATGCGACCATCTCGATCGGTGCCAACAACGTGTTTGATCGCCAGGGTCCGCAGTTCTACAGCCAGCCCAGCGCCAACGTGTCCTACCACGGTCAGTACGACATCGGCCGCTTCATGTACATGAAGTACCAGCAGAAGTTCTGATCGCAGTCGATGCGATGACGTACAGCACGGCCCCGAAAGGGGCCGTGTTTTTTTGTTTTTGACGGCAATGGCCGAACGAGGCCGTGAACCGCCTGCGCCGCAACGCGCGCGGCTGCGGGAAGCCCGATTACCGGATGGAGTGGCACACGCCTGCGACCTTAGGCATAGGCGTCGGGGGCCGACACGGCCTTGCACCACGCCGGGGCATCCGCCTGTTCAGGTTGGCGCCTCTTGCACCCAGGGGGGACTTTGCCTGTCCGGGCCTCGGGTTTTGCCGCATTTTGGCCGCTTAACAACACTTTAATTCTTCCCGGGGGCCGACTATGATCGGGCCACCCTCGCTATTTGGCCGCCGCCACTTGGCCGGCCGGCGGGGATTCCCTAGGGCTTAAACAACGTCACCCGGAGAGAGAATGAACCACAAGACCACCAAGCTGCGCGAAGCCATCGGCTTTGCCCTGGCAGTGGGTGCGACCAGCGCCGCCGGTACCGGCCTCGCGTTCGCGCAGGAGTCCAACGAAGGCGCCAAGACCCTGGATGCGATCCAGGTGACCGGCTCCCGCGTGGCCCGCGTCGAAACCGAAACCGCCAGCCCCGTCGTCGTGATCGACCGCGCCGCCATCGAACAGACCGGCAAGCTGACCCTGGGCGACCTGATCCAGGAAATGCCGGCCATGTCGGGCGCCCCCACCAACCCGCAGGTCAACAACGGCGGCGGTGACGGTGCATCCACCATCGACCTGCGTGGTCTGGGTTCGGCCCGCACCCTGCTGCTGGTGAACGGCCGCCGCGTCGTCAACGCCGACGTCAACTCCATCCCGGCCTCGGCCGTGGAGCGCATCGAAATCCTGACCAGCGGTGCGTCCGCCGTGTACGGTTCGGACGCGGTCGCGGGCGTGGTCAACTTCATCCTGCGCCGCGACTTCGACGGCATGACCGCCTCGGTCGACTTCGGTATCACCCCGGGTCACCAGGACGGCCAGCGCAGCGGCGGTTCGCTGACGTTCGGCCAGGTGGGCGACAAGGGCAACATCATCGCCGGCCTGAGCTACAACAAGTTCGACGGCATCTCGTCCGCCGACCGCGACTTCTCCAAGGACGCCACGTATCTGTACTCCGGCTACGTCACCGTCTTCGGTTCCAGCCGCAACCCGAACGGCCGCATCTACTTCCCGGCCGGCAGCGCGCTGGCGACGCAGTACGGCTGCTCGTCGGTCACCCTGACCCCCGGCACCACTGGCGCCGCCACGGGCGACTACCGCTGCTACAACGGTGCGCGCGACTCGTACAACTACCAGGCGACCAACCTGATCATGACGCCGCAGGAGCGCACCAACGCGTTCTTCCTGGCGAACTACCAGATCACGGACAACCTCAACGCGTTCGCCGAGGTGTACCACAACAAGACCTCGTCCAACTTCGCGATCGCGGCCCTGCCGTTCGACGCCAACAGCGACGGCGTGGTGATCTCGGCCGACAACTTCTACAACCCGTTCGACCAGAACTTCGGTCCGGCGGCTGACGGCAGCGTCAACCAGTTCCTGACCCGCTGGACCTCGCTGGGCCAGCGCCGTTCGTACTACGACACCACCACCTCGCAGGTCGTCGCCGGCCTGGAAGGCTTCGTGGGCGAAAGCTGGAAGTGGGACGCCGCGTTCAACTACGGCCACTACTTCAGCGAGAACACCAGCTACGGCTACGTGGACTACGCCAGCCTGACCGACGCCCTCGGCCCGTCGTTCCGCGACACCGACGGCGTGGTGAAGTGCGGTGCACCGGGTGCGGTCATCGCCGGTTGTACGCCGCTGAACATCTTCAACATCTTCGACCCGCAGTCGGTCGCGACGATGCAGGCCGCGGAAGCCCGTCCGGTCTACTCGACCATGTACCAGACGCGCAGCTTCGAAGCCAACGCCTCGGGCGAACTGTTCAGCCTGCCGGCCGGTGCCGTGCAGCTGGCGTTCGGCGGCGCGTGGCGCGAGGAATACCAGCGCAGTGAAGTCGACTACATCGCGATCGCCGACGATACCGGCCGCTGCATGATCTCGCAGGAAGCCTGCTCCTCGCCGGTCGGCGGCAAGTACGACGTGACGGAAGTCTACGGCGAACTGTACGTGCCGATCCTGGCCGACCTGCCGTTCGCGCACCTGCTGTCGGTGACGCTGGGTAGCCGCTACTCCGACTACTCGACCTTCGGCGACACCACCAACAGCAAGCTGCAGGTGGAATGGCGTCCGATCGAGAACCTGCTGTTCCGCGGCACGGTGGCGGAAGTCTTCCGCGCGCCGACCATCGGCAACCTGTACGACGGTCCGCAGGGCAACGCCCCGCAGCTGAACGACAAGTGCGAAGGCTATGGTGCGACCGGCACGCCGCGCACGCACGAAAACGCGTGCGGTGCGGGCGCGGGTGCGACCGCCATCCCGGGCACCGGCATCGCGCCGGCCCCGACCAGCCAGTCCAACGGCGTGTGGTCCGGTGCCGTCGCCGCCGGTTTCGACCTCAAGCCGGAATCGGGCAAGTCGTTCTCGTGGGGCGTCGTGTACGACCCGTCGTTCGCGCCCGGCCTGTCGGTCAGCCTGGACTACTGGCGCCTGTACCTGGACGACACGATCACCCGCGCCGACGCGCAGACCGTGGTCGACACCTGCTACAACGATGACAGCCACCCGTTCTGCGAATTCATCAACCGTCGCAGCGATGGCCAGGTGGACTTCATCCGCGAGCCGATCGTCAACTTGGGCCGCCTGGACACGCAGGGCTACGACCTGGCCGTGCGCTACCGCCTGCCCGACACCGCGTGGGGCAGCTGGCTGTTCGGCCTGGACGCGACCTACATCGATCGCTACGACAACGACGTCAACCCGCTCAGCGAAGAAGATCCGGTCAAGCACATCGCCGGCACCTACAACCCGTCGTACGGCATGTACGCCCGTGCCCGCGGCCGTCTGTTCGTCAACTGGAACAAGGGCGACCTGGGCCTGAGCTGGCGCGCGCGTTATGTCAGCGGCTTCGACATCGGCAGCAACGACCTGCGCCAGGGCACCAGTGCGGACGCGGGTTGCAACCCGGCCAACGCGCCGGAGTTCTGCTACGCCCGTCGCTTCGACGACTACCTGGTGCACAGCTTCAGCGCCGCGTACTCGCTGCCGTGGTTCAACTCGAAGGTCGAGGTCGGCCTGGACAACGCGTTCGACAAGCAGCCGCAGACCCTGTTCCAGAACAACGTGCTGAACGCCAACACCGACGTGCAGACCTTCGATACGGTCGGCCGTTACCTGTGGGCGCGCTACACGATGAACTTCTAAGCAGCATGCGGTAACGCAGTACCCTGGGCCGCGCGGCTTACGCCGCGCGGCCTTTTTGTTGCCACGCTAGAATCCGACGATGAATCCACCCCTGATCCAGCAAGCCGTCATGCTGCTGCAGAGCGGCCGTTTCGAGGACGCCGCGAGCCTGTGCAGGCAGGCGCTGAACGCCTCGCCCGGCGACGAGAGTTTCGCCACGCTGCTCGCGATGAGCCTGCAGAACCTGGGCCGCGACCACGAGGCCGCGCCGGTGTACCGCCAGCTGGCCCTCGCCCATCCGCAGGTGGCGGGCCACTGGGCCAACCTCGGGCTGGTTCTGCGCCGCCTGGGCGAGTACGCGGACGCCGACGACGCCTATCGCCGCGCACTGGCGCTGGAGCCGCGCAACACCGGCTTCCTGGTCGACTACGGCCTGCTGCTGATGGACATGGGCCGCATCGCCGAAGCGCGGCATCGCTTCCTCGACGCCGTGGAGCTGGAACCCGATGTCCCCGAAGCCCGCATCTACGCCTCGCTGGCGTGCTTCGAATGCGGCGATGCGCAACGCGCAGCGGCGCTGATTCCCGCCGCTAGCGCATGGCAAGGCCTGCCGCCGCACCTGCGCGAAGAGCTCGCCACGGCACTGATGCAGGTAGGCCGTACCGACGAAGCCGAGGCCCTGCTGCTGGCGCCCGGCATGCAACAGGCCGCGTCCGGCATCATCCGCCTGGCCCAGCTGAGCGAGCGCACCAACCGGATCGCGCAGGCCGAGGCCTTGCTGGTGCAGGCGCGCGCCGCACTGACCGTCGCGGGCCGCCAGGAACAGATCGACCTACTGCACCTGGAATCCTCGCTGGCCATGCGCCGCAAGGACTACGACGCCGCGCACCAGGCCGCCAGCGCCATCATCGCGCTGCAGCCCCACGTGCAGGCGGAAGCCAATGCGCACTTCACCCTGGCCACCATCGCCGACAAGCGCAAGGATCCGGCCACGGCGATGGAGCACCTGGCGCGCGCGCACGCGATCCATTTCCGCCTCGCGGAAGACGTGGTGCCGGAGATCGCCCACTCCGATGCCGAACCGCTGAAGGTCTCCAGCAAATGGCTGGCGGACGACGAAGGCGGTTTCCGTAGCGACCCGCATGCGCCCGACGAAAAGGCGTCGCCGGTGTTCATCGTCGGCTTCCCGCGCTCGGGCACCACCATGCTGGAACAGATGCTGGATGCGCACCCCGGTTACGCCTCGATGGACGAGCGCGCGACGCTGCAGCGCTGCATCGAGCACATGGAAAAGCGCGGCCTCGCGTATCCGCACGGGTTGGACCGGATGGAGGCGGCGACCGCGGACGATCTGCGCGCGGTCTATTGGACCGAGGTCGCGAAAGTCATCAGCCTCGCGCCCGGGCAGCAACTGGTCGACAAGAATCCGCTCAACATGCTGCGCCTGCCGATGATCGTGCGGCTGTTCCCCAACGCGAAGATCATCCTGGCGCTGCGCCATCCCTGCGACGTGCTGCTGAGCTGCTACATGCAGAACTTCCGCTCGCCCGCCTTCATGGTGCTGTGCTCCAGCCTGGAGCGGCTGGCCAAGAGCTACGTCAATGCGATGCGCTTCTGGATCCACCACCAGGCGCTGCTGGCGCCGGACACGCTGATCCTCCGCTACGAGGAGACCGTCGGCGACTTCCCCGCCCAGGTCGACCGCATCGGCGCGTTCCTCGACATCGCCGACCGCGACTTCCTGGCGCAGTTCAGCCAGCATGCTGCGCGCAAGGGCTACATCAGCACGCCCAGCTATTCGCAGGTCGTCGAACCGGTGAACGCGCGCGCGGTCGGGCGCTGGCATCCGTACGCGCCGTGGTTGCGCACCGCCCTGCCCCTCCTGCAGCCGGTGGCCGACCACTGGGGCTACGACCTCACGGTGGAATGACCCGATGCACGCCCTGGCCGACTACATCCGCACCTACGACGACGCCTTGCCTGCCGCGTTCTGTCGCCAGCTGATCGACGGCTTCGAGGCGTCGCCGCAGTTCCAGGTGCCCAACGGACGCGGCTACCGCGCCGCGCTGGAGGAGAGCCGCTGGACCGAGATGAACCTGTCCCGGCTCGGCGACGACGCGTTCCTCGGCTTCTTCATGACCCGCATCGAGGAAGCGCTGGCGCGCTACAACGCCGACGTGCCGCTCAGCCTGCCCATCCCGATGCGCCCGCGCATCGACCGGCTGACGATGAAGAAGTACCGCGCCAACTCGGGCGACCGCTTCCAGCCGCACTTCGACGCCGTCGATGCCGTCGCGGGGCGCTACATGGTGTTCCTGTGGTACCTCAACGACGTCGCAGAAGGCGGCGGCACGCGCTTCATGGACCTCGGCACCGAGGTGCAGCCGCGCGCCGGGCGCTTGCTGATGTTCCCGCCGTACTGGATGTTCCAGCACGTCGGCACGCCGACGATCTCCGGCGACAAGTACATCCTGTCGACCTACCTGCTGTTCGACGCGACCGGCGGCCCGGAAAGCGCCCACCGCTGAGCAGGACGTCGTATCAGGCCACGCCCGCGCGCGTGTTGAAGTCGCCGATCGTCTCCACCAGCTGCTTCAGCGCCTGCACCTCCACCTCGCGCAGGCGGGGATGCCAGGTGTCGAGGATCATCACTACGCGCAGCCGGTCGCTGCGGTTCCAGGCTGCGTGCAGGAAGGTGTCGTCGAACGTCACGCAGCGGCCTTCCGTCCATGCGTGCTCCACGCCGCCCACGTCCAGCGCACAATCCGGCGGCACGATCAGCGGCAGGTGGGTGACGACGCGGCTGTTGGTCACGCCATGGTGCGGCTTGATCACCGTGCCGGGCGACAGCAGCGAGAACAGCACCTCCGGCGCGTGGCCCTCGATGCGCGTCAGCGGCACCTGCGCCAGCGCCGCAGCCGTCGCGGGGCAGGCCGCCAGGTGGTCGGCGAACACCTCGCCATGGCGGTAGAAGAAGTACGCATCCCACGCCGCGGTGTCCAGGTCGCGCGGATTCTCGAGGAAATCGCCCTTGCGCGCGCCGCCGCTGAAGTCGAGGAACGGCTGCAGTCCCGCGCGCGCCGACAGCACCCGCTCCAGTTCACCACGGATCGCCCCGGCGGACTGCTCGAGCACGGCATACCAGGGAAACAGCGCGCGATCGAAATACGGCTCCGGCTGCAGGTCGGGCACATGGAAGAACGTGGGCTGCTGGCGTGGATCCGGGCTGCCCGACGGCCGCAGCCCCAGGTAGCCCTCCAGCGCATGCGCGACGCGCTGCAGCGCCTCGGCGCCGTGCTGCTGGATGAGCGGGGTGATCGCGTTGAAGAACAGCGCCTGCCGGCCGGCATCGATGATCGCCATCGCCTGCCGCACGCGGTCGCGCAGGTCGGGCGCGGTGGTCTGGTCGTTGAGCCAGCGCCCCTTCGCCTGCGCGGTGGTGACCGCGCGGAAGAAGTGCACCAGCGCATCGTCGGTCCGGTCCAGCGCCTGCAGCGCTTCGGCGAGTTGCAGGCGGGCGATGAACGAGTCCGGCGCGCAGGCCACGCCACGTTCGAGGGCGTCGACCGCGCCTGCCGTGTCGCCCAGATGGAGGCGGCAGGCGCCGAGGCGCATCCAGGCTTCGCCGGTATCCGGCGCGGCGGCGGTGAGCGTTTCGAGTTGCGTGATGGCCTCGGCGAACCGTTGCAGCGCCATCAGCGCCTGCGCAACGACCAGCTGGAGTCCGGTGTCGCCGGCATGCCTGGCCAGCCCCTGTTCCGCATCCGCCAGCGCCTGCTCCGCGTTGCCGGTCTCCAGATGATGGCGCGCCTGCTGGACATGGAATGCGGCGCTGGTCATGCGGCGGAGCCTCGGTCGGGATCATCGGGTAACGCGTCGATGATACGGGACATCGCGGCGCCGCCGATGCGCTTACTCCAGCCGCACTTCCGCGCTGCCCGAGAACGTCTCCACGCTCACCCGGCCGCTGCCGCTGCCGTAGGTGGTGGAGAAGGTGGCACCGGGACCGCGGCGCTTCTCGATGGTCACGCCGGTGGCCTTGAGGCTGCCGCTGAAGCTCTCGCCGCTGACCTGCGCGGACACGTCCCTGGGCAGGCGCAGCAGCAGGCTGCCGCTGACGGACTCCATGCTGATCTCGCCGGCCGGGGCCAGTGCGGTGGTGACGGTGGCGCTGCCGCTGACGGTGCTGGCGCTGAGGTCGCGCACGCGCTCGCCGTTGACGACCACTTCGATGCGGCCGGAGACGGTTTCCGCATCGATGTTGCCATTCAGGCGGCCGCGCAGCACGATGGACCCGCTGACCGTGCTGACGTCCACGTCCTCGCTGTTGAGCGTCAGGTTGGCGCTGCCGCTGACCGTTTCGATGTCCGCCTTGCGCGGTGCGGCCGCCGCGACGACGCTGCCGCTGACGCTGCTGATCGAGAGCTCACCGGAGGCCACGCCGCTGACATCCACGTTGGCGGCCACGGACTCGATGTCCAGGTCCGCGCGCACCGGCACCATCACCACCAGATTGGTCGGGCCGGCGCGGTTGCCGCCCCAGTTGCTCTTGGGGTAGCGCACCTCGATGTCGAGCTGCTCGCGCGAGCCGTCGATGTCGAGGCGCTCCACGCCCTTGCCCAGCGTCCCGGTGATCTGGACTTCATTGCGTTCCCAGCCGCGCACTTCGATGCGGCCGCTGACGTTGCTGATGTCGACGCGGCCGCGCGCATCCAGCGGGCGCGTCTCGTTGATGGCGGTCTGCGCCAGGGCGGAGGGGGCCAGCAGTGCAGTGGCCAGCAGCAGCGAGAAGGACGATGTACGCATGGGGAAACTCCTCAGGTCATGACCGCGCGCTGGGTCAATGCCAGGCGTCGGGCGTAGGTGCGGCGCAGTTGTTCCAGCAGGAAGCGCGCCTGGGGATCGGTGGCGATGGCGTGGCGGATCTCGGCGGCGCTCTGGTCCAGCGCATGCAGCGCCGGGGCGTAGTCGGGCGAGGCCTTGGCCTGCGCATCCATCTGCGCCAGGGCGCCGGTGTAGTCGCGCGTCATCGCGGCGGCTTCGCGCTGGATCAGCGCATCGCCTTCGGGCGCACGCTGCAGCTGCCAGGTCACCGTGACGGCCAGCAGCACGGACGCGGCCAGGGCGAACGGCGCCACGCGGCGATGGCGCAGCTCCGTGGCGACCGCCGGTGCGGGCGCCGCCGCCAGCTTCGCGGCGATGTCCGGCCACAGGTCGCGCGACGGCGGCACGTCCTGGCGCAGGGCACGCAACTGCCAGCGCAGTGCGTCGTCGGACAACGGAGTGGGATCGTTGGGGGTCATGCGTGTGCTCCTAGACGCTCGCGCAGCAGGTGCCGCGCGCGGTGCAACTGGGCTTTCGAACTGCCGACCGCCATGCCCAGTTCGGCGGCGATCTCTTCATGCTTCCAGCCTTCCACGTCGTACAGGACCAGTACGGCGCGGGCGCGGGGCGGCAGCGTGGCCACCGCGCGTTCCAGGTCCATCGACAGGGCGGTGCCCTGCCCTGCGCTGTCGGCCAGGCCCAGCCCGTCCAGCGCGTCCTCGTCATCGTCGAAGCGCGGTCCGTTGCGGCGGCCGCGCAGTTCCATCAGCGCGGTGTTCACCGCGAGGCGGTGCAACCAGGTACTGAAGGCGCTTTCGAAGCGGAACGCCGGCAACGCCTGCCAGGCCCGCACGAACGCCTCCTGCGTCAGGTCCTCCGCCCGTACGCCGTGGTGGCCCACCAGGCGCTGGATGACGCCATGGATGCGGCTCGCGTGGCGCCGGTACAGCGCCTCGAAGGCCCGCATGTCGCCACCGGCGGCCGAACGCGCCAGGGCGGTGTCCTGGGCGGCGGTGTCCTCGGGGGCGAGGCTGTCGGAGAAAGGGTCGATCACGGCATTCAGCATACTGACTAGGATGCGGGGAGGTGCGCAGGGGTTTAGAGGCGCCGGACTTTTTTCTCGGGCGTGGCCTCATTCCGCAGCAATGATGCGAGCCGCGCACGGACAGAGCCCCTCTCCCACCGGGAGAGGGGTTGGGGTGAGGGTCGGCGACGTCCACCGATCCTGCACGTACGGGCACCCGCAACATCCGCGCTGCGCTCCTTGCAAGAGCACGGCGGCCCGCAAACCCCACTCCCTTGGCCCTCTCCCCAACCCCTCTCCCGCAGGGAGAGGGGCTCGCAGCGCTCTCGACCGCTCAAAGAAAAAGCCCCGCGGCATCCGGGGTGGACGCGGCGGGGCTTGCGCAGGAAAGGAATGCGCGAGGCGGGGAATCAGTGCGCCAGGCGAGCGGCGATGCGCTGCTGTTCGTCCTTCAGCGCCTGCGGGGTGCGGGCGCCGAATTCCTCCAGGTAGTCGCCGATGCTGGCGAACTCGGCCTGCCAGCCGGCGCGGTCGAAGCCGAACAGCAGCTCGTGCGCCTCATCGCTCAGCGCCACACCGTCCAGGTTGAGGTCCTCGGCCCGCGGCAGGTGACCGATCGGGGTCTCCACCGCGTCGGCCTTGCCTTCGACGCGCTGGATCATCCACTCCAGCACGCGCAGGTTCTCGCCGAAGCCCGGCCACAGGAACGTGCCGTTGCCGCCCTTGCGGAACCAGTTCACGTGGAAGATTTTCGGCAGCTTCGCGTTGGCGCCATCGAACGAGAGCCAGTGCGCGAAGTAGTCGGCGAAGTTGTAGCCGCAGAACGGCTTCATCGCCATCGGGTCGCGGCGCATCACGCCGACCGCGCCGGTAGCGGCGGCGGTGGTTTCCGAGCCCATCGCCGCGCCGACCAGCACGCCGTGCGTCCAGTCGCGCGCTTCGAACACCAGCGGCACCAGCGAGGCGCGGCGGCCGCCGAACACGATGGCGCTGATCGGCACGCCCTGCGGGTCTTCCGCGCGCGGCGAGTAGCTGGGACACTGTCTGGCCGACACGGTGAAGCGCGAGTTCGGATGCGCGGCCGGGCCGTTGGCGGCGTCGTACGGACGGCCCTGCCAGTCCAGTGCCGGCGTGCGCGAATCCAGGCCTTCCCACCACGGCTCCTGCTCGTCGGTCACGGCGACGTTGGTGAAGATGGTGTGGTGGCTGATGGTGGCCAGCGCGTTGGGGTTGGAACTGTCCGAGGTGCCCGGCGCCACGCCGAAGAAGCCGGCTTCCGGGTTGATCGCGTACAGACGGCCGTCGGCGCCCGGGCGCATCCAGCAGATGTCGTCGCCGACGGTCCACACCTTCCAGCCGGCCTGGCGATAGCCTTCCGGCGGAATCAGCATGGCCAGGTTGGTCTTGCCGCAGGCCGACGGGAACGCGGCGGCGATGTAGTGCGTCTCGCCCTGCGGGTTCTCGATGCCGACGATCAGCATGTGCTCGGCCAGCCAGCCTTCACTGCGCGCCTGGTGCGAGGCGATGCGCAGTGCGTGGCACTTCTTGCCCAGCAGCGCATTGCCGCCGTAACCGGAGCCGAAGCTCTTGATGGTCAGCTCGTCGGGGAAATGCATGATGAAGCGGCGGTCGGGGTCCAGCTCGCCGGTGGAGTGCAGGCCACGTACGAACGTTCCCTCGCGCTCGATGCGCGCCAGCGCCGCGGCGCCCATGCGGGTCATCAGGCGCATGTTCGCCACCACGTACGGCGAATCGGTGATCTCCACGCCGCAGCGCGACAGCGGCGAATCGATCGGGCCCATGCAGTAGGGAATCACGTACAGCGTGCGTTCGCGCATGCAGCCGGCGAACAGCGCGTCCATCTTCGCGTGCGCCTCGGCGGGGGCCATCCAGTGGTTGTTGGGGCCGGCGTCTTCCTGCTGCGGCGTGCAGACGAAGGTCAGGTGCTCCACGCGCGCCACGTCGCTCGGGCTGGAGCGATGCAGCCAGCTGTGCGGGTGGGTTTCGGGGTTCAGCGGCAGCAGCGTGCCGTCGGCCAGCATCTGCTTCGTCAGCAGCGCGTTCTCGGCATCGCTGCCATCGCACCAGTGGATGTGATCGGGCTGGGTGAGCGCGGCGACCTCCGCAACCCAGGCATTCAACGCGTCCAGCGAACTGCCCGGAAAATCGTTGCGTTTGAAAACATCGACCGCTGCGTTCATGCGCCACCCTCGAAAAGTGAGACCAAAATGATACCAATGTCTTGTCCTTCAGACGAGGAGAACGCGCCCGGGGTCGGCTGGCGGTCAGGCTAAGGCGGGAGGAGGCCGGTGGTCGCCCCCCCCCCTCTCCCCCGCGTGCGGGGGAGAGGGCTGGGGTGAGGGGGCCAAGAAAGGCGGCGAGGCTCCGGACGCACTGGCGCTACGGGCTCCGCTCCCCCCTCACCTGCCTTCGGCATCCTCTCCCTCGCCAGCGGGGGAGAGGAGGAAAGGCATATCGCTCCCTCTCCCCTGCCTGCGGGGGAGAGGGCTGGGGTGACGGACCGAGGGAGTGGCGAGGCCGTGGACGCATGGGCGCTACGGCCTCCGCTCACCCCCTCACCTGCCTTCGGCATCCTCTCCCTCGCCAGCGGGGGAGAGGAGGAAAGGCGTATCGCTCCCTCTCCCCTGCCTGCGGGGGAGAGGGTTGGGGTGAGGGGGCAAGAAGCCTTCGATGGCCTTCGCAGCCCGATTCGCAAGGCGCAGAGCCCCATCGATGGAGCAAAAAGGGCCATCGATCGAGCCCGGAAAGCCATCGATCGGGCTCGGAAAGCGATCGATGGAGCTCGGGGCGCCATGCATGGAGCACTGGACGCCATCGATGGAGCAGAAAGTCCCACCGATGGGGCTCGGAAAGCCATTCCGATGGAGCACAGAAGGCGATCGATGGGGCTCTTTGCTCGATCGATGGCCCGTCGAGCTCGATCGATGACGCGTTTTGCCCGATCGATGGCCCTTTTTGCCCCATCGATGGCCTTCCGGGCTCGATTCTCGGCATGCCGAGCCCGATCTACCCGCGGCAATCAGGCGCCCCGCGAGCGCCGATAGGGATTGAACAGCTGCAACAACCAAGGTTTCTGCGCCAGCACCAGGCTGACGCCCACCCGATCCTCCGCCGGCAGCGTCGCGTCACGCGCGAGCAGCGCATCGAACTCGCGCGCCACTTCCTCCAGCCGCTGCCGCAGCTGCTTGATGCCGTCGACGCTCAGGCTGCCGCTGAGCAGCAGCAGCGCGTCCTGTTCGCCATCGAAGGGATCGGCGAAGTAGTCGGTCAGCAGCGTGTGGCGGAAGTAGCGCTCCATCGGCCCGTCGGCGCGCCAGCGGAAGTTGCGCGCGGTCAGCGCGCGGCCGCGGTTGCCGGGCATCAGTTCGATGATGCCCAGCCGGTCCAGCTTCACCAGCAGCCCGGTCCACTGCGCCGGGGTGAAGCCGAAGTGCCCCATCACATCGTCCTGCCGCCAGCGGTTGAGGGTCAGGAACAGCGCCAGCAGCAGGGTGGGTTCGTCGACCAGCGCCTGCTCCTGCGCCTCGCTGAGCAGCGCCATCGCCTTGCGCCCGCGCGAGGCCTCGGCGCTCAGCTCGGCCAGGCCGACATCGAGCACCTCGCAGATCTGCTCCAGCCGCTGCAGGCTCATGGCGCGCCGCGAGAACATGCGCTTCACCGCCGCCTCGCTCATGCGGATGCGCGTGGCGAGTTCGCGGTAGGTCAGGTTCTGCGCGCGCAGGCAGCGCTTCAGGGCATCGATCAGGTCGACGGAGACGGCCATCGGTAGCGGATTCCTATACCCGTTGTTGCGCCGGAGCTTACCTCGTCGATGCCGGTTGAACACCGCCGCCGGCCGCGCCCATGGTGCGGCCGACCCCGGAGACCGTGCCATGACCCGCCTGATCGCCCGCTCGCTGACCCTCGCCCTGGCCACCGCGCTGTCCGGCGGCCTGACCCTGCCGGCGCAGGCCGCAGCGCAATCCGACGGCGCCAGCCGCATGTCGCAGGCCAGCCTGGAAGCGTCCATCGAAGTCCCCGTCGCCGTGATCCACGCGCTGGGCCACGGTGCCTCGGCGGTGGTCACCGGGGTGGCGGTGGTCGCCGGCAGCGTCGCGGTGACAGTGTCCGTCGCGGCGGCGGGCGTGGTGGGCGCGGCCTCGTTCGTGGTCTACCTGAGTGCGGAAGCGATCAAGCGGCTCGGCATCGCGATCGGCACGGCGATCAGCGTCGCGGCGGTGTCGACCGGCTGGATCCTCAGCGCGGCCGGCGAGGCGTTGTGCTTCATCGCCAACGACGCCGCACGTCCGCATATCCACAGCCACCGCTACGGCGGCTGAGCGCGATGCGCGCGCTCGCGGTGCTGTGCCTCGTCATCGCCCTCGTGTTGCCAGGGACGGCACGCGGGGGCGATGCCTGCAAGCAACTGGAGATGCCGCCGTACAAGGTGGCCGAGGCCGCGCGCACCGCCTTGCTGGCCGCGCAGCAGCTGGACGAGGTGAACGCGCCGGTCGCGCTGATCGCGCGCGTCGGCACCGACCTGTCGAAACAGGGGCTGGTCTACAGCCATGCCGGCTTCGCGGTGCGCGACCACGCACACGGGCGCTGGACCGTCGTGCACCTGCTCAACGAATGCGGCAGCGACCGCTCCGGCCTGTATGCGCAGGGGCTGGTGAACTTCTTCGCCGACGATCTGGTGAACCAGGACCTGCGCATCGTCTGGTTCGCACCCGACGTCGCCGACCGTCTCGCGCAGCGCCTGCGGCAGATGCCGCGCCACAGCCTGCACCACCCGCGCTACAACCTGATCGCCCGACCCGGCAGCGAGGACTACCAGAACTCCACCGCGTGGATCGTGGAAGTGATGGCCGCCGCCCTCGCCGACCGCGGCATCTACGACCGCCGCAGCGCCTACGCGTTCGCGCGCGGCGACGGCTTCGTGCCGGACACGGTGCATATCGCGTACTCCAAGCGCGTGCTGGGCGGGCTGTTCTCCGCCAACACCGATTTCACCGATCACTCCGTCGGCACGCGCCTGTCCGGCGACTACCCGGTCGTTACGGTGCGCTCGATCTTCCGCTGGCTGGAGCGCAGCGGGTATGTGCGCGAGCAGCGGGAGTGGCGGAGCGGCCTGCGGCAGCGGGCGATGGGGCCGGCGTGACCTCCGATGACTGAGCTGTTCGCCCTCTATGCGTTGTTCGCGATCCCGGCACTGGTCGTTGGCGCGCTGCCTTGGGCGTTCGTCTTCCGGCGCGTGCGTCTGCAGGTCGCCGATGCGCTGCAGGTGCTGGCGCCCTACCTCGTCTGGGTGGGCCTGACCTCTGTCGACGGACGCGACAAGTCGCTTTCGAACCTGCTCGAGCTGCCGCTGCTGGGCGCATCTACCGCCCTCGTGTTCGCGGGCCGGATCGCACTCGGCATCACCCGTCCGCAATGGGCGTCACGTGCGCCGTTGCAGGCTCTGGCATGGAGCTGCCTTGTGGCGATCGCGTTCTGGGGACTTTTCCCGGGCCTACCCGAATGACGACGCATGCGGCGCGTACGCCACGGATCGGCACCAAGATCCATGCCTCACCCTTCCGATACAACCGAACGTCGCCGGAGGCGTCATGATCATCGAAGCATTGTTCGCGCTGTCCCTCGCCGCCGCACCGGATGACACGTTCGATCTGGCCGGCGCCCGTATCGGGCTTGGCTATACCGAGCTTCGGCAGCAGTATCCGGAGATGCTGTGCGATGTGTCGTGTTCTGATCGCACGGCGAGGGTGCTCGGACTTCCCGGAAACCTCTGGGTCGGCATCGGTGACCGCGCAGTCAACCAGTTGGCGTTCCGGTTTGTTCCGACGCTGACGGAACAGGAAGCGACGCGTGTTTCCAGCGCATGCAAAGCACGCTTCGGCGAACCCACGCGGCGCAACGCGCTGGACGGCTGCGAAGAATGGGATCGGCCAGGCGGCGCTATCGTGCTCTGCGTTGCCGACGGCATGTCGCTTACCTACTGGAAAGACGAGAACTGGGGCGTTACCCAGAGCGACATCCCGGATGACACCTGAGGCGTCGTGCAAGTGGATGGTGCCTCGACGCACAGCCCAGTGTGCTGGCTTCTCGCCCGTCCCGACGGAGATCACGCGCGGTCGGCCCAGGCCCGCCCCACGATACGGGATGGAGGCTCACGCCCTCCAGCGGCGCCACAGATCCGCGCTCGCGGATACCACCAGCATCACCGCAAGCAATAGCACCAGCAGCCAGCACCAGAGCAGGTGCAGCAGCACATAGCCTGGCGCGTGCATGACGTACATGCTGGACATGAGCGCCCACGGCAGCATGGGCAGCAACGCGAGCATGGCGCGCAGCCACAGTGCAGCAGGACGCCTGGGTGCGATGACGGCGGCCATCAGGCCGGCTTCCAGCGCGATGATGGCAAGCATCGACAGCACGCCCGCCGGATTCCACTCCCAGGCAGCACGCCGTGCGTCGTCGTAGAAGAAGTAGTAACGGGAATCCAGGCTGACGTACACCGTCGCCGCGAGCATCAGTACCGTCGCCAGACACAAGCCATACAACGACAGCGCGCGCGGGCGGCGATCCATGCGTGGCGTCGCGCGATCCGTCAGTCGGGAATCAGCGTCGAGATGACGTGCTCGAGGTAGGTCTCGAACTCGTCCGACGTCATGCGCGGCTGCTGCAGCTGCAACGACAGCTGCAGGAAGCCCACGTAGGCCGCATAGGCCAGGCGCGCACGATGGGTGGCGTCTGTGCGCTGCAGTCCCGCCTGGCGGAACATCGCCACCAGATAGTCGAGCCGGCGTTGGGAAATGCGGTCGATCACCGGCTGCACGGCCGGATGGTCCAGCGCCTTCAGCAGTTCGCTGTAGATGATGTGAGGCTTGACTTCATGGCCGACCAGCTGGAACAGCGCGCGCAGGCGCTCGCGCGGATCGGCGACCTTCTCCAGACTGCCGAAGATGTTCTCCTGCTCGCCTACTTCCCAGCGCTCCAGCGCCGCCTGCAGCAGCGCGTCGCGGGACGGGAAATGCCAGTAGAAACTGCCCTTGGTGACCCCCAGCCGGCGCGCCAGCGGTTCCACCGCGACCGCCGAGACGCCCTGCTCCGCGATCAGGTCAAGCGCGGCCTGCGCCCAGTCATCCGCGCTGAGACGCGCGTTGCGGGTAGGGGGGTTGGCGGGCGTTTCAGGACTGGGTGTGCTCATGGTCCGCATTTAACCATACGCCGAGGTGTGTAGCGGTATGTATGCTGCGCCGCACAACAAGCAAAGACAAATCAATCGGTTGCATGTGAAACACGAATGGCAAACCGATTGACTGCTCTAAATGCGACAACCCATACTAGCCCGTATGGTGATACGTACCTCTTCTGCCTTCGCGAGCTCTTCCAGCGTCATCGACGCCGGATCGGATCGCGTGCGGCATGGACAGGGTGATGTCGCACTGGCGATCCGCCGCTTCCCGTCGCCGCGCGCGCTGCAGGGGCATCCCGCCCTGATCTATGCGCATGGCTTCGGCCAGACCGGCGGTGCCTGGAACCGCACCGGCGAGCTGATGGCCGCGCAGGGCTACGGCGGGCTGGCGTACGACGCGCGCGGCCATGGCGAGTCGGACCGCAATGCCGCCGACCTGCCCTACACCGGCGACCAGTTCGCCGACGACCTGATCGTGGTGGCCGGCGAACAGCCGGAGCCACCGATCCTGGTCGGCGCCTCGATGGGCGGGCTGTTCGGGCTGATCGCCGAATCGCGCTGGCCCGGCCTGTTCCGCGCGATGGTGCTGGTCGACATCACCCCGCGCTGGGAGCCCGCGGGCCTGCAGCGCATCCTCGCCTTCATGACCGCCTTCCCCGACGGCTTCGATTCGCTCGACCACGCCGCCGACACCATCGCCGCGTACCAGCCGCAGCGCCGCACGCGCAAATCCGCCGACGACCTGCGCGAGCTGCTACGCGAAGGCGCCGACGGGCGCTGGCGCTGGCACTGGGATCCGCGCCTGGTGGACGAACTGGCGCGCGACAGCGCGCAGCACCAGGATGCGATCGCCGAAGCGGCGCGCCGGGTGCAGTGCCCGGTGCTGCTGATCAGCGGCGGCCGCAGCGACCTGGTCTCAGAGAAGACCGTCGAGGAATTCAAGACGCTGGTGCCGCATGCGCGCCACGTGCACCTGCCGCAGGCCACGCACATGGTGGCCGGCGACGACAACGACGCATTTACCGCCACCGTGCTGGAATACCTGGCAGGCCTCTCGGCCGCGCCCGGCAATGCCGAATCCGATGTAACCGAATCCGTGTCCGGAGCCACAACGCCATGAGCATCGTCATCCCCTTCCTCGCCTTCCTGCTGGCGGGCGCGTTCGCCGCCTACCACCGGATCCGGCTCGCCTACTGGGCGGCGATCACCGCCTGCCTGCTGGTCGCGTGCTGGCTGCTGGGCGCCAATCCCACCGCCACCGTCGTCGCGGCGCTGGTCGTGGTGGCGGTCGCGGTGCCGCTGCTGATCCCGGCGATCCGCAAGCCGCTGATCACCGCGCCGGCGCTGGGCTTCCTGCGCCGCGCGCTGCCGCCGCTGTCGCAGACCGAGCGCATCGCGCTGGAAACCGGCTCGGTCGGCTTCGAAGGCGACCTGTTCACCGGCGACCCGGACTGGAACAAGCTGCTGGCGTATCCGAAGCCGCAACTCTCCGCCGAAGAACAGGCTTTCCTCGACGGCCCGGTGGAAGAGCTGTGCCGGATGACCAACGACTGGGAAATTACCCACATCCACGCCGACCTGCCGCCGGAGCTGTGGGACTACATCAAGAAGAACAAGTTCTTCGGCATGATCATCCCGAAGCAGTACGGCGGCCTGGGCTTCTCCGCGCTCGCGCACCACAAGGTGATCCAGAAGATCGCCTCGGTCAGCAGCGTGGTCAGCTCCACCGTCGGCGTGCCCAACTCGCTGGGTCCGGGTGAACTGCTCAACCACTACGGCACGCAGGAACAGAAGGACTACTACCTGCCGCGCCTGGCGATCGGCCAGGAAGTGCCCTGCTTCGGCCTGACCGGTCCGTTCGCCGGTTCCGATGCGACGTCGATCCCGGACTACGGCATCGTCTGCAAGGGCGAGTGGAACGGCGCCAACGTGCTCGGCATCCGCCTGACCTTCGACAAGCGCTACATCACGCTGGCGCCGGTCGCCACGATCATCGGCCTGGCGTTCCGCATGTACGACCCGGACGGCCTGATCGGCGACACCCGCGACATCGGCATCACGCTGGCGCTGCTGCCGCGCGAGACGCCCGGCGTGGACGTCGGCCGCCGCCACTTCCCGCTCAACTCGCCGTTCCAGAACGGCCCCATCCACGGCAAGGACGTGTTCATCCCGCTCAGCCAGCTGATCGGCGGCGTGGAGATGGCCGGCAAGGGCTGGAACATGCTCAACGAATGCCTCGCCGTGGGCCGCTCGATCACCCTGCCTTCGACCGCCAGCGGCGGCGCCAAGGCCGGCGCGCGCGTCACCGGTGCGTATGCGCGCATCCGCAAGCAGTTCGGCCTGTCGGTCGGTCGCTTCGAGGGTGTGGAAGAGGCGCTGGCCCGCATCGGCGGCAAGGCCTATGCGATCAGCGCGCTGTCGCAGGCCACCGCGGCGGCCGTGGACCGCGGCGATGTGCCGTCGGTGCCGTCGGCCATCGCCAAGTACCACTGCACCAACATGGGCCGCGACGTCGCCAAGGACGTGATGGACATCGTCGGCGGCAAGGGCATCATCCTGGGCCCGCGCAACTTCGCCGGCCGCGCGTGGCAGGCCTCGCCGATCGCCATCACGGTGGAAGGCGCGAACATCATGACGCGCAGCCTGCTGATCTTCGGCCAGGGATCGATCCTGTGCCATCCGTACATCATCAAGGAAATGCGCGCGGCGCAGGATCCGGACACCAAGGCCGGCATCCACCAGCTGGACGCGGTGCTGTACCCGCACATCGGCGGCGCGATCTCCAACGCCGTGCGCTCGTTCTGGTTCGGCATCACCGGTTCGAAGATCGGCGCGGCGCCGGGCGACGCTTACACGAAGAAGTTCTTCCGCAAGCTCGACCGCTACGCCGCCAACCTGGCGCTGCTGACCGATATCTCGCTGGGTGCGCTGGGCGGCAAGCTGAAGTTCAAGGAATCGCTGTCGGGCCGCCTGGGCGACGTGCTGAGCCACCTCTACATGATGAGCGCGGTGCTCAAGCGCCACCACGACGACGGCACGCCGGAAGCCGACAAGCCGCTGCTGGCCTGGGCCTTCCATAACAGCGCGTACGAGATCGAGCTGGCGCTGTCGCAGGCGCTGCGCAACTTCCCGATCAAGCCGCTGGGCTGGCTGCTGTGGCCGGTGGTGTTCCCGTTCGGCCGTCGCGCCGTGGCCCCGGGCGACCGCCTGAGCCATCGCGTCGCGATGCTGCTGATGGCGCCGAACGAAGCGCGCGACCGCCTGGGCCAGGGCGTGTTCCTGACCCCGTGCGAGAACAACCCGGGCGGCCGCATCGACAGCTACCTGGCCACCGCCGTCGCCGCCGAGCCGGTCGAGCGCAAGTTCCTCAAGGCACTGAAGACCAAGGACATCGAAGCGCTGGACTACAACGCGCAACTCGACGAGGGCGTGCGCGAAGGCTGGATCACCGCCGACGAGCGCAAGCTGCTGGAAGAGCTGCGCGCGCTCACGCTGGACACGATCACCGTGGACGACTTCGACACCCACGAACTGCGCGCGGCCAGCTTCTACGACCTGCCGCAGCACAAGCGCCAGCCGCGCGAAGCGGCCTGACGCGATTCCGCCCCCTCCCCCGCCTGCGGGGGAGGGCTGGGGTGGGGGCGACCGAAGCCAGCCCTCCTGCGGATTGCAATGACCTGCCTTCACCGTCTCCGCTCGCCCCCATCCCGACCTTCCCCCGCAAGCAGGGGAAGGGGCACATACGGAAGCCTCGAATGAGCGCCGATGTCCTGAAGATCTACCGCAACCTGAGCCGCAAACCGCTCGGTCACTGGCTGTTCTCGCGCCTGATCTGCTTCAAGGCGCCCTACTTCGCCAGCATCGGTCCGCGCATGACGCGGCTGGAGCCCGGCCGCGGCGAGGCGACGATCAAGCATCGCCGTTCGGTCACCAACCACCTGGGCACGGTGCACGCGATCGCGCTGTGCAACCTGGCCGAGTTCGTCGGCGGCCTGACCACCGACGTCAGCATCCCGCGCGCGATGCGCTGGATTCCGAAGGGCATGACGGTCGAGTACCTGAAGAAGGCGGTCGGCACCATGCACGCGGTCGCCACGCCGGCGTTCGAGCCGCGCGAGTCGGCCGAGGGCTACGACCTGCCGATGGACGTGGTCGTCAGCAACGCGCAGGGCGAACCGGTATTCCGCGCCCGCATCGACATGTGGGTGTCGCCGCGTCCGCGGAAAGACGGCTGACATGCTGGTCGCCGCGGCCACGCTGATGATCCTGCTCGGCCTGGCGCATTCGGTGCTGGGCGAGCGCTACCTGCTCATCCGCCTGTTTCGCCGGCCCGACCTGCCGAAACTGTTCGGCGGCACCGCGTTCACCACGCGCACCCTGCGCTTCGCCTGGCACCTGACCACGGTGATCGCGTGGGGACTGGCGGCGGTCGTGCTGCAGCTGGAAAGCCTGCCGGATGCCGGCGGACGCCGCATCGCGCTCATTCTCGCGATCACGCTCGGCATCTCCGGCCTGCTGCCGCTGGTCATCACGCGCGGCCGCCACCTGTCCTGGCTGGTGCTGTTCGCCTCGGGCGGACTGCTGCTGGCGTGGGCGACGCGCTGAGCCTCGCCCGGTCGCGCACTCAGCGCGAGACGGCGCCCATCATCGATACGAACAGCACTGCCGCCAGCGCGGCGATCGCCGGCACGCCCTGCACGAAGAAGATGCGCTTGTTGACGCTCCACGCGCCGTAGAGCGCCGCCACGATCACGCAGAGCAGGAAGAAGACCACGACGTTCCACTGCGCCGTGACCAGGCCCCAGATCAGGCCGGCGGCAAGGAAGCCGTTGTAGAGGCCCTGATTGGCGGCCAGCACGCGGGTGGTCTCGGCCTTCTCCGGCGTGTTTCGGAAGGTCTTCAGGCCCAGCGGTTTGGTCCAGAGGAACATCTCCAGGACCAGGAAGTAGCCGTGCAGCAGTGCCACCAGCACCACCAGTCCCGTCGCGATCAGATCCATTCCCCTCTCCCCCTCGTGTGGCGGGCAGCATAGCGTTAACCCGCGTGGCTTACCTGTGCGTCCTGTCGGCATCCGATGCAGATGTGTCGCTCGGTAGTGCCCGCTGGGCCCTGATAACGCGCCATGCGCCCACGCTCATGCCGAGCGCAACCGCGATACCGGTCAGGAACACCACGCTGGAACCGAAGCCGGACAGCAACTTGTGCAGCCATACGAAGCTCAGGTCACCGCCGCGGTAGACAACCGTGTCGATCACCGCCTTCGCCTTGTATCGTGCCTCGCGCCCCACCCGGGTGTAGAGGGTCTCGCGTGCAGGCTTGGCCAATGAGAACTCGCTGGCGCGCGTCGCCACCTGCACCACCCAGATCAGTGCCGGCAGCGGCGATGCCGCCAGCACTGCAAAGCCCAACAGGATCGCGGCCGCCGGAATCAACAACAGCGGCGCTACGCCGAAGCGGCGCAACAGCCAGCGGGTCAGGAACACTTGCACGAAGATGGTCAGCAGGTTCACGCCCCAATCCAATCGCGCGTAGTACGCCGTGCGGGACGTGTCCTGCGCCAGTTGGCGCGCGATGGCCGCCTGCTCGTTGTAGAGCAGCGTTCCCACGCCGACGCCGAAGAACATCAGCATCGCCAGCGCGCGCAGCAACGGGTCCTGCCACACCAGCTGCAGGCCGGCCAGCACCGAGCCGCCCATCGCCTGCTCGCCACTCGCTTCGCGCGTGGACTGTTCCCGCTTGATGGCCCATGGCCGCAGTCGCAGGATGCAGTAAAGGCAGAGGACGAGGAACCCGGCCGAGACCAGCAGCAGGTGCGCCACGCCGATGCGTTCCACCAGCAGGCTGGTGATCATCGGCCCGGTCAGGGCGCCGATCGTCCCGCCGGCGCCGATGTACCCGTAGACCTTCTTTGCGCCCTCGTTGTCGAAGACGTCGGCCATGTAGCTCCAGAACACGGTCACCGCGAACAGGTTGAACACCGCGACCCAGATGAAGAATGCCGCACCGCGCCCAGGCAGCTCGTGATTGAACGCCCAGTAGAAGAAGCCCAGGCAAGCGATGAAGAACAGGTAGACCACCGGCAGGAACACTCGCCGCGGGAATCGGGAGACCAATGCCCCGTACACCGGTTGCAGCAGCACCATGCAAATGAACGTGCCGGTGAAGAGTACTTGCAGGGTGAAGTCGCCGATGGCGAAACCCATCCGTTCAGTCCAGGCGATCACGGACGGCGGGAAAACCACCTGTGCATCCGCCGACGCGCCCATCGCGTCACGTACGGGCCGCAACACGTAGTAGCCGGTCAGCAGGCAGAAGAAATAGAGGAGCGACCACCACAGCGCCGGCGAATCCACGCCGAGGCCGGAGATCGTCTGGCGCCATCCGAGCCGGCGCGACGCAGGGTTGTCCTCGATGCTCACCGACCGCCGCTCTCCGCCTGGGATCTGGCCCTGGCGACCTGACGCCGCCCCGCGCGCAAGGTATCCGATGCACTGCAACATCGCCAGCCTTTTCCCCGATCGGCGCGGCGACGGAACCGCACGCATGCGATGGATGCGGCACCCCACCGCATCCGCAGAGCATTTGCTCTATCCCCCGCCGCTAGGTTCGGCCGGACTTCGCACCAGGGCAGCATGTGTACGACTACATCATCGTGGGCGCCGGTTCCGCCGGCTGCGTGCTGGCCCACCGCCTGAGCGAAGACCCGGCCTGCCGCGTGCTGCTGCTCGAAGCCGGCCCGCGCGACTGGCACCCCTTCATCCACATGCCCGCCGGACTGGCCAAGCTGGTCGGCCAGAAGGGCGTGAACTGGAACTACGACACCGCGCCGGAGGCGCAGCTCGACCAGCGCCGCCTCTGGTGGCCGCGCGGCAAGGTGCTGGGCGGTTCCAGCTCGATCAACGCGATGTGCTACATCCGCGGCGTCCCGCAGGACTACGACGACTGGGCGAACGCCGGCGCCGACGGCTGGGACTGGGCCAGCACCCTGCCCTACTTCCGCCGCTCGGAACGCAACGCGCGCGGCGCGGATGCGCTGCACGGCGGCGACGGCCCGCTGTACGTCTCCGACCTGCGCTACACGAACCCGCTGTCGGCCGCCTTCATCGAGGCCGGCGTGCAGGCCGGCTTCGCGCGCAATGGCGACTTCAACGGCCCGACGCAGGCCGGCTTCGGCCTGTACCAGGTCACCCAGAAGGACGGCGCCCGCTGCTCGTCGGCGGTGGCCTACCTGCAGCCCGCGCGCGACCGCCAGAACCTCGACATCGTCACCGGCGCGCTGGTCCGTCGTGTCCTGCTGGAGCAGGGACGCGCGGTCGGCGTCGCCTACGCGCGCGGCGGCCACGAAGTGATCGCGCGCTGCGGCGGCGAAGTGCTGCTCAGCGGCGGCGCGATCAACTCGCCGCAGCTGCTGATGCTGTCCGGCATCGGTCCTGCCGAGCACCTGGAACAGACGGGCGTCAGCGTGCGCCATGCGCTGCCCGGCGTCGGCCGCAACCTGCAGGACCATCTCGACATCTGCACCCTGCAGCACAGCACCCAGCGCGTCACCTACGACCGCACCAGCGAGCTGAAGACCGCGTTCGACTACTTCCTGCGCGGGCACAGCGGCCCGGGCAGCAGCAACATCGCCGAGGCCGGGGCGTTCGTGCGCTCGTCGCTGGCGCCGGACGACCGGCCCGACATCCAGATGCATTTCGTGCCGGCGATGCTCGACGACCATGGCCGCAACCGCCTGCCCGGCGACGGCTACACCGCGCATGCCTGCTTCCTGCGCCCCCGCAGCCGCGGTCGCATCCTGCTCGCCAGCGCGGATCCGCGCGCCGATGCGCGCATCGAGGCCAACTACCTGAGCGATCCGGAAGGCTTCGACCTGAAGATGATGGTCGAATGCGCCAAGCTGTCGCGCGAGCTGTTCGCACAGCCGGCCTTCGACGCCTATCGCGGCGCGCCGATCCATCCCGCACGCAACGATCTCTCGGACGCGGAACTCGTCGCCTTCATCCGCGCCAAGGCCGAAACCGTCTACCACCCGGTCGGCACCTGCCGTCTCGGCGACGACGAACACGCCGTGGTCGACCCGCAGCTGCGCGTGCGCGGCGTGGACGGCTTGCGGGTGATCGATGCGTCGGTGATGCCGTCGCTGATCGGCGGCAATACCAACGCGCCCACCATCATGATCGCCGAGCGCGCCTCGGACCTGATCCGCGGCATACCGCCGCTGTCCAGCGGCCAGCCGCACATCACGGCGACGACGCCCGCCTTCGCCACTGCGGATTGATTCCGCACGGCGCCTGGCCTGCATGAATCCGCCCTCCATGACGAGGGCGGCGCCATCACACATGCGCGTTCAGGCAATCCAGCTGAATACGCCTCAGCGATGATCGCCGTACCAGACGATCGCATCCAGTGCCCGTTGACCGCGCTTCGGCGCGGAATTTGCATGTTCCTGTGCGAATGCATTCCTGAACACATTCCACGCGATCACGGACCGATGAACACGCCGTACGTCCCACGAAATGGGACGTGCGCCACACCCGTAATCAGCAACAGGATGAACGACATGGGCATGGAACTTCTCCCTGTTTGTGTAATCGAAAAAAGCGGCGTTATGATCCCCCGACGGCACGAACCCACGCAGGCGTCACGCACGATGAAACAGAAGACAAGCCGGCGGTCGCTGCAGGTTGTCCGGATCGGCCTGGTCGGCCTGCTGCTTCCCCTGACGCTGTCGTCGACGGCACAGACGCCGCTGCGCTGGACCACCGCCAGTCAACGTGCGGACGCGGTCGCGACCGCCAACGTGGCGTCCTATGTGTCGCCGACGCAGCCCCGCCCCTACCGTACTTCGCTGGCGGAACAGAACATCCAGCCGCTCGCGGCCGGGTTCGACGTGCGCTCGTTCGAGACCATGGCCGAGCACCTGACCGTCGGCCAGCGCGTGCCGGGTCTGGCGATGGCCATCGTCCACAACGGCCGCGTGCTCAGCGCGCGCGGCTATGGCGTGACCGACGTGGTGAATCCGCAGCAGGTCGACTCGCATACGGTGTTCCGGCTGGCCTCGCTGTCGAAGGCCTTCGCCAGCACCCTGACAGGCCTGATGGTGCAGGACGGCTCGCTGCGGTGGGACAGCAAGGTCAACCAGTTCGTCCCCGGCTTCCAGCTGAGCGACGCCAACGCCACCTCGCACGTGACCGTCGCGGACGTACTGAGCCACAGCGTCGGCCTGCAGGCGCACAACGCCTTCGACCGCGACATCGAGGCGAACGCCGAGTACTACGATGTCGCGCGCAAGCTCGCCTATGCGCCGCTGAAGTGCGCGCCGGGCGAGTGCTACGCCTACCAGAACGTCGCCTTCAGCCTGATCGGCGACGTGGTGTTTGCCGCGTCCGGCACCTTCTACGACCAGGCGGTGGATCGCCGCATCTTCAAGCCGCTCGGCATGAACGACGCGAGCATGGGCCTGGCCGGCATCGAGGGCAGCACGCGCTGGGCGCGGCCGCACGTGCGCAGCCGCAACGGCTGGGTGTCGCTGACGCCGAAGCCTACGTATTACCGACTGCCACCCGCCGCCGGCGTCAACGCCAGCGCCAGCGATCTGGCGCAATGGCTGATCGCGCAGACCGGCCATCGTCCGGACGTGCTGCCCGCACCGCTGCTGGCCACGCTGCATTCGCCGGTGGTGACGACGCCGGGCGAAATGCGCGGCGGCTGGCGTCGCGAGCGCATCCATTCCGCCAGCTACGCGCTGGGTTGGCGCGTGTTCGACTACGCGGGCCAGCAGGTCGTCTTCCACGCCGGCGCCGTGCAGGGCTATCGCGGCCTGGTCGCGCTGGTGCCGGGACAGGATCTGGGCGTGGCCTTGGTCTGGAACAGCGACAGCTCGCTGCCTTCGGGCCTGCTGCCGACGATCCTCGATCGTGCGATGGGCCTGCCGGGCCAGCCCTGGGTCGAGACACCCGCCGACTACGATCTGTTGCTGGCAGAGTCGCCGGACGCGACGCCGATCGACAACAGGAAGGACAGCGGCACGTCCTCGCAGCGCGGCACCGCGTCGCCGCGCTGAGTGCGCCCTGATGCGTGCGGCGGACGGTCGTCCCCGCACGCCACGCCATCAGCTCAGCCTTGCGCGTCCTGTTCGAGCATGGCCTTGAGCTTGGCCAATCCCTTCTCGTAGTCCGCGCCGATCATCCGGTCGAACAGCAGGCCGAGCCAGCGCTTGAACGGGTTGAGTCCGTGCGCGCTGTCGAACGCCCACGTCACGCGTGTTCCCTGGCCTTCCGGCACCAGCACGTAGCTCGCCTGCGCCTGGCTGCCGTCGAAGTCCAGCGCCACCGCGATGCGGCGGTGCGGTTCGCTGGCGGTGATCTCCTGGCTGCCGCTGCCGACCGAGCGGTTGCCGACCCAGCGCATGCGCGCACCCACGCCGCTGGCGGGGCCCTCGAAGGTGTACGTCGCCTGCGGGTCGTACTCGGCCCAAGGCGACCAGGCATTGAACCGTTCGAACGAATCGAGCGTGGCGAACACCTGCGCCGGATTGCGCTCGATGACGACGCTGCGCTCCACGTGGGTCGTCGACGGCAGCAGTAACCCGCCCGCCACGAAGACCACGCCCAGCACGGCGATCGCCGCCAACACCCACCTGATGAACTTCATGCGCAGCCTCCTCGGCATCCGGACCACGGCAGACTAGCCGTTCGCCCATAAAAAAACTCTCCCCCCGCTGGGCACAGGGAGAGAGTCCATGGTCTTACGTGTAATCGGGGTTGGCTTAGATCAGCGGAGCCGGGGTGGCCGGCAGCGCGACGGGGGCCGCTTTCTTCTTCTTGGCAGGCTTCTTGGCGGCCTTCTTCGCGGCCTTCTTGGCCGGCTTCTTGGCTACTTTCTTGGCAGCCTTCTTCGCGGTCTTCTTGGCGGCCTTCTTGGCAACCTTCTTGGCCGGCTTCTTGGCTACTTTCTTGGCGGCCTTCTTGGTGGCCTTCTTCGCGGTCTTCTTGGCAGCCTTCTTCGCCGGCTTCTTGGCTACTTTCTTGGCGGCCTTCTTGGCGACCTTCTTCACCGCCTTCTTGGCCTTGGCGACCTTCTTGGCGACCTTCTTGGCAGCCTTCTTCACTGCCTTCTTCACGGTCTTCTTCGCAGCCGCCTTCTTGGTGGCCTTCTTGGCGGCCTTCTTGGCGGCCGGTTTTTTCTTCGCAGCTTTCTTCGTTGCCATGTGATGGCTCCTCGTCAGTGAACTATGGATTTTTACGTCTGGTTACAGCACATCTGCCCGGAGGCAGGCCCAGCTGCAAGAAACGCCGCGGGAGTCGGACCCGTCGGCAGCCGTCGTCGCGACACGCGCGGCGATGCGGATTCCTCAGAGGTCCGGGCGTGCGAAACCCGGGCCCCTACAAATACGAAAACACCCGCGTCGCCAGGCGACGCGGGTGCGATGAAGAGGGGGCGTTGCGTTTTTCCGGGGGAAGCGAGTCCTGCGTCCACCGCGATCTGGGTGCGGACGATGGGCTGGGTTGTCTCTCGCGCTGTCGTGTTGATTCGACTCACTCGCTTCCGCAGCAAGTGCTGCTTGGGGCGAAACCTAATCACGGTTTTTCTAGGTGTCAACACCTTCGCGCAACTTTTTTTCCATGGCCGTCCTGGCGGCATGGCGTCGTCGCGCATAGCGGAGGGCGGCGTCGTGGCGGCGGCGGAAGTCGGCGACGCGGCCGGCGGACATGCGCCTGAAAAAAAACATCGGTAAAACGCGCTTTTTTTTTCGTGGGTGTCGCGCGCACCGTCTTCCAGGCAGACGACACGATGGGTGCCGGACGCGCATCGTCGTCGGCGCGCATGGCTTGAACCGTGCCTAAAAAAACTTTCCGGAGAGGCGTCCGATTTCGCGTCGCACAAGCCCGATTGCGCCGATTTGCGCAAACTTTTTTCCCTCGCGAGGCGACGCATCGCCATGTTCGATGTCGCCTCGTCGACATGGAAACGGCATCGCGCCTTCCTCGTCGACGACGTTGCCGAACGGAGCGACGATCACCCGACGCGCGTCCGGCATTGCCTCCACCTTGCCGCTCGTCGGTCGCGTCGCGGCCGGCCAACGATGTGCGCCGCCGGAAACGAAGCGGGGAACCGGCAGCGGCGGAATCTTCTTCCGCCGTCGCCGGTTCCCCGCCTGGGGACCGCCTGTGGGAATGCCTCAGTGGTCTTCGTCTTCGATCAGCTCGGCGTAGTCGTCGGGCGACAGCAGTTCGTTGAGCTGGTCCGGTTCCTCAAGTTCGATCACGAAGATCCAGCCGTCGCCGTAGGCGTCCTCGTTGATGGTCTCGGGCTTGTCGGTCAGCGCCGCGTTGACCTCCAGCACCTTGCCGGTGACCGGGCTGTACACGTCGGATGCCGCCTTGACGGACTCGACCACCGCGCTGGCGTTGCCGGCTTCGATGCGGTCGCCGACGTTGGGCAACTCGACGTAGACCAGGTCGCCCAGCAGACCCTGCGCGTGATCGGAAATGCCGACGGTGACACGACCGCCGGCTTCCAGGCGGGCCCACTCGTGGGACTTGAGGAACTTCAGATCGCCAGGAATCTCACTCATGGGGTGCTCCGGATAGCTGCCAGGGTCGGGAAGGGAAAGATAGTTTAGCGGAGGAACGCGAAGATGAAGGTACGCCGTCCCGGTTCACTCCAGCACGCCGGGCTGCGCCTGGCCGTCACGCACGAACGGGAACTTCACCACGCGCACCGGCACCTCCTTGCCGCGGATGTCGACGCGCACGCCACCGGGGGCGCCCAGCGGGATGTCGCCTGCGGGCACGCGCGCGAACGCGATGGCCTTGCCCAGCGTCGGCGAGAAGGTGCCGGACAGGATCTCGCCGTCGCCATGGGCGGTGAGCACCTTCTGGCCGTGGCGCAGCACGCCCTTCTCGTCCATCACCAGCCCGATCATCTGCCGCGGCGCGCCGGACGCCTTCTGCGCCTCCAGCGTGGCGCGGCCGGTGAACGCACGCCCTTCGTCCAGCGACACCGTCCAAGCGAGCGCCGCCTCGTACGGCGACACCGTGTCGTCCATGTCCTGGCCGTACAGGTTCATGCCGGCCTCCAGGCGCAGCGTGTCGCGCGCGCCGAGGCCGGCGGGCTTCACGCCGGCATCCAGCAGCGCGTTCCAGAACGCCACGGCCTGCGCCTGCGGCAGCACGATCTCGTAACCGTCCTCGCCGGTGTAGCCGGTGCGGGCGACGAACAGCGGCACGCCGTCCGCGCTGGTGGCGTCGGCCGCCGCGAAACGGGTCAGCTTGCCGACGTTCGCGCGGTCCTCGTCACGCAGCAGGCCGTGCACGCGCTCGCGCGCGCTCGGACCCTGCACCGCGACCATGGCGTAGTCGGGACGCTCGGCGACCTGCACGTCGAATGCCGCCGCCTGGGCGGTGATCCACGCGAGATCCTTCTCGCGGGTGGCCGCGTTCACCACCAGGCGGAAGAAGTCCTCGGCCAGGAAATAGATGATCAGGTCGTCGATGACGCCGCCCTGCTCGTTGAGCATCGCCGTATACAGCGCCTTGCCCGGCTTCTGCAGCTTGTCCACCGAGTTGGCGACCAGCCGGCGCAGGAACTCGCGCGTACGCGCGCCGCGCAGGTCGACCACGGTCATGTGGCTGACGTCGAACATGCCGGCGTCGCGGCGCACCTGGTGGTGCTCCTCGATCTGCGAACCGTAGTGGATCGGCATGTCCCAGCCGCCGAAGTCGACCATCTTGGCGCCGAGCGCGCGATGGGTGTCGTTGAGGATGGTCTTCTGGGTCATGGCGGCTTCCGGGACGGACAAAGAAGCGCATTATCCCAGAACGCACCAGCGCGGTGCGCCACCGTCACAGGCCGTAGTAGGCCTCGTTGATGCAGTCCACGGTGCGCGCCTCGAGCACGTCGAAGCGGCCATCGGGGAGCCGCAGCCGCCCGGCCCAGGCGACGTCCTTCAGCCATTCGGTCGAGGTGTCGTGCTGGCGCACGATTGCGGCCACGCGCGCGTCGTCGCGCCCGTCCACGCGGCAGGTGCCGAACTGCAGGTAGTAGCCGCTGCGTCCGGCCGGATACGGCAGGGCATCGGTGATGCGCCACTGCGCGCGGGCGCCGTCGCGGCCGGCGAACTGGCCGGCGACGACGAAGCGCGGCACCGGCTCACCATCGGCCTCCGCCGCCGGCATCGCCAGCACGCCGATCGAGTAATCGCAGACGTGCGCCGGATCGGCGGAATCGGACACGCAGCTGCCGCCCAGCTCATCGAGGCCGGCGGGATACGGCGGCATCACCTTGCCGACGAGGTCGGTCGTGGCCACCGATAACGGCGCCAGCAACGACATCGACCACGCCAGCACCGTCGCGCCCACCTATGCCTCCTGCACCTTCAGGGTCATGCCGTTCACCGCGATCACGCGCACCCGCGTGCCCAGCGGCAGGTCGGCGCCTTCCACCGTCCAGAACGCGTCGTCGATCTTGACCCGGCCGCGGCCGCCTTCGATGGCCTGGTCGAGGGTGGCGACCGTGCCGACCAGTTGCTCCGCGCGCCGGTTCAACAGCGGCTTGTCGCTCTGGCGGCCCTTGCCGCGGAACCACTTTCGGTAGACGGCCACCGAGATCAGCGCGAGCACCGAGAACAGCACGACCTGCGCCAGCCAGCCCAGTCCGGGTGCGACCAGCACGACAACGGCCATCGCCACTGCGGCGAACCCGAACCACAGCATGAAGGCCCCCGGCGCCATCGCTTCGGCGGCGAACAGCACCAGTGCCCCGATCGCCCAGAACGCGAACTTGAAGCTCATGTCAGCCTCCCGGCACGCGCGGCGGACGCGGCGGCGCGACCGCCTGCTGCTTGTCCAGCGCGCCCTTGGCCAGTTCGGCGATGCCGGCGATCGAGCCGATGATGCCCGTGGCCTCCATCGGCATCAGCACGAACTTCTGGTTCGGCGCGGTGGCGAGTTCCTTGAACGCCTCCACGTACTTCTGCGCGATGAAGTAGTTGATGGCCTGCACGTCGCCCTGCGCGATGGCGTTGGATACCAGCTCGGTCGCCTTGGCCTCGGCTTCGGCGAGGCGCTCGCGCGCCTCGGCTTCGCGGTAGGCGGCCTCGCGCTTGCCTTCGGCTTCCAGGATGGCGCTCTGCTTGTCGCCTTCGGCGCGCAGGATCTCGGACTGGCGCGCGCCCTCGGCCTCCAGGATCGACGCGCGCTTGTCGCGCTCGGCCTTCATCTGCCGGGCCATCGCGTCCACCAGGTCGCGCGGCGGCTGGATGTCCTTGATCTCGATGCGGTTGACCTTTACGCCCCACGGGCTGGTGGCGTGGTCGACCACGCCCAGCAGCTTGGCGTTGATGGTCTCGCGCTGGCTCAGCGATTCGTCCAGGTCCATCGAACCGATCACGGTACGGATGTTGGTCTGCACCAGCGCGATCATCGCCTGGTCCAGGCTGGACACCTCATAGGCGGCCTTCGCCGCGTCCAGTACCTGGAAGAACACCACGCCGTCCACCTTCACCACGGCGTTGTCCTTGGTGATCACGTCCTGCGAGGGCACTTCGAACACCTGCTCCATCATGTTGACCTTGCGGCCGATGCTCTGCATGTAAGGGATCAGGAAGTGCAGGCCCGGCGACATGGTGTGGGTGTACTTGCCGAAGTGCTCCACGGTGAACTCGTAGCCCTGCGGCACGACGCGGACGCCCTTGAAGAAGGTCACCACGATGAACAGCGCCACCGCCGCGACCACGAGTGTCGAAAGACCGAAATCCATGCTGTGCCCCTCCCCTTGATGTCGATCCGATTATAGGGCCGCCCGCGGGAACTTCCCCGGCGCTGCGACGGTATTGCCTTCGGCTGCATCCCTTACCTTCGAACCCCGAAGAACCCGCCCGCTTGAGCCGATCGCAGTTCGCCATCGACATCCCCGACAGCCTGGTCGCCCGCGCGCGCTCCGGCTGCCGGGAGGCGTTCGAACAGATCTACCGGCGCTTCGAGCGCCCGGTATTCACGCTGGCGCTGCGCATCTGCGGCGACCGCGAGGAGGCTGGCGACGTGCTGCAGGACACCATGCTGAAGCTGTTCAACCATCTGCCGGACTACCGCGCCGATTGCCCGTTCTGGGGCTGGCTGCGCCAGATCGCCGTCAACGAGGCGCTGCTGCGCCTGCGGCGTCAGAAGCGGCTGGTCGCCGAGATCGCGGTGGACGAGGACGACCTGCCGGAAGACCGCGGCCTGCCCCCCGCGGCGGCGGCCGATGCCGCCCTGCTGCAGCGCGCGCTCGATGCATTGCCCGCCGCCACCCGCAGCGTGCTGTGGCTGTACCACGCCGAGGGCTATACCCACGACGAGATCGCCGCGCTGATGCAACGCACGCCCAGCTTCTCCAAGTCGCAACTCTCGCGCGGTACCCGCCGGTTGCGGGCCCTGCTGCAGATCGAGGAACCCGTCCATGCCTGATTCCCGTGCCCACGACCCGATGCCGCGCGACTGGGGCGACGCCTTCGCTGCCCTGCCACTGGCGACGCCACCCGAAGCAGGTTGGCAGCGTCTTGCCGCTGCGCTTCCGCCCGCACAGGCGCCCGCCCGTCCTGCACGCTGGCGTCGCCCGGCGCTGGCGCTGGTGGCCACGACGTTCGTCGCTGCCGTGATCCCGCTGATGCACTGGCGCGCCGTGCATACCGCGCCACCCCTGCAGCGCCCCGCCAAGGGCACGATGGAGGTCACCGCAGTCGTGCCCAAGGCGGTCGTCGCGCCGGTGGTGACGCCACCCTTGCCTCCCCCAACGGAGACATCGACGCCTGCCCCGGCGGCCGTCGCATCGGCGACCGTTCGCCGGCCGACCGTACGCAGCACGCCCACCCGGCTGGATGCGCTCTATACCGAATCCGCGCGACTCGAAGCGGTGCTGGCGCATCTGCCCGACGGCGGTACCGGCAACGTCGCCGCCCTCGCCGTCAGCGCCGAACTGCAGGACCAGGTGAGCCATATCGACCTGGCGCTGTCGCAACCCGCCTTGCCGGACGTCACCCGCACTGCGCTGTGGGAGCAGCGCGTCGATACGCTGCGCCAGCTCACCGGCGTGGAGGCCACCCAACGCTGGCAGGTCGCACTGAACGACACCGGCGATACCGGCATCTACTGATCCGCACCACGCACGAGGAGACCCATGATGTTCAAGCCCTTTTACCGCTCGCTGCTGGCCCTCGCGCTGGTCGCACCCTTTTCGGTGCTGGCGCAGCAGGCCGATGCCGGCAAACAAAAGGAACTCGACGACGCCCGCGCCGAGCTGCAGCGCGCGGCCAAACGCGTGGCCGAGCTTTCGCGCGACGCCGGCCACCTCCGCACGCCGATCAACATCGACCAGATCATCGTCAGCCGGCCACGCCTGGGCGTCCTGCTGTCCGGCGACAATGCCACTGGGGTCCGCATCACCGGCGTGACGCCGGAGAGCGGTGCGGCCAAGGCGGGACTCAAGGCGGGCGACCGCCTGTTGCGCGTGGCCGGCGCACCCGTCGACGGCGACACCGCCGAAGCGCGCGTCGCGCACGCCCGCAATCTTCTGTCCGACCTCAAGACCGATGCCTCCGTGCGGGTGACCTATCAGCGCGATGGCAAGGCGCACGAGGCCGATGTCGTCGCCACGCGGGTATCGCCGCGCGTCGCATTGGCCGGCCAGGCGCCCGGAAGCTTCTTCTTCCAGACGGGCGACGGCGGCATGCCGCTGATCGACGGCGTTCCCGTGCCGCTGGGCCAGATCACCAGCGTCATCTCACCCGAAGTGCAGCGCGAACTCCGCCAGCTCGGCAGGCTGGGCGATTGCCAGGGCGAGGGCTGCCGTCTGCCTGCGTTGGCCGAAGCCTTCCGCTGGAGCAATCTCAACCTGGCGACTGTCGACGCCTCGCTGGGGCGCTACTTCGGCACCGACGCGGGCGTGCTGGTCCTGTCCGTCGGCGAAGAACTCGCGGGCCTGCAGGCCGGCGATGTGATCCGCAAGGTGGATGGCGCGCCGGTGGCGACGCCACGCGACGTCACGCAGGCCCTGCGCGACAAGCCGGAAGACGCCAAGGTCGCCGTCGAATACCTGCGCGACCGACAGACGCGGACGAGCACCGTGACCGTACCGAAGGCAGCGGCGTTCCGTTTCCCCGCGACGTCGCGAGTGACGGTGAAGCCGCGTACGGCGGCCTCTCCTGCAAGCACGGCACACGTCACCGAACGGCGTCGCGTGATGGTCATCGACCAGGACGGCAAGGTGCAGACGTTCGAAGAGGGCGGTACCGGTGCGCCGTTGCCGGCCTCGCCGCCCGCACCACCCGCGCCACCTGCCGGCAAGGGCGGCACCCTGCTCTGACACGTATTACTAGAAGAGAAACCGTGTGAATCCCCTGCCCCCGCATCCGCGGGGGTCTTTTTTAGCAAAGGCGGCACATCCCTGTGCCGGAGAGAACGATCAGCGCGCGGGGGCCACGGACTCGGCCGGCGCCGCTTCGACCCAGTCCGCGAACACCTTCGCGATGTCGGCATCCGCCACCGGCTTGCCTTCCTGCACGTCACCCGCCTGCGTGAACAGCGGGATGATCATCGCCATGCCGTCGACCTTGGTCTTCAGGTGCACGCCCGGCGCCTTCGACAGGAAGCGGTCCCAGTGCGCGCGGACCTTGGCCCAGTAGCCGGCCGTGGCCTGCCAGTAGTCGCGCGCAGGCGTGAAGTCGACCTCGGTGGTCTTGAGGTAGTCGTTGAAGCCGAACTCGCGCACCAGTTCCACCTGCGTGCCGTCGGGCTTGCGCAGCACCTTGGTGTTGAACTGCTCATGGGTCCAGCCATTCGGCGTCAGCGTGTGGCGGTTGACCACCGACAGCGCGTTGTAGTCGCTGCGCCTGGTGTACTCGCGGCGCGGCAACGGCCGCCAGCTCAGGTCGCTGGTCCAGGTGGCCACGCCGTTGGTGTAGTCCCAGCGTCCGGTCCCGCAGTAGCGCGGCGCATCGCTCACTTCGTAGACGCACTGCGTCCACGCGCCGCGGGTGGCGTCGGCGGCGATCGCGCGCACGTGCCAGGTCTGGTCGGCGGTGAATTCGAAGCGTGTCGGCGCCTCGTAGAACCAGTCCTGGCGCCAGTGCTTGGTCACGTGACCGCTCTTCGCGTCCACCAGGATGTGCTGCAGCACGATGCGCGTGGGGGTGTCCTCGACGACGATGACCGTCTCGTCGCCGCCACTGCGCATCGCCGCCTGGCGTTCGTAGCCCGGTTGCAGCAGGACGGTTTCGTCGAAGGCGAAGTCGACGGTGTAGTCGCCCTGCATCGCCAGGATGGACTGGCGGTCGCGGGCGGGATCCGCGGCCAGCACGGACGTGGACAAAGGGAGGATCAGGACGGACAGCGCGATGGCGGTCGGCTTCTTCATGGTGGCGCTCTCTTTACTTGAGTCGGATCAGCGGCACGACGTTGTCGCCCGCCTCGTCGTGGTGTTCCAGGTGCGCGCCGGCGGCGAAACAGGACGATTGCTCGCAGCAGCAGTCATGCAGCCCACTTTCCAGTTCGGCACCTTCGGCCTGGGCGATGCGTTGTGCGGTGGCGATGCCGAGCGGCGACATCAGCGACAGACTGGCAGCGAGCACCGGCAACGATGCCGGCCGTGGTACTGCGTGCAGCTGCAGCGCGCAGGCGCGCCACTGGCCGCCAAGCAGGCGCCCGGCGAGCCGCTGCCACAGGCGATCGGCGAGGCCGGCGACTTCCCCGTCGCTGCCCGCGGGCAGCGAGGCGACCAGGCGATCCCACGCGACGAAGTCGCTGTCCGGCAACAGGCACAGCCGCCAGCAGCAGCGTCCCTGCGCGTCGAAGAACAGCAGGCGCTCGTCCAGCCCGTCGCTGTCGACGCCGGTATGCGCTTCCACCCGCACCGCCTGCTGCCAACCTGCGAGTTCACTTCCCTGCTGCGTGCGGTACAGGCACAGCACCGGTCCCAACGCCGCCAGTTGCGTGGCGGCGGGGAACGCATCCGGCGATGCGCCGGCGACCGTACCAGGTAGCGCGCGCAGCGTCGCCATGGCGTTACCAGCTCACCGACAGGCTGGCCGACAACGTGCGGCCGGGCGAGGTATAGCGTTCGAGCGTCGTACTCGCGGCGGAGACCAAGGCGATGTCGCCGGCGTCGATGTACGTCTTGTCGGCCAGGTTCAGCACGCCGACGATCACCTTGGCGCCGGGCGCGAAGTTCCAGTGCGCGTACAGGTCGAGTACGCCGTAGCCGGGCTGACGGTAATAGGTGTCGGCGGAAACGCGATCCTTGCGGTCGACGAACCGGCCCGCCAGTTCCGCACCCCAGGCCTCGGCATCGTAGGCAATGCCCAGCGTGGCGGTGAGGGGGTCGACACTGTCCAAGTCGCGTGTGATCACGCGCTCCTCGGTATCTCCGTTGCCGAGGTCGATCACCTCAGGCCCCCTTCCCTTGCCGCGCGACCACGCCAAGGCGCCGCGCAGCGACCACCCTTGCCAACGGTCGGACAGATGGCCGAAATCCACACCCGCCTTCAGCTCGACACCATGGATGCGAGCCTCGGCGATGTTCTGTGACTGATACACCGACAACCCTTCCGGGTTCATGCCGATGAAACGCATCGACTCGATGAAGTCGTCGTACTCGTTGTAGTAGCCGGACAGGCTGGCATAGACCGCCTCGCCCGCGTAACGCAGACCGATTTCCAGTCCATCGCTCGTCTCGGGCTTGAGGTCCGGATTGGCGATGGCGGTGTAGCGGAACGTGACGTTGGTGAAGCCGATGTTGACGTCGTTGTACGGCGGCGAACGGAAGCCGCGCGCATAGCCGCCGAACAGCGACCAGTCCGGGGCGAACTTCCACACCATGCCCAGCTTCGGCGACACACTGGTCTCGCGGATGTCGGCCAGCACCACGCCCGGATTGTCACCGGCGAAGATGGCGTCCTGCTCGGGATCGAGGCGGTAGTGATCGACGCGCAGGCCGGGCACCAGGCGGACGCTGCCGTCGGCGAAGCTGATCTCGTCCTGCACGTACAACGCCACGGTGGTCGTCTCGCTTACGGGGAAGTCGCGCACCGGGAAGACGTCCGGCAACATCACCGGCGTGCTGACGCCGGTCAGCGGAAACGTCCGCAGGCCATCGCGCTTCTGCCGCGTTTCGGCGCGCGACAGATCGATGCCGTATGCGAGCTCGTGGCGTACGCCATCACCGAAGGCCTTGCGGAAATTGGCCTGCAGTCCGTACATCCGCTGGTCGAAATTGAACTCGCGCTCACGGATGTCGCGCAGCGTCGGCGCCGGCAACGTCCGCTCTTCGCGCGTGTATTGCGTGGTTTCGCTGTCCTGCCGGTAGACCTGCCAGTCCAGGCTGTCGGCGAAGGTGGATTCGAGACCGTTCCATGCGTGCGAGAACGCCACGCGGGCACGCGTCTGGTGATCGCGCGCCGTGACCGAGGTGTTCGTGGCCCCTGTCAACGGCTGCAGGCCGCGCTGGGTCAACAGGTCGGTGTCGGTCGTGTCCTCGTTACCCTCGACGGTCAGGGTGAACTGCTGGTGCTGGTCCGGTGCGAACACCAGCTTGCTCAGCAGGCTGCGGCCATCGCGCTCCTGCGGATTCGACTGTGTGCGCGCACTTCCGACGCCGCCGACACGCCCCTGGTTCTCGGTTTCCTTGCCCTGGCGGTGACTGACATTGACCAGCCCGCTCCAGCGCTCGCCGCCGAAGGCAGCCGTCGCGCCGCCCAGCAGGCCGTCCCAGCTGCCGTCGTAACCGAGACGGAAGCCGAAGTACGCGTTCTTGCCGTCCTCGAGGTAGTCGGCAGGATCCTTGGTGATGAACGACACCACGCCGCCCAGCGCATCCGAGCCGTACAGCGAGCTGGACGGGCCACGCACGATCTCGACGCGCTTCAGCGTGTCCAGGTCGATGAAGTTGCGGTTCGCGTTGGAAAAGCTGCCGATCGAGAACGCGTCCGACACGGCGATGCCGTCGGTCTGGATGCGCACGCGGTTGGCTTCCAGCCCGCGGATGCGGAAGCCGCCAAGACCGTAACGGCCGAAGCTCGAGGTGACGGTGACGCCGGGTTCGTAGCGGACGAGATCCTTGATGTCTCGGATCAGCTGGTCGTCCAGTTGTTCGCGATCAATGACGCTGACCGTGTTGGGGACGTCCACCACGGCCCGCTCGGTACGGGTGGCGGTGACCTGGACGCGGTCGAATTCGCGCGCGTCGGCGGAGGAGGAGGCGGAGGTGTCGGCGGGTGTTTCGGCGTGGGCATGGCCGGCAAGGGCCATCCACACGGCCGCGCTCAGCAGCGTGGGGCGGATCATGGGTACAGCATTCCTGTGGCTGGGAGTTAGCCCGGAAGGCTGGCGGCCGGAGAGTCCTTGGCTGGCGCCCGGTGGAGAGATCGATGCTGTCGGCCACGCGTGCCGACGGGATGGCGTATTACTTGGTGAGGATGAGCTTGTCGTTGCTGGTGTGGCGCAGGCGATAGACACGGTCGCCGTGGCGGATCAGGACTTCGCGCCGGCCCTTGAGCAGGGTTTCGCTGTCGAGCGCGTCTTCGTCGCGGGCGGCGACGGCCGGCAGGGAAAGGCGCTCGCGCAGCGTCTGCGTGTCGACCATGGGCAATGCAGTGACGTTCGAGATCATGGTGGGGCTCCGCCAGAAGGAACGTCGCTGATGATAATGATTCTTATTTGCGAGTCAACACCTGCGGTACGCGTCCGGACGACCGGTCAAATGAGAATGGCTCCACCCTCCCCCTGTTCACTTCCGTACAATGCGCGCACTTTCCTCCTCCGGGGAGTAGCCCACCCGTCCTGACGGGTTCCGCGCGTCAACAAACTTGGTCGCCGACCATGGTGCGCGGGACGAAGCGATCCGCTTCGCCGGGCAAGACCGAAGGCAGGCGTCGCGCTTACCCGGGCCGGGCAGTGCGTCGTTTGCCTTCGCGCTCGACGCGAATGCCTGGCCCCGGAGTTGTTGATGCAATCGCTGCACGCCCTGCTGGTGTCCACCGGCACCGTCACCCTGGCCGAAATCGGCGACAAGACCCAGTTGCTGGCGCTGCTGCTGGCCGCGCGCTACCGCAAACCGTGGCCGATCGCCTGGGGCATCCTGGCCGCCACCCTGGCGAACCACGCCATCTCCGCCTGGCTGGGTGCGGAACTGACCGAATGGCTGTCCCCGGAAGTACTGCGCTGGCTGGTCGCGGGCAGTTTCCTGGCCGTGGCGCTGTGGACGCTGAAGCCGGACACGTTGGACGAGAACGAGAAGCTGCCCGCCCACGGCGCCTTCATCGCCACCGCCATCGCCTTCTTCCTGGCCGAGATCGGTGACAAGACCCAGGTCGCCACCGTCCTGCTGGCCACCAAGTACGAGCCGCTGTGGCAGGTGATCGCCGGCACCACGATCGGCATGCTGCTGGCCAACGTGCCGGTGGTCTGGCTGGGGCACAGGTTCGCCGACAGGCTGCCGCTGAAGCTGGCCCGCAGCCTGGCCGCCGTGGTGTTCCTCGCCCTCGCCCTCTGGGTGGCCTGGCGCGGGGTAGGCTGAACGGCCGGGACCGGGCCGTGCGCTGCTAGACTGCCCGGTCAGAACAACATGCAAGGTCTGGGGGAATACATGCTGGAAGTCTTGGGGCGGATCGGCTTCGGCCTGTTCGGTCTGGCGGTGCTGATCGGCATCGTCTGGCTGTTTTCCAACAACCGGAAGGCCATCGACTGGAAGCTGGTCGCCACCGGCGTCACCCTGCAGATCGCCTTCGCCGCGCTGGTGCTCCTTGTGCCGGGCGGGCGTGAGGTGTTCGACTGGCTCGGCCACGGCTTCGTGAAGATCCTGGAGTTCGTCAAGGCGGGCTCCGGCTTCATCTTCGGCAGCCTGATGGACACCGAGAAGTTCGGCTTCATCTTCGCCTTCCAGGTGCTGCCCACCATCATCTTCTTCGCCGCCCTGATGGGCGTGATGTACCACCTGGGCGTGATGCAGTTCATCGTGCGCATGATGGCGCTGGCGATCACCAAGGTGATGCGGGTGTCCGGCGCCGAGACCACGAGCGTCTGCGCGTCGGTCTTCATCGGCCAGACCGAAGCGCCGCTGACGGTGCGTCCGTACATCCCGAAGATGACCGAGTCCGAGCTGATCACCATGATGATCGGCGGCATGGCCCATATCGCCGGCGGCGTGCTGGCCGCTTATGTCGGCATGCTTGGCGGTGGCGATCCGGAACAGCAGGCGTTCTATGCCAAGCACCTGCTGGCCGCGTCGATCATGGCCGCGCCGGCCACGCTGGTCGTCGCCAAGCTGCTGATCCCGGAAACCGGCACGCCGCTGACGCGTGGCACGGTGAAGATGGAAGTCGAAAAGACCTCCAGCAACATCATCGACGCCGCCGCCGCCGGCGCCGGCGACGGCCTGAAGCTGGCGCTCAACATCGGCGCGATGCTACTGGCGTTCATCGCCCTGATCGCGTTGATCAATGCGCCGCTGACCTGGCTGGGCGAGATCACTGGCCTGGCTTCCGCCATCGGCAAGCCGACCGACCTGGCCACGATCTTCGGTTATCTGCTGGCCCCGATCGCGTGGGTGATCGGCGTGCCGTGGCAGGACGCCACCACCGTGGGTTCGCTGATCGGCCAGAAGGTCGTCATCAACGAATTCGTCGCCTACCTGCAGCTGGCCGGCATCGTGAACGGGCAGACGCCTGGCGTCACGCTGACCGACGAAGGCCGTCTCATCGCCACCTATGCGCTGTGCGGCTTCGCCAACTTCAGCTCGATCGCGATCCAGATCGGCGGCATCGGCGGCCTGGCGCCCGAGCGGCGCTCGGACCTGGCCCGCTTCGGTCTGCGCGCGGTGCTCGGCGGTACCATCGCCACGCTGATGACGGCCACCATCGCCGGCGTGCTGTCGCACTTCGGCTGATCCGGGCGAGGCGGCCGGCGGCCGCTCTGCTCCCCTTGTTGACGTTTCCCTCCCGTGACCGCGGCGCTGCCGCGGTCCGGACCTCAGGTATCCCCGCATGAACACGCCATCCCCCGCCCTCTCCCGCGTCGTCGTCGTGGGCTCCTTCAACGTCGATCACGTGTGGCGCTGCGATGCCCTGCCCGTCGCGGGCGCGACGATCGCCGGCCGCTACGCCAGCGGGCCTGGCGGCAAGGGATTCAACCAGGCGATGGCGGCGGTGCGCGCAGGCGCGGACACGACCTTCGTCTGCGCGCTGGGCGATGATGCCGGCGGCCGCCTCGCACGCGATCTCGCGGACGCCGATGGCCTGGCCCTGCGCGTGCAGGCGAGCGAGGAACCGACCGGCACCGCCGGTATCTACGTGGATGCGCACGGGCGCAACACCATCGTCATCGGCGCCGGCGCCAACGCGATCCTGTCGGCGGACTTCGCGACCGGCCAGGCCGATGTGCTGGCGGCGGCGGGCGTCGTGCTCGCGCAGCTGGAATCCCCGACCGACACCGTGCTGGCGGTGCTGCAGGCCGGACGCCAGTGCGGTGCCACGACCGTCCTGAACCCGGCGCCGGCGAATGCGGCGACGACGACCGAACTGCTGGCGCACGCCGACGTCATCACGCCGAACGAAACCGAATTCGCCGCGCTGCTCGCCCGCCATCTGGGCGAGCGGATCACCGCCGACGACGTCGCCACGCTCGATGGCGTCACCCTGCACCAGCATTGCCGACAGTTGTTCCCGCACGGCACGGTCGTGGTGACGCTGGGCGCCACCGGCGTGTACGTGTCGCATCCGGAGGACGCACTGCGCGGCGACCCGCGTCCGCACTACCGCGTCGCGGCGGAAACGGCGACGGCAGTGGACACCACCGGCGCTGGCGATGCCTTCAATGGCGCGCTGGCCGCCTCGCTGGCGGAGGCCGCATTTCCGGCGTTCGCGGATCACGTGCGCTTCGCCAACCGCTATGCGGCCCTGTCGACGGAACGGCCGGGCGCCGCACTGGCGATGCCCTCGCGCACGGATCTGATCGCCCGCTACGGCGAATAAGTCCAAGGTTTCGCCGTCGACGCCGGCGGCGGATAATGCCGCCATGCAGATCGGCCCCTACCGCATCGACCCGCCGGTGATGCTGGCCCCCATGGCCGGCGTCACCGACAAGCCGTTCCGCCTGCTGTGCAAGCGTCTGGGCGCGGGCCTGGCGGTGTCGGAGATGACGATCAGCGACCCGCGCTTCTGGAACACCGCCAAGTCGCTGCACCGGATGGACCACGAGGGCGAACCCAGCCCGATCAGCGTACAGATCGCCGGCACCGAGCCGGAGCAACTGGCGAACGCGGCGCGCTACAACGCCGACCATGGCGCGCAGATCATCGACATCAACATGGGCTGCCCGGCGAAGAAGGTCTGCAACGCCTGGGCGGGCTCGGCGCTGATGCGCGACGAAGCGCTGGTCGGCCGCATCCTCGAATCCGTCGTCAAGGCGGTCGACGTGCCGGTGACGCTGAAGATCCGGACCGGCTGGGATTGCGACCACCGCAACGGCCCGGAGATCGCACGCATCGCGCAGGAAAGCGGCATCGCCTCGCTCGCCGTGCATGGCCGCACGCGCGACCAGCATTACACCGGCACCGCCGAATACGAGACCATCGCCGCGATCAAGGCCGCACTGCGCATTCCGGTGGTCGCCAACGGCGACATCGATTCGCCGGACAAGGCGGCGCACGTGTTGGCGAAGACCGGCGCGGACGCGGTGATGATCGGCCGCGCCGCGCAGGGCCGGCCGTGGATCTTCCGCGAGATCGCGCACTTCCTCGCCACCGGCGACTACCTGCCGCCGCCCTCGGTGGCCGAGGTGCGCGACATCCTGCTGGCCCACCTGCATGCGCTGCACGCGTTCTATGGCGAACTGCAGGGTGTGCGCATCGCGCGCAAGCACCTGGGCTGGTACGCCAAGGACCGGCCGGAGAACCTCGCCTTCCGCGCCGTGGTCAACCGCGCCGAGAGTGCGGACGAGCAGGTGCGACTGACCCGCGACTATTTCGACGCCCTGATTGCCGGCGTGACGCCGGTCCTGCCCGCCGCTGCCTGAGGGACGCGCCATGTCCGAAGCCAACGAAAGCCCGGCCTACCTCCACGGTTTCTCCTCGGTGGAACAGGCGCGCCTGATGAAGCAGGCCCGCCTGCTGGAAAGCACGATCTTCAGCCACATCGACTACACCGGCGCGCGCCGGCTGCTGGAAGTCGGCAGCGGCGTCGGCGCGCAGACCGAGATCCTGCTGCGGCGCTTCCCGGACGTGCACGTCAACTGTGTCGACCTCAGCGAGGTACAGCTGCAGGCGGCGAAGCAGAACCTCGCGACGATGCCGTGGTGCCGCGACCGCTACAGCCTGCAGCAGGCCGACGCCAGCCGGCTGCCGTTCGGCGCGCGCGACTTCGACGCCGCCTTCCTGTGCTGGATCCTGGAACACGTCCCCAGCCCCGCGCGCGTGCTCAGCGAAGTCCGCCGCGTGCTGGCGCCGGGCTCGCCGATTTACATCACCGAAGTGATGAACTCGTCGTTCCTGCTGCATCCGTATTCGCCGAACACCTGGCGCTACTGGATGGCATTCAACGACTTCCAGTACGACAGCGGCGGCGACCCGTTCATCGGCGCCAAGCTCGGCAACCTGCTGCTGACCGGCGGTTATCGCGACGTGGTGACGGAGATCAAGACCGTGCACTTCGACAACCGCGAACCGGCACGGCGCAAGGACATGATCGCGTTCTGGGAAGAACTGCTGCTGTCCGCCGCGGACTCGCTGGTGGACGCCGGGCGCGTCACCCAGGACATCGTGGATGGCATGCGCCGCGAAATGCACGACGTGCAGAACGATCCCGACGCCGTGTTCTTCTACGCCTTCGTGCAGGCACGCGCCACGGTCTACTGAGCCTTGCCGGCCGGCGCGGGCGATGCTTCCAGCGTGGGTGCGGACGGCATGACGCTTGCGCCCAGCTTCGTGCGTATCGGTTCCGGCGACGGATGCCGGATGCGATGCCACATCACCGACAGCAACTGCCGGACGCCGTCCCAACCGGCGATCGGCATCGACCATGGCGCCTGCACCGGCGCGATGGCCTGCCAGCGCCCGTCGCGCTGCTCGGCGACCTGGAAGCGGAAGTTGTAGTCGGGTTCCATGCCCATGCGCAGGTCGGACAGCACCAGCCGGCCCTGCTGCACCTGCGCGCGCATGAAGCCGCGGTTGAACCAGGCCAGGCGCTGGACCGCCGGCACGCCGGCCGCTTCGCGGAACGCCTGCACGTTGGACGGGTAACCGCGGAACTGCAGCGGCCCCTCGTCGACCAGCACCGAGCGCTCGGCTTCCACATAGCCCGACGGCGTCATCGCCACCACGCGCCACAGCAGCGTATTAAACGGCATCGGCACCGAGAAGTACGGCGCGTCACCCAGACCCATCGACGCCAGCGTGCGCTCGGCTTCGCGGTCGACCATCGACTTGGCCAGCAGCGACCAGCCCAGATACGCACTGCTCAAGACCAGGCCGATCGCCAGCGCACGCTGCGCGGTTGCCCGCTCGCGCAGGCACCACGCAACAACGCAGGCCACCAGCAGCCACACCGTGTACAGCGGATCGATGATGAACATGCTGGACCACATCGCCGGCGGCGGCATCAACGGCCACCACAGCTGCGTGCCGTAGACGGTGAAGGCATCCAGCAGCGGATGCGTGACCAGCGCCAGCTGGATGGCCCAGAACCAGCGCACCGGCGAGGCCGCAACGCGTCCGTTACCGAGGCGCTTGAACAGCCACCAGATCAGCCAACCCACCAGCGGCAGCACGAACAGCGAGTGGCTGAAGCTGCGGTGCACCGTCATCAGCGTGACCGGATTGTCCGAGAACAGCGCGATGGGCAGGCTGTCCAGGTCCGGCAACGTGCCCAGGGCCGCGCCGGCGAGCAGCGCGGCACGGCGATGCGCGGCGGGGGCGATGAGGGCGGCGACGGCGCCGCCGAGAACGATCTGGCTGAGGGAATCCATGCGCCGATCCTAGCAGCAGGCGACAGCTTCCCTCACGCCGCGCGTTGCGCCTCCTGCGGCACCAGCCGCAGGCGCGGCGCCACTTCGGCCAGCACCTTGCCGGTGTGCGAGAGCAGGCACAGGGTGCCGTCGGCCTCCTCGCTGAGCGCGGTGAGGCTTTCCACCCAGTCGCCGTCGTTGGCGTACAGCAGGCCATCGCGTTGCAGCAGCGAAGCGCGGTGGATATGGCCGCAGACGATGCCTTCCAGGCCGCGACGGCGGGCGTCGTCCAGCCCGGCCTGCACGAAGCGCGCGATGTAGCGCTCGGCGGCATCGCTCTGGCGTTTCAGATACTCGGCCAGCGACCAGTAGCGCAGGCCGAAGCGGCGGCGCAGCTGGTTGGTCAGGCGGTTGCCGGTGAGGATGCGGTAGTACAGCCAGTCGCCGAATTTCTCCTGCAGCCCACCGAAATGGGTGATGCCGTCGTAATCGTCGCCATGTGTCACCAACAGGCGACGGCCGTCCAGCGTGGTGTGGATGGCGCGGCGACGCACCTGCATGGCGGGCAGCATCAGGCCGCAGAAGCGGCGAATGGGACGATCGTGGTTGCCCGGCACGTAGATCAGCTCCGTACCGTTGCGGACCAGCGCATGCAACGCCTCCACCACCCGGTTGTGGGCCGCATCCCAGGATGCCCGGCGCTGGGCCATCCACCACAGGTCGACGATGTCGCCGACCAGGTACAGCCGCCGGCACTGCAGCCCGGCGAGGAAGTCCGCGAACTCCGCCGCGTGGCAGTGCTTGGAACCCAGATGGACGTCGGAGACGAAGACCGCGCGCCGCATCGGGGGCGGCGCGGTCCGCGGGCTCATGCCACGGCCTCCGCCGGACGCCAGGCATCGCCGAGGTAGCGTTCCCGCTTCTTCGGCCGGATGCGATGCAGGTCCACCTCGATCAGGCCGTCGATGGAGTCGCTGAAATCCGGATCGACGCCGAACGCGAGGAAGCGCGCGCCGCCGGGTTCGCACAAGTCCGTGTACTGCTTGTAGAGCATCGGCACGGTCGCCCCCAGCGTGTCGAGGTTGGTCTTCAGCACGCGGAACGCCGTGTCGGCGTCCAGCGCGTCGAAACAGGTCGGCGTGGCGGTGTAGCGGAACGGGTGGCGCGAGCGCGCCTCGCCGGTCGGGTCGCCGTAGTAGTGGGCGTAGTACGCGACGATCTGCTCGCGCGCATCCAGCGGCAGCGCCGCGCTCATCGATACCGCACCGAACAGGTAGCGCACGCGCGGATGCCGGCGCAGGTAGGCGCCGATGCCCTGCCACAGGTAGTCGATGCTGCGGCTGCCCCAGTACTCCGGCACCACAAAGCTGCGACCCAGCTCCATGCCGGTGGCCAAGCGCGGCAGCGCATCGTCGGCATAGTCGAACAGCGCGGCGGTGTAGAGCCCTTTCAATCCCTGCGCCGCCAGCACCGGCGCACCGCGGGCGATGCGGTAGGCACCGGCGATCTTCCGCTGCGCCGCATCCCACAGCACGATGTGCTCGTACCAGGTGTCGAAGGCATCGACGTCCATGCGCTTGCCGGTGCCCTCGCCCACCGCGCGGAAGGTCAGTTCGCGCAGCCGCCCGATCTCGCGCAGCAGCGGCGAGCCACCGGCCAGCCGGCCCACGCAGATGCGCTTGCCATCGGTGGTCTGGCCCAGCACGTCGAGCCTGGCGATGCAGGCTTCCAGCGTCTCCTGCGCCAGTGCCGCCACCAGCGGCTCCGCGGCCTCGGCCGCCTCCGGCGACGCGGACCTGGCAGGCCGGCCGAGCGCATACAGCGCCGTCCGCACCCGATCGATCACGATCGCAGCCTCGTCCTGCGCATCCACGCGCAACAGGTGCCCGACGTGCAGCTGCAGGCGGCGCTGGCTGCGACGGAACATCTCGCGCGCCAGCAGGGCCGTGCCGGCGGGCTTGAACAGGGCCGACGCGCCGTAGAAGAACGGAGAGTTACGCGCCTGCACGCGGATCGGCAGCACCGGCGCACCGGTGGCCCGCGCAAAACGCAGAAAGCCGCGGCGCCACCGCGTGTCGCGCACGCCGCGCGGGCCCAGCCGCGACACTTCGCCGGCCGGGAACACGATCACGCACTGCTCGGCCTCCAGCGCCTGCTCCACCGCGCGCACGCTGTCCGGACTCGGCTTGCCGCCGAGGATGCGCACCGGCAGCAGCAGCCCGGCCAGCGGCGCGATGCCCATCAGGACGTCGTTGGCCACGATCCGCACGTCGCGGCGCACGCGGCCCACCAGTTGCAGCAGCGCCAGCGCATCCAGCGCTCCGGACGGATGGTTGGCCACGATCAGCAGCCGGCCTTGCGCCGGAATGCGCTGCTCGCTGCCGGCCTCGACGGTCGGCCGCAGGTTGAGGTGGTCGATCGCGGCATCGACGAAGGCCAGCCCCTGCAGGTGGCCATGGTCGGCGAGGAAGGCGTAGGCCTGGTCCAGCTTCGACCAGCGCCCGAGCGTGCGCAGCAACGGCTGGGTGAGCCGGGCGCGACGGCCGCGGAACCAGTGGGGGTAGCGTTCGGTGATCTGCTGTTCCAGCGGGCGCATGGGCAAGGGCTGGCGGCGGGGTGTCGCCGCGCAGCCTGCGCCTGGCCGGCGACAGCGCGGTTTCCGTTTTCTGGCAGTCCGGTGACAAAGGCGGTTGACCCGCACTTAACCCGGCTGCAACCCTGAACGGGGCAGAATGCACGCACCGCCCCCGGCGTGTATCATGCGCGCCCATCTTTTCATCCGAATCAAAGGATATAAGCCTGATGTCCAGCTACCTGTTCACCTCCGAATCGGTCTCCGAAGGCCATCCGGACAAGATCGCCGACCAGATTTCCGACGCCGTGCTGGACGCGATCTTGGCCCAGGACAAGCGCGCACGCGTGGCCTGCGAGACGCTGGTGAAGACGGGCGCCGCCATCGTGGCCGGCGAAGTCACCACCACCGCCTGGGTGGACATCGAGTCGCTGGCCCGCAAGGTCATCAACGACATCGGCTACGACAATTCGGACGTCGGCTTCGACGGCCACACCTGCGCCATCATCAACATGCTGGGCAAGCAGTCCCCCGACATCAACCAGGGCGTCGACCGCAAGAAGCCGGAAGAACAGGGCGCCGGCGACCAGGGCCTGATGTTCGGCTACGCCTGCAACGAGGCGCCGGAATTCATGCCCGCCCCGCTGTACTACAGCCACCGCCTGGTGGAACAGCAGGCCAAGGTACGCAAGAAGGGCAAGCTGAAGTGGCTGCGCCCCGACGCCAAGTCGCAGGTCACCCTGCGCTACGACGGCAACACCGTGCTCGGCCTAGACGCCGTGGTGCTGTCGACCCAGCATGATCCGGACATCAAGCAGAAGGACCTGATCGAGGCCGTGCGCGCCGAGATCCTGGTGCCGGTGCTGCCGAAGAAGTGGCTGGACGCGCTGCCGAAGAACAAGGTGCACATCAACCCGACCGGCAAGTTCGTCATCGGCGGCCCGGTGGGCGACTGCGGCCTGACCGGCCGCAAGATCATCGTCGACAGCTACGGCGGCATGGCCCGCCACGGCGGCGGCGCGTTCTCGGGCAAGGATCCGTCGAAGGTCGATCGTTCGGCCGCCTACGCCGCGCGCTACGTGGCCAAGAACATCGTGGCCGCCGGCCTGGCCGACAAGTGCGAAGTGCAGGTCTCCTACGCCATCGGCGTGGCCGAGCCGACCTCGATCTCGGTCACCACGTTCGGCACCGGCAAGGTCGGCGACGACGTGATCGAGAAGCTGATCCGCAAGCACTTCGACCTGCGTCCGTACGGCATCACCCGCATGCTGGATCTGGAGCACCCGATCTACCAGCCGACCGCCAGCTACGGCCACTTCGGCCGCAAGCCGAAGGAAATCAGCTACGTCGACGCCGCCGGCAAGAAGCACACCGCGACCGCCTTCTCCTGGGAGAAGACCGATCGTGCCGAAGCGCTCCGCAAGGACGCCAAGCTGAAGTAAGGCTTTTCTCCGCCCTGTCCCGCCTGCGGGACAGGGCTGGGCGAAGACGACGGGCCGCAGCGATGCGGCCCGTGTTTTTTTTGCGGATGGCACGCATGCTGCCATCCGCCGCACGGACACCGACGAACGCCATGACCACCGACATCCCGCCTCCGCCTCCTGCCGACGAGCCCGCCCGCGTGCGCATGGCCCTCGAATGGCTGGAGTCGATCGCCGCCGACCGCACCCTGCTCGACGGCTGTCCGGACGAGGAGCGCGCGCGCCTGCACCGGGCGATCGCCGCGATCTACCTGCCCGACCCCAAGCTGCGCCGACAGAAGGCCAAGCAGCGGGAGCGCGAGCGCAACGTCGAGGCCATCCGGCGCGCCGAGGCGGTCCTCGACCAGACCGGCATCCGCGAACTGCGCCGGAAGCCCGTGTTCACCACGCCGAACTACTTCGCGCCCGCCTTGCCCTCGCCCGATATCGCGCCCCGCGAGTCGGAGGAACTGCTGCACTGCTACGTGTGCAAGCAGAAGTACACGCTGATCCACCACTTCTACGACCAGATGTGCCCGGCGTGCGCGGACTTCAATTTCGCCAAGCGCACCGAGCTGGCCGACCTCAGTGGGCGGGTCGCCCTGCTGACCGGCGGCCGGGTCAAGATCGGCTACCAGGCCGGCCTGAAGCTGCTGCGCGCGGGCGCGCACCTGATCGTCACCACCCGGTTCCCGCGCGATTCCGCCGCGCGCTACGCGCAGGAACCGGATTTCGACGAATGGGGCCATCGGCTGGAAGTGTTCGGTCTGGACCTGCGCCACACCCCCAGCGTCGAAGCGTTCTGCCATGAACTGGCCGGCAAGCTGCCGCGGCTGGACTTCATCATCAACAACGCCTGCCAGACCGTACGTCGTCCGCCGGAGTTCTACGCGCACATGATGGGCGCCGAAACCGCGGCACTGCACGACACCCCGCACCACGTGCGCAAGCTGCTGGGCAGCTACGAGGGCCTGCGCAGTTACAACATGCTGCCCGAGTCCAACCCGGCGGCAGTGCAGGTCGCGATGGGCGGCGTCCGCGACACCGCGGGGCTCAGCCGTTCCGCCGAACTGTCGCAAGTGCCGTTGCTGCCCGAGGAACTGCTGGGGCAGAAGCACCTGTTCCCCGAGGGCCGCCTGGACCAGGACCTGCAGCAGGTCGACCTGCGCGGGCGCAACTCCTGGCGCCTGCTGATGCACGAAGTGCCGTCGGTGGAACTGCTGGAGACGCAGCTGGTCAACGCCATCGCGCCTTTCATCATCAACGCGCGCCTGAAGCCGCTGATGCTGCGCACCCCCGACCGCGACAAGCACATCGTCAACGTGTCCGCGGTCGAAGGCCAGTTCTACCGCAACTTCAAGACCACCAAGCATCCGCACACCAACATGGCCAAGGCCGCGCTCAACATGATGACGCGCACCGCGGCCGCCGATTACCACGGCGACGGCATCCATATGAACAGTGTCGACACCGGCTGGGTCACCGACGAGGATCCCGTCGAGATCGCCGCACGCAAGGTCATCGAGGAACGCTTCCACCCGCCGCTGGACATCGTCGACGGCGCCGCACGCATCGTCGATCCGATCATCCACGGCATCAACACCGGCGAGCATGTCTGGGGGCAGTTCCTGAAGGACTACAAGCCGACGGACTGGTGATCCTCACGCACGCGGACCCGGCGCGCCCGTTGCGTTCCGGGGTGGCTGACCAGGCGGTCCGGGATCGGGTAGCCTGCGCGCCTCACCCTGCGGAACCGCGCCATGGAATCGCTGAAAAGCCACCAGTTGTCGATGACCGTGCTGATGACGCCGGACATGGCCAACTTCTCCGGCAAGGTCCACGGCGGTGCCATCCTGAAGCTGCTCGACCAGGTGGCCTACGCCTGCGGCAGCCGCTACGCCGGCAAGTACGTGGTCACCCTGTCGGTGGACCAGGTGATGTTCCGCCAGGCCATCAACGTGGGCGAGCTGGTGACCTTCCTGGCCTCGGTCAACCACACCGGCACCTCCTCGATGGAGATCGGCATCAAGGTCGTGGCCGAAGACATCCGCAAGCAGAGCGTGCGCCACGCCAACAGCTGTTTCTTCACGATGGTGGCCGTGGACGATGAAGGACGCCCCACGCCGGTACCCGCGCTGGAGCCCGGCACGCCGGACGAGGCCCGCCGCTTCGCCGCCGCGCGCCTGCGACGCGAGCTGCGCGAGGAAATGGAGCAGCGGCACGCGGCCCTGCTCGGCACCCGCGAGCCCGCGATCGGCTGAACACCGCCGGTGAGCGGCCCGCGCCCGGTACAATGTGCGCATGTCTCTGATGCAATTCCAGCGGGTCGACTTCAGCGTCGGCGGGCCGCTTCTCCTCGAACACGTCGACCTGTCCATCGAACCCGGCGAGCGCGTCTGCATCGTCGGCCGCAACGGCATGGGCAAATCCACGCTGATGCGGCTGATGGCCGGCGAACTGAAACCCGATGACGGCGAGATCCGCGTGCAGAACGGCGTGGTGGTCGCGCGCATGGCGCAGGAAGTACCTCAGGACACGCAGGGCACGGTGTTCGACGTGGTCGCCGAAGGCTTGGGCGACCTCGGTCATCTGCTCGCGCTTTACCACCACGCGCTGCACGACGGCGACATGGACGCGATGGGCGAGGCCCAGGCGCAGATCGAAGCGCGCAACGGCTGGGACCTGGACCGTCGCGTGCAGCAGGTGCTGGAACGGCTGGAGCTGCCCGAGGAAACCGACTTCGCCGCGCTGTCCGGCGGCATGAAGCGCCGCGTGCTCCTCGCGCAGGCGCTGGTGCGTAACCCCGACATCCTGTTGCTGGACGAACCGACCAACCACCTCGACATCGAGGCGATCGCCTGGCTGGAAGGCTTCCTGAAGTCCTTCGGTGGCAGCATCGTCTTCGTCACCCACGACCGCAGTTTCCTGCGCTCGCTGGCGACGCGCATCCTCGAGATCGACCGCGGCCAGCTGACGAGTTGGCCGGGCGACTACGACAACTACCTGCGCCGCCGCGAGGAACGCCTGCATGCCGAGGCGCAGGAGAACGCGCGCTTCGACAAGCTGCTGGCGCAGGAAGAGGTCTGGATCCGCCAGGGCATCAAGGCGCGCCGCACCCGCAACGAAGGCCGCGTCACCGCGCTGAAGGCGCTGCGCCGCGAACGCGCGCAGCGCCGCGAACTGTCCGGCAACGTGAAGATGGAAGCCGCCGCCGCGCAGGCGTCCGGCAAGAAGGTCATCGAAGCCACCGGGGTGACCCAGGCCTACGATGGCCGCACGCTGCTGGACGACGTGTCGGCGACCATCATGCGCGGCGACCGTGTCGGCATCATCGGCCCGAACGGTGCCGGCAAGTCGACGCTGCTGAAGATCCTGCTGGGCGAGCTTGCGCCGCAACAGGGCGAGGTGAAGCTGGGCACCGGCCTGCAGATCGCCTATTTCGACCAGCATCGCAGCCAGCTGGACGAATCGCGCACGGCGCTGGAGAACGTCGCAGAGGGCAGCGACTTTGTCGAGATCAACGGCAGCCGCAAGCATGTGATCGGCTACCTGCAGGACTTCCTGTTCTCGCCGGAACGCGCGCGTGCGCCGATCACCCGCCTGTCCGGCGGCGAGCGCAACCGCCTGTTGCTGGCCAAGCTGTTCGCGCAGGCGTCCAACCTGCTGGTGATGGACGAACCGACCAACGACCTCGACGTCGAGACGCTGGAACTGCTGGAAGAACTACTGCTGGACTACAAGGGCACGCTGCTGCTCGTCAGCCACGACCGCGACTTCCTCGACAATGTGGTTACCAGCACGCTGGTACTGGAAGGCGAAGGCCGGCTGGGCGATTACGTCGGTGGTTACTCGGACTGGCTGCGTCAGCGGCGCGTGCCTGCGGCGACTGCCGGCGCGTCCACGCCCGCCAAGCCCGCCCTGTCGAAGCAACCCGAGCCTGTCGCCGCCAAGCGCAAGCTGGGCTTCAAGGAAGCGCGCGAACTGGAACAGCTGCCGGCCCTGATCGAAACACTGGAAGCCGAGGTGGCCAGGCGCACGCTGGCCATGAACGACCCGGCGTACTACCAGCAGTCGCCCGCCGACCTGCAGCGCGCGAACGACGAACTGGCCGCGAAACAGGCGGAACTGGACCACGCCTACCAGCGCTGGTCGGAGCTGGATGGCTGAGGCGCGTCGCTCGTTGTAGGAGCGACGTCAGTCGCGACCGCGGAAGTTGATCGCCATTCGCCACTCATCGATCTTTGGAGTGGGCGCCTGCATACGCTCGCCTCCGGATGTCCGCCACTGAGCTGACAACGTGCGGTCGCGACTGACGTCGCTCCTACAACAGCGAACGCATCACCCGGTGTTCTGCACGCCCTGCGACACGCCGTTGATGCTGGCGACCAGCGCATGCAGCAGCGCATCGTCCTCGCGGTCGCTGTCGCGCCAGCGCTTCAGCAGGTCGGCCTGCATCACGCTGATCGGGTCGATATAGGGATTGCGCAGGCGGATGGACAATGCCAGACGCTGGTCGTGCTGCAGCAGCCATTCGTTGCCGTTGAGGGCCAGCATCCAGCGCAGCACCGAGGCGTGCTCGTTCCGCACGCGCGGGAAGAATTCGCCGTGCAGCTCGCCGGACATCTTCGAATACATCTCGGCGATGCTCAGGTCGCCCTTGGCCAGCACCATCGAGATATCGTCGAGGAACGTCTTGAAGAACGGCCAGTCGCGCGCCATCTCGCGCAGCGCGTCCTCGCCGTACGCATCCACCGCCGCCTGCAGGCCCGTTCCCACGCCGTACCAGCCCGGGATCACCGCGCGTGCCTGGCTCCAGGCGAACACCCACGGGATCGCGCGCAGATTGCCGAGCGCGGCGTCCTGCCCCAGCCGGCGCGAGGGACGCGAACCCAGTGTCATCCGCTCGATGACGTCGATCGGCGTGGCGCTGCGGAAATAGTCCATGAAACGCGGCGACTGCACGAAGGCTCGGTAGGCTTGCGAGCTTTCACGCGCCACCAGCGCCATGATCTCGCGCCAGCGCGCTTCGCGCGGCTCCGGCGGACGCGGGCGCAGGCTGGACAGCAGCACGGCACCGACCGACTGCTCCAGCGAACGCAAAGCCAGCGCGCGGATGCCGTACTTCCGGTGGATCACTTCGCCCTGCTCGGTCACGCGCAGGCGGCCATCCACGCTGCCGCGTGGCGCCGCTTCCAGCGCGCGCGTGGTCTTGCCGCCACCGCGGACGATCGAACCACCACGGCCATGGAAGAAGGTCAGCTTGATGCCGAGTTCCTGCGCGGCATCGACCAGGTCCACCTGCGCACGCTGCAATCCCCAGCGCGAGGCGGCGATGCCGCCGTCCTTGCCACTGTCGGAATAGCCGAGCATCACCATCTGCACGTTGTCGCGCGCGGCCAGGTGCGCGCGGTAGACCGGATCGGCCAGCAGGTCACGCAGCACCTCGGTGCCATGGCCCAGGTCGTCGATGGTCTCGAACAGCGGCGCGATGTCGAGCGGCACCTGGCCTGCATCGTCGACCAGTCCGCCGCGGCGCGCGAGCGCGAGCACGGTCAGCACGTCGGCGCGGCTGTGCGCCATGCTGATGATGTAGGTGCCCAGCGCCTCGGTGCCGTGCCGCGTGCGCGCATCGGCGAGTGCGCGGAAGACGGCATCGAGCCGGTCGTTGCCCTCTTCGCTGCTGGCCGGCAACGTCGCCGCGCCGCTGGCATGCGGGCCCAGCAGGGCGGCGCGCTCGACGGCGTCGCGGTCTTCCCACTGCGCATCGCCCAGTGCAGCGGCGACCGCACGTGCATGTACGCTGGACTCCTGGCGCACGTCCAGCCGCGCCAGGTGGAAGCCGAACGTGCGCACGCGCCACGCCAACCGGCGCACCGCGAACCAGCCTGCGTGGATGCCGCGATTGGCTTCCAGGCTGTGCAGGATCAGGTCGATGTCGTGCGCCAGGTCATCGGGCGAGGGATAGCCCTCGGGCCGGTCTTCCAGCGTCGCCTGCAACCGCGCCCGCATCAGGTCGTTGAGCAGGCGGTACGGCATGTCGCCATGGCGCGGACGCGACTTCTTCGCCGCCTCCGGCATCAGCGCGCGGTACTCCTCGACGCGCGCCGTCACCTCCGGCGACACGCCGATGATCGAGCTCGACTGGCTCAGCAGCGTGGTGAGCTGGCGCAGTTCCTTCAGGTAGCGCGCGAGGATGGATCGGCGCTGGGCATCCAGCGTGGCCGTGACGGTGCCGGCGTCCACGTTCGGGTTGCCGTCCATGTCGCCGCCCACCCAGGTGCCGAAGCGCAGCACCCGCGGCAGGTCCGCGGTGATGTGCGGTGCGGGACCGTAAACCTCGGTGATCGCATTCTCCAGCGTCTCGTACAGCACGGGGATGACGCGATAGAGCACTTCGATGAGGTAGAAGCCGACGTGCTCGCGCTCGTCTTCCACGCCCGGGCGCACCGGCGACGAATCGGCGGTCTGCCAGGCCGAGGTCAGTGCCATGCGGAAACGCGCGGTGTCGGTGGCCTGCTCGCCTGGTGTGCGGGTGCCGTCCAGCCCGTTGATCAGGCTGGCCACCATCAGCTGCTCCTTCTCCAGCAGCGCACGGCGTACCGCCTCGGTCGGGTGGGCGGTGAACACGGGCTCCACGTCGATGCGCGGCAGCCACTGCGCCAGCTCCTCCAGCGTCACGCCCTGCGCCTTCAGCTTGGCCAGCGTGTCATGCAGGCCATCCGGCTGCGGCCGGGCGCTGCCGGCACGCTGGTAGTCGCGGCGACGGCGGATGCGGTGCACGCGCTCGGCGATGTTGACGACCTGGAAGTACGTACTGAACGCACGGATCAGCGCCTCCGCCTGCTCGGGTGTCTGTCCATCCAGCAATCCGGCCAGCGACTGCGGCGGCTCGCCCGCCTGCCGGCGCGCGATGGCGGTGGTGCGCACGCGTTCCACGTCGGCCAGGAACGCGGGGGACACCTGCTCGGCCAGCATGTCGCCGACCAGCGCGCCCAGCCGGCGCACGTCTTCACGCAGGGGGACATCGGGGGGAGCGAATTCGAGACTGCGGGGGCTGTTCATGCGTGGCGCGTGGATCCCGTCGTTCGTTTGGTCTGGATTGGTATTGTCTCGGGAGACAAGTGGTCTGCTGCAGGGCAGCATTCCCAAGCCTACCCGATCGGGCCCGGGCGTGCGCCATCGTTTCATCCGGAACAAGCGATATAATGCTGGCCGCCGAGGGGCGCTGCGACCGTGATGTCTTCCAAAAGACGAAGCACGGCCAGGCTCGGCAGGATGTTTGCAACGGCGCCCGGTCAAGCTGCGAGCTTCGCTCGCCACCTTTCCCGGAGCCATTACTGATGAACGCCGTACGCAAATTCTCCACCGAGGGCGACTACAAGGTCGCCGACATTTCCCTGGCCGATTGGGGCCGCAAGGAACTGGACATCGCCGAGCACGAGATGCCGGGCCTGATGTCGATCCGCCGCAAGCACGCCGCCACCACGCCGCTGAAGGGCGTGCGCGTGACCGGCTCGCTGCACATGACCATCCAGACCGCCGTGCTGATCGAGACGCTGAAGGACATCGGCGCCGACGTGCGCTGGGCCTCGTGCAACATCTTCTCGACCCAGGACCACGCCGCCGCCGCGATCGCCGCGACCGGCACGCCGGTGTTCGCCTGGAAGGGCGAGACCCTGGAGGAATACTGGGACTGCACGCTCGACGCGCTGTCCTTCCCCGACGGCAAGGGCGGCTTCCTGGGCCCTCAGCTCGTCGTCGATGACGGCGGCGACGTGACCCTGCTGATCCACAAGGGTTACGAGCTGGAACAGGGCGACGAGAGCTGGGTAAACTCGGCGTCGGGCAGCCACGAGGAACAGGTCATCAAGGACCTGCTCAAGCGCGTCGCCAAGGAACGTCCGGGCTACTGGACCAAGGTCGTCGCGGACTGGAAGGGCGTCTCGGAAGAGACCACCACCGGCGTGCACCGCCTCTACCAGCTGGCCGAGCAGGGCAAGCTGCTGATCCCGGCGATCAACGTCAACGACTCGGTCACCAAGTCCAAGTTCGACAACCTCTACGGCTGCCGCGAGTCGCTGGCCGACGGCCTCAAGCGCGCGCTCGACGTGATGCTGGCCGGCAAGGTCGCGGTGGTCTGCGGCTACGGCGACGTCGGCAAGGGCTCGGCGGCGTCGCTGCGCGCCTACGGCGCCCGCGTCATCGTCACCGAGATCGACCCGATCTGCGCGCTGCAGGCGGCGATGGAAGGCTATGAAGTCACGACCGTCGAGGACACCCTCGGCCGCGCCGACATCTACGTCACCACGACGGGCAACAAGGACATCATCACCCTCGACCACATGAAGGCGATGAAGGACCAGGCGATCGTCTGCAACATCGGCCACTTCGACAACGAGATCCAGGTCGATGCGCTGTACGCCTCCGGCGCCACGCGCACCAATATCAAACCGCAGGTCGACAAGTTCACCTTCGGCAACGGCAACGCGATCTTCCTGCTCGCCGAAGGCCGCCTGGTGAACCTCGGCTGCGCCACCGGCCACCCGAGCTTCGTGATGTCGAACTCGTTCTCGAACCAGACGCTCGCGCAGATCGACCTGTGGGCGAACAAGGACACGTACGCGTCGAAGGTCTACATCCTGCCCAAGCAGCTCGACGAGGAAGTCGCGCGCCTGCACCTGGAGAAGATCGGCGTGAAGCTGACCTCGCTCACCAAGGACCAGGCCGACTACCTGGGCGTGGCGGTCGAAGGTCCGTACAAGCCGGACCACTACCGCTACTGATCGATGCAGTGCACGGGGGCGGCGCGATGCCGCCCTCTCGATCCACGGCAGGCGCGGGGATGCGCCTGCCTCTCGGGGCCTCTCCATGCCGATCCCGGTTTCGTTCGAGTTCTACCCGCCCAAGACCGATGAGCAGCGCGCGCAGCTCGACCGCACCGCGGACAAGCTGAAGGCGCATGCGCCCGAGTACGTGTCCTGCACGTTCGGCGCCGGCGGCTCCACGCTCAGCTACACCTCCGAGACGGTCCGCCATCTCAACCAGCACCACGGCTTCGACGCCGCGCCGCACCTTTCCTGCGTCGGTGGCAGCCGCGAGGAGATCCGCGAACTGCTGCGCCTGTACCGGGCGCTGGGCTGCAAGCGCATCGTCGCGCTGCGCGGCGACCTGCCCTCGGGCATGGGCCACCCCGGCGACCTGCGCTATGCCTCGGAACTGATCGAGTTCATCCGCGCCGAGCATGGCGATACGTTCCATATCGAGGTGGGCGCCTATCCCGAAACGCATCCCCAGGCCGAGGACGCACTGACCGACCTGCGCCACTTCAAGGCCAAGGTCGATGCCGGCGCGGACGGGGCGATCACCCAGTACTTCTACAACGCGGATGCGTATTTCCACTTCGTCGATGCGGTACGCAAGCTCGGCGTGGAGATTCCGATCATCCCCGGCATCATGCCGATCTCGAACTTCGCGCAGTTGCGCCGGTTCTCCGAGGCCTGCGGCGCGGAGATCCCGCGCTGGATCGGCAAGCGCATGCAGTCGCTCGGCGACGACGCCGACGCGATCCGCGATTTCGGCGCCGACGTGGTGGCGAACCTGTGCGAGCGTCTCGTCGCCGGTGGTGCGCCGTCGCTGCATTTCTACACGCTCAACCTGGCCAAGCCGACCCAGACCGTGCTGACGCGCCTGGGCTGGTCGGGCTGAGGCCTCGCTGACGGCAGCGCGCCGTCCCACCGGCAGGTGAACGACAACACCGTTTCGTGCGCGCATACCCTGACCGGAGCCTGTGCGCCGGATTAGGCTGGCGGCATGCGTTCCATCCCTGTCTTCGTCTTCGCCATCGCCTGCCTGCTCGCGTATCCCTGCCTGCGGCCCGTCGCCGCATTCGCACAGCAGCAAGGCGTGCACCGCTGCACGACGATGTCGGGAGACACCGTCTATACCGACAAGCGCTGCGAGGATGTGGGCGCCATGGACCGCCTGCCGTCGACCACCACCACGACCGCTACGGGCGCGCTGTACCGCGGCGGCTGTTCGCGCACGCTCAGCGATCTGGTGATGCAGGTGTCGTCCGCCATCCAGGCGCAGGACGTGAACCGCCTCGCCGGGGTTTACCACTGGGCCGGCACGTCGGACGCCGGCGCGCTGCGCGTCCTCGACCGGCTCGACGTGGTGGTGCAACGCCCCCTGGTCGACATCGTGCCCATCCGGCCTGCCCCCGCTCCGGTGCTGGATACCGACGGTACCGTGGTCGATGCGAACCAGGATGGCTATTACCCGCAGACCGCGAGCCAGCGGCAGCGCCCGGTCGGCTTGCGCGTGGTGCAGACGCTGAAGAACAGCGCCACGCCCGCGGACACGACCTTCGGGCTGCGCCGTGCCTACAACTGTTTCTGGATCACCCTGTGACGCTGTGTAGCGCGCTCACGCGCCCTGCGGCGATCCGTTGACCAGCGCTTCGGGCGCGGCATCGCGCTCGGGAGAAAACCGCAGCGTCGCCACCACGCCCTTGGGCTCGCCGGGACGTACCCCGACCTGCCAGCCGTACAGCGCGCACAGGCGACTGACGATGGACAAGCCGATGCCACCGCCCTGCGAATGGCCGGCGTGGGTGCCACGGTAGCCGCGTTCGAACAGGCGCGCCGCATCCTCCTTGCTCAGGCCGGGACCGGAATCGATCACTTCCACGGCATCCGGCAGCAGGCGCACGACCACCTCGCCTTCCTTGGTGTATTTCACCGCGTTGCCGATCAGGTTGCCCAGCGCGACGGACAACGCCGCCTCGGGCGAATCGACGGTCACGCCGCCCTCCCCTTCGACACGCAGCACCAGCGGCTTCCCACCCAGCGTGGCGCGGTGCGCGTCGAGCAACTGGTCGACCACGCGCGCGACGTCGGTATTTCCATGGCCGCGCTCGTTGCGGGACAGCAGCAACAGCGCGCTGATCAGGTCCGTGCACTGCTGCTCGGCGCGCTGGATACGCTGGATGCGGGTGCGGGTCTTCTCGTCCATGTCGGGCCGCGACAGCATCAGCTCGACGGAGCCGCGGATGATGGCCAGAGGCGTACGCAGCTCATGGCTGACGTCGGCGTTGAACTCGCGATCGCGCTGGACGACCTCCGTCAGACGGCCGGAATAGTCGTCGAGCGCCTTGGCGAGCTCACCGACTTCGTCCTGCGGGAAATGCGGCGCGAGCGGCCGCGGGTTGCTGCTGCCGCGATAGGCACGCAGGCGTGCAGCCAGTTCGGAGACCGGGCTCATCACGCGGGAGGCGGACCACCAGCCTATCAATAGCGAGATGCCCGTGAACACTATAACGACGCCGATCAGAGCGTTGTTGAACTTGCTTTTCGCCTTGACGGACTCCGTTTTGTCGTAAGCGAGGAAGAACCACGCTTCAGGCGTCTTCTGCACGGCGAGCCAATAGGAGAAAGGGGACCCGTCTTCGTCGGTGCCGCTGACGGTATGAATTCCATTGGGAAGCTCGTACCACTCCGGTTGATCAATCCTCAACTGCGCGAACTTGTCGGGGGCGAATGCGTAAGCCCTCATCGTCTGGACGCGCAGATCGCGTTCGCGTCCGCCACTCTCGACGTATCGACGCTGATACTCCGCGATGTTCTGGCTGATCGCGTCCACGACCAGATCTTCCTCAACCCGGTTTCGTACCCAATTCGCAGAAAAGGCCAGCAACAGCGTCAGGCCGAAGCCCAACAGCACGAACGACAGGATGATGCGGGTGCGCAGCCGCCGCCGGAAGCGGCGGTGGCGGCGGGGTTTCGACGACTCAGTTGCTGGCATCGGGCGCGGCGATGCGGTATCCGATGCCGTGGCGCGTCTGGATGTAGGGCGAGTCGAACGGCTTGTCGACCACGGCGCGCAGTCCGTGGATATGCACGCGCAGCGAATCCGAATCCGGCAGCTCTTCGCCCCAGACGCGGGTTTCCAGCTCCTGGCGCGTCACCACGGCGGGCGACGCCTCCATCAGCGCCTGCAGGATCTTCAATGCCGTGGGATTCAGCTGCAGCAGCTTGCCCTGGCGGCGCACTTCCAGCGTATCCAGGTTGTATTCCAGCTCGCCGACTTCCAGCACGCGCGTCTGCACGCCCTTGCCGCGACGCGACAGCGCGTTCAGGCGTACCTCGACTTCCTGCAGTGCGAACGGCTTGATCAGGTAGTCGTCGGCACCGGAATCGAAGCCGGCCAGCTTGTTGTCCAGCGAATCGCGCGCCGTCAGCATCAGTACCGGCGTCTGCTTGCGCGCTTCGTTGCGGAGCTTGCGGCAGACTTCCAGCCCGTCCATGCCGGGCAGGTTGAGGTCGAGCACGATGGCATCGAACTCGTGCACCACCGCCAGGTGCAGGCCGGTCACGCCGTCGGCGGCGAAGTCGACGGTATGGCCGCGCTCCTCCAGATAGTCGCCGAGGTTGGCGGCGATGTCGCTGTTGTCTTCGATGACGAGGATGCGCACCTGGCTCAGCTCCCCTTGTTGAAGGTGCCGGAGGGATTCCGGCGCATGGTTTCCTGCGCTTCCTGCGCATCGCGGCGGCGCTCGGCGACGGTCTTGCACTGGGTCGTCGTGCGCAGCGAACCGATCTGCGCCTCGCGGCGGCACACCATGCGGCTGTCGGCGGCCGCCTGCGACAGGATCTGGTTGATCGTATTCTGCTCGTTGAGCAGCTGCGTCTTCTGCTGCGGATTCAGCGACCCGCCGTTCTCGTTGACGATCGCGGCCAGCCTGGCCAGCGACGCCTTCACATTGGAACGGTCGGCGGCGGCGATCTCGGCATAGGTTTCGCCGTCGTCCAGCTGCTTCTGGATCAGCTCCACCTGCTCGGGCAACGGCTTGTCCAGATCGAGCGCCTGCGCCTTCTGGGATTTGTCGCGGGGGGCAGCGTCGGCGGCGGCGACAAAAGCCAGTGCCACCAGGGCGGCAAGAATGGAGCGGCGCATCATGCGTCCTTACGTAGTGAGAGTTACCGAATTTAGCCAGCGCAGGACGGGGCGGCAAGTGGCGTGCGCTTGGTGGCGCTGGAAAAAACAAGGCCCAGGCGGGTGGTCGCCCGCCTGGGCCAAACTGATGCCCCGATTACCGTAATCCTGTGCTTCCAGATGTATCCACCGGGAGGAACGCAGAGCTGCGGTCCGGCCAAGGCTACGCGGTTTTCGATTAAACCACCGTTAAAGAGCGCGTTAATTCCACGTGAAATACGTGGTCGCGGGCACGCTTGGCGACGGGCGGCCCTATTCAGCCCGCGCCGTCGCGTGCTCGATGATCCTTCCGGCCACGTCCACCCCGCAGACGCCTTCGATGCCTTCCAGGCCGGGGGTCGAGTTCACCTCCAGCACCAGCGGGCCACGCTCGGCCCGGATCAGATCGACCCCCGCAATGCCGAGCCCCAGGACCCTGGCCGCGCGGATCGCCACGGCGCGCTCCTCGTCCGTCGCCACCGCATGCAGGGCGGTGCCGCCGCGGTGCAGGTTGGAACGGAAGTCGCCCTCGGGCGCCTGCCGGCGCATCGATGCCACCACCTCGTCACCGACCACGAAGCAACGCAGGTCGGCGCCCTCGGCCTCGCCGATGAATTCCTGCACCACGAAACTCGCGTACAGGCCACGTAGCGCCTCGACCACGCTGCGCGAAGCGGACGGCTTCTCGGTGAGCATCACGCCCGCGCCCTGCGCGCCCTCGTTCAACTTGATGACGTGCGGAGGCGGCCCCAGCATCGACAACAGGTCGCTGGTGTCGTCCGGGTTGTCGCCGAACACGGTCACCGGCAGGTCGATGCCCTGCGCCGCAAGCAACTGGTGCGCACGCAGCTTGTCGCGCGCGCGCAGGATGGCATCCGACGGATTCGGACTGTACGTGCCCATCAGTTCGAACTGTCGCAGTACCGCGGTGCCATAGCGCGTGATCGACGCGCCGATGCGCGGGACGACCGCGTCGTAACCGGCAAGCGAGCGGCCCTTGTAATGCAACTGGAACCCTTTGGACGAGATGCGCATGTAGCAGCGCAACGGATCCAGCACGCGCACGGTATGGCCGCGCTGTCGCGCGGCCTCGACCAAGCGGCGCGTCGAGTACAACTTGCCGTTGCGCGACAGGATGGCGAGCTTCATGGGGAGTCGGTCACGGGAGGCAGGCACAGCATGCCACGCCCGGTGCACGGGGCGATGACAGGATCAGGAAGGAATGACGCGGAATGGAGCGGGTGATGGGAACAGAATCCAAACCCCGCTAAGCCCCTGAACTAACAGGATTTTCCTGCCGGCCCAGGGCCCAAAAACGATACCTCAAACGATACCTGCACGGTAGCAGGTTCGTGGGTCGCCACTCAAGAACTTCTTGGGTGGAGACATGGGAAAACGCTTTTGGGCCGCGCTCATTCTGGGCGCCTTCGCTGCAACGGCTCCGGCAGTTGCCGCCCCTTCCCTGACGCACGTCGTCGAACTGGTGAGCGAGCAGGGCGAGCCGCTGGAAGACTTCGTGCTGCGGATCGCTCCGGCGCTGGACCGCTACACGCACGACACCGGTTTTGAAGCGTGCGGCATGCTGGCGCAGTCCGCCGATGGCGAGCGCTTCGGCGTGCGCCTGAGCTCGACCAAGGGCGCGATGACTTGCGAAATGCGCCGGTCGAACGTCCCGGAGGGCATGACCGCGCTGCGCTTGTCGATCCACTCCCACCCGCACAAGCCGGTGGTGATGCCCACGGCGGCGGACGTGTCGTTTTACGCCGGCACCCAGGCCAGCAACGGCCGCATGATCATGCGGGGCCGTCCGGAGCGCGTCGGCGGTGCCTTCTTCTCGGTCGGTGATTACGCCTCTGGCCCCGGCTACCTCGTCAGCGAAGGCCGCGTGCTGTATCAGCAGGGCAAGGGCACCGAACGCGACCTGGGCGCCTATGCCAGCGATGAAACGCTGATGGCCAAGGCCGACTAAGCAACGCCAATGCAGCAAGAGAAAACCCCGCGAAAAGCGGGGCTTTTTCGTATCACGGACAGGTGGCGTATTGCGGTCCAGGCCCCAGGATATTGAGCGCGCCGCCCAAGCTCCACCCTTGCGAAGTCGCAAAAAAGTTCATCGACTCGCAGCTGATGCCGGGCGGCAGAGCTGGCATGGCGCTGCCGTAAACCTGGCCGGAACTGCTGGTGCCCAGGTAGCCGTAATAGGAGCAGGTGTAGATGTTGCCTTGCCACTCCAGACGAATGGAGATGTTGTTTTCCCCGCTGAAATTCGCGCCATGCGGCCCGCCGGGCTGGGTGGCGAAATCGACCCAGCCCGTGCAGTAATCGCCGGTGGCAGGATTGGGGTGCGCCAAGCCTCCGCCGATGGTCGTGCCGCTGCTGTTGGAACATGCGTTGTAAGAGACAAGGCGGAACGGCGCCGTTGTCGCGTTCGCACACGTGGGCGTGCTGGGTGCGCACGTGTTCACCACGTTGCGCGTGGTGCCCGTGTTGGCCCACGCGCTCCAGGTGCTCCACGTCACCGGGGGCAACGTGGACGTGCCCGCCGGGCAACTGTAAGAGCCGGTGCGACTGCGCGACTGGAGCACTTCCCAGGTGTGCGTGCCAACCTGTCCCGTCGGGCAGGTGGCGCTGGCGTCAACCCACTGCGTTTCCGTTTGCGGGAAGGGCGCCGGACAGGTCGCGCACGTGTTGACTTGGGCACGCGTGGCGCCCGTGTCGGTCCAGGCCGACCAAGTGCCCACCGTTGCCGGAGGCAGCGTGGTGGTGCCAGCGGGGCAGTTGTAGGAAATGCCACGGCTGCGCGATTGCTGACGCTCCCAGCTGCGCGTGCCGTATTGGCCGGCGGCGCAACTGCTGGGCGTGGCCACCCACTGCGCTTCCGACTGCGTCGATGGCGCCGGGCAGTTTACGCACGTGCTCCCTGTCACCGTCCAAGCGGTCCAAGGGCTCACGGTTTCGCGCGGAGCGTCCCACGCTTCAGGGCAATCGAACGTATGGGAAGCGGTGCGACCTTCGGTTACCGAGCCGTGCTGACCAGCCGCGCATGCGGCGCTGCGCGCTTCCGATTGCGTCCACGATGGCGGCACCACGCACGCGGCCACTGTGGTGGGCGGCGTGACGCTCGGCGGCGTCACCGTGGGCGGTGTCGTCGTGGTGACCGGTGGCGGCGTGGACGGCGGCGGCAGGAACGACGGCGGCGGAGCAACCGGTGGAGCGGTTAGAGCAGGAGCAATTGGGCCAGCAGGACCTACAGGACCCGCAGGGCCCACCGGGCCACCCATCGGCGGCGAGGTTGGAGGCGTCACCGAAGGGGGCGCCGGTGGGAGTTGAAGGGGGGAAGCAGCCACGGCCGTGCCGGCCACCAAGCCGGAGTGATAGACGAACTCCATGGTGGCCGTGTCGGCCTGGCCGCAGGCGGCCGCAGTGGCGCCGGGGTTGAGCCGACCAGCATCGTAGACGCTCACCCCTTCGACGCGAATGTCGTAGGCATCGCGCGAGACCGCGGCCGCCAGGCGGGGACACACGTCAGCAGGGGCAAACGGATACACCACCACGAACCCATCCGCCGCGGCTTTGACCGAGTGGGGCGCGATGGTCACCGACGTGCCCCAGGAGGTGCGGAGCGTGTCGCCTTCGACCATGCGGGTGGGCGCTAGGCCATCTTCCAGAACACGCGAAGCGCTCACACCCTGGAAACTGCCGAGCAAGCCAAACGACCTGTCCACGGCCGTGGACAGGTCACGCAGATTGTCCTGCTCGCGCTTGGCCTGGGCGGCGGCCGAGGCCGGAGAGAGAACCAGATAGATGCCCAGGGAGAGCGCGGACAGCGCGCCCAGGGTCAGCAGGGTTTCAACGAGGCCGAAGCCGTTGGCGCGGCGCTTGTGCTTGTTCTTCATGGGAGCCTCGGGGGAATGCGCTCGGACCAGTCCATCCAGTCCGCGACTTCTTGAGCCGCGGCCTGGTAGGTCGCATGGGTGCGGGTCACCGACAGATGACCGTTGGGGAAGTAGAGGCGCACGACGTAGACCAATGCGCCGTCCACAGCCAGGGCTTCGTCCACCACGGCGCGGCGGAAGCCGTCGGCATGTGGTGGAACGCGCCTCATTGTTTCGCCGCCTTTCGAGAGGCCGCACGGGCTTCTAGGTGGTCAAGGCCCTTGCGTCGCAGCCGGTCGCGGCCTTGCGGTTGTTGTGCGAGTTGTTCGGAAACGGCCAGCAGCGCGCCGACGATTTCCGCCTCGTTCCACTCGTCCACACCTGCAGCGATGACGAGGCCACCCAGCTCAATCTTGCGGTGCGCGTCGGCGCGCCTATCGGCTTCGCGTTGCTTGAGTTCGGCGCGGCGGCGTTTCCGCTGCTCTTCGCGTTCGGCCAGGAGCAGTTTGGCTTGCTCCTTCGCCACCGCTTCAATCATGCGATCCAGTTTTAGCTTTCGCTTCTCAACATCTGACACGACCCACGCTCACAAAAGCCTTGATAAACCATGCAAGCAGAAATCGCGCGGAGCGCAAGGGGGGCAACGCCCCAATCGATGGCGCGAGCGGATAGCGAGCGCCGCTCTTGCTTTGGCTAAAAAGTTGACAGCTTTTGCGTGCATGGGAACCTGAAACGGGGGGCCAGCGAGCGCAGCGAGCAGCCCCGGTTCTCTGCGGTTCGAAGGGGCGATTTTCGCCCCGAAGAAAACAGCAAGAGCGCACTTATGGTTTCGCTTCGCGAAACCGTGCGGTCAGGGGCTACGCCCCCGACACCCCGGCGCGCTTCGCACGCCTGCCCCCCAATGCTCGCCCCCAGAGGGGGCTGCGCTTCCGTCGTTGTTGGGGTTTTCAGGTAGTGGCGATTTACTCGGTCCAGGTGAAAAGTCTTAGCCGTGGGAAGGGCGACAGCGCGACCGCTGCCGCTGCTTACCGCGCTGGCCTGTGCTTGGACGACCCCAGCGGCGCGCGCCACGACTACAGCAAGAAAGGCGGTGTTCTGTCGGTGGACATGCTGGCACCCGATGGCGCGCCCGCGTGGGCCACGGATCCGCGGCAGCTTTGGGCCAAGGTCGAAGGCCACGAGACGCGGAAGAACGCGCGCGTTGCGCGTGAGGTGCTGGTGGCCTTGCCGCACGAACTGGACCCCGAGCAGCGGCGCGGCCTGGCTAAAGACCTGGGGCAATTGCTGGTCGAACGCTACGGCGTTGCCGCCCAGGTCGCGCTCCACGCACCCGACAAAGGCGGAGACAACCGCAACTTTCACGCGCACATACTCATCACCCCGCGCCAGGTGGGCCCGGATGGCTTCGGCAACAGTGCGGCGAAAGTCCTGGACGAATTCAAGGCAGGGGCGCAGGAACTGAAAGACCTACGGGCCGCCATCGGCGCGCGTATCAATGCCGCCCTAACCGCCGCTGGCGTTGCCTCGCGCGTGGACCACCGGCGCCTTGTGGACCAGAAAGCCGAGGCAGCCCAACGCGGCGATTTCGGCGCGGTCGCCCAATTGGACCGCGTGCCGACTAAACACGAGGGCAAGGCCGTCACCCAGGCCCGCCGCCGGGGCGAACGCCTGCCCAGGGCAAAGCGCAACGACCGAGCAAGAACGGCCAGTGAGCGCCGCTTCAACCAGCACACCCGCAGATTTGAAGACCTCAAGGCCAAGGCGGCCGCCGACGGCCGCTTGCAGCTGGTGGACGAGCAAGCCCTACACGCGCGCGCCTTGTTGGAGCGACGCAAGGAGGGCGCCCAGCGGCTGCGAACTGCCGCCATGGCCCAGGCCACCCCTAACAGCCCCACGCCAAAGGCCGCCGTCCAGGCCCGTGCAAAGCGTCCCGCTTCGCACAAGGCCGGGGCATCCATGCCCCGGCGGGCGGCTGGCGCCGCTGGTCAGCAGGGGAAGGGGTCGGCAGCCGTCGAGCGCGCAGCCCGAGGGAAAGATCGTGTCCAGGTGGAGAACGTCGTGGTGCAAGAAGCCGCCAAGCAGCTTGAAGAATTGATTGCCGAAATGCTGGCCCGCGCACGGCGTGCCCTTCAGCAGCCGGAAGCAACCCCCTGGCAGCGGGCCACCGCGCGCGCCCTGTTGGAAACCCACAACGCCGCAGGCGAGGCACGGGAGGCATGGCGCAGAAAGGTCGAAGAGCGAAAGCAAGCGCGGGAAGCGCTTCGCCGTGCCCGTGCCGACCGTGGGCACTACGGGCCGCCGGCAGATGACCCGTTCAGCCGAATGCGCAGAGCCCTGGGCCGTCCCACGGCGCACGACAGGCAGGCCCTTGAGGCGGCGGAAGCCGTGAAGCGGGCGAAGGTCGCCGAAGCGGAGGCGAAGGACGGGCGCGACGCAGCAAGCCGGCAGCGGCAGCAAGCAGAAGCCAGCGCCGAGCGCGCGCGCGCGCAGTTCGCGGAAGCGTTCGGCCTGGTAGTGCCCCGCTTCGACACCAAGGAAGAGTTGGCCCATCCGGCACCGGACGCCTCGTTGGTCGAGGTGCCCGCGCAGAAAGCCATAAGGCAGTTCCGCGGACCCCGCCCGCGCTAACACCAACTGGCGGGGGCTGTGCAGGGTGCGATGACCTTGTTAGGGTTGGGGTTTGCAGTCCTGTGCCCTGTCATGGCCCCTAAATCCCTCGCCCACCTATTGCCGCTCCTAGAAAAGCTCAACGATAGCCAAGTGGGTTTGGTGTCGGACGTTGCCAAGCAATTCATGACCCCACACAAGTTCACGTGGGCGCCCTTCAAGCTCCGGGGCGGCATGGACTTGATGACCCAGGGCATCGTGGACGACCTGGGCGACATCATTCGCATTCATCACGCTTTTTCGCGCGAGGCATTCTCAAAAGACAAGTTCGAATATGCGTTGGAGCGAGTGCAAAAGCTTCACAAGCGAGACGCCGACCTCGCCCCTCGCGGCAATAAGGGTTACGACATTTTGGTGGAGGGGGAACGTTTTTCCCTGAAAACGGAAGCCTCCCAGAACATTCGCCTGGACACCATCCACATCTCCAAGTTCATGGAACTGGGCGGCGGGGAGTGGACCACCAATCCCGCTGACCTGGAGGGTTTGCGCCAACAGTTCATAGACCACTTGAACGGCTACGACCACGTTCTAACGCTGCGGCGACTAAAAGATACGCGCAACGGCTGGCACAGCTACGAATTGGTTGCCATACCCAAAGCGCTTTTGCTGCTGGCTGCGCACGGAACGCTGGAAATGAAGACTGCCAGCAAACAGAACCCACGGCCAGGCTATTGCTACATTGGCAACGCAGGGTGGGCCTATACCGTTGGCGCCAAGGTGAACCCGAAAGACCTACAGTTTGCGCTCTACTTCGATGGCGGCGGCGAGCGCAAACTGCAGATCAAGCACTTGAAGAAGAGCTTGGGCAACGTCATTGCCACTTGGGAATTTGAGAGCCTATCGGTTTGAGCGTCGAGGAGCCTTGGGGCTGGCAAGGCGCTGTCTGGCCAGTTCGGCGTATTCCTCGGAGAGCTCGATACCGACAAACCGACGGCCGTGATCTCGGGCCACCTGACCGACCGTCCCAGACCCAAAGAATGGGTCAAGCACCAGGCCATCCTTAGGCGTGCTTGCCGCCATGCAGACACGGACGAGTTCAGTCGGAAATACAGCGAAGTGATTGCCGCCGTAAGGTTCCGTATTGATAGACCATACAGATCGGCGGTTCTTGGCTCCCTTGCCATCGGCCGTGCGCTCTCTCACCGCTTCCACGTCGTAGTGGTAGCGCTCGGATTTCGAAAAAAGAAAAACGTATTCGTGTGATCGCGTGGGCCGGTCTCGAACGGATTCAGGTTGGCAGTTTGGCTTGTGCCAGATGATGTCCGATCGCAGATACCAGCCATCCGCCTGGAGTGCCAAAGCCAGTCGCCAAGGCACCCCGAGAAGATCCTTGGGCTTGAGCCCCTCTGGGGTGGGCGCACGATACTCCATGGCTCGCCCCTTGTTCTTTTTGTCAGGTGCGCGCCATGTGCGTCCCCCACTGGTGAACCCGTCACCGATGTTTAGCCAAAGCGTGCCATCGTCGCGCAAGGTCCGCCGCACCTCTCGGAACAATAGGACCAAATCCGAGATGTAAGCGTCCAAGGTCGGCTCTGCGCCAATCTGCCCGTCCACTCCATAATCCCGCAGACCCCAATACGGCGGGGACGTGATACACGCATTGAATGCTTGCGCAGGGAAGCCAGCTAAGACGCGCCGAGCGTCCCCAACGATTAGGCGCCCTCGCGCTTCTGGTTCATCCGCAACAGGCACAGCGGTGGTTTCCAAGTTGGCTTCACTAACAATCTGGAGCATACGGGTTCACAGTTCGGCTGCGGTGTAGGGTCCCGTGCAGAGGGAGCGCTGGTCAAGTTCTCTCGGAGGCCTCTCACGGCCTGCGACCGTCAAGGCTGCCCCTTAAAAGACTTCGCCCCGATCACCTTGACGAATGACCGGGGCGAGCTACTTTGAAGGGAAGGCCCCCGGGTGAGTGAAGCCCGGAGGCGAGCAAGGTAGGTGCGAACTACCGAGCCCAGGCGCTGGCCTCAAGACCAGCCTACCAAGCCCGGGCACGACCGCAACCCCTCTCCCTCGTCTCCGGATCCAACGAACCGGACGGCCTGCGCGATGACGCTAGGCGGGGTGGGTTCATAGCCCTCAAACGGTTCTCGTCATCACCCTTAGGTGGGGAGCGCGCGGCAACTGGGGACTGGGGGCTCAACTGTGTAGGACACCCCCGCAACTCGGACGCACGTGGAGACGTGCGTGAACGCTGGCCTGGCCGCAGCCCGATAGAGACGCCCACAACAGACCGTGGGCGGCGTGGACAGGGGGCAGCAGCGGCGACGCTGTGAACCACGCTAGGCCGTTGGGGTCGCACTCCCAACCGCACACCCGCAGCTTCAACGCACCACAATCGCGGGCCGAACATCTCATTCCGATACCCAGCCGAGGGTGGGGCCCGTGTGCCCGCGTCCCGCAAAACCGGTCCGGTTTTTCATGTAAGGAAAAAACGTAACGGTGAGCAGAAAGGCCGAGGGCGGGCTCGCCGCAGGCGAGACGCACTCGGCGGCGGGGGGTTCGGGGGGCGCGCCGCTGCGCCCCCCGCAAAGGTTCAGGGCCGCCCAGTAGTAAAGCGGCCGGGCGACAAGTCGGGACATGTGCGCGGACCTCGCCACCGGGCAGGCTGCGCTTGGGTTTCTCCCAGGCGCTAAGCCTTCCCGTGTGCCCGCGTCCCGCAAAACCGGTCCAAGAGCAACAGCCAAAGCGCGGCCGGCTTTGCCGTCCGCCTAGCTCGCTTCCGCTCGCTTCCCTCCGGGGGTCAAGGCCCGTTGCGGTGCCTCCCGGCACCGCGAGGGCTTGACGCTCGCTCATGTCGTCGTAATGTCGGGGCGTCGGTTTCCCCGCGCCAGCGGGGGTGTTCCCCAGTTCACCGCCATGCTAGCGGCTTAGAAGACCCGCAAGACCCTCCGACACCAAAACCCCCGCTCACGCGGGGGTTTTGCTTTTCTTCGCGCGTGTTTCCCGCTTCACCAGCACGAGGGCACGTTTCAGGTTGTCGGCGAACTGGCCCGGCACGTGTGCTGGCACCGTCACTGGCGCGGTGAAAAGTGCCAATGCCTCCACGCGCTTGGGCAGCGTTTCCGGCTGGACCGCCGCCGGCACGGCCAAGCCTTCGCGGTCCACGTAGACCTTGCGCAGGACCGATTGCGGCGGCTTGTCGTGGCCGGTGATGCGGCCTATGGCCACGTCCCTGTCCCCCATCTCCATGCCGGTGGCTGCCAAGGCCCGGTCCAGGTGCGTGATGAAGTAGTGCCGGAACGCGTGAAAGCCCATGCCCTCCTCTTCCACGCCCTGCCGCTTAATGTAGGTGGAGAATTGCCTGGAGAGCTGCCGGCCGAGCCCCAAGCCGGTGCTGTTGGGCAGGTCTGGAAACAACCGCTCCACCCCGGCCGCCCGGACCTCGTCCACATACGCCAGAAAGCCCGCATCCAGCAGCGGCTGGGCCAACGGCACAAAGCGCAACGAGTTGGGGTTCTTGACCTTGTTGCCCTTGGCCTTGGTCGTGACCAAGAAGCCCGGCACCCCGTCAACGTTCATGACATCGACCGCGCGCAACTGCGCCACTTCGGTCACCCGCGCCCCGCTGTAGAGGCCCAGCAATGGCCCCCAAAAGCGGTGAGGATACTTGCTTGCCCACGGGAGGAACGCTGGGCCAAACACCGCCTGCAATTCTGCGTGTGTGAACGGGCGCCCGGTGTCGGGTTCCATTTCGCTGTGGCGTTCGTCCGGCGGCGTGAGACCAGCCATCGGGTCGTGGCGCAAGACGTTCGACGACTGGAGATGGCCGACGAACACCGCCAGCCGGTCCCAATGCTTGGTCAGTGTCGCGCCCTTCGGCGGCGGCTCGCCGTTGGCCTTGGCCAACTCGATGACCTCGAGCACGCTCAAATCCCGGTAGGCCCGTTTCTTGGTGGCGTGTCGGGGCCAGTGCTCGACCGCCTCCATGAAGGCCTGCACGCGGTCGGCGTCCAGGGTCTGGGCTGGGATGTCACCGACGAAGCCAAGCAAAAGTCGCAGGGTGTGGCGGCTGTCCATGATGGTCCGCGGGTCCAACCTGGCCGCTTCCAACCGCTCCAGGTGCTTGGCAATGCACTCGGAGAGCAACGGCCCGATTGGCGCTGGCTCAGGGGCCGCCGGCACATAGCCCGCCACTGCGGCGGCCAGTGGGTCCTTCTCCGCCAACCTTTCCAGCAGTCGCTGATACATCTCCGCGTCCTGGGGCGTGTCGATCTGGGCGCGCCCCACGCGCACCCCATTGGGCAAGACGACCTCCTCCACCACGAGGTCTTTCCGCCCCGCCGCGCGGGCCGCTTCCAATGCTTTTTCCAAGTCCATGGCCTGCCCCCTGCGCAGTGCGTCGAATGCACGCGAGAGTGCCATGGCCATGTGCGCGGCCACCAGCCGCGCCGCGTCGCCTGGAGGCTGATAGAGAGGGCGAACCAGGAACCGAGAGCCCACCACTGGGCGCAAATCGGCAGGCACAAAAAAGCGGGCGTAAAGCCCGCTTCGTCGAGATAGCAAAAGAGCTTTTGGCATTGCGGTGATACCTCAAACGATACCCTAGGTAGGTCGTTTGAGGGGCCGCATTCTCGCTAAAACCCTTGCACTTTCAACAACTTAGTGCTAAGATTTTCGGCGAGTGGAGCGGGTGATGGGAATCGAACCCACGCTAGCAGCTTGGGAAGCTGCAGTTCTACCATTGAACTACACCCGCATGGTGGCGTGAGTCTATGCCGCGACGCGCGGCGAGGCAATGCGGCGCCCGGGGTGGGCACCGCATTGCCCGGCATGCATCAGAAGCCGCCGCTGAGCGTCATGAAAGCGGTGGTGTTGGTGCCGCCCCCCTGGTTGACCGTGGTGGTCACACCGAGGTTGGCGTCGAACCCGAACAGCTGGGTGCGTGCGCCCAGCAGCACGGTGCCGTAGCTGTCGTCGGTATCCAGGCCCGGCACCGCGTACGGCGCCGTGCCGGGCATCGACAGCGACTGCGCGAACACTTCCGCCGCCGGATCCTCGAACTCGCGGTCCACCGTCAGGCGGGCGTACGGTGCCAGGTGATCGTTGATGGCGTAGCTGACCTGCCAGCCGGCGCTGCCGATCAGCGAGTCGAAGTCCTGGTCGCCGTAGGCCAGCGCGGTCGAGTTGACGTTGCTCTCGCTGTAACCATCCATCTCGATGGTCTGCGACACCACGCTCACCACCGGGCCATGGCGGAACGCGCCGTCACCGAACTCGTAGCCCGCGCTCGCCCCGACCGTCAGGTTGGTGCCGTCCGGCGAGCCGCTGTGGCGGCGCGTCACCCCGCCGAGCTGCACTTCGCGATCGATGTCGTAGGAGATCCAGCTGTAGCTGACCTGCGCGTTCGCCCACAGGTTGTCGCCATACCAGCCGGCGAAACCGCCGAGCGTGGCGTCGGATTCGTCGAAGCTGCCGCGGCGCAGGCCGAAGTCGTACTTCGCCCGGCCGTAGCCCGCGAAGGCGCCGTACACCCACGACCCACTCGACCAGTCCACGCCGAACGTGCCCATCGGACCCGCGCCGTCGTACAGGTTGCCGTCGTCGTAACGCAGGAAGTCGCCGCGTACGTCGCCCCACCAGCGCATGCCGTCGGCCTCGGGCTTGCCTGCCACATGCGAAGCGACGCGGTCGGCGCGTGCGCGACCGTGCACGGACGCGGTGTACGGCAGCAGCGCGATCTGGCGCGGGCCTTCCAGCATCGACAGCGCGTACTGCGACAGGATCTCGTGGGCCTTCGACGAGGGATGGACGCCGTCGGCGAACGCGTACACGTCGGCCGCGTTCGGGGTGGCGTAGTTGAGCGGACTGCAGGTGACCGACGAAGCGGTGATCTGCGGGTTGCAGGCGGTACCGGTGACGTTGCCGAAGCCGTAGTCCGCCGGGCTGGCCACGATCTCGCGCAGCAGGGTGAAGGTATCCAAGGGAATGATGCGCAGGCCGGCGGTGTTGAGGGCACCGAACAGCGCGGTGTTGTAGGTGGTGGCCAGCTGCGTGCCGGTGGCCTGCGCCGTCGCACCGCCGGCGCGGAACTGCGGCGTCACGCCCAGGTCGGGCACCGTCGGCACCAGGATGTAGCGGGCGCCGGCGTTCTGCAGCGTACCGACGATGCCGACCTGCGCGGTGACGGCACTGCCGATCGTTGCCTGCGCGGGCGCGCCGCCGACGACGGCGAACAGGTCGTTCGCACCACCCCAGACGGTGTACAGCGCATTCGGATCGGCGCGGCCGCCATTGGCGGACAGGTAGCTGGTCAGCTGGGTGGTCATGGACGGGATCGGGCCCAGCGCGCCCGAGGTGTTGGTGCCCACGCGCGCACCGCCGACGGCGTAGTTGGTGCCGCCCTGGTTGGCGCTGCCGGCGCCGGTGCCGTAGTACTCGGCCAGGTATTCGGACCAGACCTGCCCTGGGTTGGTGGTGAAACGGCCGAGGATGGCGCCGTTCGGGCCGACCGCCTGGATCAGCGCCGGGCGGAAATGGCCCGAGTCGGTGAGGCTGTCGCCGAAGAAGATGGTCTGGGAATACGGACTGTCGCCTGCCAGGGCGGGGGCGGCCGCCACCGCCAGCGCGACGGCCAGCAGGGAGCGGACGGGCGAGAAGGAAGGCTTCATGGAATCTCCGGGGCAAGGAATGGATGGGCTGCGCGCCGGCTCTGCCGTACGGCTGCGCATGGCGCGCATCGTTCCACCAAGCCCGCCGGGGCACACGCTGCAATGCGGCAAGCCGCCGCCCCATCGGCGACAATGCCGGCATGGACATCCAGTTGAACGGGCAGCCCCAGGCGCTGCCGGACCAGAGCACCATCGCCACCCTCCTCGCACAGCAGGGCCTGGCCGAGCGCCGCGTGGCCATCGAGGTCAACGGCGAGATCATCCCGCGCAGCCAGCACGGGCAGCATGCGCTGCAGGCCGGCGACCGCGTCGAGATCGTGCACGCGCTCGGCGGCGGTTGATCGCCAGCACTGCTGTCGGTGGGACGCACCGGCGTCACATGGGCGATAATCGCCGCATGTCGAACACCGCCCCCCATGACCCGCTGGTGATCGCGGGCAAGACCTACCGTTCCCGCCTGCTCACCGGCACCGGCAAGTTCAAGGACTTCGAGGAAACCCGCCTGGCCACCGAGGCCGCGGGCGCCGAGATCGTCACCGTCGCCATCCGCCGCACCAACCTGGGCCAGTCGCCCAACGAGCCCAACCTGCTCGACGTGCTGCCGCCGGACAAGTACACCATCCTGCCCAACACCGCCGGCTGCTACACCGCCGCCGACGCCGTGCGTACCTGCCGGCTGGCGCGCGAGCTGCTCGACGGCCACACCCTGGTGAAGCTCGAGGTCCTGGGCGACCAGAAGACCCTCTACCCCGATGTCGTGCAGACACTGGCCGCTGCCGAAACGCTGGTCGCCGACGGCTTCCAAGTGATGGTCTACACCAGCGACGATCCCATCCTCGCCCGTCGCCTGGAAGAGATCGGCTGCGTGGCGGTGATGCCGCTGGCCGCCCCGATCGGGTCCGGCCTGGGCGTGCAGAACAAGTACAACCTGCTGGAAATCATCGAGAACGCCAAGGTGCCCGTGCTGGTCGATGCCGGCGTCGGCACCGCGTCCGATGCGGCCATCGCGATGGAGCTGGGCTGCGACGGCGTGCTGATGAACACCGCAATCGCCGGCGCCAAGCATCCCGTGCTGATGGCCAGCGCCATGAAGAAGGCCGTCGAAGCCGGTCGCGAGGCGTTCCTGGCCGGCCGCATCCCGCGCAAGCGCAACGCCTCGGCGTCCAGCCCGATCGACGGCCTGATCGGCTGATGACCGACCCGTTCTCCAGCCCGGGCGCGAAGACCCCGCCCAAGCCGTTCACGGTCAGCGAAGGTCGCCGCGAGGTCCGCAGTTTCGTGCTGCGCCAGGGCCGCTTCACCGACGCGCAGCAGCGCGCCTTCGATACGCAGTGGCCGCGCTTCGGGCTCGACTACACCGGTGAGCCGCGCGACTACGACGACGCGTTCGGACGTACTGCCCCACGCGTGCTGGAAATCGGCTTCGGCAATGGCGAAGCGTTGCGCTTCGCCGCCGCCCACGACACGGCCCGCGACTACCTCGGCCTGGAAGTGCATGCGCCCGGCGTCGGCCGGCTGTTGAACGCCCTGGCCGAGGACGGCAGCGACCACGTCCGCATCTACCACCACGACGCGGTGGAAGTGCTGCAGCACGAGGTCGCCGACGGATCGCTGGACGAAGTCCGCATCTACTTCCCCGATCCGTGGCACAAGAAGCGCCACAACAAGCGCCGGCTGGTGCAGCCCGGGTTCGCCGCGCTGATCACGCGCAAGCTGCGCCCCGGCGGCCGCCTGCACTGCGCCACGGACTGGGAGGCGTACGCCGAGCACATGTGGGACGTGCTGGACGCGACGCCCGGCCTGACCAACCGTGCCGGTCCGCGCGGCAGCGTGCCGCGCCCCGAGTGGCGGCCGCAGACGCATTTCGAGACCCGCGGCCAGAAGCTCGGCCACGGCGTGTGGGATCTTCTGTACGACCGCGAGTAGTCGAGCAGTACCGCAGTACGCACCCGGAAACCGACCGCGACATGGAAAACGCGCTGACGCTGACCAACGACATGAAGCTCGTCCTCGGGCTGGTCGGCTTCACGATGGCGATGTTCCTGTTCGAACGCATCCGTGCCGACCTGGTGGCGCTGGTGGTGCTGGTGGTGCTGGGCATCACCGGGCTGATCGCGCCGGAAGAGATCTTCGGCGGCTTTTCCGGCAACGCGGTGATGAGCATCATCGCCACCATGATCCTCGGCGCCGGCCTGGACCGCACCGGCGCGCTGAACCGGCTGGCCTCCTGGCTGCTGCGGCGCGGCCACGGCATCGAGCAGCGCCTGCTGCTGATGACCACCGCCATCGCGAGCCTCAACTCATCGTTCATGCAGAACCCGTCGGTGATGGCGCTGTTCATGCCGGTCGCCTCGCGCCTGTCCTCGCGCACCGGGCTGTCGATGCAGCGGCTGCTGCTGCCGATCGCCGCTGCCATCGTCATGGGCGGCGCGTTCACCATGGTCGGCAACTCGCCGCTGATCCTGCTCAACGACCTGCTGGTGTCGGCCAACAACAACCTGCCCTCCGGCATGGCCACGCTGGAACCGCTGCGCATGTTCGCGCCGTGGCCGATCGGCCTGACGCTGGTGCTCGCCTCGCTGCTGTACTTCCGCTACTACGGCGACCGCAAGCTAAAGGACGAGACGCAGGACAGCGACGGCGCGGTGACGCCGGCGCGCACCGAGAGCTATTTCGCCAACACCTACGGCATCGAAGGCGACGTGTTCGAACTGGTGGTCAGCGCCGAGAGCCCGCTGGTGGGGATGTCGCTGGGCGAAGCCGAAGCGCTGCACGATGCACCGCTGATGCTGGCGCTGCAGACCGGCAACGACACGCGGCTGGCGCCGCCGGCGGACATGCGCATCTGGGTCGGCAGCGTGCTGGGCGTGATGGGCGCGCGGCAGGAGATCAGCGACTTCGCGCAGAACCAGTTCCTGCGCATGTCCTCGCGCCTGCGCCACTTCGGCGACCTGTTCAATCCCAGCCGCGCCGGCATCTCCGAGGCGGTGGTGCCGCCGACGTCGAAGTTCATCGGAAAGACCGCGCGCGAGCTGCGCCTGCGCAAGCAGAACGGCATCAGCCTGCTGGCGATCAACCGCGACAAGAAGGTCATCCGCGAGAACGTGCGCGACGAGAAGCTGCGCGCCGGCGACATGCTGGTATTCCACAGCATCTGGCAGGACCTGGGGCTGGCGGCGGAAAGCCGCGACTTCGTGGTGGTGACCGACTACCCGAAGGGCGAACAGCGGCCGCACAAGTTCAAGATCGCGATGACCATCTTCGCCATCACCATCATCATCGCGCTGACCTCCAAGCTGCCGGTCGCGCTGACGCTGATGACCGGCGTCGCCGGCATGCTGCTGACCGGCGTGCTGCGGATGGACGAGGCCTACGGCGCGATCAACTGGAAGACGGTGTTCCTGATGGCCGGGCTGATCCCGCTCGGCTGGGCGATGGACAGCAGCGGCGCGGCGGCGTGGGTGGCCGGGCATACGGTCGAGCGCTTGCCGGAAGGCATTCCCGTGTGGGTGCTGGAAATCGCCATCGCGCTGCTGACGACCGCGTTCTCGCTGGTGATCAGCCATGTCGGCGCGACCATCGTGATGGTGCCGATGGCGATCAACCTGGCGCTGGCGGCAGGCGGCAATCCCACCGCGTTCGCGCTGATCGTGGCGCTGTCGGCGTCCAACAACCTGATGACCGCGTCGAATCCGGTGATCTCGATGATCGTCGGCCCCGCCAACTACACCTCGCGCCAGCTGTGGCGCGTGGGCGGGCCGCTGTCGCTGGTCTACACGATGGTCGTCGTGCTCGCGGTGAATGCACTGTTCTGGTGGAACGGACGCGGCGGATGACCACGCCATCGCTGAACCTGTTGCTTCTGCCAGGTTGCTATGCCGTCGCGCAATTGCCGGCCGACGCCGCCCTGCCCGCCTGGTGGCCCACCACCGGCATGCGTCATGCCGGCTGGACCGACGACGAACTGTCGCTGGTCTGCGAGGAAGCGCATGTCCCCGACGACGTCCGCTGCCAGCGCGGCTGGCGCATGTTCAAGCTGCAGGGACCGTTCGACTTCGCGTTGACCGGCATCCTGAAGGCCGTACTGGACCCGCTGGCGACGGCCGGCGTGGGCATCTTCGCGATCTCGACCTTCGATACGGACTATGTGCTTGTCCAAGCGCATCAGCTGGACACGGCATGCGCTGCTCTGTCGGCCTCAGGACACGGGGTCCTTCGATGATCTCCGGCCGGGCGTTTGCTGGTGCCATCGCCCTTGTCGCCATCCTGGACCTTGCAGCCTGTCGTGCTCGGGAACCGCAGGCGCCGGTTGCCAGTGCCGACGACGCCATGACGTGCCCCGTGTTGAAAGCGCGGATTGCCTGGGACCTGACAGTACGCCACGGACCCGACTTTCTGGTGTGCGGATACCGTTTCGCCGGGACAAACGACCCTATCGCATCGATTTACGTCGGCAACCACCCCGACACGCCGACTTTGAAATTCGTCGGCTTTCATCCGGACGGTAGCGGCAGCGCATGGTTCGCCGACGCTAACGCGGGACGGGAGTGGCCACGTTCGTACTGGAGTTTCCGAGAAAACCCCTCACGCTCCATGGCGAAGACCGTGATCCGCATCGAAGTCGACTCCTACGAAGAACTCAAGACGAAAGCCCGGATTGCTCAAGCATTCGAGCGATGACGGCCCCGCGGACTCAGCGCCTGCGCAACACGATCCGCGCCAGCACCGCACCGAAGCGCAGCCAGATCGCAGCGAACACGCCGATCCGGGTGAACATGCCGCATTGCGCTGCCTCGAACGTGCGGAAGTAGCGCCACAGGCCGCGATGCTTGTGCCATTCCACGAATACCGGACGCGCGCGGCTGGAGACGCCGCGGATATGCAGCACACGGATATCGTTGGCGACGGCGACCAGGGCGCCCGTAACGCGCACGCGCCGGCACAGGTCCATGTCTTCGGCGTGCAGGCGGTAGCCTTCGTCGAAACCGCCGATCCTGTCGAACAGCACGCGCGGCATCAGCATCAGTGCGCCGGAGACGATGTCCACCGGCTGCAGCGCCTGCGCCTGGTCGACGGGCACGCCCAGTTTCGACGCCGCACCCGGTGAGCGCAGCATCGCCGCGAACTGCGGATCGCGCCGGCGCGCGGCGACATCGCGCACGCCGGCTTCGTCGACCAGATCGACGCCCAGTACCACCCCGCCCGCCACCTCGCAGGCATGCGCGCGCAGCCGCGACAGCGTGTCCGCTTCCACCATCAGGTCCGGATTGACGAACACCAGCCACGGCGCGTCGGTGTCGCGCGCGCCCTGGTTGCAGCCGACCGCGAAGCCGGGGTTGTCAGGGTTGGCGATGAAGCGCAGGCGCGCGTCCTGCAGCGCGTGCCGCTGCACGATCTCCATGGTGTCGTCGGTGGAGGCATTGTCGACCACGCGGATCTCGTGCACGCCGTGCGCCACCCGCAGGCGCATCAGGCAGTCGTCGATGCTGGACGCGCTCTCGTGCGTCACCACCACCGCGGCGATGCCGGACATCTCAACCGAAGAGGTCACGCTGGCGCTCCGGTGATCCGGCTTCCACATACAGCGCATGCAACCGCTCGCGCGGCACGCGCAGCGGATCTTCCATCAGGAACGTCGCCAGCCTCGGCGTAAAGGTCGGCCAGCGCGCATTCAAGGCGTCCATGTCGCCATCCGCGGGGCCGCCCTCGCCGCCGCGCGCGACGAAGGCGGTCTCGCACAGCACGTTGCGCCAGCCCAGCCCTGCCAGCCGCAGCGACAGATCCACCAGCGCGGCGTACCAGGAGCCGTAGCTCGCGGCGTCCAGGCCGCCCACGCGCTTGCGCGCGCTGCCGCGCAATGCGACCGCATGCGCGACGGCCGCCGGCAGTTCCGGGTGCAGCGGCGACATCGCGGCGCAGGCGTGCGCCGTGCGCTCGGCATCCGTCGGCGGCGGACTCACTTCGCCCAGTCGCGGCCAGGCCGCCGCCTCGCCCGCGTTGCACCACGGCGTAGCGGTGGCGATGGCGGCATCGCGCGCGAAGCAGGCGGTCAGCTGCTGCAGCCAGCCGGGCAGCGGCTGTGCGTCCGGCGCCAGCACCACCACGTCGGCATCGCCACACGCCGCGAGCATCTGGTCCATGTGCGCCACTTCGCCCAGCATGCGCGGGCGCCGCGTGTAGTCGGCCTGCAACGGCGTGCGCGCCAGCCATCGCTCGATGATGGCCAGGCCGCGCGGGCCGGCGCGCGCGTCGTCGGCCAGCCACAGGCGCGTGCCGGCGGGTGTGCCGGCATCGAGCGCGCCCAGGCAGGCGTCGAGCGCGTCGTCGTCGCTGCCGATCGGCAACAGGACGATGGGCAGCGACGATGCGGCGGCCGGCGGCGTCACTGGGTACGCGGGGCGTTCAGGGGTTCCAGCGCGCGGAAACGCTTGCCGTATTCGTCGGTCAGGTCGTTCGCTTCCTGCGGGTTGGCGACGATGGTCGGCGTCAGCAGCACGATGACTTCGCTGCGCTCGGAGCTGGTGGTCTTCTTGCCGAACAGGCCGCCGATGATCGGGATGCGGCTCAGGCCCGGAATGCCCGTCGAACCGTTGGTCGCGCTGTCGCTGATCAGGCCCGCCAGCATGACCGTGTTGCCCGCCTGCACGGCGGCTTCGGTCTTGAAGCGGCGGTTGTTGATGCGCACGTTGCCGTTCTCGTCCGGCACGTCGCCCGGCGTGCTGACTTCCTGCACGATTTCCATGAAGACGACGCCGTCCTTGGTCACGCGCGGACGCACCTTCAGGATGATGCCGGTATCCAGGTACTGCACCTGGCTGTAGGTGCTGTCGCCACCCAGGCCAGGATTGACGGTCACAGACGAGATCGGGATGCGGCTGCCGACGTTGAGCGTGGCTTCGGCGTTGTTGCGCACGAAAATCGACGGCGTCTGCAGCAGGCGCACGTCGCTGACTTCGTCGAGTGCGGTGATGACGGCAGCGGCGTCGTTCTTGACCAGGGTCCACACCGCGCCCGCGCCGCTCACGCCGCCGATGCTGCCGGCCAGCGTGCTCCAGGCGCTGGGCCCGCCTGCACCGGGCGCGGCGAAGGGCCCCAGGCCGTTGTCGGTCATCGCACGCTCGAGAAACCAGCTGACGCCGTAGCTCAGGTCGCCGGTCAGCGACACTTCGGCGATCTGCGCCTCGATGTGCACCTGCATCGGCATCACGTCGAGCTTCTCGACCACCTCGCGGATCGACTGCCATGCGCTCGGACTGGCACGCACCAGCAGGGTGTTGGTCTCTTCGACCGCCGCCACGCCGACCCGGGCGCCGTCGACCTCGAGCGTCACCGCGCCGTTGCCACCGTCGCGCTGGTTGAGCGAGAGCGTGCCGCCACCGAGCCCACCGCTGCCGGAACCGCTGCTGTTGCCGCTGCCGCCGAACTCGACGCTGCCGCCGCTGCTGTTCATGCCGCCGTCGTTGATCTGCACGGGATCGGTGCCCGGCATCAGCGACACATTGCCGGCGCCGCCAGTGGAGCGGCCATCGCTGCCGCTGCCACCGCCCGAGGAACCGAAGACTTCCGCCAGCCGCTGCGCGAGTTCGCGCGCCTTGACGTACTTCAGCTCGTACGAGAACAGGCGACTGCCCTCGCCCGCACCGTCGATGCGCTCCAACCATTGCTGGATCTGGTCCAGGTAGGCGGCCTGCGGCGTGATCACCAGTACCGCGTTCGCGCCTTCCAGCGGCATGAAGCGGAACATGCCGGCGCTCGGCGTCTTGCTGTCGTTGCCGAACACCTTTTCCAAGTCGGCCACCACGCGCGTGGCGCGGCCGGTCTGCAGCGGGAACACGCCCACCGACATGCCGGACAGCCAGTCGACGTCGAAGATCTCGACGGTACGCAGATAGTTCTCCAATTCGGTGCGCGTGCCCGCGAGCGTGATGACGTTGCGGGTGCCGTCGACATTGACGATGGCATTGGGTCGCGCGTACGGCTCCAGCACCTTCTTCATCTCGCTGGCGGAGATGAAGCGCAGCGGCACCACGCGGACTTCGTAACCGCGTGCACTGGACGCCGGACCGGTGCGCGGCGCCACGCTGCCGGCCAACGCCTGGTCGGCCGGGATGATGTTGTAGCGCCCGCCGCTGTAGACCAGACGCGCGTTGTTCCAGCCCAGCACCATCTCCAGCAGGTTCAGCGCTTCGGCCGGCGACACCGGCTTCGGCGTGCCCAGCGTGACCGTGCCCTGGACGCCGGGCGCGATGACGTAGTTCTGCCCCAGCATGTCGCCGAGGATCGCCTTGACCACCGCATGCACGGACTCGCCTTCGAAATTGAAGGTGGCCGATCCGCTGCTGGCGCCGCCGAGCGAAGGCACCGGTGCGGCGGCCGCACTGCGATTGATCATCTGCCCGTTGCCGCGGCGGATCTGCGCCTGCGGTCCGGTCACCGGGGCCTCGCCTTCCTTCAGCGGTTCGGTCTGCGCATTGCCGGGCACGACCTCGCCGGGCTGCGCGCCCGCGGTACGGCGCACGTCGGGCGACGGCGCACTGGCGCAACCGGCCAGCAAGCCCAGGCAGAGGGAAAACAGGATCACACGTAACGTCATGCCGGCACTCTACTGTGTCTTGCCGGGCGTTGCCGGCGGCGTGGTGGGTTGCGCCTGCTGCTGCCGCAGCTGCGCGCGGCGCTGCTCGATGCGCTGGCGGATGGCTTCCATCTGCTGGTCCGTGGTCGCGGCCGGCACCGTCGGCGCGGTCGCCGCAGGCGTCGGCATCGCGACCGGTGCGGGCACTTGCCCCGGTGCGGGCGGCGAGGCCACGGTGGGCATGGCGACGGGCGCATTGTTGCCGCCGGTGCTGCGCCCGCCGGGCGTGGCGGGCGGTGGGACCGCCGCTGCCGGTGGAACGGCGGGTGGATTGCCGATGACCTGGGTCGGCGGCTGGCCGCCTGCGCCGTCGAAGACCCGCAGCTCCAGCTCACGGCGACCTTCCGGCCCGTCGAACACCGCCCGGCGCGGATCCAGTTCCGCCAATCGCCAGCCCGCGAAGCCGGTCGGCGACTCGCCCACCTTCACCCGCAGGCCTTCGCCCCCCTGCGCGGGCTGCACGATCGCCAGCTGCAGCGACGGAGTGATCAGCACACTGGTCAGCACCAGGTCGAAGGTCGGCGCGGCGGTGGCTTCACCCGACAGGAAGAACGGCTTGGGACGCCGGTCTTCGGAGAACAGCGGACGGTTGCCCACGTCGGCGTACTGGTTCGGCTCGCCCAGGCGTTCCGGCGGCGAGGCGGGAAGCTTGGGCAACGGCTGCACCAGCGCGGGATCGGCGGGCAGCGGCGTGATGCGGCTACCCAGCCCGAACACCGCCAGCAGCGCCGCCAGCACGGCCCATGCGGCCACCACGGCGAGCAGCCAGGTGCGTACGTTCCAGGCGTCAGCGCGCACCGGCGGGCTCCTGCGGCGTGGCCGGCGACGGTTTCAGGTATCCGTAGAGGTCGAAGTTGACGTCCACCCCGCCTCCGCCGCTTTCGCCGGCCTGGAAGGCATAGCGCTGGGGAAGGATGTTGAGGTTCTCGACGAACAGGCGCGGGCTGCCGGATTCGATCTGGTGCAGCACCGACGCGAGTTCGGGGACGCCGCACTGCAGCCGCACCTGCACCACCACGCGCGGGTAGACCTCGCGGCCGGCGACCGCCAGCGGCGACTGGTTGGCGATGGCGCAGCTGCGGTTGCCGGGGCTGGCCTGCTTGACGATGGTCTCCAGCCGCTGCACCAGGCCGGCGGTGGCGAGTTCCACCGTCGCCTCCGGCAGGAAGCCGGGACGCTGCGCCTGCTGCGCGAGTGCCGCCGCCAGTTCGCGCTGCACCTCCGGAGCCTGCTGGAGTTGCGTGCGGATACGCAGCTCGCGCTCGCGCAGTTCGCCGACGCGCGCGCCCACCTCCTGCATCGGCACGGTCCACCAGGGATGCACCAGGATGAAATAGCCCAGCAGCGCCGCCGCCAGCAGCAGCGCCAGCGCCAGCCAGCGGTCGCGGTCAGTCACGGCCAGCGGCATCGGCGCCTCCCTGGGCATTGGCCGACGGATCCTGCTTGCCCAGCAGTTCGGCCGTCAGCGTGAAGCGGTCCATGCGGGTGCGCGGATCCGGCTGCAACGCGCCGCTCAATGCCGGATTGCGCCACAGCGGCGAGCCCTGCAGGCGCGCCACCAGTCCCGACGCTTCCGGACTGAAGCCGATGAGCGTCAGCCGATCGCCTTCGATGGCGAGCTTCTCCAGATAGGTGTTGTCGGGCAGGCGCCGGGTGACGTCGTCCATCACCTCCAGCGCGGTGGGGCGACGGGCGCTGGTCTGGTTGAGGATCGTGGTGCCGTTGACCAGGTCGACGAGCTGCTGCCGCTGCGTCGCCACCTGGCGCGCCGCGTCGGCACGATCGTCGACCTGCGCCGCGAACGCATCGGCCGCGGCACGCCGGTTGTCCAGCACGGCCCAGGCGGCGAACACGAGGGCGACCACGGCCACGGCCGCCAGCACCAGGTGCAGGCCACGCTGCGGCACCTGCCGCGCCACGCGCGCGGCGTCGGGCAGCAGGTTGAGGCCGAGGATGCCGCCATCTGCCTCCTCCACGTCCGCACCCGCCATGCCGCCCGCCAGTCCGCCCAGCCGGGACAGCCCGGCGGTGAAGGCAGCGTTCGGCACCACGGCCAGTTCGACATCGAGCTGGCCGTCCTCTCGCACACCCAGCACGCGCGCATCGAAACAGGCTTCGTTCGCGGCGAACGGCGTCTGCCGGTCGAGTTCGAACGTCAGTACGTCGCGCAGGCGCTCCGCCGCCGCCGCGGGCAGCAGCAATCGGCGGCGCAGGGCCATGCCCGCGGGCACCAGCCACCAGCGCGGCAAGCCGGCGAGCCGGCTGCCGAGCAGGGCCTGCAACTCATCCGGCGTCACCGTGGCCGGCAACCGCGCGAGCATGTGCCGCTGCGTGCCATCCAGCCAGGTCATCTCGATCTCGTCGTCCAGCCGCTGGAACAGCAGGCGGTCGCCGGTCAGCCCGAGCAGCACGCGCCAGCGTGCCGGTAACCACGTCGCCAGCGCACGTCCCCACCACGCCAGGAAACTGCGTGGGCCGGGGCCGAGGCGCGCCCGGAACTGCTGCAAGGTGTCGCGTACGCCGCTCATTGTGGTGACGCTCCCTCCTCCCAGCGCAACAAGGTGTAAGCCGAACCCGGCACCGGGCTGGCCCCCGCGCGCACCACCGTCCTCAGCGACGCCTCGCGGCCATCGGCCAGCCGCGCACGGCTCTCGATACTATACGTGCCGCTCCCGGCGCCGACGAGTTGCGGGCTTCCGGTGGCACCGGTGGCGTTGCGCTGGGCCAGCCATGCGGTCGCGTCCATGCCCATCGCCTCGAGCACCGGCCCCTGCGCGTAGGTCGCATCCGGTTGCCCGCGCCCCGAGTAGAGCGTCAGGAACGGCGCCATCCGTGCGTACAGCTCGGGGGTCATGCCCAGCACCTGTTCGACTTCCGCAACGGTCTCGAAGGGTGCGTCCTTGGCGCCGTAGTCGCGGCCCGCTGCCGCGTAGTCGCCGTCTTCCGCGCCGCCCGCCGGCTGGCTGAGATTGTCGGTATCCCGCCAGTCGACGATGGCGCCGGCGAGCCTGTCGCTGACATCGGCGGGTTGCCCCAGCACCTGCATCAGCCGCGACAGCAGCGACGCATCGGCCTGGTTGAGATCGACCTTGCCGGTCTCGTCGACGATGCTCACCTGCACCGCCTGCCCGTCGAATCCCCACGCATAGGGACGACCGTTCGGCTGCCAGTGCGTTTCCGGATTGCGGTCGGCCACGCGCACCAGGGCGTACTCCATGCCGGCGCGGGCGACTTCCTGCGCGATGGCGCCGCGGCTGCCGACGCGCCCCTGCAATGCCTCCATCCGCGCCGTCAGCGCGTAGGCGCCCACCAGCGCGGTCAACAGCGCCACCAGCCACAGCACCAGCAACAAGGCGGCACCCCGTGCATGCTTCATGGCAGCACCGGATTCGCGCCGCCCGGCAGCAGGCCGCCGCCTGCGCCGCCTTCGCTGCGCGCCAGCGTCACCACCAGGTCGGGCCAGCGGCCGCCGCGCACGGCCTCCATCTCGATCTTCACCTGCAGCGGCAGCATTTCCGACGTTTCCCAACGGTCCTGCCACGGACCCAACCGGTTGTCGGCATCCAGCCCGCGATAGCGGAAGCGCACCGCGCGCAGGCCATCGGCGAGCCGCTCGGCGCGCTGTCCGCGCGCCGCAAGGTCGACGTCCTCCAGCGAGGCCTCGGGCCGCGCCACCGCGAACGCGACCTGCAGGCGCCCTTGGTCGTCCGCCACCACGTCGTGCAGGTAGGGACCGCCGTAACCGAGATAGTCCGGCAGGTCGGCGACGAAACGCATGCGCTGCGGCGTGCCGATGAAGCGCGCCTGCCGGAGATTGCCGCGGTCGGTGGCGAACACGATCGGCTGCGCCGACGCCAGCCGCGCGCGCAGGTAGCCGTGGACCGCACGCATGCGCTCGCTGGCCTGCGCCATGTCTTCGCCGCGGGTGACCACGGCGGTCGAGGACCGCAACGTCGCGAACGCGAGCGCCAGCCCGGCCGCCATCAGCACCAGCGCCACCAGCACTTCGATCAGCGTGAAGCCCTGCGCACGTGCGCGCATCACGGCACCACCGCCTGGTTGACGTCGCGTGGCGCCAGCCGCAGCGTGCGCCATTGCATCGCCTGTCCGCGTTCATCGCCCCAGCGCACGACCAATCGCACGTCGAGCAGCTGCGGCGCCCCCGGATCGACCTGCGCCCGTGCCGCGAGCGGATCGGCGAACGGCGCCACGTCGAGCTGCCACCGGTAGCGTTCGCCTTCGAAACTGCCTTCCTGCCGCCCCGGCTGCAGCGCTTCGCCGGCGCCCAGCTGTGCGAGCAGCGATTGCGCATGCAGGGTGGCGCGACTGCCGTCGGCCGACTCCCGGACCTGCCGGCTCGCGCCGGACATCGCGCCGAGCAGCAGGCTCAGCGCGAGCGCCAGCAAGGCGAAAGCGACGATGACTTCGAGCAACGTGAAGCCGTGCTGGTGGCGGCGGTCCGGTGGCGTCATGGCGCACGCACCTCGTCGCGCAGCAGCCGGGTTTCGCCGGTCAGCCAGGCCACGTCGATGCTCCACGCCGCAGTACCTGCTGACAAGGTGACGCGACCGCCGGTGGAACCGCCATCCGGGAAGAACAGCACCGCGCCCTCGCCCGCGCGCAGCTGCGCCTCGCGCACGCCGGTGAAGCGGACGGACAGGGCGCCATCGATCTCGCCGCGGCGATCGCCGGCGGCTTCCCACGCATGCGCACGCGGATCGATGCGGAAGGCCTGCGGCTGCCCGGTCGCGATGGCGCGCGCCCGCGTGTAGCGCAGCTGCGCGGCGATCTCCTTGGATTCGGAGCGCAACCGCATGCCCTCCATGCCGCCGGTGAACGCCATCGCCGCCAGGATCGCGGCGGCCGCCATCAGCGTCATGACCAGCAGCGTCTCCAGCAGCGTGAAGCCCACCATCCGTGCACGCGCGTCGGCGGGTCCGCTCGCGGACAGGGACGCAGGGACGGCGCGGCGGGCCACGACGGCGGACGTCGCGCTTATTCGTTCTTGATGTCCGCGTTGACGCTGTCGCCACCGGCCTTGCCGTCGGCGCCCAGGCTGACCAGGTCGAAGCGCTGCGCTTCGCCGGGGATGCGGTACTCGATCGGATTCTTCCATGGATCCTGCAACTCGCTTTCCTTCGCGTAGGGCCCCAGCCATCCGGCGGCGTTGCCGGCGTTGCTCACCAGGTCGGACAGCTGCGCCGGGTAGCGGCCGGTGTCCAACTGGTAGGTTTCCACCTTGCCGGCCAGCGTCTGCAGCTGCGATTGCGCCAGCTTGACCTTGCCACTGTCGGCGCCGCCCATCACGCGGCTGCCCACCAGCACCAGGATGCCGCCGATCAGCACCAGCACGATGATGATCTCGAGCAGGCTGAAACCCTGCTGGGAACGCGGGGAGCGGAACGCGGTCATCGGGCGCATGCGGGACATGGGGGTGGACTCTCCGTGGTTCTCAGTTGATGGCGCCGGTCAGATCGTACAGCGGGACCAGCACGGCGACGATGACGACCCCGACCACCGCCGCCAGGACCAGCGTGATGGCGGGAACGAGGGCGGCCAGCATACGGTCCAGCACCTGAGCAGTTTCCTGCTCGAAGGTTTCCGCCGTCTTCAGCAGCATGCCGTCGAGGGCGCCCGACTCCTCGCCGACCTGGATCATCTGCAGGGCCAGCCGCGGGAAGCGCTTGCCCTTGCCGAGCGACGCGGACAGGCCATGGCCGTTCTTCACGTCCTCGGCGGCGACATCCACGTCGGCGGCGAGCGCGCGGTTGCCCAGCACGTTGCGGGCGATGCCGAGCGCGGTCAGCAGCGGCACGCCGTTCTTCAGCAGCGTGCCCAGCGTGCGCGCCAGGCGGGCGGTCTCCAGTCGCGCCAGCAGCGGCCCGGCCAGTGGCCGGCCGAGCAGCCAGGCATCCAGCCGGCCGCGGAACTCGGGATCGCGGCGACGGCGGTCGAACCACAGCAGGGCGACGGCGGGCACCGCGATCAGCACGAACCAGAAGTCGCGCACGAACGCGCCCACCCACAGCACGCCGCGCGTGAACCAGGGCAGCGCCACGTCCAGGCTTTCGTACATCACCGCGAACTGCGGCACCACGTAGCCAAGCAGGAACAGCAGCGCGAAGCCGACCACGACCAGCAGGATCGCCGGATACACCAGCGCGTTGACCACGCGGCCCTTCAGCGCGCGGCTGCGCTCCAGGTAATCGCCGAGCCGCTGCAGGGTGTCGTGCAGGCTGCCGCCGGCCTCGCCGGCACGCACCATGTTGATGTACAGCCGCGAGAACAACCCATGCTGCCGGTCCAGCGCCGTCGACAGTGGTGCGCCGCCGCGCACGGCGTCACGGATGTCGGTGATGACGCGCCGCGCCTTCTCGTCCTCCGGCAGGTCCAGCAGGATGCCCAGCGCGCGGTCCAGCGGCTGGCCCGCGCTCAACAGGGTGGCGAGCTGCTGGGTGAACTGCACCAGCCGGTCGCCGGCGAACGCATTCGGCCGCCACAACTGCCCCAGGCTGCGGCCACCGCCGGCCACCGCCAGCGCGGCTTCGACCGGCAGGTGTCCCTGCTCCTGCAGGCGCGCGACGACGTCGGCATCGCTGGCGGCTTCCATCTGGCCGTCCAGCATTTCACCGTGCGCGTTGAGAGCCTTGTAGCGGTAGAGCGGCATGCCGTCAGGGGAAGCGGGAATGCGCCAACTTACCGTATTCCCCCATCCAGCGTCATGCGCGGGCATCACGCTCCGGAACGGAACGGCCCCGGTTTCCCGGGGCCGCGATACTAACCGTCGTCGCAGGATCAGGGCGCGGTGAAGCTGCCCCGCACGCTGACGCCGGAGAACTTCGTCTTGCCGACCAGCGACACGTAATACGTGCCCGCCTGCGGCGCGGCGATGTTCACCACCTCGTTGTTGCCGGGCCGCACCGAGCGCAGGTCGTAGTTGGTCGCCGTGGCCGCGCTGCCGAACTTCACGTAGACGTCGGCATTGCCGCTGCCGCCGAAGCTGATGAACGACAGGTTGGTGGCGCCGGCCGGCACCACCAGCGCGTACTGCACCACGGCATCCTTGGCGCCGGTATTGCCGCCGACGGCGACGTTGTTGGTCAGCACCGTCGCGGTCGGCGGTTCGCCGCCGCCCATCACCGCCTGCACGGCCGCCGCGGCATTCACGATGCCGGCCCCGATCGGCCGGTTGGCCGGCGGCGCGACCGGGAACGGACGCGCGGTGGACTTCAGGATCGCCAGGACCTGCGCGGGCGTCAGCGGCGTTTCCGCCACGCTCTGCATCAGCGCGACGACCGCCGCCACGTGCGGCGCGGCCATCGACGTGCCGCCCATGCCGAAATACGTTTCGGTGGTCGGCACCGTCGTGCCCGCATTGCCGGCCGACCAGACATAGCCGCCGGGATTGCCGTCGACGCTGCCGCCACCGCCCGGCGCCGAGATGTCGATGCGCGTGCCGTAGTTGGAGTACGAGGCGATGCCGCCGGTGATGCGGGTGGCGCCGACGGTGATCACGCCGGCGCAGTTGCCGGGCGAATAGCCGTTGACGTTGCCGGCGTCGTTGCCGGCGGCGACGACCACGGTGCTGCCGTTGGCGATGGCGATGTTGAACGCGTTCTGCTCGACAGCGCTGCACGCACCCGAGCCACCGAGGCTGAGGTTGATGACCTCGGCCGGATTCGCGTTCGCGGGGACGCCGGCGACCGTGCCGCCGGAGGCCCAGATCACCGCATCGGAAATGTCGGAGGTATAGCCGCCGCAACGACCGAGCACGCGCGCCGGCACGACCTTGGCATCGAATGCGCCGCCGGCCATGCCCTTGGCGTTGTTGCTCACCTCGGCGACGGTGCCGGAGACGTGCGTGCCGTGCCAGCTGCTGTCCTGCACCGGCGACCCGGTGTAGCACTCGCCCGCCACCGGATTCCAGTCGCCTTCGTCGCGCGGGTTCGCATCGCGTCCGTCGCCGTCGCGCGAGACGAACGTGTCGCTGATGAAGTCGTAGCCGGGCAGGATGTTGGCATCCATGTCGCTGTGGGCGGTGATGCCGGTATCGAGCACCGCGACCACGACGCCCGCGCCGGTCGCATCGTCCCAGGCCGCCGGCAGGTTGATGCCGCCGACCGGATCCTTGAAGTGCCACTGATACTGATTGTAGTAGGTGTCGTTGGGCACGAGGCGCGCATAGCGCTTCGCATCCACCTCGACGAACTCCACCTCCGGGTCGGTCGCCAGCTGGCGCAGCAGGCTCTCCGCCTCCACGCGGTCCAGCTTGCGCGAGGTCTGCACCAGTTCGGCGCCGATGCCCAGGCGACGCAGCTTCGCCGCGCTGACCGCCTTGCCGTTCGACGGCCCGAGTGCGGCGCGCGATACCGCGCCCACCAGGGACCGCTGCAACGTGGCGCTGCTGGCGCGTGCGGTGCTGCCATCGCGGTACTTCACGATGAACCGGTCGTAGGTCTCGCCATCGCGCAGACCGGCGGTACTGACATCGCCGGCGGAGGCGGTCGCCGCGAAGGCTCCGAATGTGACGACTGCGGCGAGCGCAGCAACGAGGGGACGACGACGCGAAACGCGGAATGAGGAATTTCGATTCACTTGACCTGCTCCATGTCTACAAGGATGAACGAACTGGGTAACCCGTTTACAACGTGCTTACTCAACGACTTGCGACTTCCCTTTCAAGCGTGTCGTGCATGTACCCCTGTTTACCTGCCACGGCACTCTTCACGCAGCGAATACATCCTCTACACATCGCTTACACACGGCATTAACGCCTTGTTTTCAGCGGTTTCGTCGCGTTGAGCCGAACGTAGCAAATCTCTCGCAAATTGAACAACGCGGATGTAGTGTTCGATCACACGGAGTTGTTTTGCATCATCTCGGGATGAGGGGATGGGGAATGAGGGAATTGTTTTTCGACGCGACATTTCGTTTCGAAGCGCCACTTGCACGCCTTTCTTGTTGCGACGCCCCCGCGTCGTGTTCCTCGCGCCGACCGCAGCACGCCCACGCTCGCCCGCATGGACGACGCGCATCACCCTTCCTTGCTTCCGTTGCTTCGTGCGACCCGGCCATGCGTCTCCCCTGTCGCATGCCGCGCTGTCTGTTTGCCTGACGCAGTCCGCCTCGAATTCCCGTGCCGCAGCCTGGCCCGGGCGCTGTCGTATTCCCCCGAAAACACAGATGAAGGACGTGATCCATGAACAGGATTTACAGCAAGGTGTGGAACCCTTCCCTTGGCATGCTGGTGGTGGCCTCGGAGTTCGCGCGTCGCGCGCACGGCGTGATGTCGTCCGGTGCGCGCGTGCGTGCGCGGCTCGGCGTGACGCTGCTGGTCTCGGCCCTGCTCGCAGGCGCGCCGTTCGGCGCGGCACTGGCCCATGACAAACAGAAAGGCCAGCCGCAGAACGACAAGCCGCAGATCGGAAAGGGTCCCGCCTTCTGCGTGGATTCGCGCGGAAACCCCATCATCGACGGGCGTCCCGGTGAGAACGCCGTCTCCTGCGGCGACGATGTCGACGCGTCCGGTCGCCATGCAGTCGCGGTCGGCTACAAGAGCATCGCCAACAAGGCCGGCGCCACCGCCGTGGGCGGCTATGCCGAAGCGAAGGGCGTGAACGCCACCGCCGTCGGCTACGACAGCAACGCCACCGCGCAGGGCGCGACGGCGCTGGGCAGCCAGAGCAATGCGACCGGCGCGAATGCGACCGCGGTCGGCACGCTGGCGAACGCGACGGGCGCCGGCGCGAGTGCCGTGGGCACGGGCAGCCGTGCCACGGGCGCGTACGCCGGCGCGTTCGGCAGTTCGTCCACCGCCTCGGGCACCCAGGCACTGGCCGCCGGCCACACCAGCACGGCGACCGGCGTCGCCACGGTCGCGCTCGGCGGATTCGCCAACGCGTCGGGCGGTTTCGATACGGCAGTCGGTTATGGCGCCGATGCCAGCGGCGGCGACAGCACGGCGCTGGGCTCGGGCTCCATCGCGACCGGCTACAACAGCGTCGCCGTGGGTGGATCACTGCTCGGTCTGCTGCCGACCGAAGCCTCCGGTGATTTCTCGACGGCCGTCGGCGGAGGCGCGTGGGCGTCGGGCACGAATGCGACGGCGATCGGCAATCTGTCCTCGGCGAGCGCCGACAACAGCGTGGCGCTGGGCGGCGATTCCGTCGCCGATCGGGAAGATTCCGTTTCCGTCGGCCGCGCCGGCGGCGAGCGTCAGATCACCAACGTCGCGGCGGGCACGGAAGGCACCGATGCGGTGAATCTCGATCAATTGAATGCCGTGGCCGACGCGTCCGAAAACGCGACGCGCTACTTCAAGGCCAATGGCGCCAATGATGGCACGGATGACGCGGTCGCCAATGGCGACTACGCCACGGCCTCTGGCTCCGCCGCGCTGGCAGATGGCGTCGGTGCCACCGCTACCGGTTCCGGTGCGTTCGCACTGGCCAACGGTGCGACCGCCTCCGGCTTCAACGCGACGGCGACCGGTGCGAACAGCGTCGCCAATGGTGCCGGCGCGCAGGCCTCGGGTGCCGGTGCGGTGGCGGTCGGCGGACAGCGTCAGTTGCTCGACGAGAACGGCGATCCGATCCTCGATGCCGATGGCAATCCGGTCTATGCCAGCACGGAAGCGACGGCAGACGACGCCACTTCGGTCGGTGCTGGCGCGGTCGCCAGCGACACCGGTGCGACGGCGGCGGGCGCAGGTGCCAATGCCTCCGGCGCTTATTCGTCCGCGATGGGTACCGAAGCCGCGGCGTCTGGCGTCCAGGCCACGGCGGTCGGCTTCCGCAGCGATGCCTCGGATGATGCGGCCACAGCGGTCGGTGGCTACAGCAGCGCGTCGAACTTCGGCGCCTCGGCCTTCGGCTACGGCGCCGAGGCCAGCGGCAGCAGCGCCACGGCGTTGGGCTTCGGAGCGGTCGCCAGCAACTCCGACAGCACCGCACTGGGCTCGAACTCCATCGCCAGCGGCGACAACAGCGTGGCGGTCGGTGGTGCGTTCTTCGGGTTCATTCCCACCGAAGCCTCGGGCGACTACTCGGTCGCCGTCGGTGGCGGTGCGTACACGCCGGGCTTCAATTCGGTGGCATTGGGCAACCTGGCCACTGCAGAAGCCGACAACAGCGTGGCCATCGGTGGCGATTCCGTCGCCGACCGCGAGGACACGGTGTCGGTCGGCAGCGCAGGCAGCGAGCGGCAGATCACCAACGTGGCCGCCGGTACCGAGGGTACCGATGCGGTGAACCTCGACCAGTTGAACGAAGTCGCCGAAGCATCCGAGAACGCCACGCGCTACTTCAAGGCCAATGGCGAAGAAGACGGCACCGACGACGCGACCGCCAACGGCGACTACGCCACGGCCTCCGGGGCTGCAGCAGTCGCCGACGGCGTCGGCGCGACCGCGACCGGCTCCGGTGCGTTCGCCCTGGCCGATGGCGCCACGGCGACCGGCTTCAATGCCACCGCGACCGGCAGCAACAGCGTCGCCAACGGCAGCAGCGCGGAAGCCAGCGGCGAGTCCAGCATCGCGATCGGTGGACAGGTCGATGCGTTCGACGCCGATGGCAACCCGATTACCGTGAACACGGTGGCCTCCGGTCTCGGCGCGACGGCCGTCGGTTCCGGCAGCCTCGCCTCGGGCCTCGGCAGTTCCTCGTTCGGCGTGCTCAGCGAGGCGAGCGGCGAAGCAAGCTCGGCATTCGGTTACGGCAGCACCGCGACCGGCTCGTATGCCTCCAGCTTCGGCCATGCCAGCGGCGCGACCGGCGACTACAGCGTGGCGGTCGGCGGACCGGCGGACCTGATTCCCGGCTTCGGCCTGCTCGTCTATACGCAGGCCAGCGGCTTCAGCGCCGCGGCCTTCGGTTCCGGTGCGATCGCCGCGGGCGACTATAGCCTCGCGGCCGGCAGCCTGTCCGAAGCCTCCGGCGTGGAAAGCACGGCGGCCGGCTTCTTCTCCTACGCGCCCGGCGACTACGCCACCGCTCTGGGCGCGGAATCCTGGGCCAGCGGCGACAACAGCACCGCGGTCGGCTTCTACAGCACGGCGCTGGGCGACAACAGCGTCGCGCTGGGCGCCAACTCGACCGCCGACCGCGACAACACGGTCTCGGTGGGCGATGCCGGCAGCGAGCGGCAGATCACCAACGTCGCCGCCGGTACCGAAGGCACCGATGCGGTGAACCTGGACCAGTTGAACGCGGTGGCCGAGGCGTCGGAAAACGCCACGCGCTACTTCAAGGCGAACGGTGCGGGCGATGGCAGCGACGACGCGACCGCCACCGGCGACTATGCGACCGCGTCCGGCTCTTCGGCCGTGGCCGACGGCGTCGGCGCGACCGCGACCGGCTCCGGTGCATTCGCACTGGCGAACGGTGCGACCGCGAGCGGCTTCAACGCAACCGCCACCGGCGAGAACAGCGTCGCCAATGGTGCGGGCGCGCAGGCGACGGGTGCGGGATCGGTCGCCGTCGGTGGACAGCGCCAGGTGCTCGACGAGAACGGCGATCCGGTGCTCGATGAGGATGGCAATCCGGTCTACGCCAGCACCGAAGCGACGGCGGACGACGCCACCGCGATCGGTGCAGGTGCCGTCGCCAGCGAGACCGGTGCAACGGCTGCGGGTGCAGGCGCGACTGCATCCGGTGCGTACGCCTCCGCACTGGGTACCGAAGCCAGCGCATCGGGCATCCAGGCAACCGCCGTCGGCTTCCGCAGCGATGCGTCGGACGATGCCGCCACCGCCATCGGTGGCTACAGCAGTGCGTCGAACTTCGGTGCGTCGGCCTTCGGCTATGGCGCCGAGGCCAGCGGCAACAGCGCCACGGCGCTGGGCTTTGGTGCAGTCGCCAGCAACTTCGACAGCACTGCGCTGGGCTCGAACGCCGTCGCCAGTGGCGACAACAGCGTCGCCGTAGGCGGTGCGTTCTTCGGCTTCATCCCGACCGAAGCGTCCGGCGACTACTCCGTCGCCGTCGGTGGTGGCGCCTACACGCCGGGCTTCAACTCGGTGGCATTGGGCAACCTGGCCACCGCCGAAGCCGACAACAGCGTGGCCATCGGTGGCGATTCGGTCGCCGACCGCGAGGACACCGTGTCGGTCGGTAGCGCAGGCAGCGAGCGGCAGATCACCAACGTGGCCGCCGGTACCGAGGGTACCGATGCGGTGAATCTCGACCAGTTGAGCGCGGTCGCCGAGGCGTCGGAAAACGCCACGCGCTACTTCAAGGCGAACGGCGAAGGCGACGGCAGCGACGACGCCACCGCCAATGGCGACTATGCGACCGCGTCCGGCTCTTCGGCCGTGGCTGACGGCGTCGGTGCGACCGCGACCGGCTCCGGTGCGTTCGCACTGGCGAACGGTGCGACCGCGAGCGGCTTCAACGCAACCGCCACCGGCGAGAACAGCGTCGCCAACGGTGCGGGCGCGCAAGCGGCGGGCTCAGGCTCGGTTGCGGTCGGCGGACAGCGCCAGCTGTTCGACGAGAACGGCGATCCGCTGCTCGACGAAGACGGCAATCCCGTCTACGCCAGCACCGAAGCGACGGCAGACGATGCCACCGCGATCGGTGCGGGCGCCGTCGCCGGTGAGGTCGGCGCGAGTGCCCTCGGCGCGGGCGCGAATGCCTCCGGTGCCTACGCCACCGCACTGGGCACGGAAGCCTCGGCCTCCGGGCAGCAATCCACCGCCCTCGGTTTCCGCAGCGCCGCCGATGGCCTGGCGTCCACCACCGTCGGCGGCTACAGCAGCGCGGGCGGCGATTTCGCCTCGGCGTTCGGCTATGGCGCCAGCGCAGGTGGCGCAGGCGCCACGGCGGTCGGCGAAGGCGCGAGCGCGGGCGGAGAGGAAAGCACGGCCGTCGGCGGCACCACGTTCTTCGGCCTGATCAACACGCGCGCCAGCGGCATCGGCAGTTCGGCGTTCGGCAACGGCGCCTGGGCCACCGGCGACTACAGCACCGCGCTCGGCCACAACAGCTATGCCGATGGCGAGGACAGCGTGGCCCTGGGCGTGAACTCGGTCGCGGGCGCGACGAACAGCGTCGCGATCGGCGCGAACTCGTGGAACGACCGCGACGACACCGTGTCGGTCGGCGACGTCGGCGCCGAACGCCAGATCACCAACGTGGCGGCGGGTACCGAGGGAACGGACGCGGTGAACCTGGACCAGCTCAACGCCGTCGCCGAAGCCTCCGGCAATGCCACGCGCTACTTCAAGGCGAATGGCGCGGGCGACGGCAGCGACGACGCTACCGCCAACGGTGACTACGCCACGGCATCCGGTTCGGCAGCACTCGCCGATGGAGAAGGCGCGACCGCGACCGGTTCCGGCGCATTCGCGCTGGCGGACGGCGCAACGGCGACCGGCTTCAACGCCACCGCAACCGGCGCGAACAGCGTGGCCAACGGTACGGGCGCGCAGGCGGCCGGCGCAGGGTCGGTTGCCGTCGGCGGCCAGCGCCAGTTGTTCGACGAGAACGGTGACCCGATCCTGGATGCCGACGGCAATCCGGTCTACGCCAGCACCGAAGCGACGGCGGACGATGCCACCGCGGTGGGCGCCGGTGCGGTCGCCAGCGACAGCGGCGCCACCGCGACCGGCGCGGGCGCCACGGCGTCCGGCGCCTATGCCACCGCCACCGGCACCGAGAGTTCGGCGTCCGGCCTGCAGGCCACAGCAAACGGCTTCCGCAGCGATGCCTCGGGCGACGGCTCGGCTGCCGTCGGCGGCTACAGCAGCGCATCCGCGCTCGGTGCGTCGGCGATCGGCTACGGCGCGGAAGCGTCGCAGGAGAACGCGACCGCGCTCGGCTTCGGTGCCGTCGCCAGCAACTACGACAGCACCGCGCTGGGCTCGAACGCCGTCGCCAGCGGCGACAACAGCGTCGCGGTCGGCGGGGCGTTCTTCGGCTTCCTGCCCACCGAAGCCTCCGGCGACTACTCGGTCGCGGTCGGTGGCGGTGCCTACACACCGGGCGTCAACTCGGTGGCCGTCGGCAATCTCGCCACCGCCGAAGCCGACAACAGCGTGGCCATCGGTGGCGACTCGGTCGCCGATCGCGAAGACACGGTGTCGGTCGGCAGCGCGGGCAGCGAACGCCAGGTCACCAACGTCGCGGCCGGCACCCAGGCCACCGACGCAGTGAACCTGTTCCAGCTGGGCTCCGTCGCCAGTGCGCTCGGCGGCGGCGCGGGCTTCTCCGGTGGCGTGTTCATCGCGCCGAGCTACACGATCCAGGGCACGTCGTACAACAACGTGGGCGCGGCCTTCACCGCCGTCGACGCCAAGCTCAACGAGCTGTACGGCATGTACAACGGAACGGCCGGCACTACCGCGTCCGCCGGCACCACCGCATCCGCACAGGCCAGCCAGGCGCGGACGGCGGGCGAGACGCCGGCCACGAGCGCCGGTGGCACGGGCAGCACGGCGTCGGCACCGAGCCGGGGAGCGGCGACGACGGCCGGCGAGACGACGGGAGGTGCGGTGGCCAGTGGCCAACCGGCCGTCGCCGCACCGACGGATGCCACCGCGGCGGCCGACGTCCCGGCAGCGGCGGCGTCCTATGCCGATGCGGGCGATGCCAACACGCTCAGCAGCGCACAGAGCTACACCGATCAGTCCTCGGCCAGCACGCTGGCCAGCGCGAAGGCCTACGCCGATTTCCAGGTCAAGGCGCTGGAAGACGACTTCAACGCCTTCCGCGGCGACGTGGACCGTCGCTTCTCCGAGCAGGACCGCCGTCTCGACCGGATGGGCGCGATGAGCTCGGCGATGTTGAACATGGCGATCAACGCCGCCGGCAGCCGCAGTCCGCGTGGACGCGTCGCCGTGGGCGCAGGTTGGCAGAACGGCGAGAACGCCTTGTCGGTGGGCTACTCCAAGCCGATCGGTGAGCGCGCGTCCTTCAGCATCGGCGGTGCGTTCAGTGGCGACGAGAAGTCGGCCGGCGTGGGCTTCGGTATCGACCTGTAACCGGCAACAAGGAAGGGCCCGGCACCGCCGGGCCCTTTCCTTTCCGCGATCAGGGCAGCGCGACCGTGGCGCTCAACGGCGACACGCCGTTCTCGTCGAAGGCCTCCACCGCCACGTGGTAGCCGACATCGCGACTGAGCGCGCGCAGCTCAAGTGTCGTCGGCCGGTCGGCGAACACCTGGTAGCTCAGGTTCAAGCGGTCCGGCGCGATGCCCCAGCGCACGTTGTAGCCCACCGCACCGCGCACGGGCTGCCAGGCGATGAAGGCCTGACGCGGATCGGCATCGCGACGCGCCGTCACCTTGTGCGGAGCGGACGGCGCACGGCCACCGGCACTGCCGAACACGCGCAGATCGCTGATCGCCAGGTGCGCGGCGCCGACATGCCCGTGCACGTAACGCACGTAGCGTGCGCTGACCGGTGCGGGCAGCTGGAAATAGGCGTTCGGGCGGTCGCGGCGCGGCGTGCCGGTTGCCGCCAGCGGCTGCCAGCGGCGCGCGTCCGTCGAATACTCCAGCGCGAATTCCGTGTAGATGTCGTCGGCGTCGCCGTAGCGTCCGGACTGGTAGTCGGCGAAGTTCACCTGCACCGCGCGCAGCGTCTTCGATGCGCCGAGGTCCAACGTCAGCGTCTGTCCGGCTTCATTCCTGCCCGCCACCCAGAAGGTGCGCGGATTCTCGTCCGTGACGTTGCCCGCGGCATGGCCGGGCAGCGTGGTCGACGCCGTGGCCGCCTTGCGCCACGACAACAGCATCCAGCCGGTGAACAGCGCCTCCGGATCGGCATTCGGTCCATCCGGCACGTAATGCGGGAAATCGCCGAAGCGCGCGCTCACCGACATCTGCCCGTCCGCACTGAAGGCCGCCGGGAACATCGCGATGCGCCGTTCGAAGGTCCAGTTGTAGCCGAGCCACGGCGTGCCGGTATTCCACCAGTTGCCATACGCGTCCTGGAACGTGGAACCGTGTCCTGCGCCCTGCACGAAACCGCCGGGCTTGTAGCCCACCGGGTTGTAGGGCGCGTACGCGAACGGTCCGAGCGGGCTGTCGCCGACGTAGGTGCCGGTCGCATAGGCGTTGTGCTCGGTACCCGGCGCGCCGTACTGGAGGTAGTACCTGCCCCCCACCTTCGTCATCCACGCGCCTTCCATGTAGTTCCCCACCGGCGTGCCGTCGGGAAAGAACGCGCCGCGATGGTCCTGGCCGAAGCGCTCCCAGCCGTGGCGCGCGGGATCCAGCGCGAGCAACGCGCGCGGCGTGCCGACGTAGCGCATGCCCTTCGACATATCGAGCGCGATGCCGTACAGCGGAAACGTATCCGACGAGCCCCAGTACAGGTACCAGCGGCCGTCGTCGTCCTTGAAGAACGCCGGATCCCACGGCCCCGGCGGGATCTTCTCCGGCTGCGGGTCGCCGTTGCGCCAGCCCGGCAGGCCGACATCGCGGCCCGGCGACACCGCGTTCGGCAGTTCCGGCAGCATGCGCGTGAGGAAATCGAAGCGACCGCTGGCGGGATCGCGCGACTGCAGCACGGCGCCGGGCGAGAACAGCGAACGCATCACCAGCAGGCGGTCGCCGTCGGAGATCACCGCCGGCGCGACCATGCTGTCGAACGGCCAGCGGCTGGGCGCGATGAACGTCCAGTCCACCAGGTCCGTCGAGCGCCAGTAGCCGTCGGCCAGAGTCTGGAACAGGTAATAGGCATCGCCGTGGCGCACGATCACCGGATCGGCGCCGGTGCGGTACGAAATGCCCCGGCTTTCCTGCTCGAAGTTGTAGCGGTAGTCGATGTCGAGGGGATTGGCGTAAGTCTTCCTCGCGGCCTCCGCCGCGTCCGCCGCACCCGTCCATGCCAGCACCGCCAGCAGCGCCACGCGCATCGCCCCGTTCCTGTCCACGCCACCCTCGCTGAAAACGATTACACGCGAGTATTCCCGAGGATAGGGGCAACGGAAAGCCGCAGCGCAGCGAACACGCCCGGATCGGTAAAGGTATGTCGCGACGAGGGGATGGAACGCGGCGCCTCAGTCGCAGTCCATGCGTCCCTTCGGCAGCACGCGCGGATTGCCCAGCGCGAACAGCTTCACCGGCTGCTCCCACATCTCGAACGAGGAGATGCCGGGGGTGACGCCGCAACTGCTGGCGTAGGTGAACTTTTCGCCGTCCAGCGAGACGTACAGGTCGAACTTGACCGCCTCCGCCAGCGCACTGCTGACCATCAGCGTGGTCTGCGTGGCGTCGCCGCTGCGCGCGGCGCGCAGGTTGCCCGGCGCATCGCCGGCGGGTGCGGACGCGGCCACCTTGCCGTCGACGACCTCGACCTGGAGCGCCAGCGACGGCAATGCATCGCCTATCGCGAAGCCGGCCGGCAGTTCGCCGCGCGACAGCGTCTTCGGTGCGGGCTTGGCCGCCGACGCGATCACCGGCATCGCGCACAGCACGATCACGACGTATCCGAGCAGCGTCCGCTTCATCGTTTCACCCCTCTTCGGTGACGCGCAGCACTTCCTCGATGGTGGTCTCGCCGGACATCGCCTTGACGATGCCGTCCTCGTACATGGTCCGCATGCCGTTCTCGCGCGCGAGTTGTTCGATTTCGCCCATGCCGGCGTGGCGCATGATGGCGCGGCGGATGCCGTCGTTCATCACCAGGAACTCGACGATGGTGGTGCGACCGAGATAGCCGGTCGGCGCGATGGTCGACCCGCGCGGGCGGTACAGGAAGATCTCGCCCTGCGGCTGGAAGCGGCGCAGGCCGAACTTCTCGATCTCTTCGGGCGACGCCGCGTACTTCTCCGCATGCGTCGGCTCCAGCCGGCGCACCAGGCGCTGGGCGAGGATGCCGTTGATGGTGGAGGTCATCAGGTAGTCCTCCACCCCCATGTCGAGCATGCGGGTGATGCCGCCGGCCGCGTTGTTGGTGTGCAGCGTGGACAGCACCAGGTGGCCGGTGAGCGCGGACTGGATGGCGATGCGCGCGGTCTCGAGGTCGCGCATTTCGCCGATCATGATGATGTCCGGATCCTGCCGCACGATGCTGCGCAGCGCGTGGGCGAAGTCCAGCCCGATCTGCGGCTTGGCCTGGATCTGGTTGATGCCTTCGATCTGGTATTCGACCGGATCCTCGACGGTGATGATCTTGACGTCCGGCGTATTGAGCTTGCTCAGCGCGGTGTACAGCGTGGTGGTCTTGCCCGAGCCGGTGGGGCCGGTGACCAGCAGGATACCGTGCGGTTGCTCCAGCACCTTCTGGAACTGCGGCAGGAAGGCATCGGTGAATCCGAGTTTCTTGAAGTCGAACACCACCGTCTCGCGGTCGAGCAGGCGCATCACCACGCTCTCGCCGTGCGCGGTGGGCACGGTGCTGACGCGCAGGTCCAGTTCCTTGCCCTGCACGCGCAGCATGATGCGGCCGTCCTGCGGCAGGCGACGCTCGGCGATGTTGAGCTTGGCCATGATCTTGACGCGGCTGATCACCGCTGCGGTGAGGTTGGCGGGCGGGCTTTCGCCCTCCTCCAGCACGCCGTCGATGCGGTAGCGCACCTTAAGCCGGTTCTCGAACGGCTCGATGTGGATGTCGGAGGCGCGCAGTTCCACCGCACGCTGGATGACCAGGTTGACCAGGCGGATGACCGGCGCCTCGGAGGCGAGGTCACGCAGGTGCTCGACATCGTCCAGGTCGACGGTGGACTCGCCATCCGCGTTCTCGACGATGGCGCCCATCGCGCTGCGGCCCTGGCCGTAATAGCGCTCGATCAGGTCGCCGATCTCGGAACGCAGGGCGACCCGTGGCCGCACGCTGCGGCCGGTGGCCAGACGCACCGCATCCAGCGCGTAGCGGTCCTGCGGATCGGCCATCAGCAGGTCGATGTGGGTTTCGTCTTCGCCCACCGGGCAGACATGGAACTGCTTGAGGAAGCGCTGCGACAGCGTCACCGATTCCGGCGGCGCGTCGGGCGCATCCTTGGCGGTGACCAGCGGCAGGTCCAGGACCTCGGCGACGGTTTCCGCATGGTCCCGCTCGGACACCAGCCCCAGCCGCGACAGCAGCGCAAGCAAGCCGCCGCCGGTCTCTTCCTGCAACCGGCGCGCACGCGCCAGGTCGGTTTCCTTCAACCGCCCGCGGGCGAGCAGCGCCGCAACGATGCGTTCGTCGTCGGAAAGCGGGGTATCGATCGCGGCTGCGTCCACGCAAGGCGTCCTAAGACCTGTTGACGCCCCGGACTTTATCAGGTGGCGCGTTGCCCAGGCGTGGCCCGCCGTCGCCGGCGGGCCCGCAGATTCATCCCACCCACACCCGCGCGTTGCGGAACATGCGCAGCCACGGCGAGTCGTCCGGCCAGCCGGCCGGGTGCCAGCTGTGGTTGGCGCTGCGCGGCGTGCGCTCAGGATGCGGCATCAGGATGGTGACGCGGCCGTCGTCGCTGGTCAGGCCGCTGATGCCGTCTGGCGAACCGTTCGGGTTCAGCGGGTACGTCGTCGCGACCGCACCGTCGCCGTCCACGTAACGGAGCGCCACGCGCGCGGCCGCCTGGTCGACCGCACCGGCGAACGATGCGCGGCCTTCGCCGTGCGCCACCGCCACCGGGATGCGCGAGCCGGCCATGCCGCGGAAGAACACCGACGGCGATTCCTGGACTTCCAGCAGGGCCACGCGCGCTTCGAACTGCTCGCTCTGGTTGCGCAGGAACACCGGCCAGTGCTGCGCGCCGGGGATGATGTCCTTCAGCTGGCTCATCATCTGGCAGCCGTTGCAGACGCCCAGCGAGAACGTGTCCGTCCGCGCGAAGAACGCCGCGAAAGCGTCGCGCAGCGTGCTGCGCTCCAGGATCGACGTCGCCCAACCGCGGCCCGCGCCCAGCACGTCGCCGTAGCTGAAGCCGCCGCACGCGGCCAGGCCGCTGAAACCATCCAGGGCCACGCGGCCACTGATCAGGTCGCTCATGTGCACATCGAACGCGTCGAAGCCGGCGCGGGCGAACGCCGATGCCATTTCGATCTGTCCATTGACGCCCTGCTCGCGCAGGATCGCCACCTTCGGGCGCTTGCCGGTGGCGATGAACGGCGCGGCGATATCCTCGGCCGCGTCGAACGAGAGCTTCGGCTTCAGCCCGGTACGACCGAACTGGCGCGCGGTGTCGCGCTCCTGGTCGGCGGCGTCCGGGTTGTCGCGCAGCTTCTGCATCGCATGCGTGACCGACCACCAGGCATCGAACAGTTCGTCCCAGCGCCACTCGGCCAGCGATGCGCCGTCCTGTTGCACGCGGATGGTGGCGGCCGTGGTCGGACGCGCGATGCGCTGCGCGCATTCGGTCAGCGCGTGGCGCTCGACCAGGTCGGCGAACGCGGCACGATCCTCGTCGGCGACCTGCACGACCGCACCGAGTTCCTCGGCGAACAGCGTGCGGAACGCGTCGTCGCCCCAACCGTCGAGGTTGATGTCCAGGCCGCGGTGCGAGGCGAATGCCATCTCGCACAGCGCGGCGAACGCGCCGCCGTCGCTGCGGTCGTGGTAGGCCAGCAACAAGCCGGCTTCGCGCGCGTCGGCGATCAGGTGGAAGAAGTCGCGCAGGCGCTGCGGATCGTCGAGGTCCGGCACGCTTTCGTCGCGACCGTCGCCAGCGAACGCCGGCCATGCGGCATCGCCGCCGGACTGGGGGTAGACCTGCGCCAGCACCGAACCGCCGAGGCGCTTCTTGCCGGCGCCCAGCCCGATCAGCCACAGCTCGCTGTCGTCTTCGCGCGACAGCAGCGGCGTCAGTTGCTGGCGCACGTCGGTGACCGGCGCGAACGCGCTGATGATCAGCGACACCGGCGACACCGATTTCTGCGCCTGGCCATCGCTGTGCCACTGCGCCTGCATCGACAGCGAGTCCTTGCCGACCGGGATGCTGATGTCCAGCTCCGGGCACAGTTCCATGCCCACGGCCTTCACCGCGTCGAACAGCAGCGCGTCCTCACCTGGATGGCCGGCAGCGGCCATCCAGTTGGCGGACAGCTTCACGCGGTGCAGTGATTCGACCGGTGCGGCGCACAGGTTGGTGATCGCTTCGCCGACCGCCATGCGGGCGGCGGCGGCGGCATCCAGCAGCGCCAGCGGCGTGCGTTCGCCGATGGCCATCGCCTCGCCGACGAAGCCTTCGTAGCCGCTCAGGGTGATCGCGCAGTCGGCCACCGGCATCTGCCACGGGCCCACCAGCTGGTCGCGCGCGGTCAGGCCACCGACGCTGCGGTCGCCGATGGTGATCAGGAACTGCTTGGAGGCCACGGTCGGATGCGCCAGCACGCGCAGGCCTGCTTCGCGCAGGTCCAGCGTGGCGGTCTGCAGCGGCGGCCACTGCGGCGCAGCCGGATGCACGGTGTCGCGGTGCATCTTCGGCGCCTTGCCAAACAGGACATCCATCGGCAGGTCGATGGGATAGCTGCCTGCCCCCTCCTCCGCTTGCGGGGGAGGGTTGGGGTGGGGGCCTGCATCCGGAGCCTCGCCCCCATCCGCCCTTCGGGCCCCTTCCCCCGCAAGCGGGGGAAGGGTGTCGACGGTGGCACCGTAACCGACCACCAAGCGTTCCTCGGCCGTCGCCACGCCCACCGCCGCGAACGGACACCGCTCGCGCTCGCAGATCGCCGCGAATTCGGCCAACCGCGCCTGCGGCACGCCGAGCACGTAACGCTCCTGCGATTCGTTGCACCACAGCTGCATCGGCGACAGCGAGGGATCGTCGCTGGGCACCTTGCCCAGGTCGATCACGCCACCCACGCCGGAGTCGTGCAGCAGTTCGGGAATCGCGTTGGACAGTCCACCCGCGCCGACGTCATGGAACCACAGGATCGGGTTGTCCTCGCCCATCGCCACGCAGCGGTCGATGACTTCCTGGCAGCGGCGCTCCATTTCCGGGTTGTCGCGCTGCACGCTGGCGAAATCGAGTTCCTCGGCGCTTTCGCCGGACGCGACCGAACTGGCGGCGCCGCCGCCCAGGCCGATCAGCATCGCCGGGCCACCGAGCACGATCACCGCGTCGCCCGCCGACAGCGTCCTCTTTTCCACTTGGATGCGGTCGATCGCACCGAGGCCGCCGGCCAGCATGATCGGCTTGTCGTAGGCACGGGTCAGGCCGGCGCCTTCCGGCAGTTCGAAGCTGCGGAAGTAGCCGAGCAGGTTGGGACGGCCGAACTCGTTGTTGAACGCGGCGCCGCCGAGCGGGCCGTCGAGCATGATGTCCAGCGCCGGCGCCATGCGCGGATTCAGCGCGCGCGGCGCTTCCCACGGCTGCGGCAGCGTGGGAATGCGCAGGTGCGAGACCGAGAAGCCGGTCAGGCCGGCCTTCGGCTTGCCGCCACGGCCGGTCGCGCCCTCGTCGCGGATCTCGCCGCCGGCGCCGGTGCTGGCACCGGGGAACGGCGCGATCGCGGTCGGATGGTTGTGCGTTTCCACCTTGATGCAGAACGCGGAATCGACCGTCGCTTCGAGGCGGTACTGCCCGCCGGCATCGGGACGGAAGCGTGCGGCCGGATAGCCTTCCACCACCGCCGCGTTGTCGCTGTACGCGCTGAGCGTGTGCTCCGGCGTCTGCGCGTGCGTGTGCTTGATCATCCGGAACAGGGAGCGGTCCTGGTCCTTGCCGTCGATGGTCCAGCTGGCGTTGAAGATCTTGTGGCGGCAGTGCTCGGAATTCGCCTGCGCGAACATCATCAGTTCGACGTCCGACGGATCGCGGCCGAGTTCGCTGTAGCGCGTGCGCAGGTAGTCGATCTCGTCGTCGGCCAGCGCCAGGCCCAGCCGCGCATTCGCGGCCTCGAGCTGCGCCAGCGGGATGCGTTCGAGTTCGCCACGGGCCGGCGCGGTGAACAGCGCCGAGGCCTGCTCGCGCGAGGCCAGCAGCGATTGCGTCATCGGGTCGTGCAGCGCCTTCGCCAGCGCCGGCAGGTGGTCGTCCCAGCCTGCCAGGTCGATGCGCAGGCCACGCTCGACGCGCCTCACCGGCTGGCCGGCACCACGCAGCAGTTCGGTGGCCTTGCTCGCCCACGGCGACAGCGTGCCCAGGCGCGGGGTGACAAAGCGCGAGACCGCGCCGTCGACCAGCGCCGCGTCTTCATCGCCTGCCTGCAGGACGCGGCGCAGCGTGGCGGCATCCGGCGTGGCGCCGGCCTCGGCTTCGACGAAATAGACGTGCCAGGCGCCGAGGACGCGGACGTGGGGAGCGAGGGACTGGAGCTTGGATTCGAGCCGCGCGCGGCGGAAGTGCGACAAGGCCGGTTGGCCTTCGAGGACGATCATGTCCGGAACCGTGGGGGCGTGCCGTCAGGACGGGGCCCGCCATTGTAGCGAAGCCGGCGCGGGGCCGGCTTCGTTTCGGATCACGGGGCGGCGCCTGCGGCTGCCGCCGGGGCCTTTTTCGCCGCCAGTTCGTCCAGTTTGGCCCGCAGGGCGGCCGGCGGCAGGTAGCCGCCCAGCTGGATGCCCTCGGCCGAGAAGATCGCCGGGGTACCGCTCACGCCGATCCGCTGGCCGACGTCGAACTCCATCGTCACCGGGTTCTTGCAGTCGCGCGAGGGGATCGATTTGCCGGCCTTGGCGTCGGTCAGCGCACGCTTGCGGTCGGAGGCGCACCAGACCGAGATCATGTCCTTGTGGTCCTGGCTGCCCAGGCCCATGCGCGGGAACGCGAGGTATTCCACCGCGATGCCCTGCCGGTTGATCTCGGCGATCTCCTCGTGCAGCTTGCGGCAGTAGCCGCATTCGATGTCGGTGAACACGGTGACCGTGTACTTGGCGTTCGGCGGCGCGAACACGATCTTCTCGCTGTGCGGGATGGTGGCGATCAGCTGGGTGCGGTGCTGCGCCAGCGCGGCGCTGTTCTGCATGATGTCTTCCTGCTGCTGCAGGTCGATCACCGACCCCTGCATGAGGTAGCGCCCGTCGTCGCTGATGTAGAGCAGTTGCCCACCCGCGATGACTTCACGGAAGCCCGGCAGCGGTGCGGCGCCGACGTAGTCGACCTTGACCCGCGCATTGAGCTGCGCCACGGCGGAACGCGCGCGCTCGTCGGGCGTGGCGCCCTGCCCCGGCTTGATCTGGGACGGCTGGGCGGGCGCGGCGGCGGCCTCTTGCTTGGCGGGCGGCTGCGGGGCCTGGGCGCAAGCGGTCAGGCTGAGGGCGCCCAGCAGGGCGGCGGTGATCAGGCGGGGCATCAAGGGCATCCGGGACGGGCCGCAGGGCGGCTGGCTGGCAGGAACAGACCGGGATTCTGGCACAGGGCGGCGGGCAGGCGGCTTAACCGGCCGCCAGCGTGACACGGCTCACGCGCGCGGATGGTGGCGTCCGTGCAGCTGCTTCAGGTGTTCGCGCGCGACCAGAGTGTAGATCTGCGTGGTCGACAGCGAGCTGTGTCCCAGCAGCAGCTGCAGTGCGCGCAGGTCGGCCCCGCGGTTCAGCAGGTGGGTGGCGAAGCTGTGGCGCAGCCCGTGCGGGCTGATGCGGACCGGATCGATCCCGGCCGCTGCGGCGTAGCGCTTCACCAGGGCCCAGAACTGCTGGCGCGTCGGCGATTCCGCCGTTGCGCCGACGAACAGGAACAGCACGCTGCGCTTGCCGGCCAGCGCAGGCCGCGACCGCGCCAGATAGGTTTCCAGCCAGTGTTGCGACTCCTCGCCCAGCGGTACCAGCCGGTCCTTGCTGCCCTTGCCGGTGACGCGCAGCACGCCCTGCCGCAGGTTGACCGCCGTCGCCGGCAGCGTGACCAGCTCGCTGACGCGCAGGCCCGCGGCGTACATCAGCTCCAGCATGGCGCGGTCGCGCAGCCCCAGCGGGGTGGCGATGTCGGGCGCAGCCAGCAGCGCATCGATCTCGGTTTCCGCCAGCGCCTTCGGCAGCGAGCGCGGCAGGCGCGGAGGATCGAGCAGCGCCGTCGGGTCGTCGCGGCGCAGGCCGCGGCGCAGGCGATGGGCGAAGAAGGCGCGCAAGGCGGACAGCAGGCGCGCATTGCTGCGCGGCGAATAGCCCTCGCGCGTACGCCAGGCCAGGTAGTCGAACAGGCCGGCGCGATCCGCTGCCGCCAACCCGCCCTCGCGGCCGTTCCGCCAGCGCGAGAAGCCCTCCAGATCGCGCCGGTAACTGTCGAGCGATGGCCGCGCGAGCCCGCTTTCGGCCCAGATCGCATCGAGGAAGGCCGCGATGTCGGCGGCATCGGCGTCCGGGACGGGCGGCAGGGCGTTCGCCTGCTGGCGGCGATCGGCGGGCGTGCGGGAAGACATGCCGCCAGCTTAGGCGATGCACCCGCCGCTTGGGTGCACCGGCTTCTTGTGGGAGCGACGTCAGTCGCGAAAGAGGCCGCGTCGGGTCGGCCATCGCGACTGACGTCGCTCCCACAACACCAAGGGAGCTTGCCTAGGGTTAGCCGGTATCCTGTCGCGATGACGGATCCCGCTCCCACTCCCGACAAACCCCGCGCCCTGATCGGCTGGCGGCTGCTCGCCCTGCTCTACGACATCTGGCCGGTGCTGGCGATGTGGCTGGCCGTGGCGATTCCGTTCGTCCTCGTCGACGTGGTGATCAGCGACAACGTCCGCCACAACATCGAACCCTTCAGCCCGATGTGGTGGCTGTTGTGGACCTGCTGCTGGGGCGCGGCCGGCGTGTACGCGACCTTCAGCTGGCTGCGCGGGGGACAGACGCTGGGCATGCGGCCCTGGCGGTTGAAGGTGACCGCGCCCGACGGCAGTGCGCCGACCCTGGCCGCGCTGTGGCGCCGCTATGCGCTGGCGACGGTGTCGACGCTGGCCGCGGGACTGGGCTTCTGGTGGGCGTGGCTGGACCGCGACCGGCTGACCTTCCACGACCGCTTCAGCGGTACGCGCACGATCCGGATGCCGAAGCGCGCCTGAGGCGCGTCAGCGGCTCCTGCGCCGGAACATCAGCCAGGAAATGCCCAGCAGGGCGAAGGGCGGGATCGCATAGGCGATGCGGTAGTCCAGCCGGAACGCGCCGGCCAGCCGCACGAACATGGTCTGCAGCACCCAGAAGCCGACGGCGAACACGATGCCGAGGAACAGGCGCTTGCCCATGCCGCCGCTGCGCAGGCTGCCGAACGCGAACGGGATGGCGGCCAGGCACAGCGCCAGCACGTTGAGCGGGTAGAACCAGCGCGCCCAGTACTGGTCTTCGTAGTCGCGCGCGTCCAGTCCGTTGCGCTTGCGGTAGTCGATGTTCTGGCTCAGCTCGTGGCTGGGCATGTTGCGCGCGCGCACCAGGCTCGACGACAGCACCGCCGCGTCCAGCTCCGATTCCCAGCGCTCGCCCAGCACCGTGGTCTGCACGGCCGAGCGCTCCTTGAAGGTGGTGCGGCGCACGTTCTTCAGCAGCCAGTAGCCGTCCTGGTGTTCGGCCGTGGCGGCATGCGCGATCGACGCCAGCCGACCGTCTTCGGCCAGTTCGTACATGCGCACGTCGCGCAGCTGCAGCGCGACTTTGCCGCCCGCCTGCTCCTTTTCCTCGCCGCTCTGCGCGTACAGGAAGGTGTTGCCTTCGCGCGCCCACAGGCCCGAATACCGGTCCATCGCCACGTTGCCGGTGCGTGCGCTCATCTTCAGCACGTCGGCCTGGCGCTGGCCCCAGGGACCCAGCGTCTCGCCGCTGAACACCATCAGCGCGGTCAGGATCGCCAGCGCGGCCGCGACCGACACGCTTAGGCGCAGGCGCGACAGGCCCAGCGCGCGCAACGCGGTCAGTTCGGAACTGGCCGCCAACTGGCCCAGGCCCATCAGCGAGCCGATTACGGCGGCGGTGGGGAACATCGTGTAGGCGCGGCGCGGCACGGTATACAGCACCCAGGCGACCGCATGGCCGAAGGTGTAGTTGCCCGTGCCCAGGTCGCCGATCTCGCCCGACAGCGCCATCACCACGTCCAGGCCGACCAGCACTGCCCAGGTCAGCAGCACCGTGACCAGGACGACCTGGCCCACGTACGTGTCGTGCAGGCGCGGCAACAGCCTCATGCGCGCCTCCGCGGCCGCGACAGCTGCCCATCGCGCAGGTAGAACCAGAGGCCCGCGGCGAGCAGCGGCAGGGTCAGCCACCACAGGCCGGCCAGGCCCGGCAGCTTGCCGTCGGCCAGCAGCTGGGTGCCGTTGAACATCAGGCTGATGCCGACCAGATAGGCCAGGAAGCCGAGCATCACCCGCCCGTAGCGCGTCTGCCGCGGCGAACTGCGCGACAGCGGCAGGGTCAGCAGGGCGAACGCCAGCGCCAGCAGCGGCGGCGTCAGGCGCGCGTGGACCTGCGCGTTCGCGTCCGGACGCGGGTCGGACAGCAGCTGCGGCGTCGGCAGCAGTTCGGGATCGTCCTTGTCCAGCGTGTCGGCGCGATCCGGCAGCGCGACTTCGTTCGACTTGTAGCGGATCAGGCGGTAATCCAGGCCGGCGCCATCGGGACCTTCGACGCGGAACCCGTCGTCCAGGCGCAGGTAGCGGTTGCGCTCGCCCTCGAAGAACATCTGCCCGGACTTCGCCGTCACCACGTCGATGCGGCCCTCGTTGGCGCGGTGCATGAAGACCTTGCTGAGGCCGGTGCCGTCCTGCGACAGCGCGCTCACGTAGACCACGGCGCCGCTGGACAGCACGGTGAACTTGCCCGCATCCAGCCCCGACACGACCAGGCTGCGGTTCGCGTGCTCCAGCATGTTCTGCGCGGTACGCAGCGCCCACGGACCCAGCCACAGCGAGCACAGGGCGACGATGGCGACCACCGGCACCACCAGCATCATCAGCGGCCGCAGCAGGCGGCGCGGACCGATGCCGGCGGCGGTGAGGACGGCCATTTCGGAGTCCCGGTACAGCCGCGAGAACGCCAGCAGCAGGCCCAGCATCAGGGCCAGCGGGATGATGTAGGGCATGTAGTTGATGAATTGCAGCCCCAGCTGGGACAGCAGCAGCCGCGCCGGCACCTTGCCGTCGGCCACGTCGCCCAGCAGGTCCGCCATCACGCCGCCCACGCTGACCATCAGCAGGATGATCAGGGTGGCCAGGAAGCTCTGGGTGAATTCCCGGAAGAGATAGCGGTCCAGCTTCGGCATCAGGAGGGCTTGATTTACAATCTCGGGCTTGTGCGCCGCGCCTGCGGCGGCGGTCTCTGCGGTCCGGGATGGCGTCAGCCACCTTCATCCGGCCTGCGATTGTACGTAACTGAACCAGGAATCTGATCAATGACGCTGGAATTCACCCTGAACCACGAAGCCCCCGCCCAGGCCGGCGTCGACTGCGTCGTGGTAGGCGCCTACGCCGACAAGAGCCTGACCGCGGCTGGCCAAGCGGTGGACGCGGCCAGCGGCGGCAAGCTCTCGGCGCTGCTGCAGCGGGGCGACATCGGCGGCAAGACCGGCAAGACCACCCTGCTCCACGACTTGCCGGGTGTGACCGCGCCGCGCGTGCTGGTGGTGGGCTTGGGCGAGACCGCCAAGTTCGGCGTCGCGCAGTACCTGAAGGCCGTCGGCGACGCCGCCCGTGCGCTCAAGCTCGGTCCGGTCCGCAGCGCGCTGTTCACCCTGTCCGACGTGGCGGTCAAGGACCGCGGCGCGGCATGGAAGATCCGCCAGGCGGTGATCGCCGCCGACCATGCCTGCTACCGCTACACGGCCACGCTGGGCAAGAAGAAGAACGACGACCCCGGCCTGACCGCCTTTGCCGTCAGCGGCGACGACGGGCAGGCGCTGGCGCAGGGCATCGCGATCGCCGCCGGCGTGCAGGTCACCCGCGAACTCGGCAACCTGCCGCCGAACATCTGCAACCCGGCCTACCTGGCCGAACAGGCGCAGCAGTTCGCCACGGAGAACGGCGCGGAAGCCGAGATCCTGGACGAGACGCAGATGGAAGCGCTCGGCATGGGCTCGCTGCTGGCCGTCGCGCGCGGCTCGGTCAACCGCCCGCGCCTGATCGTCCTCAAGTGGAACGGCGCCGCCGAAACCGACGCCAAGCCCTACGTGCTGGTCGGCAAGGGCATCACCTTCGACACCGGCGGCGTGAACCTGAAGACTCAGGGCGGCATTGAGGAAATGAAGTACGACATGCTGGGCGCCGGCAGCGTCATCGGTACCTTCGTGGCCGCCGTGAAGATGAAGCTGCCGCTGAACCTGGTGGTGATCGTGCCGGCGGTGGAGAACGCGATCGACGGCAACGCCTATCGCCCATCCGACGTCATCACCAGCATGTCCGGCAAGACCATCGAGGTCGGCAATACCGACGCCGAAGGCCGCCTGATCCTGTGCGACGCGCTGACCTATGCCGAGCGCTTCAAGCCGGCCGCACTGGTCGACGTGGCCACGCTGACAGGCGCCTGCATCGTGGCGCTGGGCCGCTACGCCAGCGGCCTGATGAGCAAGCACGACGACCTCAGCAACGAGCTGCTGGGCGCCGGCGAGACCGTATTCGACCGCGCCTGGCGCCTGCCGCTGTGGGACGAGTACCAGACGCAGCTGGAATCCAGCTTCGCCGACGTCTACAACATCGGCGGCCGCTGGGCCGGCGCGATCACGGCCGGCTGTTTCCTGGCGCGCTTCACCGAAGGCCAGCGCTGGGCGCACCTGGACATCGCCGGCGTCGCCAACGACGAAGGCAAGCGCGGCATGGCCACCGGTCGCCCGGTCGGCCTGCTGAGCCAGTGGCTGCTGGACCGCGTCGCCTGACCGGCGACGCGTGCCCGACGCCATGCCCCGTGCCGATTTCTACCTGATCGCCAAGCCGCGCTTCCTGGAAGAGCCGCTCAAGCTGGTCTGCGAACTGGCCCGCAAGGCCTACGACAGCAACCAGTGGACGCTGGTGCTGGCGCGCGACGCCGCGCAGGCGGAGGAACTGGACGAGCTGCTGTGGGAGTTCGATCCGGACGCCTACATCCCGCACCAGATCGCCGGCGACGAAGAGGACGAGCTGACGCCCGTGCTGATCGCCACGCCCGACGTCGACGTGCCGGCGCGGGCACTGGTGATCAACCTGCGCGACGACGCCTTCACCGGCGCCTGCGAGCGCGTGCTGGAAGTAGTGCCCGCCGACCCGTCCGCGCGCGAACCGCTGCGCGAGCGCTGGAAGCAGTACAAGGCGCGCGGCTACGACGTGAACAAGCACGATATGTAACACCCGTCATTCCAGCGCAAGCTGGAATCCATTCTGACTTGACGTCGTTCGGACTGTTCCAACACGAACTCAAGCACAGGATCAAGATGGATCCCGGCGTCCGCCGGGATGACGACCTCAGGAATTCTTGGATCCCCATGACCGACCTCGCCTCCAGCTACGACCCGAAATCCTTCGAATCCCGCCTCTACGCGCAGTGGGAAGCCGCCGGCTACTTCAAGCCCAGCGGCACGGGCGAGCCGTACACCGTGCTGCTGCCGCCGCCGAACGTCACCGGCACGCTGCACATGGGCCACGCGTTCCAGCACACGCTGATGGACGCGCTGGTGCGCTACCACCGCATGCGCGGCTACGACACGCTGTGGCAGATGGGCACCGACCACGCCGGCATCGCGACGGAAATGGTGGTCAGCCGCAACTTGGCGCTGGAAGGCAAGGGCGAGACCCGCGACTCGCTGGGCCGCGACGGCTTCATCGCGAAGGTCTGGGAGTGGAAGGCGCAGTCCGGCGACACCATTGAGCGGCAGATGCGCCGCATGGGGGCGTCCGGCGACTGGTCGCGCAGCACCTTCACCATGGACGAGGACGCATCGAAGGCCGTTATCGAGGCCTTCGTGCGTTGGCACGAGCAGGGCCTGATCTACCGCGGCCAGCGCCTGGTCAACTGGGACCCAGTGCTGAAGACCGCGATCTCCGACCTGGAAGTGGAGAACGTCGAGGAAGACGGCTTCCTGTGGTCGATCGAGTATCCGCTCGCCGACGGCAGCGGTTCGCTGGTCGTGGCGACCACGCGCCCGGAAACCATGCTCGGCGACACCGCCGTGATGGTGCATCCGGAAGACGAGCGCTACGCGCACCTGATCGGCAAGACGGTGAAGCTGCCGCTGACCGAGCGCGAGATCCCGGTCATCGCCGACGACTACGTCGACCGCGAATTCGGCACCGGCGTGGTGAAGGTCACGCCCGCGCACGATTTCAACGACTACCAGGTCGGCCTGCGCCATGACCTGCCGCTGATCAACCTGCTGACGCCGACCGCGGCGATCAACGAGAACGCGCCGGAGAAATACCGCGGCCTGGACCGCTACGAGGCGCGCAAGGTCGTGCTCGCGGACCTGGAAGACCTCGGCCTGCTGGTCGAGACCAAGCCGCACAAGCTGCAGGTGCCGCGCGGCGACCGCACCAACCAGGTCATTGAGCCCTACCTGACCGACCAGTGGTTCGTGAAGATGGACGGCCTGGCCAAGCGCGGCCTGGAACTGGTCGAGTCCGGTGAGGTGAAGTTCGTTCCGCCGAACTGGATCAACACCTACCGCCACTGGATGGAGAACATCCAGGACTGGTGCATCAGCCGCCAGCTCTGGTGGGGCCACCGCATCCCGGCGTGGTTCGACGAGGCGGGCACCTGCTACGTCGGTCGCGACGAAGCCGAAGCGCGCGCCAAGGCCGGCCTGTCCGCCGACGTCGCGCTGACGCAGGACAGCGACGTGCTGGAGACCTGGTTCTCCTCGCAGCTGTGGCCGTTCAGCACGATGGGCTGGCCGGATACGCAGGCGATGGCCGCGCGCGGCTTTGATCGCTACGTGCCGTCGTCGGTGCTGGTCACCGGCTTCGACATCATCTTCTTCTGGGTGGCGCGCATGGTCATGGCCACCGACAGCTTCGTCGGCCAGGTGCCGTTCCGCGACGTCTACATGACCGGCCTGATCCGCGACAAGGACGGCCAGAAGATGTCCAAGTCGAAGGGCAACGTGCTCGATCCGCTCGACATCATCGACGGCATCTCGCTGGAAGACCTCGTCGCCAAGCGCACCGGCGGCCTGATGCAGCCGAAGATGGCCGAGAAGATCGAGAAGGCCACGCGCAAGGAATTCCCCGACGGCATCGTGCCGCACGGCGCCGACGCGCTGCGCTTCACCATCGCCGCGCTGGCGACGCACGGCCGCGACATCAAGTTCGACATGGGCCGCGCCGAGGGCTACAAGAACTTCTGCAACAAGCTGTGGAACGCCACGCGCTTCGTGCTGATGAACACGGACGGCTTCACCGCCAGCGGCGTGCCGCAGCCGAAGACCGATGCCGAGCGCTGGATCCTGTCGCGCCTGGCCAAGGTCACCGCCGAGGCGGGCACGCAGTTCGCCGCCTACCGCTTCGACCTGTTGTCGCAGGCGCTGTACGAGTTCGCCTGGAACGAGTTCTGCGACTGGTTCGTCGAACTGGCCAAGCCCGCACTCAATGGCGACGACAAGGACGCGGCCAACAGCACCCGCCACACGCTGCTGTACGTGCTCGAGTCACTGCTGCGCCTGCTGCACCCGCTGACCCCGTTCGTCACCGAGGAACTGTGGCAGCAGGTCGCGCCGAAGCTCGGCATCGACGGCGGCACCGTGTCGCTGCGCGCCTACCCGGTCGCCAGCGACTTCGCCGGCCAGGATTACGCGCAGGCCGATGCCGACGTCGAGTGGCTGAAGACCATGGTCTCCACGCTGCGCCGCGTACGCAGCGAACTCAACGTGTCGCCGGGCAAGACCGTCCGCCTGCTGCTGCAGGACGGCCACGACAAGGACCGCGCCCGCATCGCGCGCTTCGCATCGTCGCTGTCGTTCCTGCTGAAGCTGGACGACATCGCGTGGCTGGATGCCGGCGCCGATGCGCCCGCCTCTGCGGCCGCGGTGGTCGGCGAACTGAAGCTGCTGGTGCCGCTGGAAGGCCTGGTCGACCTGGACGCCGAGCGCGCGCGCCTGGACAAGGAGATCGCCCGCGTCGCCGGCGAGAAGGACAAGAGCGAGGCCAAGCTGGCCAAGTTCACCGATAAGGTGCCACCGGCCGTGGTCGAACAGGAGCGCCAGCGCCTGGTCGACTGGAGCAACCAGCTCGCTGCGCTGCACGGCCAGCGCGCGAAACTGGGCTGATCGGGTCCGTCCGTCATCTGGTTTAGTGCGGGGATACATTCCCGCTCGTCATCCCAGCGAACGCTGGGATCCACGTTGACGTCGTGGTTCGCTCTTCGGCTATGCCGAAAGCAACATGGATTCCCGCTGTCGCGGGAATGACGGCGGGACGTGATGAAGCGCAGCGCCCTACAGCGGCGGCATCGTGGTGATGTCGTCGGCGACCAGTTCGATCGCCATCACCAGCGCGTCCTCGCGGCCGTCGCGCGCCGGGTAGTAGCGCGGGCGGCGGCCGATCTCGTTGAAGCCTTCGCTGTGGTACAGCAGGATCGCGCCCGGGTTGGACGGACGCACTTCCAGGAACACGCGCTGCACCCGGTGGTCGCGCGCGATCTTCACCAGCGCGCGCAGCAGATGGCGGCCCAGGCCGCGGCCCTGACGCTCTGGCGCGATGCAGATGTTCAGCACGTGCGCCTCGTCGGCGGCGATGCTCAGCAATCCGTAGCCGATCACCAGACCGTGCTCGGTCAGCACCCACGACGGGTAGCCGGCCTTCAGGCAGTCCTTGAAGATGCCGCGCGTCCACGGGAATGGATACGCACGCTGTTCGATGGCCATCACCGCATCGAGGTCGCCCTCGCGCATCGGCCGCAGGCTGGACGTGGGAAGCGGTGACGCCTCGACGCCCAGCGCACTCATGCCGACGTACCGCGACGCAGCCTGCGCAGGGTCGGCCACAGCGCGCGCTTGGCGGCCGGGTTGCCGCGCAGTTCGGCCGAACTGGGCCATTGCGAGAACAGCTCCGATGCACCGGGTGCATTGGGGTTGCAGCCGGACGCCCGGATCAGCGCGAAATGCAGGCGATCCGGCACCTTCGCGCCGCCGGCTCGCGGGGTGGGCGCCTGGCGCACCGGTGGCGGTGCATCGATGGCCTCGCGTGCGGGTGGACGGGCACGTGGCGCGGTAGAAACAGGGGCGGCATCCACCGGTTCGGCACGCGCAGCAGGCGCATCCGCGACGACGGGCGCCCCGGCTTCGGTCGGCCAGTCGGCCGGCAGGTAGACGGCGTGGCCCAGCGCGCGCAGCCAGCCCTGCTGCTCGGCCGACCACAGGCGGTCTGCCGCCAGGGTCATGCGGCCGCGTCCTTCTGTCGCCGCGCGCGCTGCCAGAGCCACATCGCCGGGCCCGACAACGCATAGGTGACGCCGACGACGAACAGCGTGCGGGCGGGATCGATGAACACCACCGCCAGTACCACCGCCGCCACGGCGAGCGCCATGAACGGGATGCGGTCCGCCTTGGCGCCGCCCTCTCCCGTTCCCTTGAAGCTCCAGAAGCGGATGCGGCTGACCATCAGCAGTGCGGCGGCCAGCGTCACCGCCAGCGCGACATAGCGCAGTTCCTCGCCGGTCCACCCCAGTTCGCCATCGGCGAAGGCCCAGACGAAGGACATCATCAGCCCCGCTGCGGCCGGGCTGGCCAGGCCGACGAACCAGCGCTTGTCGACCGTCCCCACCTGGGTGTTGAAGCGCGCCAGCCGCAACGCGGCGCAGGCGGCGTAGAGGAACGCCACCGCCCAGCCGACCCGGCCCATCACGGTGCCGTCGAACTTCAGCGCCGACAGCGACCAGTGGTACATCACCAGCGACGGCGCCAGGCCGAAGCTGACCAGGTCGGCCAGCGAGTCGTACTGCACGCCGAACTCGCTGCTGGTGCCCGTCAGGCGGGCCACCCGGCCGTCGATGCCGTCCATCAGGCCCGCCACGAACACCGCAATGGCGGCATTGACGAACTGGCCGTTGGCGGCGGCGATGATCGCGAAGAACCCCGCGAACAGGCCGGCGGTGGTGAACAGGTTGGGCAACAGGTAGATCCCGCGCGAGCGCGGGGGCGGCTTGATTTCGTTCATGGGTCGCAGTTTAGCCCAGCGCTCCCCCGCCCGGCTTGCCTGCGCGGCCCGGGGGTGCTGCAATCGGGCTCCCCGCCATCCGGAGCTTCCCATGCGCCTCCTGTCCTGCCTGTCCGTGCTGGCGCTCTGCCTGGCGACCGCCTCCACCGCGCAGGCCCAGCAGGTCTACCAGTGGAAGGACAAGAACGGCGTCACCCACTACTCGGACAGCCCGCCCCCGAACCAGACCGTGCAGAACCGGCGCATCAACCAGTACGGCGCGGCCGCCGCCGACACGGTCCAGCCCGCAGGCAAGCCGGTCGAGAACGCGCAGTGCACCGGCGCGCGCGCCAACCTGCAGGTCCTCAGGGCCACCAAGGGCCCCATCCAGCAGGACACCGATGGCGACGGCAAGCCGGATACGGTGCTGGACGACACGGGCCGCGAAAACCAGCGCAACCTGGCCGAAGCGGCAGTGAAGGCCTACTGCACGTCCTCCGGCACCTGATCGCAGCGCATGCGCGCGTGGCCGGCGATCGCCGCGGGCATCGCACTGGGTGTCGGCGTCGCATGGTGGCTGGCACGCGAATCGCCTGATACCCACGCACTGAAGGAAGCCCGCGCCGGACAGGCCAGCACGGCGCAGGCCCGCGATGCGCGTCCCTCGCTTTATCGCTGGCGCGACGATGCCGGTGTGCTGCAGATCACCGAGCAGCCGCCGACAGGCCGCCGCTACGAGCGCATCGACCGCGATACCCGCGCCGGCATCCGCGTGAGCGGCGACGCCTCGGCTGCCGACACCGATTGACCCGCCGCCGCCCCGCGCGCGGCCAAGGCTGGCAAAATAGGCGATTCGTCCCTCCCGGATCCCCATGCCGATGCGTCTGTCGCAGTTCCACCTCCGCACCACCAAGGAAACCCCGGCCGACGCCGAACTGGTCAGCCACCAGCTGATGCTGCGCGCCGGCATGATCCGCAAGCTGGCCGCCGGCCTGTACACCTGGTCGCCGCTCGGCCTGCGCGTGCTGCGCAAGGTGGAAACCGTGGTGCGCGAAGAAATGGACCGCGCCGGCGCGATCGAGATGATCATGCCGACCATCCAGCCGCGCGAGCTGTGGGACGAGACCGGCCGGTGGGAGAAGTTCGGCGGACAGCTGCTGAAGATCACCGACCGCAAGGAGCAGCAGTTCTGCTACAGCCCTACCGCCGAAGAGGCCGTCACCGACTTCGCGCGCCAGGAACTGGCCAGCTACAAGCAGCTGCCGGTCAATTTCTACCAGATCCAGACCAAATTCCGCGACGAGATCCGTCCGCGCTTCGGCGTGATGCGCGCGCGCGAATTCGTGATGAAGGATGCCTACTCCTTCCACATCACCGACGAGGACCTGGGTCGCGAATACCGCAACATGCATGCGGCGTACACGCGCATCTTCACCCGCCTGGGCCTGGACTTCCGTGCCGTGCAGGCCGACAGCGGCGCCATCGGCGGCGACGCGTCGCAGGAATTCCACGTGCTGGCCGACTCCGGCGAGGACTCCATCGCGTTCTCCACCGGCTCGGACTACGCCGCCAACGTCGAGAAGGCGCAGGCCGCCGAACCCGCGCCGCGCGCCGCCGCCGGCGAGGCGTTGAACAAGGTGTCCACGCCCACGCAGAAAACCTGCGAGGATGTCGCCGCCCTGCTCGGCATCCCGCTGGAGCGCACGGTCAAGTCCATCGCGGTGATGGCCGACGAGGGCTTCGTGCTCGCGCTGGTACGCGGCGACCACGCCGTCAACGAGATCAAGCTGCGCAAGATCGCCGGCATGGCCGATTATCGTCTGGCGACGGAGGCGGAAATCCACGCCCACCTCGGCAGCGAGCCCGGCTTCCTCGGTCCGATCGATGCGAAACAGGCGATCCGCGTGATCGCCGACCGCGACGTCGCGGCGATGGCGGACTTCGTCGTCGGCGCCAACGAGTCCGGCTTCCATATCGCCGGCGTCAACTGGGGCCGCGACCTGCCCGAACCCGACACGATCGCCGACATCCGCAACGTGGTGGAAGGCGACAAGGCGGCCGATGGCGGCGAGATCCGCCTGGTCCGCGGCATCGAGGTGGGCCACGTGTTCCAGCTCGGCCGCAAGTACAGCGAGGCGATGAAGTTCACCGTGCTGGACGACAGCGGCAAGGCCACCACGCCGGCGATGGGCTGCTACGGCATCGGCGTGTCGCGCATCGTCGCGGCCGCCATCGAACAGAACCACGACGGCAACGGCATCATCTGGCCCGTGCCGATGGCGCCCTGGGCGGTGGCGGTGTGCATGATCAACCCCAAGAACGACGGCGCCGTAACCGCGGCCGCCGAGCAGCTGATCGCCGATCTGCAGTCCGCCGGCATCGAAGCCGTGCTCGACGACCGAGGCCTGCGTCCGGGCGCGATGTTCGCCGACATCGAACTGATCGGCATTCCGCACCGCGTGGTGGTGTCGGAACGCGGCCTGGCGGCGGGTACGTTCGAGTACCGTGCACGCCGCGCCGCGGAGGCCGAGAACATCGGCCGCGACGAACTGCTGGCGCGCCTGCAGGGCTGATTCCGCCTGTCCATGCGTGGACGTTGTCGCGCGTCCACGCATCACGGCGGTTTGTGCCGCGATTAAGTCGTCATTATCATCGGGTTTCTGCCACGGATGGATTTCCCTTCCCGACTGGAGATACTGATGTCGATCGACCTGCGTAACCTGTCCGCCAAGGAACTTGGCACCCTGATCGCCAAGGCCAAGGAACAGCAGACCAAGCTGGCCAAGCGCACCCCCATTGCCACGATCCGTAGCAAGATCACCAAGTTCGCCAAGGCCGAAGGCTATACGCTGGAAGAGCTGTTCGGCGCTGGCGGCAGCGCGCGTACCGCCAAGGCGGCGGCAGCGAAGCCCGGCCCGCGCGCGGGCAAGAAGCTGGGCAAGGTCGCCCCGAAGTACCGCAACCCTGCCAACCCCAAGGAAACCTGGACCGGCCGCGGCAAGCATCCGCGCTGGATGGCCGCGCTGGTGGCCAAGGGCAAGAAGGCGGAAGATTTCCTGATCAAGAAGAAGTAATCGCCGTCACGGGATCGAAGAAACGGGAGGCCCAAGCCTCCCGTTTCGTTTTCGTACCGCTCAGAGATTCTTGCGCGACGAGATCAGCAGGTTGCCGAACAGCAGGCCGGCGATCAGCGCCATCACCACGTTGGTGACCGCCAGCAGGGCGGACTGGCCCACGTCCACGTCCTGCTGCTGCACCAGCGTCAGCAGGCCACGCAGGCTGGTGCTGCCGGGCACCAGCATCAGGATGCCCGGCACGCGGATCAGCGCACCCGGACGGTTCGCCCAGCGCGCGAACGCGTTGCCGGCCGCGGTCAGCGTCAGCGCCGACAGGAAGATGCCCACCGGCACGCCCCAGGCCAGGCCCGCGTAACGCGAAATGCTGTAGCCGGCGATGGCGGCCGCCATCACCCAGAAGTAGTCGCGACGGTGCGCCTTGAACAGCACGGCGAACGCATACGCCGCCACGATCATCGCGCCCCACTCCACCCATTCCGGTTGCGGCCGTGATGCGCGTATCTCCGGATACAACCCCAGCAGCTGCGCCAGCGTCACCGCGATCATGCTGCCCACGGTCAGCTTCAGCACCGTCGCCAGCGCGCCGGCGAACCGCGCGACACCGGACACCAGGTGCTGGCTGGTCAGTTCGTTCACCGCGTTGGTCAGCGCCATGCCGGGCAGCAGCACGATCAGCGAGGCGATGATCACCGTGTTGAGGTTCAGCGGGGCAATGAAGTTCGCCACCAGGATCGCCACGAAACCGGCGACCAGCGCCGAGATCGCATCGCTGGCCTCCTTCATCTGCGGACGCCGCGCGATCCATTCGCCCAGCAGGCCGATGACCACGCCGATCAGGCCCGCCGTCGCCATGTCCAGCCACGGCAGCCGCCACAGGCCGGCGACGGCGGCGGCCGCCAGACCCGAGGCGAAGATCTGCATCGCGCGCCAGCGCACGCTCGGCGTGCGGTCGAGCGCGCGCAACGCAGTGTGTCCCTGGGCGATGCTCATCTGCCCGTTCGACACGGCATCGGCGATGCGGTCGGCCTCGCTGAGCTTGTGCAGGTCGGTCTCGCCCGGCGCCAGCCGGATCACGCGGGTGCTGTCGCTGGCCCCGAGCGGCCGCGCCGGGTCGCTGAAGCTCAGGATCAGGCCGGTCGGGTTGGACCACGGCTCGCAATCCAGGCCCAGGCGCTGGGACAGGCCCACCACCGTGCCTTCCAGCCGCTGCGCGGTGGTGCCGTAGCTGTGCAGGCGACCGGCGATCTCGCAGACGAAGGCGATGCGCTGGGCATAGGTGGCGGTGGTCAGCATGTCGTCGGCCATCGCCACAGTATCGCCGAAGCGGGAGCACGGTGGCTTCATGCGGGCCCGATTACACTGTGTTTGGACGACGTTGGCAGGGGGCGTGGTGGGGATCGGCGAAGCCATGGCACTGGGCAGCGCGGCTGCATGGGCGGTCGGCGTGATCCTGGCGCGCCAGCTCGGCGCGCACCTGCCGCCACTGACGCTCAACCTGCTGAAGAACGGGCTGGTGCTGGCTGTGCTCGCGCCGGTCGCGCTGCTGGTGTACGCCAGCGACTGGCCCGTGCTGCCGATGCGCGACGTCGCCACCGTGCTCGCCAGCGGCGTCATCGGCATCGCGCTGGCGGACACGCTGTATTTCCGCGCGCTCAACGAGCTCGGCGCGGGGCGCATGGGCATCATCGGCAATCTCTACAGCCCGCTGGTGCTCTTGCTGGGGTTCGTCTTCCTCGACGAACGCCTCGGCGGCGCGCAATGGCTGGGCTTCGCGCTGGTGGCGATCGGCGTGCTGCTGGTCAGCCGGCCACCCGGCGAATGGCGGACGCATCCGCAGCACACCGCCCGCGGCGTGCTGCTCGGCCTGCTCGCCATCGCGCTGATGGCGGTCGCCATCGTCATGGTGAAGCGCACGCTGGAAACGCAGCCGCTGCTGTGGGTGACGCTGCTGCGCCTGCTGGGCGCCATCGCGGGCCTGTTGCTGGTGTCCGCCCTGCCGGCCATGCGCCGGCGCATGCAGTTCATCGCCTCGGACGTGCCCTGGCATCGCCTGGTGCTGGCTGCGCTGATCGGTCAGGGCCTGTCGATGGTGCTGTGGCTGGGCGGCTACAAGTACACGAGCGCATCGGTCGCCGCGATCCTCAACGAGTGCGCCTCGGTGTTCCTGGTGGTGCTGGCCGCGCTGTGGCTGCGCGAGCCGCTGGGCCGCCGCGCCTTCGTCGGCGTGCTGCTCACGTTCAGTGGGATAGCCTGTATGCTCCTTGGCCGAGCGATGCCATGACCCCCACCCTTGCCCGCCCGCAGTATGAAGCCGATCCGTCCGACCCGCAGCGGGTGCGGCTCGCCGGCGACTGGACGCTCGCCAGCGCGCTGGTCGTGGCGGACCAGCTGAAGTCGCTGCCCGACGCCGTCAACCGGCTCGACGCGACCGCGATCAACCGCATCGATTCGGCCGGCGTGCTGCAGCTGCTGCGCTTCGCCAAGCGCCGCGGCATGGAGCCGTCGGACATCGAATTCCGCCAGGACCACCAGGCCTTGGTCAGCACCATCGAAGACGTCGCCGACGACCGCCCGCCGCGCAAGCGGGACTACGGCTTCCTGGCGGCGCTGTCCCGCCTCGGCTACCGGGTGCACGAGAACAAGCAGGAAGTCATCGCCCTGCTCAGCTTCACCGGCGAGAATCTGGTCAAGCTGGTGCGCATGGTGAAGGAACCACGGCGCTTCCGCCCCACCGCCACCGTGGCGCACATGGAAGCGGTCGGCCTGGATGCCGTACCGCTGGTGATCCTGCTGTCGTACATGGTGGGCGCGGTGATCGCCTTCCTCGGCTCCACCGTGCTGCGCGACTTCGGCGCGGAAATCTACGTGGTGGAACTGGTCAGCATCGCCTTCCTGCGCGAATTCGCGGTGTTGATGACCGCCATCGTGCTGGCCGGCCGCACCGCGTCGGCGTTCACCGCGCAGATCGGCGCGATGAAGAGCCGCGAGGAGATCGACGCGATCCGCACGCTGGGCCTGGATCCGATCGACCTGCTGGTCATCCCGCGCCTGATCGCGCTGCTGGTGATGTTGCCGCTGCTGACCTTCATCTCGATGATGGCCGGCCTGGCGGGCGGCGTCACCGTGGGCGCGTTCGACCTGGGCATCCCGCCGCAGATGTACATCGCGCGCATGCACGACACCATCGAGGTGACCCACTTCCTGGTCGGCATGTCGAAGGCGCCGGTATTCGCGCTGGTGATCGGCCTGATCGGTTGCCTGGAAGGCCTGCAGGTCGAAGGCACGGCGCAGTCGGTCGGCGAGCGCACCACCTCCAGCGTGGTGCAGACGATCTCGCTGGTCATCATCCTCGACGCGCTGGCCGCGTTGTGGTTCATGCACATGGATTGGTGACGGCGCATGTCCGAAGAATCGCCCATCATCCAGGTGCGCGGGCTGGTCAACCGCTTCGGCGAACAGACCGTGCATGAAAATCTCGACCTGGACGTGCGCCGCGGCGAGATCATCGGCGTGGTCGGCGGCTCCGGTACCGGCAAGTCGGTGCTGATGCGCTCGATCCTCGGCCTGCGCCAGCCCAACGAAGGGCAGATCACCGTGCTCGGCGAGGACGCGCGGTCGGAGGATCCCGCCGCGCGCCAGCACATCGAACGCAACACCGGCGTGCTGTTCCAGGACGGCGCGCTGTTCTCGTCGCTGACCGTGGGCGAGAACGTGCAGGTGCCGCTGAAGGAACATCACCCCGAGCTGCCCGACAGCTGGCGCTACGAGTTGGCGCTGCTGAAGGTCAAGCTGGCGGGCCTGCCCGCCGACGCGATCAACAAGCTGCCCTCGCAGCTGTCCGGCGGCATGCGCAAGCGTGCGGGCCTGGCGCGTGCGCTGGCGCTGGATCCGCCGCTGCTGTTCCTCGACGAACCCACGGCCGGCCTCGATCCGATCGGCGCGGCCGCGTTCGACCGGCTGATCAAGACGCTGCAGGAAGCGCTGGGCCTCACCGTATTCCTGATCACCCACGACCTCGACACGTTGTATGCGATCTGCGACCGCATCGCGGTGCTGGCCGACCAGCGGGTGATCACGGTGGCCCCGCTGTCCGAGGTCGAACAGTTCGACCATCCCTGGGTGCAGGAATACTTCCACGGTCCCCGCGCGCGCGCCGCGCGCGACGGAAAGCAGGCCCCCGGGCCCTTACACACGCAAACGGCGGTCTGATCCATGGAAACACGCGCCAACTACGTCCTCATCGGGGCCTTCACCCTCATCATCGCCGCGGCGCTGCTGCTGTTCGGCCTGTGGGCAGCGAAGTATTCGTCCGAGCGCACCTGGCAGGAGTACCAGGTGGTCTTCCGCGAAGCGGTCACCGGCCTGACCGTCGGCAGCCCGGTGCAGTACAACGGCATCGCGGTCGGTTCGATCACCAAGCTGTCGCTGGCGCCCAATGACCCGCGCCAGGTGATCGCGCGCATCCGCGTGGAGTCGTACACGCCGGTGAAGACGGACACCCGCGCCAAGCTGGCGATCACCAGCCTGACCGGCCCGACCATCATCCAGCTCAGCGGCGGCACGCCGCAGGCGCCGTCGCTGACCAGCGTGGACTCGCGCGAGGCACCGGTCATCCAGACCGCGCCGTCGGCGCTGCAGAACATCACCGATACCGCCAACCGCATCGTCGAGCGCCTGGACCAGATGCTCAGCGACAAGAATGTCGCCAGCATCACGGCCACGCTGGAGAATCTGGAGTCGATGAGCACCTCGCTGGCCAGCCGCGAGGACGGCGTCGAAGCCCTGATCGTCAGCGCGCGCGATGCCGCCCAGAACCTGGACAAGACCCTCACCACCACCAACGGCGCCATCGAGCGGCTGGACAAGAACCTGGTGCAGGAACTGCCGGGCATCCTGGACAAGCTTGAAACCACACTGGGCAAGCTGGACTCGGCCGCAGGCAACGCGGACGCGATCCTCGGTGAGAACCGCGCCGCCATCAACAGTTTCGCCAGCGACGGCCTGGGCCAGTTGGGACCCACGCTCACCGAACTGCGTGGCCTGGTGCGCGACCTGCGCCGGGTCAGCGACCGCCTCGAAGGCAATCCCGCGCGCTACCTGCTCGGCCGCGACGCACCCAAGGAGTTCGACCCGAAATGAAGCCGCTGCGCCTCACCTTCGCCCTCCCCTGCTTGCTTGCGCTGGCCGGCTGCTCGATCCTGGGCAGCGAGCAGCGCGACCCGGTCACCATCTACGCGCCGGATGTCCGGGTGGCGCCGCAGGCCGGCTGGCCGCAGGTGGACTGGACCCTGATCGTCGCCAAGCCGACGGCCGCGCGCGTGATCGACAGTCCCCGCATCAGCGTGCGGCCGATGCCCGGCGAACTGCAGGTCTACCGCGGCGTCTCGTGGGCATTGCCGGCGACCGACATGCTGCAGGATGCGGTACAGCGCACGCTGGAGGATTCCGGGCGCATCCCCGCCGTGGCCAGTGCCGATGCCGGCATCCTCGGCGAGTACAAGCTGGTCATGGACCTGCGCCGCTTCGAAGCCGACTACGCCGGCGGCGCGCTGCCGTCCGCCGTGGTCGAAGTGAACGCCAAACTGGTCAACAACCGCGGGCAGCGCGTCGTCGCGTCGCGCACGTTCCTGCAGCAGAAGCCGGCGAACAGCGTCGACGTGGCACAGGTGGCGATCGCTTTCGAGGAGGCGCTGGAAGCCGCCACCGCCGACATCGCCGGCTGGGTGCTGGTCTCCGGCAACAGCGATCCCAACGCCAACCGCTGAGCCGGGTGACGCGTCAGCGACGGCGCGCCGGATCGATCCAGCGGAACGTCAGGTTGATACGCGGCGCCACCGGCTTCGCCGTGCGTGGCAATGCGTGCCGATACAGGCGCTGGGTGTCGCCCGCCATCACCAGCAGGCTGCCATGCGGCAGCGTGACCGCCTGTTTGAGCGCCCCGTCCTGACGGTGTTTCAGCAGGAAGCGGCGTGCTCCGCCCACGCTGACCGAGGCGATGACCGGCTGCGGCCCCAGCGCCGGCTCGTCGTCGCTGTGCCACCCCATCGCGTCCTGCCCGCTGCGGTACAGATTGGCCAGTACGCTGTTGAAGGGCGTATCGAGCTCATCACTCAATCGCGCACGCAACGCAGATAGCACCTGCGTCCACGGATGCGGCGTGAAGTCCGCGCCTGAATAGCGGTACACCGCGTCTGCATCGCCGATCCATGCACTCAATCTCGGCGAATCGACGTGACGGCCGAATATCCGGATCCTGTGCACGCTCCAAGGCAGCGTCTGCCGCATCTCCTCGAACAGCGCGTCGGCCTCCACCGCCGTTAACCACGCAGGCCGATAGACCAGCCGTGCGCCGGGCAACGCAGCGTCCAGTCCATCCTCAGGCAGCGGCAACGGTATGGTCATCCCGTGATGCTCGCGGATTTGCCCCATCCCGCGCAAACCCCGAAAATACCGGGAGCCTAACGCCATGCTGGAGCCGAGCCCGATGTCCGATGTCGAACGCGATGTGATGGAGTACGACGTCGTCACCGTCGGCGCAGGGCCGTCCGGCCTCGCCTTCGCCATCCGGCTCAAGCAGCTGAATCCCGAGATCTCGGTCTGCGTGATCGAAAAGGCCAGCACCATCGGCGCGCATATCCTGTCCGGCGCGGTGATCGAACCGCAGCCGCTCGACGCGCTGCTGCCCGGCTGGCGCGACAACCCGCCGCCGGTCTGCGTGCCCGCCGCGGACGACGAATTCTGGTTCTTCAGCAAGGACGGCGGCCGCAAGTTTCCGATCGTGCCACCGGGCATGCGCAACCATGGCAACTTCATCGTGTCGCTGGGCGCGATGTGCGCCTGGCTGGCGCCGCAGGCCGAAGCGCTGGGCGTGGAGATCTATCCGGGCTTCGCTGCGTCCGAGACGCTGCACGACGACAATGGCACCGTCATCGGCGTGCGCATCGGCGACATGGGCATCGCGAAGGACGGCAGCCACAAGCCGGGCTACACGCAGGGCATCGACATCCGCGCCAAGGTCACCGTGCTCGCCGAGGGCGCGCGCGGCCACCTGACCAAGCGGCTGGTGAAGCGCTTCGCGCTGGACCAGGACAGCGATCCCCAAGCCTATTCGATCGGCATCAAGGAGCTGTGGCAGGTGCCGGAAGGCCGCGTCACGCCCGGCAAGATCGTGCACACGCTCGGTTGGCCGGCCAGCAACGACATCTACGGCGGCAGCTTCCTGTACCACCTGGAGAACAACCAGATCGCGCTGGGTTATGTCAGCGGCCTGGACTACAAGGATCCGGAGTACAAGCCGTGGGAGGCCTTCCAGCAGTGGAAGAACCACCCGCTGATCAAGCCGGTGCTGGACGGCGGCAGCATCCTGTCCGCCGGCGCGCGCGCCATCGTCACCGGTGGTTGGCAGTCATTGCCGAAGGTCGAGATGTCGGGCGCCCTGCTGATCGGCGACACTGCCGGTCTGCTCAACGTGCCGAAGATCAAGGGCACGCACCAGGCGATCCGCAGCGGCATGCTGGCCGCCGAGCATCTCGTGGCATCGCAGCTCGCACCCGAAGGGTTCGATGCGAAGTTGCGCGCCTCCGATGCAATGGCCGAGCTGAAGTCCGTCCGCAACATCAAGCCCGGCTTCAAGAAGGGCCTGTGGTTCGGCATGGCCAACGCCGCATGGGAAACCGCCGTCGGCGGCCTCTCGCCGTGGACGCTGAAGGTCAAACCCGACTGGTCGTCGCTCGACAAGGTCGGCGAGTACGAAGCACCCAAGCGCGACTACGTGGACCGTACGTTGGCGCCGCGCGACCGCCTGCAGGGCGTCTACTTCGCGGCCACCGAACACGACGAGGACCAGCCCGTGCACCTGCGCGTGCACGACACCTCCGTCTGCGTCAGCCGCTGCGCGGACGAATACGACAACCCCTGCACGCGCTTCTGCCCGGCCGGCGTCTACGAGATCGTCGACGACGGCGAAGGCAAGCGCCTGCAGATCAACGCAGCCAACTGCGTGCACTGCAAGACCTGCGACATCAAGGACCCCTACCAGATCATCGACTGGGTGACGCCGGAAGGCGGCTCGGGGCCGAACTACCAGAACCTGTAGGAACTCTGTGCAGAACCCCCTGTCCCGCCGCCTGCGTACCACGCTGTTCTATGCGCTGCGGACCGCCTTCCGCCTGACGCCGATGCCGCAGGGCACGCGCGATCGGCTACGCGAACGTTTCCTGGATACGAAGGGGCACTGGGTTCCCGAAGGGCCGAAGGGCCTGGCGCCAAAGGGCGACCTGCCGCGCCGACCCTATGTCCGCTCCGACGAGCGCGCGATCGGCTACGTGCCTTATCAGAAGGGCGAACTGCCCGATCCGCTACCCGCCACGCTCGTTGCGTTCTACCTGCCACAGTTCCACACCATTCCCGAGAACGACGAGTGGTGGGGCAAAGGCTTCACCGAATGGCGCAACGTAACCCGTGCCCTGCCCCAGTTCGAAGGTCATTACCAGCCCAAACTGCCGGGCGACCTCGGCTTCTACGACCTGCGCAATGTCGAGGTCATGCACGAGCAGGCACGCCTCGCCCGCGAGTATGGCATCAGCGCGTTCTGTTTCTACTTCTACTGGTTCGGCGGCAAGACCCTACTGGAAACCCCGCTTCGCAACTGGCTCAACGACAAGACCATCGACCTCAAGTTCTGCCTGTGCTGGGCGAACGAGAAGTGGACGCGCACCTGGGATGGGCGCGGTGACGAGATCCTGATCGATCAGAAGCATTCTCCCGAGGACGACATCGCATTCATTGAGCATGTCGCCGAGTACATGCGGGATCCGCGCTATCTGCGGGCGGATGGCAAACCGATACTGGTGATATACAGACCAGGTGTTTTCGAACTAATGGAAGTCACAGCGCTACGGTGGCGCGATTACTGCAGACGACAGGGCATCGGTGAGATTCACTTGGCCTACGTCCAGAGTTTCGAGCGTCCAAGGCCCAATGACATTGGATTCGATGCTGCGATTGAGTTCCCACCGAACTCCAGCACCTCTTCCGTCACCACCAGCAAGGTTTCTTTGCTCAATGATTTATATGCAGGAACCACTCTCGACTGGCGCGAGATGGCGGAAAGCTTCATACGGAAGCCGCAGCCTGATTACCTGCTTCATCGTGGGATCAATGTAGGGTGGGATAACGAGGCAAGGAGGCCGGGGGGCGGGAGGACGTATACCGGATTCTCGAACTATGAGTACTACCGATGGCTGAAAGAGATGATCTCTTCCTCTTCGGACAGCAGGTCGGCGCCCATTGCTTTCATAAACGCCTGGAACGAGTGGGCTGAAGGCGCTCTGCTCGAACCGGATGCCCGATGGGGCTACGCGAGTCTGGATGCTACGCGGGCAGCCCTATCTTCAACTGCGGTAGCGCATTCCAAGTCCCGACCGATATCTCGCGTTCATGTTGTGATCCATGCTTGGCATCTAGGCGTACTTTCTGGACTCTTGGAGCGCGTGGGGAACGCTTTACCTCACTCTCAGATTACGATTACAACCACGCGTGAGAAAGAGGCTTCCGTTCTGGAGATCCTTGCTGCGTTGCAGGTCCATGCGGAAGTGCAGGTACACGAGAATCGTGGTCGAGACATCCTTCCCTTCCTGCGTGTAGCCAGCAAACTCTTAGTCACTGACGTCGATTGGATACTCAAACTGCACACGAAAGTGTCTCCACACCTCACGACCGGCCATGCGTGGCGCGAAGAACTCGTCGACTCACTTCTGCCGTTTGGTATAGAGGGCGGCATCGAGGACCGCTTGGCTATCATCCCCAATGTCGGACTGGTGAGCGCCGACAATCATTTGCTCAGAGTCGCGGACTATATTGGAGCAAATCTCGAGTGGCTATCCAAGACGGCGTCTCGCACCGGTATAGAGCTACGGTCGGCCCTAGACAGCCACTTCCCCGCCGGGTCCATGTTCTGGATTCGCCCTTGCTGCATAAACTCACTTGTAACAGGCGCCATCGAAGAATCAGATTTCGCGAAGGAGAGCGGGCAGAAGGACGGCACTATGGCGCACGCCGTGGAGCGTTTCTTTGGTAGCGCGACTGAGCTTGCTGGCCTTGGCGCAGCTGAAATGCACACGATAGTAGGGCGGGACAAGGTAGCCGTGCGAGGACGGTTTCGGTATGCCAAATAAACAAGGGCCCCGAACAGGGGCCCTTTTGACCATAAACGACGTAGATCAGTTCGTCGCACCGGTCGGCATCAAATCAAACTCCCAGTCAGCGCCGGATCCGACTGCATACAGCACGGTCGCCTGGTTCGCCAAGAATGACTGAAAGTTATTGGCGCCATTCATAACATGAACTTCAACGCGCCCCGATCCTCCTTGGCGATTGATTGCATACAGATCAGGGGTGCCATCTCGATTGTAGTCGCCCACCCTAAAGTTCCACCGGTTGTCGGTGCCGGTCTGATGAAGCGTCGAAGCCACATTGGCGAGATAAGACGCGTAGTTGTTAGCACCATTCATCACATGAACTTCCGTCCTATCGGAAGCGCCGGTCTTCTTCACCACATACACATCGGGCTTGCCGTCGCCGTTGTAATCGGCGACATCAAACTCCCAGCCATAATCGGTACCGGTCACAGGCAGTATAGAAGCTGCATTTGCCAAGAACGTCTGGAAGCTATTCGCACCATTCATCACGTGCACTTCCGTCCTCCCAGAACCGCCGGTCCGATTGATCGCATACAGATCAGGACGATTGTCGCCGTTATAGTCGCCAAGACGGAAAATCCAGCGATTGTCGGCGCCCGTCTGATGAAGAACGGTCGTGGTATTGACCAAGAATGACGAATAGCCGTTGGCTCCATTCAGCACGTGCACTTCAGTCTTGCCGGACGCACCCGTTTTCGCGACCAGGTACATGTCAGTGACGCCGTCGCCATTGTAGTCGCCGAACAAAAATGCCCAGGACTTGTCAGAGCCTGTCGGATACATGCCGGTCGCGACGTTCCGCGTATAAGATTGGAATCCGTTCGTACCGTTGATCGAATGCAGTTCGGTCTTCCCGGATGCACCGCCTGCCTTTCTGATGACGGCAACGTCTGCGGCCGACGAGAAAGGGACGACCGTGGCACGGAACTGCGCCACGATCGGGATCGTCTGATTCAAGCTGCGCGCATTGTCTTCGCTGTTCGCAACGCCGCATGCCAGATTACCGGCGCCGCCGCAAGTGCTCTTGAGCGGCGTGGAGAAGATACGGTGGGCGATCTGGCCAGTATCGCCATACGCCATCACAGTGTAGAAATTGCCGGCGGCAGCGGCGGTCTTGTAGCCGAAGGAATACGGGAAGCGGCCGTACTGCAACGCGCCACCCGTCGTCGTGGAATTGGCGCGGTCATGCGCCGAGCCCATCAAGTGAGCCGCTTCGTGTACCAGCGTCTCGTCAGCGCAGTAATACGTCTTGCCATCCGTACCCGTGTCATAACCATCGCTGATGACGGCGTACCCCCAAGCAGCGTCCGCCGAGGTGATAGCCGTCTGGTTCGCCCCGTTCAACCACGCGATGCCGCAGCCTTCGTTTTCCGGCGTATTGAACTTGCGCACCAGCACCGCGATGTCCGCACCGTACTGGTCGCGCGCGGTCCGCAGGGGCGCCAGGCTCGCGGGAATCGTCACAGGCGAATTGCCCGTGCTGCCGGTCAGCTCCTGGAGTGCCGTTTGGTTAGTGTTGGTGTTGGTGTAGCTCACCTGCAGCGTGTTCACGATGCGCAGGTAGCCGTTGATGTCGCTGTTCGCGAAGGCCTGGTTGCCCACCTGGACCAGATAGACCAGACGCGTGGCGGCACCGGAGGCGCCTCCGTTCGCAGCGGCGAACTCGGGGGTGTAGCCAACCGCGACGTCGACCGTATTGGCGGCGCTCGGCGGCGCGGCCTGTGCGACGGCCGTCGCACCCTGGCTCACCTGGGCGGACTGGCTGACAGCGGCCGCCATGGACGAGCGCAGCGTGGCGGCCTCGGGAATCATCACGTCCTCATGGCCCTTCGTCGCCGACACCAGCTTGGAGGGATCGGTCTGGACGGCGAACACAGTGCCGTTGCGGGTCTGCAGGCTCAAGGCCGGCTTGCCGTTGGCCTGCGGAATCGAGCCGAACACGGCTTTCTCGCCGAACGTGATGATGGCTTCCTGCATCTGGTCGCCACCGACCACGCGGCCGATCCAGGTCCAGTTGCCGTCGATCTCTTCGACATGACGCTCGTAGCGCAGCTTGACCTGGCTGCCATCGGGCGACGGCACCGTCATCTCACCGGCCGCGATGCCCTTGAAGGCATGCGCCTCGCTGATGGACGTCGGGAACCAGGTGTACGCACCTTCCTGCTTGGTGGGCGTGGCCTTGTTGGGGTAGGACAACAGCGCACCGCGGTCGGGTGCATTCGCGATGGACGCACCGATGGCACGGGCCAGCGGGAGGGACGTCGGCAGGCTGCCGGTCGCCTTGCTCGCAGCAACACCACGCATCCCTGCCATGCCCGATTCGGGGCTTTCTCCACTGCACCCGGCCAAAACCAACATCAAGGCGCAAGCGCCGACCCGGAGTTTCATACGTACGCCTCTGAGAAAAAACGGATAGAGCCCCTGAACTGACACTATAGCCCAGCCACCCGGCCACAAAACAGCCAACAGGTTCCCTTCTCCGCGTTATCGGCCGGAAAACGTACAGCTGAAAGTCAGGCGTGCAATCCGCCGCATGGCAACCGGACTTGCGTCACGCCTTTGGATGCTCAGGCGACCTTGAAAGGCACGCCGGTCTTCGCGGCCAGTTCCGCTTCGGTCACGCCATCGGCCATCTCGACGAGCGCTAGCCCCTCATCGGTCACATCGAACACCGCCAGGTCCGTGATGATCCTGTCAACGACGCCCACGCCGGTCAGCGGCAGATCGCACTGGGGAAGGATCTTGTGGCTGCCGTCCTTCGCCACGTGCTCCATCAGCACCACGATGCGCTTGACGCCGGCCACCAGGTCCATGGCACCGCCCATGCCCTTGACCATCTTGCCGGGAACCATCCAGTTGGCCAGGTCGCCCTGGTCGGTCACCTGCATGGCGCCCAGGACGGCGAGGTCGATGTGACCGCCCCGGATCATCGCGAACGAGTCGTGGCTGCCGAAGTAGCTGGCGCCGGCGCGGGCGGTGACCGTCTGCTTGCCGGCGTTGATCAGGTCGGCGTCGACCTCGTCTTCGGCCGGGAACGGGCCGATGCCGAGCAGGCCGTTCTCGGACTGCAGCCAGACGTCCACGCCGACCGGGATGTGGTTGGCGACCAGGGTCGGGAGGCCGATGCCCAGGTTGACGTAGGCGCCATCGGTCAATTCGCGGGCGGCGCGCTGCGCCATCTCATCGCGGGTCCAGGGCATCACTTGCCTCCTTGGTGGACGGTGCGCTGCTCGATGCGCTTCTCGGGGGTCGGGTTGTGGACGATGCGGTCCACGTAGATGCCGGGCAGGTGGACATGGTCTGGATCGATCGCACCGACCTCGACGACCTCCTCCACCTCCGCGATGCAGACCTTGCCCGCCATGGCGCAGGCCGGATTGAAGTTGCGAGCCGTCTTGCGGAACACCAGGTTGCCGGCCTTGTCGGCCTTCCATGCCTTGACCAGCGACACGTCGGCGCTGAGGGCGGTTTCCAAGACGTACCAGTGTTCGCCGAACTGGCGGGTCTCCTTGCCTTCTGCCACCACGGTGCCGTAGCCGGTGCGGGTGAAGAACGCGGGGATGCCCGCGCCGCCGGCACGCAGGCGTTCGGCCAGCGTGCCCTGCGGGTTGAACTCCAGCTCCAGCTCGCCCGAGAGGAACTGGCGCTCGAACTCCTTGTTCTCGCCCACGTAGGACGAAATCATCTTCCTGATCTGGCGCGTCTCCAGCAGCAGCCCCAGGCCGAAACCATCCACGCCGGCGTTGTTGGAAATGGCGGTCAGGCCGGTCGCGCCACTGTCGCGCAGGGCGCCGATCAAGGCCTCAGGGATGCCGCACAGGCCGAAGCCTCCGACCGCCAGCGTCTGGCCATCGGCCACCACGCCCTGCAGCGCTGCCGCCGCACTGGAATAGAGCTTCTGCTTGCCTCCGGAGCCGGGGTTACCCGCCATGGCGCGATCCATTCGATGAGGAAAGCGCCATTCTACCCAGCGCCTCGCGGCCGACACAGGTACTTTCGTGCAATGGGAATCGCGCGCATGGCGTGCGCGTACACTGGCAGGCATGAAGACCCTCGCCCTCGTCACGGCCGTGGCCGCCTCCAGCCACGACGACGATCTCGTGCCGCTGCTCGATGCCTGCGCGGACGCCGGACTGCACGCCCGTGCCGTGGCATGGGACGATCCGACCGTCAGCTGGGCCCGGTTCGACGCCGCGCTGCTGCGCTCGCCCTGGGACTACACGGAACGCCTGCCCGAGTTCCTCGCCTGGTGCGTGCAGGTCGATCGGGTCACCGAGCTCCTCAACCCGCTCAATGTGGTGCGCTGGAACACCGACAAGCACTACCTGGCGGATCTGGCGACCGTCGGCATTCCGGTGGTGCCCACGCACTTCGTGGAGCCGGACGCCGAGCCGATGGAGGCCTTGGCGGCGTTCCTCGCCACCTTCGATACGGCCGAGTTCGTGGTCAAGCCGACCGTCAGCGCCGGCGCCCGCGACACCCAGCGCTACGCCCGAGACCAGCAATTCGCCGCCGGCAACCATGTTGCGCGCCTGCTCGACCAGGAACGCAGCGTGATGCTGCAGCCCTATCTGGCCTCGGTCGACCGCAGTGGCGAGACAGCGCTGCTCTACTTCGACGGGCAGTTCAGCCACGCCATCCGCAAGGCGGCCCAGCTCGCGCCCGGCGAAGGCGCGCGGCAAGCCCCGATGGCGCTGGGCGACATCGCGACCGGCAGCGCCACGGCCGCCGAACAGGCCCTGGCCGAACGCGTGCTCGCCGCGACGGCACGGCTGAGGCAACTCGAATCCCCACTTGCGTACGCCCGGGTCGACCTGCTGGCCGACGCCGCCGGCGAGCCTTGCCTGCTGGAACTCGAACTGACCGAGCCCTCCCTGTTCTTCGCCCAGGCGCCCGGCAGCGCCGTAAGGTTGGCTGGTCTGCTTGCGGCACGTCTGGCAGACGGTACCGTACGGGCTCGCATGGACCCGGCCTGACGGCTAAAATCGGCGTTCTGTCCTCGGTCTGCCGCCGCGACCGGGTCTCACCGCTCCTACAGGAATCCCCGCAGGATGAAGATTCTCGTCGCCTACAAGCGCGTGGTGGACTACAACGTCCGCATCCAGGTCAAGCCGGACGGGTCCGGCGTGGTCACCGACGGCGTCAAGCTGTCGCCCAACCCCTTCGACGAAATCGCGCTGGAAGAAGCCCTGCGCCTGCGCGACAAGGGCGTCGCCACCGAGGTCATCGTTGCCACCATCGCGCCCGCCGATGCCCAGGCCCATCTGCGCAACGGCCTGGCCATGGGTGCCAACCGTGCGATCCACGTGGTCACCGACCAGGCCATCCAGCCGCTGACCGCCGCCCGCACCCTGCTCAAGCTGGTGGAGAAGGAAGCGCCCGACCTGGTGATCCTGGGCAAGCAGGCCATCGACGACGATGCCAACCAGACCGGCCAGATGCTGGCCACGCTGTGGGGCCGCCCGCAGGCGACCTTCGCCGGCAAGCTGGACATCGCCGACGGCAAGGCCACGGTGGTGCGCGAAGTCGACGCCGGCCTGGAAACGCTGGACATCGACCTGCCCGCCGTCGTCACCACCGACCTGCGCCTCAACGAGCCGCGCTTCATCAAGCTGCCGGACATCATGAAGGCCAAGAGCAAGCCGCTGGAAACGCTGCAGCTGGCCGAGCTGGGCGTCGACGCCGCCGACACGCACAAGACCACGCACTACGCCCCGCCTGCCAAGCGCAGCAAGGGCATCATGGTGAAGGACGCGGCCGAACTGGTCGCCGCACTCAAGCAGAAGGGGTTGCTGTAATGGCCAAGGTTCTCGTCATCGCCGAACACCTGGACGGCAAGCTCAACGCCTCCACCGCCAAGACCGTCAGCGCCGCTGCGGCCGTGAACGCCGACGCCATCGACGTGGTGGTGCTGGCGGCCGACCCGACCGCTGTCGCCGCCGAGGCCGCGCAGATCGCGGGCGTTACGAAGGTGCTGGCCGTGGCCAACGCCGCCAACGCGAACGCCATCGCCCAGGTACTCGCTCCGCAGATCGCCAAGCTCGCCGCGGGCTATACGCATGTGTTCGCCCCGTCGACCACCTTCGGCAAGGACCTGCTGCCCTGCGTGGCTGCGCTGCTCGGCGTCAACCAGGTCTCGGACCTGATGGCCGTTGAAGGTGCGCACACCTTCAAACGCCCGATCTACGCCGGCAACGCGATCATCACCGTCGACGTTCCCGCCGACCAGACCGTGGTCGCCACCGTGCGTACGGCCTCCTGGCCGGAAGCCGCCAAGGGCGGCAGCGCGGCGGTCGAAGCCGTCAGCGTGGATGCCGCACTACTGACGCACACCCGCTACGTCGGCCTCGCCGCGGGCAAGTCGGATCGTCCCGACCTGCAGAGCGCGAAGCGTGTCGTTTCCGGCGGCCGCGGCGTCGGCTCGGCCGACAACTTCAAGGTCATCTATGCGCTGGCCGACAAGCTGGGCGCCGCCGTCGGCGCCTCGCGTGCCGCCGTCGACGCCGGCTACGTGCCGAACGAACTGCAGGTCGGCCAGACCGGCAAGATCATCGCCCCCGAACTGTATGTCGCCGTCGGCATCTCCGGCGCCATCCAGCACCTGACCGGCATCAAGGACGCCGGCACGATCGTGGCGATCAACAAGGACGGCGAAGCGCCGATCTTCGAGATCGCGGATATCGGGCTGGTGGGGGACTTGTTTGCTCTGTTGCCGGAATTGGAAGCGGCGCTGGGCTGAGCTCGCCGCCACGATGCCAGTAAAGGCGCCCCAGAGCGCAGGCAGGAAGAAATCACGCGATCCCGGCTGGCACTCGGCCGGGATCGTTCTTCTGATCGTCGTTGCGTATTGCGCCACTCTATGGTGGTTGGACCGAAGTAACGGTACTTTCCAGCGACTTTCTAGCGCCTGGCATTGGCTGCTCTTCGCGGTGGCGCCCGTCTTCGCTACGTACCTGTTGCGCTTCTGGCGCTGGCACTGGCTGCTGCGTCGGAATGGTCATCAGGTGCCCGGTGCCCGCGGCCTCTGCGCCTATCTGGCCGGCTTCGCACTGACGGCAACGCCGGGCAAGGCGGGGGAACTCATGCGCATGCGCTACTTCAGTCGCATGGGCGTACCTGCGGCAGGGACGCTGGCGACATTCGTCTTCGAGCGCGCGTGCGACCTGCTCGTCATTCTTGTGCTGTCGCTGGCGGCAGCGCGTCTCTTCCCCGGACTGGCAACGCTGGCCTGCATCGTGCTGGCCTTCGTACTCCTGCTGTTCGCTACCGCACGATGGCGCACGATGCAGGACGTGATCGAACGCGCCATCGCGCGCATCCCTGTCTTCTGGCTGAGATGCGCTTGCGTATTCGCGCTTTCGGCGGCGCGCGGGCTGGACAGCTATCTCGATGCGCGCACGCTCGGAATGGGGTTGGGGATCGGCGTACTGGCCTGGGGGCTTACGTCAGCGGTCTTCATGGGCGTCTGTAGCGGATTCGGTGTGAACATCGACCCGCTGCTCGCGTTCGGTATCTACCCTCTCGCCATGCTGGTGGGTGCGATGTCCTTCATCCCGGGCGGCGTCGGCACCACCGAGCTGGCGATCGTGCTGATGCTCAACCGCCTCGGCGTCAACACGGGAGAAGCGCTTGCGGTCGCGGTCGGTACCCGCCTGGTAACCTTGTGGTTCGCGACCGGCGTCGGTGGAATCGCAGTGCTCCTGCTGGAAAGAACCGGCATCCGTGGCGACAGCGATCCACACTGAGTGCGCGGGTATAATCGCCCGACCGCAACGGATCGCAGGCAGAAATGTCCTTCCCCCAGTCCTCCACCCAGCCCCCACCCGCAGGGGCCTTGACCCGCGCGCTTTGCGTGGATCTTGACGGGACGCTGCTCAATTCAGACATTCTCTACGAGTCGTTGCTGGCGCTTCTTGCGCGCAACCCACTTTACGTTTTCATGCTTCCGCTATGGCTGCTTCGCGGCAAAGCCGCCCTGAAGCGCGAGCTTGCGTCGCGCGTCCAACTCGATGTCGAGACGCTGCCCTACAACGCAAAGGTGCTGGAACTTCTTTCCACGACCGAACAACGTCCACGCGTGCTGTGCACGGCATCCGACGCGCTGCTTGTGGAGCCCATCGCCCGGCATCTCGGCTTGTTCGAACAGGTCATCGCCAGCGATGGAAAGCGCAACCTGTCCGGCCGCGCGAAGGCAGCCGCACTGGTTGAGGAGTTCGGCGACTCCAACTTCGATTACGCGGGCAATGGCAACGTGGACCTGCACGTCTGGGAGAAGGCTTCGGGCGGCTGGGTCGTGAACAATGGCGACTCGCTTGCGAAAGCAGCCGCACGTCGCACGCAGGTGCATGCGCACTGGCCCTCGACGCCCAGGCTCCAGGAATGGTTGCGTGCACTGCGATTGCACCAGTGGTTGAAGAACCTCCTCGTCTTCGTACCTCTGCTCACTGCCCACCGTTTCATGGAGGCGGAATCAGTGATGCAGTCAGTCATCGCGCTGGTGTCCTTCGGACTCGTGGCTTCGGGCGTGTACGTCCTGAATGACCTGCTCGACCTGTCCCCCGACCGTCAACATCCGCGCAAACGCCGTAGGCCCTTTGCCGCCGGGACACTTCCACTACTGCACGGCTTGATGGCCGCGCCCATGCTCACGCTGGCGGGTCTCCTGCTGTCGCTGGCGTGCAATGTCCAGTTCACCTTGGTCTTGTTGGCGTACTACGTCATGACGCTGGCCTATTCACTCAGACTGAAGCGGGTCGTCATGGTCGACGTCGTCCTGCTGGCCGCGCTGTATACCGTGCGAATCATCGGTGGCACAGTAGCCATCGCCGCGAGTCTGTCTTTCTGGCTGTTGGCCTTCTCAATGTTCATCTTTCTGTCGCTCGCGCTGCTGAAGCGATACACCGAACTGCATTCGATGCTTTCCAGCGGCAAGACCAAGGCCAGCGGTCGCGGCTATTCGGTCGAGGACCTGCCGCTCCTGCAATCGCTGGGTTCGGCGGCCGGCTACATCGCGGTGATGGTCATGGCGCTCTACATCGACAGCCCGCAAAGCGTTGCGCTCTACAGCAATCCCAAGCTGCTGTGGCTGGTCTGTCCAATCTTGCTGTATTGGGTGAGCCGCATATGGGTCATTGCCCATCGCGGCGACATGCACGATGACCCCATCGTCTTCGCCGCCACCGACAGGGTGAGCCAAGTGGTCGTAGTGTTGTGCAGCCTTTTTGCGCTGAGCGCGATCTGATGGCGGAGCCAGGGCAATCCTGGGGTAGGTATCCGCGGGCACGGCAGTCCGTGTACCGGCTGCACGACCGTGCCGCATCGCTTCCCGCTTTCGATGGCACGGCGCTTCCCCGTGGGAACGGGCGAAGCTACGGCGATAGTTGCCTGAATCCCGACGGCAGCCTGCTGGACGCGACCGGATTGGATCGCTTCATCTCGTTCGATCCGGGCACCGGCGTGCTTCGCTGCGAAGCGGGCGTCAGCCTGGATGCCATCATCCAACTTGTGCTTCCACAGGGTTGGTTCCTCCCTGTCACACCGGGGACTCGCTACGTCACTGTCGGTGGCGCCGTCGCCAACGATGTGCATGGCAAGAACCACCATCGGGCTGGCAGCTTCGGCCACCATCTCCGGTGCTTCGAACTGTTGCGCAGCGATGGCTCCCGGCGCGTGTGCGGGCCCGGCGACGATGGTTGGTTCGCCGCGACGGTGGGGGGGCTTGGCCTTACCGGCATGATCACGTGGGCGGAGATCCAGCTGCGTCGCGTCCCAGGCAGCGCGATGGAGACGGAGAATATCCGGTTCGGCGGCCTGGACGAGTTCTTCGCGTTATCGGCGGACTCTGCGACAGCCCACGAATACAGTGTTGCGTGGATCGACTGTCTGGCCCAGGGGAAGTCGCGGGGGCGCGGACATTTCACCCGCGCCGACCATGCCCCTGGCTTGCCTGCAGAGCGTCCCTCAGCCCCCAAGAGTCGGTGGACGATGCCGTTCACTCCCCCGGTTTCGCTCGTCAACCGGCTGTCGCTACGACCCTTCAATGCCGCGTACTACTGGCGCCAGCCATCGGTGCGGCGCCGCAGCGTCAGCCATTTGCTGCCGTTCTTCTACCCATTGGACGGGATCCGGGAATGGAACAGGATGTACGGCCCCGCCGGCTTCCTGCAGTACCAGTGCGTGCTACCGCCCGCACAGTCCCGGGCAGGGATCGCCGCGCTGCTGACGGAGATCGCACGTAGCGGTTCCGGTTCATTCCTTGCCGTACTGAAGGAATTCGGCAACACGATTTCACCAGGCATCCTGTCATTTCCCCGCCCCGGCACGACGCTGGCGCTCGACTTCCCCAACACTGGCGAATCCCTGTTCCGGTTGCTGGAACGCCTCGACCGCGTCGTCGACGAGGCAGGGGGTGCCGTCTATCCCGCCAAAGATGCCCGTCTTCAGCCATCCTCGTTCCGACGGGCATTCCCTCGCTGGGGCGAGATGGACGAATTCCTCGATCCACGATTCTCATCCGGCTTCTGGCGCCGGGTCACGGAGCAGACATGCAACGCATCTTGATCATCGGCGCGACGTCGGCTATCGCAGAAGCCACCGCCCGCGTGTACGCCGCACGAGGAGCGGCGATCCATCTCCTTGGCCGCGACGGCCCGCGCCTCGATGCGATCGCCGCCGATCTATCCACTCGCGGCGGCCGTGCCACCGCCGCGATCCTCGACGTCAACGCCCTGGATGCGCATGCATCAGTCCTTGATGCGGCATGGAATATCCTCGGTGATGTCGACGTAGCACTGATCGCCCATGGCACCCTTCCCGATCAGGAGGCGTGTGACGGATCCGTCGCCCTGTCGTTGCAGGAGTTCGCCACCAACGGAACGTCGACCATCGCGTTGTCCGCGTCGCTGGCGCAGCGACTCCGGTCCGGCGCCACGTTGGCGGTGATTTCCTCCGTCGCCGGCGACCGCGGTCGCGCCAGCAATTACCTCTACGGCAGCGCCAAGGCAGCCGTCAGTGCCTACCTCAGCGGGCTCGGCCAGCGCCTGCGTCCGACGGGCGTCAACGTGCTGACGATCAAGCCTGGTTTTGTCGATACTCCGATGACGGCGAGCTTCAAGAAAGGCGCCCTGTGGGCCACGCCCGAGGCGGTCGCGAACGGCATCGTGCGCGCGATCGGGCGACGAAAGGCGGTGGCCTACCTCCCGGCCTTCTGGTGGGCGATCATGCTCGTCATCAAGTCCATACCCGAATTCGTATTCCGCAGGATCAAACTCTGACATGCCCCACAAGCACGCCAAGATTGTCATCACCGGGGCCGCCGGTCTTGTGGGCCAGAACCTCATCGTCGTGCTCAAGGAGCACGGCTATACCAAGCTTGTCGCGATCGACAAGCACGAGCACAACCTGCGCATCCTCGCTCAGCTGCATCCTGATGTCCGCACGGTACTCGCCGATCTCGCCGAACCCGGCACCTGGACCCATGAGTTCGAAGGCGCGGAGTGCCTTGCGCAACTGCACGCGCAGATCACGGGCAAGACTACCGACCTGTTCACGCGCAACAACATCGAGGCAACCCGGCAGGTGCTCGACGCGGCGCGCCAGCACGAGGTCCCCTATGTGGTGCACATCTCTTCTTCCGTGGTGAACTCCGTCGCGACGGACGACTACACCGAGACCAAGAAGGCGCAGGAAAAACTGATGGTGGATTCCGGCATCCGCCACTGTGTGCTGCGTCCGACACTGATGTTCGGGTGGTTTGACCCCAAGCACCTGGGATGGCTTTCGCGCTTCATGGCCAGGACGCCCGTCTTCCCTATCCCCGGCGATGGCAGGTTCATGCGCCAGCCGTTGTACGAGCGCGACTTCTGCCGCTGTATCGAACGATGCATCGAGCGGGAGCCTGACGGGGATGTCTACGACATCGTGGGCGATGCGCGCATCGACTATGTCGACATCATCCGCACCATCAAGAGGGTGAAAGGCCTTCGCACGTGGATCGTCCATATCCCGATCGGCTTCTTCGCGTTCCTGCTCCGCGTCTATGCGATTTTCAGCCGGAAACCGCCGTTCACCGCCGACCAGTTGAAAGCGCTCAGTGCCGGCGACGATTTCAAGGGCGTGGACACCCAGGCGGTGTTCGGGGTGAGGCAGACGCCGTTCGAGGACGCCATCCGCGAGAGTTACACCGATCCTCGCTACGCACACATCGTGCTCAAGCGCTAACAAGACCACGGAATTAAGATGAGCAGATTCGCCATCGTCGGCAGCGGCCCCATGGGGCTCATGGCTGCCATGGAACTACTGAAGCATGGCCATGAAGTGGATGTATACGAACGGGACGACCGCATCGGCGGCATGTCCGCCGACTTCGACTTCGGCGGCACGCGGATCGAACGCTACTACCACTTCATCTGCAAGACCGACTATCCGCTGTTCGATCTCCTGGCGGATCTCGGCCTCAGCGACACGCTGCGCTGGACGGACACGAAGATGGGCTATTACTACGATGGCAAGCTCTACAAATGGGGCACGCCGTTCGCACTGTTGGGCTTCCCCCATTTGGGAATCATCGAGAAAGTGCGCTATGCGCTGCACGTGATGCATACCAAGAGGATCAAGGACTGGGGGCCCCTCGACGGCATCGTGGCACGCGACTGGATCACCAAGTGGATCGGGCCGCGGGCATACGAGGTCATGTGGGAGAAGGCATTCCACCTCAAGTTCTTCGAGTATGCGGACAACCTCTCCGCCTCCTGGATCGGTACGCGCATCAAGCGCGTGGCGCTTTCGCGCCGCAACCTCTTCAACGAGAGCATGGGCTACCTGCGCGGCGGATCGGCCGTGTTGTTGGACGAAATGGCAAGGCGGGTACGCGAGGCGGGTGGGCGGATCCGGCTGGGCCAGGGCATCGACGAGGTGATTTCATCCGGCGGCCGCGTCACGGGGATACGCGTTGGCCACGCCACGACGGCGTATGACAAGGTGATTTCGACGGCTCCCATCCAGTATGTGCCCCGCATGGTGCCCGGCCTGCCGGCCTCGTTCGCCGACAAGGTGAGCGCGATCGAGAACATCCCGGTTGCCTGCGTCATCCTCAAGCTCAAGCATGCGGTCAGCGAGAACTTCTGGATGAACATCAGCGATGACCGGATCGCGATCCCCGGCGTCATCGAATACAGCAACCTCAATCCCGGGGACGGGAGCGGCGACAAGATCCTCTATGCACCGTTCTACATGCCGAAAACCCATCCCAAGTGGGCGCAGAGCAATGATCAGCTGATCGAGGAAGTCATTGGCTATCTCAAGCTCCTCAACCCAACGTTCGACCGCGACTGGGTGATCAACACGCACTGCCATCGTTACGAGTTCGCTCAGACCATCTGCCCGCCAGGATTCCAGCATATGCTGCCGTCCATGGAGACGCCGCTCATGGGTTTCTACATGGCGGACACCGCTTACTACTATCCGGAAGACCGCTCCATCAATGAGAGCATTTTGGTGGGTCGCCGACTGGCTCTCACTGCCGCAGCGGAAACTCCGGAATGACGCCTCAGTTTGTTCGCTTCTTGTTTATCGGGGGAGTTGCAGCGGCGGCCAACATCGGATCCCGTATTGTTTTCAGCCTATGGCTACCGTATGTTCCAGCGATAGTTTTAGCCTTCTGCGTAGGCTTGACGACAGGATTCCTGCTCAATCGCGGATGGGTCTTCGAAAGGACAGGCAGGGCGTGGTTGCTGGAGGGAACACTTTTTCTACTTGTGAACCTTGTCGGCCTCGGCCAGACCCTACTGATCTCATGGTTCCTGGCAGATATTGTGCTTCCGCGGCTGGGTCTGAGAGTCATGGTGCTGGAGACAGCCCATGCGATCGGAGTAATCGTGCCGGTCATGACAAGTTTTCTTGGGCATAAGTATCTAACGTTTAGGATCCAATCCAATGTCAAATGAGAATCTGCAGTCGCTATACCGGCATCGCTTCACATCGGATGAGCTTCCGGCCAAAGCGGCGATTTGGCGCGTGCTGTGCGAACACTACTTCCAGAAATACATCGATGCCACCAAGGACTGTGTGCTCGACTTGGCCTGCGGCTATGGCGAGTTCAGCAACCATATCAATGCCAGACGAAAGATCGCTGTCGACTTGAATCCTGACAGTCCCGACGCTTTGGCAGAGGGCATCGAATTTCATGCGACGCGCGCAGACGATCTTTCGGCTGTTGCCGACGGAGAGGTGGACGTGGTGTTCACGTCCAATTTCTTCGAGCATCTTCCGGACAAGAGTGCGCTCGCCAGCGTATTGAGTGAAGTCGCGCGGGTACTCAAGCCCGGAGGTACTGTGATCGCAATGGGTCCCAACATTAAGCACGTGCCTGGTGCTTACTGGGATTTCATTGACCATCACATCCCTCTGACGGAGCTGTCGCTCACCGAAGCCTTTCATATCGCCGGCATCGAGGCACTTGAAATCCACTCCAAGTTCCTGCCGTATACGACTCAATCGCGCCTGCCCCAGTCGCCGTTCTTGGTTAGGCTCTATCTCGCGTTTCCTCTCGCGTGGAGACTGCTGGGCAAGCAGTTTCTGTTGGTTGGCCGCAAGAAGTGATCCTGCCTCGCCGATGGGAGGGCTCTTTAGGTTGCGGCTCTCATCTCGCCTTCTGCCCATCGCCGCCGATGCTGAAGGACAGTCTTTGAAGAAAGTCGCGATGCCATCGATACCGATGAACTTTGGCCTGCAAACCTCCGCCTTCGTGCACAGCTGGCTGGCAACGGGCACGTCACGAGCCCCTTGGATCGCAGCGAATCCGACGGCCATGGCGCTGCGGGCATAGAGCCCGCGTGCAGGGCGCGTAACCCGGGGCCATCATCAGGGTGAGCAGAGGTTCTGCTTATCTGCTCAGCGTGCACCGATAATATGGCGAGCGCATGCCGCAGATACCCAAGTCCGTGTAGAAGCCTAGTTTGGCCGGCCAAAAAAATCCCTGCGTCGCACATATGCAACGCAGGGACGATTGCCTTGTTACAGGGGCGTGGCGACCAGGTCCCTCGAAGTACCGGATCGCGCGCGCTTCATGTTCCCGCAGAAGATCTCAGGGGACGTAATGCAGGCCGACTTTCAGTGTCCTGGGCAATTTTTCGCCATTCGGCACCGTGAGCGTGGAAGTGGAGACCGTCGCCGGATAGGACCATACGGCTGCCAGTTCAGAGCCAGCTTCGCGGGAAAACTTCAACACCATCGGGCCTTCGGACGTCTTGACCTCGAACGGAGCGCTGAGGGGAACAAGAAAGTCGTCATTATTGGTTGACGAGGCGAAGTCGGCGGAACCTTGGCCGCACCGCGAGCCCTGGCAGAGCTGAAGCGTGAAATCTCCCTTGCTGGCGTTCCCATAGTTGCCGACCTGTACTTCGACACCGGAGACGACGCCATCGCGCGGAACCGCGGCTTCCGCGGAAACCGACTCGCCTACCGCAATGTTGACCGCGTAGTTGCTGGTCGAATCGAACGGCAGCTCGACGAAATTTGGATCCTGTATCACCGCCGGCGCGGGGACAGCAGCGACCTGCGCCGCAGCATCTGCAGCCTCCGGCGTCGCTGCGGGCGCGGCTGTGTCGCTGGTCGCCGGTTGCTGCGAGCATGAGGTGAGGCCGACTACGCAGGCGACGACGATCGCCCGCTTGAGGTACTTCTTCATTTTATTCTCCATTGAGGATGTCGAGAACTTAGAGGACAACAGATCGCGCGCGAACGTAGAGCATCGCAATATTGAGCAGTACCTGCGCCAACACCAGCAACCACAACGTGCCCGGCCTCCAATTGTCCTGCATCCATTTCAGGCCGAACAGCAGAACCAAAGGTCCCACCGCCTGGAGTCCGTGGAGCGCAGGCACTGTCGGAATACCGAACACACCGATCAGCAAGAGAACGGGTATGAAAACAGCGAAGAGCAGTAGGTCTCGATGCACGCGATAGTAAGTCGCGCACCCGGCATATCCCTGGACAAAGAACAGCAGGCCAGTGATGCCCGTCAGGCTGACCAGGCTTCCCTGGACAAACTTTTCCCCGTCGAAAGGATAGCTCCCCAGGTAGGTAGGTGCCAATGTGTTGTAGAAGTTGGCGACGCGCACCCAGACCCGGTCGACCCAAGCCAACTCGTTACCCATGTTCTGTTGGACCAGATCGGATGGAACGCCAAGATAAACGTGCGACCAGAGGAACCAAGGCAATACGACAGCGGCGAACGCCGTCGCATATACCAGCGCGGGCCTGATGCGGGGTCTAGAAAGGCCCTCGCCGATTGCCGCATACAGGCCGAAGCTGAAAGCGATCACGAGTGCATAGGGATGGGACCAGTACGCAAGGGCCGCAAGCAGTCCCGCCAGCGCATAGTTGCGCCTGCAGAACAATGCGTGAGCCCCAAGCAGCACATACGTGGCTGCCAACATTTTTGGCCAAGTGAACAGTGCCTGGTTCAGCATGTATGGGCTGCTGCACAGGAGTAGGACTCCTGCCAGAACATATCGTCGGGACAGTCCTAACTCGAGCAACAAAAGAACCACGGCAGCCATGATGCTGGCGTTGAACACCGTCGCTACGGTCAGGAATGGACGGAAATAACGATCCTGTCCGACGGCCCCGGCGTCGGGCCAGCTGGTGCCGACGTAGTCGAATCTGGGCAGTCTGGCTGACATCTGCGGCGGCGGATCCAGACCAGCACGGAACGGCACCACCGCAAGACTCATGAGGATCGGGCGATTCGAAACTTCCTGGCCCGGCAACAACGGCCGCTCCTCAGAAAGTTGGATGCCACGCAGGAGATACTCGCCCACCGCATACGGCAGGTAATTATCCGCCGGCAACCCGCCCGTCAACGTCTGGACGCGAACATGCAGGTGGTCGCGCTTCAGCACATACATCGGGTCTGGTAACGGCTCCGGCAACCGCACTGGGACGAATGTCGCCGACACAGCGAGGCATGACAATCCTGCCCAGGCGACAAGCATCATCACGATCTGCCAACGTCCCTCCACGAATAGGCGTGTGGCAACTCCACGCCTGATCCAGTAGCCGACGGCGAAAAGATTGCAACCGATGAGCAGGGAAACAGCGGCAGCCTGATACGCAGAAGGTGGAACGCAAAGGATGGCGACGCCTATCAGGGCATGCATGGCAATGCCGGCGGCTATCCCATACGCGAGAAGCTGTCGCCCCTGGGAAGTCCCGCGCGTGGCCAGTTGGACGGCCGTGCAGCCTAGGCTCACGACCGACGCCATCGTCAGCAACGCAAGCAAAAGATTCTGGGGAAGCGAATCAACCGTGATCGACACCATAATGATCCTCTAGAAACCGCCTTGGTTTGCGGAGCGCTCGCTCCTGACTTCGGCTACCCGCGCAAGCCCTTGCCGGGAAAGCTACCCACGGCCCAAGCTCGACGTGATTACCACTCCATCATGCGCTCGCAAGCACGCTCAGGATGGATCGCGCTCGATTCCGATAGGTGTGATCCGCCTCCGTTCGAGCCTGACTAGCACGCGCGATGGACAAGCACGCAGCGTGATCCTGCGTCAACCACTCTAGCTTGTCCTTGAACTGGGTGACCGAATCGTAAAGGACGATTTCCTTCCCGGGTACGTAGTAGTCGAGTATCTCCAAGCTCTCGACGAAGAACATCTGGGTCGTTCCCGCCATGGCGGCTTCGAACGTCCTGGGACCCGGCGTAGAAGGATCGAGCTTGTAGCGCTCGTTGGCGTAGTGGAAGTCGCGACCCATGTTCAGAGTGACCAGCGAACGGGCATAGTTTCTGGACAGCTCGTCGTTGGGTAATCGCTCGTTCTTCGCGAATGGCAGTTCACTCTCCGGCCACTGGTCGCCACGAATACGTGTATCGAAACGGGCGAGAACGGTCTTGAGGTCGCGTACCAGTCGAATACGATTGCCGAACGCCACGCCGCAGAAGAAGACTTCGATGTCCTTGGGTGTCCCTAGCGGTCGCCAATGCGCCTTCCGGCTCGCGGCCAACGCCAGGTGTCGAGCATTGGGATTGGGGTAGTGCAAGGACGACCATCGGTCATTGCTGAAGACCAGATCAGCGATGCCGTTGATCCGGTAGTTGTAGTCGAACTCGTAGGGATCGTCATGCAGCCAGAAGGCCAGCACACCGCCGTATTGATCACAGAGCCGCCTAAGCTCCAGATAGTCGGCATCGTCGGGCATGCATGAGCCAAAGCAAAGCACGAGCTCCGGATGCCCCTCCCGTACTGCTGCGGCCGCTGCCTCCAAGGGTACGTGGCTAACGGCGCTCTCGCCCAGTTCTTCACGGAAACCCTCGGCCACATAGCCACGCAAGACCGAATTGCGATTGCCGTAGTCCGGCGACGCCCCAGTGACCAAGACTGACCGGCTCATGGCTGGCTCCCCCGGCCGCTCAGCCCTGGCACTTCACGCAACATGCGTTTGAAAGTTGCCGCGACACCATAGGTTCTGGCGTACGCGAAAATCCTTCGCGACATCGATGGTGGCTGTACGACGGTGGGGGGTGCCGCCGCGCTCGTCGTCACCGTTGGCTCCCTATGGTTCGGATCCTTCCATGTGGGATGGTTCAGCAAGATACCCAACTCCGACAAGGCCAAGCCTCGTCCGCTGTGAGACCTCGACTTAGTCGACACAGGACTCGGCTTGCGCTCCATCAATTCCTCATAAACGCCGCCCAACCACGTCGCATGGGACCCGACCTCGACATAAAGATCGTCCGTGATGCCGGCTCTGACCGCTTCAACTGCCGGCGGGTTGTGCAGAAGACGCCTGAACAGATCTACCAGCGCGCCTGCCTGAGTTGGTGGCACCTTGTATCCATTCACCCCGTCGATGACGCGCTCGCCCAATGCCCCCGTGTCTGCCACCACGGGTACAAGCCCCGCCTGCCAAGCTTCCGAGAGCGTGATGCAGTAAGTTTCAGGCCAGATCGAATAGTGCAACGACAGCGAGAATCCAGTCAGTGCCTCCGCAAGGGAACCTGCGGTGTAGGCGCCGTGTACATGCACGTTCGACAGGCCGAGAGCATTCAGTATCTCGTTGTAGGGACTGGCGACCTGGCCAAAGATCGTGAATTTGATATCGTCGTGCCGAAGCTGGTTAAAGGCATGGATGATCTCGTCCGCGCCCTTGTTGCGGGTGAAGTTGCCCAGGATCGCCACTTTCATTGGCCCTTTCTGCGGCCTGGCGCGTCGCACGATCGACGTCGAGCGAGGCATCGGCACGCCGAAAACCCGCACGCGCTCGTCCGTGACGCCATGCGGATAGATGCTCTTGAAGGTCTCGACAACACCCTCCGTGTTGGCATGCAGAACATCAACCTGCTCAAGCGCGCGCGCAAAGAAGGCCCGGCGACGGGCTTGACTGCCGACCGCCAGACCATCACCTGCATTGAGGCAAACATCGCAAACTGATTTCGGCAGCTTCGGGATGTCGCAATACCGTCCCTTGTAGTCGATCAAATTGAAGCGGCTGCACATCCCGTAGTAATCATGCAGGCTCAGCATGGAGGGGATGCCGAGTACCGACGGTATGTAAAGCAGTGAGGGAACGTGTCCGATCAGGTGCTGGAAATGCACCATATCGACGCCATGACGCATCAGGATCGAGGCAAGCAAGCTTTCACGTTCGTTGCAGACCAGATGAGCATCGCTGACGACCGAGGCACACTCATGGTCCTCGAGGTATTGGACGTTCTCGTCGAACAATACATAGCGCCGCTGGCTGGCGTGACCTCGGTCCAGCGTGTAGAACAAGAACTCGAAGCGATCGCCCATCTCCTTGCGCAAGGCTTCCTGATATACCTCCACGCCGCCATAAGGCTCCACGCCCATGATGTTGTGCGTGACGAACAAGATCTTCGGTCGCCGGGGACGTTCCGGCGGCGCCATGGCGACCTGATCTAATTTTTGCGCAAGTTGCGAGACCTCAACGAGCAAGGATTCCACCCGATGCAGATACAAGTGCTCCGAGCGGGCACGCTGCTGTGCCGCGCGGGCGATGCGCAGCCTTTCTTCCTCGTTCTGCAAGTAATAGCGCAGCTTCTCGATGCACTCGTCGGCTGTCCGGAAACCGACGAACTCAGTCCCCTCGCGAAAGTAGCGTTCGACTTCGACCTGCTCAATCGACATGTCGATGAACTGGACGCCACCCGCCAGCGCCACCTCGAACAGGCGCGGCCCGGGCGTGAGCGCGATCGCCTTGTCCTCGGACGAAGAGAACACCCGATGCAGCGTCAGCACCGACCTGCTGCGGTTGGCGAAACGCGCGAATTCGGAATTTGGCGTGCGCCACTGGTAAGCGCTCGGGGGCAGGTCGAGGTCGAACTCAGGGAGATAGGGGTTGTGCGGAAGCGCCAGCTTTAGGTTGATGCCGTCGATTTCCGACTGCAGTTCTTTCAGAAACTGGACGCGGTTGGGCCAGGCGGTTCCGGCAAAGAAAAGGTCGTACAGATAATGATTTTCGCCGGATGCGTCGGGAATCGCGTGGAAATGCATGCCCTGATCGGCGGCGAACGGAAGATGCCGCCCCTTCTTACCATACTCGTCGACGCTGCCTCGGTCATTGGTGAAGACCAGGTCGAACAGGTCCAGATTCTGCTTGTTGGTCCCCTGCTCATAGGGATCCTCGGTCACCCACGCGACGCTTGTGCCGCAGACACTCTGCAAACGGGCGACGATGCTCCTGTTGAGCTCTTCACCATCGAAGGCCAGCAGTAGATTGCAGCCATTGCTCCTGGCCGATTCAATCGCCGACAAATACTCAGCCTTCACCACCAGGTCCACGGCGGGATGTTCGCGCAGGGCGCGCTCGATCGCCAAGCAGATATAGTGGTTCGGGTTGCTCCTCTTGGTATCGAGCAACAGAATGCGCCACTGCTTCAATGCAATACTCCCCTATCTACTTTTCTGTCCATTCGGCAGCAACCTGCCCAAGGCCGACGAAACCTTCCACCCCATCGAACCCTCCACCTGGCTCAGCCGAGCCTCGGCGGCGGCAAGCGCTTGCTCCAACTCATTGATCCTGACATCCCGCTCCACGGTCTCCCGCTGCCAACGGCTTGCCATTTCGCGCTCTACCTGCAACAGCGCACTCATGCCTTCGGCCCGAGCAGTCTCGTTGCCCAGTTGCGTAAGGAGTTCATTACGTTGCCCATCCACTTCTTCAAGCTTCCGCGCAACTCCTTCCTCCGCAACCTTGGCAGCTTCAAGCTCGGTTTCGACTCTCCGCAGCGTGTCTCCCAGACGCGCTTCGATCTCGCTCTTCTCAGCCTCGAGCACTTCGCGCGCCTGAGCCATCTCAAGCTCTTTCGTCGCCAGTTCCGACTCGCGGATTCCAAGCAGATTGCGCAGGTGTCCGTTATCCCCGTCGACATGAACCTGGTGCCGCAGCAGATCCCCTACCTGCTGTCCACGCACGATCAGCGTGCCGAGAAACTCGAACAACGCGTTGACGTTCGCCGCCGCCGCAGTGTCCGTCGCCACGGACCAAAGGGACTGAAGGGACGACGGAACCTCTGCGCCAACCGCAAGGATACCCAACCCATGTGTGTGTGAGAACTCGAAACTAGGATAACGCTCGCGAAGTTCCGACCAGAGCTTCCACACCCCAAACTCCCGTTCGCGCACACCCGTATCATGGAAAAGAACAACTCCACGCTCGGACATCTTTGGCAACCATGTCTCGAAGTCGTGGCGCACAGCCTCGTAGGTATGCAGCCCATCGATATGCAACAGATCGACAGACCCATCGGCGAAGTAGGAAATCGCTTCATCGAAGCTCATTCGCATCATGGATGCGAAGCCCGAGTAATGCTCGGCCAGGTGGTCGCGAACACCGGTATAGACGCTCTCGTCGTAAAGTCCCGCATGCTCGTCACCCTGCCAGGTGTCGACGGCGTAACAGCGACCCTCGTGACCCGACGCGCGCGTCGCTTGGCAGAACGCGAAAAAGGACGCGCCTGCATGCGTACCCAATTCGACGAGAAGACGGGGACGCAACGCAGATACCAGCCAGCCAGCCAGCGGAATATGGCCGGTCCACGCACTAACGGGCGTGGACCGAGGCACGATGAACATGCCGGGATTCAGATCGAAGGCGCTCATGCCTCAGTACTCTGCGCCGTCAGCGCCCAACTGGCGACTGAGGTCAGGAAGCGCTGCCGCACACCCACCTTGCGCTTGCGGAACACGCCAACGGTATCGCCCCACTGAGCGCTGTCCGCATCTGCATGAGGACCCCAATCCGTGGTGACTTCGACAAGATCACATGCACCAAACTTGGCAAGCGCCCGATAGCCATCGGGATAGAACCTCCAGCAGTCCTGCGGATAGCGATGCTCCGGGCCACGCGAAGGTGCGATCAGAAAGATCATGCCTCCGGGCCTCAGTACGCGCAGCATCTCCATGAAGGACAGCCAGAAGAACTCGACGTGCTCGAATGCTTGCCCCGACACGATCACATCGACGCTGTTCGACCTCATTGGGAGACGGTAGGGCGAGGTGAGCACAACATCCACGCCGGGACCCTGTTCGAGATCCACGCCCGTGTAACTCCATCCGGGACGCGAGAACAGCGGTCGGTAGGTACCGTTCACATCGTAAGAACCGATATCCACGACAGAGATGGCGCGCACTGGATCCAGATGGCGCCCGACCAGATCAGTCATATGCTCGAAGGAACTCAGATGCATCAGGGGGCCTCAACGGAGAAGGACAGCGGAGGTCGCAACGACATCGCCGGCGACCAATCGGATTGATTCAAAGGGGATACCGACCAGTCCATAGCGTGTGCGCGTTGACCGGACCGATATCAGTGCAGCGTCATGGAGCCAATGGTGCTGGACATGGTCCAGCAGGTCGCCATCGGCGAAAGCAACGGTAATGGAGTAGTCGCCGTTCGGAAGGAGAGGGAGCTTGAAGACGAACTCGGCCTTGGCATCGGCACCAGCCAACAGCGGTGCTGGTGATGCATTCTCCTCAAAAGTGTTGTGACCAAAGAGCGCCTGTCCAAGCCTGTCCTTGAGCAGAAAGCCAATGATCGGTCGATCGACTTGCCCATGCGTGACCACATCCACCGCGAGCGTGATTCGCTCTCCGCCCTCGAAGGCGACTCCTTCGCGCCCATCGGCACGCGTCAATGCGACACGCCTGATCTCCGCCGTTCCGGTTGACCATCCATCGGAATTGACGATGTTCTCAAAGAAATCGATCCGGGTTTCGCCGGCCTGACGATAGGACTCATTTGCCTCGCCAGCAGCGCCGGGGATGGCGACCAGGGTATTGGCTTCACCAATCGCTTCTTGGGCGCAGTACTGCGTGTATGCGTCTGCCACCGATTTCGCAGGACCCGCCATACGGACGACGCCTTGGTCCAGCCACACAGCGTGAGAACACAGGGACATGATCGAGCCGACATCGTGGCTCACGAACAGAATAGTCCCATGCTCTTTGAAACGTCGCAGAAAGCGCATGCACTTCTGGGTGAACACGGCGTCACCGACGGCCAGCGCTTCGTCGATTATCAGGATCTCTGCATCCACGTGGGCGATGACGGCGAAGGCCAAGCGCACGGCCATGCCGCTCGAGTACGTCTTGATCGGTTGCTCGATGAAATCGCCGATATCCGCAAAACGCACTATGTCGTCGAAACGCTGCTCGACTTGTTCGCGGGTCAGCCCTAGGACCATCGCATTGAGGAAAATGTTCTCGCGCCCCGTGAACTCGGGATTGAAGCCCGACCCGAGCTCCAGCAGTGCCGCGATCCTCCCGGTTACGTTGACACTGCCTCCTGTAGGATTCAGTGTGCCGCAAACGATCTGCAGAAGGGTGGACTTCCCGGAGCCGTTGCGTCCGATGACTCCGACCGTCTCACCGCGTTTGACGCTTAAACCAACGCCGCGAAGCGCCCAGAATTCGCGGAAGTAGCGTTCTCGCTCCAACCCGAAAACTGCCTGCACCCGCGGGAAGATCGACTGCTTCAGACGATCTTGCGGTTGCGCGTAGATCTGATAGCACTTGGAAACGTCCATTACTTCAATAGCCGCTTCGACATTGGCGGAATCGGTACCCGCTGACAGAGTATTCATGGCACTGCCCATTGTGTGACTTAAAGGACGTCGGCGAATCCACGTCGCATCCGCTGGAACACCCAGTAGCCAATCACGGCAACCAGCATGCCCAGCAAGGTGTACTTCCCGAGCCGCAGCCAGTCTGGCGTTCCACTCAGGATCAACACCACGCGCGACTGCTCAATGAAGAAAGTCAATGGATTCGCTTCGATCCATGGACGGTAGCGCTCCGGCATCGCGGTGATCGGATAAAACACCGGCGACAGGAACAGCAGCACCGTGGTCAACACAACCGTAATCTGTCCGATATCGCGAACAAACACGCCGATCGCCGCCAGCATCCATGCCACACCCATGCTTATGAGTATCAGCGGAAACAACACAACCGGAAAGAACAGCACCGAAAATGTCACGCTGTGCTTAAGGACAACCTGGGCAATCAGCAGTACCAGGAGGCTGACCGCCGTATGGAAGATGGCCGAGCCCATCGCCACCCATGGCAGGATGTCGAGCGGGAAAACAACACGCTTGACGTAGTTGACGTTCGCGAGAATCAGTGTTGGCGCGCGATTGATGCATTCGGCGAATAGTCCATGCACAAGAATGCCGCAAAACAGAAAGATCGCAAACTCACTCTTTCCTGCGTCATCACCGCCCCATCGCGCCTGGAATACGACGGAAAAGAAGAAAGTGTAGACGGCCAACATCAGCAGCGGATTGAAGAACGACCACGCCAGGCCTATTACCGACCCGCGATAACGGCTGATCACTTCGCGCCGCGTAAGCTGAAGAATCAAGTTTCGGTTCGACCACAGGCTCTTCAACAGCGCCCACGGCGAGCCCGAGCGATACATCGAGATCGCCGCCATTACAGAAAACTCTGCGAGAGATCGGCTCGCAGGTCTTCCTGAGCCTCCACGCCAACGCTAAGGCGCACCAACCCATCAACAATTCCGAGCTTCTCACGCCGCTCCACCGGCACGGACGCATGCGTCATGACGGCCGGGTGATTCACCAGGCTCTCCACTCCACCGAGCGATTCCGCAAGCGTGAACAACCTCGTGTTTTCGCAGAAATTCTTCGCAGCTTCGAAGCCACCCTTCAAGACGATCGAAATGATCCCGCCGTAGCCGTGCATCTGGCGCGTGGCGAGCGCATGCTGCGGGTGTGAAACGAGACCGGGATAAATGACCTTCTCGATAGCAGGATGCGTTTCCAGCCACTGTGCCAACGCCAGCGCGTTCTCGCAGTGCGCCTTCATCCGCAGGTGCAGTGTCTTCAGCCCACGCAGGGCGAGGAAGCTGTCGAAAGGACCCTGTACTGCACCGATGGAGTTCTGCAGGAAGGCCATCTGCTCCGCGAGCTCGGCATCGCCGCCAACCACCACCATGCCGCCGACCATGTCGGAGTGACCGTTGAGGTACTTGGTGGCGGAATGCATCACGATGTCGGCGCCCAGTTGCAGCGGACGCTGCAGGATCGGTGACGCGAACGTGTTGTCGACCACCACGCGCAAGCCATGCCTGTGGGCGATCTCGCAGATGGCGGCGATGTCGACGATCTTGAGCATGGGGTTGGTCGGCGTTTCCACCCAGACCATTCGCGTTTCCGGCCGGATCGCGGACTCGAAAGCGGCAAGGTCGGTCATGTCGACGAAGCTGAAGTCCAGTGCGGCAGTACGCCTGCGTACCCGCTCGAAAAGCCGGTAGCTGCCGCCGTAGAGGTCGTCCATGGCGATGACATGGCTACCGCTGTCCAGCAGTTCCAGCACCGTCGATGTCGCGGCCATGCCGGATGCAAAAGCGAAGCCGCGGCTGCCGCCTTCCAATGCCGCCACGCAACGCTCGTAGGCGAATCGCGTGGGATTGTGGGTACGCGAGTACTCGAAGCCCTGATGGACGCCCGGACTGCTCTGCGCGTAGGTGGACGTCGCGTAGATCGGCGGCATGACGGCGCCGGTGCTGGGATCGGGCGACTGTCCGCCGTGGATGGCCAGCGTGCCCAGCGCGAGATCGCCGGGCTCCTCGCTGGCGAGGGAAGGATGTTTCGCCATGTTTCTGGGTCCTTGAAGCAGCCGGTGATTCTACCAGCCGGGTCTTAACGTATCGTCCTTGCCCCGCCGCCCTCCCCTGTGAACGGCGGGATTGCCGCCTACTGTGCGCGGCGTCGCAGGTAGTTGAGGAGGTCGATGCGGGTGATCAGGCCAAGGAAGGCATCGCCGTCCGTGATGATGGCGACCTGGCCGCGGTCGAATACCGGCAGCAAGGCTTCGATCGGCGACCTGACATCCAGACGGTCCAGCTTGCTGACCATGGCCGTGGAGACCGGGTCGCGGAAGCGGGCCTCATCGCCATACACATGCAGCAGCACGTCGCTCTCGTCCACGATGCCGGCCAGACGATCGCCTTCCATGACGGGCAACTGCGAGACGTCGTACAGCTTCATTCGCTGGTAGGCCGTCGTGAGCAGGTCGGTCGGGCTGACGACCACCGTGTCGCGCTGGCTGTAGGGTCGCAGGATCAGGTCGCGCAGATCACCGTACTGAGGGCGATCAATGAAACCGTTGTCCAGCATCCAGTAGTCGTTGTACATCTTGGACAGGTACTTGTTGCCGGTGTCGCAGACGAACACCAGCACCTTCTTGGGCGTGGTCTGCTCACGGCAGTACTTCAGCGCCGCGGCCAGCAGGGTGCCGGTCGACGAGCCCCCCAGGATGCCCTCCTTCGCCAGCAACTCGCGGGCGGTGTGGAAGCTTTCGCCGTCGCTGATCGCATAGGCCTTCTTCACCCGGCTGAAGTCCGAGATCTGCGGCAGGAAATCTTCGCCGATGCCTTCCACCAGCCAGCTGCCCGACTTGGTGCTCAGGACACCCTCGTTGATGTACTGGGTCAGGATCGAGCCGACCGGATCGGCCAGCACCATCTCGGTCTGGGGCGAATGCTCGGCGAAGCAGCGCGACAGTCCGGTCATGGTGCCGGAGCTGCCGCACCCGAAGACGATCGCATCCAGTTCGCCATCCATCTGCCGCAGGATCTCCGGCCCTGTACCGAATTCGTGCGCCGCCGGATTGTCCGGATTGCCGAACTGGTTGATGAAATACGCGCCCGGCGTTTCGCGCGCGATGCGCTCGGCCAAGTCCTGGTAATACTCCGGATGTCCCTTGGCCACGTCGGACCGGGTGAGGATGACTTCGGCGCCCATGGCCTTCAGGTTGAAGATCTTCTCCCGGCTCATCTTGTCCGGGACGACCAGCATCAGCTTGTAGCCCTTCTGCTGGGCCACCAGGGCCAGACCGATGCCGGTATTGCCGGCCGTGCCTTCCACCAGGGTCGCGCCGGGCTTGAGGTCGCCGCGCTTCTCGGCCGCCTCGATCATCGACATCCCGATGCGGTCCTTGATGGACCCGCCGGGGTTGGCGCTCTCGAGCTTGAGGTAAAGGGTGCAGAGCCCGGTGTCGAGGCGCTTGGCCTGGACGATCGGCGTGTCGCCGATCAGCTCGAGTACGGAAGAGTGGATCGCCATGCGGCCGTGCATCCGGTGCGGTACAGGCCCGGATTATCGCACTTGGGTGACGCGGACGGCGACGGCCGACGAGGAGGCCGCCGCCGCCCGCGACGAGAAAGCTCAGGGGAGGGTCAGTGGGGCTTGGCGTCGTAGATCCGGAGCAATCGCTCCTTGGCGTACAGCTTCTCGCGCTTCATCTGGCCGAGCAGGGTGTCGTCGATGGGCAGCACGCCGAGTTCGGCGTCTGTGACCTTCTTGTCGAGCTCGCGGTGGCGCTGGTACAGCTGCTTGAACTCCGGATCGGCCTTGATGAGTGCATCGATGTCGGACTGCGGTTGACCTTCGAACATGATCATTACCTCCTTCAGCGGAAATACGAACGCCCCGGCCTTCACAGGCACGGGGCGTTGGCTTGGGAGCGGAGCATCGGGCCTGTGACGCGAGAACTTCCCACCGGAATGCCCGCTGCTGCCTGCTTGCCGGCGGCGGTCTCTTGCGGGATGGGGACGGGCGTCATCGGGTCGATTCTCCGGTGAGCCAAGCGACGGGAGCCGCTTGGGTATACGACCCTACTCCTCGATTTCCGGCCCGGCAAGGGTCGACCCAAGTCATTGATTTCTTGGACAAACCCCGCAAAGGCGGGCATTCAGGCTACCCACTGCAAAGCCACCGGAGTTCGTTCAACCGGCTGATTTACAAGACGAAATCAGTGCGTGACGATGATATCCAGCGCACGCGCCTTGCTGCCGGTCCCTTTTGCGGCGCTCTGCAGGCGCGATTTTGGGATGCCTGCGGCCACCAGGGCGTCGCGGAGCGCATCCGCACGGCGCTGGCCAGGCGTCTGGCTGTCGCCATACCCCTCGACCCGGGCACGGGCCTTGGGATTGGCCTGCAGGTAGGCCGCCAGAGCCTTCGCGCTGGTGCTGCCGCCGGCGGACAACGTGGCCGACCCGGCACCGAAGGCGTCGGCCCCCAGCGTGAAGACCTCGCCACGCGCCTCGAACTTGGAGGCAGGCAGTTTGGCGCCGGAGACGAGTTCGGCCTCTTCGCGGGCCAGCTTAAGCTCGCGCTGGCGCGCCGCACTGAGGCGGTTCGCCTGCTGGCCGGCGACCGTGTCCAGCGTGGTCTCCGCTTCCTGGCGCGCCAGGGCTTCGGCCTCCGCCGCCAGGCGAAGGCGCTCGGTTTCCTCGGCCTGGATCTGCGCCTGCACGCGCAGGCGCTCAGCCTCGCGACGGGCCCGCTCGGCTTCCCGGCGACTGGCTTCCACCAGCAGTTCGCTGCGTGTCCGGTCCAGCCGGTCCGCATCGCGGCGGGCGGCCTGCGCGCGGGCGGCGGTTTCGGCGATCTCGACGCGACGCTCCGCGATGTACTGCGCCGTTTCGCGCTGGCTGCGACGCGCCTTGTCGAAGGCAGTGATGGCGTTCTGCGCCTGCAGCTTCTCGTAGGCCGCCAGCTCGGCGAGTGCCGGATCGGCCTGCAGGGCAGACAGGCGCTGGTTCAACTGCACCACCACCGGGTTGTCGGCCGCTGTGGCCGTCGACGATGCGGTCAGGGCGAGGACCAGGGCGGCAGACAGCATCCTCATGCGAGAAGCGCTCATCGCTTGCCCTCCGTGCCGATCTGCCGTTGCAGGTCGGCGATCTCCGCCTTGCGCTGCGCCACTTCGGCCGAGGCCACGGCTTCCTGGCTGCGCGCACGGGCCAGATCGGCATCGACTGCGGCACGCTGTGCGAGGTCCAGCGTCTTCTTCTTGTCGCGGGCGGCGTGCGCCGCCTGGGCCTGCGCCAAGGCCTGCCGCGCGGCAGCGAGCGGTTCCGGTGCGTACTGGTCCGCATCGGCCTGGTCGGCACGCTGCACCGCCTGCACGGCGGCCTCAAGCTCCGGCGTCAGCGCGGTCTGCGCGAAAGCAGGGCTGCCCGACAGGGCGAGTGCCGCTACTGCGGCGGCCATCACATGCAGGGGCCTGCGGAAGTGTGCGAAGCTAACGATCATTGGGGTGCCGTGACGTTGAGGGGTGCGCGCGGCCATTGTCGGAAGCCTTTGGCGCCGTTGCAACGTCGCCGCGCATCGTGGGGAGCTTTGCATATGGACATCGGCTATTTCCTGAAGCTGATGACCGAGAAGAACGCCTCGGACATGTTCCTTACGACCGGGGCGCCGGTCTACATCAAGATCGAGGGCAAGCTCTACCCGCTGGGCAACACCGGGTTGCCGCCCGGCATGGTCAAGAAGATCGCCTACTCGCTGATGGACGAAGGCCAGGTGCCGGTGTTCGAGCGCGAACTCGAGCTCAATATGGCCATCGCCCTGCAGGATGCCGGCCGCTTCCGCGTCAATGTGTTCAAACAGCGCGGCGAAGTCGGCATGGTCATCCGCGCCATCCGCAGCGTGATCCCGACCATCGAGGAGCTGAACCTGCCGCCGGTGCTGAAGGACATCATCATGACCCCGCGCGGGCTGGTGCTGATCGTCGGCTCCACCGGCTCGGGCAAGTCGACCTCGCTGGCCTCGATGATCGACTACCGCAACACCACCAGTACCGGCCACATCCTCACCATTGAGGATCCGATCGAATACCTGCACAAGCACAAGCAGTCGATCGTCAACCAGCGCGAAGTCGGCCTGGACACCCACGCCTTCCACAACGCGCTGAAGAATGCGATGCGCGAGGCGCCGGACGTCATCCTGATCGGCGAAATCCTGGACGCCACCACGATGGAGGCCGCGATCGCCTTCGCCGAGACCGGCCACCTGTGCCTGGCGACGCTGCACTCGAACAACGCCGACCAGACCATCGAGCGCATCCTCAACTTCTTCCCCGAGAGCGCGCACAAGAACGTGCTGATGAATCTGGCGCTGAACCTGCGCGCCGTGGTGTCGCAGCGCCTGGTGAAAGGCGCCGACGGGCGCCGGATGCCGGCGGCGGAAGTGCTGATCAACACCCCGATGATCCGCGACCTGCTGCGTCGCGGGCAGGTGCACGAGATCAAGGCCGCGATGGAGGAGTCGCTGGAGGAAGGCATGGAGACCTTCGACCAGTGCCTGTTCCGCATGGTCAAGGAAGGCCAGATCGAGCAGGAAGAAGCGCTGCGCGCCGCCGACTCGCGCGATGGCCTTGCGCTGAAGTTCCGCCTGTCGGAAGGCAGCAAGGGCGAGCACGACCCCTACGCGGACTACGACACCGGCGGCAGCAGTTCCCCGCGCATCACCCACGGCTTCGGCTGAGAGCGACCGACACATTGCTGCGGCCTGGACGGGCGGGGAAATCCGCCCGTTTCCATTTGTCTCCGCCGGTCAGGCGTTGGCGTCAGGCTGGCGCTCGGGGCGTGCCAGGTCGAATGCCGGCAGCGCCAGGCAGGCCTGCTCGATGCGGACGATGGTCGGGAAGGCACTCATGTCCACGCCGAACCGGCGCGCGTTGAACACCTGCGGCACCAGGCAACAGTCCGCCAGGCCCGGCGCCTGACCGTGGCAGAAGGCACCGGTCGCGGCATCGCCGGCCAGCAACGCTTCCATTGGCGTGAAGCCCTCCACGATCCAGTGCTTCACCCAGTCGTCGCGCTCGGGCTGGGGCACGTTCCAGGTGTGCTCGAAGTGCTGCAGCACACGCAGGTTGTTGAGCGGGTGGATGTCGCAGGCGACCATCAGGGCCAAGGCGCGCACGCGGGCGCGGTCGCGGGCCGTCATCGGCAACAGGCGCGGTGACGGCCAGGCTTCGTCGAGGTACTCGAGGATGGCCAGCGACTGCCGGATCACCCGCACGCCATGCTGCAGCGTGGGCACCATGTGCTGGGGATTCTTGGCGACGTAGTCCGGCGCGTGCTGCTGCCCGCCGTCCCGGACCAGGTGCACGGGAACGGTCTCGTAGGCCAGACCCTTGAGGTTCAGGCCGATGCGGACGCGATACGCGGCGCTGGAGCGCCAGTAGGAATACAGCTTCAGTTGCTCAGCCATGCAAGCCGCTCCCCGCGGTTTGCGTCTTCGAATGCCCGGAATCCACGTCCATGCCTGCCCTGCTCCGTCCAGGGTTCACACTGGGCCCGGGCGCGCCTTCAAGGCAAGGGTTGCGGCTCGATCCGCTGCTCGATCGCGCCAAAAATGGAACGGCCGTCACGGTCCGTCATTTCGATGCGGACCACGTCGCCGAAGCTCATGAAGGGCGTGGACGGCTTGCCGTCGCGCAGCGTCTCGACGGTGCGCTTTTCGGCAAAGCAGGACGCGCCCTTGGAGGTGTCCTCGTTGGCGATGGTCCCGGAGCCGACGATCGTGCCGGCCGACAGCGGCCGCGTCTTGGCCGCGTGTGCGACGAGCTGGGCGAAGTCGAACTGCATGTCCACGCCCGCCTCAGGCGCGCCGAACCACTCGCCATTGATGTGCGTGACCAGCGGCAGGTGCACCTTGTTGTCGCGCCAGGCGTCGTCCAGCTCGTCCGGCGTCACGAACACCGGCGACAGCGCCGAGCGCGGCTTGGACTGCAGGAAACCGAAGCCCTTGGCCAGTTCGCCCGGGATCAGGTTGCGCAGCGACACGTCGTTGACCAGGCCGATCAGCTGGATGTGGCCGGCGGCCTGGGCAGGCGTCACCGCCATCGGCACGTCGTCGGTGATCACCACGATCTCGGCTTCCAGGTCGATGCCGTAGTCCTCGCTGACCACTTTCACCGGATCGCGCGGGCCGTAGAAGGCGGCACTGGTGGCCTGGTACATCAGCGGATCGGTGTAGAAACTCGCCGGCACCTCTGCCCCGCGTGCGCGGCGCACGCGCTCCACGTGCGGCAGGTACGCGCTGCCGTCGACGAATTCGTAGGCCCGCGGCAGCGGTGCTGCGAGCGCCTGCAAGTCGATGTCGAACGCGCCATCCGCATCGCCGGCATTCAGCGCCTCGTACAGCGCGTTGAGGCGCGGCGCGGTGTTGCTCCAGTCCTCCAGCGCGCGCTGCATCGTCGGCGCGATGCCAGTGGCACGTACGCCACGGGCCAGATCGCGCGATACGACGATCAGCGTACCGTCGCGACCACCTTCCTTCAGGGAACCCAGCTTCATCGGAACTCCAGATGCCGGCGCCCACGCGCCATGGTTTCAATTGTAACGAAAGATGTGCCGCAATCAGCCCGTCGCCAGATCGCCCTGGAAACCATCCTTGCGGAAGGTCAGCACCAGCGTATCGCGGTGGCCCTGCCCGTCCAGCGGCTGGATCGGCGTGGACTCGTGGATGACCCGCTCGTCGTCGAGGAACAGTAGCGACCATGGCGCCTCCAGCGTGAAACGCTGGCCGTCCGGCCCGGCGGCGGCGAACACCCGGGTTTCGCCCCCCTTGATCCCCTGGCGCCCCAGCAACAGCACCGCGACGAAATCGACGCCGTCGCGATGCGCACCCTCCGGCGTCGGCCGGCCGATGCCGTCCGTGGTGTCGATGCGGAACTGGTGCGCCTCGACGTACCAGGGGCGCTCGCCCTTCAGCACCGAACACCAGCGCCCCAGGCCCATCAGCAGGCGCCGCCAGGCCGGATCGTCCACGACGGCCGGCTCGATCGGCTCGAACCAGCGCTGCATGCCACCGTGCAGGGCGTTGTAGTCCAGCGATTGCCAGTGCGCGCGATGCGGCACCTGCTGCAGATCGTCGGCATCCGCGACGAAGCAGGAATGCCGCCGCCGCCGGTAGCGACCACCATCCTTGAGGTAAGCGTCCACTTCCAGCCGATCCCAACTGGACAGCAGCGCGTCCAAGGCATTGAGCTTCGCGTCCACGGCGTCGGCCATGGCACGCGGCTCGAGCACGGCATAGCCGCGTTCCTGCACGCGGCGCACGGCCTCGTCGGCGGGACAGAACGGAGGTTGGAACATCGCGACCATCGGCATGACCCCTCAACGCAAAAACCCGCCAGAGGCGGGCTTTTGCGGATGTCCAGTGGACGTCAAATTGGCAGCCCCGGATGGATTCGAACCACCGAATGCCTGAGTCAGAGTCAGGTGCCTTACCGCTTGGCGACGGGGCTGTGTAACCAGTGACGCGTAGTGTAGCGCGTCTGTTAGCGCTTGGAGAACTGCGTGGCGCGACGCGCCTTGTGCAGACCGACCTTCTTGCGCTCGACTTCGCGCGCATCGCGGGTCACGAAGCCTGCCTTGCGCAGTTCCGACTTCAGCGTTTCATCGTATTCCACCAGCGCGCGGGCGATGCCCAGGCGGATGGCACCGGCCTGGCCGGTGATGCCGCCGCCGGTGGTCGTCACGGTGATGTCGAAGGTTTCGGTGTTCTTGGTCAGCTCCAGCGGCTGGCGCACGATCATGCGGCCGGTTTCGCGGCCGAAGAACTCGTCCAGCGGACGACCGTTGACCGTGATGTTGCCGGAACCCTTGCGCAGGAACACGCGGGCGGTGGAGGACTTGCGACGGCCGGTGCCGTAGTTCTGAGTGATAGCCATGATTAGATGTCCAGGACCTGCGGCTGCTGAGCGGCGTGCGGATGATTCGGGCCGGCGTAGACCTTGAGCTTGCGATACATGTCGCGGCCCAGCGGACCCTTCGGCAGCATGCCCTTCACGGCGGTTTCGATGACGCGTTCCGGGTGGCGCTCCAGCGCCTGCGCCAGGGTCTCGGTCTTCAGGTTGCCGATGTAGCCGGTGAAGCGGTGGTACTTCTTGTCGGCCAGCTTGTTGCCGGTGACGTGGATCTTCTCGGCATTGATCACGACGAGGTAGTCGCCGGTGTCAACGTGAGGGGTGTAGACGGGCTTGTGCTTGCCGCGGAGGCGGCGTGCCAGCTCGGTGGACAGGCGACCGAGGGTCTTGCCTGCTGCGTCGACGACGTACCAGTCGCGCTGGACGGTCTCTGACTTGGCGGTAAAGGTGCTCATGTGGATCTCGTGTGTCTGGTCGGGCGGATTCCGCGGTTTCCCGGGCGGAACTTTGCCACGCGTTGTGAAGGGTGAAACGGAAGAGGCGGGATTGTACGGGGCCTTGCCGCAGTGCGCAACCCCGAGGAAACCCCGGCCCGCCGGGGCTTCCAGGGCAGACGCAGGGTCCGCCGACGCGGCACAATGACCCCATGACTACGCGGACCTTCTCGCCCCTCGATCACTGGCTGGTGGAAGCGCAGCGCGGCCTGGATACCGTTTTCGGCAATCCGCCCGCCCGCCGGGCCAATCCAGCCGGAGACACCCCCGAGGTGACCCTGGAGCCGGACGAACATCGCCATGCCGCCGGCCTGATGCGCATCAACCATGTCGGCGAGGTCTGCGCCCAGGGCCTGTACTTCGGCCAGGCGGCCGTCGCCCGCGACGACGCCACCCGCGCCCACCTGCTGGACGCCGCCCAGGAGGAGACCGACCACCTCGCCTGGTGTGCGGACCGCCTGCGTGAGCTGGACAGCCGCCCCAGCCTGTTCAACCCGCTGTGGTACGCCGGCAGCTATGCCCTCGGCGCCCTCGCCGGCCTGCGCGGCGACGGCTGGAGCCTGGGCTTCGTGGTCGAGACCGAGCGCCAGGTGGAGGCCCACCTGGACGAGCACCTGGGATCGCTGCCCCCCGCCGACCTGCGCAGTCGCGAAATCCTCAAGGTCATGAAGGCCGACGAGGCGCGCCACGCCGACCATGCGGAACAGGCGGGCGCGCGCATCCTGCCCCAACCGATCCCGACACTGATGGCCGGCGCTTCGAACCTGATGAAGGCCGTCGCGTACAGGCTCTAAGGCGTGCAACAGCGGGCCCGGGTCCGCCCTACGACGCGGACACCAGCTTCAGGCCGACGATGCCGGCCACGATCAGGCCGATGCACGCCAATCGCGCCGCGGTGGCGGGTTCCTGGAACAGCCACATGCCGACGAACGCGGTACCGACCGCGCCGATGCCCACCCAGATGACGTATCCCGTACCCAGCGGGATGTGCTTCAGCGCGACCGCCAGCAGCCAGAAGCTGGCCCCCGCCGCGACGGCGGTGACCACGCTGGGCACCAGCCGACTGAAGCCCTCCGAATACTTCAGGCCCACGGCCCACACCACTTCCAGCAGTCCCGCCACCACCAGATAGACCCACGCCATACGTCACCTCCTCAGGTTATGCCCGGGCCATAACGCGAAACGGCCCGGAACTCGCGTTCCGGACCGCCGTCGGTCCTGATGCGCGGCTTGCGCCGCGGGCGGGTCGTCCCGCCGCTTGTGTGGGCAGACTAGCGCGGGCCACCCGAACCGGATGTAACCCGCGCCCGTCGCCAACCCCTCATTCCGGCAGGTTGCGCCCGTGGTACAGCTCTTCGATCTCCCGCTTCAGGCGCGCCTCGATCTTCATGCGCTCCTTGAACGACAGGTTCTTGGCCTTCTCCTCGAACAGGTAGTTGTCGAGGTCGAACTCCTTCAGGTGCATCTTCGTGTGGAAGATGTTTTCCTGGTAGACGTTCACGTCGAGCATCTCGTAGCGCGACTTGATGTTCTTGGCCAGGAAGTCCTGGATCGAATTGATCTTGTGGTCGATGTAGTGCTTCTTGCCCTTCACGTCGCGGGTGAAGCCGCGCACCCGGTAATCCATGATGACGATGTCGGATTCCAGGCTTTCGATCAGGTAGTTCAGCGCCTTCAGCGGCGAGATCACGCCGCAGGTCGCCACGTCGATGTCGGCGCGGAAGGTCGCGATGCCGTTGTCCGGATGGGTCTCCGGATACGTGTGCACCGTGATGTGCGACTTGTCCATGTGCGCCACCACCGCATCGGAGATGATCTCCTTGCCCGCATCCTTCTTGTCGATCACCGGCTCCTCGGAAATGAGGATCGTCACCGACGCACCCTGCGGGTCGTAGTCCTGGCGGGCCACGTTCAGGATGTTGGCGCCGATGATCTCCGCCACATCCGTCAGGATCTGGGTGAGGCGATCGGCGTTGTATTCCTCGTCGATGTACTCGATGTAGCGGCGGCGCTCGTCCTCGGACGAGGCGTAGCACACGTCGTAGATGTTGAAGCTCAGCGCCTTGGTGAGGTTGTTGAAGCCTTGCAGCCGCAGGCGAGGCAGGGGTTTTACCACGGCGGTGGTCCCTCTCAGGGGGTGTCGGATAAGGGGGCGGATTATGCGCCATAGCGGGTGACAGTGAAATGTCCGTGGCCCGCCCGTCGGTACACCGTCACATACTGGCCCAGCCCTTGCATGGCCTGCGTTTGCCGTCGGCTACGTATTCGGACTAAGCTTCCTGAATTACAAGCCGTGACCACCATGAGCCCAGGCATCCCCCTTTCAGCCCCCGCTCGCCCCGCCGCCAGCCCCCTGACGCCGGACAACGCCACGCTTGAGCGCTTCCTGGCCCACAGCCACAGGCGTCGCTACCCGGCCCGCGCCGACGTGTTCCGCCCGGGCGACCCGGCTGGCACGCTCTATTACGTGGTCAGCGGCTCGGTCAGCATCATCACCGAGGAAGACGACGATCGCGAGCTGGTCCTCGGCTACTTCGGCTCCGGCGAATTCGTCGGCGAAATGGGCCTGTTCATCGAGTCCGACCGCCGCGAGGTCATCCTCCGCACCCGCACCCAGTGCGAACTGGCGGAAGTGAGCTACGAACGCCTGCACCAGCTGTTCCTGGGCACGCTGTCGGCCGACGCGCCGAAGCTGCTGTACGCCATCGGTGCGCAGCTCTCGCGGCGTTTACTGGACACCAGCAGGAAGGCCAGCCGCCTGGCATTCCTGGACGTCACCGACCGCATCATCCGCACCCTGCACGACCTGGCCCGCGAACCGGAAGCCATGAGTCATCCGCAGGGCACGCAGCTGCGCGTATCGCGCCAGGAACTGGCGCGCCTGGTCGGCTGCTCGCGCGAAATGGCCGGCCGCGTGCTGAAGAAGCTGCAGGCCGATGGCGCCCTGCACGCACGCGGCAAGACCGTCGTGCTGTACGGCACCCGCTGATCGCGGATCCCGGAGCGCGTGCGGCCGGTCTTCCGGCTTGCCGCACCCGCCAGTCGGCCCCGGGCGGCGCACCGCTCGGCCAGTAAATAAGGCCGTCCTGCGGTCTTGTCCCGGCCACCCCTGCCTCTCATCGCGCTCACGGTTTCGCTGGCATGGCCGCTCGGAACGGCCCCAAGCTCGGCGAAGCATGAAGAAGTCCACCCTGTATCCTGCTTCCTGATAGCCACGGCGCCCCACGCCGGCTGGAAACCTCGGGATGGAATTCGGCAGCGAGTTCGTCTGGTTTGTCCTTATCGGTCTTGGCGCGCAATTGGTGGACGGCGCGCTCGGCATGGCGTTCGGGCTGATCTGCTCGTCGATCCTGCTCAGCATGGGCCTGCCACCTGCTGCGGTGAGCGCCAGCGTGCATGCGGCCGAAGTGGTCACCACCGGTGTCTCCGGCGCCTCGCATGCTTACTTCCGCAACATCGACAAGCGCCTGTTCTGGCGCCTGACGATCGCCGGCTCCGTCGGTGGCGCGATCGGCGCCTACGTGCTGACGAAGTTGCCCGGCGATGCCATCCGGCCGTTCGTCTACCTCTATCTGCTGGCGCTGGCGGTGCTGATCCTGGTGCGCTCCTTCGGCCGCTGGGTGCCGCGCGAACAGGTCAAGCGTGTGCCCGTGCTCGGATTCTTCGCCGGCCTGCTCGATGCCACCGGCGGCGGTGGCTGGGGTCCCCTGGCCACGTCCACCCTGCTCGCCCGCGGCGGGCAGGCGCGCACGACCATCGGCACCGTCAGCGCCTCAGAATTCGTGGTGACGCTGGTGGTGTCGATCACCTTCATCCTGACCATCGGCCTGGACCATCTGGAGATCGTGCTCGGCCTGCTAGTCGGCGGCGCCATCGCCGCGCCGTTCGCGGCGTGGTTCGTGCGGCACCTTCCGGAGCGGATCGTGCTGAAGGTGGTCGGCCTGCTGGTGCTGTGCATCAGCCTGTACCAGATCGGACGTGCCTGGCTCACCTGAAGCCGCCGCGCGCGCGCGTGAAACGCGGGCCGGCACCGGGGCCGACCCGCGGCATTCCACGACGCTTCGTCAGCGAGACTGGCTCGCCGGGTCGCGTTGCTGCGCGACCTGCTGGTCCACCACGGCCTGTTCCTTCTGCTGTTGCCAGCCCTGGCCGCCGGGCGTCTTGAGGTAATCGTCCAGCGCCTGCCGCATGGCGCGATCGTCGCCGCCGTGCATGGCGGCGAACATGCGATCCACGAACGAGCGCTGTGCGTCCTCGGTCCGCGTGTTGCTCTGCGGCGTGGTCTCCGCAGGGGTCGTTTCGCGTGTGGCGGTTGCCATCGCCTCGCGTGAGCGGTTGCCGTACTCGCCATCCACCTTCAGGCCACGATCCTCCTGGAACGCACGCAGCGCGTGTTCTGTCTGCGGACCGAACTTGCCCGACGTGGTCTCCAGCGGCTGGCCATCGGCGCCGCGGTAGCCCAGCTGGTTGAGTTGCTGCTGCAGCTCGCGCACGGAGGCACCCGATGAGCCATCGCGCAGCACCTCGGGCGTGGCCGCACGTGCGGGTACCGCGGCATCGCGCTCTGCGCCACGCAGGTGGGGCAGCGGATCGACCTGGCGGCCATCGCGCCACATCTCGAAATGCAGGTGGGTGTCGCCCTGCGCCGGGGTGTTGCCGGTCCTGCCCATCGTGCCGATCTGCTGCCCGGCTTCCACCCGCTGGCCGTTGCGCACGCTGAACTCGTCCAGGTGGAAGTACTTGGTCAACGTGCCGTCGTCGTGCCGGACGTGCACGGTATTGCCTGCCGCGCCGTTGTTCGGGCGCACCACGACCGTTCCGCCGGCGACGGCCACCACGGGATCGCCGACATCGCCCTGGATGTCGATGCCGCCATGGCGGCGGCCACCACTGCGCGGCGTACCGAATTCGCCCCGCCCCTCACGCGGCTTGTCGGCTTCGTTGATGTCGCGGTTGCCTGGCGTCGGCCAAGCCAGTCCGCCTTCGCGTTGCGCTTCCACGGCTTGCGCACGGTTGCGCTCCTGCTCGGGCAACGCGAGCTGTTGCGCGATGGCGTCGCGCGTACGCGCATCGGCCGTTCCGGTCGCCTCGAGCTGGTTGGCCGCCTGAAAAGCACGCAGCGCTTCCTGCGTCTTGCCGCCATAGATACCCGAACGCGTTTCCAGTTCCGCACCCTGGCCATCACGGAACCCTAGCTGGTTCAGCGACGTCTGCAGGGCGCGCACCTCTTCGCCCCGTTCGCCACTCTGCAGCACGCCATCTGCCAGCGGTGATGCGCGCTCGCGGGCGGGCGCGTCGGACTGGCTGGCCTGGATGCCCCGATCGGGGATGCTGATGGCGGCGTACTTCGTGTTCCAGTACTTCGAGAACGTATTCGCCAGCTCGCGATCATCGAGACCGCGCAGGTCTGCGTAAGCACGGCCTGTGAGGCGTTCGACATCAAGCTCGCTGATGTTGTTGAGGATGTTCCTGCGCGTGTTGGTGCGCGTGAACTCGCCCGCCTCAATCGCATTCTGGATGGACGCATAACCGGCGGCGCCCTGCTGGTGGGCCAAGTACAAGTCCAGCCCGCTCGGCGTCTCGTTCCCGGAGAGGAAATCGTGTCCACTCCGGGCTTGACGGCGTGTGATATCGCCCAGATTGTCCGAATACAACGCCGCCGCTGCGCGGGTGTTCACGACCGGATCGAATTCCCGCCCCGATATTCCGTAGTCTTCAGCGGTGCCCGGCACAAACTGGAAGAGTCCCTTCGCGCCACTGGGATTGCTTGCATTCGGGTTGAAGCGCCCGCCTGTCTCGATGTAGGCGAACCGCAGGAAATCGTCGCGCGGAATACCGCTTTCCTGCGCTTGTCTTTCGATGATGTCGAGAATCTGTTCACGCGTGTACTGACTGGCCATCGTTGGCTCCTTTGCTGAAGTACGCGACTCGGGGTCGCTGGACGTCAACCGGGCCCCTCCATGGGCCTGATACAAGTCGGTCAACTGTGATTCGGTTTACTTCTCGTAGCTTTGCCTCGCCTGATCGAAGGTATGGACCACCGTGTCTGCTTCCGTCATGTCGCGAACCTTGCCGGGAGAGGCAATCGTGGTTCCCTTCGAGAGGATCTTGAGCTCGGGTAGACCCTCCCCCGTCTGCTCGAAGGACAGCGTCCCACTGCTCGCGGCACAAGGCATCACCTCTCCACCATCGCACGCTTCGCTGTTGTCATAGCTGACGGGGATGCTGCCGAGATATCCCCATTGCCTGAAGCCCAGCGCATCCACGTTGTCAGGGTCGAAGAGAAGCAACGCAAACATGCGTACGTCCGTGCCGTTCACGAAATCCAGCGTCGGTACGGCCAAGAGATAACGGCCATCACCGGTCGTGAACGACTGCGCCTTTCGCGAATCATCAATCTGTATCGGCCGCCCCATTCTGCCGAACTCTCCGACATAGCCGTCGGTGTCGGGCTTCGACCATTCCGGCTTGCCATCTTTCTCGACGCGCGTGAACGTCGCCTGCGAAATGGCGACATGCTCCGGGTCCATCATCCCGTCGTCACCCTCCGGACCCTCGCCCTGGCTCTTGCTGCCGAAACCAGCGAAGTAGTGCTTGCCGCCGAGATCGAACTCATGGCCGTACCAGTAGCTGACTGTGGCACCGCCATCGATCTTGTAAGTGACCGCGCCATCGCCGTCGCGCTGGTAGATGAAGTACAACACGCTGTCCGCGGAGGGCGGCTTCAGCTCTGACATGTCCTGATCCTTCTTCTGGGGGGCTGCATCCTGGGCCGTTGCGTCCGCGACCCGCGGCGCCTGCGCATCGCAGCCGCCGGCGAGCATCGCCATCGAAACCAGGAGCAGGGAGGAAAGCTGTTTCATGTGCTGCAACCTCGTGTCGGCAATTCCATGGGATGGCGTGGTGCACGCGCCGGACATCTTCGCGCGGCCGTCAGTGGCTGATGGGGCTGTATTCCGGACGCCCCGCGCCTTCCCAGCGTCCTGACGTGATGGCCTGCGGACAGACGCTCAGGTACTGGCGGAGCGAATTCGTGTCGTCCTGCGTCCAGTCCTTGCCGTAAGGATTGGGCGGCCGACAGTAAGGCATCATCATGTAGGCACCGGTGAAGGGCGGCATCGGCTTCCAGCACGGCATGGGATTCCGCTTGATGTCCTGCCCCTGCGTGCAGAAGACGAACGGATCGTCCATGCGGTAATGCAGGCGCTGGTAGTAGCCACTGGTGGACTGCGCGCTGAGATCGAACAGCACCAGCAGGCTCAACGGAATGACGAACTTGATGCTTCGTTTCATGGCTACGTTCCTCGTAGTACATGGACACTCGTGCGTTGCAAGGTTGCCCTGCGATCAACGGGCGACATCCATCTGGGTGGGCGTCCGCTGCTCGACCTGCGCGATGTTCGGCGTGCGCTCCTGCCCGGACAGTTCCCGCTGATGGGCCTCGATCCGCTCACGCCACGCCTGGCCCGTGGGCGACGCCTGCAGATCGTGCTGCGCGACCTGCAATGCGGCGGGGTCGCGATCGCGCGCCGCCGCCAGCATGCGCTCGACTTCCGGATTCGCCCGCAGTGCGCCGCGTGACGCTTCACCCCCGCCCTCGATGCGCGACGGTGTATCGACCTGCGACGTGCGGTCTCGCTGGCGTTCGTCGCGCGCCGCCGGCTCGCCTGCCGGCAGCGGCCCGCGGATGCGGTCGATGCCGTCCAGCACCAGGCCGAAGGGCCCGCGTGCGGTCACGGTGACACCACGGCGCAGGTCACCGACATCGTCACGGTAGTCGGCGATGATCCGGCGGTGTTCCTCCGCAAGCCGCCGTGCGTTCGGGTCGTCAAGCGCGGACCGATCCGGCCGGCCGTCGCCATCCACCGGAAGAAAGTTGTGCATGCTGTGCGAGCCACCGGACATCACGGACGCGGTCAACGGCATGTCCCGCTGCAGCAGGTCGCGCACGATGTTGTCGTGGTACCCCGTCCGGCGCAGCGTCTCGATCTCCCTCGGCGTGGCATAGGTGCGCACCTGCCCGTAATGCGGGCTGGCGGAGCTGACGGCGTCGACCGCCATCACATGGTTGGTGACGCGATCCCCGCCCTCCGGAATGCGCCGGTCCAGGCTGGCGGCACCGTAAGCGTTGAACGTCTCTCCGCGCAGATCGAAATGGTGCGCCGACACCTGCGCGAGCGTTCCACCCAGCGAATGCCCGGTGACCGTGACCTCGGGCGCGGTCATGCCCGGCTCGCGCCCCTGCCGTTCCGCGTACTCGACCGCGCGACGGGTCAGCTCCACCGCATCGGCCGCCTGGCTGTTGGTGCGCGTGAACACCATGCCGGCGTCGGCGATCACACCGTCCCGGAACGCCTCGCGACCGAACTCGGTGCCGCGGTGGGCCACGACCACGGCGCCGCTGCCCTCGTGCTGGTAGATGGTGCCCTGGTAGCCGGTCCGTGGATTGTCGACGTAATCGATCACGCGATAGCGATCGTCACCGATCACCACGTCCTTGTTGACCAAGTCGAGCATCTGGCCGCCCCGGTCATAGCTGTGATCCGCCAGATGAGCGTACTGCTGCGGAGTGAGTCCCACCGTCAGGCCTCCCTGGCGGTCAGCACGATGCCGAAGAAGTCGTCACGCTGCTCTGCCGGCACCTTCTGCAAGTCCGGCTGGCCGAAGTCCCGATAGCCCTCCGCTCCCGCTTCCTTCGGGTAGCGCGCCTTCCAGTAATGGAACGCCTTCGGCGTCCCCTGCGGCAGTTCGTCGCCATTGAGCTTGGCAATGAAGTGGGTGTCGCCCTGGTCTCCCGGCGCGCGCAGCTGCACCTGCGCCTGGATCAGCTCCCACCGGCACACGCCGCGCCCGTGGTATTCGGCATCGATCATGCCGTCGGTGTAGAAGACGCCGGCGTACTCGCTGTCGGATACACGCTCGAGGCGGAATGGAATGTCGTGCGTCGGCACCGGCGACGTATGTCCGCCGGGATTCTCCTTGGGCGGCGGCAAGCATTCCTGGTTGACGACATCGTACTGCGCTGCGCTCGACACGATCTCCAACGGCCCGGGCGCGCCTTCGATGCGAAGCGTCAGCCGGTACGCCTGGCGCGGCGAGGGGTTTTCGGTGAATTGCGGACTGGTCTGGCTGTTCATGGCACCACTGCAGGCTGTCTGGGAAAGGAGAAGGAGTGTCGCGGCCGTCTTCGTCGGCCAACTTCGTCCCGTCGATCGCTCATCCATCACTACCTCCTCGTCTATGCAGGGCGGCCGGGAATCTCATATCCCGTGCCCGTCACACCCGCCCGCCATCGCGGGACCCACTCCCGCCACGGGTCTCGGGCGGGCATCCACCACCTTGCCACCCTCGCTCACCAGCGTCAGATCGCAGGCAAACTTCACTCGCCTCATCCCTTGCGTTGCGTACAGAGTTGGACGCCCGCCAGCATCCCTGCCGAGGACATTCCCCGTCGGGACGACCTCGTCCACGTAACGCTCGAAGCGCCAGACGCTTGCCTGTCTTCCGCTCTCCTGCCTTACCTCGCGAGGTTCTCCAAAGGATGAGACCGCTTCGCTCATCGACCTTCCAATCCACTTGTTGGCTGCCATGTTCGCGGGAATCGACGCACATCCCGCCAATGACAGCACGCAAACAAACAGGATCCTTCCGTTATTCATTCAATGTCCTTTTGACGATATCGCCAATCCATTACCGACAGTGCACTAACCATTTTTCTGCGTTTTTACTACTTGACGAGGACGGGTGCGGTGCAGTTCGAGTACATCAGCTCGCACCGGCGACCTCCGTTCTGCGCAGCGCACTGGGGAAACGCGATCTGACCAGCACGCTCGATCGTGGGGCCGCTCTGGTAAACCACTTGCATGGGACCCTCGTCGCCTGCGGGTACGGCGATGACCGCGCACTGATTCTCGTACGCCAGCATGACCTCACAGGATCGACCGCCCTTCGCCTTGCATTTGTCGACAGCCTCCTTTGCAGCCGCACGACGACTGAAATGCCCCGTCGAAGAGCCGATCCACGTCGAATCGGGATCCGCAGCCAGTGCACCCCACGTCTTGCGCCAGGAGGCACGCACAGGCTGACTCGATTGATTCGCGTTCGAAGGGAGATTCGGGTGGTTGGGCGGTACGCAGCCGGGCGCACCCTGCGGGATGCCCTGTGGGCAGGGCTGCGCGATCGCGGAGCCAGTGGCAGCCGCGACTATCAGTGTCAGCAGAACTCGGGGCACGATCATACTGTTCATCTCGTTTGGCTTACCCAGCGTCACGTCACCATCGGTCGTGTCGCTCGGCTAGCCTGGACTGTCTGTGTGGCAACGTTTGCTTCGGGTGCCTGCGGCACCACCACCGGTCGACCGCTGCCATCCGTGGCGGCACGGTTGCCGCCACTATTGGCGCCGGCCACGCCGAACTGCGTATAGGCACTGAAGTGACCCAACGTGCCCTGGAAGAACGCGGCCGCCATCGGCGGGACGGTCACCAGGAAGAGCGTCATGAGCACACCCAGGCCACCCTGCTGCAACGCCATGCTGCTCACGCCCTGCGGCGTCCCGCCCGCGGCGGTTGCGGCGATGTACTGGGCGACGAACGAAACCGCCACCGCACCGAGCAGCTTGGAGATCATCGAGACCGTGAAGCTGAGCACGGCCAGGGAGAACATGGTGCCGATGCCGTACCAGACCCATTTCTGGAACATGCTCTTGGTCTGCTCGAACCCGAGGCACAGGATGAAGAACGGCCCCAGGCCAACGAACAAGGCCAGTGCCATCTTGTACATCAGCAGGATGGCGCCACCGATCAGCGACGGCCCGGCAACGCCTACGCCGGTGAACCACATGGAACGCGTCTTCGCGTCCTGGACCGTCTCGTCGAAGCTGGTATAGAGCGCGTCGATGGCGACCATCGCCAGTTCCATCTGCTGCAGGTTGTCGTCGATCGAGTCTTCCGGACCTTCGTCGTCGCCCGTCACCAGCTGGTTGATGGTGCGCGGCATGTCATCGGTCAGCAACTGGTGGATGTTGCTGCTGCCCATCGCGAACGTGGTGGCCACGGTGATGATCAGCACCCACTTCAGCGACTTCACCACCAGTTCCATCATGAACTGGCGCGACTGTCCGGTGACGATGCGGTAGCCCTGCAGCAGCACCCACAGCGTCAGCAGCACGAAGGCGATGCCCCCTACCCACTCTGCCATCTCGCCGAGCAGGTTGTCGCGGAAGATGTTGATCTCCTCGTCGACCCAGTCGAACACCAGCCGGAAGAACGCCCAGCGCTCGACGGCCTCGAGTTGCGCGCCAATGCCACGCAAGAAGACGCCAAGACCATTATCCAGTGACACCGAACCCATCATGTCCGTTCCTTCGCGTCCCGATGACGCCCCCCTTGCATCACGCCGATTCCGTCAACGCTCAGTTGCGTCGCCGCGATTGGGCCGCATCGAGCGCCAGCTTCAGCGCGCCCGCACCCGCCAGACCGCCAACGATGCTGCCCAAGCCGCCACCCAAGCCACCCGTCGAACTCCTCGTGCCTTCCAGTGCCTGCTGGGCCATCGTCTTGCTGGCTTCCTGAAGGTAGGCAATACGGGCCACGTAGGCGTCGATGTAGGTCTGCTGCTGCTGGCGATCGATTTCCATCTGTGACATCAGCAGCAGGATGCGATTGGTGTTGTCCTGGAGCTTGCCGACCTCGTGGCTGCGGATGTTGGCACGCTGCCGCTTGAGCTCGTCGAGGTAGCGCTGTCGCTGGGTCGTCACTTCGTACATCTTCAGCGAGTAGTTGTACTTCGCCAGTTCGGTATTGACGATCTCCCTGCACAGCTGCCACTGCTGCTGCGCAGCGCCTGCGCCACTGGGCTGCGGACACCGGCTGTCGGCATTCACGTTGGCGCCGCTCTGGGTGGGCTGCGCGTGCTGCAGCTTCTCCTCCGGCTCGGGCGCGGCCTTGCTGTTCTCGTTGTCGCTGTTGTAGGACTCGAATACCTGCTGCTGGTAGAGCTCCCGCAGGTTGCCGTTCACCGTGCCATTGCCGTTGCCGCTGGCGCTGGTCGTGCCGATGCGGCCATTCATGTCCTGCAGCTTGGTATTGGCCGCGTTGTCCACCACTCGCCATTGCGCGTGGGCGCTGGCGGTGGTACCCAACCCCATGACGAACAGGGCGATGGCGATATGGCGGGTCGTGAGATGCGATGTCAGTACGTTCATGGCGAGGATCCTCTGCTATCCGTTCAGCGCTGGATGCTGGAGTAGGTGGGCCGCGTGGAACGCGGGCCGGTGGAGCGGTCTTCCCGCGGAGACGATGACGCGGGAGGTTCCCGACGGCTGCGCGAACCCTTCCGTTCCTGCTGGAAGCGCGGCAGCCACTGCTCGGGCAGCAGGTCGGCCTTGTCGATGCCGAGGTACTGCGCCTCGTCGTCGACGATCCTGTGCATGATCTCGATGTTGTCCGTACTGGCGGAGATCACCGCCAGCGCGTCGTCCATGCCACGCAGGTTGAGCTGGCACACGGTCGATGCGTGCCCCTGCTTGACCAGGAAACAGCGCGAGCGTTCATCGAGGCTCTTGATCACCTCGAACTCCGCATCGGTCAGCTTGAGTCCGTCGATGTAGTCCTCGCGCGCGGCATTCGGGTTCGGCAGCAGGATCAGCGTGGCTGTCTGCTCGATCAGCGCCGCCGAGATGTCGCTGGCCAGCGCGTCCTCCGGGCTCTGCGTGGCGAAGATGCCCAAGCCATTCTGCTTTCGGATCGTCTTCTGCTTGTTCTTGGCGAAATCCTTCAGCGCGCCGCCGCCGTCGAGGATCTTCCAGAACTCGTCCATCACGTAGATCAGCGGCCGGCCGTCGATCAGCTCCTCCAGCCGGTGCAGCAGGTAGTTGATCACCGGCACGCGGATCTCGGCGTTTTCGATGACGTCGGTGTAGTCGAAGCCGATAATGCTCGCCCGGCTGAGGTCGATAGTATCCACCGGGTTGTCGAACACCCAGCCCAGCGCATTGCCCGCCGTCCACTTGCGCAACCGCGCATACAGACCGTCGTCGCCCATGTTGGGCAGGCTCTTCTGGAAGTTGGTCATCGACCGCAGGTGCAGCGGCATGTCGAGCATGGCTTCGACGGCCCGGAATATGTCTTCGTCCTCGCGTGCCGTGTAGTGCGTCTTGGCCGCCAGCACCTTGATCAGGCCGGCGAGGAACTGCACGTTGGCGTCCGTGCGCTCGCACTGGAACGGGTTGAAACCGGTGGGCTGCCCGTTCTTCAGCGCCAGGTAGTTGCCGCCGCAGGCGCGCACGAAGATCTCCGCGCCACGGTCCTTGTCGAAGAAGAAGATGGTCGGGACCGGGTCGAACTTCTGCACCTGGCTGAGCAGGAAGTTGATCAGCGCCGTCTTGCCGGTACCGGACTTGCCGATGACCATGGTGTTGGCGATGGCCTTCTCGCCCAGCGAGTTCTCGGCCGGGTGGGTCGCGTGGAAATTGAAGTAGTACGGCTGCCCGTTGGTCGTCTGCAGCACGGTGACGCAGTCGCCCCAGGGGTTATTGTCGCGCTTTCCGGTCGCGAAATTGTGCAGCGGCGACAGGCCGAGGAAATTCAGTGAACTGACGTTGGCCAGGCGCGTGCGGTAGCGCCAGTTGCCCGGCAGCTGGGAGTAGAAGGAGGAGCAGACCGCCAGGTCTTCCTTGGCGGAGACGAAGCCGGCATTGGACAGTTCCGCCCGCGCGACCGCGAGGTTCTGCGAAAGGCGACTCTGGTCCTCGGCGTACAGGGTCATGATGAAGTGGTACTCGCCCAGCACGAAGTTGCCGGACGCGACCTGGTCCATGGCGCTGTCCATCTCGACGATCTGGCTGACCGCCTTGTCGCCGGACGAGATCATCATGCCCTTGGTGCGGTCCAGCACCTTCAGCGCATCCTGGCGTCCCATCGGACTGAACGAGTGGGTGATGACGTACTCGAAGTCCAGATACTTCAGTCCGTTGAGGATGCCCGGCCAGGTGCCGTCCGTGTATTCCTTGATGTTGAGGATGGCGCCGAAATGATTCTGCCCGTCCGGCGTGCTGACGACGAAGTCGCCGGTTTTCGACGAGAACATGTGCCGGCTCACGGCCAGATAATCGTAGAGCGGCGCTCGCAACACCGGCACCGGCTCGGAGATGCGGTTGAGGAGGAAGCCGAAGAATTCCAGCGTTTCGGAGAACACGCCGCCCGATTCGGACTCGTACATGCCGAGCCGCGCAGGGGCGTAGTCCTTCAGCACCGCCTCGACGTTGCCCGCCAGTTCCATCAGCTTGGCCACGGCCTGGTCCTGCTCCGCCTGCAGGCGCGGCACGTTGGCGGACTTCTCGACGAACTTCTTTCCCATCACGATGGGCCGGTAGATCATCGTGAGGTACAGCTCGTTCTGCATGATCTTCTGCGCCGACAACGCATCGAAATAACCGTCCGACAGCTCCTGGTTGAAGGGCTGGTCGAAGCGCGCGCCCGAACGGATGCGGCCACGACGCCGCAGATCGTGGACCCAGAACGCGACATTGACGAAGTCGGGCGCGCGCAGGGTCTGCAGCATGCGGTTGAACGTGTTGTGGCGGTGCTCCAGCTCCCACTCCTCGCGCCCCACGAACGGGAGCCCGTCCAGCCGCCAGGTCAGCAGGAAATCGCCGCCCGTCGTCTTGACCACGTACGGCGACACGTGGGCGGACAGGGGAATGAACTCGGCGATGGACAGGTCGGGCGCGAGCATGGGATCAGTCCGGAATCGATTCGTCGAAACGCTTGCGGTAGTTGTTGGGCGTGAACACCCACATGCCTTCGTGGTGGCGCAGGTTCCGGACCTTGGTCCGGAACTGCCAACGCAGGCCGAGCAGTCGGAAGATCATCTCGTCGCGGCGCGCCATCTGCCGCATGATGAAGATGACCACCGGCAACAAGGCCAGGAAGAACATATTGAAGTAGAACGTGAGCAGGAGGCACGCGCCCGCACCGACCGCGAACGGCACATAGGGAACCCCCATGAACATGGGCGGGCGCGTACAGCCCCTGAACAGCACGTTCTTATGCATACTGCTTCAGCAGTTCGCCAACGACCATCGAGGTCGACGTGACGTCGTCGGGCAACAGCATGTTCGCGATCTGCGCCGCGGCACCGATCAGGAAGCCGCCGATCAGCACGGGCGCGACATCGCCGATACGCTTATGGTTGAAGGCGATCTGGTAGCCGGCGAAGATCACCGCGATCGTCACGATGGCGATGGATGCGATGTTCAGCAGGGAATTGATATTGCTGAAGAAGCTGTTGACGCGCGTGGTCGCGCCGGTGACGTCCTGCGCCATCGCGATGTCGGGAAACACCAGCGCCATGCTGCCGACGAGCGCGACGACGGCCGCATTGAAGGCCAGTTTTGCATGCATTTCGTTCGAGTTTTTCATGGTAGACCCCAAATGGTGGTTGCAACGGTGGGTGGCACTTTCGCGTGCCGATGAGCCATCCCTGGCGGGTTCTGCTAGAAGACGAAAGCGTCATCCCTCCCGGATGCCTGCACGACCTGCGGCGCCTGCGGCGTCGCGGTGGTGTTCTGGTGGTAGGCCTGCACGAGGACGGGCGCGTCGGCCGATGCCTGTGCGATGGCCGACGGAACCGGTGCCGCCGCGGCAGGCGTCAGCGGCGCCGATGCTGCGACAGGCGGGCCAGCTGCCGGCCTGGCCATACTGGCGACGGCTGCGGTGGGACGCTGCGTGGACGCCCGGTCGCTGCTCGCCTCCTGGATGCGGCGCGCCACGCGCGACGACGTCGTGCCCGTGGCAGCGGTCGCCCGCGGCACGGTGCGCTGCGGGCTTGCCGCCTTCCGGCGGTCGATGACCGGGATGGCGGCAGCGGTGTCCTTGCCCACCTGCCGTTGCCACGATGCGAACACCTTCTGCACGTAGCCGTGCCGGTAGCCGGTGGTGAAGTTCCCCGAGTAGTAGCAGCTGAAGGCCTTGCCCCAGTTGCTGCCCGACCGCGAGTAGCACTCGGCGAGGATGCGCGACCCCGCCTGCAGGTTGGGACAGACATCGAAGGCTTTCTCGTAGCTATCCAGCCCCTGCTTCGCCAGGTTGTAGCGGTTGACCTGTGCCAGCCCCAGCGAGAAGTTGTAGCCCCGATCCTCCAGCATGCGCGCGGTCGACAGCGCTTCCGGAAGATTGCGTGGCTGCCGTGCCAGCCGTCCTCCCACCACGCCGATCGCGTAGGGGTTGAACGAGGACTCGACCTTGACGACGTGCTCCATCACCGTCGGCGGGACCGCCAGTCCGGTGCAGCCCATCAGCTCCATGCCGGGCAACATCAGCAAGCCCTCCCGGTGACGGGCGACGGCTGGCTGTCCTGCGCTGCATTCATGAGCTTCATGTGCTTGCCTCTCCTCAGGACGCCAACGCGCGGGCGGGATCGAAATCGATACCGGTGATGTAGCGGCGCCCGGCGTGCGCCTTGATGTGTACGACGATGTCGATGGTCATCTTCAGCAGGCGCTTGATGACCTCGAATTCCAGGCCGGCACCCTCGGCCGAGGCCTTCACCATCAGCGCGAGCTGGTCCCAGGTCTGCGCGGTGCTGCCTGCATGGCAGCTGGTGATCGAGCCCGGATGGCCGGATGCGCAGTTGCGGATGAAGTAGAACGATTCGTCGCCGCGCAGCTCGGCCAGGATGATGCGGTCCGGCTTCATGCGCAGGCAGGCTTCCATGCAGTTCTTGGCGGTGATGTTGCTGGCGCTCTGCCCACCCTTCGAATACAGGAGGTGCACGACGTTGGGCTGGCGGATGAACAGCTCGCGCGCATCCTCGATCGTCACCAGACGTTCCTGGTCGGGGATGTGGTTGACCAGCGACTTCATGAAGGTGGTCTTTCCGCTGCCGGTCGCGCCTGCCACCACGATGTTCTTGTGGTAGTGCACGGCCTTGCGGAAGAACTCGGCGTAGTTGCGGCTGCGGCGCAGCGCCAGCAGTTCCTGGTCGTGGTCGCCGAGCACCTGCTGCTGCTCGAGGATCTCGTCGAAGAAGCCGTCCTGCTCGTACTGCTCCAGCGACTTGCTGAACTTCGCTGGCAGGCGGATGGTGATCGACACCTTGCCGGCATCGCAGGCGGGCGGGATCACGAACTGGGCACGCTGGCCGGTGGGGAACGTCAGCGACACCATCGGATCGATGTCGGTGATGCGCTGGCCGGTGTTGCTTTCGTTGACGACGGAGGTGCAGAACTGGCGCGCGCGCTCGAAGGTCAACGTCGGCACGTCGGCCTTCAGCCAGCCCTCGCGGGCGGTTTCCAGGTAGAGCTCGCCCGGGCGATTGATGCAGATCTCGGTCACATCCGAGGAATGCATGTGCTCGCCGATCCCGAGCACCTGGTACTGGTAGTCCAGGAACTCGTTGGAGACGCGGGCAAGGGGCTCGTTCTGCGTGTCCATGACGGCGGGCCGGTCAGCGCATCACCGCGGAGAAATCGACGTCGCGCGCCACGTAGACGTTGACGATGGTGCCCTGGTTGATCGTCACCGTGGGCGGGCGCGCCATGTTGCGGTCCAGCGCCATGTTGGCAAGGCGCTCCATGGTCCTGGCGGTGTTGCTCTCGTACGGGTTCTGGACGATGGCGCCGTTGACGATTGAGGTCTCCTGCGGCCCGTGCTTGGCGCCTGCGTACTTGAACGCATCGCTCAGCATGCTGATCAGCAGCGCGGACGAGATGCGCTGCGCCCAGTGCGCGGAGTAGTGGCCCGGATTGCCAGCCGCGCCCAGCATGTCGGTGCCCGGGCTGCGCATGTTGACGTCCATGCCGGTGGGCGTGGTAATGCGGTCCCACACGATGGCGGCGCGCTCGCCGATGATGGCCTCGGAATTGTAGCTGCCCATCACCTTCGAGCCACGCGGCAGCAGCAGGCGCTTGCCGTTGACGGAATACACCGGCTCGGTCACCACGCAGGACGTGTAGCCCGGCACGTCGGTGATCACGCGCGATTCGAGCACGCAGCGGATGTAGGTGCCGCGCAGCAGCAGGGTGTTGGGGTTGTAGAGCGGCTTGGCGCTGGTCATGCCGTCCGGTGCTTCGCGCGGCGTCGCCGGGCCCTGCCCTTGCTGTCCGGCCAACATGGCGGCGTAGTCGGCCATCCCCTGATCCTGCGGCGCTGCACCCTCCACGCCGCCTTCGCCGAACGTGCTGGCCATGTCGAGCATGCGGCGCTCGCGCAACGTCGGTTCTTGTCGGCCAGGGAGGCCGGACGGCATGGCCATCATGGACGCGGTCGATGGACCGCCCTGATCGACCACCGGCAACGGCGGCAGGTCCGGCTCGAGCGGCACCGGCGCCGCCTCGGGCGGAAGCTCCGGCAGATCGCGCGGCGCCGCGGGAATCACCACCTGCTCACCCTTGGCGGGCATCTTTTCACGGTCGTCCTTCGACGACAGGCCACCACTGAAGATCCAGAACACCACCAGCAGCATCAGCACGATGATGCCCGCCAGGAACAGCAGCGCCTTGCGGTTGAGCCGCTGCACGTCCGCGGAGCGCAGGTAGGGCGCGTTCGCGTCCAGGTCGGGCTCCGCCACCGGGCGCGCGGTCTGGTACGGACTCTGCGGCGCCACGCGCTCGGGGCCCATGTCCGGATGATCGTTCGGCGTCTGGTTCATTGCTCCGGGCTCCTGCGCAGGCCTACCACGTTGTCGCCGTGGCGGATGACCAAGTAGGGATACGTGCCATGCACGACGATGGTGTCGTCCTCCACGGTCGAGTTGACGACGAACTCGTCGCCCTCCTCGCTGTCGCGTGCGAACACCACCGGGAAATTGCCGCTGGGGAAGCGCGTGCGGTCCCCCATCCGGATGTAGGTGAAGCGGCGGTCGTCGTAGACCGTCGTCGGCACCAGCCAGGTCGGGCCGCGCTTGCGCTGGGCGTACTCGTAGTTGAAGTGGTAGGCGCGCCCGGGCTCGACGTCGGTGCTGAGTTCAGACGCCACGTCCTGCGGCCGGGTGTTGGTGCCGGCGAAGCTGGTGTCGCCGGGATAGGCGAACTTGATGCGGTACTGCACGCCGGCGGCTCGGGCCTGGTCGAGCACACGCCAGTCAGTCGCCACGACCTTGAGCTCGAAAATGTAGGAATGCGCCGCGGTACGCACCAGCAGGTTGGTATCGACGTCGACGTTCTTCGGCTTCAGGTAGAACACGTTGCCGCGACGGCTGATGTCCCAGCCACCGCTGAAGCCGGTACTGAAGTCGAGGATCTCCTCGTGCGGCGACAGTTCGATCTGCGTGGTGATGCCAAGACCAGTGCGCACGGAATACACCTTATCGGGCGCATACGCGTACTCCTCGATCACCTGGGCCATCGCGGGCAGCGTGATGAGCAGCAGGCCGATCGCGGCCACACGCAGCAGGGCGTCCTTCAACCTCATCGTTGGGGCACTCCAGGTCGGGTCTCGGGCTCCGACTGTTCCGCGGGTTGCGGTACGGTCGGTACATCGTTTTCGTTGGGGGCGGCGGCATCGGCCGGCGCTGGCTGCGTGGCAGCGGGAGCTGCGGCGGGCGGCACGGGGAACTCGCGCTCGGGCACGGTCGCGGCAGCGAAGTCGTCGTCGACCCGGTAGTTGGTGACGCGGAAGCCCAATGGATTCAGCAGGCGGTCCTCTTCGCTCAGGCGAAGATCGGGGTTGTAGGTGAACTCCAGTGTCGCGATGCGGCTGTCCAGCGGCTGCAATCGGCCACGCGCCTTGTCGTAAAGGCTGCGCTGGAAGCGCACGGTGGCACCCGTCGGGCGCGTCCCCGGGCCTCCGCCGATCAGCACGATGCTGAGGATGCGGGTACGCACCGAGCTGGCGCCGCCGTACAGGCGGAACGGCCGCTCCGGGTTGCTTTCCGAGTGCAGCGCGATATAGGCCGGCGACACGGCCGGCCCCGCCATCGACAAGGTCGTGCGCCAGTTCCGCTGGCCGATCAGGCCCGAGTCGTAGGATTCGCGCGCCAGCACGAATTGCGCGACGTTGCTCTTGTTGATCGCTTCCTCGGTGGTGATGTCGCGATCCTGGAAGTTGCCCGACAGCCGCGCCACGCTGGCGGTGCCGGTGTAGGGATCGGCCATGACGAGGTAGGGCACTTTCTCCTTCAGTGGCAGGAACAGGAAATACCCGCCCGCCAGGATCAGCGACATCACGATGGCCGACCATGCGACGAGCCAAGCGCGCCGCTCGCTCTTGCGCGCGCGCTCCGCCAGGGTCAGCTCGAAGCTGACGCCCTGCGCCACGGCGCGATCGATGTCGGGGGAAGACGTCTTTTTCTTGAACATGCGCGGACCGTCGCCTCAGTCGCCCAGCGCCGCGGCAGGCGCGACATCCGCCGAGGGCGGCGCGGCCTGGCTGACGATGATCCGCGGCCGCTCGATGACGACCTGCACACCCTGGTCCGCATACGCGGCCGACAGCGACGTGGCGGCATCCTCGAGGCTGCTGGTGCGGATCTGCGCGACCGGCGCGTGCAGCGTGTAGTCGTTCGGATGCAGGTACATGAGCGTGAGCTTGGCGTCCTTGGCCCAGCGCACCAGCATCGTCCTGAGCGTGCCGTCCGCGGGCGACGCCTGGTAGATGTAGGCCTGCTGCAGCGGAATGGCCTGCGGCGCGTCCGCGAAGCGGTTGATCGGCTTCCAGCGCCCGTTGATATCAGCCGCCTTCGGTGTGGCGCATCCCGCGACCACCATCGGCACCATCACGACACCCAACACCATCATCTTGCGAAGAACGACGTTCCGGATCACGAATCCACCTTTCTGCAATCGTCGGCAACAGACATCCGATGCGCGTCCCCAACGGGACGCGCCACGGCACTGATGAATGTCTCCGGGTGGCAATGCGCGCCCGCGCGCGCCGGGATCCACGGTCGTCCCGAGCTTGTCGCCTTGCACAGGACACCTGCCTGCGCACTGCCCCCTGTATTCGCATCCATGCGCTCACGCTCCTTTGACGCCCATGCGACCTTTAACGCGTGTCGCACGTTGAATCCGCGTACTGCATCACGGCAGTCGAGCCGAACATAGCCACGCGTTTTTGTGTCGTCAACCAAATTCAAAACGTAAACATATGTACAACTATCTTCATCGACATTAACGATGCTCGCGAAAGCCCATAAAACAAAGCTTGCATTGCAATCAGATGAAATTTCACCTGCACGTTCGATCATGAATGTGAAGAACCATGTGAAATAGGGAACGGCGTCACATCGAATGTGAAATCCTCCTTCACTGCGATGAATGAAAATGCAGCCGAAGCGAATGGATACACAAGCAACTCCACAGCGCCTCATAAAGTTCCTACTGCTTTTTCTCTTTTCCTCTTTCGCTTGAAAGAAAAACATCTCTGGCATCATGCTGACGACGAGGGTGCGCAATGCCTCGCGTGACAGGGAGCAATATGGAACCGTCAAAAATGGAAGAGTTCGTCGCCAACGCAGCATTGCTGGCGGCGCACCTGACCGAACAGTGCAACAAGGCGGCGGCGGCACAACAGACCGCCGCACAGGAACTCCAGGCATCCGCCATCGTGGTCAGGAAGACCATCGAGGAAGGCAAGTGCGAAATGACCGAACAGGCGCGCAGTGCCGTGCATGACGCTCTGGCGCAGGAGATCCCTGCCGCCACGCACAGCATCGGCGAGACGGCGGCGCGACTTCGCCACGTGGCCGATCACCTGCAACGCGAACAGGCTCAGCTGTCGCAGCACGCGCGCTTCCTCGGCTGGAAATCGCTGGGCGTACTGTCGGTGGCCTGCCTGGCACTGGTGGCGGGCAGCGGCTATGCGGCGTGGCACAACGTGCAGCGCTCCGAGCGCGCCAACGTGGACGCGGAAGTGCTGGAGGCGCTGCAGCACGTCACCATCACCTCCTGCAGCGGGCAGCCCTGCATCAAACTGCAGGACGGGCTGCCGCGTTGGCAGAAGAACGACCAGTACGTGCTGATCGATGCATCAGGGAAGCAGGAAGCAGCCGCAGGCGGCCGACGCTGACGCCATCACGGCATTCATCATGGAACGACGACAGGGGGTCGCTTGGGCAGTACACGTGTTCTGATCATCCTGGTGCTCGCCGCCCTCGCGGCGGTAGGCGCCCTTTACCTCTCCGGCTATCTGGCGCTGCTGTTCCTCGGCCTCGATGGCGGCCAGGTCGGCTTCGGCACCTACATCGACTACCTCAAGCATCTCGACCATCGCCGCGTGCAGCCGTACGCGTGGCGAATAAAAGCGGCCGGCGCCGTCGGTGGCGGACTGATGCTGCTCGTCTGGGCCGCGCTGTCGGTGATGGTCTACAAGCTGCGCAGCTACCGGAACCTGCATGGCCGCGCGCGCTTCGCCGGCATGATCGACCTGGCGAACAAGGGTTTCCTGTCGAGCAAGGACAACGGCATCGTGGTCGGCCAGATGAACGGGAAACTGCTGCGCCTGTCGGGGCAGCAGTTCGTGATCCTCGCGGCCCCTACCCGTTCGGGCAAGGGCGTGGGCGTGGTGATCCCCAATCTGCTCGACTACCGCGAGTCGGCGGTGGTGCTGGACATCAAGCAGGAGAACTTCGACCTGACCTCCGGCTGGCGGCAATCGATCGGCCATGAGGTCTACCTGTTCAATCCGTTCGCCGAAGACCGCCGCAGTCATCGCTGGAATCCGATGACCTACGTATCGCCGGATCCCGCTTTCCGCGTGTCCGACCTGCAGAGCATCGCGGCCATGCTGTATCCGGACGGAGACGACAAGGACAAGTTCTGGGTCAGCCAGGCACGCAACGCCTTCCTCGCGTTCACGCTGTACCTGTTCGAACGGCGCGACCACGACCGCACGGCGGAGGCGCCCACGCTGGGGGCGGTGCTGCGCCTGGCGTCGGGCGATGGCGGCGAACTCAAGCCCTACCTGCAGAAGCTGGTGGAGGCGCCGTTCCTCAGCGGACAGGCGCGCACGGCATTCGCGGGCCTGCTGTCGCAGGCGGACGTGACCTTCGCCTCGATCATCGGCTCGTTCCGAGAACCGCTGAATCCGTGGCTGAACCCGGTACTGGACGCCGCCACCAGCGCCGACGACTTCCGACTCGACGACGTGCGTCGTCGCCGCATGACCATCTATGTCGGTATCCAGCCGAACAAGCTGGCGGAGAGCCGGCTGATCGTGAACCTGTTCTTCAGCCAGCTGATCAACGTCAACACCAAAGTGTTGCCGCAGAACGACCCCACGCTCAAGCACCAGTGCCTGCTGCTGATGGACGAGTTCACCGCGATCGGCCGCGTCGACATCATCGCCAAAGCCGTCGCCTACATGGCCGGCTACAACCTTCGCCTGCTGCCGATCATCCAGTCGATGGCGCAGCTGGATGCGGTCTACGGCAAGGAACTGTCGCGCACCATCATCACCAACCATGCGCTGCAGATCATCTACGCCCCGCGCGAGCAGCAGGACGCCAACGACTATTCGGAGATGCTCGGCTACACGACCATCAAGCGTCGCGCACGCACGCGCTCGCACGGGCGCGGGAGCAATGTGTCCGACAACGAGCTGCTCGAGAAGCGCGCGCTGATGCTGCCGCAGGAACTGAAGGCGATGGGGCCGGAGAAGGAGATCGTGCTGTACGAGGGCCTGGCCCACCCCATCCTCTGCCGCAAGGTCCGCTACTACAAGGACGGCTACTTCACCAAGCGCCTGCTGCCGAAGGTCGAGATCGAACCCTTGCGGGTCTGACCCCGTGCGCGCTGTCGCGGACCGGGGTCCGGGGTAGAATCCCGCGACCCGATCATCCGAGCCGACGCCCCATGCAGTGTCCCAAGTGCCACAGCGCGATGGAACTGATCGCCATCCCCCAGGCCCACGTCCATCGCTGCACCCAGTGCAAGGGGCTTTGGTTCGAGATGGTGGACCACGAGACGCTCAAGGACCGCGCGGACGAGATCGACACGGGCGACCCGGCCGTCGGCGAGCAGTACAACAAGATCGACCGGATCACCTGCCCCGCCTGCATCGGCGACCGTCCGTTGATCCGCATGGTCGACCCGCTGCAGCCGCATATCTGGTTCGAAAGCTGCAAGGGCTGCTACGGCCGCTTCTTCGACGCCGGCGAGTACCAGGATTTCGCCGAGATCGAGTTCGGCGACCTGATCAAGGACTGGAACGCGCCGGAGCGGATCTGAGCCGGCGCCCGGCGGTCAGGCGATATCCGCGCCGCCACGGTCCTTGCAACCCCAGTTGAGGATGGGCGTGCCCGGCGGCAGCACGCGACGGAACATCGCCACCCGCGCGGCCTTCGGATTCACCACCACGGGCGCGCGTGCCGCCTTCAACAGCGGGAGGTCGGCGCTACTGTCCGAATACGCCACGGCGACCTCGCCGTAGCCGCGCTCGCGCAGCATGCGCATCTTTTCTTCGTTGTGGCAGTGGCGCGTCGCCACCACCGCACCCAGTCGCGGCCCGACGGCGGTACCGATGACCGGCACGTCCTCGTGGGCGACGAATCTGAGGATTGCCCGCGCCAGTTCCGGCGGCGCACCGGTGGCCACCACCACGTTGTCGCCGCTGGCACGATGCTCGCGGAATACCTCGAGCGCGTGCGGCAGCAACCGCTGCTGCACTTCGTCGCGGTGCGTCGCGACATACTGGTCGATCAGCGCATCGAAGCTGCGTCGGCCATGCAGGCCGAACGTGCCGATCCAGATATAGCCGGAGATCCCGCGACGGCGCGTCGGCAGGAACGCCACCATCGGCCCCAGCACGACCGACGCGGCCAGCGCGACCGCCATGCGCAGCGGATTGCGCCAGATCAGCCACTTGACCAGATGGCCGCCGGAGTCGCCGTCGTACAGCGTGTGGTCGAAATCGAAGACGACGACCGGGGCATCGGCACGCGGCGTCGGATAGGAAACGTCCGTCATGCCGGGAAGAATAGCTGACGCAGCGCCTCGCCGGGCTCTTCGGCGCGCATGAAGGTCTCGCCGACCAGGAACGCATCGACGCCGGCCGCACGCATCGTGGCGACGTCTTCCGGCACCAGGATGCCGCTCTCGGTCACCAGCAGACGATCCTTCGGTACCGCATCCTTCATGTCCAGCGTCGCCTGCAGCGACACCTCGAACGTGCGCAGGTTGCGGTTGTTGATGCCGACCAGCGGCACTGGCACCTGCAGTGCGCGCTCGAGTTCGTCGATGTCGTGCACCTCGACCAGCACGTCCATGCCCAGTTCCATCGCCAGGCCGGACAGGTCGACCAGCTGTCCATCGTCCAGCGCCGCCACGATCAGCAGGATGCAGTCCGCGCCGAGCACGCGTGCTTCGTAGACCTGGTAGGGGTCGACGGTGAAATCCTTGCGCAGCACCGGCAGCGTGCACGCCTCGCGTGCCTGCGTCAGGTAGTCGTCCGCGCCCTGGAAGAAATCGACGTCGGTCAGCACCGACAGGCAGGCCGCGCCGCCGAACTCGTAGCTCACCGCGATGTCGGCCGGACGGAAGTCCGGACAGATCACGCCCTTCGACGGACTCGCCTTCTTGACCTCGGCGATCACCGCCGGATCGCCTTGGGCGATCATCGCGTTGAGCGCATCGGCGAAGCCGCGCACCGGCGACGCCTCGGCGATGCGTGCACGCAGGTCGTCCAGGGAAACGCGTGCGCTGCGCTCGGCGATCTCGTCCGCCTTGCGGGCGAGGATGGTGGTCAGGATGTCGCTCATGCAGTCCTCAGGCGGGCACCCGCCTGTGCGGGACCCTTATTTTCGCACTATCCGCGGTGCCCGGCGGCCTCGCGGTCCCAGCCATAGGCACGCTCGGCCCTGGCGACCCGCAGTTCGAAATGGTCGTACCAGTCCCGCCGCCCCTGCTCGCGCGCCGCCGTATGCTCGGCATGCTGTCGCCAGGCGAGGATCGCAGCCTCGCTCTCCCAGTACGCCACCGTGATGCCGAAGCCATCCGCGCCGCGCGTGGACTCCATGCCCAGGAAGCCCGGCTGCTGCTGGGCCAGTTCGACCATGCGCTCGGCCATGGCGCCGTAGCCGGCATCGTCCCGGCCGTTGCGTTGCGAGGAGAAAACCACCGCGTAATACGGTGGCTTGGGCAGGCTGGCGAATCCGCTGGCGGCCATCTCAATGCGTTTCCTGTTTTCCCAGTGCCTGGGTGGTGGCGACGAACTGCTGCAGGCGCTCCAGCGCCCGGCCACTGGCGATGGCGTCCCGCGAGCGCGCAATGCCATCCTCGATGCTGTCCGCCACGCCGGCCACATACAACGCCGCGCCAGCGTTCAGCACCACGATCTCGCGCGCCGGGCCAGGCCGGTTGTCCAGCACGCCCAGCAGCATCGCCTTCGACTCGGCGGCATCGGCGACCCGCAGGTTGCGGCTCGCCGCCATGGCGATACCGAAATCTTCCGGGTGCAGCTCGTACTCGCGCACTTCGCCGTCGCGCAGCTCGCCGACCAGCGTGCCGGCGCCCAGCGACAGTTCGTCCATCCCGTCGCGCCCCCACACCACCATCGCGCGCGCCGCGCCCAGTTCCTGCAGCACGCGCGCCTGTATGCCGACAAGATCGGGATGGAACACGCCCATCAGGATGCTCGGCGCACCGGCCGGGTTGGTCAGCGGCCCAAGGATGTTGAAGATCGTGCGGACACCCATCTCGCGCCGCACCGGCGCCACCACCTTCATCGCCGGATGGTGCACGGGCGCGAACATGAAGCCGATGCCGGTCTGGCCGATGGATGCGGCCACCTGTTCCGGCTGCAGCTCGATGTTGACGCCCAGCGCTTCCAGCACGTCGGCACTGCCCGACTTCGACGACACGCTGCGGTTGCCATGCTTGGCGATCCGCGCGCCTGCCGCGGCCGCGACGAACATCGAACAGGTGGAAATGTTGAAGGTGTGCGAGCCATCGCCGCCGGTACCGACGATGTCGACGAGGCGCGTGCGGTCGGCAACGTCCACCGTCCGCGAGAACTCGCGCATGACGGTGGCGGCGCCGGCGATCTCGCCGACGGTTTCCTTCTTCACCCGCAGGCCGGTGAGGATGGCGGCGGTCATCGTCGGCGACACGTCGCCACGCATGATCTGGCGCATCAGGTCGACCATCTCGTCGTGGAAGATCTCGCGATGCTCGATGGTGCGCTGCAGGGCTTCTTGGGGGGTCAGTGGCATCTAGGATTGCCTGTAGGAGCGGGCCATGCCCGCGATACGCTGTGCACCCGGCAGGAAAAAAGTCGCGGGCATGGCCCGCTCCTACACAGGAAGGTGTGGGAGATCATCACTCCAGGAAGTTCTTAAGCAACGCGTGTCCATGCTCGGTCAGGATCGACTCGGGGTGGAACTGCACGCCTTCGACCGGGAACTCGCGGTGACGCAGGCCCATGATCTCCTCGAAGCTGCCGTCGTCGTTCTCGGTCCAGGCGGTAACCTCCAGCGCCTCCGGCAGGCTGGAGCGTTCGACCACCAGCGAGTGGTAGCGCGTGGCTTCGTAGGCATCCGGCAGTCCGGCGAACACGCCCTTGCCTTCGTGGCGGATGCGCGAGGTCTTGCCGTGCATGATGCGGCCGGCGCGGATGACGTTGCCGCCGTAGGCCTGGCCGATGCTCTGGTGGCCCAGGCAGACGCCGAGGATGGGCGTGTTCGCGCCCAGCCGCTCGATGATCCCGAGCGACACGCCGGCTTCGTTCGGCGTGCACGGGCCGGGCGAGATGACGATACGCTCGGGCGCCAGCCTGGCGATCTCGTCCACCGTCATCGCATCGTTGCGCACTACCTTCACCTCGGCACCCAGTGATTGCAGGTACTGCACGAGGTTGTAGGTGAAGCTGTCGTAATTGTCGATCATTAGCAGCATCGCTCAGGCTCCTTGTGCCTGCGAGGCGGCCGCGGCGGCTCGACCCTCGGTATAAATCGCGGAGAACGTCACTGCGAACGCCTCGATGGTGGATTCCGGCGTCGCCCACGACGTCATCAGCCGGATCACCGTGGTGCCATCGCCGCGGCGCTCCCAGGTCTCGAACTCGACCTGTTCCTGGAGGCGCTCCACGACCGCATCCGGCAGCACCGGGAACACCTGGTTGCTCGGTGAATCCACGGCCAGCAGCACGCCGACCTGCTGCAGGATCCCGCGCAGGCGTTCGGCCATGACATTGGCATGCGTCGCCAGCACGAAGTACAGCCCGTCCTCGAACAATGCCTCGAACTGCGCACCGACCACCATGCCCTTGGCGAGCATCGCGCCGCGCTGCTTGATGAGGTGGCGGAAGTCCGTGCGCAGTGCCGGGTTCACGATGACCAGCGCCTCGCCGAGCAGCGCACCGTTCTTGGTGCCGCCGATGTAGAAGGCATCCGCTTCCGTCGACAGCAGTGCCAGGTCGACATCGTTGCCGGGCGTGGTCAGCGCCGAGGCGAGGCGTGCGCCGTCGACGTACAGCAACAGGCCACGGCTGCGGCAGAACTCGCCCAGCGCCTGCAGTTCCATCGCGCTGTAGCGCGTGCCCCATTCGGTGGTGTTGGAGATATAGACCAGCCGGGGCTTCACCATGTGCTCGCCGCTGTGGCCGTCGACACACGGCTGGATCAGTTCGGGGCTCAACTTGCCGTCAGGCGTGGCGACGGTCAGCACCTTGTGGCCGCTGGCCTCGATGGCGCCGGTCTCGTGCGTGGCGATATGGCCACTGGCCGGCGCCACCACCGCTTCGTGCGGACGCAGGAACGCAGCCAGCGCGACGAGGTTGGTCTGCGTGCCGCCGGCGAGGAAGTGCACGTCGGCATCGCGGGCGAGACGGTCGCGGATCAGGGCGGCGGCACGGGCACTGTGTGCGTCCAGCCCGTAGCCGCGGTTGATCTCCGCGCTCGCCACGGCCAGCGCCTGCAGCAGGCGCGGATGCGCGCCTTCGCTGTAATCGTTGCGCAGGCTGATGCGCGCGTTGTCGGTGGCGACGTCCATCACAGACCCTTCGCCGCTTCGGCCACGGCGCGGAACAGCGCGCGACCCTTGTTCATCGTCTCGTCCCATTCCTTCTCGGGATCGGAGTCGTAGACGATGCCGGCGCCGGCCTGTACGTGCAGGCGGCCGCCCTTGATCACGGCGGTGCGGATCGCGATGGCGGTATCGGCATCGCCGTGCCAGCCGATGTAGCCGATGCTGCCGGCATAGACGTTGCGCTTGATCGGCTCCAGTTCACGGATCACTTCCAGCGCGCGGATCTTCGGCGCGCCGCTGACGGTGCCGGCCGGGAACGTCGCACGCAGCACGTCGGTGTAGCTCAGGCCCGGCAGCAGCTTGCCGGTGACTTCGCTGACGATGTGCATGACATGGCTGTAGCGCTCGATGACGAACTGTTCGCCCACCTGCACCGTACCGGCCTCCGACACGCGTCCGGTGTCGTTGCGGCCCAGGTCGATCAGCATCAGATGCTCCGCGCGCTCCTTCGGATCGGCCAGCAGTTCGGCTTCCAGTGCCAGGTCTTCATCGTGCGTCTTCCCGCGCGGACGCGTACCCGCGATCGGGCGTACGGTGACCTCGCCCTGTTCGAGCCGCACCAGGATCTCCGGCGACGATCCGACCACCTGCACGTCGCCGACGTCGAGGAAGTACATGTACGGCGACGGGTTCAGCGCCCGCAGCGCGCGGTAGACGTCCACCGGGCGCGCATTGAACGGCACGCTCAGGCGCTGGCTCAGCACGACCTGGAAGATGTCGCCGGCGCGGATGTATTCCTTCGACTGCTCCACTGCGGCGATGAAGCCATCGTGGGTGAAGCCGGAGACGAAGTGGCTTTCGTCCAGCACGTCACGGGTGATCGGCGTCGGATACGAGCCCGGCTGGCGCAGCTTGGTCGTCAGCACGTCCAGCCGCGCCTGCGCCTGCGCCCAGGCATCCGCTTCGCGCGGATCGGCATGGACGATCAGGTACAGCCGTCCCTTGAGGTTGTCGAAGACCGCGACTTCTTCCGACAGCATCAGCAGGATGTCGGGCGTGCCGAGTTCGTCGGGCTTGTCGCCCGTCGCCAGCCGCGGCTCGATGTAGCCGATGCATTCGAAGCCGAACCAGCCGACCAGGCCGCCGGTGAATCCGGGCAGGCCGTCCAGCTTGGGCACCGCGTAGGCGGCGCGCAGCGCTTCGACTTCGGCGAACGGATCGGCGACGTCGCGCGTCTCGACCAGCTGGCCGTGGTCGTGGATCTGCAGCGCGTGGCCGCGGAACGTGGCCACGCGGCGCACCGGCAGGCCAATGATGGAATAGCGGCCAAAGCGCTCGCCGCCCTCCACCGATTCGAACAGGTAGGTGTGCGGGGCGTCGGCGAGTTTCAGGTAGACCGAGAGCGGCGTGTCCAGGTCGGACAGCACTTCACGGACGACGGGGATGCGATTGAAGCCTTCAGCAGCGTACTGCTGGAACTGGGCGTGCGAGATCAAGCGGGCTTTCCTTCCGGGACACGGTGGCGGTACGGGCGACGGCTACGGGCCACCATCGCCAGCCAAGGCGTGCGGAATCTTTGGAAAGCGGGAGCGCGGGATGGGACACGGGCCTACTTTACCCGACGCGTCGGCCCGCCGGCCACTAGGCGTCTGGTTGCAGGCGCAACGGACAGGCCGCCGGCAGATGCAGGCGGACGCGGCCAGGGACGCACTCGATGCGGAAGCGCCGGGACTGCACGGGCTCGCCGTCCAGGTTAAGGATCAGCGACTGGTCGGCTTCCAGTTCGACCCACGGCAGGCGCGCGCGGGTGGCCACGCGATCCAGCGCGGCATGCTTGCCGTCCTTCACCAGCGTGCCCACCGTGGCGGCGACCTCGCCGGACAGCTCCGGCACGATGGTCAGGTCGAGCAGGCCGTCGTCGATCAGCGCATCCGGGCACAGTGCCTGCCCACCGCCCGCCTGCCGCCCGTTGCCGATGCCCAGCGCGATGAAATCGCCCTGCCACTCGAACTCCGGACCGCGCACGCGCGCCGCGACCGGCTCGATGCGTCCCAGCTTGGCGATGCCGGTGATGAGATACGCCAAGCCACCGAGCATCTTCTTCAGGCCTTCGTCGGTCTCCACGGTGACCTCGGTGCCGAAACCGCCGCTGGCAAGGTTGGCGCACCAGTGCGGACCGTCTTCGGCATCGATCCGCAGGAGATCCACAGGAGCGGGTGCCGCCTCGCGGACCAGCTGCAAGGCGGGCAGCGGCTCGTCCGGAATACCGGCCGCGGTGGCGAAGTCGTTCGCCGTGCCCATCGGCACCAGCCCCAGCGACGGCAGCGCGTCGGCCGCCCCGTCGCGATGGGCGAGCGTCGCCGCCACTTCGCTGAGCGTGCCGTCGCCACCGGCGGCGATGACCGTGTCCACACCGTCGCGGATCGCCTCGGCGACATAGCGTTCGGCATCGCCGTCTTCCCAGGTCACCCGCACGTCGAGCGTGATGCCGTCCTCGCGCAGCACGCCGACCGCCTCTCGCAGGTCGTCATCGCCAGCGGATTTTCCGTTGAGGATCAGGCGCCAGCGGGGTGCGGTCATGGGGAGTCCTTGGTGGAAGCGCCGAGCATAGCGTTTCCCTCTGTAGGAGCGACGTGAGTCGCGACCGCACGCCATGGCTGACAGGAAAGCCGCGGACCCAGTAATCCCGGAACTCGAAGTCAACGGTCGCGACTCACGTCGCTCCTACAACGGCAAAGCCGCTGTCACGGGCCCGTCACAGACGATGCGTAGTGTGGAAGGCCATAGCAGGGACGACGGGCGGAGGCAGGATCAGCCTCCAATTCTTCCGGGGCGATGGCGCAGGCCATCGCCCTTCTGCTTTTTCAGCCGCGCGCGTCGGCGACGGCCGCGCGCATGCGGTCGATCACGTCCTTGTAGTCCGGCGCATTGAAGATCGCCGAGCCGGCGACGAAGGCATCCGCGCCCGCCGCCGCGATCTCGCCGATGTTGTCGGCCTTCACGCCGCCGTCGATCTCCAGGCGGATGTCCTTGCCGGTCTTGTCGATCATCGCGCGCACCGCGCGCAGCTTGTCCAGCGCCGACGGGATGAAGGCCTGCCCGCCGAAGCCCGGGTTCACCGACATCAGCAGCACCAGGTCGAGCTCCGGCAGCACCCAGTCCAGCACCTCGACCGGCGTGCCGGGGTTGAGCACCAGGCCGGCCTTGCAACCCAGCGACTTGATCAGCTGGATCGTGCGGTGCACGTGCTTCGAGGCTTCCGGATGGAAGCTGATGATGCTGGCACCGGCCTCGGCGAAGTCGGGAATGATGCGGTCCACCGGCTCCACCATCAGGTGCACGTCGATCGGCGCGGTGACGCCGTGCTTGCGCAGCGCACTGCAGACCAGTGGACCGATGGTCAGGTTGGGCACGTAATGGTTGTCCATCACGTCGAAGTGCACCCAGTCGGCGCCGGCTTTCAGCACGTTGTCGACTTCCTCGCCCAGGCGGGCGAAGTTCGCGGACAGGATGGACGGGGCGATGATGCAGTTCGACATGGAATGGCTCACTTGCGCTTGCGCAGGGTCTTGATGCGGTCGTAGGCGGCGTTGATCTCGCCGGCCTTCTGTTCGGCCTGGCGGCGGAGGTCTTCCGCCGCGCCGGCCATCTTGTCGGGGTGGTACTGGGAGATCAGCCGGCGATAGGCCTGATCGATCTCCGCATCGCTGGCGTCGCTGGTCAGGCCGAACACGCGGTAAGGGTTCTCGCGACTGAGCTTGAACCAGTCCTCGTCGAAGGCATGGCCGATGATCAGGCCCACCAAGCCGCCCAACGGATGGCGCATCAGCAGCCAACCGGCCACGAATCCCAGCAGTTTTCCGTACCAGCGCTTCATTCGGCCCGCCTTCTCCGGCAATCGCGCCATTTTACGGCACACGGCGGCCCCAAGCGCCGTACACTACGCGGCCCGGTCCGGTACCCGGCCCCGCAGCAGCGGGTAGACGGCCGCCCCGGGGCACGGGCGCACGGCCTGCCGCACGCCCCCACGACGCTGTACCGCCTCGATGGTTTCCAGACTCCCCAAGGAGTGTTTGTGCCCACGACGTTGCTTCAATCCGATCTGCCCGGCCTCACCCTGCGCCATCGCGGCAAGGTCCGCGACGTGTTCGACCTGCCCCGCGACCGCCTGCCCGCCGATGCATCCGATGGCGATTGCCTGCTGATGGTGGCCACCGATCGCCTGAGCGCGTTCGACGTGGTGCTGCCCGACCCCATTCCCGGCAAGGGCGAGATGCTCTGCCAGATCTCCAACTTCTGGTTCGCCAAGACCGCGCACCTGATGCCGAACCACCTGACCGGCATCGACGTGGCCAGCGTGCTGCCGGCCGGCGTGGACGCCTCGCTGTACGCCAGGCGCGCGGTGGTGACGAAGAAGCTCAAGCCGGTGCCGGTGGAAGCGATCGCCCGCGGCTACCTGATCGGCAGCGGCTGGAAGGACTACCAGCGCACCGGCAAGGTCAGCGGCATCGAATTGCCCGACGGCCTGCGCCAGGCGGAGAAGCTGGCCGAGCCGATCTTCACCCCCTCGACCAAGGCCGCTGTCGGCGACCACGACGAGAACATCGATTTCGACGCGATGGTGAAGACCGTCGGCGCGGAGCTGGCCGAGCGCGTGCGCGACGCCACCCTGCGCATCTACCGCTATGCCGCCGATGTTGCCGCCGAGCGCGGGATCCTGCTGGCCGACACCAAGTTCGAGTTCGGCACGGACGAAGACGGCCGCCTCTACATCATGGACGAGATGCTGACGCCGGATTCCTCGCGCTACTGGCCCGCGGACCAGTACGAAGTCGGCACCAGCCCGCCGAGCTACGACAAGCAGTTCGTGCGCGACTACCTGGAAACGCTGGACTGGAACAAGACCGCGCCCGGCCCGACGCTTCCGGCCGAGGTCATCGAGCGCACGCGCGCCAAGTACGCCGAAGCCCTGCAGAAGCTGGCCGGCATCGTCGTCGACTGATCGCGCGGCATCTGTAGGATGCGGGCCATGCCCGCGATGCTTCTGCGCGCTGTGGTCGAAGCGCATCGCGGGCATGGTCCGCTCCTACAAGGGTGGCTTCGTCCGCCCTCCTGCGGTGTTGCGATGGCCGGCCCGGCAGCGCGCCAGCGGCTGGGGTATGCTCCATACCCTGCCGCATTGCCATCCTCGGGAGGGATGAATGAACGCGACCGCGCAACGCCCGGTAGACCGCTGGTTCGCCAGCTATTCCGGCGACCACGTCAACGAGACCAACCAGCGGATCCACGTGTTCGCCGTGCCGGCGATCCTGTGGACGGTGGTGGCGCTGCTGTGGTGCATCCCGGTGTTCGGCACCTGGGTGAAGTCCGGCATGTGGGCGGCGCTGGCGATGTTCGGCGCGTGGATGTACTACTACAAACTCTCGCGACCGCTCGGTTTCGGCATGCTGGCGATCTTCATCGCGATGGCGTGGCTGACGCGCTGGCTGGAAGGCCTGCTGGGCCTGCAGAACCTGTTCTTCCTCGCTGTCGCGGTGTTCGTGATCGCATGGATCGCGCAGTTCATCGGCCACAAGATCGAAGGCAAGAAGCCCAGCTTCCTCACCGACCTCACCTACCTGCTGATCGGCCCGGTGTGGGTACTCAGCAAGTTCTACCGGAAGATGGGCTGGAAGTACTGAGGCGCCTGCGATTCAGCCCTGCCCTACCGCCCGCGCGTCCGCGATGAAGGCGCGCGGCGCATAACCGAAATCGCGCCGCGCCGGCGTCGCATCGAACACCAGATCGTCGCGCATGCGCGAGACCGCATCGTCGCTGAGTCCGCGCATCACGCCTGCCAGTCTCGCGAGCGACAGCGCAGCCCTGAATATCGGCAGCGGCAGCTGCCAGAGCCTCGCCGGCGGATCGAGCGCAGCCAGCGTGCGCGTCACCATGTCGCGATAGGCCAGGGTTTCTCCGCCGGGCAGCGCGTACGCCTGACCGTGCGTTGCAGGCGCATCCACCACGGCGAGCGCGGCGTCGGCCAGATCATCCACGTGCACCGGCTGGCGTTGTCCGTCCGCACCGCGCGGCAGTACGAAGAAGCCCATGCGCCGCGCCATCGCCGCGATCCGCGCCAGCGTCTGGTCGCGGCCCGCACCGTAGACCAGCGTCGGGCGCAGCAGGGTCGCCAGCGCATCGTTCGAGATCGCGGTATCGAAGACCTGCCGCTCGGCGGCCTGCAAGCGTGCAACGATGTCGCGCTCGTACGCATCGCCGGACGCCTGTTTCGTATCCAGGCTGGTGGACCCGAACGCGACCACGCGCGAGGTTGCGACATGCCCGCGCGCATACCACTGCGCGAAACCGTCGAGCGGTCCGGTGCTGAAGATCACGTCGACGGCGTCGGGCAGCCCGTCGATGCTGGCGAACGCGCCCTTGAGCCAACGCACGGACGACGAGGACGGACGCGCCGTGCGCGATACGGCGAAGACCTGCCACTCGGCGGGATCGAGGCGGGCCAGCAGCGCCTCGCCGATCTGGCCGCTGGCACCGAAGACGAGGGCCGTGCGCATGGGGCTCAGTCGTCCTTGCCGACGCCTTCGTCCACCGCATCGATCGGCCTGGGTGGCTCGCCTCCCGGCATCGGCGGCCGTTCGGCCATGTGCAGCGACAGCGCCGCCTTGGCCATCAGGTGCGCGCTGATCGGCGCCGTGATGAACAGGAACGCGGTGATCAGCAGTTCCCTCGGTTGCGGATCGGTGCCGCTCAGCGCGTGGTAGCCGACCGACGCGATCAGCATGCAGCCCACGCCCAGCGTGCTGGCCTTGGTCGGTCCATGCAGGCGCTTGAAGAACTCCGACAGCTTCAACAGGCTGAAGGAGCCGACCAGGATGAAGAAACTCCCCACGGCCAGCAGCAGCACCAGCAGGATGGCGAAGACCCAGCTCATTCGACGATGTCCCGTCGCAGCACGTACTTGCTCAGCACCACCGTGCCGACGAAGCCCAGCATGGCGATGATCAGCGCCGCCTCGAAGTAGACCGCCGTGCCCAGGTACATGCCGAACAGCACCAGCTGCGCGATCGCGGCGACGAAGAGCGTATCGAGCGCGAGGATGCGGTCGGGCACGCTGGGGCCGCGCACCAGCCGCACCAGCGCCAGCAGCATCGCCAGGCCGACCACGTGCATCGATGCAACGATGGCGTACATCACCAGGGCCTGAGGGGTCATGGGAAGATCTCCATCAGCGGTGCCTCGTAGCGCGTCTTGATCTGCCGGATCACCGCATCGGCATCGTCCAGGTTCAGAACGTGTACCAGCAAGTGGCTGCGGTCGTCCGACAGCACCGAAGACACTGTGCCCGGTGTCAGGGTGATGATGCTGGTCAGTGCGGCGATGCCATGGATATTGCCGATGTCGAGCGGCACCCAGATGAAGCCCGGCCGGATCTTCCGTTCCGGCCCCAGCACCTGCAGCGCCACGGTGACATTGGCGGTCACGATATCCATCGCCAGTACGCCCAGCATGCGCGGCACGCTGCGCAGGCGTCCGATGCGGGCGAACTCGCGGTCAAGCCGCGCGGCGAATGGTGGAATCAGCAGCGCCAGCAGTAGCGCCATCACGACGTGCCCGGCACTGATCTCGTCGTTCAACAGCAGCCAGAAGCAGAACACCGCCACGCTCAGCGGCAACGACGGCAACCAGCGCTTGCGCCAGGATCCAGCCATCTCAGGGCTCCCTCAGCACGGGCGTCGCGGCACGCACGTGTTCCACATAGTCGGCAGGCGACTGCAACTGCCTCGCCGTCGCCCGCGTGTAGTCGAGCACCGGCGCGGCGGCCAGCACCAGCGCCACGCCATACGCAAGCAGCAGCACGATGGCCGCGGTTTCCAGCGGACGCGACGGCGCCGGCACCACATCCTTCTCCGGCGTATAGGCCTCCAGCTTGTCCACGCCGGCATCGGGCCAGGGTTCGACGCGCCAGAATAACCGGGTTCCCGCGCGCGCCAGGCCCACCAGCATCAGGAAGCTGGTGCCAAGCACCAGCGTCCAGATCCACGCTGTGCGTGGGCCGGCCGGCACGGCTTCCAGCAACAGCAGCTTGCCGATGAAACCCGACAGCGGCGGCAGACCCGCCAGCGACACCGCCGCGACGAGGAACAGCAGCCCGGGCACCGTCTTGTCCGGCAGCGCCGCCACCAGGTCCTTGCGATCGCTCGCGCGGCCGCGACGCCGACGGATCAGGTCTGCCAGCAGGAACAACGCAGCGCCGGCGAAACTGCTGTGCACCAGGTAATACAACCCCGCACCGACCGTGCCGACGGTATGCAGCGAGAACGCGACGAACAGCGTCGCCGCCGAGCCCAGCACCAGGTAGGCCGCCAGCGCGCGCAGCCGGTTCGCCGCCAGCACGCCCAGCGACGCCAGCACCAGCGTCACCGCCCCCAGCGCCAGCAGTGCCGGCCAGGCGAACCCATCCAGCGGTCCCAGCGCCCCGAAGGTCAGCGTGCCCAGGCGAAGCACCGCGTACAGGCCGACCTTGGTCATGATGGCGAACAGCCCGGCCACCGCCGCCGGCGCATGCGTGTACGTCTCAGGCAGCCAGAAGTACATCGGCAGCAGCGCGGCCTTGGCGCAGAACACCACGAACAGCAGGCCCGCCGCAGCCTTCACCATCGCCACGTCGCCGGGCGGCAGCTGGGCCACGCGCGCGGACAACTCGGCCATGTTGAGTGAGCCGAGCAACCCGTACAGCAGGCCCAGCGCGATCAGGAACAGCGTCGAGGCGGCGATGTTGAAGGTGACGTAATGCAGGCCGGCGCGCATGCGTTCGCCGCGCCCTCCGCTGAGCATCAGCCCGTACGAGGAGATCAGCAGCACCTCGAAGAACACGAACAGGTTGAAGACGTCCCCGGTGAGGAAGGCGCCGTTCAATCCCATCAGCTGGAACTGGAAGAACGCGTGGAAGTGCGGCGCGCGCCGGTCCCAGCCCGCGCACGCATGCAGCAGGCAGGCCGCACCCAGCAGCAGGCCGACCAGCAGCATGAGCGCCGACAACCGGTCGACCATCAGCACGATGCCCAGCCGCGCCGGCCAGTCGCCCAGCAGGTAGACCGACACGGCACCCGAGCCCGCCGAAGCGACCAGGACAACGGCAACTACCAGCATCGCGGCGATCGAGACCCACGCGACGATCCGCTGCGGCACCATGCCGAAACGGCGATGTTCGAAGAACAGCGCGATGGACGCCGCGAACAGCGGAATCAGGATCGGCAGCGCCAGCAAGTGCTGCATCATGCGCGCGCCTCCGGCTCGTCGCCCTTCGCCGCCTCGCGCGCGTCGTCATGGCGGCGCTGCTCGCTGGCCAGGAACTCGCGCTCGGCCTTGCGGCCATCGACGTGGTCGCTGTCGTTGTCGCCGCGACTGCGGATCGACAGCACCACCGTCACCGCCGTCATCGCGAAGGCGATCACGATGGCCGTCAGCACCAGCGCCTGCGGCAGCGGATCGGTGTAGTGGGCGAGTGTCGGCGCGACGCCTTCGCGCAGCACGGCCGGCTTGCCGGGCGCCAGCCGCCCGCCCGCGAAGATCAGCAGGTTGGTGGCGTACGAGAGCAGCGTCAGCCCCAGGATGACGTCGAACGTGCGCGCCCGCAGCAGCAGGTACACGCCCGCCGCGGTCAGGATCGCGATCGCGCTCGCCATGGCCAGCTCCATTACGGCGTCTCCTCCATCAGCGCAGTTCTCCCGTGCGGGTCGAACGTTCGCCCGGCTCCATCACCCCCAGGTGCGACACGCGCGTACGCGAAGGCCGGATGGTGCCCATCATCGACAGGATCAGCATCGCGCCGCCGAACACCACCAGGTACACGCCGGTATCGAAGCCGATCGCACTGGCCAGCGGCACCGTACCGATCACCGGCAGCTCGAGATCGAGATGCCCGCTGGTCAGGAACGGCACGCCGAAGCCCATCGACGCCACGCCGCTCACGCCGGCGATGATCAGGCCCACGCCGATGCAGCGCACGTAGTCGAAACCGAAGCGCGACTCCACCGACGCCGTGCCCTGGATGACGTACTGGACCAGCAGCGGCACGGCCAGCACCAGGCCGGCGATGAAACCGCCGCCCGGCGCGTTGTGCCCGCGCAGGAACAGGAATACCGACACGGTCAGCGTCAGCGGGAACATGATCTGCGCCAGGTCCGCCGGCACCGGCAGCTTGATCGGCGGTCCCGACATGACCTTCTCCGGTGCCATCCGCGCGCGCCGCAGCAGCGCATGCACGATCAGCGCGGCGATGCCGAACACGGTGATCTCGCCGAAGGTATCGAAGCCACGGAAGTCGACCAGGATCACGTTCACCACGTTGCTGCCATAGGCTTCCGGCAACGAACGCGCCAACAGCTCCCCGCTGATGGTATCCGCCGGGCGCGTCATCATCTGGTAGGCGAGCAGGCCGGCACCGCCGCCCGCGACCGCGGCCACGACGATGTCGCGCAAGCGGCGGCGCGGCGTGCGCTCCGGCGGCGAGCGCGGCGGCAGGTAGTGCAGGCCGAGCAGCAGCAGGACCAGGCTGACCATCTCGACCATCAGCTGGGTCAGCGCCAGGTCGGGGGCGGACAGGAACACGAAGGCCAGGCTGACCATCAGGCCCGCACCACCCAGTACGATCACGGCGAGCAGCCGCTGCCGGTACAGCCGGATCGTCCATACCGCACACACCACCAGCACCAGCCACAGCAGCCAGCCGAGCAGCGGCATCGGCTGCGGCGCGCGCCACTGCAACGGCGAGGCATCGCCGGCGACGAACGGTGCCGCACCGGCCGCGACCGCGGCCAGCACCAGGAACAGCAGGCTCCGCTGCAGGCTGCCATTGGCGATCCGCGCGGTGAAACGACCGGCCAGCGCATAGAGCGCTTCCATGTTCCAGCGGAACACGAGGCGGCCGAACGAATGCCGCACGATGGCGTGCAGGTCGAACAGCCGGCGCAGGCCGAAATACAGCGCGACGCCGCCGACGATGCCCGCCAGGCTCATCAGCAGCGGCGTGTTGATGCCGTGCCAGACCGACAGGCTGTACTCGGGCATGGCATCGCCGAGGATGGCACCGGCACCGGCGTGCAGCACCGGCGCGACCGTCCACGCGGGGAACATACCCACCGCCACGCACAGCACCACCAGCACTTCCACCGGGATCTTCATCCAGCGCGGCGGTTCGTGCGGGACCACGTCGAGGTTGCGGGGACCCTTACCGAAGAACGTCTCGTGGACGAAGCGCAGGCTGTAGGCCACGCCGAACATGCCGTACAGCAGCGCCGCCACCGCGATGCCGTCGCGCATCGCGCGGTGGCCCGGGATATCCAGCGCCTCGGCGAAGAACATCTCCTTCGACAGGAAGCCATTGAGCAGCGGAATGCCGGCCATCGCCAGCGAGGCGATGATCGCCAGCGCGCTGGTCCAGGGCATCAACCGTCGCAGGTTGCCGAGCCGCCGCATGTCGCGCGTCCCGGTCTCGTGGTCGATGATGCCGGCCGCCATGAACAGCGAGGCCTTGAACGTGGCGTGGTTGAGGATGTGGAACACGCCGGCCACCACCGCCATCGGCGTGGAGATGCCGAACAGCAGCGTGATCAGGCCGAGGTGCGAAATCGTCGAATACGCCAGCAGGCCCTTCAGGTCGTGCTGGAAGATCGCGAACCAGGCGCCGACCAGCAGCGTCATCGCGCCGACGCTGGTGACCACATAGAAGAACAGGTCGGTGCCCGCCAGCGCCGGATGCAGCCGGGCGAGCAGGAACACGCCGGCCTTCACCATGGTCGCCGAGTGCAGGTAGGCCGACACCGGCGTCGGTGCCGCCATCGCGTGCGGCAACCAGAAATGCAACGGGAACTGCGCGCTCTTGGTGAACACGCCGGCCAGCACCAGCGCCAGCGCCCACGGATACAGCGTGCTGCCGCGGATCAGGTCGCCCGAGGCCAGCACGATGTCGAGGTCGTAGCTGCCGACGATGCGGCCGATCAGCAGCACGCCGCCCAGCAATGCCAGGCCGCCGGCGCCGGTGATCGCCAGCGCCATGCGCGCGCCCTCGCGCGCGTCCTGGCGGTGCGACCAGAAGCCGATCAACAGGAACGAACTGATGCTGGTCAGTTCCCAGAACACCACCAGCAACAACAGGTTGCCGGCCAGCACCACGCCCAGCATCGAACCCATGAACAGCAGCAGGCAGGCGAAGAAACGCGGCGCACTGTCCTTCTCGCTGAGGTAGTAGCGCGCGTACATCACCACCAGCGCGCCGATCGCCAGCACCATGCCGGCGAACATCCACGCCAGTCCGTCCAGGCGCAGGGTGAAGGCCAGGCCGATCTGCGGGATCCAGGCGCGGTCCGCGCGCAGGTTCCAGCCCTGCAGCACGCTGGGCGTCATCCATGCCAGCAGCACCAGGCCCAGCAACGGTGCCAGGCCGGCCAGCCATGCAGTGGCGCCACGCGGAAGGCCGCGCGCCAGCGCCACCACCAGCGCGAGCACGAACGGCAGCGCCAGCAGGATTTCAAGGAAAGGAATCATCAACCGCCTTGCGTTGCAGGGAATGCGTCATTCGCGAGCAATCGCCCCGAGTTTAACAAACCCGTTCACATAAGCCTGACCCACTGTTCAGGTCAGGCGAGCAGCGCGATCTCCAGGATGACCCAGCCGACGAACGCGGCGAGCAGGATGCCGCCTTCCACGCGGCTGATGCGCAGGTCTCCGCGCAGCATCGGATACAGCACCAGCACGAAGGCGATCGCCGCCGGCAGTTCGAGCCGCACGAACGATTCCGGCAACGCGAGCGGACGGAAGGCGGCCATGCCACCCACCACCACCAGCAGGTTGAACAGGCTGGAGCCGATGACATGGCCGGCGACCATGTCGCCCTGCCCCCGTCGCGCGGCCATCGCGGCGGCGGCGATCTCGGGCAGCGCCGTGCCGATCGCTACCGGCAGCAGGCCGGTCAGCAGCGGCGACAGGCCCCAGTGCGCGCCGATGACGGGACCGCCCTGCACCACGAAGCGGGCGCCGTAGTACAGCAGCGCGGCGGCCACCACGAAGCGCAGCAGGTTCATCCACAGCACGGTGTTGGTGTTGGCGTAGGTCTCGATCTCCGAGCGCACGGCGGGCTCCTCGCGCGGCGCGCGCGCCAGCAGGAACGCCAGCGACGCCACGAAGCCGAGCAGCAGCACGCCGCCCTCGACGCGGCTGACCACGCCGTCCAGCCCGAACACGATCAGCGCCAGCGTGGCGAGCGCCAGCAGCACCAGCAAGGGCGACAGCACGCGCATGCGCACCAGCAATGGGGCGACCAGCGCCGCGACGCCCAGCGTCAGGCCGAGGTTGACGATATTGCTGCCCACCGCGTTGCCCAGCGCAAGCTCCTGCGAACCCACCCATGCCGCACGCGCGTTGACCGCCAGTTCCGGCAGCGAGGTGCCGAAGGCGATCAGCAGCAGGCCGGCCACGAACGGCGACGCGCCGACGCGCTGCGCCAGGCCGGACGCCCCCTTGACGATCGAATCACCGCCGAGAGCCAGCAGCACCAGCCCCAGCACGAAGTATCCCCACGCTTCCGTCATCGCCGTGCTCCCCGTCGAGTCTGCGGCGATTCTATGCCCGGCCCGCCGGTGCGGCCAGCCGGGCGCTTCCGATCAGGAGCAGCCTTCCACGTACTCGACCTGCGGCGACAGGCCCACGCGCCACGAGGTGATCTTGCCGCCGGCGTCGGCTTCGAAGATGAGCTTGGTCGGCGCGACATCGCCGGCGTCGATGGACAGGTACTGGCCGCCCTCGGTGTACTTGTGCGGCGATGCCTTCAGGGCGCCGCCGTAGAGCTTCTGCACCTCGTCGACGCTCATGCCGACCTTGCCGCCGCCGGGCGCGGTTTCCTTGTCGATGCCGACGTCGTAACGGACGAACTTGCCTTCTTCCATCATGAAGGCGAAGTCGGCCGGACGGGTGATCCACTTGGGCCACAGGTAGTGGCAGGTGGTCCCTTCCATCGGCGCGCCGTTGAGCTCGCCGCCCCACGCGGCGCGCGCCTCGTCGACCGTGCTGCCCAGTTTCATGTCGCCGTAGCCGAGGAAGCTGGCCTGGCTCACCGGGCCGGCGGGCGAGGCGGTGTCGTCGACGGCAGGCGTGGGTGCCGGCGCTTCGGCCATCGGTGTGCTGGTCGCGGTGGTCTGCGGTTCCGCATCCGCCGCGGGCGCCTCCTGACGCTGGCACGCGGACAACAGGGTGACGACCATCACGATCGGCAACATCGACTTCATCGGCTCTCTCCAGTGCACAAACGTGAATCGTAGCGTCGACGCGTTAAGTCACCGCGATGAAGCGCTGTCATCGGCACTTCATCGCGCGCGGCTAGCCTTCCCGCGGCTCGACCTGCTACATCGCGATGCGCCCGTCCAAGACCGATCTTGCCCGCCAGACCCTGCAGGCCCATACGGGCACGCTCGGCATGCGCGAGCGACGCACACTTATCCTTTGCGATGGACAGCGCGACCTGCCCGAACTGGTGCGCTTGCTGGGCCAGGATGCACCCATCCTGGTGCAACGACTCGTGCAGGCGGGCTATCTGGCGATGGCGGACAGCACGAGCATGCCGCCGGTGACGTCGCCGATTGCGCGAACGATCACTCCGCCCCGGGTATCGGCAGGTCCCCGGCGATCCCTGGTGGCGGCCAAGGTCTATCTATCCGGCATGCTGGAGCTCCAGCGCGACGACGGCGCGCGCCGCCACCGCGAGCGCCTGCAATCGCGGCTCGACGACGAGGCAATGATCGAGGCGCTGGCCGATGCGTTGCGGTTTCTGGAAGCCCGCATGGCGACGACGCTCGCCGCCCGTATCAGGGAGCGGCTGCTGGAAGCGCTGCCGGACGACGTCGTTCGCCGTTTCCAGGATCTTTCCGACGCGTCGCTGGATATCGCGGCGCGCTGACCGCGACTCAGTCCGGACGCGTGAAGTGCTTGCGCAGGCCCGCCCAGCACGCCTGGTAGTCGCGCTGCCGGTGCGGGGCTTCGATGGCCTGGCGTGTCGGCCGGATCACCGCGCGGGTCTCGAACATGAAGGCCATCGTGCCGGTGATGACGTCGGGCTTCGACAGGTCCGCGTTCGACGCCTTCTCGAACGTCGCCGCATCCGGACCATGGCCGGTCATGCAGTTGTGCAGCGACGCGCCGCCTGGCGCGAAGCCTTCGGCCTTGGCGTCGTACACGCCATGGATCAGGCCCATGAACTCGCTGGCGATGTTGCGATGGAACCACGGTGGGCGGAACGTGTCCTGGGCCACCAGCCAGCGCGGCGGGAAGATCACGAAATCCATGTTGCCGACACCGGGCGTGTCGCTGGGCGAAGTCAGCACCAGGAAGATCGACGGATCGGGATGATCGAAGCTGATCGACCCGATCGTGTTGAAGCGGCGCAGATCGTAGCGGTACGGCGCGTAGTTGCCGTGCCAGCCCACCACGTCCAGCGGCGAATGGCCTATGTCGGCACGCCACAGATGGCCCTGGAACTTGCCGACCAGCTCGAATTCGCCCTCGACATCCTCGTAGGCCGCGACCGGCGTTTCGAAATCGCGCGGATTGGCTAACCCGTTCGATCCGATCGGTCCCAGGTCCGGCAGGCGCAGGGCCGCGCCGAAGTTCTCGCACACGTAGCCGCGCGCTTCGCCATCGGGCAATTCAACGAGGAAACGCACGCCGCGCGGGATCACCGCGATCTGCTGCGGTTCGACCTCGATCACGCCGAACTCGGTGGCGATGCGCAGGCTGCCTTGCTGCGGCACGATCAGCAGTTCGCCGTCGGCATCATAGAAATAACGGCCCTGCATCGAGCGATTGGCAGCATACAGGTGGATGCCGACGCCATGCATCGCGTCGGGTGAACCATTGCCTGCCATCGTGTAGAGACCATCGACGAAGTCGGTCGGCGCCTCCGGCATCGGCAGCGGCGACCAGCGCATCTGGTCGGGCGACACCGGAGCCGCGCTGAAATCGCTGTGCAAGCGGTGCTGCGCGTACGGCGCGAACGGACCGTGCATCGCCGCCGGGCGGATCCGGTACAGCCAGCTGCGCCGGTTCTCGGCGCGCGGCGCGGTAAAGGCCGTGCCGCTCAACTGCTCGGCATACAGCCCGTGCGCCACGCGCTGCGGCGAGTTGCGGCCTTCCGGCAGCGTGCCCGGCACCGCCTCGCTGGCGAAGTGGTTGCCGAAGCCGGTCTGATAGGTGTTGCCGCTGTTTGCATTCATGCTCATCGTGTCCCGATCAAAGCCCCTCTCCCGGCGGGAGAGGGGTTGGGGAGAGGGCCGGTCGCGAGGCGAAATCCCAGATCGCCGTGACCACCGCCTCCACCTCACTCAGCACATCGTTGTCCCAGAACCGGACGACCCGCCATCCCTGAGACTGCAAGTATCGCGTTCTTGCGGCATCCGCGGCCGGCGAATGCTGCGAACCATCCAGTTCCACCACCAAGCGCGCTTCGACGCAGCAGAGATCGACGATGTAGGGCGGAACAGGATGCTGACGCCGGAATTTCAACCCCTCCAGGCGTCCTGCCCGCAGGTACTGCCACAGCCGGCGTTCGGCATCGGTCATGCGCCTGCGCAACCGCTTGGCATGATCGAGCGTGTGGGTCGGCAAGCGTGGCTTGCTCATGCAGGACCTCCTGTCCTTGCTGATCCGCTTTCCTGACACGGCAAACCACAAGGCTTCGCCATCCCTCTCCCCAACCCCTCTCCCGAGGGGAGAGGGGCTCGAAGAGACCTTACAGCACGCCGCGCTTCATCTGGTCGCGCTCGATGCTCTCGAACAACGCCTGGAAGTTCCCTTCTCCGAAGCCTTCGTTGCCCTTGCGCTGGATGATCTCGAAGAAGATCGGGCCCAAGGCGTTCTGGGTGAAGATCTGCAGCAGCTTGCGCTCCTTGGTCTCCACGTCGGCATCGATCAGGATCTTGTTGCGCGCCAGGCGGGCGACATCCTCGCCATGGTTCGGGATGCGCTGGTCGATGACGTCGAAATAGGTGTCCGGCGTGTCGAGGAACTCCACGCCCGCCTCGCGCATGCGCTCGACCGTCGTGTAGATGTCGTCGGTGAAGCAGGCGATGTGCTGGATGCCCTCGCCCTTGTAGGCGTCGAGGTACTCGTTGATCTGGCTCTTCGGATCGCTCGACTCGTTGAGCGGGATGCGCACCATGCCGTCGGGCGCGGTCATCGCCTTCGACAGCAGGCCGGTCTTGGCGCCCTTGATGTCGAAGTAGCGGATCTCGCGGAAGTTGAACAGCCGCTCGTAGTAGTCCGCCCACTTGGCCATGTTGCCGTGGTAGAGGTTGTGGGTCAGGTGGTCGATGAAGGTCAGGCCGAAACCGGTCGGCATCAGGTCCACGCCGGGCAGGTATTCGTAGTCCGGATCGTGGATGGTGCCCTGCGCGTCGTAGCGGTCGACGATGTACAGCATGCAGTCGCCGATGCCCTTGATGACGGGCGCGGCGACGGCCTTGGTCAGTTCGTCGGCGGCGTCGAACGACTCGGCGCCGTTCTTCAGCGCCTGCACGCGCGCCCACTCGGCCAGCTTCTTCACCCGGATCGCGAAGCCGCAGGCGCTGGGGCCGTGCTCGGCCGCGAAGCGCGCGGCGAAGGAGTCCGGATCCTCGTTGATCAGGAAGGTGCAGTCGCCTTGCCGGTACGTACTGATGGCGCGCGTCTTGTGGCGCGCGACCTGCACGAAGCCCAGCTTGCGGAAGTAGTCGTGCAGGTGGTGCGCCTGTCCCTGCGGGGCGGCAAACTCGACGAATTCGAAGCCGTCGATACCCATGGGATTGTCGAACGTCGTGGGCTGGATGCCCAGGTTGGGTTGTGCGGTCATGGGGCGCCTCGCTAGGCTTGCCGGGATTTGGTGCATTTTATAGTTTCAGCTGAAACCAACCACAAGTAGCAGCGCAGCATGAGCCAGCCAGCCAATACCGCCCCGCACGCCGATTTCGACCTCGACCGCCTGTTTTCCTACCGGTTGAGCGTGCTGTCCAACCGTATCAGCAGTGCGATTTCCCGCGAATACCACCGCCGTTTCGGGCTGGCCATCACCGAATGGCGGGTCATGGCCGTGCTGGGACGCTTCCCGGGACTGTCCGCCGGCGAGGTGGCCAACCGGACGGCCATGGACAAGGTGGCGGTCAGCCGGGCGGTCGCACGCCTGCTGGAACGGGCGCTGATCCAGCGCGAGATCCACGGCGACGACCGCCGCCGCTCAGTGCTGGCGCTGACCGACGAGGGCTTCCGGGTCTACGACGAGGTCGCGCCCATGGTCATCGAGTACCACCAGCGCATGCTGGAGCCGCTGACCGACGAGGAGCGCGCGATGCTGGACCAGCTGATCGACAAGCTGGCCGGGGAAGGCGTCAAGCGCATCGAAGGCTGAGATTTTTCCTTCCTGGAAACGAAGAACGGCGGCCGATGGCCGCCGTTCTTTTTTGGATCCCCGCCTTCGCGGGGACGACGCCTCGGCAAAGGCGCGCCCGTCGGGCGCGCGAAGCGTCACTTCACGCCGTGCATCAACCGCTGGATCAGCGGCGCGATCAGGAACAGCAGCACGCCTGCGCCGACCAGCGCCCAGAAGCCGAACGTGTAACCCGCATGCGCGGACTGCACGGTCATGCCGCCTTCGCCACTGACCTTGCCCGCGAAGATGCCGGCCATGTTGTTGCCGATCGCGATCGACAGGAACCAGCAACCCATCGCCATGCCGGCCAGGCGCGACGGCGCCAGCTTGGTCGTCATCGACAGACCGATCGGCGACAGGCACAGCTCGCCCACGGACTGGATGACGTACACCATGAACAGCGTCCAGAACGGGATCTTGCCGTTGCCGTCGACCAGGCTGGACAGCGCGTACATCAGCAGCAGGAAGGCGAGGCCGTTGAAGATCAGGCCCAGGCCGAACTTGCGGGGGATGATGGGGTTGTTCTTGCCCATCTTGACCCACAGCCAGGCGAGCACCGGCGCCAGCGCGATGATGGCCACCGAGTTGACCGACTGGAACCACGACACCGGGAAATCGTTGGTGCCCGCGAACATCTGGAAGAAGCCTTCCATGCCGATGTCACGGTTGACGATGCGATCGGCCAGGAAGTTGAACGAGCTGCCTGCCTGCTCGAAGAACATCCAGAACAGCACGTTGAACACGAAGATCACCAGCATCGCGATGACCTTGTCGCGTGCGACCTTGCCCTCGCGCAGGCCTTCGACCACCAGCATGACCGCCGGGATCACGAACAGGGCCATCAGGATGGCTTGCAGCAGGTTGGCGTCGATGGTCAGCAGGGCGTAGAACATCGGAATGCCGATCACGGCGCCGAACAGCACCACCAGGCTGACGTTGCGCGGACCGGTTTGGTGCGCGGCCGGCAGGCCGATGCCTTCCAGCTGCTTGCGACCGAACCAGAACCACACCAGGCTCAGCAGCATGCCGACGCCGGCAGCGATGAACACCACCTTGTAAGCCGGCATGTCTTCAATGCCGAACACTTTCTTCGCCAGGTACTGGGTGACGATCGGCGCCAGCAGTGCGCCAATGTTGATGCCCATGTAGAAGATGGTGAAGCCCGAATCGCGGCGGGCGTCGCCCTGCGCGTACAGCTTGCCCACCATGGTGGAGATGATCGGCTTGAACAGCCCGTTGCCGACGATGATCGTGGCCAGGCCCAGCTTGAACATCGCCTCGCTCGGCGATGCCAGCAGGAACAGACCGACCGACATGAAGATGGCACCCAGCAGGATGGACCGCTGGAAGCCGATCAGCTTGTCGGCCACGTAGCCGCCGAAGATCGCGCCTGCATACACCAGTGCCAGGTAGGCGCCGTACAGCTCGCTTGCCGGCTTCTCACCGGAGGCATCGCCGCCATGGAACTGCGCCACGATGTACAGCACCATCGCCCAGCGGATGCCGTAGAACGCGAAGCGCTCCCAGAATTCGGACATGAACAGCATCCACAGCGGACGCGGATGCCCCAGGACTTGCTTGAAATCCGGTATCCGTTCCGGCGTTGGTGACTCGACGGCTCCGCTCATGCGGGCTCCCCCTAGAAAAAGTAGTTCAGGATTTCGGTTTCCCCTGCAACCGCCGGGGACGGGCGAGGATCACCGACCGGCCCGGGGGCCGTCAAATCGCTGAAACATCGACGGGGTAACGGCTGTTTGCCCTGTTCAGCGAGTCAATTCGCTGATTTCAAAAGGGATTTTGGCCGATTTTCCCTCCCCCGAGGGTCAGCGGCCGGGACCGATCGAGGTGCGCACGTCGAACAGTTCGGGGAAGAAGGTCAGCTCCAGTGCCTGCCGCAGGAAGCCCACGCCGCTGGAGCCGCCGGTGCCGCGCTTGAAGCCGATGATCCGCATCACGGTGCGCATGTGGCGGAAACGCCACAGCTGGAACTGGCTCTCCAGGTCCACCAGGTCTTCGCACAGCGAGTACTCGCGCCAGTAGCGGTCGGTGTCCTCGTAGATCGCTTCGAACACCGGCAGCAGGGCATTGTCGGCGGCGTGCGACTGGCGCCRGTCGCGCTGCAGGTGCTGCGCCGGGATCGCATGGTCCCAGCGCGCGAGGTACATCAGGAATTCGTCGTACAGGCTGGGCGCATCGAGCACCGCCTCGAGCCCGGCATGGCCCTCGGGGTCGTGCGAGAACACCTTCAGCATCGCCGCGTTCTTGTTGCCCAGCAGGAACTCGATGGTGCGGTATTGCAAGGACTGGAAGCCCGATGACGGGCCGAGCAGATCGCGGAAACCCATGTATTCGGACGGCGTCAGCGTCTCCAGCACCGACCACTGTTCGGTCAGCTGGCGCAGCACCTGCTTGGCGCGCGCCAGCACCTTGCGGCACTGCCAGACCTGGTCGCGCTGGAGGAATCCGGTCGCCGCGCGCAGCTCGTGGATCATCAGCTTCATCCACAGCTCCGACACCTGGTGCTGGACGATGAAGAGCATCTCGTCGTGGTGCGGCGGGTCCGACACCGGGTGCTGCGCCGACAGCAGCCGATCCAGCTGCAGGTAGCCGCCGTAGCTCAGGCGGCCGGACAGGTCGGTGTGGATGCCTGCTTCCAGCGGGCGCTCGTTCTTCTCTACGGCCATCCGTCGATCAACCGGGGGCCGCCCGGGCGGGCGGCGGGGGCGCCAGCGTAACCGATGACGGCGGGCGACCCGGGCAAGGCGATGGAAAACCGGCACTTATGTCATGGCCATGCAATGCGCGTACCACAGGCTTCCGCTACATTGCGTCGGCCGGGGGCGGCATCGCCTCCGACAGGGGGTCGGCGTCCAATCCACTGAGGGAGAACCCGTTACATGGAAATGCCACGGGGCCGTCTTGCGGCCGTGTTCGCGTCATTCGCCCTGTGTCTCGCCGCCACGTCGGCGCAGGCGCAGGTGGTCATCAGCCAGGTCTACGGCGGCGGCGGCAACAGCGGCGCCACGTTCCGGAACGACTTCATCGAGCTGCGCAACAACGGCCCCACCGCGGTCGACCTGACCGGCTGGAGCGTGCAGTACGCCTCCTCCGCCGGCACCACCTGGGGCGGACGCACCAACCTCAGCGGCAGCATCCCGGCCGGCGGCTTCTACCTGGTCCAGCAGGCGCAGGGCGCCGGCGGCACGGTGGACCTGCCCACGCCTGACGCCATCGGCACCATCGCCATGGCCGGCACCGCCGGCAAGGTCGCACTGAGCCGCAGCACCACGGCGCTGACCGGCGCCTGCCCGCTCACCGACGCCAACGTGGCCGACTTCGTCGGCTTCGGCAGCGCCGCCAACTGCTTCGAAGGCAGCGCGCCGACCGGCACGCTCAGCAACACCACCGCCGCGCTGCGTGGCGGCGACGGCAGCATCGACACCAACAACAACGGCGCCGACTTCGCGGTCGGTGCGCCGAATCCGCGCAACAGCGGCGCCGAGCCGCCGGAACCGCCCGATCCGCCGCTGGCGCTGACCATCGCCCAGATCCAGGGCACCGGCCTGCTGTCGCCGCACAACGGCAAGCGCGTGGTGACCGAAGGCATCGTCACCGCGATCAAGTTCAACAACGGCTTCTTCCTGCAGGCCGCCAACGATGACGGCGACCCGGCCACGTCCGACGCCGTGTTCGTGTTCACCAGCAGCGCGCCGCCCGCGACCGCCGCGGTCGGTACCCGCGTGCGCGTGACCGGCACGGTCGAGGAATACACGCCGTCGTCCAACCCGCACCAGCTGGCGATCACCGAGATCGTCACCCCGACGATCGACGTGCTGGAGACCGGCGTCGCCCTGCCCGCCGCGATCGAGCTGACCGCCGCCGAGCTGGGTCCCGACGCCCTGCCCGGCACGCTGGAACGCTTCGAAGGCATGCGCGTCAGCGTGGCGCAGTCCGTGGTCATCGCGCCGTCCGGCGGCAGCCTCAGCGAAGCCAACGCCACCTCCAGCAGTGACGGCGTGTTCCACGTCGTCCTGCCCGGCGTGGCGCGTCCGTTCCGCGAGCCCGGCATCGCCGTGATGGATGCCATCACCCTGCCTGCCGGCAAGAACCCGCCGCGCTTCGACACCAACCAGGAGCGCCTGATGGTGCGCAGCCGTGGCCAGGTCGGCGCGGTGCCGCTGTCGGTCGACACCGGTGCGGAGGTCGCGGGCCTGATCGGCGTGCTCGACTACTTCGCCGGCACCTGGGCGCTGCTGCCCGACGTGGCGACCCCGCCGGCCGTCACCGGCGGCCGCCTGCCGGAGGCCGTCAACGACGCCAGCTACGACGAAGTCACCATCGGCAGCTTCAACCTGCTGCGCCTGTTCGACGAGGTCAACGACAGCAACGGCGCGGTGACGCTGACGCCGGAAGCGCTGGACAAGCGCCTGTCGAAGGCGGCGCTGGCGATCTGCGACTACCTGAAGGCGCCGGACATCCTGGGCGTGGTGGAAGTGGAGAACGTCCGCGTCCTGCAGCTGCTGTCCGAACGCATCGACGCCACCTGCGCCACGCGTCCGGGCTATGTCCCGTACCTGCAGCCGGGCAACGACGTCGGCGGCATCAACGTCGGCTTCTTGGTCAGCTCGCGTGCCACGGACGGTGGTGCGGCCCGCGTCGAAGTGCTGGACGTGGCGCAGTTCGGCAAGGAAACCACCCTCGCCAACCCGAACGGCACCACCAGCCTGCTCAACGACCGTCCGCCGCTGCGCCTGCGCGCCCGCGTGCACCAGGATGCGACGTCGAGCTATCCGCTGACGGTCATCGTCAACCACCTGCGTTCGCTCAACGACATCAACGACACCCTGCCCGGCAGCAGCGGCTGGGCGACCGGTGGCGAGCGCGTGCGGGTCAAGCGCGGCGCGCAGGCCGTCTACCTAGCCCAGCTGGTGCAGGAGATGCAGCAGGCGAACCCGGACGAGAAGATCGTGCTGGTCGGCGACTTCAACGCGTTCGAGTTCAACGACGGCTACGTCGACGTGATGGGCATCGTGAAGGGCGAAGCCGCGGCCGAGGACCAGGTGCTGACCTACATGGCCAGCCCGCTGACCACGCCGCTGGTGGACGGGTCGCAGCTGATCGCCGATCCGGCGCAGCGTTACTCGTACTCGTTCGAGGGCAACGCGCAGACGCTAGACCACGTGCTGGTCAACGAAGCCCTGGTAATGGGCGCCGCGCTGCGCGTGGACCACGCACGCATCAACGCGGACTTCGGCGTCGACAACTTCGGCGACGCCACGCTGGCCGTGCGGTCGTCCGACCACGATCCGGTGCGCCTGACCATCCGCGTGCCGTCGTTCGCCCGCGCCGACCTGTCGGCCACGGTGTCGGCCGACCGCGCCACCGCCAACGTCGGCGAGACCGTGCGCTACACCGCCACGGTGCGCAACGCCGGTCCGGGTGCCGCGTCGCCGGCCGCGTTCGCCTTCGTGTTCTCGGCCGAACTGTCGCCGTCGCTGGCCACGCTGCCCGCCGGCTGGAGCTGCGCCGCTGCCGAATTCACCGGCGGTACCACCCGCGTCGCCTGCACCGTGCCGTCGCTGGCCGTGGGCAGCGACGCGACGTTCGCCATCGACGCCGTCGTTCCGGCCAGTGCCTCCGGCACCACGCTGGGCCTGGGCGTGTCGGCCAACTCCACCGTGCTCGACCCGGCCAACGGCGACAACGCGGCCTCGGTCTCCGTGGCCGTCGCCGCGCTGCCGACCCGCAAGGCCGACCTGTCGGTGAAGCTGGCCGGCGGTGCGCTGCCGCTGCTGCGCAACACCATCGCCACGGTGCTGGTGCCGGTCCGCAACGCCGGTCCGGACACCGCCGAGCAGGTCAAGGTGGTGCTGTCCACGAACGTCGATGCGCGCTACGCCGCGGTCGCCGCGCCGAGCGGCTGGTCCTGCACGCGCGTGCAGGACACGTCCGACGGCTCGAAGGCCGAGTGCTCCCGCCGCGGCGCCATGGCCAAGGGCGTGCAGACGCTGGCCTTCGCGATGGTGGTGCCCGGCAAGCCGAAGCGCGGTACCTCGTTCGAGTTCGAAGCCACGGTGAGCAGCGACACGCCGGACCCGAACGCGGACAACAACCACGACAGGCTGGTCCAGCGCATCCGCTGAACTTTCCCGCCATCGTGGGGTCGACAGGGGCGCGGGCAACCGCGCCCCTTGTCGTTTGCGCAGCACGCGACGCGCATCACGTCCCGCCCACCTCGCCGGCACGCGGACTGACACCGAACGACAGCGGGCCAAGCTGCTGTTTCCGAACCGGTTTCCCCAGCAACGTCCACGCCATCCGCCATCGTCTTGCTGCATTGCACGAAGGCTGCTGGGCCTGCCGCTCCTAAAATTACATTTGAAACCAATTCCGCCGGCCGACGAGAACACCGTCCAGATGACCACCGCCGCAAGCTTCACCATCGAATACCTGCAGTACCTCGGGCCCGACGGCACCCTGGTACGCGACGACCTCCCGGAAGCCGGGCGCGATGTCCAGCGCCTGCGCGAGCTGTTCAAGCAGATGCTGCTGGTGCGCACCTTCGACACCAAGGCGATCGCCCTGCAGCGCACCGGCAAGCTCGGCACCTACGCCAGCTGCCTGGGCCACGAGGCCACCCACGTCGGCATCGGCGCATCCATGCGCACCGGCGATGTCTACGCGCCCAGCTACCGCGAGTACGGCGCCATGTTCATGCGCGGGGTGAAGCCGCGCGACGTGCTGATGTACTGGGGCGGCGACGAACGCGGCAGCGACTACGACCGCGACAGCGACGCCCGCAACGACTTCCCGTTCTGCGTGCCGATCTCCACCCAGTGCCTGCATGCCGCTGGCGCGGCGCTGTCGTTCAAGCTGCGCGGGCAGCCGCACATCGCGGTAGCGACCTGCGGCGATGGCGGTTCGTCGAAGACCGACTTCTACGCCGCGCTGAATTCCGCCGGCGCCTACGAACTGCCGCTGGTGCTCGGCGTGATCAACAACGGCTGGGCCATCTCGGTGCCGCGCAGTGCGCAGACCGGCGCGCAGACGCTGGCGCAGAAGGGCCTGGCCGGCGGCCTGCACTGCCTGCAGGTGGACGGCAACGACCTGATCGCCGTGCTGGAAGGCATGCGCCGCGCCAGCGAGCGCGCCCGCAAGGGCCAGGGCGGCACGGTGATCGAATTCGTCACCTATCGCCTGTCCGACCACACCACCGCCGACGACGCCCGCCGCTACCGCGACGACGCCGAAGTGAAGGCCGGTTGGGAACGCGAGCCGATGACACGCCTGCGCACCTGGCTGACCGCACAGGGCGTATGGAACGAGGCCGACGAGGCTGCGTGGAAGGAGGAATGCGGCGCGCGTGTCGACGTGGAGGTTAACGCCTACCTCAACACCCCGGTGCAGCCGGTGGAAGCGATGTTCGACTACCTGTACGCCGATCCGCCGCCGGAACTGCTGCAGCAGCGCGCTGCAGCGATCGCCGCGGAGAATCGGGCATGAGCGCCGTGATGGAGACCAAGACCGTGGCGAAGACACAGAACGCCGGGACCGTCGCGACCCCGACCGCGATCACCCTGATCGAAGCCATCACCCAGGCGCTGGCCTGGGAGATCGCCCACGACGAGTCCGTGCTGGTGCTGGGCGAGGACGTCGGCGTGAACGGCGGCGTGTTCCGCGCCACCGCCGGCCTGCAGCAGAAGTTCGGTCCCGAGCGCGTGCTGGACACGCCGCTGGACGAGACCACCATCGCCGGCCTGACCATCGGCCTGGCCGCACAGGGCATGAAGCCGGTCGCCGAAGCGCAGTTCGACGGCTTCGTCTATCCGATGGTCGACCACATCATCTGCCACGCCGCCCGCCTGCGCACCCGCACGCGCGGCCGCCTGCACTGCCCGATGGTGCTGCGCGTGCCGTGGGGCGGCGGCATCCGCGCGCCGGAACACCATAGCGAAGCCAACGAGGCCATCTTCACCAACGTGCCCGGCCTTCGCGTGGTGATGCCGTCCTCGCCGCAGCGCGCCTACGGCCTGCTGCTGGCGGCGATCCGCGACCCGGATCCGGTCATCTACATGGAGCCGAAGCGCATCTACCGCCAGTACAAGGAAGTGGTCGCCGACGACGGCGAAGCGCTGCCGCTGGACGTGTGCTTCGTGCTGCGCGACGGTACCGACGTGACCCTGGTGACCTGGGGCGCGCAGGTGAAGGAGGCGCTGGAAGCCGCCGATGCGCTGGCCGGCCAGGGCATCAGCGCGGAAGTCATCGACGTCGCCACGCTGCGCCCGCTCGACTTCGACACCATCGCCGAATCCGTCGCCAAGACCGGTCGCTGCGTGATCGTGCACGAAGCGCCGCGCACCGCCGGCTTCGGCGCGGAGATCGCCGCACGACTGGCCGAGCATTCGATGTACGACCTGCTGGCGCCGGTCGAGCGCGTCACCGGCTACGACACCCACATCCCGCTGTTCCGCCTGGAAATGAAGTACCTGCCCAGCGTCGACAAGATCGTCGCCGCGGCGAAGCGGGCGATGGCGAACGGCTGATGCGGGCAAGCGCCGTCCGCGACTACCGCACGCAGTACGCGAACCCGATCAGGTTCGCGCGCGGCGACGTGGTCGCGCTCGGCGCACGCGATACCGAATGGCCGGCGTTCGCCTGGACCACCACCGCCGACGGCAATGCCGGCTGGGCGCCGGTGGACTGGCTGCAACCGCAGGCTGACGGCCACGCCATCGCCCTGCGCGACTACTCCGCGCAGGAACTCGAGGTACAGGCCGGCGACACCGTCACGCTCCAGCACGAACTGGGCGACTGGTGGTGGTGCACGCATGCCGACGGCCGCAGCGGCTGGGTGCCGGCGCGCGACCTGCAACCGATCAACGACACGACTTCCGAAGAGACATCCGAATGAGCGAGAGCAAGACCTTCCACCTTCCCGACCTGGGCGAAGGCCTCCCGGACGCGACCATCGTCGAGTGGTTCGTCAGGGAAGGCGACGTGATCCGGCTGGACGAACCGCTGGTGTCGATGGAAACGGCGAAGGCCATCGTCGAGGTGCCGTCGCCCGTCTCCGGCAAGGTGACCAAACTCGCCGGCGCAGCGGGCGATGTCGTCGTCACCGGCAGCATGCTGGCGGTGTTCGAGCCCGACGCGAGCCTGCCGCAGCGCGCGGAAGGCCAGGACACCGGCCACCACCACGGTCCGCCGAAGCCCGCTGCTGCGGAAGCAACTTCGGTCGCGAACCCGACACCCGATGCAGCCTCTATCGCGACTGACGTCGCTCCCACGCATGCCGAGGCTGACGCCGGCACCGTCGTCGGCGCGATGCAGTCGTCCAACGCCGTACATACCGAACAGGCCGTCGCTGTCGGCGGCGTCAAGGCGATGCCGGCCGTGCGCGCGATGGCGAAGAAGCTGGGCGTGGACCTGTCGCGCGTGCGCACCACCGGCGCCGACGGCGCGGTGACGATGCAGGACGTGAAGCAGGCCGCCGCGGACGGCAGCGCTCCTGTAGGAGGGGCTTCAGCCCCGACCGCTTCGCCACACATCCAGATCGGGGCTAACGCCCCTCCTACAACAACGTCCTCACCCCAGCGCACCACGCTGTCCGCCAGCGGCAAGCCGATGCGCACGCAGCCACCGGGCGTGTCGGTCAGCGGACAGCCGGAACAACTCAAGGGCGTGCGCAGGAATATGGCGCGCGTGATGGCCGATGCGCATGCCAAGGTCGTGCCGACCACGCTCAGCGACGACGCCGACGTGCATGCCTGGACGCCCGGCAACGACATGACCGGCCGCCTCGTCCGCGCCATCGTCCGCGCCTGCAAGACGGTGCCGGCGATGAACGCCTGGTTCGATGGCGAGAAGCTCACCCGCACGCTGCACCCGCATGTCGACATCGGCATCGCGGTGGATACCGACGACGGCCTGTTCGTGCCGGCGCTGCGCAATGCCGACCTGCTGGACGCCGGTAGCGTGCGCGAGAGCATCAACCGCCTGCGCGCGCAGGTGGAAGACCGCAGCATCCCGCCGTCCGAGCTGACCGGCTACACGATCTCGCTGAGCAACTTCGGCATGTTCGCTGGCCGCTACGCGACCCCAGTGGTGGTGCCGCCGTGCGTGGCCATCGTCGCCGCCGGACGCGCGCGCCACCAGGTCACGCCGGTGATGGGCGGCTTCGAATCGCACAAGGTCATCCCGCTGTCGGTGACGTTCGACCACCGTGCCTGCACCGGTGGCGAGGCCGCGCGCTTCCTCAAGGCCCTGATCGACGACCTGGCCGTGCCGGCGTGACCTTCCGCCGGCTCACGCCGATACTGCGTACGCTGGACCTGCCCGGCACGCTCGCGTTCTACCGCGACGTGCTGGGCTTCGAACTCGCCTCCGGCGCGCCGGAACATGGCTGGCTCGCACTGCGTCGCGATGGCGCGGAGCTGATGGTGTCCGCCCCGAACGACCATGAAGGCGACACTGCGCCGGCGTTCACCGGCTCGCTGTACATGGAAGTCGCCGACGTCGATGCGCTGTGGGATACCGTGCGCGATCGCGCGCGGGTCTGCTACACACCGGAGACCTTCGCCTATGGCATGCGCGAGTTCGCGATCTACGACAACAACGGCTACCTGCTGCAGTTCGGCACCCCGGTCTGCGACCACGCCTGATCGCGAACGGTGGCAGGATGACGCCATCGCCCTTCAACCGGAGTTCGCCATGACCCACCGCAGCCGTCTCGCCGGTTTCATCATCGACAGCCAGGTCGACGACCTGCCTGCCGCCTCCGCGTTCTGGAGCGCTGCCCTGGGGTTGAAGGTCACCGATCCCGACGACGGCGGCCTGGGCATTTACGACAAGTTCGAACCCGGCCCGGGCGGCCTGCACATCGAGGTGCAGAAGGTGAAGCACGAGGCTCGCGTGCACCTGGACATCGAGACCGACGACATCGAGGCGGAAGTCGCGCGCCTGGAAGCCCTGGGCGCCAAGCGCGTGCAACACGTGCGCAACCGCTGGTGGGTGATGGAAGCGCCGACCGGCCACCGCTTCTGCGTGGTGCCGATGAACGAAGACAGCGGACGGGCGAAGCCGAACCGCTGGCCCTGAGCGCTCAACGCGCAAAGAGGGCTTCGCCTTTCCAGAAGGCGAGCAGGCGTTCCAGGCCGGGCGAGGTCACGGCGTCGTCTTCCAGCCAGGGCACCTCGCGTTGCCACTGCGCTTGGCTCAGCTGCTGTACCACGCTCTGCGGTGCGTCCGCGAACCCCATGTGCCAGCGCTGGAAACGCCGCGCGTCCACCCTGCCCTGCGCCAGCACCTCCAGCCGGTCGTGCTGGCTGGCGCGGGTGATGCGCGCGTAGATCTGCTCGACGTCGGCGCGCGTCCCTTCGAGATACTGCACGAACTGCTGGTTGCCGTAGAGCAACGCCCCGGTGACGTTGGCAAGTTCGTTGTTGATGCGTGCGTCCAGCAACAGGATATCCAGGTCCGACGCCTCCAGCGGTCGCGTCGCGCGGCTCTGGTAGACCAGGGCATGGAGAGGAGTCACGGACATTCCGGCAGCGCGAGAGGACGCGCAGCATAGCGCAGCGAGTCACATGAACGGCGTGCGCCAGCGCCGCTATTTCCGTTCAGTTTCACTGCGTTCGCGTACGGCCTTGAACTCGGATCCGCCCAGCCAGTGCGGCCATGCCGCACCGTCGGCGATCTCCCGGCCCAGCGCATACAGCAGTCCAACGTCCTGTGCCTGCCCGCTCGCATCCCAGCTCGCCGTCCATGCGTCGCAGGGCTGGTGGTAGCAGGAGGCGAAATACGCATCGCGCAAGGCCTTGCCGCTGGCGACGCCGCCATCGAGGCGATCCAGCCCCGCGCCCACGGTGATCGCCGGCACGCCCGCCCGCGCGAACGCGAAATGATCGGCACGGTAGAAGAAGCCGGCTTCGAGATTGGGATCGGGCGAATAGGTGCGTCCCTGCGCTTCCGCGACGCGTTTCAGGTCGCCCTCGAGCGAGACACGACCATTGCCCCACGACGCGATGTCGCGGTTGGGGCCATCGGGACTGAGCATTTCGATGTTGAGCACCGCGGCCGTCTTCTCCAGCGGCGCCAGCGGGTGCGCGGCGTAGTATGTCGCCCCCTGCAGCCCCTTCTCTTCCGCCGTCAGTGCCATGAACAACAGGGTGCGCTGCAGACGCGAACCGGCCGCGAACACGCGCGCCAGTTCGATCACCGCCGCCACGCCGGTCGCGTTGTCGACCGCACCGTGGCGGATGCCATCGCCCTGCGCGTCCGGCGCGCCGATGCCGTACGCATCCCAGTGGGCGGAGTAGATGACGGTTTCGTCAGGCCGCTTCGCACCCTCGAGCCGGCCGATGACATTGCGCGTCACCACCTGGTCGCGCTTCACCGCGAACGAAGCCGAGAGCGTGGCGTCGCCCAGTGCCACCGGTGCGAACGCCGCCGTCTGCGCGCGCCGCTTCTCCGCCTCGAAGTCCAGCCCGGCGCGCTCGAACAGCGATACGGCCAGCTCGCGCTGCATCCAGCCGCGCAGCAGCGTGTGGTACTTCGTCGCATCGTCGCGCGGGATGTCGAATACCGGCGACAGTCCGGACGAACGTACCGTGGCCCAACCGTAGGCCGCCGGTGCGGTCTCGTGGACGATCAGCACGCCCGCCGCACCCTGGCGCGCGAGTTCCTCGTACTTGTAGGTCCAGCGGCCGTAGTAGGTCACCGCGCGGCCATCGAAGGCACCAGGCGATGCGGTCTCGAAATCCGGATCGTTGATGAGCACCACCGCGACCTTGCCCTTCAGGTCAGCGCCCTTGTAGTCGTCCCAGCCGCGCTCGGGTGCGGCGATGCCGTAGCCGACGAACACCAGCGGCGCATCGACGAGGTCGACGCGCTCCACCGGGCTCAGGCTCTGCAGAACCAGGTCGTCGCCGTTGGCCAGCGTCTGGACCTTCCCGCCCGTCGCAAGGGACGCGGCCACGACACCGTCCACCTGGGCGCGCACGAGCGGAACATCCTGCGTCCACGCACCGCTCCCGCCGCCGGGCTGCACGCCGGCCTTCTGCAGTGCGTCGACGATGTACGCAATCGTTTTCTCTTCGCCCGGCGTCGCCGGGGCGCGGCCCTCGAACTCGTCCGACGCGAGTACGCGTACATGCCGGGACAGGTTGTCGGCATTGATGCCCCCGCCGGGGATGTCGGCGGCGAGTACCGGCATCGCGCACAGGGACAACAGGAGCAGCGGGAGCGGAGATTTCATCGAGATGACCTTGCGTGGAAACACCGGGAGTCTATGCGATGCGGCTGTTGTAGGAGCGACGTCAGTCGCGACCGCACGAATCGGGAAATCCTGTTCTTCCTGAAAGACACGACTGCACCGCGCACGAAGAAGCACTTCATCACTGATCGCATCCGGTCGCGACTGACGTCGCTCCTACAGAAAGCAACACACCCTCACGGCCGCCCACGATCCAGCCACACGCCCAGCCCCTGCGCGTTGAGCTCGATATCCATGGCAAGCAGGCGCAACACGTCTTCGTCCGCCAGCGGCACCTGCAGCGCATGCGCCCGCTCCAGGTACAGCGCCGACAGCCCGGCCGCGATGCAGCGATGGCGGTCCGCGCGTCCCTCGCAGGCGTCGGCGATCGCCACCATCGCATCGATCTGCTCGTACAGGGCCTGCGCCAGCCGCGGCACGTCGTCGACGCGACCGTAGTGGGTCAGGTACATGCCGTCGGGCGCATACGCGAGCATGCGCGCGATGCTCGCCTTCAGCGCAGAAGGCTCGAACTGCACCGGCGTCGTCGTCGGCAGGATGAAGGCGCCCTGCGGTCCGTCCAGTTCGCGGTAGGACAGACCGAACGTGTCGCCGGTGAACCAGCAGCGGCTGCGCGCATCCCAGAGGCAATGGTGGTGGCGTGCGTGGCCGGGCGTATCGATGGACAGCAGCGGACGCCCCGCGAGCATTATCGTCTCGCCGTCCTCGACCACGCGCACGCGCGCTTCCGGCACCGGCTGGATCGCGCCGTAGCTGCGCTGGATCTCTTCTTCGCCATAGACCGCCGTCGCGCCGGCGATCAGCTTGGCCGGATCGATCAGGTGCGGCGCCGCGCGCGGATGCGCGACCAGCGTGGCATTGGGCAGGTGCTGCATCAGCAGGCCCGCGCCACCGGCATGGTCCAGATGCACGTGGGTGACGATGAGGAAATCGATGTCCCCGGGTGCCAGGTCCGCCTGCTGCAACGCGGCCAGCAAGCGCGGGACGGAATGGTTGGTGCCGCAGTCGATGAAGGCGCCGCGACCGCCCTCGACGACGAGGTACGCCGCGTCGAAATGATCGCGCTGGAACGCAGTATCGATGGTGTGGATGCCGTGCAGGCTCATCCGCAGGCCTATGTGGGGACGGATAACCCGATTCTAGTCCCCGCACCCCGTACGCACGACCCGCCTTTGGTGGAACGGTCCATCCGTGGCAGGCATCAGCCGCGCGCGAGCCACCAGCCGCGCAGCGGCACCGCCAGCGTCAGCACGAACAGGAAGGCGCCGTAGGCCACCAGCGTGGCCAGCACCTGCTTCCAGATCGCGCCAGTGCCGACATCGGCGGCACCCAGCGCGTAGCCCCACTGCATGCCGACAAAGCTCAACACGAAGGCGACCGCCAGCACCGCGAGATCGAAGCCCTTGCGGCGTGCATTGCGCGGCTGGCGCGGGAACAGCCAGAACAGCGAGCCGAGCAGCAGGAACCACGGCAGGAACAGGATCACCGCCAGGTACGGCATGGCCTCAGGCCTCCGCCGCGCGCAGCGCCGCCAGCGCCACGAGCACCTCGTCCACCGGCACCTGCAGCACGATCTCCGGCGTCTGCATCGCATCGGCCTGCTCGGCCTGCTTCAACACGCCGATCAGCTTGCCGGCATCCTTCGGCGAATCGAAGCCGTTGCTCTGGATCAGCACGTTGCCGTCGGCATCGGCCAGCTTGAAATAGAACCGGCCATCGGTATCGCGGTACTGCTTGAATGCCGGCAGTGCGACTTTCGATGGCGCGACCTTCGCCTCCACCACCGGCACCTGAGACAGGTCGCGCAGGCCAACCGCATGGCGCAGTTCCGTCAACAGCGGCGTGGCGTAGCGTTCGCGCAGGCGGCGCGCACCATCGCGCAGGACCGCTTCGATATCGGCGGGCTTCGCCATCAGCGCTTCGTACTTTTCGCGCAACGGCGCGATCTCGGCATCGATGCGTTCGAACAACTGTTGCTTGGCCTCGCCCCAGCCGATGCCGTCGGCGAACTGCTGCGCGAAGGCGCGCGTCTCGTCCACGCTGGCGAAGGCCTGGTACAGCTGGAACAGCGCCGAGCCCTCGGTGTCCTTCGGTTCGCCGGGACCGCGCGAGTCGGTCAGGATGGAGAACACCAGCTTCTTCAGCTCCTCGCGCGGGGCGAACAGCGGAATGGTGTTGTGGTAGCTCTTGCTCATCTTGCGGCCGTCGAGGCCGGGCAGCGTCGCCACGTTGTCGTCGATCAGCGCTTCCGGCAGGGTGAAGTACTCCTTGCCGTACACGTGGTTGAAGCGCTGGCCGAAGTCGCGCGCCATCTCGATGTGCTGGATCTGGTCGCGTCCCACCGGCACCTGGTGCGCGTTGAAGATCAGGATGTCCGCGGCCATCAGCACCGGGTACATGAAGAGGCCGGCGCTGACGCCGGCATCCGGGTCTTCGCCGTCGGCGTTGTTCTTGTCCACCGCCGCCTTGTAGGCGTGCGCGCGGTTGAGGATGCCCTTGCCCGCCACGCAGGTCAGGAACCAGGTCAGCTCGGTGATCTCCGGCACGTCGCTCTGGCGGTAGAACCACACCTTGTCCGGCTCCAGGCCGCAGGCCAGCCAGGTCGCCGCGATCTCCAGCGTGGAGCGCTGCGTGCGCGCCGGATCCTGCGCCTTGATCAGGCTGTGCAGGTCGGCCAGGAAGTAGAAGCTTTCCGTGTCCGCGGCACGGCTGGCGGCCACGGCGGGGCGCACGGCGCCGACGTAGTTGCCCAGGTGCGGCGTGCCCGAGGTGGTGATGCCGGTGAGGACGCGGGTGGTCATGTGCAGTGCGGGGGAATGCGGGAAAGCGGCCAGTTTACCGGCTGGGGCCAGCGCCTGCCGGCAGGCGGCCTGCGACACGACGTCGCAGCCGATCCCCACCCGCGGCTTAACCGGAGCCCGGCTCGCCGTTCCAGGCAACCCCGTTGCCTCCGGCCGCCCGTTCGCAGCATCGTCCCCACCAGGAGAACGGACATGCTGCATCGAATCCTCGCCTCCCTTGCCGCGCTGGCCCTGCTGGCCTGCGCACCCGCCCATGCCGGCCCGCTGGTCGATGTCAGCGTCGTCGACCGCGACACCGGCGAATGGCTGTCGCAGCATCCACACCGCGGCGATCTGTGGGTCGCCGGCACGCCCGGCAACCGCTACAGCGTCCGCCTGACCAACACCACCGGCGAGCGCGTGCTGGTGGTCCTGTCCGTGGATGGCGTCAATGCGATCACCGGCCAGACCGCGCATCCTTCGCAGGCCGGCTATGTACTCGAACCCTGGCAGACGACCGAGGTCACCGGCTGGCGCAAATCGATGACCGATGTGGCGCAGTTCGTGTTCACCGACCTGCGCGACAGCTACGCCGCGAGGACCGGGCGTCCCCGCAACGTCGGCGTGATCGGCGTGGCCGCCTTCCGCGAAGCACGTGCCTACCACTATCCGCAGTACTCGCCACCGCCGATCGCGCGCGGATCGATGGAGAAGCGGGCAGAAGCCGAAGCCGCCGCGCCGGCAGGATCGTCGCGTAGCATCGCCGCCAACGACGCCGCGAAGCAGCAGAGCATCGGCACCGGCCATGGCGGCCGCGAATGGGCACCGACGTCCCGCACCGGTTTCGACCGCGCGACCCGGCAGCCGGAGCAGGTCAGCGAAGTGCGCTACGACGACTACCGTCGACTGGTCGCGCTGGGCGTGGTCCCGCGCCGCCATGGACCGACGTGGCGCGATGAAGCCCCGCGCGCATTCCCCGGCGGCTTCGTCGCAGACCCGCCGCGCTACCGCTGATCGCCGGGCATGAAAAAGACGGGCCGCACAGGGCGGTCCGTCTTGCGTTGTATGCGGCGATGGCTCGCGTCAGTGCTTGAACGTACTGTCCGAGCGAAGCGTCCGCTGGAACTCCTCGACCTCCGTGTTGGCACGGTCGCGGTCGTATCCGTAACGCTCCTGCAACTTGCCGGTGAGGTATTCGGCATTGCCTTCGGCGACCTTGAAGTCGTCGTCGGTCAGGTCGCCCCATTTCGCCTGGATCTTGCCTTTCAGCTGCTTCCAGTTGCCGGCGATGATGTCCTGATTCATGGTGTTTCCTCGCTTGAGTGAGCGGCAGGGGGCGCCGCGGAGACAGCATCGCAGGCATCGCGTTGCGCACGGATCAATCCGGCGTCAACACACCATTAGGAATCGCTGAATCGTTCACGCGCATGAGCATGCATTCTCGACGGTGAATACGCAGCCCGCTTCCGCAGGCTGGAAGCTGGAAAAGAAGAAGGCCGCCCGGAGGCGGCCTTCTGTTCTTACCTTGAGGGATCGCGTCACTTGCCGGACGCATCCTCGACCTTCTCGCCGACCTTCTGCACATCCTTGCCGACGCCTTTCACGGTGTTGCAACCGGACAGCACGGCGATGGACAGCAGGGCCAGCGCGACCAATGCGGAAAAACGCTTCATGGCAGAACTCCTCGATAGGGTGAAGGGGCGCGATGCCGGGCGGGGCGCCCTCGCATCGCGTGCAGCGAGTCTGATTCAACCACACTGGCTGGCGACTGACCACGTGGCGTAGCGGAATGCAGAAGGGCCGGTCGCCCGGCCCCTCCGTTCGTCCGCCTCCGGCAGGGAGGCCGACGTCAGGCCGCGTGCATCAGCACTTGCCGTCCTTGCAGTCCTGGGCCTTGTCCTCGACCTTCTCACCGACCTTCTGCACGTCCTTGCCGGCGCCGGCCATGGTGTTGCAGCCCGACAGGACCGCCATCGAGAACATCGCCGTCAGCAGCAGCATCATCGCACGCTTCATTTTTCATCTCCTGGTGGATAAGGGGTGCCGCTGCAGGTGCGTCCCGCGCTGCAGCGGCGTGTGCGTGCACCTTCGACGCGGCGGCGTATAGGCCACGTGAAGCCTGCTGCGACCTGTTCAGTCGCAGTTTTCCCAATCCGGTCCGCGGTCAGTCGCGCATCAGGGTCGACTTGCCGAACAGGCTTTCCACCAGGTCCACCGTCAGCTTGGCGGTGCGGTTGCGACGGTCCAGCACGGGGTTCAGTTCGACGATGTCCAGCGACCCCATCAAACGCGTGTCGGCGATCATTTCCATCACCAGCTGTGCCTCGCGGTAGTTGGGTCCGCCGGGTACGGTGGTGCCCACGCCCGGGGCGATGCTGGGGTCCAGGAAGTCCACGTCGAAGCTGACGTGCAGGTGGGTGTCGGTGTCGATGCCGTCCAGCGCCGCCTCGATCGTGCGCTTCATGCCGACCTCGTCGATGTAGCGCATGTCGTACACGTCGACCTGGTGGACCTTGATCAGCTTCTTCTCTTCCGGATCGACCGAGCGGATGCCGATCTGTCGCACCATCGCCGGGGTGATCGCCGGCGAATCGCCGCCCAGCTTCGTCAGCGCATCGGGGCCGATGCCGCACAGGCAGGCCACCGGCATGCCGTGGATGTTGCCCGACGGCGTGACCTCGCTGGTATTGAAGTCGGAGTGCGCATCCAGCCACAGCACGCGCAGCTTCTTGCCGATCTGGAGGCAATGCCGTGCGACGGCGGTGATCGAGCCCATCGCCAGGCAATGGTCGCCGCCCAGCATGATCGGCAACCGTCCACGCGCGAGTTCGGCCGCCGTGGCGTCCATCACGGCGCGGTTCCAGGCGACGACTTCGTCGAGATGGCGATAGCCCTGGACGGGACCGGTCCAGGGATTGGCGGGCCCCTGCACGTTGCCGGTGTCGACCACGTCGATGCCCCGCGCCACCAGCGCTTCGCCCAGACCCGCGATGCGCAGCGCATCCGGTCCCATGCGCGCGCCGCGATGGCCCGCGCCGATGTCGGTGGGCACGCCGATCAGGGAGACCGGAGGAAAAGCTCGACTCATGGGTACGTCCTGCGGAAAACAGGCGCACAGTCTATGCGGTCGGCGATGACGGCCCTGTGGCATCGCAGCACGGACGCGATGCGGGCCGTGGGAGATGGTGCCGCTTATCCGAATCGAACGGATGACCTACCGCTTACAAGGCGGTTGCTCTACCAGCTGAGCTAAAGCGGCGTGGGGCGCAATTCTAGCGCAGCGCGGTGCATTCGAGCGGCTGCGGTGCACCGCTGGAGGCAGCGCGCGCGATCACGGTCGCGTCGACGCCTTCCACGACACCGGCATCCAGCCACCACAGGCCCGGGCCGGCGCGGCCCACCGGCTGCAGTTGCGCGGCGAACCCGGCCTCCTGCATCTGCGCCAGACGGCGCTCCGCCGCGTCGCGACTGCGATAGCGGCCCAGCGCGATGCCGTTCGCCTGGTCACCCTGGCGCACGACAAGGAAATCATCGAATCCCGCCGCGCCGATACGCGCGGCCGTGGCCTGCGCATCCTCGAGCGAGGCCGCCGGCGCGATCACCACCTGGTAGCCGCTGGCACTGGTGCCGGGCACTTCGCGCAGGCGCACCTGCAGCAGTTGGCCTGCCGTGGCCGCCTGTGCCTGCTCGGCGGCGGCCTGGCTGGTGTACGGCCCCAGGCTGAAACAGGACGCGATGGCGGGCGCGGCGACGGCGGACGTCGCGGACGTCGCCGCTGCCGGCGCGGACTCGTCCACCAGCTGCAGGCGCGCGACGCCGGCAGGCAATGCGGGTTCGGGTTCGGGCACCGGCGCGGGACGGGTCAGCCACCAGGCAGCGGCGCCGAGATTCAACACGACCAGCAGGACGATCAGGGCACGGATCAGCATGCCGTGATTCTAGCCGTGCTCAGGCATCCGCACCGAGCCTGGCCCACACGGCCAGCCCTTCGAGCACCAGGGCCGGCGCCAGTTCGCCTTCGCCCAGGTGCGATGCCAGCGCGTCCGCCCCGCCACCGTGCAGCAGCAGGGCCGGACGCTGGCCCAGCACGTCGCGCGCCTGTCGCAGGCTGCGTTCGATCAGCCCCAGCGCCGCGCCATCGCAGCCGGATGCCAGCGCGTCGACGGTGTCGGTGGCGAATTCGACATAGCCACCGCCCTGCGCCGGCAACTGCGTGGCCGCCGCGTGCAGGGCATCGCGCATCAGACGCGGCGAAGGCGCGATGCGTCCGCCATGGTGGCGTCCCTGCGCGTCCAGCAGGTCGATGGTCACCGCCGTGCCCACGCCCACCACCAGCCAGGGCTGCGCACCGCGACGGCGGGCCGCTAGCAGCGCCAGGAACCTATCCACGCCCATCCGTGCGGGCTCGCCGTAGGCGATACGGACACCTGCCAGTGCCGGCTGCGTACGGGCGATCGAAATGCTGCCGAAGCGCGTGGTCAGCCAGTCCACGACCGTCGCCGTGCGCGACGGCGACGCGACGCTGGCGAGCACCGCCGTCGACGCGTCGCGTAAGGCTGCCGCAGGCATCGCAGCATCGAGCGCAGCGAGCAGTCCCTCGTCGTACACGAAGGCCCGCATCTCGCCCAGCGTGCCATCGGCCTGCAGCGGCGCGCCCTTGACCCGCGAGTTGCCCAAGTCGAATACCCACTGCGTCATGTCGCCCTCACGCTGACCTCGCCCGCGTGCACCTGCCGCACGGCCTGTCCCACCCTCACCCGTAATGCACCGTCATCGCCGATGCCGTCGGCCACACCCTGTTCGTCGCCCTGCGGACCGTGCACGGTAACGGCGCGCCCGGCCAGCACATCCAGCGCGGCGTACCGCGCGAGGAACGGCGGAAGACCGTCGCGATCGAACTGGTCCAGCGCCGGCAGCAGCGTATCCAGCAGCTGCGTTGCCAGCGTGTTGCGCGACGGTGCACCCTCGCCCAGGCCGGCGAGATCGGTCCATGCCTGGTCGATGGTCGTGGCGACGGGCGCCGGCATGCGCACGTTCACGCCGATGCCGATCACCGCACGCACCGGCCCGCCATGCTCGCCGCCGCCTTCCACCAGAATGCCGCCGAGCTTGCGGCCCTGCGCGAGCAGGTCGTTGGGCCACTTCACCCCGACGGCCTCGTAGCCGGCCTGCCGCAGCGCTTCCGCGACCGCGACGCCGACCACCAGGCTCAGGCCGCCCAGGCGCGCGAGACCGCCGGAGAACTGACGCGACAGCGACAGGTAGAGATTCGACGCGATCGGCGACGCCCACTGGCGTCCGCGTCGACCGCGGCCGCCGGTCTGCTGCTCGGCGAGCAAGGCGTCGACGCCATGGTCGGGCGCCTTGCGCCGGAGCAACTCGCTGTTGGTCGAGTCCAGCGACCACGCCACCTCGAGCGACGACAGGGCGTCGACGGTCGCGGCCTGCAGCTGCGCACGGATGCGGTCGGCATCCAGCAGTTCGACCGGTTCGGCGAGTGCATAGCCGCGCCCGGCCTGCGCATCGATGCGCACGCCGCCGTCGCGCAGTGCCTCGATGCGCTTCCACATCGCGGCGCGCGTCAGTCCCGCATCGCGTGCCAGCACATCGCCCGACACCGGGCCTTCGATCAGCCGTTGCAGCAGTTCGCGCTCGCCGGTCATGCGCGACGGCGCCAGATGCGGACGCGCTCGAACCGCGATTCCGTCCCGTCGCGCAGGCGCCGGACGTTCACCCGATGGGTGAACAGCACCAGCAGCGCGGCGGCGATGGCGAACACCTGCGCGGCGCGATCGACCGGCATCCACCACGCCAGCGGCACCAGGCAGGCGGTGGCGATGATCGACGCCAGGCCGACATAGCCGGTCGCCACCAGCACGCCCACCCACACCGCGAACAACGGCAGCAACACCATCGGCCACAGCACGGCCATGCCGCCCAGCAGCGCGCCGACGCCCTTGCCACCGCGGAACCCGTGCCACACCGGCCAGACATGGCCCGTCGCGGCGACGAAGGCGGCCGCGAATCCCAGCGCGCGCGGCGACAGCGGTCCGTCCAGCGGCGCGAAGCGCGACGCCAGCCACGCCGCCAGCGCGCCCTTGCCGATGTCGACCAGCACCACGCCGAGCGCGAACTTCGCGCCCTGCGTGCGGAAGGCGTTGGTACCGCCGGCATTGCCACTCCCCTGCGTGCGGATGTCGACGCCACGCAGGCGGCCCAGCATCAGGCTGCCCGACACGGAGCCGATCAGGTAGGCGAACAGCAACAGCAGGCAGGTGGTCAGCATGGCGCCATTATGGGCCACGCCCTCACAGGCTCATGCATCCGGTGCCGGCTGCACCGCCACGATCAGTGCGCCCTGCCCCGCATGCGCGCCGATGGCCGCGCCCGTTTCCACCAGCCGGTGCTCGCTGATGTCCAGGCGCGCACGCAGCGCGGCCAGCACGCGCTCCGCCCCCGCGCGCGCATCGCAGTGCCCGACGATCAGGCGCCAGCGCTTTCCCGCCGGCAGCTGGCGCACGACCCGCTGCGCGAACGCTTCCGGCGCGCCGGCACGGGTCAGCAGGATGCCGGCGACCACCATGCGGCCGTCGACGCTCATCTTCGCCATCGGCGTCAACCCGCTGAGGCGCGCGATCGGTGCCGCCCAGCGCGGGATACGGCCGCCGCGCACGGCATGGGAAATGTCGGGCGCGATGGCCCACATCCGCGTCAGCGGACGCAGACGTTCCAGCTCGGCGACCACCTCGCCCTCGTCGCGGCCTTCGGCCGCCAGTTCGGCGGCCCGCCACACCAGCAGCGCCTGGCCGCAGGCGGCGTTGATCGTGTCGAACACGCGTACACGGCGGCCCGGATCGCGTGCCGCGGCATGCTCACCGGATTGCAGCGTGCCCGACAGCGCGCGCGACAGACCTACGTACAGGACGCGCGCATGGTGCGCGAGCGACAGCTCGAACTGGCGACGGAAATCGCCCGGCGGCGGCTGGCTGGTGCGCGGCAGCTGGCGCGACGACGCCATGCGCCGGTAGAACTCGGCGGTCGACAGGCCGATCTTGTCGAGGTAGTCGCGACCATCCAGGTCCACGCGCGCCGGCACCACGCCGATCGCATAGCGCTCGGCGATATCGTCCGGCAGGTCGGCGGCGCTGTCGGTGACCACCACCAGCGGCTGCAGCGCGGCGGCCACCCCCTGCTGGCGGATCATGTCGTCGGCCTTCATGCCTTCCACCCGTCCCTGCTGCGCGCAGGCATCGAACAGGGCCTGCGGCGAACCGGTGTGGGCATGCACGCGCAGCCGTGACGTGCCGCCGGCGATGACGATGGAATCCGCCCCGATCGCCTCCAGCGCCATGCGCAGGCGATCACGATCCAGCGCATCGCCGAGCAGCAGGCATTCGGTACACCAGCGACGGTCGGGATCGATCTCGTGGTCGTGGGCGACGGGTGCGCCAGTGTCGTTGGCCGCCACCGGCGCACTGGCCCGCATGCGCACCGCGCGCGGGCCGCCTTCGACGAACTCGGCGATGCCTTCCAGCAGGTCGACGAACCCCTGCGCGCCGGCATCCACCACGCCCGCTTTCTGCAGCAGCGCCATCTGCCGCGGCGTGTCGGCCAGCGCGCGGCGCGCCCGGACCAACGCGCGGATGAAGCCGCTGCGCGCATCCGGGTGCGCGCTGTCCGCCGCCGCATCCAGTTCGTCGGCGAACGCGGAGATGACGCTGAGGATGGTGCCCTCTACCGGCTGGGCCAGCGCCTGCCGCGCGCTCTGTGCGCCCTGACGAACGGCGGCGGCCAGCGAGCGCACGTCCAGCTCCGGCAGGGTGTGCACGCGCTCGGCTACCCCGTGGAGGAACTGCGCCAGGATCGCGCCCGAATTGCCGCGCGCACCATCGATCGCATCGTTGCCGACCCGGCTCAGCAGGTCGCCGGCATGCTGGCTGGGCTGGCTGAGCGCGCCATTGAGCACGCTGCCGAGCGTCGACGCCAGGTTGTTGCCGGTGTCGCCATCGGCGACCGGAAAGACATTGATGCGGTTCAATCCGTCGCGCGCGGCGATGACCCGCCGGGCTCCGGCGATCAGCGCCAGGCGCAGGGCGGGGGCGGTCAGCGGTCGGTCGGAGGCGGTCGGCATGGCGGGAGTCTGCCGCAAGCCGGGGACCCTGCCTGCTGCGACGCAGCAGCCCGTCCCCGGTTTTCCTCGATCCGTCGCCACCGGCCGGCGTTTCGTCGCACGGGACGGGCCGATCCGTGCCGGCCGGCGCCAATCCGGCTATAGTCGGCGACGTCATCTGGCCGCTGTAACCGACCGACAGGAGTCCCTCCGATGCTTCGCGCCAGCCTTGCCCTGCTCCTCCTCGTTGCCTCGGCGGCCGTGTTCGCCCAGAACGGGCGTGGCATCGCCAACGGCACCACCGGCACCTGCCAGGACGTCGCCGACCGCGCGGTCGCCGAACGCCCGGTCGATGCCGTGCCGACCGCATCGGATGCGCGTCGCGCGCGCGCCACCGCCGTGCGCAGCAAGTACGGTGCGCCGACCTCGCTGACGCCGGCTACCACGCGCGGCGGCGGCGATGACGACGACACCCCGCTGCCCCGCAGCCGCGGCTCGAAGTGGCACAGCTTCCTGCCGGGCATGTTCCGCTGACGCGGACGGCGGCACCCGGTGATCGGACTGTTGCGCCGCCTGCGGCGCCCTTCCCCGTCGATTGACGACAGCCTCTGGCAACGCGTGCGCGCCGCGACCCCCTGGGTCGCGGCGCTGGACGGCGAGCGCGCGGAGCGCCTGCGTGCGCTGACCGCGCGTTTCCTGCACCAGAAGACCATCACGCCACTGGCAGGACTGAGCCTGGACGACGCGCAGCGTGCCCAACTGGCGGCACTCTGCTGCATGCCCCTGCTCGAGTACGGCGAAACCGGCCTGCGCGGCTGGTCGCAGCTGATCGTCTATCCGGACGCGTTCCGCGTGCAGCGCACGCATACCGACGCGGCCGGTGTGCTGCACGAATGGGAAGACGACCTTGCCGGCGAAGCCTGGGACCAGGGACCGCTGATCCTGTCCTGGGCCGACGTGCAGGCCGACATCGCCGAACCCGACGCCGGCTTCTGCGTGGCCGTGCACGAGATGGCGCACAAGCTGGACGTGCTGGACGGCGAACTCGACGGCACTCCGCCGCTGCCGGACGCGTGGCACGGCCGCTGGGCGCGCGACTTCCAGCGCGCCTACGACGACTTCTGCATGCAGGTCGACCTGGGTCGCGAGACCAAGATAGATCCGTATGCGGCGGAAGCGCCCGAGGAATTCTTCGCGGTCGTCACCGAGTACCACTTCTCGGCACCCGACGTGCTGGCCGATGCCATGCCGGACGTGGCGGCGCACCTGCAGCGTTTCTACGGCCCTTCGCCGATGGCGGGCGCGACGGCCTGAATCAGAGACCCGGCGGCAGGCGCACTTCGAAGCGCGCGCCGCCCAGTTCTTCCGAGCGCCCGACCTGCAGTTCGCCACGGTAGTCGCGGATCAGGTCCTGCACGATCGACAGGCCGATGCCGTGCCCCTGCACGCGCTCGTCGCCGCGTACGCCACGCTGGAGGACCTTCGCCACATCGTCCTCGGCGATGCCGGGACCGTCGTCGTCCACCGCCATGAACAATCCCGCACGACGCTGCGGCGCCGTCGCGCCGACGGTGACGGTCAGCAGCACGCGCGAGCGCGCCCACTTGAACGCGTTCTCCAGCAGGTTGCCCATCAGCTCCTGCAGATCGCCGGTCTCGCCGTGGAAGCGCGCACGCGGATCGATCTCGAATTCGCAGATCACGCCCTTCGTGGCGTAGACCTTCTCCAGGCCGCGCACGATTTCTTCCGCGTGCGGTTCGATCGGCACGGCCGCGGAGAACAGCTTGTGACCGCTCGATGCCGCGCGCGCCAGCTGGTACGAGACCAGGTTGTTCATGCGCTTGAGCTGCACGTCCAGTTCTTCGCGCAGGGCCTGCGGATCGCCGCCACCGCTGTCCAGCTGCGTGCGCAGCACCGCGATCGGCGTCTTCAGGCTGTGCGCCAGATCAGCCAGCGTGTTGCGCTGTCGCTCCAGGTTCTCGCGCTCGCTCTCGATGAAGGCGTTGATGCTGTCGGTCAGCGGCTCGAGTTCGCGCGGATGGCTCTCGGTCATGCCCGACAGCTCGCCGCGCTGGACGCGGCTGAGTTCGAAGATCACCCGGCGCAGCGGGCGCAGGCTCCAGCGCAGCACCAGCATCTGCAGCAGCAGCAGGATCACGCCGGCGCCGCCGAGGTAGACCCACAGCGAACCACGGAACACGCGGATCTGCGCACTCAGCGCCTGGGCGTCCTCGAAGATGTAGATGCTGTACGGGATCTCGGCGTGCTGATGCGTGGCCGGCCAGGCGTACCCCACGCCGTACCGGTAGGCCTGGCTGTCGCTCCCGTCGGCACGGCGGATCGGCAGCGGCCCCTCGAACGATTCCTCCAGCGCACCCAGCATCTGCGGCGTGGGCAGTTCGGGCCCGAGCGTAGAGTTGGACCCCCATGGCGGCACACCACGCAGCACGACCTGCGCGTACATGCCGCTGTCCGGCATGTCGAAGCGCGGGTCGGGCGTGTTGTACGGCGGAATCAGCGTGCCGTTGCGGCCGAACTCCACCTTGTCGGTGTAGTACAGCGCATAGCTCTTCAGGCGCTGCCGCAGGTTGTCTTCGGCGGTATCGACGAAGGCGCGGTCGAGTGCCCAGCCGGCCAGCGCGAGGAAGGCGAGCAGCGCCAGACTCGCGGCGAGCAACTGGCGGGCGCGCAGGGAGCGCGGCCGCCAGCCGTCGAACCGGTCACGGCCCGCGGGCGGGGGTGGCGCGGCGCCGGAAGGTGGCGCGGGCATCAAGTGCAGGCGATGCCGGCGCGGAGCATCAGCCTTCGCCGGTGCGCGGGATCGCGAAGCGGTAGCCGCGGCCGCGCACGGTCTCGATCGGCTTCAATTCGCCGTCCGGGTCCAGCTTCTTGCGCAGGCGGCCGATGAAGACTTCCAGCACGTTCGAGTCGCGGTCGAAATCCTGCTGGTAGATGTGCTCGGTGAGGTCGGCCTTCGAGACCAGTTCGCCGGCATGCATCATCAGGTACTCGAGCACCTTGTACTCGTAGCTGGTCAGGTCGACATTGCTGCCGTTGACGCTGACGGTCTGCGCGGCGAGGTCGAGCGCGACCGGACCGCACTCCAGGGTGGGCTTGCTCCAGCCCGCAGCACGGCGCAGCAGCGCGTTGACGCGCGCCAACAGCTCTTCCACATGGAACGGCTTGACCAGGTAGTCGTCGGCGCCCTGCTTCAGGCCCTCGACCTTGTCCTGCCAGCTCGAACGCGCGGTCAGGATCAGTACCGGGAATTTCTTGCCCTCGTCGCGCAACGCCTTGATCAACTCCATGCCCGACATCTTCGGCAGGCCGAGGTCGATGATGCCCACGTCGAACGGCACTTCGCGGCCCATGTAGAGACCTTCCTCGCCGTCCTGGGCGGCGTCGACCGCAAAGCCTTCGCGCTTCAGGCGCGCTGCCAGGGTTTCACGCAGGGGGGCTTCGTCTTCGACCAGCAGGATACGCATGGACTCTCCTTGGGAATGCGGCGCGGTGTGCGACCGCGCGGGACGTGCTCTGTGTTGAGCCTCGATTCTACGTAAGACTACGGGCGCGGGGGGTTATCGCCGCGTGCAGGCTGCGGCTGCGGCCCGATGTCGCGACGCGGACGCACCGGCGAATCGACATCGCGGCGCGACGGCTCCATCTCCTGCGTGCGCACGCGCCCGCGCTCATCGATGTACTTGACGCGCGTGACGTCACGGCCGTCGTACTGCATGCGTTCGACGCTCAGCACCTGGTTGCCGGATTCGCTGCGCACGCGGCGCACGGAATCGGACATGGAGTTGCGATGGCCACGGTCGTCGCTGCGCGGAAATCCGCGCTCGCGAGACGGCGGTGCATCCCCACGACCACGGTCGTCCTGCGCGTACACCGCAGCGGTACCGGTAACGGCAGTGAGGACCGCCAAGGCAAGGGCGGCTAGGGTCGGGGCACGAAAACGCATAACGGAATCGTAACGGAACTGGGGTCGCGAAACTGAACGGAACCCGAAACCGCCTCTATGGAATGGAAGCGAAGTTTTGGACCGGCGCAGTGAATCGGTTCTGAATTTATCCACAGGGCAAGGCCCCGCATTCAGCCAGCTGAACGATCAGAAAACCTCGGCCACACAACACCTTAGCGAACCGCCCCCGGCCTCGATCGCGTCCAGCGCCACGCTGTGCACCGCAAATCCCGCCGTGTCGAGCCCCTCCAGCGTGGCCGGCCGCAGGGCATCGTGGGCACGCCGGCTCATCCACACCCTCCCGGACGACAGCGCGATGGCGTTGCCGGCGAAGGCCGCCTGTTCATCGGCCGTCAGTTCCACCACCCCGACGGGGTACAGCGCGTCCAGGGCGGGCACCAGACCGGGGGCGTCCAGACCACCCGGGTAGACCAGCGCCGCCCGACCGGCCAGCACCGCCAGCAGCACGTTGGTGTGGTACTCGCCCGGGGCGAGGTCGAACATCAGCGTGGCTCGCAGGCCGAAGGCCTCGTGCATGCGCGCCGCACCGGCTTCGTCGCAGCGTTCGGACAGGCCGCAGAAGCCGATGCCGCGCGCACGGTCGATGACCAGCGCGCCGGTCAGTTCGCAGGGATGCGGCTGGTCGGAGAGATCGACCTCGGTATAGCCGAGGCTGTCGCGGAAGAATCCGCGGATATCCGGCCGCCCCGCTTCGCGCTGGCGCACCTCGTGGCGCATGCGGCCGACGATCAGGCGCGCTTCGCCGTCCACGCGCGCGGTGGCGAAGGCATTGTTCGGGAATACCGCATCCGGCGTCGCCTCGTCGCCCGGAAAGCACACCACCGGCACGTCCTGCGCCAGTGCGCGCTGCAGGGCATGGTGCTCGCGCAGCGCGGCGCCGGTATCGAACACGCCGGCGTCCGCCATGTAGCGGTTGTCCTGCGCCGACTGCTCCGCGCGCACGAAGCCGTCCGGCGACACCAGGAACGCCGCGCGTGCGGTCGCCGGCCCGACATCCGCTGGCAACGAACCTGCGAACGCGGTGAAGGCGGCGATGTCGCGCGTGATCATGCTCAGGCCGCCGGGCGCAGTTCGCGCGTGGTGGCCGCCAGTGCCTGTTCCACCAGCGACCAGTCCGCGCCGGGCTTGTGCGCGCCCTCGCTGAGGATCTGGCGGAAGGCACGGCCGCCCGTCTGCGCATGGAACAGGCCCAGCACGTGGCGGGTCAGGTGCTTCAGCGCCACGCCCTTGGCCAGCTGCGCCTCAACGTAGGGTCGCCACGCACGCAGCAGGTCCGCGCGCGAACGCAGCTCGCCGCCGAACAGCGCCACCTGCATCTCATGCAGTTCGTAGGGCTCGTGGTACGCCGCACGGCCGATCATCACGCCATCGCTGTGCTGCAGGTGTTCGTGGACCTGCGCGGTCGTGGTGATGCCGCCGTTGATCGCCACCGTCAGTGCCGGTCGCTCGCGCTTGAGCCGGTAGGCCCAGTCATAGCGCAGCGGCGGGATCTCGCGGTTTTCCTTGGGCGACAGGCCCTGCAGCCACGCCTTGCGCGCATGCACGAAGAACGTGGTGCAGCCGGTCGCGGCCACCGTGTCGATGAAGGCGAGGAACAGGTCGTAGTCCTCCTGCTCGTCCACGCCGAGGCGGCATTTCACGGTGACCGGGATGCTGACGGCCTCGATCATCGCCGCCACGCACTCGGACACCAGCGCCGGCTCCTTCATCAGGCAGGCACCGAAGCGGCCGGCCTGCACGCGGTCGGACGGGCAACCGACGTTGAGGTTCACCTCGTCGTAGCCCCAGTCCTGCGCGATGCGTGCGGCCTGCGCCAGGTGCGCCGGGTCGCTGCCACCGAGCTGGACGGCGACGGGATGCTCCACGGTATCGAAGCCCAGCAGGCGGTCGCGGTCGCCATGGATCACGGCCTGTGCGTGCACCATCTCGGTGTACAGGCGCGCGTTCGGCGCCAGCAGGCGGTGGAACACGCGGCAATGCGTGTCCGTCCAGTCCATCATCGGGGCGACCGAGAGGCGCAGGGCTTCGTGGGGAATGCGGGGGGACGTCATGGCGTCATTGTACCGTGCGGCCCCATTCGGCCCCGCCCCGCAAGGCCATGCCCGCGCCCTCATAAGTCGGGGTGAACGGAGTGAAGCCCAACCACGTACGCTTCGGGAATCCCGATGTTGGGCATCGCAGGCTCAGCCAAACCTATCTCTCAGGGGTGAACGAAGTGCGCTAGTTGACGCACTTGTCCAGGATGTCCTGCTGCACATACTGCGACCTCCCGAACCTCTCGGCATACAGCCGGGAGGCTTGCCGATCCAAATCGACGACCTGTGCAGAACTCAGGCTCCCTGCCTGAGCCGCGGCGAAGGATCCGTATTGCGCAGCACTAGCGCTGTCGGCGGCGCCTAACTGCGACAGTCGGGCAACCAGATATTTGTTCGAAGGTGTTAGGCCACTTCTTGTGCCTAGCCCATGCTGCTCCCCCAGATTTCCGGCGGCCGCGTTTACGATCCCCCAAGAACCAGCGGCCAGCGCACGATCTACCAATCGAGGTACGTCCTTGGCATAGCCATCGGCAATCACGTCGTATTCGGGTTGGCTTTCATCAGGCGATTGCCAAGCCGCCGCCACATAACAGGTGGCCGCGTCATCGTTCCCGCGTGACGCCGCCGCGCGGGCCGCTGCGTACATCCGGATGTTGGCTTCTGTCTGTGACACGGCAGACGCCCAAGGTGCGCAAACCACAGCCTGCTGCTCGAGAAATGTCATGACCTGACGGGCATAGGCTTGCTGCTCTGGAGGGAGCTTCGCAAACTCTGCCGGATTCGCCAGCGGCGAGTTCGGGTCCTTGGACTTGGCGGCGTAAAACGTCTCAAGGCGTTTATAGCGGTAGCAGGTCTTGGTGAACTCGTAAGAGTTTCCGATCTCAGCCGAATGAGTTCCCTGCTCTGCGGATGCTCCTGTCGAATGATCTGGGGTGTGGACTGAGCGTCGTGGCACGTGGCCAGTGACATCTGCGTCGGACGTTGATGCTACCGCACGGACATTTTGAGAAAGCGAATCACGAGGATACGTCTGCAGAAACGCGATTCCCGCGATCAAGGCCACCATGATCGCAAGCGCTATCATCCATCCAGCGCGACGCCTCATCCTGCTCTCCGTGCTTGTCATGCAGCTGCGATCACCCTCAGTCGCCGTTGTTCCCGCCTCACCTCACCCCACCCCCACAAACCGCAACCCCACCCCCGGCTCCGTCACGATATAACGCGGCGCAGTCGCGTCATCGCCGAGCTTCTGTCGCAGCTTGCCGACGAGGATGCGCAGGTAGTGCGTGTCTTCCTGGTGGTTCGGGCCCCACAGTTCGCGCAGCAGCTGCGGTTGCGTGACCACCCGTCCCGGGTGTTGCAGCAGCAGCGCGAGCAGAGCGAATTCCTTGCGGCTCAGCGCGACGGGTTCGCCGTCCAGCGTCACCTCGCGGCGGCCCAGGTCCACGTGCAGGCGGCCGTCGTCGAACAGCGGCATCGCGTCGTCGCTGGCGGCGATTCGCGTGCGCAGCAGGCCACGGATGCGCGCCATCAGTTCCTGCACACCGAACGGCTTGGTGACGTAGTCGTTGGCGCCGCCGTCCAGCGCGGCGACCTTCTCGGTTTCGCCGTCGCGCACGGTCAGCATGATCACCGGCACCTGCGACCACTGCCGCAGCTCGCGCAGCACGCCGTGGCCGTCCAGATCCGGCAGGCCGATGTCCAGCACCACCACGTCGGCGCCGTGCGCGGCCAGTTCGGCTAGGCCGGCGCGGCCGCTGTCGGCCAGCGCCACCACATAGCCCTGCGCGCGCAGGCTGATGTCGAGGAAGCGCCGGATCTGCGGCTCGTCGTCGATCACCAGGATGCGCGCCGGCGGGGCGGACGCGGTGGGCGGTGGCGCGGTGTAGGTCAAACCGGATCCTGCGGGGTGGGCGTGAGCAGCGGCAGGGTAATCCGGATCACCGTGCCGCGCCCGTCCGGCCCGGGCAGCGCCTGCACGCTGCCGCCGTGCGCGCCCACCATGCCCTGGCAGATCGCCAGTCCCAGGCCGGTGCCGTGGCGGCCACGGTCGCCGCGCTCCACGCTGTAGAACATGTCGAAGATGCGGCTGCGCTCGTCTTCCGGAATGCCCGGCCCGCGGTCGCGCACGTCGATGCGCAGCGCACCGTCGACGAGCTTCGCTTCGACCTGTACGGGTTCGCCGGGCGGCGAGAACTTGCCTGCGTTCTCCAGCACGTTGAACACCGCCTGCTCGATCAGCGCCGGGTGCACCCACACCGGCGGCACGTCGGCCGCCACCGTCGTCTGCACGCGCACCTCGGGCTGGTAGCGCTGCAGGCGGGAGACCGCCGAACCGAGCAACTCGTCAACGCCGATCCAGTCGCGGTTGAGCCTCAACCCGCTGTGGCCCAGCCGCGTCATGTCGAGCAGGTTCTGGATGTAGCGGTCCAGCCGCTCGCCCTCCTGCTGGATGGTATCCAGCAGGCTGCGGCGGTCGTCCTCGTCCATCGCATTCCAGTAACTGGCCAGGCTGCTGGCCGAGCCGATCATCGACGCCAATGGCGAGCGCAGGTCGTGCGACACCGACGACAGCAGTGCCGAACGCAGCCGCTCGGTCTCGCCGCTGACGCGCGCGTCTTCCAGTTCGGCGACCAGGCGCGTGCGCACCACCGCCTGCGCGATGTCCTCGGCCATCGCTTCGGCCAACCGCCGCTGCTCCGGTAGCAGCCGCGCGGACGTGTCGTCGAAGCGCAGCCCAAGCACCCCCAGCGTGCCGCCGTCGCCACGCAGCGGCAGGAACCAGCGTCCCGCGCCGGCCAGCGTATCGGTATGCCGCCCGGTGGCCTGTCCATGCTGCTGCGCCCAGTCGGCGGCGGCACGATCGAGGTCGGGCAGCACGGCATCGGCGGGTTCCTCGCGGCCCTGCACGCGCAGCCACGCCTCGGCCGACAGCGCACGCGCCAGCGCCTTGCGGCCTGCGGCCAGCACCTGCCCCAGGTCGGCGGCGACGGCCAGTTCGCGCCCCAGCGCCTGCAACGCGGTCGCCTGCGTGTTGGCCGCACGCAGCGCCACCACCTGCATGCGCAGGCGCGAAGCCAGCCGTCCCGCCACCAGCGCCGCGATCAGGAACAGGAACACCGTGGTCACGCCCTGGCGGGCGCTGATGTTGAAGGTGAAGCGCGGTTCGATGAAGAAGAAGTTGTAGGCCAGGAAGCTCAGCAGCGCGGCCACCACGGCGGCGGTCATGCGCGTGCGCGCCGCCACCAGCACCACCGCCACGATGAACACCATCGACACGTCTTCCAGCCCCAGCCAGCGCTCGGCCAGCCACGCCATGCCGACTGCCAGCAGCGAAGCGACGGCGGCGAAGCCGAGTTCGTGGCGCGACAGCCAGCCACCAAGACCAACGCTGCCGCGGCGCGCCCGTGCCCGCGCATCCGGCGTGCTGATGATCACCAGCTCGTAGTGCGCGCCGCGCTGCAGGATCTGCTGCGTCAGCGTGCGGTTGAACATGCGCGCCACCGGCCGTTCGCGCGTGCGCCCGAGCACCAGCGTGGACGCGCCATTCTGTGCGGCATGGTCGAGCAATGCGTCGGCGATGCGCGCACCGCGCAGCACCTCGGTGTCAGCGCCCAGCCGCCGCGCCAGCGCGAACGCCTGGTCGATCTCGCGCTGGCGCGCCTCGTCCACCGTATCGGCCTGCACCGTCACCACGCTCCACGGCGCATCGCGGCGTTCGGCGATGCGGCGCGCCGCGCGCACCAGGTACTCGGAGGTGCCCATGCCGTCGATCGCCACCAGCACGCGCCGCCGCAGCGGCATGCCCGGCAACCCGCGTGCGGCCTGGTCTTCGCGCAGGTCGCTGTCGACGCGGTCGGCGGCGGTCTGCATCGCCAGTTCGCGCAGCGCGATCAGGTTCGACGGCGAGAAGAACGCCTGCAGCGCCTGCGCCGCCTGCTCCGGCAGGTACACCTTGCCCTGGTGCAGGCGCTCGATCAGTTCGCGCGGCGGCAGGTCGACCAGCACGATGTCGCGCAGGCGGTCGAACACGGCATCCGGCACCGTCTCGCTGACGCGCACGCCGGTGATGCGGTGGACGACGTCGTTGAGGCTTTCCAGGTGCTGGATGTTGATGGTGGTGTGGACGTCGATGCCGGCGTCCAGCAGTTCGATCACGTCCTGCCAGCGCCGTTCGTGGCGGCTGCCGGGGGCGTTGCGGTGGGCCAGTTCGTCGACCAGTGCGATCTGCGGGCGCCGCGCCAGCAGGGCGTCCAGGTCCATCTCGTCCAGCCAGCGGCCCTGGTAGGCCACCCGGTGGCGCGGCAGGATCTCCAGCCCGTCGGTCAATGCGGCGGTCTCGCCACGTCCGTGCGTCTCGACGATGCCGACGACGACATCCCTGCCCTGCCGTCGCAGCTCGCGGGCACGCGACAGCATGGTGTAGGTCTTGCCCACGCCCGGCGCGGCGCCCAGGAAGATGGTCAGCCGCCCGCCCTGCTCACGTTGCAAGTGGTCGATCAGGGCATCGGCCTGACGGTCGCGGAGGTCGGTCATGGGGATATTCTGCCTGTTGTCATGTCACGTAGATCGGCTGGGCGGTCCGCCATGACGGCGCTCCCGCTGCGCCATATGTCGGGCGTGAGGATGGGAAGGGCGTCATCAAGGAAAATTGCTTCGAAGGCGAAGCAAAAAGCCTCGTGCGCGAGGCTATTTGTTTCGGCCGCAATCCTTTCTGGTTCGGCCGCAAGGCTTTTTGCCTTGTCGTCTCACCTGAACGCTTCGCGCGCGCACCTTTCTGGTTCGACGTCGAAGCAAAAAGCCTTGTCATCTCACCTCTGGCGTCACATTCACGAGGCTTTTTGCCTCGTCGTCTCAGCTGAAAGGTCTGCGCGCGAAGCTTTTTGCCTTGTCGTCTCACCTTTGAGCCTTGGCGGCGAGAAAATTTGCCTTGATCGCGCACCTTTCTGGTTCGGCAGCGAGGTGGGTTCGTTGGTCATCCGGACTGACAGTTCCTGATGGCGACATCGGGAGGCTCCTCTCCAACACGCTGGAAACAGAGAAAGCGCATACACCCGCTTTCCGCTCCCTCTCCCCCGCATGCGGGGGAGAAGAGAAAGCCAGGCATCGCTCCGCTTCCGCCCCCTCTCCCCCGCGCGCGGGGGAGAGGGCTGGGGTGAGGGGGCCAGACGCGGCAGCAGCGCAAGACCACGACGCGACCCGACTCCGTTCACCCCCTCACCTGCCTTCGGCATCCTCTCCCCCGCAAGCGGGGGAGAAGAGAAAGCCAGGCATCGCTCCGCCTGCGGCCCCACGCCGCCCTACTCGGATTTTCCGGACGCATCCAGCGCAAGATTGAGCTCCAGCACGTTGACGCGCGGTTCGCCGAACAGGCCGAACTGCCTGCCTTCCGTATGCGCGGCAACGACACGTTCGATCACGGCCGGATCGACGCCGCGCGCACCGGCAACCCGGACGATCTGGATCCGTACGGCCGCGGGCGACAGGTGCGGGTCGATACCGCCGCCGGACTGCGTGACCAGGTCGCTGGGCACCTCCGCCGGCGCGACACCTTCGCGCGTGGCGACCGCAGCGCGGGCTTCTTCGATGCGCGCACGCAGATCAGGATTCGTGCGCGCCTGGTTGCTGCCAGCCAGTGCCATGGTGTCGTAGCCGGCGGCGGACGGACGCGGCTGCACGTAGCGGTCATCGGCGAACGGCTGCGCGACCAGCGACGAGCCGATGACCTGGCCATCGCGTTCGATCAGGCTGCCGTTCGCCTGCGCGGGGAACAGCAGGCCGCCGATGCCGGTGGCGGTCAGCGAGTACAGCAGGCCGAAGCCGAGCAGCGTGACCAGGGCAAGCACCAGCGAGGCGCGCCAGACATTCGGGGATGAGACGGGAACAGCGTTCATGGGAATTCCTCAGGCGCCGGTGACAGCGGCCAGCAACAGGTCGATGAGCTTGATGGCGGCGAACGGCAGCAGCACGCCGCCGACGCCGTAGACCAGCATGTTCCGGCGCAGCAGTGCGGTGGCGCCGGCCGGGCGGAAGCGCACGCCGCGCAGCGCCAGCGGGATCAGCAGCGGGATGATGACGGCGTTGAAGATCAGCGCCGCGATCACCGCGTTGGTCGGGCTGGACAGCTGCATGACGTTGAGCGCGGCCATCGACGGGATGGCGGATGCGAACAGCGCCGGCAGGATGGCGAAGTACTTCGACACGTCGTTGGCCAGCGAGAACGTGGTCAGCGCGCCGCGCGTGATCAGCTGCTGCTTGCCGATCTCGACCACGTCCAGCAGCTTGGCCGGATCGGAATCGAGGTCGACCATGTTGCCGGCCTCCTTCGCCGCCTGCGTGCCGGAGTTCATCGCCAGGCCCACGTCGGCCTGCGCCAGCGCGGGTGCGTCGTTGGTGCCGTCGCCGACCATCGCGACCAGGCGGCCGCCGGCCTGTTCCTGGCGGATGCGCGCCAGCTTGTCCTCGGGGCGCGCCTCGGCGATGTAGTCGTCGACGCCGGCCTCGGCGGCGATGGCGGCGGCGGTCAGCGGGTTGTCGCCGGTGATCATGACCGTGCGGATGCCCATCGCCCGCATGTGCGCGAACTTCTCCTTGATGCCGTGCTTGACCACGTCGGACAGTTCGACCACGCCGAGCACATGGCTGCCGTCGCTGGCCACGAGCGGGGTGGCGCCGTTGCGCGCGACCTGCTCGACGCGGGCGGTAAGTTCGGCCGGCGCGCTGCCGCCCAGCGTCTTGACGTGCTGCACGATGGCATCGGCCGCGCCCTTGCGGATGCCGCGTGCGCTGCCGCGGCCGTCGTCCGGCAGGTCGACGCCGGACATGCGCGTCTGCGCGGTGAAGGCGATGAACGTCGCATGCTGCGGCTCCACCAGCACGGCGCCCTGCTCGCGCGCCAGCGTCACGATCGACTTGCCTTCCGGGGTGGGGTCGGCCAGCGAGGCGAGCATGGCCGCATCACGCAGCTGCTCGCGGTCGATGCCGGCCAGCGGATGGAACAGCGTGGCCTGGCGGTCGCCGTGGGTGATGGTGCCGGTCTTGTCGAGCAGCAGCACATCGACGTCGCCGGCCACTTCCACCGCCTTGCCCGACTTGGCCAGCACGTTGGCGGCCAGCGCGCGGTTCATGCCGGCGATGCCGATGGCCGGCAACAGACCGCCGATGGTGGTGGGGATCAGGCAGACCAGCAGCGCGATCAGCAGCAGCGGATCGAGCTTCGCCCCGACGAAGCCGGCGATGAAGGGCAGCGTGACGACGACGATGAGGAAGGTCAGCGTCATCGTCAGCAGCAGCAGGCCCAGCGCGATCTCGTTCGGCGTCTTCTGCCGGTTGGCGCCTTCGACCAGCGCGATCATCCGGTCGAGGAAACTGTGGCCGGGCTCGGCGGTGATCTTCACCACGATCTCGTCCGACAGCACTTGGGTGCCGCCGATCACGCCGCTGCGATCGGTACCGGCTTCGCGCAGTACCGGCGCGGATTCGCCGGTGACCGCGGATTCGTTGATCGTCGCCAGGCCCTTGACGATCTCGCCGTCGGCGGGCACCTGTTCGCCCGCACTGACGATGACGTAGTCGCCCGGCCGCAGGTCCGCGGCGGGGATGCGCCGCTCCGTGCCGCCGAGCGGCGTGTCGACGCGACGCGCGACCAGGTCCTTGCGGGCGCGCCGCAGCGACGCCGCCTGGCCACGGCCACGCGCTTCGGCGACGGCCTCGGCGAAGTTGGCGAACAGCACGGTGACGAACAGCAGCGCGGTCACCGCCCAGCCGAGGCCCGGCGTGGTGTTGCCTGCCACGGTCAGGCCGGCGGTCAGCAGCGTGCCCAGCCAGACCACAGCCATCACGGGATTCCGGAAGGCGTGTTGTGGGGCGAGCTTGGTGAAGGACGCGAGCACGGCGGCGCGGAAGCCCGCGCTGTCGAGCAGTGCGGCCGGGCGGCGGTGGGAAACAAGCGTGGAATCGGTCATGGCGACAGTCCTCAGGACGCGATCAGCGCGAGGTGGTCGGCGACGGGGCCGAGCACCAGCACGGGCATGAACTGCAGCAGGGTCAGGATGACGACCACCGCGATCAGCGTCAGTGCGAAGGTGGGGGTTTCGATCTGCAGCGTGCCGACGCCGTCGGGTGCGACGCGCTTGCGGGCCAGCGACGCGGCGATGGCGAGCGGGAGGATCAGGGCGGGATAGCGACCGAGCAGCAACATCAGCGTGGCGCTGAGGTTCCACCAGATGGTCGCGTCGCCGAGGCCTTCGAAACCCGAGCCGTTGTTGGCGAATGCGGACGTGTACTCGTAGAACACCTGGCTGATGCCGTGGAAGTCCGGATTCGAATTGCCGGTGATCGACGGCACGGCCAGCGTGATCGCGGTAAAGGCGAGCAATGCCAGCGGTTGCAGCAGCACCAGCACGGCAAGCAGCTTCACCTCGTGCGCTTCGATCTTGCGGCCGAACAGTTCCGGTGTGCGGCCGGTCATCAGGCCGGCGAGGAACACGCTCAGCAGCAGGTAGACCAGGAACTGCTGGAGGCCGCAGCCGATGCCGCCCCAGATCGCGTTCACCAGCATGTTGCCGATCGTCACCAGCCCGGTCAGCGGCGCCAGCGAGTCGTGCATCGCGTTGACCGAGCCGTTCGAGGTCTGCGTGGTCAGTGCGCCCCACAACGCCGACGGCGCGGCGCCGAAGCGGACTTCCTTGCCCTCCATCAGCGCGATGTCGTTCGATGTGGCGGAATAGCGCTCCGACCACACGGCCGCGCCAGTCGAGATCGCCGACATGGTCAGCATGGTGCCGAACACCAGGGCGGTGAACTTCCTGCGGCCGGTGAATCCACTGACCATGAAGGCGATGCTGACGGGAATCAGGATGATGGCCAGCGTTTCCAGCACGTTGGAGAATGGCGTGGGGTTTTCCAGCGGCACGCTGCTGTTGGGGCCGTACCAGCCGCCGCCGTTGGTGCCGAGCTGCTTCACCGCCACCATCGCGGCGACCGGGCCGACAGGAATCTTCTGCTCAGCCATCTCCGCCGTCGTGTCGATCGGCGTCGCCACTGGCCCGCCCTGCAGCGTGGACGGCACGCCCTGCCAGGTCAGCAGCAGCGACCACGCCAAGCACAGCGGCAGCAGCACGCGCACAGCGGGACGCAGCACATCGGCCCAGTAGTTGCCGACGTCGGCCTCGCTGTGACCCTGCTTCGACGTATCGCGCGATGGCCGTCCCTGGCGAGACATGGCGTGCTCCGGAACGTCCTGCCCGGCCATCCCTGGCCGGCCGCTCACGGTCGCGTCCGACGCCGATAGGGCATCGGACGAACGTGCGCCCGCTCGCCCACCGAACAGTCCGCGCAGGGTCGCCACGACCAGCGCCAGGCCCATCATCGGCGTGATCATCTGCAGGCCGACGATGCCGGTCATCTGCGCCAGGTGCGACAGCTGCGCCTGGCCCGAGTAGTGCTGCTGGTTGGTGTTGGTGAGGAAGGACACCATGGTGTGCAGCGCCAGGTCCCAGCGCATGTTCGGCGCGCCGTTGGGATTGAGCGGCAGCCAGGCCTGGACCATGAAGACGACCCACACCAGCGCACCGACCAGCAGGTTGCTGGCGAGGAACGCGGTGGCATACGCCTTCCAGCCCATGCCCTGCGCCGGATCGACGCCGAGCATGCGGTAGACGGGGCGTTCGACCAGGCCGAACAGGCGGTCGCCACGCATCGGGGCACCGCGCATCACCGCCGCCAGGTAGCGGCCCAGCGGCCAGCCCAGCGCGATCGCCAGGGCGAAGACGATGAGGAATTCAGTCATGGGAGTCATCCATCGGCGTGCGCGTGCGCCGCGTGAGCAGCAGGAACATCAGGCCGGCGCCGGCGAGCAGCCCGGCCAGCGACAAGGACAGGTGGAGGAAGTCGGTGAACATGGCGGCCTCAGAACGACGCCTGCAGCGCGGCTTCGACGCGCGAGCCGGCCAGGCCGGGGAACAGCGTCTTCGCACTGCGGTCGGTGGCATGCGCGGTGACGCGCAGTTCGAACGGGGCCTTGAACGCCCACACCGCACTGAGCTGCGCATGCGCGTAGCGGTCGTCGTAGGCATCGTCCAGCCAGTAATAACCGGCGGCGGCTTCCAGGCGCACCTGTTCGCTCAGAGGGAACTTGGCGCCCAGCTGCGCGTAGGCGCCGGCTTCATCCGTCGCGAGCGCTTCGGTGGAGTAGCCCAGCTGCACCCAGTAATTCTGCTTCCAGGTCAGTGTACCGATGGCCTCGGTCCAGTTGAGGTCGACGGTGGTGGACGGGTAGCGGTAGTGGGTCAGGTTGACATCGAGCGCCAAGTCGTCGGACAGGGTGCCGCCCCAGCCGACGGTGACGTCGATTTCACTGCTGGCCTTCGTTTCCGGTGCGAACTCAACGTTCGAGCCCCATACCGCGCCATACAGGCCGTTGTCGGCCGTGGCCTTGAAGCCGGCCTGCACGGCGGGGTCGCCCTGCGTCTGCGTGGTGCCACGCCAGACGTAGTCGGTGGTGAGCGCGCCGGAACCGCTGACGCTCGCGGCCTGCGCGGTGGATGCGGCCGCCAGCAGCAGGCCGGCAGCGAGGGAGGACACGACGAACGCAGGCGACGGCCTGCGCGAAGAAGAACGAGGGAAGGACATGAAGGCGATCCAGGCGGAAGACGTTCCGCCGACCGCGAAAGTCTGATCCTGGCCCGCGTAAAGCCGCCATGCGCAGTGCGCGCGGCGGCGTAAATTCGGCGTAAAGCGCGGCCGGGATCAGCCCGACGCGCGCGTCCTGCCGTGGCGGCCGAGCACGTGGTCCGCATCCTGGTCGAACGTCGGCGCGGCGAACGGCGCCGGCCCCGGCGTGCGGCCGAAGGCGATCGGGCGCGTCACCCCGCGGTAGCTGCCGACGACGGGATGCGCGATCTCCGCCACCATGTCCTCGGCCAGCACCTGCGGATGTTCGAACATGTCTTCGACGCGGCGCGCGGCGGCGCACGGCACCTCGTCGCCGAAGTGCGCTTCCCATTCCGCCGCGGTGCGCGCCAGCAACGCGTCGTGCAGCTGCGGGACGATCTCGGCCGCATGCGCGGCGCGCTTGCGCACGGTGTCGTAGCGCGGGTCGTCGGCCAGCGCGTCCAGCCCGGTCAGCCGGCACAGCGCCTTCCAGAAGCGCGCGGTATTGGCGGACAGGTAGAGATAGCCGTCGCGCGCCGGATGGATGCCGGTGACGCCGCCGGAACGCATGTCGCGGCCGATGTCGAGCGCCTCGCCTTCGGCCCAGATCATGCGCGCCGACTGCATGGTCAGCGCACTGCGCAGCAGCGAGACGCCGACGAACTGGCCCAGCCCGCTGCGCTCGCGTTCGTACAGCGCCGACGACACGCCGCCGGCGAGCAGCGCGGCGGCGTAGTAGTCCACCACCGAGCCGTAGATGATCTCCGGCGCGCCGCCGCGCTTGCCCTGCAGCGTGCACATGCCGGTCATGGTCTGCAGCACCTGGTCGTAGCCGGCCTTGTCCTTCATCGGGCCGGTCTCGCCGTAGCCGGTCACCGCGCAGTAGATCAGGCGCGGGTTGATCACCGACAGGCTGTCGAAATCGATGCCCAGCCGCTTCGGCACGCTGGGGCGGAAGTTGTGCACCAGCACGTCGGCCTCGCGCACCAGGCGCAGCAACGCGGCATGGTCGGCCGCCTGCTTCAGGTCCAGCACGATGCCCTGCTTGCTGCGGTTCACGCCGAGGAAGGCGCGGCTTTCCCGCTCCAGCGTGGACGGGTACTGGCGCAGGTTGTCGCCGTCGGGCGGCTCGACCTTGACCACGTCGGCGCCCTGGTCGGCCAGCAGCGTGCAACCGTAGGGACCGGCGATATAGGCGCTCAGGTCGAGCACCTTGACGCCGCTGAGCGGCCCGGCCGGGCCGTGGCGCCGGGGGGCGCGGAAGGGAGAGGCAGTGTCCATGGGAAGAGGCTCCTTCAACCGCCACCTGCTGGTCGGGAACCAGTCTGGTGCAGGTGGTGCAGCGGATACAGTCGGCCGCCGTAGTTTCTGCGGCCACAAATTCTTGCGAGCGCGCCGGCGGTCATGATGCCGGCGGCAGCGACAGCCAGGTCAACCGCCACGCGCCGTCCACGCGGCCGCCAGTGCGGTAGTACGGCCAGAACAGCAGCGGCGGCCGGTAGCCGAGCTGCAGGGTGATGCCCGGCCCTTCGTCGTCGTCGGCCACCGGCAGCACCTGCAGCCAGTCGTCCTGCGGCCCGTCCGGCAGGCGGATGGTCTCCTCGGTCTTGAAGCCGTCGACCAGGTCCGTGGCGTACACCAGCGGCCCGCGCGTGACGCCCACGTAGTGCAGGTCCAGCACCTGCTGGTGCACGGCGGAACCGTCGGGTGCGCGCGACTCCTGCACGTTGCGCAGCACCTGCCGGTGCAGCGCGGGGCGCAGCGGGAACAGCAGCTGCACCTGGTCGCCGGCGCGCCAGTGGCGACGGATCGTCGCGAACGTGCCCGGCACCACCGGCACGCGCACCGCCTCGCCATTGACCGCGACGCTGGCGCCCTCGGCCCAGGACGGAATGCGCAGGCGCAGCTCGAACGTGGCCTCGCGCTCGGGCTGCACCTCCAGCGAGATGTCGCCTTCGAACGGATAGCCGGTGTGCTGGCGCAGCACCAGCGTGCCGGCTGTCGGATGCGCCAGGCGCGCTTCGCACGGCCCGTACAGCTGCACGTGGGCGGTGTCGCCGTCGACGGCGTAGGCCAGCGCCGGCAGTTCCTCCAGCGCCATCGCACCGCTGGACTTGCAGCAGCGCCAGTAGGTGGTGTGCACGCGGCGGCCGTTCGGGAACGAGTAGTAGCACCAGTCCTCGCCGTCGGGTGCGAATGCGCCGAGCAGGTCGTTGTAGGCGGTGCGCTCGATCTCTTCGGCGTAACGCGCCTCGCCGGTCAGGCGCAGCAGTTCGCGATTGAACTGGATCCAGGCCAGCAGCGAACAGGTTTCGACATAGGCCAGCGGACTGAAGGTGCCGCGCGCGTTGAACACCTCGCGCGAACGGTGCGCCACGCCGCCCCAGGGACCGCCACCGAGGGTGAGGTGGTACTGGTGGATGTTGTCCCACATCGCCTCGACGGCGCTGCGCAGCGCTGCGTCGCCGGTGGCGCGGCACAGCTTGACCACGCCGACCAGGTTCCACAGCAGCTGGTAGGCCTTGCCGGTGGCGATCTCCGACGCATCGGCGCCGGCTTCGATGGCGGGCAGCAGGCGCAGCGCGGGATGCGCGTTGGCCTGCGCGAATACCTGCTGCGCCAGCGCGAGAAAGCGTGGCTCGCCACATTCTTCGTACAGCTCCAGCGCGGCATCCATCAGCACGGTGGCCGACATGCCGTGGTGGTTGCCGAGCGTGGTGATGTCGATGCCGTCGGCCAGCGCACGCGCGCACAGGTCGGCGATGCGGCCGGCGGCCTGCGTGTAGCGCGTATCGTCGAGCGCGCGTGCGGTCTCGACCAGGCCGAGGATCAGGTAGGCGTGCACCCAGATGTCCCAGGTGCGCAGTGCCGGCGCGCCGTCCCAGCTGGGCGGCTTGGGCGGCTGCGGCTGCATGAAGCGGCGCTCGGGCGCGTAGGTGCCGAGATAGCCGTCGTCTTCCTGCACGGACAGCAGGTAATCGGCGACCTCGCGCAGGTGGGTGCCCAGCGTTGCGTCGCCGCTGCGTACATACGCGCGCGCGGCGGCGCACAGCCACTTGCCGGCGTGTTCGCCGTACCAGTCGCCTTCGAGGTTCTGCGCGCGGTGCGCGGGCGAAAACAGCGCGATGGCGGGGCTGTCAGGCGCGGTGATGAAGTGCGACAGGCGACCGCGCAGGTTGGCCTCCAGGGCGGCGCCGAGGAGGCCGCCCAGCACGACGGACGAAGACGCAGCGGCGGCATCCGTCTTCGTCATGCGGCGTCCACCACGCACCGGAAGCCGATGCGGCCGGAACGGTCCTTGCCCGGCGCCATCAGCAGCAGCTTGCCGTGCTGGTCCAGGCGCTTGGCCTGCGGGAAATACCAGTGCGAGGTGCGCGGCTCGTAATCGCTGCCGCCGCGCACGATGGCGGCGCGTGTGTGCTCGTCGTGGAACTCGTCCGTCCACTGCCAGACGTGGCCGACCAGGTCCATCACGCCGAACGGGCTGGCGCCGGCGGGGAACGCGCCGACCTCGGCGGGCGGCGGCAGCACGCGGCCCCGGAACACCGGCGGCGCCGCATCGTCGCGCCAGGCATCGCCCCACGGATACAGGCGTCCGTCGGTGCCCTGCGCGGCGTACTGCCATTCCCAGCCGTGCGGCAGGCGCTTGCCCGCCCACGCGGCGTAGGCGCGCGCGTCCTCGATCGACACCCAGGTCACCGGCCGGTTTTCCCAACCCGGTTGCGGCGCACCCTCGCGCCAGTCGCGCAGGAAGTGCTGCGCATCCTGCGGGGCGTAGCCGGTCGCGTCGATGAAGGCCTTGAACTGCGCGTTCGTCACCAGGTGGCGGTCGATGTGGAACGACCCGACCTGCATGCGGCGACGGTGATGGCGGCGCGCCGTCGGCTCCCACGGGAACTGCACGTCCACGCCCTCCCACACCTGCCCTTCGATCTCGATGCCCTGCACCGCGAACAGGAATTCGCCGGCGTGGATCGTGACCATGCCATCCGGTGCCGTGGTCTGCGGCGTGGTCGGCGCGATCGGCTGCAGGATCTGCGGCAGCGCCGCCCATGTCGCCGACAGCGAGGCCAGCGGTGTCGCCGCCTCCTTCGCCATCAACGCCAGGAAGTCCTCGAGCCCCGCGTCCTGCGCATCGTCGCGCAGCGCCAGCAACGCACCGAAACCGCGCCCTTCCAGCGTGGTCTCCAGGATCGCCTGGCCATCGATGATGCGCGGCTGCAGCGGCATGCCGTTCCACAGGTCGACGTAGCGCGTGCCCTCGACGTGCGGCACGGCGAGCTGCTCGCCCTCGATCGGGTATTCGTGGCGGTTGACCAGCGTCCACAGCGTGCGGTCGTCGGCGGGGAACCGGCTGGCGAAGATGCCGGCCTGCAAGGTGCGCTCGTACGGACGCCAGTCCAGGCTGACCGGCAGCGTCGGGAAGCGGCGGTAGATCGCGGCGATGCGGCGCAGCGAGGCGGCGTCGCGCGGGGTCAGCTGGTTCCACAGGCCCCACACGTTCTCCCACGCGTTGTAGCCCACGCCGTTGAAGAAGATGTACTGCAGGTCGTGGTTGCGGTCGCGGCCCCAGCGGTTCTCGTAATTGATCATGTGGCGCGGTTCCAGCCATTTGAACTTGGCCACCGGCGGCACGACTTCGTTCGGCGCCTTCTTGCCCCAGCTCTGCACGTTCCAGATCAGGTGTTCTTCGGCGCTGATCGTGGACTCCGGCTGCACCACCACCGGATGGCCGAGCGCATCGCAGGCGTCGAAGAACGCGCGCGGCACGCCGTTGTAGGTATCGCCGTTGATGCCGTCGGCGCCGACCGCGACGACCAGCTTCGCGATGGCCTGCCAGTCGGGCTCGCCTTCGTCGCGGGTGCCGTTGTCCCAGGGCATGGTGGTGAGGAACACGCGCACGCCGCGGCGATGGAAATCGTCGACCGCGCCGCGCAGCGCCTCCAACCCGCCCGGCAGGCTGCGCGCGAAATCGAACTGGTTGCGGTCGTCGACGCCGATGTTCGGGTACACGCACCACAGCAGCACGCTGTCGAGGCCGCCGTAGCGCGTCTCCAGGTCGTCGAGGTAGCGGTCGACCGTGTAGCGGCCGGCGACGGGATCGTAGAGGTAGCGGTCCTCCACCATCACCTGCGCGTGCACGAAGTTGCGTTGCGCCCACTGCAGTTCCGGGCGGCGGTAGTTGGCGTCGTCGTAGCCGATGCGGGTGAGGTGCTCGCGGCGCCAGTCCTTCAGCTCGGTCACCCAGTCGTCGGCCGAGGCGTTGGCGTCGATCTTCCACTGGCCGATGTCGGCGAACGGCCAGCCCGGCGCCTTGCCCGGCGTGGGCAGGTAGCGCTGGGTGGTGACGTGGGAGAACTTGTATTCGGTCTTCACCGGCGGTGCGCGATCGTCGTCGTATGCGGGGCCGGGAGCGTTGTCGGAAGGCGTGGGAAGGCTCATGGGGGGATATCGGATCAGGAAGCGGAGAGGCCGCTGTACGCGGCGAGCGCCGCGCGGCGCGGCAGTTCGTTGGCCTGTGCGGCGAGCCAGGCATCGACCTCGGACCGCGCCGGCACGCTGGTCTGCGCGCCCAGGCGCGTGCAGGCCAGCGCAGACGCCGCACTGGCGAAGCGTAGCGCGTCCGCCAGCGAGGCATGCTGCGCCAGCCGGGCGGCCAGCGCTCCGCAGAAGGTATCGCCGGCCGCGGTGGTGTCGACGGCATCGACGGGAAATGCTGGCTGCAACAAGAGTTCGCCGCCCCGTCGCGCCACGCAGCCGCGCGCACCCAGGGTGACCACGACGCACGGCACCGGCAGCCGCGCGAGCTGTGCGGCCAGCGTGCCGGGGCCGGCGAGCGTGGCCAGTTCACCCTCGTTGACGACGAGCAGGTCGACATCGTCCAGCAACCCCGCCGGCAGCGCGGTGGCGGGCGCGGCGTTGAGCACGACCTTGACGCCGGCGGCATGCGCGATGTGGGCGAAGCTGGCGACCGTCTCGAGCGGCGTTTCCAGTTGCAGCAGCAGGTGGCTGACGCCGCGCAGCGATGGCAGGTGGTGCGGCCGCAACTGCATGTTGGCGCCTGGGGCAACGGTGATGGCGTTCTCGGCGTCGTCGGACAGGCAGATGAAGGCCGTGCCGCTGGCGACCTCGGGCGCGCGGATGACATGCCGCTCCACGCCGGCCTCGGCCAGCGCCTTGTCCAGCACCGCGCCGTAGGCGTCGTCGCCCAGCGCGAGCAGCATGCGCGTATACGCACCGCCGGCCCGCGCGCAGGCCACCGCCTGGTTGGCGCCCTTGCCGCCGGGGAAGGTGGCGAACTCGCGCCCGAGCACGGTCTCGCCCGGCGCCGGCACGTGCGCGGCGCGCACGACGAAATCAAGGTTGGCCGAACCGGCCACCAGCACCGTGCCGACCGTCTTCATGGAGACGCCTCCGCATACACCTGGCGGTAGAACGGCCCGGCGAGCTTGGGCAGTGCGGGCGCACCGTCCACGGGCAGGTGCTGCGACATCAACACGATGACCAGGTGGCGCGCGGGGTCGATGGTGAAGTAGGTCGACGCCGCGCCGGACCAGCCGAACTGGCCGACGGACCCGGGTCGCGTGCTCGTCGCCGGATCGATGACGACATAGCCACCCAGGCCGAAGCCTTCGCCGGGTTCCGGCGCGGGCACCGCAGGATCGAACGCCGCCAACTGGTTGCTCATCATCATCGCCACGGTCTCCTGCTTCAGCAGGCGCGTCCCATCCAGCGCACCACCGTCGGCCAGCATGCGCGCAAAGCGCAGGTAGTCGGCGGCGGTGGAATACAGGCCGCCCGCACCGCTGGTATAGGCGCGCAGCGGCACGCCGGGCGTCCGCGCCGACGGCGTGTTGGCGAGGACACGACGACCCGTCGCATCGCGCGAGGTCAGCGCGATCACGCGCGCGCGCTGCGCGGAAGGCACCTCGAAGCTGGTATCGCGCATGCCGAGCGGCGACAGGATGCGGGCCTGCAGGAAGCGATCGAACGGCTGGCCGCTGGCCACTTCGATGACGCGCGCCAGCACTTCGGTATTGACGCCGTCGTAGCGGAAACGCGTGCCTGGCTCGGTCGCCAGCGGTGCGCGTGCGACGCGGTCGGCGTATCCGGCGAGATCGGATGCGTCCTCCGGTGCCTGCCGTTGCAGCAGCGCCGAGGCCACGCGGATATCGTCGCCGCCGGTGGCGAAGCCGGCGGTGTGCGTGAGCAGGTGCCGGATCGTCAGCGTGCGCGTCACCGGCGCGAGCTGCGGGGCATCGACGTCGCCGCCGGTGACCCGCTGTAACGACACGAAGGCCCGCAGGTAGTCGGCGACCGGATCGTCCAGGCGCAGCCTGCCCTCCTCCACCAGCATCAAGGCCGCCACCGAGGTGATCGGCTTGGTCATGGAATAGATGCGGAAGATGGCGTCCTCGCGCAGCGGCTGGCGGCCTTGCAGGTCGGCATGACCGGACACGCCGCGATAGACCACGTCGTCGTGGTCGGCGACCACTGCGACAGCACCGAGATAGCCGTCGGCACCCGTGGCCTGCGCCAGCCAGGCATCGAGCGGTGCGGGCGGCAGCGAAGGACCGGCCGTCGCGCACGCGGCCAGCGAGAGCATCAGGACCATCCAGAGCCCGCGCCGCCCGGGAGAGGGGGCGGCGCGGGTGGATGCAACGTGGGAGGGAGCCGGCATCCGTGGATCGTGGATCAGAACGTGTATTCGTAGGTGATCGAGTACATGCGGCCGCGGCCGGCGAAGTAGTTCTTGAAGAAGTCCACTTGCGACCAGCTGAGGACATACTGCTTGTTGGTCAGGTTCTCGATGCCCAGCGTGACGCGGCCGTAGTCCTCGAAGCGGTAGTTGGCACTCAGGTCGAACAGCGTGTAACCCTGGGTATGTTCTTCGAACCCGAATACCTGTCCATCAAACGCGCGCGTTTCGGAGGCGGACAGGTCACGATCCAGCAGCTTGGTCGCGTTGAGGGTGACGTCGCCCTGCTCGTTGAAGCGCCAGTTGAGCGACGCGCCGATCTTGTCGGGGTTGATGTCCGACACACCGATCGGCTTGTTCAGTCCGCCGGCTGGATAGCGACCACGCAGGTCGGCATTCCAGAACGCCGTCTTCCCGCGGATGCGCGAGTACAGGCCGGTCATCTTCCACTGGTCGTTGAAGCGCCATTCGCCGCTCAGCTCGACACCCTTGATCTGCGTCGGTGCACGGTTCAGGACAAAATCGTTGGTCGCCGGGTCGACCGCCAGCGAGGTGCCGAACGGCGAACGCGAGTCATAATACGAGCCACCGAACGAGCCACGGTCGCCGCGCCAGTTGAAGCCGTACTCGCGGTTGTCGACGACGATAGCCTGCAGGTCACTGATGCGGTCGACCGACTGGCCCGGCACGTTGATGTTACGCAACGGAATGCCGATGTTAGGCAGGCTGAAGCCTTCGCCATAGGACGCGAAGACGGACCAGCCGCCGGCGATGCGCCAGACCGCGCCGATGTTCATCAGGTTCTCGGTGTACTCCACGCCACCGCCCTGGACCAAGTGGGCACCGCGGAACGCGGTCGTGGTGTAGCTGTCGACGTGCAGCTCGCCGTCTTCGCGACGGAAGCCGCCGCTGATGGTGACCGGACCCAGGTCGTAGCTGAGCTGGACGTATGGAGCGACGCTGGTGTACTCCATCGGCGGCACCCACAGCCGGTTGGTCAGCGCCAGCCGCTGCTCAGTCTCGTCGTAGACATAGTCGACGCCGGTGCGCAGTTCGAGACCTTCGACACCGAACAGCGAGGTGCGCGCCCACGACGGGCGGAAGCCCCACTTCTTGCTGTAGATCTCGGACTGGTCGAAGATGCGCTCGGCTCCGACGGGCAGCGGCCACACCAGCTGGCGATCATCGCCGTTCTCCGGCAGGTAGCGCATGGCCTGCTCCGCCCAGTAGGCGTTTAGCACGAGGTTGCCGCCGAAGAAGTCACCGTGGGTGTAGAGCCCGTTCAACTGTTCGAAGTCGTTGAACTCGGCCTTGCTGCCGAAGATATGGCCACGCTCCGAAGTGTTGGTGACCGGATTGGCGCAGGTCCCGGGACGGCAGCCCTCGACCTGGATGTAGTCGCCGTTGCCTTCGATCTTGAAGCGGCTGTAGCTGAGCTGGACGCGCTGCACGCCGTCCTCGCCGAAGTTGATGCCGCCCTTCAGGAACAGGTTGTGGGTCATCGAGTCGGACACCGAACCGCTGGTGTTCATGCCGACGCGACGGCCGTCCGCATCATAGGAAATACCTCGATCGATCGCGGACACGCCGACCACGAGGTCGTAGTCATCCTGCTTGTGCATGTAGTTCAGGCCGACCTTCCAGCCCGCACTGTCGTTGCCGAACTGGGTGGAGTAGCGGGTCAGCAGGCGGAATTCGTTGCCTTCCTTCTGTGGCGTCGCGGAGAAGTAGTTGATGATGCCGCCCGCCGCACCGATGCCTTCCGAGGCGGACGGGCCGTTGATGACCTCGACCCGGTCGACGATGCCCATGTCGGTGAAGGTGGCGTTGCGACCACCTTCGCGCAGCGGCGAGCCCTGCGGCACGCCGTCGAACAGGCGCAGCGCGATGCGGCCACGCAGCGTCTCGCCGGTGTTGCTCATCGCCTGCGAGGATTCGGCATAACCGGGCACGGTGCGCGCCAGCACTGCGGTCGCGTCATCGGTCAGCGCCAGCGTGTGGCGGATATCTTCCTTCGACACCAGGGTGATGGCGCCGGGAATCTTGTCGATCGACTTGGGCGCGCGGACGCCGGTGACGATCACCTGGTCCAGGTCGACCGCGTCCTGCGCGCGTTCGGCGGCTGCATCCTGCGGCGGCGGGGTGTTCTGCTGGGCCTTGACGCTGGCGCTGACGGCGGCGGCCAGCAGGAAAACGCCGAACGCGGCGGGTACCTGTTTCATGGTCTGTTCTCGGAAAGCTTCGGTGGACGGCGAGCGCGGATGCGCGTCGGCGCGGGGCTAGGTAGGTGTGCGAGAAAGGCCGCGTTGGCGGCCGGCGTGCCCAGCGTTCCTCCCAGACGCTCGAACCCGACGATGGTCAAAGCCTAGGTCGACGCCCGTCACGGAAGAATCGCCCGCGGATATGTTCACAGGCTAGTTTTTGTAGCGTGCACTGCAACATCGCGCCGCTCAGGCATGGCCGGTGGCGATGCGGCTCTCCTGCAGCAGCACAGTGACCAGGCGGATGCGCACCGAGGAACGCGACCACACCATGCCGATCCGCCGTGGTTCGCTGGGCAGCGGCAGCGGGATGCGCACCAGGTCCAGGCCTTCCGGCCACGGACGCGCCCAGTCGGGCACCAGCGACACGCCCAGCCCGCGGTCCACCATCACCGCGATGGCGTTGAGCCCGTTCAGCTCGAAGCGCTCGCGCGGGACGATGCCGGCGCTGCGCAGGTAGTCGTCGGCGACGCGCCCGCCCCACTGGTTGCGGTCGTAGCGGATCAGCGGCTCCGTGCGCAGCAGTTCGTGCGGATCGCGGCCAGCCATGCGCGCCGGCGCGATCATCACCAGTGGCTCTTCGCGCAGCAACTGCCAGTCGCAGGTCTTGGGCAGGTTGTACGGCGCTTGCAGCACCAGCGCGGCGTCCAGCTCGCCCGCCTCCACCGCGCGATAGAGCTCGGCCGAGTAACCGGGCCGGATGTAGACGTTGATCTGCGGAAACTTGTCGACCATGCGCGCCAGGATGTCCGGCAGCATGCCGGCCAGCGCTGTCGGGCAGGCGCCCAGCCGCAGTTCGCCGGATACCTCGCTGTCGTTGGCGACGCTGCGCATGTCGGCGACGTCGCGCAGCAGGTCGCGCGCGCGTTGCAGGATGCGCGATCCCTCCTCGGTCAGGCTGACGGTGCGGCCGGCGCGTGCGATCAGCGGCGCGCCGAGTTCGCGCTCCAGCGTGCGGATCTGCTGCGCCACCGCCGCCGGGGTGATGTTGAGCACGCGCGCCGCGGCCGCCATCGAGCCACGGTCCGCCACCACCACGAAGGTATTCAGGAACTGGGTGTCCACGCGCCTCCCCTTGTCCGCCTCAGGCTACACGAGCCGGGCGACGGCAGCGACGGGACCTATGGCGCATGCGCGGTCATTCGGTGCCCGCCACCGCATCCTGGCGGTGGATCGTCAGGCCCTGCAGCGAACGCGTGGGCGCCGGGAACAACCAGCTCGCCGCATAGCCGATGACGATGCAGAGCAGGATCGAGATGGCCAGGTAGAAGTACGGATGCACCAGGTCCATCGACCAGATCAGCAGGGTCAGCACGATGCTGGCGCCGATGCCGATGGCCACGCCCTGCGAATTCGCCCGGCGGGTGAACATGCCCAGCGTGTAGGCGCCGGCAAAGCCGCCGCCCAGCAGGCCGGCCAGTTCGATGGAGACATCGAACAGCGAATGGATGTCGTAGCGCGACAGCACCAGCGCGATGCCGATGCCGGCCAGGCCGACCAGCACGCCCATGATCTCGGCGAACAGCACGCTCTTCTTCGGCGTCGGGTTCTTCGCCAGCTTCTCGTAGAAATCGACCGAGGCCAGGGTCGACACGCTGTTGATGATGCTGGACAGGGTGGACATCGCCGCCGCGAAGATGCCGGCGATGATCAGGCCGGTGACGCCCATCGGCAGTTCGGCTGCGATGAACAGCGGGAACGTGGCATCGATCGGCAGCAGCGGATTCATGCGCTCGGGATGCGACTGGTAGTACACGTACAGCGCGGTGCCGATGGCATAGAAGAAGAAGCCGCCGGGGATCATGATCGCCGCGAACGTCCAGATGGAACGGCCCGCTTCCTTGTCGGACTTGGTCGACAGCACCCGCTGCATCAGCACCTGGTCCTTGGGGAACGTCAGCACCACGTCGAACACGACCAGGAAGATGAAGCCCCAGACGGTGGCCTTCGTCAGGTCGAAGCTGAAGTCGAACAGCTGCGTCTTGTTCTCCGCCATGGCGACGTCGAGGAATTCCGGTACGCCGCCGTTGAGGTGGTAGATGATGAAGCCGATGGCGAAGATCGCACCGCCGAACATCACGAACACCTGCACGAAGTCGGTCCAGATGACCGCCTTCATGCCACCCAGCGTGGTGTAGATGATGGTGAACACGCCCATGATCAGGATGCTCCACACCACGTCCAGGCCTGTGATGGTGGCGATGGCGAGCGCGGGCAGGAACAGGATCACGCTCATGCGGCTGCCGATCTGCATGGCGATGCACAGCGCGCTGGCCAGCATGCGGATGGCCGGATGGAAGCGCTTCTCCAGGTACGAGAACACCGACATCAGGTCCAGCCGGCGCAGCAGCGGCACGATCCAGATGGCGACGAACACCAGGCCCAGCACCGCGATCAGGTTGTTGGTCAGGTACTGCCAGTTGGTTTCGAACGCCTTGGCCGGAATGGCGATGAAGCTGATCGAACTGGTGTTCGTCGCATACAGGCTGACGCCTGCGGCCCAGAACGGAATGCTGCGGCCGCCGACGAAGAAGTCGGACGTGGAGGTGCGCTTCTCCTGCAGGTAGAAGTACAGGCCGATGCCGACCATCGCGGCCAGGTAGACGACGATCACCAGCCAGTCGAGCCACTTCAGCAGGTAGGTGCGTGCGGTCAGCTCCACCGTGCCGAGCGTCGCGGACTGCGCGTCCCAGCCGGCGAATCCGGTGCCCCAGGCGGTCAACGTCGACGGTACGCCCTGTTCGAGCCCGGGCAGGTCGGCCCAGGCGCGCGTGATGGTATGGAAGGTCGCCAGGCGTGATGCGCCTTCGGCGGACTGCAGCACGTACAGCACATGGGCCTGGCCCGTGGCACGTGCCGCTTCGGCCGCAAGGACGCGACCCGGCACGGCATCCAGCGCCTGCCAGCCGGCATCCGCGGACCATCGCCAGAGCGCATCGCGCGTCGGCGACGGTGTGGTCACGACGAGTTCGCCGCGTTGCGCCACCAGCGTGCCGGCCGCAGCGCCGCCCGGCCAGGGCGTCATCGGTTCCCAGGCGGAAGCGGCCTGGGCCACGCTACGCCGCAGCAGATGCGGCTGCTTCGCCGCATCGATGCCCGCCACATAGAGCGTGCCTGCGTGCTCCGCGACACGGAGTTGGTGCAAGGCGACCGGCAGCGCCTGGAGTGCGCGCAGTGTCAGGCGTTCGCCGGCAAGGTCGGCCACTTCCAGCACCTGCGTGCCGCCGTCCGCCACGACCGGGAGGCGGTACAGGCGATCGATGGAGGCGTTCTGCCAACGATCGCGCGCCGTTGTACCATCGGGCAGCGTTACCGGCTGCCAGCGCTTCGCGGTCGGCGACCATGCCAGGACCGCCGTGTCCGAGAACGCCAGCAGTTGCCCGTTCGCTGTGCGCAGTGCGGTGACGGATGCAAGCGGCGCAGGCAAGGTCGCCTGCTGCAGGCCCGCCAGGCTCTCCGCCCGTACCGTTGCAGGCAGGATGAGCAGCAACGCCAGCAGCGCCATGTATTGGAGCAGCGACGGCAAACCCGCGAACGCCGGAACCCTGGATCGCGTGAGGTACGTCATGCCTGCTCCTGGCCTGCCATGGCGATCAGCGCACGGGCGCGCGCGAGGAACGGGGCATCCACCATGCGGCCACCAACCGCGTAGACGCCGTCGCGGGCGGCGTCCACCACTTGGCGCGCCGCATCGATTTCTTCCTGCGTCGGCGCGAATGCCGCGTTCGCCCAAGCCACCTGGCGCGGATGCACGCAACTCTTGCCGACGAAGCCCAACGCGCGCGCGGTCTCGGCTTCGGCGCGAAAGCCTGCCTCGTCGTCCAGGCCAGGGAAGGCCGCGTCGTAGGCGAATACACCGGCTTCGGCGGCCGCCATGCGTAGCGCGTACTGCGCAGCGTGCACGTTGCGAAGATCACCGCGCCGGATACCGTGCGGCTCGAACAGATCGCCCAGCCCGAGTTGCAGCCCGCGGACACGCGGATGCGCCACCGCGATCTCGGCCGCGTGACGGAGCGCGCGCGGACTTTCGATGTTGACCAGCAGGCCGGCCCTGCCGCACACCTGCAGGCGCGCCTCGACGGCTTCGATTTCGGCCACGGCCTGCTTCAGCTGCTCGGCCGACTCCACCTTCGGCAGGTTGATCAGGTCCACGCCCAGCGGCAGCACCGCGTGCAGATCGTCTTCCCACGCTGGCGAATGCAAGGCGTTGATGCGGACGATCACCTGCTTGTTCGCCGCGCGGTACGGCGCATCGCGCAGGAACGCCGCGACCTGCGTGCGGGCTTCATCCTTCGACGACGCGGGAACGGCATCTTCCAGATCGAACGACAGCATGTCGGCATCGCCCGCCATCGCCTTCGCGAACAGCAGCGGACGGTCTCCGGGCACGAACAACTTGCTACGCATGGACGGCGCTCATCATGGCGCGCAGTCTGCGGGAAACCGGCAGGCGGCAAAGCCCGCGCCGGCATTTTCAAACGATAGATTTTGCTGCGTCCGGAGATGTCGCAACGCAACATCTCCTCACGTTCCGAAAACTCAGCGCTTCACGTCCAGGCTGTTCTCGCCGAGGAACGCATGGACGTCCGCGGCCGCCACCAGATTGAAATCGCCGGGCAGCGAATGCTTGAGGCAGGCCGCCGCGACACCGAAGTGCAAGGCATCCGGCGACGCCATGCCGGCCAGGCCGCCGTGCAGCACGCCGGCCGCGAACGCATCGCCGGTGCCGATGCGGTCGACGATGGGCGAGACCTCATAGGCCGGCGTGGTATGGAGTGAGCCGTCGCGCAATGCGGTGATGCCGGACAGCGCATGGTGATCGACGCTGCGCTGCACCCGCACCGTCGCGGCCATCTGCTGGAGATGCGGAAACGCCTTGAAGGCGGCGGCCGCACCCGCCGCGAAGCGCTCCTGCGGCGTCGCCTGCGGGAAGTCGAGGCCGAGTACGACCTGGAGATCGCGATGGCTGGCGAACAGGATGTCGGCTTCGGCCATCAGCCCGCGCAGGATCGTCGGCGCGTCGCCGCCCCACGCGTCCCACAGCTTGGGACGGAAGTTGCCGTCGAACGACACCTTCACGCCTGCCGCGCGTGCCGCCCGCACCGCAGCCAGGACGCCGTCGGCCGCCTGCTGACCGAGCGCCGGCGTCACGCCGGACACGTGCAGCCAGTCCCCATCCGCCAGCAACGCCGGCCAGTCGTGCGTGCCGCCACCGGCACGCGCGAAGACAGAGTCCGCGCGGTCGTAGAGCACTTCGCTCGGCCGCTGGATGGCGCCCGGCGTCAGGAAGTACAGGCCCATGCGCCCTGCGGCCTGCTGCATGGCGCGCGTATCCACGCGATGCCTGCGCAACTCGCCCAGCGCGGCTTCGCCCAGCGCGTTGTCCGCCACCAGCCCGACCATGCGCGCATCGTGGCCGAAGCGCGCCAGCGACACGGCGACGTTCGCTTCCGCGCCACCGACATGCACGTCGAGCACGGGCGACTGCAGCAACACCTGTCGCCCGGGTGCACCGAGGCGCAACAGCAGCTCACCAAAACAGACGATCGTTCCCATTTCCCCTCTCCCGTGGCGTGGATACCGCGCGCCGCACAGGCCGGCCTGGCTTGTCCATGGGGACAAGATTAACCGGCCCGACTGACAGTTGTTGTTGCAGCGCACACTCTGTTAGCGTTGTTTTTGACCAGCGGTGTCATTTTAACAGTCGGCACGGTCTGGAAGGGAAAAAACAGCAGTTTTTGCCATCAAAACAGTCGCAACACGCGGCCATGGTCCCTTGAGGAGGGGAGAACATGCCAGTTAGTCATCAGAACCGGAAGACACCGGTTACCTTGCTCGCCGTCTCGATCGGCCTGGCGCTGCAGATGAGTGCGGCGGCGCAGGCCCAGGAGGCGGCTCAGCCGGCCGGCTCCGGTCAGTCCGCGCCGGCGGAAAGCGTCGACACCCTCGACACCGTCAGCGTCACCGGCTATCGCGCCAGCGTGGAGAAAGCCCTCGACATCAAGCGCGGCGAAGCCGGCGTGGTCGATGCGATCGTGGCCGAGGACATCGGCAAGTTTCCGGACCTCAACCTGGCCGAATCCCTGCAGCGCATCCCCGGCGTGGTCATCACCCGCGACGCCGGCGAAGGCCGCAACATCTCGGTGCGAGGGCTGGGCCCCGACTTCACCCGCGTGCGCATCAATGGCATGGAGGCGCTGACCACCGTCGGCGCCACCGACCAGTCCGGCGGCTCCAACCGCGGCCGCGGTTTCGACTTCAACGTGTTCGCCTCCGACCTGTTCTCGCAGCTGATCGTGCGCAAGACCGCACAGGCGGACGTCGAGGAAGGCTCGCTCGGCGCCACGGTCGACCTGCGCACCGCGCGTCCGTTCGACTATGACGGCTTTACTTTCGTCGCCAGCGGCCAGCTGAGCCACAACGACATGGCCAGCGAGACCGATCCGCGCGCCGCGGCGCTGATCGCCAATTCCTGGGCAGATGGCAAGTTCGGCGCCCTGCTCTCGGTCGCCTACTCCGAGCGCCAGCTGCTGGAGGAAGGCAGCGGCACGGGCCGGTGGGCGAACGGTCCCAGCAACGGCGGCTTCAGCGCGGCCTCGCCGTTCGCGGCCGCGCGTGCCGCCGACGTCTACCATCCCCGATTCCCGCGCTACACGCTGATGGAACACGACCAGAAGCGCACCGGCGTGACGGCCTCGTTCCAGTTCAAGCCCAGCGATCGCACCCAGTTCGCCCTGGACGCCCTGTACTCGAAGATCGACGCGGTGCGCGACGAGAAGTACATCGAGGCGATCTCGTTCAGCCGCGGCAACGCCACGCCGAACCCGGCGACCAATCCGCTTACCGGCAAGCCACACACCATCGTGCGCGACGGCGTGATCCAGAACGGCGCGCTGGTATACGGCCTGTTCGACGACGTGGACATCCGCTCGGAGAGCCGCCACGACGAATGGAACACCGTCTACACCCAGCTCAATTTCGAGGGTGAGCACGAGTTCACCGACAACTTCAAGATCAGCGGCAAGATCGGTACGTCCAAGTCGGAGCACGAGAATCCGATCCAGACGACGATCATCATGGACAAGTACAACGTCGACAACTACAGCTACGACTACCGTGGCGACTGGTACAAGCCGGTGCTGAACTACGGCATCGACCCGACCGATCCCAACGGCTGGACGTTGGCGGAGATCCGCATCCGTCCGCAGTACGTGACCAACGAGTTCGACAATGCGCAGCTGGAGTTCAACTGGAACATCAGCCCCGGCTTCCGCCTGAAGGGCGGCGTGCAGGCGAAGGACTATTCCTTCGACACACGTGAGTTGCGCCGTGCCTCCGAACTGGCGGTCCCCACGTTCACCGGCGGCACCCGGATCGTGCCGGCAGACCTGACCGAACTGGCCCGCCTGAGCGGCGTGAGCGGCTCGCCGGGCACGTGGGTCGTGCCGGACTACCAGGCGGTGGCGGACCTGTTCGACATCTACAGCAACAGCGGCACGTTCGCGGTGACCGAACGCGCGGTCAACACGCGCAGCGTCGAAGAGGAAGACCGTGGCGTCTACCTGATGGGCGAATTCTCCACCGATCTCGGCCCGATCCCGCTGTCCGGCAACCTGGGCGTGCGCTACGTGCGCACCAAGCAGACGTCGACCGGTATCGCGACGACCAGCGGCACGCCGGTCGCGGCCACCGTCTCGCGCGAGTACAGCGACACCCTGCCCTCGATGAACCTGGTGGCCGAACTGAGCCCCGACCTGCTGCTGCGCCTCGGCGCCGCCAAGGTGATGTCGCGTCCGGGCCTCGGCTCGCTCACCCCGGGCGTCACCGTCGCCGTCGCGGGCGGCGCGCGCACCGTGTCGGGCGGCAATCCGAACCTCGATCCGATCCGCGCCAAGACCGTCGACCTGGGCCTGGAGTGGTACTTCAACGAAGGCGCGATGCTCGGCCTGGGCCTGTTCTACAAGGACATCGACACCTTCGTCCAGACCACCCGCGAGATCCGCAGCTACGAGTCCAGCGGACTGCCGGCCAGCCTGCTGGAGGGCACGGGGGCGTCGGTGACCGACGACTTCACCTTCACGATTCCGCTCAACACACCGGGCGGCGAGCTGACCGGCTTCGAAGCGAACTACGTGCAGCCCTTCACCTTCCTGCCGGGCAAGTGGGCCAACTTCGGCGTGCAGCTGAACTACACCTACGTCGACTCGAAGATCCAGTACATCAACAGTGCCGGCACCAACGTACTGAAGACCGATCTGCTGGGCCTGTCGAAGACGGCGTGGAACGCCACGCTGTTCTACGAAGGCGAGCGTTTCTCGGGCCGCGTCTCGGCGACCAACCGCGACGATTACCTGATCCAGGCCCCGGGCGCGGAAGCCGGGTTCAACCTGGATGGCGTGCATGGCCAGACCGGCACGACCACGGTCGATGCGTCGGTGCGCTGGAAGATCAACGACAACCTGGAGCTGAGCCTGGAAGGCATCAACCTGACCGACGAGCCGCAGGAGTCGTGGGTGCAGAATCCGAGCGTCACCCTGCCGCTGGACTACAGCGAGACCGGCCGCCAGTACCTGCTGGGCCTGCGCTACAAGTTCTGATGGCGTGATCGTCCCACACCTCCCTTGCCGGAGGTGCACCCGAAGCCCGGCCGCCTCTCCCGGCCGGGCTTTTTTATGCCCCACGTACGCGCGCGCAGCGACACGGAAACGGTTCCATACCGGCGTGCTGTCCCGGGACATTTTTCTATTCGAATCAATCAGTTGTTGTTGCGCCGCACTCTCTGTTAGCTTTTTTGACCATCGGTGTCATAAGACGCGATGCCGCTCAGGAATCGTCGGGGAATTCCACGCCGCCAACGCATGGCGGCACATCAAAAACTGCTGGCCGCCCTTAGGAGGGGGATGTCATGAATCGTTATCCGAATCGCCGGACGACACCGGTTACCGCACTCGCGTTCTCGATCGCCATCGCCTTGCACGCGCCTGCGTTCGCGCAGTCGCAGGACGCGCCTGCCGCCACGCCCGCCACCACCGAGCTCGATCGCATCGAAGTGGTCGGTACGTTCCGCGCCAGCCTGGAAAAAGCGCTGGAAGAGAAGCGCTACAGCGCCGAACAGATCGATGCCGTGGTCGCCGAGGACATCGGCAAGTTTCCCGACCTCAACCTCGCCGAGGCGCTGCAGCGCATTCCCGGCGTGGCGATCGACCGCGACGCCGGCGAAGGCCGCTCGATCACCGTGCGTGGCCTCGGCCAGGACTTCACCCGCGTCCGCATCAACGGGCTGGAAGCACTGGCCACCACCGGCGGCACGGACAGTTCCGGCGGCGCCAACCGCGGCCGCGGTTTCGACTTCAACGTGTTCGCCTCGGAACTCTTCAGCAAGCTGACCGTGCGCAAGACCCAATCGGCCCAGGTGGACGAAGGCTCGCTGGGCGCGACCGTCGACCTGCGCGGGGCGCGTCCGTTCGACTACGACGGCTTCACCAGCACGGTGACCAGCCAGATGGGCTACAACGACCTGTCGAAGCAATGGGATCCACGCTTCTCGGCGTTGATCAGCAACACGTGGGCGGACGGTCGCTTCGGTGCACTGCTGTCGGCGGCCTACAGCGAGCGCAACCTGCTGGAGGAAGGCTACAGCGCGGTACGCTGGGACAACGGGCCGTCATCCAACGGGTTCTGCAGTCCCGTCGGCTACACGCCGCAGAACAACGCCAACAACAGCGGACGCGGTACTACCGCGCTGAACTGCTCCACCGGAAATCCTCGCCCGGCCAATACCCAGGCCAACAACGATGCCTACCGCTTGGCCTCCGCGGCCACGACCTTCCATCCGCGCCTGCCGCGCTACGGTCGCCTGACCCACGAGCAGGAACGCCTGGGTATTACCGCCGCCCTGCAATTCAAGCCCAGCGACCGCACGCTGCTCAGCTTCGACGCGATGTACTCGAAGCTGGACGCGACGCGCCAGGAGGATTTCCTGGAGACGATCTCGTTCAGTCGCTCCAACGCGCAAGGCGGCAAGTACGAAACCCATGTGCGGCAGGCGGAGGTCGACGACCGCGGCAACCTGGTCTACGGCGTGTTCGACAATGTCGACGTGCGCTCGGAGTCGCGCTTCGATGAGCTGTCCACGGAGTTCAGCCAGTACAGCCTGAGCCTGGAGCAGGGCATCACCGATCGCCTGTCGTTGAACGCGATGATCGGTACGTCGACGTCCGAATTCAGGAATCCCGTGCAGACCACGGTGACCTTCGATATCCAGAACCTCGACGGCTACAGCTGGGACTACCGCGGCAACAGCCGCCTGCCGGTGATCACCTACGGCAACCTCGACGTCACCAGCCCGGCCGCGTGGCGATGGATCAGCAGTCCGGCCGCCAACACCACCGGGTCGGAGATCCGCATCCGGCCGCAGGGCGTCGACAACACCTTCGACACCGGCAAGCTGGACCTCGACTTCATCCTCAACGAGACCTTCACGCTGCGCGGCGGCCTGTCGTACAAGAAGTTCCAGATGGACACCTGGGAATTCCGCCGCGCCAGCGAAACCTCGGTGCCCGCCCTCCCCGCCGGCACCACGCTGGCCGACCTGTCCACGCTGGTCACCGGCTTCGGTCGTGGCCTCGACGGCCGCGCCCCGAACACATGGCTGATCCCTGACCTGGGTGCGATCGCGAACCTGTTCGACATCTACTGCAACTGTAACACCGGCGTGCCGGGCGGCGACTTCACCCTCAGCAGCATCACCAACGGCAATGCGCGCGGCAACAACCGCAGCATCGGCGAAGAGGACTGGGGCGGCTACCTGCAACTGGATTTCAACGCCGACCTGGCGGGCCGCGCGCTGCGCGGCAACGTGGGCGTGCGCTACGCCACCACCGACATCGACGCCAGCGGCTATACCTCGGTGGGCGGCGGCAGCCCTGTCACGGTGACCAACGACTACAAGGATTGGCTGCCTTCGCTCAATCTTGCCTGGGACCTGACCGATGAGCTGGTGCTGCGCTTCGGTGCCGCAAAGGTCATGGCGCGCCCGCAGCTGGGCAACCTGTCGCCCGGCGCCGGCGTGACCACCACCGGCACACCGAACATCCGCGTCGGCAACCCTTATCTGGATCCGTTCCGCGCCAAGACCTACGACTTCAGCGCCGAGTGGTACTTCGCCGAGGATTCGGTGCTTTCGTTGGCCCTGTTCTACAAAGACATCGAGACCTACATCCAGGAACTGCGCGAGAACATCGCCTACCGCGACACGGGCCTGCCACTGGACTGGGTACCGTCGACGTTCTGGGACGTGGAGTTCGACGTACGCACGCCGATCAACACGCCCGGCGGACCGCTGAAGGGCTTCGAGCTGAACTACCAGCAGCCGTTCTCGTTCCTGCCCGGCGGGTTCCGCCACTTCGGCGTGCTGCTGAACTACACGCATGTCACCTCGGACATCGACTACGCGGTGCCGGGCACCTTCCCGGTGACCTACATCGCCAACGACCTGGTCAACCTGTCGCCGGATTCGTACAACGCGACGCTCTACTACGACAACAACAAGTTCAGCGCGCGCGTGTCGACCTCGTTCCGCGACGACTACCTGCAACGCGTCCCCGGGCAGAACAACAACGATGTGGAGGGCAAGCGCAGCGCGCGCAGTGTCGACGTCTCGATGTCGTACAAGTGGGACGAGCACCTGACGCTGACCTTCGAGGGGCTCAACCTGACCGACGAGTTCAACGACCAGTACGTGGACTCGGCCGGCGACCGGGCTTCGGTGTATCACCACACCGGCCGGCAGTACTACGTCGGCGCACGGTTCAACTTCTGATCCCCACCGGGCATCCGCCGCCCGGCGATCGCCCTGACGGCACCATGATGACCAAACGAAAGGCCCGCCTGACGGCGGGCCCTTTACGTCGCGAACCGACGGCTTTGCTGCCGCCGGTCACCGCATCAGCGCAATGGCTCACCGCGCGGATAGCGGCCGGACGCGGGCTCCATCGTGTCGAGGTTCCACTCGCTGTCGACGAAGGGCTTGCGGGCTTCCTTGTACTGCGGATAGCCGCCGACCTGCTCTTGGCTGTCGATGATCTCGCCGCGACCTTCGATGACATCGGCGACGATGCGACGGTCGATCAGGTCGCGGTTCCACGGTGTGGCGCCTACCGTTTCGATGACCGCGTCCTGCACCTTGCCGGACGGCAGCAGGGTGACACCGAACGGCAACGCCGGCGCATTCTTCACACGGTTGAGCTTCACCGGCGCGGTGGTATAGCTGCCCGTCTCTTGGATGCTGGCATTGCCGACGCGATCGACCACCAGGTTGTCCTGCGCATAGAGGTCGAGATCGCCGGAGCCACCGATCATCATGAAGGCCAGCGGCTCGGTCGACTTGCCGGCACGCATGACGTTGCCGCGCACCACCATCTCGCCCTTCGAGTACGCATGACCCAGCCATTCTTCGGCGATCAGGTTGTAGTGGATGGCGCGTTGCCCCGGGTTGTAGATCAGGTTGTTGATCACCTGCCCGCGCGCGCCGCCCTTGAACAGCGGGCTGCGTTCGTAATTGTGCGCGTAGAGATTGCCGACGATCAGCACCTCGTTGACATGGTCGTGGATCAGCGAGCCCTTGGAGTGCTCGCCCTTGGGATGGGTGGCGTGCGCCAACCCTTCGCTGACGATGTTGTTGCTGTAGGTGATCCGGCGCGAGGCATTGGCCATCCATTCGGCCTCGTTCTCGCCGTGGAAGCGCGTACTGGACGCGCTGAGGTTCTCATCGGTCGCCCAGGTCAGCGAGCAATGGTCGACGATCACATCGTGCGCGCCGCGCACGGTAGTGATGGCGTCGATGTCGCCGGAGCGCTTCGGCATGCCGCCGTCGCCAGGCCGGATACGGAGATGGCGCACCACCACGTCGTGCGTGGCGATGGTCAGGCCGCCCTTGATGATGGTCACACCGGGGTGCGGCGCGGTCTGGCCGGCGATCGTCAGGAAGGGGTCGGTGATGCGCAGTTCCTTCATGCCGAGGTCGATGATGCCGCCGACCTCGAACACGACGATGCGCGGCCCCTTGCCGGTCACCGCCTCCTTGAACGAGCCAGGCCCATCCGCCGCCAGCGTGGTGACGCGGACGATCTTGCCGCCGCGGCCCCCGGGCGTGTGCGCGGCCGCACCCTGGGCGCCCGGGAACGCGACGGCCTGCGGATCGGCGGCCAGCGCCGGAATCGTGGCCGTCGCGATCGCCAGCAGCACGGCGGCCAGGCCACAGCCCAGCCTGCGGGCCCGCGCCAGCGCGGGGTAACGGATATGGAACATTGGCTCCCTCCCAGGAGTGGATCGATGCATCGTGGCATCGGGATGGGTTTTGCGGCACTGCACATTGTCAATGACACCGGTTTACCATATACAGGTCACCCATCTGCACTGTCACTCGGCAGTGCAACAAAACGCAGCGGGGGAGAACCCACTTGAGTAACGACCGCAACGCCCTCGCCGACGCCCGCGCCGCCGCGCCCGTGCTGGCCGCCATCGCGGACAGCTTCGTCGGCGCGCGCCGCCAGGGCCGCGCTTTGCCGGGGTTTCCCGGCGACATTCCCGACGACCTCGTGACCGCGTACCGCGTGCAGGATCTTGCGATCGCGCAGTGGCCGGACCGCGTGGTGGGCTGGAAGGTCGGCTTCATCGCCCCCGAGCGGCGCGACGCCTCCGGCGACGAGCGCCTGCTGGGCCCGATCTTCGCGCGCCAGCTTCAGATGACCACCGGTGGTCAATCCACCTTCCAAGTGTTCGAAGGCGGCTTCGGCGCGGTGGAAGCCGAGTACGTCCTGCGCCTGGAGGCGGATGCCCCGGCAGACAAGACCGACTGGACGCCCGAGGAAGCAGCCGCCGTGCCGTCGACGCTGTTCATCGGCATGGAAGTGGCCAGCAGCCCGCTGGCGACCATCAATCAGTTGGGGCCACGCGTCGTCGTGTCTGACTTCGGCAACAACAACGGACTGGTGGTCGGGGCGGAAGTCCCCGGCTGGAACGACCGCAGCGATGCATCGCTGACGTGCACGACCTGGATCGACGACCGGCAGGTCGGCCAGGGAGGCGCGACGACGCTGCCGGGCGGACTGCGCGCGGCGTTCGCTTTCGCGCTGGCGCGTTCGGCGCGGCGTGGCCGTCCGCTGAAGGCCGGCGACCTGATCGCCACCGGCAACGCGACGGGCATCCACGACATCCTGCCCGGCCAGCGCGCACGCATCGACTTCGATGGCCACGGCAGCATCGCGTGCCTCGCCGCTGCGGCGGCACCGCGGGATGAGGGAGACTGGCGCGCATGATGGACCGTCGCCGTTTCCTGGGGGCCAGCCTTGGCGCTGCCGTCGCCCTGCCACTGGCGGGCAGTCGCGCGCTGGCGGACGAAGGCCGTCATGTCCTGACGGCCACCGACGTGCATGTGAAGGACTATCCGACGGTCGAGGCGGTGCGCTGGATCGCCGACACGATGGCGCGCGAGACCGGCAGCCGGGTGACGCTGCGCCAGTGCCACTCCGGCCAGCTCGGCCGCGAATCGGAAGCGATCGACATGGCGCGGTTCGGCGCCATCGACATGACACGCGTCTACGCGGGCGCGCTGAACAATGCGTTTCCGCTGACACAGGCCTTGTGCCTGCCTTATGTGTTCGACTCGGTCGCGCACATGCGGCGTGCGATGGACCAGGGCGTCGGCCAGGCGGTGCTGGACGGCTTCGCCAGGCGCGGCCTGGTCGGCCTGGCGATCTACGATTCCGGCGCGCGCTGCTTCTACAACACCAAGCACGCCATCCGCGTGCCGTCGGACCTGCACGGACTGAAGATCCGTGTGCCCGTCTCAGACATCTTCATCCGCATGCTGCGCCTGTTCGGCGCCAATCCCACACCGTTGTCGCTGGGCGAGGTGTTCTCCGGACTGGAGACGCACATGATCGACGGCGCCGAGAACAATGTCCGCAGCTTCCATTCCAGCCGGCATTTCGAGGCGGCCCGGTACTGGTCGCAGACCAATCATTCCTATGCCCCCGACGTGCTGCTGGTATCGCAGCGCACGCTGGACGATCTCTCGCCACGGGACCGCGAACTGCTGATCGAGACCGCGCGCCAGTCGGTCGGCGTGATGCGGTCGCTGTGGGATGCGTCGGAGGCCAAGGCGCGCGACGCTGTCTTCGCCGCGGGCGTGGTGCACAACGATGCGGACCTGGCTGCGTTCGCGCAGGCATCCGCGCCGCTGCTGACAGAGTATCGCCGCGATCCCGCCATCGATGCGCTGTACCGCCGCATCCGCGACCTGGCCTGAGAACCCACGATGTCCGAAGAGTCCACACCGCCCATCACCACGCCGCTGCAACGCGGCATGGACCTGCTTTCCAACGCGGCCATCACCATTGCCGTTGCCTCCCTGCTGGGCCTGGTCGTCGTGCAGGGATGGCAAGTAATCGCACGCTATGTCATCAACGACTCGCCGAGCTGGACGGAGCCACTCACGGCTCTATTGCTCACGACGGCCATGAGCCTGGGTGCGGCCGCCGGCGTGCACACCAATCGCCACTTCGGCTTCTTCCTGCTGGCCGACGCCGTCGGTCCGCGCGCGCGCAAGCTGCTGCATGCCGTCTCGCCGCTGGTCATCGCGGCGATCGGTGCGGTGATGGCGTACTGGGGGGCGGTGCTGCTGCTGGACGGACTGGGCATCAAGATCGCCGGCGCCTCGATGCCACAGAGCATCGCGTACCTGCCGCTGTCGCTGGGTGGTGCGCTGATGGTGGTGTTCGCGCTGTACCGCCTGCTCCTGGTGCTGCGTGCGCCGACGACCGACGAGGCCCGCTGACCCATGGCGATCACCCTGCTGTTCTCGCTCTTCGCGATCCTGCTGCTGATCGGCGTGCCCGTCGCGTACGCGCTTGCGGCCGCCTCGTTGGCGACCCTGCTCTACCTCGACCTGCCCAGCATCGTGCTGGTCCAGCAGATCTCCTCCGGTACCGGCTCGGCATCGCTGATCGCGATTCCGCTCTTCATCTTCGCCGGCGAGATCATGCTGCGCGGCGGCATCTCCGAGCGCCTGATCAGCCTGGCCGCGTCACTGGTCGGTCGGCTGCGTGGCGGCCTGGGCCAGGTGAGCATCCTGTCGTCGCTGTTCTTCGGCGGCGTGTCGGGCTCGGCGATCGCCGATGTTTCCGCGGTCGGCGGCACGATGATCCCGCAGATGGTCAAACGCGGCTACGACCGCGACTTCGCCGTCAACGTCAGCATCACCGCCGCCCTGGTGGCGCTGCTGGTGCCGCCCTCGCACAACCTGATCCTGTTTTCCGCCGCCGCGGGCGGTGGCCTGTCAATCGCGGACCTGTTCGCCGCCGGCATCGTACCCGCGCTGTTGATGACCGTCGTCCTGATGTTCACTGGCTGGGCAGTGGCGAGGAAACGCGGCTACGGCACCGAGCCGTTCCCGGGCATGCGCGCGGTCCTGCTGCGGTTGGTCGCGGCGTTGCCGGGCTTGGGCCTGGTCGGCCTGATCTTCTTCGGCATCCGCGCCGGCATCTTCACTGCCGTCGAAAGTGCCGCCATCGCGGTGGTGTACGCACTGCTGGTGACCAGCGTGCTGTACCGCCAGCTGTCGCTGAAGGAGTTCTTGGCCACGGTGACGCATGCCGCCCGCACGACCGGCGTCATACTGTTCGTCATCGCCACCGCGGCGGTGTTCGGCTGGTTGCTGGCCTACCTACAAGTGCCTGCCGCCGCCGTCGACGCGCTGCAGTCGATCGCCCACAGCAAGTACACCGTACTGCTGCTGATCGTGCTGGTCCTGCTGCTGCTGGGCACCTTCATGGATCTGGCGCCGATGATCCTGATCTGCACGCCGATCTTCCTGCCGGTCGCGCGTGCCTACGGCATCGACCCGATCCATTTCGGCCTGGTGCTGGTCCTGACCGGCGGCATCGGGCTGGTGACGCCACCGGTGGGCTCGGTGCTGTTCATCGGTACGGCCATCGGCAAGATCACCATCGCGCAGAGCATGCGCACCATCTGGCCGTTCTGGCTCGCCGGCCTGGCGGTCCTGATGATCGTCACGCTGTTCCCCGAATTGTCGCTGTGGCTGCCGCGGGCGCTGAAGTGATGAAGCGCACGCGCCTCCTCGCGGCGATGTTGTGGCTGCCGGCCTCGGTGGCCTGCGCGCAGGCCACCACGCCGCCTTCGCTGGGCGGCTTCGAGGACGCCATCCATCATTGGCGCAACGTCCACGGCGATGCGTATCCGCGTTACTCACCGGAACAGGTGGCGCGGATCGCCGACAACATCCTGGGCTACCAGCGCCTGGATGGCGGCTGGATCGAGAACCAGGACCCCGCGCGGATCCTGGACGACGCGGAGAAGGCGCGCTTCGATGCCGAAGCACGCAAGTCCGGCGGCAGCTTCGACAACCGCAACATCTATACGCAACTGGACTACCTGGCCACCGCGTATGCGATCACCGGCGACGTGCGCTATCGCGACGGCAGCCTGAAGGGCATCGGCTTCACCCTGGCGCAGCAGGTTCCCGGCTGTGGCGGCTGGCCGCATACGGTGCCGGCCACGCAGTCCTACCATCCGCACATCACCATCGCCGACGACGTGACGGCCGGCGTGCTCGGCACCTTGCGCAAGGTCGTGTCCGACACGCGACGCTATGCCTTCGTCGATGCCACGTTGCGCGCACGCGTGCAGGCCGCCATCGAGCGGGGCGATGCCTGCCTGCTGCGGCTGCAGGTACGCCAGGACGGTCGCCTGGCCGGCTGGGCGGGACAGTACGACGCGAAGACGCTCCTCCCTGCGCAGGGACGGAAGTTCGAACTGCCCTCGATCACCGGCCAGGAGACCGTCGGCGTACTGCGCTATCTGATGTCCATTCCGGATCCGTCGCCCGAGGTCGTGGCCGCCGTACACGGTGCCGTGGCCTGGCTGCGTCGCGTCGAGATCACCGGCTGGCGCATCGAGACCTTCGACGCGCCGGCCGAACAGTTCCAGTACCACAGCAGCAAGAAAGATCGCCGCCTCGTCGCCGACCCCACCGCCACCGGGCTGTGGGCGCGCTTCTACGATGCGAACGACAACAGCGTCGTGCTCGCCACACGCGAAGGCCAGCGTGTCGCGCGCTACGACGACATCCCGCGCGAACGCCGTACCGGCTACGAATGGTACGGCAGCTGGCCCAAGCGGTTGCTGTCGAAGGAGTACCCGCAGTGGAAGGCGCAACACGCGCCACCGAAATAGAGGATCGAGCATGCGCATGAGCTCGCGGATGATGATGTGGTGCCTGCTGGCGTCTCCTGTGCTGCAGGCTGCGGATGCAGGCGAACCGGCCTGGAGGCGCGGCATCGAACACCAGCGCCAGGCGGACCTGGGCAACGGCACCTTCCTCAATCCGGTGCTCGCCGGCGATCGCCCCGATCCTTCCGTGCTGAAGGACGGTGACGACTACTACCTGACGCTGTCGTCCTTCACCGCCTATCCCGGCCTGCCCGTGTGGCACTCGCGCGACCTGATCAACTGGCAGCCGGTCGGCCACGCCATCACGAAGAACGTGGGTTCGATCTGGGCGCCCGACCTGGTCAAGCACCACGGTCGCTACTACATCTACTTCCCGGCCCGCGTGGGCGGAACGGAATCGCCACGCCGCAGCAATTTCGTGGTCTGGGCCGACGACATCCGCGGCCCGTGGAGCGAGCCCATCGACATCGGCCTGCCCGGGCACATCGACCCCGGCCATGCGGTCGGCGAAGACGGCAAGCGCTACCTGTTCCTCAGTGCCGGCGACTACGTGCAACTGGCCGATGACGGTCTGAGTACGGTCGGCGAGGTGAAACACGTCTACGACGGCTGGCGCTATCCCGAATCCTGGGACGTGGAAGGCTATGCGCAGGAAGGTCCGAAGATCACCTTCCGCAACGGCTGGTACTACATGATCACCGCCGTGGGCGGCACCGCCGGGCCGCCGACCGGGCACATGGTGATCGCCGCGCGCTCGCGTTCGATCCACGGGCCATGGCAGAACGCACCCAACAATCCGGTGGTGCGCACGACCTCGCGCGAGCAGTACTGGTGGTCGCGCGGCCACGCCACGCTGGTCGAGGACGCGGCAGGCCAGTGGTGGATGATTTACCACGGCTACGAGCGCGACTTCTGGACCCTGGGCCGTCAGGCGCTGCTCGACCCGATCGAATGGACCGAGGACGGATGGTTCGTCGCCAAGGGCGGCGACCTGAACCAACCGCTGCGCAAGCCGGCCGGCGAGGCGCTGTCGCCGCACGGCATGGCGCTGTCGGACGACTTCCGCAGCGGCAAGCTCGGACCGCAATGGGCGTTCTACGATCCGTCACCGGGCGAAGCCGCGCGACTGGGCTTCGGCGACGGCGTGATGACGCTGCAAGGCAAGGGCACCTCGCCCCGCGACAGTTCGCCGCTGGGCGTCATCGCCGGCGACCTGGCCTACCAGTTCGAGGTGGAGATGGAGGTCGAACCCGGCGCGCAGGGCGGCGCGGTGCTGTTCTACAACGACCGCCTGTACGCGGGCGTGGGCAGCAACGGTGAGCAGTTCGTCATGCACCGCTACGGGCTTGAACGCCCGGGCAAGCTGGCACCCAGCGCCAGGGGCGGCACCCTGTGGCTGCGGGTCAAGCACGACCGCCACATCGTGACGATCCACACCAGCACCGACGGCAAGGCCTGGACCAAGTACCCGGTCCAGATGGAAGTCTCCGGCTACCACCACAACGTGGCCGGCGGCTTCCTGGCCCTGAAGCCGTCGCTGTACGCCGCCGGCCAGGGCAAGGTGCATTTCCGTAATTTCCGGTATCGCGCGCTGGACTGACCCCCAGCCGCTAGAATCCTTCCGACAGACGAACGGACCCGCCCTGCCCCATGCCCGCGCGCAAGAAGCCCGAAGCCCCCGCTGCCCTGCCCACCGGCGGCAAGGCCGCGACCATCAACGACATCGCGCGGCTGTCCGGTGTCTCGAAGAAGACGGTCTCGCGCATCATCAACCACTCGCCGCTGGTCCGTAAGGACACCCGCGAGAAGGTCGAGGCGTTGATGCGGGACGTGGGCTACGTGCCCGACCCGATGGCCCGCGGTCTGGCGTTCCGCCGCTCGTTCCTGATCGGCATGGTCTACGACAACCCGACCGCGCAGTACATCGTCAACATGCAGTACGGCGCGCTGGATGCGCTGCGCGATTCGGGCTTCGAACTGGTCGTGCACCCCTGCGACAGCCGCAGCCCCGGCTACATCGATGGCGTGCGCCGCTTCGTGCAGCAGCAGAAGCTGCACGGGGTGATGCTGGTGCCGCGCGCGTCGGAAGACCAGGCGCTGGCCGACATGCTGGCCGAGATCGGCTGCCGCTACACGCGCATCGCGTCGGTCTCGATGGACGAGCCCGCGCGCATGGTGGTCACGCACGACCGCGACGGTGCGGCGGAAGCCGCCGAATACCTGCTGTCGCTCGGCCACACCGATATCGCCCTGATCACCGGCCCTGCCGCGTACCGGTCGTCGATCGAACGCACCGACGGCTTCGTGCAGGCGCTCGCCAGGCGCGGGCTGGAGCTGCCGAAGTCGCGCATCATCGAAGCCGGCTATACGTTCGAGTCCGGCGTGGTCGCCGCCGAGAAGCTGCTGTCCGGCAAGAATCGCCCCACCGCCATCTTCACCGGCAACGACGAGATGGCGGCCGGCGTCTACAAGGTCGCCATGCGCGCCGGCATCAGCATCCCCCGCCAGCTGTCGGTGGTCGGGTTCGACGACAGCCCGCTCGCCTCGCGGCTGTGGCCCTCGCTGACCTCGGTCCGCCGCAACACCCGCGACACCGGCCGTACCGCCGCCGCGATGCTGATCCAGCCGGAAGGCACGCCGATGCTGGCCGCCGCCAGCATCCGCCCGCACCTGGTCATCCGCGACTCCTCGCAGCCCCCCGAGTAAACCTCGCTCCCGTCGCGTCCTGTGGCTGTCCCGCTGCCGCACCGCAAAATGACACCGGTTACCAAAGCCTTTAGAATCGCCGCCACGCCCTTCCCCGACGCCCCGTACCCCCGGCGTCCGCCCAAGACGGAGTTCCGCCCATGTTCTGCAAGACCTACCACGCCACCCATCCGGACATGATGGACGGCGCCAGCAACGACCAGCTGCGCGACCGCTACCTGATCGGCAACCTGTTCGTCGCCGAGACGGTCCAGCTGAACTACTCGCACAACGAGCGCTTCGTGATCGGCGGCGCGGCGCCCGTGTCGAAGAAGGTCGACCTGCCGCGCCAGACCGAACCGGCCTCGGCCGCCGGCAAGCCGTTCCTGGAACGCCGCGAGCTGGGCGTGATCAACGTCGGCGGCGGCGCCGGCAAGGTCACTGTCGACGACACGACCTACGCGCTGGGCCCGAAGGATGGCCTGTACGTGGCGATGGGCAGTGCCGACGTGGCGTTCGAATCCGACGATGCCGCGAACCCCGCCAAGTTCTACCTGACGTCGACGCCGGCGCATGCGCGCTTCGAGACCAAGCAGCTGTCGATCAAGGATGCGGTGGCGCTGGAGCGCGGCGCGCTGGAGACCAGCAACGAGCGCACGATCTACCAGTTCATCGTGCCGGCCACCTGCCAGTCCTCGCAGCTGCTGCTGGGCCTGACCGTGCTCAAGACCGGCAGCGTGTGGAACACGATGCCGCCGCACCTGCACGACCGCCGCAGCGAGGTCTATTTCTACTTCGACCTGGCCGACAACGACCGCATCTACCACTTCATGGGCGAGCCGGAAGCGCAGCGCCACATCGTCGTGCAAAACGACGAAGCCGTGGTGTCGCCGCCGTGGTCGATCCACATGGGATCCGGCACCAGCAACTACGCCTTTATCTGGGCGATGGGTGGCGAGAACCTGGACTACACCGACATGCACGTGCTGGACATCTGCCAGCTCAAGTAAGCAATCGCCGCGCCACCCAACATCCGAGGTAATCCACGATGGCAAGCAATCCTTTCAGTCTCGAAGGCAAGATCGCGCTGGTCACCGGCGCCAACACCGGCCTGGGCCAGGGCATCGCCGTGGCGTTGGCCGAAGCCGGCGCCGACATCGCTGCTGCCGGCATCGTCGAAGCGGCGGAGACAGGCGACAAGGTGCGTGCCCTGGGTCGTCGTTTCCTCAATCTGGAAGCTAACCTGATCAGCATCGATCCGGTGGAACGCCTGGTGAAGGAAACCGTCGAGGGCCTCGGCGGCCTGGATATCCTGGTCAACAACGCCGGCCTGATCCGCCGCGCCGATGCCGTGGACTTCAGCGAGAAGGACTGGGACGACGTGATGAACGTCAACATCAAGTCCGCGTTCTTCATGTCGCAGGCCGCAGGGCGCCACTTCATCGCGCAGGGCCGCGGCAAGATCATCAACATCGCCTCGATGCTGTCCTTCCAGGGCGGCATCCGCGTACCGTCGTACACCGCCAGCAAGTCGGGCATCGCCGGCATCACCCGCCTGCTCGCCAACGAATGGGGCGCGAAGGGCGTGAACATCAACGCCATCGCGCCCGGCTACATGGCCACCGACAACACGGCGCAGCTGCGTGCGGATGAAGACCGCAACAAGGCGATCCTGGACCGTATCCCCGCCGGGCGCTGGGGCGAGCCGTCGGACCTGGGTGGCACGGCCGTGTTCCTGTCCTCGCGTGCGTCCGACTACGTCAACGGCGCCGTCATCCCAGTCGACGGTGGCTGGCTGGCACGCTGAGGTCCGTTCCTTGCTCCAGTGACACGGGCCGCGCTCCTCACCGACGCGGCCCGTCTCGTTTCCGCCTTCCCACACGGTGTCGCCATGATCCGTCCGCTTTTTGCGTCGCTCCTCCTGCTCGCCCTGCTGCCCGCTCCCGCTCACGCCGCGCCGCCACGGCAGGTCTTCATCGCCGGCGACTCCACCGCCAGCCACTACGGGCCGGAACGCGCACCGCGTGAAGGCTGGGGCCAGCAGCTGCAGGGTTTCCTCGACGAGAAGATCTACGTCGTTCGCAATCATGCGCAGAGCGGGCGGAGCTCGCGCAGCTTCGTCACCGAAGGCTGGTTCGACAGCATGGCGAAGGCGATGCGCGCCGGCGACGTGCTGTTGATCCAGTTCGGCCACAACGACGAGAAGATCGAGGACCCGACCCGTTACAACGAACCGCAGCGCGCGTTTCCGGAGTGGCTGATGCGCTACGTCGCGTTGGCGCGCGACAAGGGCGCCACGCCGATCCTGGTGACGCCGGTGGCGCGCCGCAAGTTCGACCGCGGCCAGTTGCTCGACACCCATGGCCTGTATGCGCAGGCGGTGCGCGAGCTGGCGCAGCGCGAACAGCTGGGTCTGATCGACCTGACCGCCCTGAGCATGGACTGGCTGCGCGCCGCCGGCGACGAGGCGAGCAAGGCCTACTTCATGCATGTGCCGGCCCAGGACCAGCAGGACGACACCCACTTCCAGCAGCGCGGCGCGGTGATGGTGGCCTGCCTGGTGGTGGCGGGCTGGAAACAGGTCGATCCGTCGCTTGCCGCGCATGTGACGCGCGACACCGATTGCGGCGCGCCCGCGTCAGCGCTGGCCGATCGCAAGGTACAGGCGCATCCGTCGCTCGTCGTGCACGGACGCGACATCGCCATCGACCAGCCCGGCCCGCATGGTGGCGCGGGAACCACCACCGCCCATCCGTTCTTCAAGGACGCGCCCGCGCTGGGCTTCGAGTTCCGCAAGCGCATACTGCAGCGGGGCGCCGGCATCGGACTGCATCAGCACCACAAGGACGAGATCTACTACGTGCTCAGCGGGCGCGGCGTCTACGAACTGGACGGCAAGGTGCAGGACGTGCGTGCCGGCGACGCGATGCTGACCCGGCCCGGCAGCACGCATGCGATCCGCCAGGACGGCGAGGACGATCTGGTGCTGTTGATCATGTACGGGAAGAAGCAGGAGTGAGCGGGGAGAAGTGAGGAGTGAGCGAAAGCCTGCTGTTACTCACTCCTCACTTCTCTTCACTCACTTCTCGCTCCTAGGAGCGGGACGGTCCCAGCGCCGGTACGTTGCATCGAGCGCGCTACGCAGGCGCCGGTACTGCGCGCTGCCCGGTTCCGCCTGCAGGCGACCGGCGACCGCCTTCCATCCGCCCTCATGGTCGCGCGACCATTCGCGCACGACCGCGCGGCACGGCTGCCCGACGATCTGCGCCAGCGCGCAGGCCATGAAGATGTCGCCGGCGGTCCAGTCGGGCTGCAGCTGCATCGCTTCCACGTAGGCACGCGGCACGGCGTAGTAGCGCGCCATCTCGTCGGCGAATGCGGCGGGATAACGACTGGCGTATTCGTTGATGTCCGCCAGATGGCGATCCACCGAAGCATCGCCGCTCGCCGGTACGTACGCCGGCGCGCTCTCCTGGGCGGATACGGGCACGGCACTCGCCAAGACGAGGCCGGACAGCAGGACAGCGATGGGCAATAGCCGTTTCATGCGCTGATTGTGCCCCAGCATCGCCGGCCTGCGATGGCCATCAAGCGCCGGAAGTGGCTTCGATCCTGGCCAACGCCGCCGCGAGCTCACCGGCGTTGTCCACCACATGCAGGCGCGGCGCATCGGCGGCGACGCCATGCTCCGCCTCCAGCGCCCAGGTCACGTGGTAGGGCATGTGGATGCCCCAGCCACCGAGCGCGAGCACCGGCTCGATGTCCGAGCGCAGCGAATTGCCCACCATCGCGAATGCCGACGGTGCGACATCCAGCTCGCGCAGCACGCGCGAATAGGTCGCCTCGTCCTTCTCCGACACCACCTCGATGCGGTGGAACAGCTCGGTCAGACCGGATTGCGCGATCTTGGCTTCCTGATGGAACAGGTCGCCCTTGGTGATCAGGACGATCTCGTGGTCGGCTGCGATCCGCTCGACCGCCTCGCGAATGCCCGGCAGCAGTTCCACCGGATGCTGCAGCGTGGCGCGGCCGATCTCGATCACGCGATGCAGGTCGCGTGCGCTGATGCGCTCGCCGGTCACCTGGATGGCGGTCTCCAGCATCGACAGGGTCATGCCCTTCACCCCGTAGCCGAAGATCTTCAGGTTGCGCCGCTCGACGTCCAGCAGGTGCTGGTGCGTGCGCGCATCGGCGAGATCGACGTACGCGCCGAGGATCGCTTCGAAATCCGCTTCCGCCTGCCGGTAGTAGTCCTCGCTCTTCCACAGCGTGTCGTCGCCGTCGAAACCGACCCATTGGATGCGCGCCATCGGAAGCCTGCCCTGCCACTGTACGAAGGCCGCGAAGGATAACAGTCGGACGATCCCACACAGAAAACGGCCGCCCCGAAGGGCGGCCGCGTGCGGATGACCACGATGGAGCGGGGTCGTCGATCAGCCGCCGGAGCTGGGCGGCGGCGCGCTGCCATCGGTCGGCGGCGGCGTGGTTTCCGGCGCGTTCGGATTGGCTGGCGGCGGCACGGCCGAATCGGTCGGCGGCGCGGCCGGATCGGTCGGAGCCGGCGGCGTCATCCCGTCGGTCGGCGGCGGCGTGGTTTCCACCGGCTCCGGCGCGCTCGGCGGCGGGGTGTCTTCGGGCTTCGGACCGCAGGCCGTCATCAGGCCTGCGCTCAGCAGCGCCAAGCCCAGGCCCATCGTCAGTCGGTGAGTGGAATGCTTCATGGTGTGTTTCCTCCATGCGTTCGTTCGTGGGAGAGCGCGATACCGTCAGGGCGTGCCCTGCGTATGCACCGCATATTCTTCGGGTGTCAGCCGTCCATCCGCATCCTTGTCGAGCGTGCCGAACACCTGCGCCAGCGGCGGATCGACTGCGGCCTCGTCCTTGCTGATCGCACCATCCGCGTTCTGGTCGAGTTCCTCGAACGGACGCGGCGCGGTCGTCGGTTTCGCCGTCGACGCGGGCGCCTCCGCACGCTCGGCGGCGTCCTGCGCTTGGGTCTGCGCGTAGGCCAACGGCATGCAGGCGATCAACGCGACGGTAGCGATTGCCAGACCCGGTCGACGGCGTGTTGCCGTCTTCTCACTCGTACTCATGCGTCCCTCCAGTGGCGGTGGTGCTCCGGAAAAAGAAAGGGCGGCGCAGAAGGCCGCCCTGGGTCAGGGCGACGCCGGCACCTCGTCGTGCACGGCGTCGCCCTCATGGCGGCGCTGCTTACTTCTGCTGGTCGCCGTAGTTCTTGCTCACGAACGCCTTGTATTCGTCGGCGGTCAGCGAACCGTCGGCATTGGCGTCGGCCTGGTCGAACACCTGGCTCAAACCGGGATTGGCAGCGGCCTCTTCCTTGCTGATGTTGCCGTCGGCATTGGTGTCGACGTCAGCCCAGCCCTGCTTGGCCTGGGTACCGGCCGCCGCGTCGCTGCTCTGCGTCGGCGTGGTCGCCGAACCCGTGGCCTGCTCGGCGCTTTGCTCGGTCGGCTGCGCCTGGGCGGCGTCCTCGGTCTTCTCCTGCGCGAATGCCAGCGGCATGGCCAGCGCGGCGCTCAGGGCGACCAGGGCGATCAGCGGCTTGCGGTTGTTATTCGTCATGTCAGTGCTCCGTTCTGTAGGGAGTGCGTCCGATTGCGCACGGCCCCACCTTGCCGCCCTGCATCTGAATGAAATTTGCGGCGCGACATGAACGTGCACGCCTGCTTAACCACGCCGTCTGCGCTATCGACTAAACCGGTGTTAGGCACTCGTGAGAGCGGCGTCAGGGGCGCGTCGAATACGTGACGTTGCGCCGGGTTTCCCGTTACGCATCCGTTTTTTCGGTGCCGTTCGCCGCAGGATCGTCGGTGGTTTTTTTGCTGAACCATTGCCAACCCAGCACGACACCGGTCAACGCACCCGCGATCTCCAGCACGACGCGCGAGCCGAGACCGTCGGGATCGTGGATGCCTTGCAGGGCGATGCGTGCGTAGAGCGGCGATTCAAGCCTGGCGATGCCGAGGTAAAACATGTTCCAGGCATCCACGCCGGCACCGATGATCACCGCCGACACGCAGGCCCAGCCGATCGCATGGCCCGTCGACCAGCGCGACCGCAGACTCAGCCAGTTCCAGAACAGGAAGCACAGCAGGCCCACGAGCAAGGCGATCAGGCCTGCTTCCAATGCACCCAGCACACCGTAATGGAGCGGCAGGTTCATCGACGGTCACCGCGCGCAACAGCACGGATGACGCGGAAGTTCTCGTAATGGCGCATGCAGGTTCCCCGGTCGTCGGGCTTCGCCCGCCGCGGAAGGGTAACCGATGAGGTCCGCAGGCCAGCGCAGGGACTGGCAAGATGGCGAGGTCTCCTCATCGCCCTCGCATCCCCATGAAGCGTCTGTTGCTGGCCGGCGCGACCGGCCTCGTCGGCGAAGCCGCGCTGCGTCGCGCGCTCGACGCGCCACAGGTAGCACAGGTCGTGGCGCCGACCCGGCGGCCGTTGCCCGCGCATCCGAAGCTGCTGAACCCCGTCGTCGACTTCGACGCGCTGCCCGGCGATGCCGACTGGTGGCGGGTGGACGCCGTGGCCTGCGCACTGGGCACGACGATCCGTGATGCCGGCTCCCGGGAGGCGTTCCGCCGCGTCGACCACGACTATCCGCTGGCGATCGCCCGCCACTCGCATGCCCACGGCGCTGCGGCGTTCGCCCTGGTTTCGGCGATGGGCGCCGACGCCGGTTCGCGCGTCTTCTATTCGCGTACCAAGGGCGAGGTCGAAGACGCCTTGGCCGGGATCGGCTTCGCGTCGTTGACGTTGCTGCGTCCGGGACTGCTGGGCGGAGAGCGCAAGCAGCATCGCGGCGGAGAGCGCTTGGCGTTACGCGTGTTTGGAGTGCTGGACGGCGTGCTGCCGCAGCGTTATCGCATCGTGCCGGCGGAGCGCGTCGCCGATGCCTTGCTGCAGGCGGCCTTGGACGCACCGCCGGGGCGGCACGTCATTCCTTCTGAGCGCCTGCTCGGCTGACGGCGCCGGTCAGGCGCCGGGGTCGTCGGCCTGCACCTGCACACCGTCGGCGACAATGCGGTATTCCACGGGCGGTACCGCGGCGCCGGAGGTTTCCTGCGCGGTATGCCGCTGCGCCGCCGGCGACAGTTCGACGCGCGACAGCACGCCGTGCACCTGCGCGGGACCGCGCACGTCCTTGGGCACATAGAAGTCGTGGTCGCCCAGCAGCACGCGCGCGCCGTGCCCTTCGTCCTCGAGCATCACCCAGCAGCCCTTCTTCTGGCAGACGTCGACGACGCGGCCGCTGAACACCTTCGCCTGTCCAACATGCGCGGCAGGATCGGCCAGCGCGGTGGCCAGCGGCACCGGCGTGCCGTCCTTCGGCAGGTCGGCGCCGAACTTCTCCCACTGGGCCGTTCCCGAGGCCAAGGCAGCGCCTGCGAAGAACATCATTCCGGTGATCGCCCAACGTCGCATGCGCGTGTCCTCGAATGGAGTCATCGCGATGATACGTCGGCGGGCGCCGCTACTGCAGCAGCCCGTGCGGCAGCACCTGCAGGCGATGGATGCCTGCGGTCGTCACGACCGCCGCGGTCGCACGCTCCAGCCGTGCGTCGTCCGGATCATCGATCACCACCAGCACCTCGCCCGCTTCGATCTCACGCTGGTAGTCGCGGCGCACTTCGCTGGGCACGGCCGAGCCGGCGAGCGAGGCCGCCCACATGCCGACGCAGCCCCCGATCACCACGCAGACCGCCACGCCTGCCCAATGGATGCCGACGGCCGGCACCAGCATGGCGAGAAGTCCCAATACCAGGCCCAGTCCGGCACCGCCCACCAGGCCGCGCAAGGCGGCGGGCTTGAAATCGGTCGGCGCGGCTTCCTTCTCGTCGTCGGGGACCTGCTCCACTTCGATCTCCGATCGGCCGACCAGCGCGGCGTGGGCGGGATCGATGCCGGCCGCGATGGCCTGGTGCAGCGCCGCTTCGGCGACGGCGACGGAGGGAGCGCTGAATACACGACGGTTCTTCATGGCGGTCTCCTGCCCGGCGCGGAACGACCGGGCCATGAGGACACGCTAGGCGCGTACCCGCACACATCGGGTGAAGACGGAAGAATGCCCCGGCAACCGGTCCGCTACAGCGCCGGCCGCTCCGGCGCCTGCTTGCGTCCCAGCGCGCGCAGGTAAAGCTCGTACAGGGCGGTGACCTTGGAGACGTATTCCTGCGTTTCCGCGTAGGGCGGCACGCCGCCGTAGCGCGTCACCGTGCCGATGCCGGCGTTGTAGGCGGCGGCGACCAGGGTCAGGTCGCCCTTGTAGCGCTTCATCAGCAGGCGCAGGTGGCGTGCGCCGGCATTGATCGATTCGGTGGAGGAGAACGGGTCCGCCACGCCGTACTCCTTGGCCACGTCCGGCATCAGCTGCATCACGCCCATCGCGCCCTTGGGCGACACGGCCTTGGCATCGAAGTCGCTTTCGGCATGCGCCACCGCGCGCAACCAGGCGTCGTCGACACCGGTCTGGCGCGCGGCCGCCTTGAACTCGGCGGGATAGCGGTCCAGGCGCGGCTTGCCGACGCGGCCCAAGCCGGGATGCGCGGGTTCGCCCGGCGGGGTCTGCACGGTGAACTTCAGGTAGGGCGTGGAGCCCGGCAGGTTGCGGGTGGAATACACCGTCTGGCCGTCCTGCTCGCGCTCGTACAGCGTGCCGCTGAAGACGCCCATCGAGCCCCACAGGTTGGGCGTGCTGACGGCGTTGTCGTCGATCTCCTTGGCCACGCACTTCGAGCCCGGCTCGGGCGCCGTAGCCAGGCTGACCGTCCCGCCCTGCACGCAGCGGTACACAGTGCGCGCAGCCGCGTCGGTGCTGGCAAGGGCCAGCACCGTCAGCAGCAGGCCAGCGGCAGAGCGAGGGAGGAGCATGGGCGGCGGATTCTAGGCCCGGACCCTGCAGTTCAACCTGAACCATGCAGCCCCGGCCGACGGTCGGCCAGTGCGCCGAAGGTCCTGCTGCGCCGCAGCAGCCAACCGCGTAAAATGCCGGCCCTCAATCACCGTACCCCCTCGGAGCATTCAATGGGCCTGGATCTGGTCAGCGCCGGCAAGAACCCGCCGGACGAAATCAACGTCATCATCGAGATCCCCAAGGACGCCGAGCCGGTGAAGTACGAGGTGGACAAGGCCAGCGGCGCGATCTTCGTCGACCGCATCCTCTCCACCCCCATGCGCTACCCCTGCAACTACGGCTATGTCCCGCACACCCTGTGCGGCGACGGCGACCCGGCCGACGTGCTGGTCGTGCTGCCGCTGCCGCTGATTCCCGGTTCGGTGATCCGCTGCCGCCCGGTCGGTGTGCTGCGCATGAGCGACGAAGCCGGCAGCGACGAGAAGCTGCTGGCCGTGCCGGTGGACAAGGTGTTCGCCGGTTACAGCCACATCAGCGACATCGACCAGGTCAGCCCGCACTGGCTGGAGCGCATCGGCCACTTCTTCGAGCACTACAAGGACCTGGAGAAGGGCAAGTGGGTCAAGCTCGACGGCTGGGGCAACGCCGCCGAAGCCAAGGCCGTGCTGGTCGACGCGATCGCCCGCCAGGCCGCCCAGCCGGATGACGAGAAGCACAAGTTCTGAGCCCCGGCGCGGCAACGCGCTCGTGGACGGGAAGGCCGCCCTGGGCGGCCTTCTTTTTTGCACCATCAGACTCCGGCGGCGCGCGCCGCGCGCTCGATCGTGGCGCTCCACTGCAGCAGGCGCGGCTCGATCGCCGCCGCATGCCGCCGCCACTTGTCCGGGTCGGGCCTGGACAACGTGTAGCGCGACAGCGGCAGCTGCGCGCCGAGCTCGCGGTCCCAGGACCAGCCGGCGAAGTCGCTCAGACGCAGTGCTTCCCGCTGCGGATCCTGCAGGAAGCGCCCGTAGTCGACCGCGATCCAGTCCTCCGCCGGCAAGGCATCCAGGTCGTCCAGCATCAGGCGCGTCGCGGTCTCCCACTGCCGCGCCACGATCTCGCCCAGCTCCTGTCCGTTCAATGCCTGCCAGCCGGGTGTCAGCAGGAAGGACCACATCGGGCCTTCCCAACCCGGCAGGTTGTACATGCGGAAGCGGCCGGACTGCCAGCCATCGATCATGCTGCCCCAGACCTGCCGCGGATCGCGGTGCAGGTAGATGAACTTCGCATCCGGGAACACCGCCTTCAGGAACGGAATGCGCAGCGCGTTCTTCGGTGTCTTCTCCAGCATGCGCACGGCCGCTCCCACCCCCGGCGCATTGCCGTCGCGGTCGCGCAGCGCATCGAGGAAACGGGCGTGCAGCGCCTCCACCACCTGCGGCGTCGCGTCGTCACGCCCCAGCTGGTTGGAATGGAATTGCCGGCGCGACGGCGCCAGGCCGTCCACGCCTTCGATCAGTTGGTGGCTTTCGTCACCGATCGTGTAGACGCCGGGCGCTCCCGTCAGCGTCTCGAACAGCAGCGTGGAGCCTGACCGCGGCGGACTGACGATGAAGATCGGCTGCGCGAAGGCGGGCGACTGCGTTGCGACGCGCGCTTCCTGCCTGCCCTGCTCGCCGGCCGGGCGGGCGCCATGCGGATCGCGCTTCGCCGAGGCATCGGCGTCGACCATCAGCGCCATGCTGAAGATGTGCGCCTTCAACACCGGCAACAGGCCCAGGCCGTTCTGCAGGCGGACCTGCGCCACGCCCGCCTGTGCGAGCGCGGCCTGCACGTCCTTCAGCAAGGCACGGAACGACGGCAGGCCTGACGGCCGGTCGCCGTGGCAAGCCCAGACACCATGCCAGTGGCGCGCGAAACGCGTCAGCACCGCGTGGATGGCGGGCAGTTGCGGGCTCCGCTCGGCTTCGCCCATCAGGAAGCCGATGCACTCCCGCAGTTCCCATGGCGTCATCACCTCGGAGGCATTGAACGACTCGTAATCGAGCGTCGCCCGATGCGCGACGGCCGGATCGATCCGCCGCGGCGCCCATCCCGGCTCGCGACGTTCCGGCGTCCTGCCCTGCTCCAGCAGGCTCCAGAAGCCGATGCCGCCGACCGTGTCGGCCACCAGGTGGATGCGCGTCTCGTCGCCCTGGTTGAGCACCCGGTGGTGGCGCCAGGTATCGAAGATCCAGCATTCGCCGGCGGCCATGTTCGTTTCGTGGCCACCGCACTGGAAGCGCACCGACGGCGTGGTGACGATGGGCACGTGCACGCGCATGTGCTCGCGCCAGTAGTAGTTGATGTCCACGTGCCCGACGACCTCGGACTGGCCGGACAGCCGCATCAGGCGCGAGCGTCCCCACGTGGCGCCCAGCGCCTCCAGCACCTGCATGAGGTAGGGCAACCGCTCCAGCCACGGCGTCGGCCGCATCGCGCCGGTCACCTGGTCGCTGTCGGGATCGCCATCGGTGGTGATCAGCGGCAGCGCGCTGTTGCCGGGAATGCCGCCGGGATGCGAGCGCCAGCTGGCCTCGTCGATGGCCGAGATCTCGCGCGCGAGCGCGTCGGCATCGAAGCTCAGCGGCAACTGAATGAAGGGCGCGGGGAGTTTCATCGGCGACGAGGGTCCGCCCGGATCGGGCCGCGCCGATGATATCAACCGCCTTACGGAGTGCCGAGCGTGCCGGCGAGGGAACCGCGGAACGCACGACGGCCCCTTGCGGGGCCGTCGTGGTCAAGCATCAGGCGACTGATCGGACGATCAGAAGCGCTGGGTGTACTTCACGTACAGGAAGCGGTCGAAGTCGAAACCACCGTAGTAGGCGAAGTCGCTGTGGCGGTACGCGGAGTTCGAGAACATCAGCGGACCCTTGTGGTCGAACACGTTGTTGGCGCCCACCGCGATCGTGGCATTCCACGGCGCGCTGTAGCTGACCTGCATGTCGTGGAACGTGTTGGAGCCCACCTTGCGGATCGCGTCCGGCTCGCCGTTGGCGATGTGGTCGGGTTCCGTGCAGGGACGCGCCGTGACGCAGCTTTCCTTCATGCCCGAGTAGTAACGGGCCGTCCAGTTGACCGCGAACGCACCCAGCGACCAGTCCACGCCCAGGTTCGAGCGCAGGCGGAAGATGCCGGAGTTGCCCACGTTGCCGACGATGATCTTCTCACCGGCCGAGTTCTCGGCTTCTTCGTCGTACACGCTGGTGTAGGACGAGGTCCAGTCGAACGCGATCTTGCCGAACGACTGCTCCGGCAGCGCGTACTTCACGCCCAGGTCGAAGCCTTCGGTTTCCATCGCGCCCAGGTTGGCCAGGCCGTAGAACAGGTTGGTGATGTGGCCATCGTCCGCACGCACGATGCCTTCGCAACGGGCGTTGTTGCCCAGCACGTAGCAGTCGCGCAGGATGCGGTCGACGCTGTCCGAGATGATCATGTTGGTCAGCTCGTAGCGGTACCAGTCCAGCGAGATGTCCAGACCCTGCACCCAGCGCGGCGACCACACCAGGCCCATGGTCTTGCTCTTGGACGTTTCCGGGACCAGCGCCGGGTTGGAGCCCGTGATGAACTGGTCCGGCGTGGCGCACGGATAGGTCGTGCAGGGCACCAGGCCCTGGCCCAGCTGCACGTAGCCCAGCGGGACGCCGGCCGCCGTACAGGCCGCATTGCCGTTGACGCTGTTCACCGCACCGGTGCCGCAGGGATCGGTGTAGTTCTCGAAGCTCGTGCCGATGCCGCCGTACAGGTTGTCGATCGTCGGGGCGCGGAAGCCCTCGGCGTAGGTGCCGCGGACCAGCAGTTCGTCGATCGGACGCCAGGTGAAGCCGAACTTGCTGTTGATCGTGTCGCCGAAGTTGCTGTAGTCGGAGTAGCGGCTGGCCATGTTGATGGTCAGCTCCTTCGCGAACGCCACGTCGGCCAGCAGCGGGATGTTCAGCTCGACGTAGAACTCGTCGACCGAGTAATCACCCTCGGTGGTCGTCGCGCCGAGGCCGGTGCTCTGGCCCGACTGCGCGAACGCGTCCGGCACGAAGCGGCCCTGCTCCTTGCGGTGCTCGACGCCCACCGCGATGCCCAGGTCGCCGGCCGGCAGTTCGAACAGCGAACCGGCCAGGTTGGCGGTGTAGCTGGTGGTGCGGGTCAGGCCGGTGTCGGTGAACCACGGGAACAGGAACTTCTGCAGGTCCGGGTCAGCCAGCGAACCCTGGCCGGCCACGCCGTAGGGCAGCAGCGGGTTCCACGGGCGGCAGTCGCTCAGCGCGACCGGATCGGCCGCGCTGCCGCACTGGGCGACGCCGTCGGCGTTGATGAACGACGGGCCCAGGGCCTGCTCGGAGGCGATCAGGCTCATATCGCCATGCGCACGCTTGGTCGACTGGTTGCGGTTGATCAGCGCACCGACGTCCCAGTCCCAGGTCTTGCCCGCGACTTCGAAGAAGCCCGAGAAGCCACCGGCGAAGCGGTAGGTTTCCAGCTCGCTTTCGGTGGTGCGCGGCACTTCCCACAGGCGACGGCGGAAGGTGGTGTCGCCCGGCATCGGGTTGAACGCGCTGTCGGCCGACAGCGGCGTGCCGAACGCGGCCGACTGGTACGGATAGCCGGCGATCTGCTGCTGGGTGGAGCGGTGGTTGTACAGCACGTCCGCGTTGAACGTGACGTTGTCGGTCACGTCGTAGTTCGCGTTGACGAACACCGAACGTCGCTCGATGCCCGTGGACAGGAACATCTGCTGGTTGGCGTTGGCGTTGTAGTCCGCGGTATGCACCACGTAGTCGGCGCGATTGGCCGGGTTGCCGCCGGCGCGCAGCGTGTACCACACGGCCGATGCGGCCGGGGAGCACGGGTCGCAGAAGGAACCGTTCTGGCTGATCGGGCTCCAGCCCGAACCCGGGTAGTCCGGACCGGCGTTGCCGTCCTTGGAGAACCAGCGGTCGGCGGCGGAGATCGGATCTTCCTTCGAGTATTCGACCGACAGCGTCACGCCGCCACGGTCGCTGGCCGAGCCGACGGTGAACGAATACTGCTTGGTGTCGCCGTCGCCTTCACCGGTCTGGCCGAGGTAGGCCGAGGCTTCGGCGCCTTCGAAGCGCTTGCGGGTGATCACGTTGACCACGCCGGCGATCGCGTCGGAGCCATAGATGGCGGAGGCGCCGTCCTTCAGGACTTCGATGCGGTCGATGGCCGACATCGGGATCTGGCTGAGATCCTGGTAGCCACCGGTGGTGGCGCCCAGGCGGCGGCCGTTGACCAGCACCAGCGTGCGGGTGGCGCCGAGGTTGCGGATGTCGACGTAGTAGCCGCCCACGTTCTCGCCCGAGGCCAGCGCTTCCGAACGCGCGATCGCCGGGGAGCCGGCGGACGTCAGGTTCTGCAGCACGTCGGCGACCGAGGTAAAGCCCTGCTTCTCGATGTCTTCACGCCCGATCGTGATGATCGGCTGCTGCGTTTCCATGTCGGCGCCGCGGATGCGCGAGCCGGTCACTTCAAGGCGATCCAGGGTCGTCGTGCTGGACGCTTCGGTCGTGGCTTCCTGCGCACTGGCGAACGCCGGGATCAATGCGATGGCGATACCGGCCGGCAGCATGCCGACCCGCATCGCGCGACGCGAATTGCGGTGGTTCATTCAATCTCTCCTCAGAGGAACGTGTAGCGTTATGGGCGTGTTAAAACGCCTTGCAAACTTACGTTCCAGTCTTCAACACCGCTTTGCGGCCGCCGCCCGATGACTTTGCCGAGTCTGTCCTCGACGTCATGGTCGCGGAGCGGTAACGGCTGGCCGAGGTGCCGAAGCGGGCGCGGAATGCCCGCGCGAAACTGCAGCAGTTGTCGAAGCCCGATGCGGCCGCGACCTCGCCCACCATCATGGAGGTGCTGCGCAGCAGGTCGGCCGCGTGCTCCAGGCGCAGGCGCGCCGCCGCCGCCTGCGGACTTTCGTCGTACAGGCTGTAGAACGTGCGCGAGAAGTACCAGCTGGAGAAGCTGGTCAGTTCCGCCAGTTCACTGATGCGGACCACGCGGTCGCAATTGCCTTCCAGATAGAGCCGCGCGCGCTGCAGGCGGCCGAACACCTGGCGCTTGCGGGTGCGCGAACGGCCGGGGCAGCGCTGGATGTAGCCGTCGAGTTCCTGCTGGACCGCGGCGAAGTGCAGCAGCAGCGGGCGCAGGGCGTAGGCATCGGTGCCTTCGGCCCCGCGCTCGGAGGCCGCGCGCCACAGCCGCAACATCGTCAGCGCGTCGCGACGGCCCAAGCGCCCGCGTCCTGCATACAACGGACCATCGGCGAAGCGCGCCATCGCCTTCATGCCCTCGCTGTTCAGCACGATGCCGATGCACAGGCCATAGCGATCGCTCTGGACGAGCGGCTTGGAGTCCCGCTCCAGCGCGATCCACTGGCCGCGCCGCAGCCGGAAGCGACCTTCCTTGGCCTCGACCCAGGACGCGCCCCTCAGCTGCACCCAGATCGTGAACAGGTCGCCGCCCGCCTGGGCGCCGCCCAACCGCGACACCGCGATACAGCCGCTCGGGGACGCCCCTTCAGCCGCATCCAGCCGGACCAGCTGGCCCCGGTCGCCCCACCATGTTTGCTCCATCGGTCGTTCCACTTTGCATGACGTGTGGAAGCGATGTGCCGTGTCGGCACGGGAACGGGCAGGAAGTTTGTCGGAAATGTCGACGAAATCTTGCCGAACCCCGATCCGACAAAGTTACGAAAGAAACTTCTTCTTTCGCGTCAGTCGGTTACCAGTAGCCGCCGCCGGGGGACGGCGGCGCGGGATCCAGCGACAGGAAGCCGATGTCGGAGCCGTCGACGACCGCCATTGAGACGTAGGTCACGCGATCGCGCGCATGTGCGCTGAATCCGTTGATGGTGGCGAGGTGGGTCGGCTCCAGGCATCTCGCCGGTGCGTGGGAACGGCCGACGCCGATATGGCGCAGGCTCACGTAGCAGCCGGGAAGCTGCTCCAGGTACTCGATCTGGCCGTCTTCGGTCACCGTCCAGGTCCGGTAGCGCTGGCTGGCGGGCCGGCTGCCGTCGACCTGGCGGATGCTCGACGCCGCCAGCATCAGATCGGATTGCCACAGACCGTCCCGGGCCAGCCGGGTGAACAACACGCGCCCCTGGGCCAGGTCCGGGCGCGCGAACGAGACACCTTCGATGCTGGCCAGGCGGCGCCATGGCGTACTCCGGCGATCGAACAGCACCAGTTGCTGGCCATCGTCCTTGCCGGCGACCACCAGCAGATGGTGCTGGTCGGGCAAGTAAGCGGCGAACAGCAGATCCTCGCGCGGGACCGGCACCGGCAACGCGCGCAGCTGGCCACTGGCCGGCTCCAGCTCGTGCAGCCCGTAGTGGCCACGCACGTCGGTCCCGATCACGAGCAGGCGACGGCTGTCGGCGGACCAGGCCGGCAAATGCCGGGATTCAGGACGGATGCCTTCGATCAGGCGCAGCGACGCCGGCCGCTCCATGTCGGCCCACCACAACCCGAATTCGCCCGAGCGGTCGGAGGTGAACGCGATCTGCCTGCCATCCGGCGCCACCGACGGCAGCGAATCGCGTCCCGTGGACGGGAACAGGCGCTGCAGGGGGCGCGCTTCGCCGTCGCCTGCGGGGGCTTCGCCGATGCGGTAAAGCCCGAACTGCGGCTTGCGCTGCACGAACGCCAGCACGTTCGACTGCGCGGCGATCGCCGGCGCCTGCGCATCCTCGATACCCAGGTCGGTGATATCGCCATCCGACAGCGTCAGGCGGTACAGCCGAGTGTGGCTGTCCACGCGCCGCCCGAATACGATCGCCTTCCCGTCCGGCGTCCAGTCCCAGCCGCGCAACTCGGCACGCTGGTGGGTCAGGCGCTCCGCCTCGCCACCACTGGACGGAATCCTCCACAGGTCGCCCAGCGGCGTGTTGCGGACGAAGGCGATCCACTTGCCGTCCGGCGAGAATCGCGGCGCCGTGTCGACGTCTTCGGCGCTGGCGCCGTAGTCGATCGCGCGCCAACGGCCGGTCGCCAGATCCAGCAGACGCAGGCCGGGCTCGCCATCGCCGCTCATCGGGCTGCTGAACACCAGGCCGTTGCCGTCGGGTGTCCAGTCGAACGTGGGCCGGTTGTCCGGATCGCAAGTACCCAGTACGCGGGGCTCGCCGCCACTCGCCTGCACCGCCATGATCCGGCAATCCTCACCGGGCGACCGGCGCAGGAACGCGACCTCGCGCCCGCTGGGCGACCACTCGGGATTGGTGTCCCACGTGCCCGCAGGGGGGGACGTCAGCGTTCGCGGCTGCGCGGGCTCCGTGGTCTGCACCAGGATGGCCGTGCCCGCCAGCTCCTCGGTCATGCTGGACAGGTACGCAACCTGGGAGCCGTCCGGCGACAGCGTCGGCGACAGCTCGAATCCGGGCGCGGAGGTGATCAGGCGGTAAGGGCGGGGCGCGGGCAGCAACCCCGTCACCTCGTCCTGCACCGCCGACCGCGGCCGTTGCGCGCCCGACCACCACAGCGCCGCCACCGCGCACGCGATCGCCACCACGCCCAGTCCCAGGCCCCAGGCCCAGCGACGGAACAGCAGCGCCTGTCGCGCCGGCGGCACGGCGCTGGCGGACACACTGTCGGCACCGTCGCCGGGCCCAACGTCATCGCGGGTTTCCGGCTCCGTGGATACCGCGGCGGCCGGCGTGCGCGCGTCTTCAGGGTGCGGCAGCCACTCGACCTCGGCCAGCAGGCGATAACCGCTCTTGGCGATGGTCTCGATGTAGCGTGGCCCGTCGCTGCGCTCCCCAAACGCCTTGCGCAGCTGGGTGATGGCCTGGGTGACCACGTCGTTGGTCGGCATCGTGTCCGGCCAGACGGCCGTCAGCAGCGCTTCGCGGGTCACCACCCGCCCCGCGCTGTCCACCAGCACCCGCAGCACGCCCATCGACTTGGGCGTGATGCGCGCGGGCCTGCGCGCACCCGACGCGTGGATTTCACGCAATGGCACGTCAACGAGGCATTCCCCCACCCTCAGGCGATCGCCCGGTGGGTGGGTGGCGGAGTCGGGGGAGTTCATCGGGAGCGAATGCTGCGGGGTCTTCCGGGGTCCGTCATGTGCCTTAATGCCCGGCACTGGTCAGGCCAAGTAATCCGGCAGATTCGGCAAAGTCCAAAGGCAGCACGGGGAAAGCGCACCGTCGCGTCACATTTTACAGTGACCGGCATGCTCCCCCTGAACGGGAGCAGCACAGGCAAACTCTCTCTCCCGCCGACGTCCTACTACACGAGCTCCAGCATTCGCGCCGAAAGGCGCGATTTTTTTGTGCTGGCGACGCTCAGTCCGTCTTGCGTGCGGGCGATTTCAGAACGGTCAGCCCTATCAGCCGCGACACGACCACGGCGATGTACATCACGCCCGCGAACTGCTCCAGCATCACCAGCGCGCGCGCCTGCGGCAGGATCGGCACCACATCGCTCAGGCCCACGCCCGAGAGCAGGCTGAAGCTCAGGAACAGCAGTTCCATCCAGCTTCGCGGCGACTGCGGATCGACCGCGGCGGTGAAACTGCCCGGGTACCACTGCTGGCAGACCGAGAATGCGAAAGCGAAGGCCCACGCCAGCAGGGTGAAGGTGGCGCCGGCAGCGAACAGTTCGTCGCTGCTGACCGAATGGTCCTGCAGCATGTAGGCGATCAGGCTGCCGGCCGTATAGAAATACAGTCCGCTTTCCAGCAGGTGGGCATAGATCCCGAGCGCAGGAAGATCGAACACGGCCGCCGATACCGACAGCGACACCGAGGGGATCGCGAGCGACCAGGCGATCCAGTTGACCGCCGCGCTGCGGTTGACGACCCACAGGGCCAGGGCAAGCACCAGGATGCCGAAGGCGCCGAACAGCGCACGCCCGGCCGGGGTGTCTTCCATCACCGGATACAGCAGGATGCCGGCCAGCTGGACGACGAGCAGGAAGGCGCAGGGGTGCCGCCGCGCCGTCACCATCCAGCGCAACCGGGTCCAAGTGGTCATGCAGGCCTCACTTGAAGTGGTAGACCAGCGCGTAATACACCACGTAGATCCACGACAGCAGGCCATGGATCACCGCCCACAGCAGCGACTTGTTGGCGCTCCACGAAATGGTGATGGCCAGCGCGGTGCCGAAGCCGATACCGGCCCTGGCGATGACGGGACCGCTGCCCTTCACGGCGTCGCCGCCGGCGTGCCGCTGCCCGCGCGGTAGGGATACCGCAGGAAGATCTCAGCGACGGCGGCATCGATCTTGGCATCGCGCGTTTCGGGCTTGTCGCGACCGGCGCGCCCGACCGCCACGCCCGTCCAGACCAGCCGGTTCTGCTTAGCGTCCACCAGGTCCACGTTCAAGGTGCCTTCCGTGTACCTGTAGACATCGGTACGGTCGCGCCACGTGGGTACGGCCACGTAGCGGCGCGCGCGATAGCTGTAGTAGTAGTCGTAGTCGACTTCCGGCGTGTTCACGACGTCGGTCTTTTCCTGCATGTAAGCGTTGAGGTTCACCCACAGGTCCGGTGACTTCTCGTCGTAGACGTAACCGCGCGACTCCATCTGCGTGCGCGCCGCGTTCTTGATGCGGCCACTGGTCAGCGTGGCGTAGCCCTGCCCTTCGATCGCCAGCGGCGAATAGAAGGCGAAGCTGCGGTACTGGCCGAAACTGGCGGATGGATCCACGTCGCTGGTGATGCGCGGGCCGGTGGCGCAGGAGGCCAGCAGGACGACGGCCGCAGCCATCATCCAGCGGCCGGCATTGCAGGCGAAACGGGCCATGATCGTGCTCCTGTCGGGGACGCCGCCATCATGGCGGACGTCCTGTGAACTCTACGGCAGCAGGCCCGGAACGGATGCGACCGCCCCTGCCCGGTCAGCCCTGACGATACACCTGCGCGCCCTGGGCCAGGAACTCCGCCGACTTCTCGGCCATGCCGGCCTCCAGCGCCGCCTGCTCCTCCACGCCATGCTCGGCGGCGTAGTCGCGCACGTCCTGGGTGATCTTCATCGAGCAGAAATGCGGGCCGCACATCGAGCAGAAGTGCGCCAGCTTGTGCGCATCCTTGGGCAGCGTCTCGTCGTGGAACTCCTTCGCCTTCTCAGGATCCAGGCCCAGGTGGAACTGATCCTCCCAGCGGAACTCGAAGCGCGCCTTGCTCAGCGCGTTGTCGCGCACCTGCGCACCCGGATGGCCCTTGGCCAGGTCGGCGGCATGCGCGGCGATCTTGTACGCCATGATGCCGTCGCGCACGTCCTGGCGGTTGGGCAGGCCCAGGTGTTCCTTCGGCGTCACGTAGCAGAGCATCGCGGTGCCATACCAGCCGATCATCGCCGCGCCGATCGCGCTGGTGATGTGGTCGTATCCGGGCGCGATGTCGGTGGTCAGCGGGCCGAGCGTGTAGAACGGCGCTTCGCCGCACTCGCGCAGCTGCTTGTCCATGTTCTCCTTGATCAGCTGCATCGGCACGTGGCCGGGACCTTCGATCATGCACTGCACGTCGTGCTTCCACGCGATCTTGGTCAGCTCGCCCAGCGCCTCCAGTTCGCCGAACTGCGCGGCGTCGTTGGCGTCGGCGATGCAGCCGGGACGCAGGCCGTCGCCCAGCGAGAAGGCCACGTCGTAGGCCTTCATGATTTCGCAGATATCCTCGAAGTGCGTGTAGAGGAAGTTTTCCTTGTGGTGCGCCAGGCACCACTTGGCCATGATCGAGCCACCGCGCGAGACGATACCGGTCACGCGCTTCGCCGTCAGCGGCACGTGGCGCAGCAGCACGCCGGCGTGGATGGTGAAGTAGTCCACGCCCTGTTCGGCCTGTTCGATCAGCGTGTCGCGGAAGATCTCCCAGGTCAGCGCTTCGGCGCGGCCGTCGACCTTTTCCAGCGCCTGGTAGATCGGCACCGTGCCGATCGGCACCGGCGAGTTGCGGATGATCCACTCGCGCGTCTCGTGTATGTGCTTGCCGGTGGACAGGTCCATCACGGTGTCGCCGCCCCAGCGGATCGACCACACCAGCTTTTCGACTTCCTCGGCGATGCCCGACGACACCGCGCTGTTGCCGATGTTGGCGTTGATCTTGGTCAGGAAGTTGCGACCGATGATCATCGGCTCGCTTTCCGGATGGTTGATGTTGTTGGGCAGGATGGCGCGGCCGCGCGCGATCTCGTCGCGCACGAATTCCGGCGTGATGAACGTCTGGATACTGGCGCCGAAGCTCTCGCCCGGATGCTGCGCCAGCAGATGCGCCTCGCGCACCGCGTCCAGCCGCTGGTTCTCGCGGATGGCGACGTATTCCATCTCCGGTGTGACGATGCCGCGGCGCGCGTAATGCATCTGGCTGACGTTGGCGCCGGCCCTGGCGCGGCGCGGCAGGATGCGGCCAGGAAAGCGTACGGCGTCCAGCTTGGGATCATGCTCGCGTGCGCGGCCGAACGTGGAACTCAAGCCGTCGAGCTGTTCGGTATCGCCGCGCTCCTCGATCCACTTCGCCCGCAGCGCCGGCAGGCCGGCGGCCAGATCGATGGTCGCAGCCGGATCGGTATACGGACCGGAGGTGTCATAGACGGTGACCGGCGGATTGTCTTCGCCGCCGAAGATGGTGGGCGTCTGGGTCAGCGCGATCTCGCGCATCGGCACCTGCAGGTCGGGACGCGATCCCTCGACGAAGACCTTGCGCGAGCCCGGGATCGGGCGCGTGACGGATTCGGAGAGCTGGCCGGTCTGCTGCAGCAGGTCGGTGGCGGGCTTGGGAATGGCATTCATCGGCTTCGTCCTTTTTGAATCCTCGCAGGGCTAGTGCGGGGAGTTCGCGCAGTGGGACGCGAGGGGATCGCATCACGGACGAAGCGGCGGCGCGGCGGCGGACGGAGTGCGGGCCCTCGGTGGGCGGCTCGGCAATACGGCGCATCCTGCGAAGCTTCCCTACGCCGGTCTCAACCGGATCAGGTTCGAAGGGTCTGTCTCAATCGCCGGCCGGGCCGGCGATACCCCCGCTTCGGCGAGAATTAGACCACAACACCGGGCCTGCAAGGTCATTCCAGCGTATAGCCCACGCGGAAGCCGCCCCAGTGCCGTTCGCCGACGAACACCGGCACCGACAGGTCGAACATGATCTGGCCGGTGTCGCGCCGGTAGACCTGCAGGCGGTACGGATCGGTATGGGCGCCCACGCTGCGACCGACGCGGTCGGCGAAGAGGCGCTTGGTACGGTTGCCGACCAGGTCCTGCGCGCGGTCGCCGGTCAGCGGCTGGCTGAAACGCAGGTTGTGCGTGGGCACGTAGCCGTCCGGATTGGCGCAGATGGCGAACACGATCCACGGGTGCCGGGCGGCCACGGGTTCCTGCAACGGCGGCAGCAGTTCGTCGCAGAGCGTGTCGAAGGCCGTGGTGAACTTGGCCGGCTCGACGCCGGGGATGGGCGCGTAGTCGCGCGAGAAGAGCGCGTCCTCGTCGATGCGGCCGTGATCCAGCGCCAGCGCCAATGCGTCACCGATCCGTGCGGCGGCATCCTGCGCGAGGTCGCGCACGCGCGCATGACGTCGATGACTCAAGGGATCGTGGGGCAGGCGGAACAGGCCGACGCAATCGCGCAGCGTGTCGGTACCCTGCGCCAGCGCCGTGCCGCGCGCGGCCACCTGGTCCGCATGCTCGAGGTTGCTGCGGCTGAGGGCGGCCACCCGGTCGACGGCCGCATCGATCGCGATGACTTCCTGGTCCTGCGCGGAGACACGCTCGACCACCGACTCCATTGCCTGGCTGGCGCGCGCCAGCAGGTCGCCGATGCCGCCGAGCACCTGTCCGGTGGCTTCGGCCGAGACCGCGCTTTCGTTCAGCGCGCGACCGCTTTCATCCAGGATCACGCGCACGTCGCGCGCGGCCGTCGCGGCCTGTTCGGCCAGGCGGCGGATTTCGGTGGCGACCACGGCGAAGCCGCGCCCGGCAGGACCGGCGCGTGCGGCCTCGATGCTGGCATTGATCGACAGGATATTGGTCTGGAATGCGACCGCGTCGATGACTTCGATGACGTCACCGGCCCGCGCGGAACGACGCTCGACTTCGCGCATCGCCTCGCCGAGTTGCTGCGCGGCCGCCACGCCTTGCCGTGCGCTGGCATCGGCACTGGCGGCGACGGCGATCACTGCCTGCAATTCCTCGCCCGCGCCCTTCAATCCCTGCAGCAGGCGGCGGGTGGCATCGAGCACGGTGTCGAGCGCCGCCACCTGCGCCTGCGACTGCGTCAGCAGTTCGTCGTTATCGCCGACCAGGTGCGGTACTTCCGCCGCCACCTGCACCGACAGCGCCACCGCCTGGCGGATCGCCTCGGCCAGGTTGCCGAAGCCGGCGGCGATCTGCCGCGACAACGGATGCGCGGCCTGTGCATCGGGCAAGGCCAGATCGAGATCGCAGCCACCCAGCAGGCCACCGATGCGTTCCAGCAGCGCACGCTCGGTCGCGGCATCGGCCAGGCGTTGCGCGACATCGCGCAGGGCCGGGGCCATGGCGACGGAGATTTCGCCCTGCGCCAGACGCGCGGTGTCGCGCAGCAGGGCGGCGGTTTCCGGATGCGGCAGCGACAGCAGCCAGCCCTCGCCATCGCGGTCGGCCTGGTAACGGATGCGGCGGGCGGGATCGTTGCCGGGCGCGCACCAGCTACCCTCTTCGTCGTTCAGCACCTGGGCCGGCAGGCCCCACAGCTGCTCGCAGGGTTGGCCCAACAACGCATCCGGCGACAAGGCGAGCAGATCCCAGGCGGCGCGATTGGCGGCCATCACGCGGGCGGCTGCGTCCAGGCGCACCAGCCCCACCGGTGCGTCCGGCAGGGTGCCTTCAACGGCCGCGCTGCCGGCCTGCCTGTCTTCGATCGCTGCCATATCCCCTCCTCCGTCTATCGGTAACGGCCGGAGAAGAAGTGAGTTGAGCGGCCTGTTCAGGCGGGACCGGCGCTCAGTCCTGGGCCAATGCCACGTCGGACAGGCGGGCAACGTCGGCGGGAACGAAGACGGTGGCATTGCCGAATTCGGGCCAGCCCACGCGCAGGGCCGCGATCACGGCCGGATCTTCCCGGTGCGCCTCCAATAGCCAGGCGGCCATGGCTTGGCACGGGACGTCGGTCGTCGCGTGGCACACCAACGGCCCGGGCGGGATCGGATCGGAGCGCCACAGTTCGTGGATGCCATCGGGACGCGACGCGTCGTAGACATCGCCCGCCAACGCCGCCACATCGGCACGCCCCGTGACGATGGCCTGCAAGGCGGCCGCGTGCGAGCCCGAATAGACCACCGACGCGAATGCCTTCGCCGGATCCAGCGCCTGGCTGCGCAGATATTGCACCGGCACGAAACCGCCGGATGCGGAGTCGCGACCGACCATCGCCAGCCGCAAGCTGCCGGCCTTCGCTTTGACCTCGGCGAGCGATGCGACATCGCGCGCCACCAGCACCGCACGGTAGCGATCCGCCTGCAACGCCGGCACCTGCGGTACCGGCAAGGTGGTGACCTTCGCGACGTCGCGCCGTGCCTGCAGGTAACCATGCAGGTTGGGCACCGCGACATCGACCTGACCGTCGCGCATCGCCTGCACCAGTGCCGTCGGTGAGGGGAACAGCTTCACCTGCACCGGATGGCGGCCGCGCTTCGCCAGGTAGTCGGCGAGCGGCTGGATCGCGGCGAGGCGATCGCGCTCGGGATAGGCGTAGGTGGCGACCACCCACGGCGTGCGCTGCGCTTCCTCCGCGCAGACCGGAAGGACGAGCAATGCGAACAGCAGAGCCAGAGCGGCGCGAAGGCGTATCCGCCTGTCAGACGCCATCGAGCATCGCCTTGTCGCGCACCGCGCCCTTGTCGGCACTGGTGGCGAGCAGGGCATACGCCTTCAGGGCGGTACTGACCTTGCGCGGACGCGGCAGCACCGGCTTCCAGCCCTTCGCGTCCTGGGCGACACGGCGCTCGGCGAGTTCCTCGTCGGAGACCAGCAAGGCGATCGAGCGTTGTGGGATATCGATGCGGATGCGGTCGCCGTCGCGCACCAGGCCGATCGCGCCACCGGCCGCCGCTTCCGGCGACGCATGGCCGATCGACAGGCCGGAGGTACCGCCTGAGAAGCGGCCATCGGTCAGCAGCGCGCACTGTTTGCCGAGGCCTTTCGACTTCAGGTAACTGGTCGGGTACAGCATTTCCTGCATGCCCGGACCGCCTTTCGGACCTTCGTAGCGGATCACGACGACATCGCCCGCCTTCACCGCGTCGCCGAGGATGCCGGCCACGGCCGCATCCTGGCTTTCGTACACGCGGGCGCTGCCCTCGAAGACATGGATCGATTCGTCCACGCCAGCCGTCTTCACCACGCAGCCATCGATCGCGATATTGCCGTACAGCACGGCCAGGCCGCCCTCCTGCGAGAACGCATGCCCGACACTGCGGATGCAGCCCTCGGCACGGTCGGTGTCCAGCGACGGCCAGCGCGTGGCCTGGCTGAAGGCGACCTGGGTCGGAATGCCGGCCGGGCCCGCTTTGTAGAACGTGTGCACGGCCTCGTCCTCGACCGTGGCGACATCCCACTTCGCGATCGCCTCGCCCAGCGTTTTCGCATGCACGGTCGCGACCCCGGTATGCAGCAGGCCGCCGCGCGCCAGTTCACCGAGGATCGCCATGATGCCGCCGGCGCGATGCACGTCCTCGATGTGGTACTTCTGCGTGTTCGGCGCCACCTTGCACAGTTGCGGCACGCGCCGCGACAGGCGGTCGATGTCGCGCATGTCGAACGGCACTTCGCCTTCCTGCGCCGCGGCGAGCAGGTGCAGGATGGTATTGGTGGACCCGCCCATCGCGATGTCCAGCGTCATCGCGTTCTCGAACGCTTCGAACGTGGCGATGCCGCGCGGCAGCGCCGACGCGTCCTCGCCGCCGTACCAGCGATGGCAGAGCTCCACCGCTACCACGCCGGCGCGCTTGAACATCTGCTCGCGGTCGGCATGCGTCGCCACGACGGTGCCGTTGCCCGGCAGCGACAGGCCCAGCGCCTCGGTCAGGCAGTTCATCGAGTTGGCGGTGAACATGCCGCTGCACGAGCCGCACGTGGGGCATGCGCTGCGCTCGACGGCGGCGACGTCCTCATCGGACACGTTCGGGTCGGCCGCCATCACCATCGCATCGACCAGATCGAGCTTCTGCTCGGGCTTGTGGTCGGCGAGGCGCGTCTTGCCGGCTTCCATCGGGCCACCGGACACGAACACAGTCGGGATGTTCAGCCGCAGCGCGGCCATCAGCATGCCGGGGGTGATCTTGTCGCAGTTGGAGATGCACACCAGCGCGTCGGCGCAATGCGCGTTGACCATGTACTCCACGGAGTCGGCGATGATCTCGCGCGACGGCAGCGAGTACAGCATGCCGTCGTGGCCCATCGCGATGCCGTCGTCGACGGCGATGGTGTCGAACTCCTTCGCCACGCCGCCGACACGCTCGATCTCGCGCGCCACCAACTGGCCGAGGTCCTTGAGGTGCACATGGCCCGGCACGAATTGGGTGAACGAGTTGGCGATGGCGACGATCGGCTTGTGGAAGTCCTCGTCCTTCATGCCGGTGGCGCGCCACAGCGCGCGGGCACCGGCCATGTTGCGGCCGTGGGTGGAGGTCTTGGAGCGGTACTCGGGCATGAAAACGGATGTGCTGCGACTGCGTGGAAAGGCAGGATTCTGCGGCGTTTTCTCGGTTTCAGTTGCAACCATCTCGACTGAAATCATCCGATCGTCGAAAAGATTCCGAAACCGCTTGACACAATTTGAAGCGGCATGTTTCTCTTGCCGCATGTTGCAGCGCCACACACCCACGACGACCGACCCGACCGCATTCGCTGCGGCGCCCGTCCTCGTACTCGTCCTTATTACCTCGCCCACAACTGCGGGACGGACCGGCGTGTAAGCAGCAAGCAACGCCAGATTCGCAAAACCCCGCACTGAGAAGTGCGGGGTTTTTTGTTTAAGAGCCTTCGATTCCACCTCAACCCTCAGGAAATCCGCGCCATGACCACCGCCAACGCCCTCCCGCATCCCACGATCGCCGTCATCGGTTACGGCAGCCAGGGCCGCGCGCACGCGCTGAACCTGCGCGACTCCGGTTTCGACGTCGTCGTCGGCCTGCGCCCGGGCGGTCCGACCGAAGTGAAGGCCAAGGCCGACGGTTTCGTGGTCAAGGCGCCGGCCGACGCGGTGAAGGACGCCGACCTGGTCGCCGTGCTGACGCCGGACATGGTGCAGAAGAAACTCTACGCCGACGTACTGGCGCCGAACATGAAGCAGGGCGCGGTACTGCTGTTCGCGCACGGCCTCAACGTCCACTTCGGCATGATCGAGCCGCGCGCCGACCTGGACGTGGTGCTGGTCGCGCCGAAGGGCCCGGGCGCGCTGGTCCGCCGCGAGTACGAGATCGGCCGCGGCGTGCCCTGCATCTACGCCGTGCACCAGGACAAGAGCGGCAAGGCCGAAAAGTTCGCGCTGGCGTACGCCGGCGGCCTGGGCGGTGCGCGCGCCAACATCATCTCGACCACCTTCAAGGAAGAGACCGAGACCGATCTGTTCGGCGAGCAGGCCGTGCTGTGCGGCGGCGCGTCCTCGCTGGTGCAGGCCGGCTTCGAAACGCTGGTGGAAGCCGGCTACCAGCCGGAGATCGCCTACTACGAAGTGCTGCACGAGCTGAAGCTGATCGTCGACCTGTTCTACGAAGGCGGCATCACCCGCATGCTGGAATTCATCTCCGAGACCGCGCAGTACGGCGATTTCGTCAGCGGCCCGCGCGTCATCGACGCCAGCGTCAAGGCGCGCATGAAGGATGTGCTGACCGACATCCAGAACGGCACCTTCACCCGCAACTGGCAGGCCGAGTACGACGCCGGCCTGCCGAACTACAAGAAGTTCCAGCAGGCCGACAAGGACCACCCGATCGAGAAGGTCGGCAAGGAACTGCGCGCGAAGATGGTGTGGCTGCAGGCCAATGCCGCGCAACCCGATACAGACGAGCAGGCCGCCGCATGAACGCCGCCGCGGCCACTGCCCCACGCAATGGCGCCCGCTGGCTGGCCCACGCCCTGGAAATGGAGGGCGTGGACACGCTGTTCGGCTATCCGGGCGGCACCATCATGCCGTTCTACGACGCGCTGGTGGATTCCAACCTGAAGCACATCCTGGTGCGCCATGAGCAGGGCGCGGCACTGGCCGCGAACGGCTACGCCCGCGCCAGCGGCAAGGTCGGCGTGTGCGTGGCCACCTCCGGCCCCGGCGCGTCGAATCTGGTGACCGGCATCGCCGACGCGATGCTGGACTCGGTGCCGATGGTCTGCCTGACCGGCCAGGTCGCCACCACGCTGATGGGCACCGACGCGTTCCAGGAACTGGACGTGTTCGGCCTGACCCTGCCGATCGTGAAGCACAGCTTCGTCGCCCGGCGCGTGGACGATCTGCCCGAGGTGGTGCGCGAGGCTTTCCGCATCGCACGCGAGGGCCGTCCCGGTCCGGTGCTGATCGACCTGCCGAAGGACGTGCAGATGTCCGACGCCTCGCACCTGCCCGACCACGTGCCCGCCAGCGTCGATCCGGTGCCCGCGCCGGAAGACGCGAGGCTGGCCGACGCGCTGGCGGCGATCGCCGGCGCCGAGAAGCCGGTGATCTACGGTGGCGGCGGCATCGGCATCGCCGATGCAGTGGATGCGTTCCGCCAGTTCGTCGATGCCACGAAGATTCCCACCGTGCTGACGCTGCGCGGCCTGGGCGCCCTGCCCGCCAACCACCCGCATTATTTGGGCATGCTGGGCATGCACGGCACGCGCGCGGCCAACATGGCGGTGCAGGAATCCGACCTGCTGATCGTGGTCGGCGCCCGCTTCGACGACCGCGCCACCGGCAAGCTGGCCGAGTTCGCGCCATTCGCGCGCGTGCTGCACATCGATGCCGATGCCTACGAGATCGGCAAGCTGCGCACCGCCGACATCGCGGTGCCCGGCGATGTCGGCGCCAGCCTGCGTGCGCTGGGTGCGGCCCGCAGCACCTGCGACGAGTGGCGCAAGCGCTGCATGGGCAACCGCGAGCGTTTCGGCTTCCGCTACGACGCGCCCGGCACCGACATCTATGCGCCCGGCCTGCTGAAGCGGCTGAGCGAAGTGGCGCCGGCCGACGCGATCATCGCGTGCGACGTGGGCCAGCACCAGATGTGGGTGGCGCAGCACTGCAAGTTCACCCATCCGCGCAACCACCTGACCAGCGGCGCGCTGGGCACGATGGGCTTCGGCCTGCCGGCGGCGATGGGCGCGCAGTTCGCCTGCCCCGACCGCACCGTCGTCCTGGTCAACGGCGATGGCGGCTTCATGATGAACGTGCAGGAGCTGGCCACCATCGCCCGCTGCAAGCTGCCGGTGAAGATCGTGCTGATCGACAACAGCGCGCTGGGCATGGTGCGGCAATGGCAGGAACTGTTCTTCGCCGAGCGCTACAGCGAGATCGACCTGTCCGACAACCCGGACTTCGCCGCGCTGGCGCGCGTGTTCGGCATCCCGGCCCGCCATATCGATGCGCGCGACGAAATCGAGGATGCGCTGGCCGACCTGCTGGCCCAGCCCGGCCCCGCCCTGCTGCACGTCACCATCGACATCAAGGCGAACGTCTGGCCGCTGGTGCCACCGAACCATGCCAACAGCTCGATGCTGGATGCCAATCCCGCGAAACCATCCGCCGAGCCGGCCGTCGCGGCCGACGGCCCGGAGAAGAAGAATGCGTTACCGGCTTGAACTCAAGCTCAAACCTGCCGAGGGCGCGCTGCTGCGCGTGCTGGGCATGATCGAGCGCCGTGGCTTTCCGCCCCACGCGGTGCACGCGACGCACGACAGCGAAGGCTACTGGGCGCTGGCGCTGGTGATCGACAGCACCCGTGCGCCGGAAACCCTGCGCCAGCAACTGCTGAAGATCTACGACGTCGAGGAGCTGTCCTTCAGCGCCGTGCAGGAACTGAGCCGGGACCGTCGCCCGCAGGACCGCGCCGCATGAAGACCGCACCCGCCGACGCGGACGTTGCGGTACGGAGGCGTCTTCTTCGACATCAGCCGTTCGCGTGCCGCGATGCCTGATGCCGGTCGCGCCCCCGCCAGCAACGAACCGGACGTAGGCGACGTCGTCGTCACCGTGGCCGACGTGCTGGCGGCGCAGGCGCGGCTGCGCCGTTACCTGCCGCCCACGCCGCTGCACCATGCCGAACGCTTCGGCGTGATGCTGAAGCTGGAGAACCTGCAGCGCACCGGCTCGTACAAGGTGCGTGGCGCCCTGAACGCCCTGCTGGCCGCGCGCGAGCGCGGCGACCATCGCCCGGTGATCGCCGCCTCCGCCGGCAACCACGCGCAGGGCCTGGCGTGGGCCGCCTACCGGCTGGGCGTGCAGGCCATCACGGTGATGCCGCACGGCGCGCCGGCCACCAAGATCGCCGGCGTCGCCCACTGGGGCGCCACCGTGCGCCAGCATGGCAACAGCTACGACGAAGCCTTCGCGTTCGCCAAGGAACTGGCGGAACAGAACGGCTACCGCTTCCTGTCCGCCTTCGACGATCCGGACGTGATCGCCGGCCAGGGCACGGTCGGCATCGAGATCGCACCGCATGCGCCGGACGTGGTCATCGTCCCGATCGGCGGCGGCGGCCTGGCCTCCGGCGTCGCGCTGGCCTTGAAGTCGCAGGGTGTGCGCGTCGTCGGTGCGCAGGTCGAAGGCGTGGATTCGATGATCCGGGCGATGAAGGGCGACGTCTCCGCCATCGACCCGGTCGCCTCGCTCGCCGATGGCGTGCGGGTCAAGGTGCCCGGCTTCATCACCCGCCGCCTGTGCACGCAGTTGCTGGACGATGTCGTCACGGTGCGCGAAGCCGAGCTGCGCGAGACGCTGGTGCGGCTTGCGCTGGAAGAGAACCTGATCGCCGAGGGCGCGGGCGCGCTGGCACTGGCCGCTGGCCGTCGCGTCGCCGGCAAGCGCAAGTGCGCCGTCGTCTCGGGCGGCAACATCGATGCGATGGTGCTCGCCCAGCTGCTGTCCGACGTGCGCCCGCGCGCGCCGCGCAAGCCTCGCCGCCGCAGCGTCGACGGCGACCCTTCGCTTGCCACCGGCCGTGCGCCCAGCCGCGCGGCCGCCAAATCCCCCATCAAGACCGGCGTGCGCCGTATCGCGGTTGCCGCCACGGAAACAGAAGTACACGAGGAATCCATCTGGTGAACACGACCATTACCCCCCCCGCGCAGATCCGAATTTTCGACACCACCCTGCGCGACGGCGAGCAATCCCCCGGCTGCAGCATGACGCCGCAGCAGAAGCTGGTGATGGCGCGCGGCCTGGCCGACCTGGGCGTGGACATCATCGAGACCGGCTTCCCCGCCAGCTCGCAGTCCGATCGCGAGGCGCATGCACTGATCGCGCGCGAGCTGCGCGAGACCACGCTGGCGGTGCTGTCGCGCTGCCTGCCCGGCGACATCGAGACCTCGCTGCACACGCTGTCGTCCTCCGCGAAGCCGCGCCTGCACCTGTTCCTGTCCACCAGCCCGCTGCACCGCGAGCACAAGCTGCGCATGAGCCGCGAGCAGGTGTTGCAGTCGATCGACACGCACGTGCGGCTGGCGCGCGGCCATGTTGACGAGATCGAGTTCTCGGCCGAGGATGCGACCCGCACCGAAGAGGATTTCCTGCACCAGGCCATCGCCACCGCCATCGCCGCCGGCGCCACCACCATCAACCTGCCGGACACGGTGGGTTTCACCACGCCGGAGGAAATCCGCAGCATGTTTGAGCGCGCGATCACCAAGGTCGCCGGCGCCGACAAGGTGGTCTTCAGCGCGCACTGCCATAACGACCTGGGCCTGGCCGTGGCCAACTCGCTGGCCGCGATCGAAGGCGGCGCGCGGCAGGTGGAAGGCTCGATCAACGGCATCGGCGAACGCGCCGGCAATTGCGCCATCGAAGAACTGGTGATGGCGCTGAAAGTGCGCAAGGCGTTCTACAACCTGGACACGCGCATCGACACGCAGCGCATCGTGCCGACCTCCCAACTGCTGTCGCGCCTGGTCGGCATGCCGGTCCAGCGCAACAAGGCCATCGTCGGCGCCAACGCCTTCGCGCACGAATCCGGCATCCACCAGCACGGCATGCTGCGCCATCGCGGTACCTACGAGATCATGCAGCCGCAGGACGTCGGCTGGCCGTCGTCGCAGATGGTGCTGGGCCGCCACAGCGGCCGCGCCGCGGTCGAGCAGCGCCTGCGCGCGCTGGGCTATCTGCTGGAGGAGGACGAACTGGTCCTGGTGTTCGAACAGTTCAAGGCCCTGTGCGAGAAGCAGCGGGTGGTCGACGACGACGACCTGCAGACCCTGATGCAGGACGCCCCCGTCAGCGAGGGCTACCGACTGTCGTCGATGACGATCAGCGACGTGGGCAGCCGCGCCAACGCGTTGGTCGAACTGTCGGACCCGGACGGCAACCGCATTTCCGAGACTGCGCAGGGCAACGGCCCGGTCGACGCGCTGTTCGGCGCCCTGTCGGCCGCCACCGGCGTGCAGCTGCAGCTGGAGAGCTACCAGGTGCACAGCGTCGGCATCGGCGCCGACGCGCGCGGCGAAGCCAGCCTGTCGGTACGCTGCGACGGCGATGAGTACGAAGGTACCGGCACCAGCAAGGACATCATCGAGGCCAGCGCCCTGGCCTGGCTGGACGTGGCCAACCGGCTGCTGCGCCAGCGCCGTGTCGAGCAGCAGGAAGCAGCGGCCGCTTGAGTAGCAGGAGTGAGTGGAGAGGAGTGAGGAGCGAATAAGCACGCTGCCTTCGCTCACTCCTCACTCCTTCCCCCTCAGTTCTCTCCTTTTCCAACGCATCACCGGAAACCCCGCATGACTCCACCCCGCACCCTGTTCGACAAACTGTGGGATGCCCACGTCGTCGTCCCCGAGACCGACGCGGCACCTGCCGTGCTGTATATCGACCTGCACCTGATCCACGAGGTCACGTCGCCGCAGGCATTCACCGAGCTGACGTCGCGCGGACTGTCGCCGCGCCGGCCGGACCGCACCAAGGCCACGATGGACCACTCCACGCCGACACTGCCCGCCGGGCCGGACGGCAAGCTGCCGTACTACACGCAGGCCGCAGAGACCCAGGTGGAGACGCTGGCGCGCAACTGCGCCGAGTACGGCATCGAACTGTTCGACATGGCCTCGCCGAACCGCGGCATCGTCCACGTCATCGCGCCGGAGCAGGGCTTCACCCTGCCCGGCATGACCATCGTCTGCGGCGACAGCCACACCAGCACGCACGGCGCCTTCGGTTCACTGGCGTTCGGCATCGGCACCAGCGAGGTCGGCCATGTGCTGGCGACGCAATGCCTGCTGCAGCGCAAGCCGAAGACGATGGCGATCACCGTCGACGGTGCGCTGGCGCCTGGCGTGGGCGCGAAGGACATCGTGCTGCACGTGATCGGCGTGATCGGCGTGAACGGCGGCACCGGCCATGTCATCGAATTCCGTGGCAGCGCCATCGAAGCGCTGGACATGGAACAGCGCATGACCCTGTGCAACATGTCGATCGAAGCCGGCGCGCGTGCCGGCATGGTCGCGCCCGACCGGACCACGTTCGACTGGGTGGCCAAGACGCCGCGCGGACCGAAGGGCGACGCCTTCGACAGCGCCGTGGCGTACTGGACGACGCTGCGCAGCGACGACGGCGCCACGTTCGATGCCGAGGTGCGCATCGATGCCGCCGACATCCGCCCGACCCTGACCTGGGGCACGCATCCCGGCACGGCGATCGCGGTGGACGCTCCGATTCCCGCGCCTGCGGATGCCGCCGACCAGAAGGGCCTGGACTATATGCACCTGAGCGCCGGCCACGCGCTGGAAGGCACGCCGGTCGACGTGGTGTTCGTCGGCTCCTGCACCAACGGCCGCCTGCGCGACATGCGCGAGGTCGCGCAGGTGCTGCGCGGACGCAAGGTCGCCGCCGGCGTGCGCATGCTGGTGGTACCGGGCTCCGAGATCGTCAAGCGCGAGGCCGAAGCCGAGGGCATCGATGCGGTCGTGCGCGACGCGGGCGCGGAGTGGCGCGAACCCGGCTGCTCGATGTGCATCGCGATGAACGGCGACCTGGTCGCACCGGGCCAGCTGGCCGTCAGCACCAGCAACCGCAATTTCGAAGGCCGCCAAGGCCCCGGCGCACGCACGCTGCTGGCGTCACCACTGACGGCGGCGTGGGCGGCGGTGAACGGCCGCGTCAGCGACCCGCGTGACCTGTTCGACGCCCGCAAGGCGGTGGCGTGATGGCCGGCTTCACCGAGGTGCGCTCACAGAGCGTGGTGCTGGCGCAGACCAACATCGACACCGACCAGATCATCCCCGCGCGTTTCCTGTCGACGACCGAGCGCGCCGGCCTGGGCAAGCACGCCTTCAACGACTGGCGCTGGCAGGCCGACGGCTCGCCGAACCCGGCGTTCCCGTTCAACCAGCCGGAAAACGCGGGCCGCAGGATCCTGCTGGCAGGACGCAACTTCGGCTGCGGCTCCTCGCGTGAGCACGCGCCGTGGGCGCTGACCGACCTGGGCCTGCGCGCCATCGTCAGCAGCGAGATCGCCGACATCTTCCGCAACAACAGCCTGAAGAACGGGCTGGTGCCCGTCGTGCTGCCGGAGGCCACGGTGCAGGCGCTGATGCAGCGACCGGACGATGAACTGGTCGTCGACGTCGCCGCCAAGGTGCTGCGCACGCCCGATGGCGCCACGCATTCCTTCCCGCTGGACGCTTTCGCGCAGACCTGCCTGCTGCAGGGCGTCGACGAACTGGGCTACCTGCTGGCCCGCCACACCGACATCGAACGCTACGAGGCCACCCGCCATGCACTCTGATATCGCCGTACTGCCCGGGGACGGCATCGGCCCCGAAGTCACCGCCGCCGCCGTCACCGTGCTGCGCGCCTTGGCGCGCCGCCACGGTCACAGCTTCGACTTCCACGAGTACGACATCGGCGGCATCGCCATCGACCGGCACGGCGAACCGCTGCCGCAGGCGACGCTGCAGGGCTGCCAGCAGGCGAACGCCGTCCTGCTCGGCGCCGTGGGCGGCCCGAAGTGGTCGGACCCGAACGCGAAGGTGCGGCCCGAGCAGGGCCTGCTGGCGCTGCGCAAGGGCCTGGGCCTGTTCGCCAACCTGCGCCCGGTGCGCCCGCATCCGGCCGCCTTGAACGCATCGCCGATCAAGCCGCACCTGCTGACCGGCGTGGACATCGTGGTGGTGCGCGAGCTGACCGGCGGCATCTACTTCGGCGAGAAGACGCGCGATGCGCGCGGCGCCAGCGACCTGTGCAGCTACAGCGTCACCGAGATCGAGCGCGTCGTACGCAGCGCGTTCAGGCTGGCGCGCCAGCGGCGCAGCCAGCTGGTGTCGGTGGACAAGGCCAACGTGCTGGAAACCTCGCGCCTGTGGCGCGACGTGGCCACGCGCATCGGCCGAGAGGAATTCCCCGACGTCGTGCTGGAGCACCAGCTGGTCGATTCGATGGCGATGCACCTGCTGGCTAAGCCGCGCGAGTACGACGTCATCGTCACCGAGAACATGTTCGGCGACATCCTCACCGACGAGGCCTCGATGCTGGCCGGCTCGCTCGGCCTGCTGCCGTCGGCGTCGCTGGGCGACGGCAAGGTCGGCCTGTACGAACCGATCCACGGTTCGGCGCCGGACATCGCCGGCAAGGGCGTCGCCAATCCATACGCCACCATCCTCAGCTGTGCGCTGCTGCTGCGCCATTCGCTGGGCCTGCACGAAGAGGCCGACTGCATCGAACGCGCGGTCGACGGCGCGCTGAACGCGCAGGTGTTCACCAACGACCTGGCGACCGCTGGCCGTGGTGTGTCCACGCAGGTCGCGACGCAGGCCGTGCTCGAACAGATGCAGGCGCACTGCTACGTGGCGGAACTGCGCGACTGACATGCGCCTGACCTGATCGCGGCATCCCCTGCGTTGTCCCTATGGCAGGGGATGCACGTACAGGACCGGCACGATGCCCACGACGCAGATCGAGAAGTACCACGTCATCTATTCCGCCAACACCTTCCGTCGCCGCATCGGCCTGATGGCCGGCGGCGCCTACATCGGCCAGTTGGTGTTCCATGCCAACGGCGCGGCCCTGCCCGCCGATGGCCTTAACGGCACGCAGCCGCAGTTGAACTACCACCTGGACGATTTCCGGAACTGCGTCGACCTGCTGCGCAACGAGAAGCCGGTCTACCTGCTCTACAGCGGCAGCGGCGGCGGCTTCGAGAACGCGCTGACGACCGATCCGGAAACCGTGGGCGAAGGCGAAACCGGCGGCCTGCGCTTCGCGGCTCGCTGATCGCGACGTCCCGGCGTGGCCGGCTCAGCCGGCTACGAGGCGATTGCGTCCCTGCTGCTTGGCCCTGTACAGGCGCTCGTCCGCGACACGCAGCAGGTCGCGCAGGTCCTGGCCGGCTTCCAGTTCCGCCACGCCGATGCTGACCGTGCAGTGCAGCGTGCCGCCGTCCGGCGTGTCGATGCTCGCCTGCGCGATGCCGTCGCGCAGCAGTTCCAGGCGCGCGCGCGCGGTGGACCAGGGCAGTTGCTGGCAGACCAGGAATTCTTCGCCGCCCCAGCGCGCGATCAGCACGTCGTCATGGCCGCCGGCCAGCTGTTCCGCCAACGCAGCGACCTGCGACAGCACGTCGTCGCCGAAGGCATGGCCGTAGCGGTCGTTCACCGCCTTGAAATGATCGATGTCCAGCAATGCCACGCTGAGCGGACGGCCCTCGCGACGGCTGACGTCGAGCGCCTCGGCGAGGAAGGCATCGCCGGCGCGCCGGTTGGCCAGCCGTGTCAGCGGATCGTGCCGCGCCTGGTAGGCGAGCTGCTCCAGCAGGCGCGCATTCGCCTCGCCCGCCTGCTCGAGCTGGGCATTCTTGTCGCTGAGTTCCGACGTCCGCACATCGACCAGCGCCTGCAGGCGGCGCTGGCGCTGGCGATGGCGGCGCATCGCCAGCAGCAGCACGCCCCAGCCCAGCAATGCAAGCAGCACCACATAACCCACCATCGCCCAGGCACGCATCCACCACGGCGCGGCCTTGTCCAGGTCCACGCTGCGGGTGACGAGGCCGTCCGTCTTGCTCCAGTCCGCCGGTGCGTTCATCACCTGCACTTCGAAGCGGAGTTTGCCGGCGGGGAGATTGGTGTAGACCGCGTCGTGGGCGATGCCGTTGTCGGTCTCGATCCAGCCGCGGTCGAACCCGACCATGCGGTAGCGGTAGCGCAGTCGTTCCGGTGCGCGCTGGTTCAGGCCGGTGAAGCGGATGACGACGCGGCGCGTATCGGCGGCCAGCGGGTAGGTCGCCTGCAGCGGCAAGCTGCGCCCGTCGGCTTCGACCGCCTCGATCACCAGCGTCACGCCCTGCGTGCGCTGGCGGCGCGCATCGTCGGGATCGATCACGCCGATCCCGCTCGCGGTGGCGAACCACAGCTTGCCGTCGCGCATCAGCCAGCCCGCCGGTGCGGACGCGCCGTTGGCCTGGCTGCTGGGCAGGCCGTCTGCATGGGTGAAGGCCTCCACCGGCAGGCGCGCCAGATGGTGGTTTTCCACCGCCGTCAATGCAGGCCGCGAGATGCGGAACACGCCGCGGTTGCTGGAGACCCAGAAGTCGCCGTTGTCGTCTTCGAGCAAGCGGAACAAGCGGTTGTTGGGCAGGCCCTGGCGATGGTCGAACTGGGTGAAGACGCCTTCGCGCCAGTGCAGCAGGCCACGGTCTGACGCGATCCACAGGCTGCCGTCGGGATCGGCGAGGAAGTCGAAGGCGGCGACCGCCGGAAACCCGGACATCGGTTTCCATGCCCGCAGCGTGCCATCTCGGCGCACCGCCGCCATGCCGTTGCTGGTGCCGATCCACAGCACGCCCTGCGCCGTCTCGTACAGCATGTACACGTTGCCCGCCGGCAGGCCGTCGTCCGCACCGTAGTGACGCACGATGCGGCCGTCGCGGTAGACGCTCACGCCTTCGTTGCTGCCGATCCACAGCGAGCCGTCGGCGCGCTCGAGCAGCGCGCGCACATGGTTGGAAGGCAGGCCGCCCGCCTCGTCGATGCGCCATGGTTTGGCCTGAGCGCCCTCGACCGCAGCCGGCAGGTGGATCACGCCCTGGTCGTAGGTGCCGATCCACAGGCCGCCATCACGTCCATTGGCCATCGACAGCACCGATGGATCGGGCTTGCCGTCGAACGCCAGCGGAACCGCACGGCTCTGCCCGCCCTGCCACATGTCCACGCCCATGGGGTGGCCGACCCACACGCCTTGTCCGGGCCGTTCGATGATCGCGCGCACATAGATGTCGCGCAGGCCGCTGCTGCGGTCCAGTCCGAACACCGGGCCGTCGGCGATGCGGAACAGGCCGTTGGTGGTGCCCACCCACAGCAAGCCGTCGCGGTCCTCGAACAGCGTGGGCGCCAGTCGCCCCATCAGGCCGTTGCGTTCGCCCAGCGTCTCGTGGCGTCCCTGCGCATAGCGGCGCAGGCCGTCGAGCGTGGAAATCCATAGGTTGCCGTCGCGGTCCTCCAGCATCGCCTCGGCGCGCTCGCCGGTGATCTGCTGCGCACGCGCATCCTCCAGCCGCCACACGCCCGCGCCACCGCCGACCAGGACGCCACCCCAGCGCGAGGGCTGGATGGCCAGGACCGAGGTCTCCGGCAGGCCCATCGCGTGGCCCCAGTCGGTGGCCCGGTCCTTGTCGATCCGGAACAGCCCGTGCCGGTTGCCGACCAGCGCCCGCCCGTCCGGCAGCGGCAGGATCGCCAGCACGCGCTCGTTGGCCAGGCGTTTGTGGGTGCCGCCGATATCCTGCAGCCGGCCGTCGGGCGTCATGCGGAACAGTGAGTGGTCGGTGCCGATCCACAGCGCACCATCGGGCGCGAAGCGCAGCACCGACACGTCCGGCAAGGTGCCGGCCTGCCCCGGCAGACGCTGCCAGCGACCCTCGTGGAAGCGCAGCACGCCCGGTCCGACGCGGCCCAGGCTCAGCACCATCCCGCCCTGCGGATGCGGGGTGATGGCGCGCACGCCTTCGATCTCGATGTCAGGGACGGTGCCGGCGTCGTAGGCGGTGAAGCGGCGGCCGTCGAAGCGCGCCGCCCCTTCCCACGTACCGGCCCAGAGATAACCGTCGGCGTCCTGGCTGAGCGCGTGCACCAGGTTGTGCGGCAACCCGTCTTCCATCGTCCAGCGCGCGATCGTGTACTCGTCGACCTTGCGCGCAGGGTCCAGCGCCCAGGCGGGCGCGCCGACCAGCAGGACCAGCAGACACAGGCCGTTGAAGAGCAGGCGGCGCACGGCGGGCACGGGGTCCGGAGGGCTTCGACCTCCCCAGTATCGGCTGCGACGGGGGGGTTCTTGAACCCCCCGTGGGCCGATTACGGTGTGGCGGGCTCTTCTGGCCGGACCTTGAACCACGCCGCATACAGCGCGGGCAGGAAGAACAGGGTCAGCACGGTAGCGACCGTCAGGCCGCCCATGATGGCCACGGCCATCGGACCGAAGAACGCGCTGCGCGACAGCGGGATCATCGCCAGCACCGCCGCCAGCGCGGTCAGCACGATGGGCCGGAACCGGCGCACCGTCGCGTCGATGATCGCGTGCCACCGGTCGTGTCCGGCCTGGATATCCTGGTCGATCTGGTCCACCAGGATCACCGAGTTGCGCATGATCATGCCCGCCAGCGCGATGGTGCCGAGCATGGCGACGAAGCCGAACGGCACGCGGAAGACCAGCAGCGCCAGCGTCACGCCGATCAGGCCCAGCGGCGCGGTCAGCAGCACCAGCGCCATCCGCGAGAAGCTGCGCAGCTGCAGCATCAGCAGCGTGGTCACCGCCAGCAGGAACAGCGGCATGCCGGCAGCGATCGACTTCTGCCCGCGCGCCGAGTCCTCGACCGTGCCGCCGGTTTCCAGCAGGTAGCCCTGCGGCAGGGTGTCGCGAATGCCGTCCAGCGTCGGCGAGATCTGCGCGACCACGGTCGGCGCGGTCACCGCATCGGTGTTCAGGTCGGCGCGGACGGTCACCGTCGGCAAGCGGTCGCGGTGCCAGATGATGCCGTCCTCGAAGGCGTACTCGAGGTTGGCGATCTGCGACAGCGGTACGCTGCCGCCGTTGCTGGTCGGCACCGCCAGGCTGCCCAGCAGGTCCAGCCGCGTGCGCTCCTCTTCCGGCCCGCGCAGCAGGATCTCCACCAGTTCGTTGCCTTCGCGGTACGTACTGACGCTCAGGCCCGACAGCGAACCCGACAGGAAGTGCGACACCTGCGAGGTGCTGACGCCGAGCGCCCGCGCGCGATCCTGATCGATCTGCAGGCGCACGATCTTGCTCGGCTCGCTCCAGTCCAGGTTGACGTTGGTGACGTGCGGATTCGCGCGCACCTTCTCCGCCATCTGCCGCGCGATCGCCTGCACGCGCTCGACGTGTTCGCCCGAGACCCGGAACTGGATCGGATAGCCGACCGGCGGGCCGTTCTCCAGCCGCGTCACGCGAAACTGCAGTTCTGGGAACTGCGGCGCCACTTCATCGACCAGCCAGCGGCGGGTCGATTCGCGCACCTCGATGTCGTCGGTCAACACCACGAACTGCGAGAAGTTCGACTGCGGCAGTTGCTGGTCGAGCGGCAGATAGAAGCGCGGCGAACCGGTGCCGATGTAGGCCACGTAGTTGAGGATGCCGTCGCGCTCGGCCAGCAGCTTCTCCAGCTTGCGCGCCTGCGCGTCGGTGGACTTCAGCGAACTGCCTTCGGCCAGCTCAAGGTCCACCATCAGCTCGGGGCGTACGGAGTCCGGGAAGAACTGCTGCGGCACGAAGCGGAACAGCGCGATCGACGCGACGAACGCGGCGGCGGTCACGCCGATCACCAGCCAGCGGTGACGCAGGCAGAACGCCAGCCAGGCACGGAAGCGCGCATAGAACGGCGTGTGGTACGGATTGTGGTCGTGCGCATCGTGCGGCTTGGGAGCGAGCACGCCGGCGAACTGGGGCCAGCGATCCGCCAGTCCCGCGCGGAACGTATGCCATCGCGCGGCCGGCGATCCCGGCTTCGGCGGCTGAGGGTTGCCGAGGTCGGGCAGCATCTTGTCGCCCAGGTACGGAATGAACAGCACCGCCGCGATCCACGACACCACCAGCGCGATCGTCACCACCTGGAAGAGCGAGCGGGTGTACTCGCCGGTGCTGGAGGCGGCGGTCGCGATCGGCAGGAAGCCGGCCGCCGTCACCAGCGTGCCGGTCAGCATCGGGAACGCCGTCGACTCGTAGGCGAAGCTGGCCGCCTTCAGCCGGTCGAAGCCCTGCTCCATCTTGATGGCCATCATCTCCACCGCGATGATCGCGTCGTCGACCAGCAGGCCCAGCGCCAGCACCAGCGCGCCCAGCGAGATCTTGTGCAGGCCGATGCCGAAGTAGTGCATCACCGCGAACGTCATCGCCAGCACCAGCGGGATCGACACCGCCACCACCAGGCCGGTGCGCAGGCCCAGCGAGAAGAAGCTGACCAGCAGTACGATGATGACGGCCTCGGCCAGCACGCGGACGAATTCGCCCACCGACGCATCGACCGCCGCAGGCTGGTCGGACACCTTGCGCAACTCCATGCCCAGCGGCAGCGTCTTCTGCAGCCGATGGAACTCCGCTTCCAGCGTCTCGCCCAGCTTCAGGATGTCGCCACCGTCCTTCATCGCCACCGCGATGCCGATGCCGGGCTGGCCCATGAAGCGCATCCGCGGCGCCGCCGGATCGGCGAAGCCGCGCTTGATCTCGGCGATGTCGCCCAGCTTCACCGTGCGGCCGCCGGCGCGGATCGGGAATGCGCGGATCTCGTCGACCGACCCGAACTCGCCGCTGACGCGCAGCTGCACGCGGTCGCTGCCGGTTTCGAAGAACCCGGCCGGCGTCATCGCGTTCTGTTCCTCCAGCGCCTGCTGCACGGCGTTCAGCGGAATGCCCAGCGTGGCCAGCTTGGTGTTGGACAGCTCGACCCAGATCTTCTCGTCCTGCAGGCCGACCAGCTCGACCTTGCCGACGTCGTCCACCCGCTGCAGTTCCAGCTGGATGCGGTCGGCGTAGTCCTTCATCACCGCATAGTCGAAGCCTTCTCCGGTCAGCGCATAGATGTTGCCGAAGGTGTCGCCGAACTCGTCGTTGAAGAACGGGCCGATGACGCCGCTGGGCAGGGTGGCGCGGATGTCGCCGACCTTCTTGCGCACCTGGTACCAGAGTTCCGGTATCTCCTTCGACTTCATCGAGTCACGCGCCATGAAGATCACCTGCGACTCGCCCGGGCGCGAGTACGAACGGATGAACTCGTAATTGCCGGTGGTCATCAGCGCCTTCTCGACGCGCTCGGTGACCTGCTGCGAGACTTCTTCGGCGGTCGCGCCCGGCCACACCGTGCGCACCACCATCGCCTTGAAGGTGAACGGCGGATCCTCGGACTGCCCCAGGTGCTTGTACGACCACGCACCGATGATGCCGAGCAGGATCATCGCGAACAGCACCAGGCTGCGGTTGGTCAGCGCCCACTCGGAAAGATTGAAGCGGCGCATGCCGTTACTCCGAGCGCGTGGCGATGGCGGCGGTGCCGCCCGCGGCCGCCGGCTTCAGCGGCCGGTTGGCGCGGTCCACCGGCGTGACGACCTGGCCTTCGCGCAGCAGGTGGCCACCGGCGCCGACCACCCAATCGCCCGCCTTCACCCCGCCCAGCACCGGCACCGTGGCATCGCCGTAGGGACCGAGCTGCACCGCCTGCGCGTGCACCTTGCCGCTGGCGGGATCGACGACCCACACCGTGGTCTTGCCGTCCTCGCCCCGCTGGATGGACGACAGCGGCAGCTTGAGCGCCGCCTTCGTGCCGTTCTCCTGCACGTAGACGCGCGCGCTCTGGCCCAGTTCGACCTGTCGCTGCGCATCGCCCACCAGGCTGACGCGCGCGGCGTACGTGCGCATCTGCGCATCAGCGGCCGGCGCGATCTCGCGGATGGTGCCGGGCAGGCGCTGGCCAGGCGCGTTCCACAACTCGATCACGACCGGCTGACCGACGCTGAACTCGCGGATGCGGTTTTCCGGCAGACCGATGGCGACTTCGCGGCCACCATCGGCGGCCAGCGTGAAAACCGTCTGCCCGGCGGCGACCACCTGGCCCGCTTCGGCCTGGCGGCTGGCGATGACGCCGTCGCGCGGCGCACGCAATTGCGAATAGCCTTCCTGGTTGCGCATCACGTCCATCTGCGCGCGCGCCGCGCGCGCCTGGCCGTCGGCCGCCTTGTAGGCGGCGACCTGCGCGTCGTAGGCCGACTGGCTGATCAGCTTGTCGCCGACCAGCTTGGCGTAGCGGTCGCGGTCGCCGCGCGCGCGGACCAGGTCGGCTTCGGCCGCGGCCAGTTGCGCCTGCGCGGCCTGCGCCTGCAGGGCGAAGTCGCCGGAATCGAGCAGCGCCAGCACTTCGCCTTTCTGTACGCGGGCGCCTGCGTCGACATTGCGGCGGACAAGATTGCCGCCGACACGGAACGACAGCGGGCTTTCCTCGCGCGCGCGGACTTCGCCGGCATACGCCGACAGCGCGGCCTCGGCGCCACCGCCGGGATGCACCACCAGGGCCGGCCGCGGCGTTTCCGCAGGCTGCTCCGCGCTGCACGCGGCCAGGCCGACCAGCACGATTCCGAACACTCCGTTCCAGCGCGTCTGGCGCATGACCGCTCTCCGTTGCGACTTAATTAGTGGACTTGGCGGTATAGTATAAATATCGAACCGAGTAGTCTAGTATTGCGTCATGGTCAGCCCACGCCCCTCTGCCCGCCGCCCCAAGTCCCCCGACAAGCCCGCCGCCAGCGGCCCCGGCCGCCCCAAGGACCTGGGCAAGCGCGCCGCCATCCTCGAAGCCGCCAAGCAGTTGTTCGCGCGCGAGGGTTTCAACGGCGTCAGCATGGACCAGATCGCTGCCGAGGCGGGCGTCTCCAAGCTGACGGTGTACAGCCATTTCGGCGACAAGGACGCGCTGTTCGCCGCGGCCGTGCAGGCCAAGTGCGAGGAGATGCTGCCCGACGCACTGTTCGAGCTCGAACTGACCGGCAGCCTGCGCGACCAGCTCAAGGCCATCGCGCAGGCCTTCTTCGCGCTGGTCACCAGCGAGGAGGCCATCAGCACGCACCGCATGATGATGGTCCCGGGCAACATCGACGACAAACTCAAGCGGACCTTCTGGGAAGCCGGCCCGCAACGCACGCACGACGCGTTCGCGACGATGCTGCAGGCGCTGGTGGCCAAGGGCGAGCTGGACATCCCCGACGTGGCGACGGCCTCCATGCAGTTCTTCACCCTGATCAAGGGCGAGGTGCATGCGCGCATGACCTGCGGCCTGTGCAGCCAGCCCGGCCCGATCGACGCCCGCCGGCATGTCGATGCCACGGTGGACATGTTCCTGAGGGCCTATGGCCGGCGGTGAAGCTGAAGCCCGCCCCCCGGCGACACAGGTTGCGGTGACTTCCGGCACTGCGTCCGTCGCCGCAGGTACCCCGATCCTTGCCCAGCGCGGACGGTGCCGGCCCGCTAAAATGCTCGGCCCAGCCCTCCGCGTCGGATGACCACCCCCATGACGATCAACTACACCCAGGCCCGCGAAAACATGGTCGAGCAGCAGGTACGTCCCTGGGACGTGCTCGATGCGCGCGTGCTGGAGACGCTGGCCACGCTGCCGCGCGAAGCCTTCGTGGCCGAGTCGCACCGCGCGCTGGCCTACGCGGACCTGGAACTGCCGCTGGGGCAGGGCCAGTCGATGGCCAAGCCGGTCATCGAAGGGCGCACCCTGCAGGCGTTGAAGCCGCAGGCGGACGAGGACGTGCTGGAGATCGGCACCGGCAGCGGCTACCTGACCGCCTGCCTGGCGCACCTGGCGCGCGACGTGGTCAGCCTGGAGATCCACCCCGAACTCGCCGACGCCGCACGTGCGCGCCTCGACACCGCCGGCCTGGGCAGCAACGTGCGCATTGAAGCCGTCGACGCGCTGGCATGGACCACCGACCGCCGCTTCGATGTGATCTGCGTGACCGGCGCCGTGGCCACCGTGCCCGCCCGCTTCCTGCAGTGGCTGCGTCCGGGCGGCCGCCTGTTCGTCGTGCAGGGCACATCGCCGGTGATGGAAGCCGTGCTGCACGTCAACGACGTCAACGGCAGCCGCATCGAATCGTTGTTCGAAACCGACCTCCCCTATCTGGTCGGCGCCGCACCGGCGCCCCAGTTCGTCTTCTGAAGATATAAAAAAGGAACCCGCATGAGCCGTCGCCCCCTCGTACTCGCGCTCACCCTGGCCCTGCCGTTCGCGGCCAACGCCACCGACCTGATGCAGACCTATGAGCTGGCGCGCACCGGCGACCCTCAGCTGTCCATCGCCGAAGCCACCCGCCTGTTCGACAAGGAAGGCGCGGTGCAGGCGCGTGCGGCGCTGCTGCCGCAGATCACCGGCAGCGCGGGCTACGAACTGACCCACAGCAGCCGTCCTGGCGATCCGACCGGCGACGGCAAGAGCCGCACCTACGGCGCCCAGGTCAACCAGACGATCTTCGACTGGAGCCGCATCGCCAACCTGCGCGGCCAGCGCGCCATCAGTCAGGCGGCCGATTACGACCTGGCGTCGGCGAACAACCTGCTGGTCACGCGGACCTCCGCCGCGTACTTCAACGTCCTGATCGGCATCGAGTCGCTGGCCGCCGCCGAAACCAACGAGGCCGCGTCGAAGAAGCAGTTCGACTACGCGCAGAAGCGCCTCGATGTCGGCCTGGCGCCGATCACCGACGTGCACGAAGCCCGTGCGCAGTACGACAGCGCACGCGCCAACACCATCCTGGCCCGCAACGCGCTGGACGACAGCTACCGCGCGCTGGCCGAGATCACCGGCCAACCGATCAGCGGCCTGAAGGGCCTGCCGGACGATTTCCGTCCGGAGCTGCCGCCGGAACAGAACGCGCAGGCGTGGGTCGACCGTGCCCTGGAGCAGAATCCCGACCTGAAGGCGTCCGAGTACGTACTGGAGTCGGCGCAGCATGGCGTGTCGAGCGCGCGTGCGGGCCACTACCCCACGTTGAACTTCCGCGGCGGCTATTCGAACGGCACCGATTGGGACAGCGTGCCCGGCACCCTGTCGCGCGATGGCGAAGGCTACAGCTGGGGCGTCACGCTGACCGTGCCGATCTTCTCCGGTGGCGCCACCCAGTCGGGCGTGCGCCAGGCGCTGGCCCAGCGCGACCGCGCAGCCGATGGCCTGGAGCAGACCCGCCGCGCGCTGGTGCGCAATACCAGCAATGCTTATCAGGCACTGGTGGCCGGCGTGACCGAAGTGGAGGCACGCCGCCTGGCGGTCGTCTCCGCACAGAGCGCGCTGGACGCGTCGCAGGTCGGCCTGGAAGTCGGCACCCGCACCGTGCTGGATGTGCTGCAGAACCAGCGCACGCTGTTCCAGGCGCAGGTCGAGTACGCGCAGGCGCGCTACAACTTCCTGCAGAACCGGCTGCTGCTGGAGCAGGCCGCCGGCACGCTGGACGGCGCCGACGTGCAGGACGTCAACCGCCTGCTGACCGCCGACGCCGAAGCGCGTCTGTCGTCGCAGCCGGTCTCGCAGTAACCCTCGCGTCCTTCGCGATCACGACGGCGGGCTTCGGCCCGCCGTTGTCGTTTCAGGGCACGGGATTTCCTTTAGGAGCGACGTCAGTCGCGACCGCACGCTTCGATGGCCCGGATACGTCGAAGCAGGCGGAAGACTCGCGGTCGCGACTGACGTCGCTCCTACACTTGCAGTTCAGATCGCGCCACGCGTACGCAGCGCGGCGATCTCCTCGTCGTCGTAGCCGGCCTCGCGCAACACCTCGTCGGTATGCTGGCCGAGCAGCGGCGGCGCGTGCCGCAGATCGACCGGTGTCGCCGACAGCTTCAGGGGACTCGCCACCAGCGGCACCATGCCGGCGTGCGGATGCTCGACGTGCCCGACCATGCCGCGCGCCCGCACCTGCGGATCGGCGAACACGTCGGCGATGTCGTTGACCGGTCCGCAGGGAATGCCGGCCGCTTCCAGCGATGCCAGCCAGGCGCGTCGTTCTTTTGTGCGGAATGCATCCTGCAACAGCGGGACCAACGTCTCGCGATGACGCACGCGCGCGGGATTGGTCGCGTAGCGGGAATCGTCGGCCAGTACCGCGAGATCCAGCAGCCCGCACAGCCGTGCGAACTGCCGGTCGTTGCCGACCGCCACGACGAGGTGGCCGTCGGCGACGGGGAAGACCTGGTACGGCACGATGTTGGCGTGCGCGTTGCCCTGTCGCGGCGGCACCTCGCCGCCGACCAGGTAGTGACTGCCCAGGTTCGCGAGCATCGCGACCTGCGTATCGAGCAGGGCAAGGTCGATCACCTGCCCGTCGCCGGTCGCATCGCGGTGACGCAACGCCGCGAGGATCGCCACCGTCGCGTACATGCCGGTGAACAGGTCCGCGACGGCCACGCCCACCTTCTGCGGCTCGCCGTCGGCATTGCCGGTGACGCTCATCAGGCCACCGAGGCCCTGCACGGCGAAGTCGTAGCCGGCACGCTGCGCGTAAGGGCCGTCCTGGCCGAAACCGGAGATCGAGCAGTACACGAGCCGCGGATTGGCAGCGCGCAGCGTCGCAGCATCCAGGCCATGGCGCGCCATGTCGCCGACCTTGAAGTTCTCCACCAGCACGTCGCTGTGCAGCGCGAGCCGGCGGATGATGGCCTGTCCCTCTTCGGTGGCGATGTCGACCGTCAGCGATCGCTTGTTGCGGTTAGCACACAGGTAATAAGCCGATTCCGCCGTGTCGTTGCCGTCGGCATCGCGCAGGAACGGCGGCCCCCAGCCGCGGGTGTCGTCGCCGCTGCCGGGACGCTCGACCTTGACGACATCGGCGCCCAGGTCCGCCAGCATCTGCGTGCACCAGGGTCCGGCGAGCACGCGGGTCAGATCGAGCACGCGCACGCCGGCCAGCGCCTGCGGGCCCGCGGCGCTCATGCCACCGGTGCCGGCAGGTGCGGCGCGATCATCGCCAGCGTGCGCGCCAGTGCGCCGCGCCCGTGTTCGACCAGCGCGCGGCCGCGGTCGGCCATCTCGCGGCGGCGCGCATCGTCGGCGAGCAGGGCCTCGATGGCATCGCCAACACCCTGCGCATCCGGCGCGATCACCAGCGCCTCGGCTTCCTTGAGTCGGCGGGAGATCTCGCTGAAGTTGTGCAGGTGCGGACCGGTGACCGCCGGCGTGCCGACGGCCGCCGGCTCCAGCATGTTGTGCCCGCCGATGGCCTGCAGACTGCCGCCGACGAAGGCGACATCCGCGCAGGCATAGAACGCCATCAGCTCGCCCAGCGTGTCGAGAACGAAGACATCGTTGGCCGTGGAGGGCCAGTGATCGCCGCGACGCGTGCCGACGTTCCATCCTGCCTCGCGCGCGGCCTCGGCCACGCGCGGAAAACGCTCCGGGTGCCGCGGCGCCCACAGCAGCAGCAGGTCCGGCCAGCGCTCACGCAGGCGCGCGTGCGTCGCGAGCACGGGCGCCTCCTCGTCCTCGTGCGTGCTGGCGGCGATCCAGACGCGGCGTCCGGTGGCGAGGTGCTGGCGGAAACCGGCGACGACGTCGGCGACGTTGCCCGGCACCGGGATGTCGAACTTCAGGTTGCCGACATCACGTACCTGCTCCGGCGCTGCGCCGAGCTGGACGAAGCGTTCCGCATCGCTTCCGGACTGCGCCGCCACCTTGCGCACCGTGCGCAGCGTGCGTGCGATCAGTGGCCGCAGCACGCTGTAGCCGCGCAGCGAGCGCGCGGACAGGCGCGCATTGAGGATGTACACGGGCACGCGGCGGTCGTGGCAACCGAACAGCAGGCTGGGCCAGAGTTCGGTTTCCATGATCAACGCCAGGCGCGGCGGGAAATGCTTCAGGAAGCGCGATACGGCGCCGGGCAGGTCGTACGGCGAGTACACGTGCAGCACGCGTTCGCCCCACAGCGCCTGCACGCGCTGCGAACCCGTAGGGGTAATGGTGGTGATGAGCAGGCGCAGGCCGCGGTGCCGCTTCAGCAGCGCGTCGACCACCGGCGCGGCCGCGTTCACTTCGCCGACCGACACCGCGTGCAGCCACACATCGACGGGGCCGCCCGGCATGCCATAGCTGCCGTAGCGCTCGTTCCAGCGCTGGAAGTAGTCCGGATAGCGGAAGCCGCGCCAGATCAGGTGGTAGACGGTGATCGGCGTCAGCACGTACAGCACCACCGAATAGAGGGCGCGCAACAGGCGTTCGGCGGTACGGTTCGACATTGACGACAAGGATACCCGGGGCCGCCGCTACAATGGGCCATGGCCGAATCCGAGAAGCGACCCTCCGACGCCGGCGAGCGTCCCCCGATGGGACCCCGGCAGTGGCCGTCCTGGCTGGGCATCGGACTGGCCTGGCTGGCTGCCCGCATACCGTGGGCCCTGCAGCGCCCGCTTGGCCGCGCCGTCGGCGCGCTGCTCTACCGCGTGCTGCGCGATCGCCGGCACATCGCCCGGCGCAACATCGCCCTGTGCTTCCCGGAACTGGATGCGCAACGCCAGGAGGCGCTGGCACGCGCCAGCTTCGGCGAGCTCGGCATCGGCCTGTTCGAATTCGCACGCGCCTGGTGGGGCAGCGTCGAACCGATGCGGAAGGGCCTGCAGGTGGAAGGCCTGGAACACCTCGCCGCGGCGCGCGCCGGTGGCCGCGGGGTGATCGTGGTATCGGGCCACTTCACCACGCTGGAGATTTCGGCACGCCTGATGTGCGACTACGCCCCGCTGGCCGGCATGTACCGCCCGCACAACCAGGGGGCGATGGAGTGGGCGGTGAAGCGCGGCCGGCTGCGTTACGCCACGGCGATGTTCACGCGCGAGGAGCTGCGCCCGGCGCTCAAGCACCTCAAGCAGGGCGGCCTGCTGTGGTTCGCACCCGACCAGGACACGCGCCGCGGCGACAGCGTGTTCGTGCCGTTCTTCGGCCATCCCGCCTACAGCCTGACCTCGACGCACCAGTTGGCGCGACTCTCGGGCGTGGCGGTGATCGCGTTCTCGCACGTGCGTCGCGACGATGGCGGCTATACGCTGACGCTGTCGCCTGCGTTCGAGGACTTCCCCTCGTCCGATGCCACCGCCGACACCGCGCGCGTGATCGCCGCGATCGAGACGATGGTGCGGAACGCACCCACGCAGTACCTGTGGATCCACCGGCGCTTCAAGCGCCAGCCCGAGGGGCGCGGCGAACTCTACCGGTAGAGATCCGGTTCGCCTGGCGGCCGCGTCTTGAACCGGCGATGCACCCACAGGTATTGCTCGGGATGCTGGCGGACGACGGCCTCCAGCTCGGCCATGTAGCGCGCCGCGTCCTGCACCGCATCGCCACTCGGCCATCCGCTCCAGGTGGGCTCCACGCGCAACCGGTAACGCCCATCAGCGTCGCGGTGGAACCAGAACGGCAGCACCACCGCGTTGCCGCGGCGCGCGAGGTCGGGCGTGGCGGTGAGCGTGGCCGCCGGTACGCCGAAGAACGGCACGAAGGCGTTCTGGTAGTTGAAATCCTGGTCGGCCGAATAGGCGACGATGCCGCCGCGCGACAGCGTGCGCAGCAGGCCGCGCACGTCCTTCTTGCCGATGACGTCGGCGAATACCCGGCGCCGTGCGCCATCCATCAGATGCTCGATGCAGGGATCGTTGTTGCGCCGCGCGACGATGGCCACGCGTTCGCCCAGGGCGTCGCCCAGCAGGCGCGCGCACAGCTCGGAATGTGGGATATGCCCGCCGAACAGCAGGATGCCGCGCCCCTGGGCCTGCGCGGCACGCACGTGCTCGAGCCCGTGCACATCGGCCATCCCGCGCAGGACATGCGCGGGCGCATACCAGCCGCGGATCAGCTCGAACGCGCCGGTCACCGTTGCGCGCACCGTGTCGCGCAGCAGGCGCGCGCGGGCGTGATCGTCCAGTTCGGGAAAACACAGCGCCAGATTGGTCGCCGCGTGGCGCCTGCGCTTGGCGAGCAGCGGCCACAGCAGCGCGGTCGCCAGCGTCCCTGTCGCCAGCAGCCAGGATTGCGGCAGGCGCGCGATGCCGGAGGCCAGCAGGTTGGCGGGCGCTACGAACCAGCAGCGCACGCCGAACGCGCGCTCACTCGTCATCGCGCGCCAGCAGGCTGCCTGCGTACAGGGCCGCCAGCATCAGCGTGAGTCCGCCCCAGAAGGTGGAATAGAACGCCAGATGCGTGTTGAACGGGAAGACCGTCACCGCCAGCGCCAGCATCGCCGGGCGGGCGCGCTCCTTCGCCTGCGGCGTGGCGTAGCGCCATGCACGTATCGCCAGCGCCGCGCCGGCCAGCCACAGCAGCAGGCCGATGATGCCGGTTTCGCTCAGGATCTCGAGCACGATCTGGTGAGCATGGAAGGCCGGCCCCTGGCCCCAGGCAGGCCGTCCCTCCGTGGCCGCTGGATCGCACGAGGAGAAGGCTTCACGAAAACCGCGCGCGCCGACGCCATTGACCGGATGGTCGGCGATCATGCAGCCCGCTGCCGACCAGATCTGCCCACGGCCGGACAATGCGGTGTCCACGCCCGAGTCATCGGCGGTGAGCGCATGCGTGGTGAGCCTGATCCTCTCCTGCACCTGCGGCGATACGACCGTCAGCGCCGCCAGCAACACGGCGCCGAACGCGAACACGCCCAGCAGCCGCTTCCAGCCGAGCAGCTTCCAGCCGGAGCACACCAGCACCAGCGCATAGGTGATCCACGCGGCGCGTGCACCCGCCAGCAGCACGACGACGCCGATGGCGGTCGACGCCAGCAACCAGCCGGTGATCCGCAGGCGTCGCGCGGCGGCGAACAACAGGAATGGCGACACGCTGGCCATCACCACGCCCAGCTTGCGGTTGCACGGCCCGAGGAAGCCGCTGAGCCGGTCGATCCCGGCCATCTGCTCCACCGTGCACATCGGTCGTCCGCTGATCAGCTGCTTCAGCTGGTCCAAGCCCCAGAACAGCGGACTGGTGCCGAAGATGGCCTGCGCCAGCGCATCGAGCGTCCAGACCGCCACGATGATCGCCAGGCCGGTGAACGTGGTGCGGCGCGCTTCCGTGTTGGCGACGGACGCCGCCACCAGCCACAGGAACGGCAGGTAGCGGAGGTCCACCGCGGCTTCACGCAGCGCGCGCGGAGCATCGACGGCATCCACGGCTGAAACGGCCTGCGGCAACCAGTAGGCGGCGAACAACGCGCTGGTCAGCGCCCATGCGCCACCACTCAGCAGACGCGCACCACCACGGAAACGATCGAGCAGCAGGCGGACGATGGCCGCGAGCGCTCCCAGCACCATCACACCTTCCGCATATCCTGGGGCCGGCCACAACGCGACGAACGTCAGCACCCATGCGGGCGCCCAGCGCCAGCCGTGCGGAGCACGCGGCGCGGACAGGTCAGGGATCGATGGCGGGTCGGCGGTCATCGGCGAGGTCGTGGTAGAGGGCGAGCGTGGCGTCCTGCATCGCGCGCAGGGTATAGGCGTCCATCGTAGCCAATGGCGGTGGCGGATGGGCGAGCATCGCCATCGCGGTGTCGAACAGGCGGTCCTCGTCGAAGGCCGGCACCGCGCCTTGCGGCTGCAGTTGCACCAGCAGGTCGCCGACGCCGCCATGCGCCCAGCCAATCACGGGCCGCCCTACCGACAGCGCTTCGATCACCGTGCGGCCGAATGCTTCCGGCTTGCGCGACAGCTGCAGCACGAGATCGCTGGCGGCGTACGCGCGTGCGATCTCCGTCGTCGGGGGCGTCATCGCCAGCGCATCGGCAACGCCGGCGGAGTGTGCTTCCGCGTCCAGTTCGGCCACGTACTGCTCGCGGCCCGCCTCGCGGGTGCCGGGCATCCATAGCCTGGCATCGAGACCCGCTGCCCGCAGGCGACCCAGCAACACGATCGCCTCACGGTGTCCTTTCAAGCGCGTACCGCGTCCCGGCAACAGCAGCAGTGGTCCATCGCCCGACAGCGCCGGATGCTGCGTTGTCGCCCAGGCGCGCGCGTCGGGATCGGGATGCGCGGCGCGGGGGAACTGCGCCCGGTCGATGCCGCGCGGAATCACGACCAGCTTGCCGGAATCCGTCCGCGGGTAGTGCTGCAGCAGGTAGCGGCGCACGCTGTCAGACACGCAGATCACGCGTTCGCCGTAGGTCATCACCGCGCTGTAGCGGCCCGGCGAATTGAGCCCGTGCATGGTGGTGACGAAACGTGGCCGCACGGCGGCGGGCATGCCGCGTACGGCCCGCAGGCCCAGCCAGGCCGGCAGGCGCGAGCGCGCATGCACGATGTCGGCATGGATCTCGGCGAACAGGCGCCGCAGCGCAGCGACATGGCGCAGCGTCAGCAGCGACTTGCGGCCGATGTCGAGGGTGACGTGTTCCGCGCCGGCGTCGCGCAGCGCGGGTTCCAGCCGGCCACCGGCGGAGACGACCACGGCGCGATGGCCGGCGCGCACCAGCGCGTCGGCGATCTCGAGGGTGGAGCGTTCGACACCGCCGGATTCCAGCGCCGGCAGCAGCTGGACGACGGTCAGCCGGCGCATGGTCGAGGGGCGATGCGGCGCGACCGCATCAGGCGGTCAGTCGGCCAGGACGAAGTGCGAGCCGCAGTACGGGCACTGCACTTCACCGCCTGCCGCGTCCTCGATGGCCAGGTACACGCGCGGGTGCGAATTCCACAGCGCCATCGACGGCAGCGGGCAGCTCAGCGGCAGGTCGGCGCGCGACACGGTGTAGCGCTTCTCGGCGTTGGCGGGCGCGGTGGCGGTCTGGCTCATGGCGTGCAGGCGGTCGTGGAACGAGGCGGCCAGTCTACCAGCCGGCGCCGCAGGCTCCCAAGGAACGGGCCCGCACAACGAAAAACGCCGCCCGGCGCAAGCGGGGCGGCGTGTTTTCCAGGCGAGGTCCGGCGGGGGAGGAGCGCCGGATCGCGAGTGGCTTACTTCTTGGCGTCGGCGGTGGCTTCGGTGGTGATCTTCAGGGTCACCTCGTCGCTCACCATCGGCGCGTAGGCGCCCACGCCGAAGTCGCTGCGCTTGACGGTGGCGGTGGCGTCGAAGCCGATCGCCGGCACCTTCTTCATCGGATGCTCGCCGGCCTTGTTGAGGGTCACGTCCAGCACCACCGGCTTGGTGATGCCCTTGATGGTCAGGTCGCCGGTGACCTTCAGCTTGCCTTCGCCCGCGGCCTCGACCTTGGTGCTCTTGAAGGTGGCCGTCGGGTACTTGGCGGCATCGAACCACTTGTCGCTGGTCAGGTGGTCGTAGAACTGGTCGGCCAGCGCGCTCAGGCCGGTCAGCGGCAGCGTGACCTGCACGCTGGAGGCGGAGACCTTGTCGGCGTCGTACACCAGGGTACCGTCGGCCTGGCCGAAGTTGGCGCTCGGGTTGGAGAAGCCGAAATGGTTCCAGCTGGCCAGCACATTGGTGTGGCCGGGGTCGAGCTTGTAGGTCACCGGCGCGGCGAAGGCGGAACCGGCGAACGCGAACAGGGCGGCAACGAGCAGGGTCTTGCGCATGGGGATGTCTCCGGGTGGCGGGGTGTCAGAGGATGCGTGCGGCTTCGTCGAAGCCCAGGCGCGGGGAACGCGGGAAGATGCTGGCCGGGTCGCCCTGGCCCAGGTTGACCAGGATGTCGGACTTGATCGCGGTGCCGGCGAAGAAGGCCTCGTCGACCTTGTCCGCATCGAAGCCGGTCATCGGGCCGGCGTCCAGGCCCAGCGCGCGCGCGGCGACGATCAGGTAGGCGGCCTGCAGGCTGGCATTGCGCAGCGCGGGCTTGACGCGGTTCTCGCGCGGGCCGTCGAACCAGGCCTTGGCGTCGGTATGCGGGAACAGGAACGGCAGCTTCTCGTGGAAGTCCTCGTCGCGGCCGATGATCACGGTGACCGGCGCCGCCATGGTCTTGGCGTAGTTGCCCTCGTCCAGCGCCGGACCCAGCTTGGCCTTGGCCTCGGCGGACGTCACGAACACGAAGCGCGCCGGCGTGGTGTTGGCCTGGGTCGGGCCGAACTTCAGCAGGTCGTACAGCTGGCGCAGCGTGTCGTCGCTGACCTCGCCGCCGAAGGCGTTGTAGCTGCGGGCGGTGCGGAACAACTGGTCGAGCGAGGCGGCATCGAGAGCGTGGGACATGGGTTACCTGTCGCAAGGAAGGGAGTCGCGGCAGCGGCAGGGCCGGCGGCGCGCAGAGGCAGTGTAGAGTGTCCTGACCATGGCAATATCCAATCGACCCGGAACGGATTGTTTTAACCCGTGGAACAAACACGCCCCGTCCAGGCCGATTCCCGCGGTCTCTGCACCCTGACCGATGGCAACGCCGGCAACGTACGCCAGGCGCAGTCGCTGGCGCGTGCACTCGGTGGGCGCGCCTGGGACGTGAAGCTGGAACCGCGCGCGCCCTGGCGCTGGATCGCGCCCCGCGCGCTACCCGCGGGGGAGAACGCTTTCGGTACGGCCTTCCACGCCTTGTGGATGCATGCGCCCGCGGTTGTGATCGGCTGCGGTCGCCAGGCCGCGCTGGCGACGCGGCTGCTGCGCAGACGCGGCAGCCGCGTGGTGCAGATCCTCGATCCGCGCATCGATCCTTCGTACTGGGATCTGGTCGTCGCACCGGAGCACGACGGACTGACCGGCGCGAACGTGCTGACGCTGCTGGGCAGCCTGAATCCGGTCGACGATCCCTGGCTGGCCGACGCGCGCGACGCTTTCCCCTCCTTCGCCACCCTGCCCTCGCCGCGCACGGCGGTACTGCTGGGCGGCGACAGCGCGCACTACCGGTTCGACGCCGAGGCGTTCGCGCGACTCGCGTTCCTGCTCGACGAGATGGCCGGCGATGGCAGCCTGCTGGTCACCACGTCGAGACGCACGCCGCCCGCGGTGATCGATGCCGTGCGCCGGCGCTGGGCGCAACGCCCGCATGCAATGGTGTGGTGCGGACCCTCCGACGGCCCGAACCCCTATGCCGGCCTGTTGGCCTGGGCCGACCGCTTCGTCTGCACGCCGGAGTCGGTCAACATGCTGTCGGAAGCCTGCGGCACGCGCGTGCCGGTGCAGGTGTTCGAACCCGGTCGCGTCGCCGGGCGTCCGCGGCAGTTCCTCGATGCGCTGCGCGCGCGTGGACGCGTCCAGGATCTTGCCGCTGGCGCAACGCCGTTCGATGGCGAGCCACTGCGCGAGACCGAGCGCATCGCCGCCGAGGTGCGCACCCGACTGGGCCTCTCGCTCCCGTAGCTACATTCGGATGCTGCTGCCCCTGATCCTGTGTAGGAGCGGGCCATGCCCGCGGTGCGTCTGATTCGACATCAAGGCAAGCGCATCGTAGGCATGGCCCGCTCCTACCGCGGATCGAAGGCAAGTCCATGCGCCGTCGTCGTCCGCATCACCACGGCGCGCGCAGTCGCCAGCCCTGCGTTCTCGATGACCAGCCGCGGACGGCGGTCCAGCGTGCAGGCCAGGCCCTCGGCGACGAAGGTCGCATGCACCGCATCCAGCGCCGCGGCTTCCTCCGCCGACAGAGCGCCTTCGGTCGCCAGCGCAGCGACCAGGCCTGGCGTGTCGCGCGGCGACAGCAAGGCGGGTTGCACGGACGCATCGCGCAGGACGAGGTACTGGATCAGGAATTCCAGATCGACCAGGCCACCCGCGCCCTGCTTCAGGTCGAAGCGCGCGACGTCGCTGCGGTCGAGTTCCGCGCGCATGCGCGCACGCATCTTCACCACCTCGCCGCGCAGGCCGTCGACGTCGCGCGGCCGCGCCAGCGTCGCCGTGCGGATGTCCTCGAACGCCTGCAGCAGCGTGGCGTCGCCGGCCACGCCACGGGCGCGCACCAGCGCCTGGTGCTCCCACGTCCACGCGCGCTCGCGCTGGTACTCGCTGAAGCTGGCCAGCGACGACACCAGCAGGCCTTTCGCGCCGTCGGGACGCAGTCGCACGTCGACGTCGTAAAGCCGACCGGCCGCCGTCACCGCGCCGAGCAGCGCGACGATCTTCTGCGCCAGCCGCGCGTACCAGCGACCGGCCTCCATCGGACGCGCACCGTCGGACTCCGCGTCGGCAGGCGCGTCGAACACGAACACCAGGTCGAGGTCCGAGCCGAACCCGAGCTCTTCGCCCCCGAGGCTGCCGTATCCGATCACCGCGAACCGGCCTGCCGCCACGACGCCGTGCGACGCGGCGACATCGCGCGACGCGACCTGCACGACGACACGGACGACCTCGTCGGCCAGCCATGCCAGCTGGCGTACGCTGTCGCGCGCCGACTGGCGTCCATCGAGCGCGGCCAGCGCCACGCGGAAGCTCAACGCCAGGCGACGCTCGTTCAATACGCGCAGGCAGGTTTCCGGATCGTCTTCCTGCAGCGCGGCCTCGCATTCGGTGCGCAGTTCGTCGCGATCCGGCATGGGACCGGACACGCGGGTATCGAGCAACTCGTCGAGCAGCAACGGATACTGCGCCAGGCGTTCGGACAGCAGCGCACTGCGTGCCAGCACGTCGACCAGCCGCCCAAGCGCACTGGGCTGTTCATCCAGCAGCGCGAGATAGCTGGCGCGGCGCAGGATGGCCTGCAGCAGCGACAGCACGCGACGCAGCGCCGCGTCCGGTTGCGACGAGCGCGCGCACGCATCCAGCAACGCGGGCACGACGCGATCAAGGCGCGCACGTGCGCCGTCGGACAAGGCGCGCACGCCACTGAACTGGGCGAATTCGCGCAAGGCACCGTCGGCGCTGCCTGCATCCGCGAATCCCGACGCCGCCAGCGTTTCCGCGTCGCCGCCGTCGGGCAGCGCGCGCCAGTACAGCGCCAGCGCGCCCGGGGCCGCATCGCGCTGGCGCGGTGCCAGCAGTTCGGCGAATTCGGCGGAGACGCGCGCGCGCTGCACGTCCAGCGTAGCGCGTAGGCCGTCCCAGTCCGGATAGTCGAGGCCGCGCGCGATGCGATGCCGGTCCAGCGCATCCTCCGGCAACGCATGCGTCTGTGCATCGCGCAGCATCTGCAGGCGGTTCTCCAGCCGGCGCAGGAAGCGGTAGGCCTGCATCAGCGCCTCGCCCTCCTCCGCCGACACCTGCCGCGCCGCGACCAGCGCCGGCAGCGCCACGCGCAGGCGGCGTTCGCGCAGCGAGGCTTCGCGGCCGCCGCGGATCAACTGCAAGGCCTGGACCAGGAATTCGATTTCGCGGATGCCGCCCGGCCCGCGCTTGATGTCGTCGGCCAGTTCGCGGCGCGCGACTTCGGCGGCGATCGCCGCCTTCATCTCGCGCAGGCCATCGAGCGCGGTGTAGTCCAGGTAACGGCGGTAGACGAACGGGCGCAGCGATTCCAGCCAGCGTTCGCCCGCGTCGATGTCGCCGGCGACGGCACGCGCCTTCAGCCACGCGTAGCGCTCCCAGTCGCGACCTTCGCGCTGGAAATACTGGTCCATGCCGGCGAACGACAACGCCACCCGGCCCGCATTGCCGAACGGGCGCAGGCGCAGGTCGACACGATGACAGAAGCCGTCGACGGTCGGCTCGTCCAGCAGCTTCGCCAGCCGCTGGCCCAGCCGCATGAAGTAATCTTCGGCGGCAAGCGATCGCGCACCGTCGGACTCGCCCCCCTGCGGATAGGCGTAGACCAGGTCGATATCGGACGAGAAGTTCAGCTCGCCGCCACCCAGCTTGCCCAGGCCGAACACCACCAGCCGCTGTGCGCTGCCATCGGGCGCACGCACCACGCCGTGGCGCTGCGCGAATTCCGCTTCCAGCGCTTCCAGTGCGGTCTGCAGGCAGACCTCGGCCAGGCGCGTGGTGCCGGCCAGCGTGTCGTCGACCGTGTCCAGGCCATGCACATCGCGCCACACCAGCCGCGTCGATTCCGCGGTGCGGTAGCGGCGCAGCAGTTCCGGCCATTGCGCGGTGTTGTCGGCCGTCAGGCCAGGCAGCGGCCACGGCGCTGCGCCGTCATCGCCCAGCAAGGCCGCCAGCAGTTCGGGTTGGCGGCGCAGGGTTTCGAGAGCCAGGTCGCTGGTCGCGATCACCCGCGACACGCGATCGGCATGTTGCGTGTCGGTCAGCAACGAATCGCTGTCGGGCGACGATGCGCGCAGGCGCGCCAGGCCACGCTCGATCAGCGCAGCGCGTTCGGTATCCAGGGACAGGGTCGCATCATTCATGGCGACCGATTGTGGCATGCGCCCATGGTGGTTGTAGAAGCGACGTGAGTCGCGACCGCGGACCATCAGGACCGCAGTCAACCCATCACCGGATGCATCGGGCCGGCATGCGTCGCTCTGGATACTCTGCAACGTACTGGCTACTCGATCGTGCGGTCGCGACTCACGTCGCTCCTACAACAGGCAGCATCACGCCGCCTGCGACAGGTCCGGCAATGTGGTCTCGTGCTGCAGCGCCAGCCCGAACTGCTCGGCGATGTGCTTCAGCAGCACCGGCTTCACCTGCTCCATGCCGGTCGGGCCACCGAGGTCGGCCAGCGACACGACCTGCAGGCCCTGGTAGCCGCAGGGATTGATGCGATGGAACGGCTCCAGGTCCATCGCGATATTGAATGCGAGACCATGGAAGGTGTAGCCGCGGCGCACGCGGATGCCGAGCGCGCCGATCTTGGCGCCGGCCACGTAGACACCGGGCGCGCCGTCCTTGCGTTCGGCGTGGATGTTCCAGTCGGCCAGCGTGTCGATCATCGCCTGCTCGATCTTGCAGACGTACTCGCGCACGCCGACCTTCAGGCGTTTCAGGTAGAACAGCGGGTACGCGACGATCTGGCCGGGACCGTGGTAGGTGACCTGCCCGCCACGGTCGACGTTGATCACCGGAATGTCGCCCGCCGCCAGCACATGCTCGGGCTTGCCGGCCTGGCCGAGGGTGAACACCGGATCGTGCTCGACCAGCCACAGTTCGTCGGTGGTCGCCTCGGTGCGCGCATCGGTGAAGCGCTGCATGGCGCGCCACACCGGTTCGTAAGGCTGTCGTCCGAGTTCGCGGACGACGCAGGGTGCCGTCAGAGCGTCCACTTCACTTCCGGGTGGTCGCGCAGCGCGGCGTGGGCAGCGTCGTACTGCGCACGATCATCCGCACTGAAGCGGATACGCACGGAGACGTACTTGCCGTTGGTCGAGTGCTTCCACGTGATGTCCTCGTGGACCACGGACACGCCGGCGGACTCGAGCAGGCGGGGAAGTTCGGTTTCCAGGCCGGTGCCGGCCGTGCCCATCGCGCTGAGCTCGAAGGTGCCGGGGAACTGGAAGCCGTGTTCGGGGTTGTCGGATTTGATTTCCATGCCCGGATTATTGGGATGCCGGCGGCGAAAGCCAAGCCGCGCGGCCCCGGAACGACGAAGGGCCGCTCGCGCGGCCCTTCGTTCATGCAGCGCGGCGGTTCAGCGCGCCAGCTGCACCAGGCTGGACGACACCCAGCCCTTGTTGCCGAGTTCGTCCTCGACTTCCCACATCACGCCATCCTTGTTGCCGGTGGGGTACAGCATCATGCCCGGATCCAGGTCGCGCACGGCCTTGCCGGTGCCCTTGGGATTGGCGAACAGGCGGCCCGGCTTGGTCATTTCGACCGCCTGCTGCGCGTTGGACGCCGAGGCATTGCCGGACAGGCCACCCAGTTCGCTGACGAGGTTGGTATAGGCCTGCAGGTAGGCCAGCGTGATCACCTGGCCGATCTCGGTGTTGGCGTAGCCGCTGGCGCCGCCGCCGCCCCAGTGGCTGCCGGTGAACAGGCTGCCACCCGCACCCCAGCCGATGTCGGTCTTCTTGGCGCTGCCTTCGGCCATGGCGACCTGCTCGGACGAGCGCACGTCGGTGACCGTCAGCACCACGTCGGCGGTCTTCTTCTTGAAGTCCAGCCCGCCGACCATGCGACCCACGTTACCGCCCACCAGGCCGCCGAGCAGGCCGCTGATGGCGTTGCCGCCGGCATTGCTGTTCTGCGAGATCAGGTCGGGCACCAGCACGTAGTCGGCGGCGCGGATCTGGCCCTTGCCGATGTTGGAACGGTTGCGCAGTTCGCCGCTCGCCGCGAGGTCGCGCTCGGCCATCGCCGCGCCCATGCCCACGCCACGGTCGACCAGCGTGAAGCAGCGCGACTTGTTGACGAACACCTTGATCAGCTTCGACGGGGCCGGCAGCTGCTGGCCGCTCCACCAGTTGACGCCGTCCTCCGGCTCGATCACCGAGATGGTGCCGAGCGGCTTGCTGCAGGTCGGGATTTCCGCGGTCTGCTGCTTGCGCTGGTCCTGCGCGCTCTGGCGCTGCGCCCACGCGGGCGCCGTCGCGGCAGCGGCCATCAGCAGGCATGCCGTCGCGATGACGGTCTTTCGTGTTCCCCTGTTCACTCGTGCATCTCCTTGAGAATGATGGTGCCCGCACCCCGCGGACCCTAGCGTGGCGGGGCGCGACCTGCGTACGTGCCGTATCGCCCCGCTGCCGATCATAGGCGAAGAAGGGGGCATCGCTGGCTACATACGCAAAGAGTGACAGTCGAAGGCCATGCCGGAACGGCCTGGCTCGCGGATGCGGCGATAATGCCGACCCCGTCCGCGAGGTCCGCCGTGCCCTACCTGCTCTCCAGCGTCGTCTGCAGCGTGCTCGTGTCGGTGCTGCTGAAGCTCATGCAGCGGCGCGGCATCGACACCGCCCAAGGCATCGCCTGGAACTACCTCGCCGCCTCGCTGCTGTGCTTCGCCCTGCTGGACCCGCCGCTGGCATCGCTCGCCGCGGCGCACGCGCCCTGGGCTGCGCTCGCCACGCTGGCGCTATTGCTGCCCGGCATCTTCCTGGCGCTGTCGGCGTCGGTACGGGCGGCCGGCATCGTGCGCACCGACATCGCCCAGCGCATGTCGCTGGTGCTGTCGCTGCTGGCGGCCTTCCTGTGGTTCGGCGAACGGGCCGATGCGCAGCGCCTGGCCGGCCTTGCGCTCGGCCTGCTGGCGATCGTGCTGCTGGTGTTGCGCCCGCGCGCCGAGGCGGCGCAGGCCGAAGACCGCTGGACCGGCTGGGCCCTGCCACTGGTGGTGCTGGTGGGCTACGCCAGCGTGGACGTGCTGCTGAAGCACATCGCGGCCGCCGGCACGCCGTTCGCGGCGTCGCTGCAGGTCGCGTTCGTCGCGGCCTTCATCGTGATGATGGCGGTGCAACGGGTGCGGCGCGGGCGTGGCGGCCCGGCGCTCACGCTGCCTGCGCTCGGCACCGGCCTGCTGCTCGGCCTGCTCAACTTCGGCAACATCCTCTTCTACGTGAAAGCGCACCGCGCGCTGCCGGACAACCCGGCCGTGGTGTTCTCCACGATGAACATCGGCGTGGTGGTGCTGGGCACGCTGGCCGGCACGCTGCTGTTCCGCGAACGGCTCAGCCGGATGAACCTGCTGGCGATTCCGCTGGCGATCGTCGCTATCACGCTGATCGCCGCGGGACTCTAGGCGCCGGAAAAACGAAAAGGCCGGCATGCGCCGGCCTTTTCTTCAATGGATGACGCGCCGGATCACTCCGACTCCCACCACATCCAGAACGCGTCCCACAGGCGCTTGAAGAAGCCAGCCTCTTCGATCGGGTTGATCGCCACCAGCGGCGACTGGGCGACGACCTTGCCGTCCAGCGTGACCTTCACCGTGCCGATGGCCTGGCCGGCGGTGATCGGCGCCACCAGCGTCTTCGGCACGTCCATCGTCGGCTTCAGCGCGTCGTAGCGTCCGCGCGGCACGCTGACCAGCATCGGCTGCGCGACGCCCAGCTGCACCTCCTTGGCCTGGCCCTTCCATACGCGCTGCGTGGCGATGGCCTTGCCCGGCTCGTACAGCCGGTGGGTTTCGTAGAAGCGGAAGCCCCAGTTGAGCAGCGCCAGGCTGTCCTCTGCGCGTTGCTTCTCGGAGGTCGACCCCATCACCACCGCGACCAGGCGCTGGTCGCCGCGCTTGGCCGAGCTCATCAGGCAGTAGCCCGCACCGGAATGGTGGCCGGTCTTGATGCCGTCGACGCTGGCGTCGCGCCACAGCAGCAGGTTGCGGTTCGGCTGGGTGATCGAGCCGACCGTGAATTCCTTGATCTTGTTGTAGGCGTACTGCTCGGGATAGTCGCGGATGAAGGCGCGGCCCAGCAGCGCCAGGTCGTACGCCGTCGAGTAGTGCTCCGGCGCGGACAGGCCGTGCGCGTTGACGAAGTGCGAGCCCTTCATGCCGATCTGCGCGGCATAGTTGTTCATCAGCGACGCGAAGGCTTCCTGGCTGCCGGCGGCGTGCTCGGCCAGTGCGATGGCGGCGTCGTTGCCCGACTGCACGGCCATGCCCTTTTCCATGTCCAGCAACGGCGCCGTCTTGTTCACGGCGAAGCCGCTGTAGCTGCCGTCGGTGGCGGCACCGCCCTCGCGCCAGGCGCGCTCGCTCATCATCACCTGGTCGTCGGGCTTGATCTTGCCGTTCTTCTGCTCGGCCGCCAGCACGTACGAGGTCATGACCTTGGTGATGCTGGCCGGCTCGACGCGCTCGTTGTAGTTCTCGCCCGCCAATACCTGGCCGGTGATGTAATCGACCAGCACCCACGCCGTGGCGGTGGGTTTGGGCGGCGGCGGGATCTCGACGGCCGGTGCAGCCGGTGCGGCAGGCGCCGGGGTCGGCGCGGGGGTCTGGGCAATCGCCAGGCCCATGGCGGTGGTCGCGAGCGCGGCGAGGGCGAAACGGAACTTCATCGGCGGAAAACTCCTGGCAAGGCCGTGGGCCTGACGATTCAAGGCGAATATTGTAGGGAGACCGGCCGCGGGATGGGTTGGAAAGACGTAAAAAACCGGCGGATGGACGTCGACGTCACTCGCGGACGATCTGCGGGCGCCCGAAGCCCAGGCTCGCGATCCTGCCCGCCAGCGCCTCGGCCGACGCCACGTCAGCGGCGCCTACGCGCAGGCGCCACAGCGGCCGGTCAGCGCCAGGCACGTCGCTGAGCCGCGCGTCGGCGATGCCGGCAGCGGTCAGCCGCGCGAGTGCGCGGTCGGCATTGTCGCGACTGGAGAAGCTGGCGACCTGCAGCTGCACGGCGGGCGGCAGCGAGGCGGTCGCGGGAACGGGGGTCGCGGGCGCCGGTGCCGCCGCGCTGGCGGCGACGGTCGACGCCACCGGCGTTCCCGGCTTGCCCGAGGCCACGCGTACGCCATTGGCCTTCATCCACGCATCGAAGCCGGCCGCGCTGGGCGCGTCACCTGGCTTCGCCGGCACGTGGTAGCGCGCGGCATCCCGGGGCAACTGCCCGACCAGCTGGTCCATCGCGGAGGACGAAGGTACGACGGCGGGCGCGGCGACGAGCGTGCCGCCATCCGGCGTCAGCGCTCGCACTTCCACGCGCCCGGTGCCGCGCTGGGTGATGCCCAGGCGGACGGCGGCCGCATAGCTCAGATCGATCACGCGGCCTTCGTGGAACGGCCCGCGGTCGTTCACCCGCACCACCACCGACTGCCCGTTGTCCAGGTTGGTCACGCGGGCGAAGCTGGGCAGCGGCAGCGACTTGTGCGCGGCGCTGTAGGCGTACATGTCGTACACCTCCTGGTTGGAGGTGCGGCGGCCATGGAACTTGTTGCCGTAGTACGACGCCGTGCCCTGCTCCACGTAACCGTCGACGCGGTCGAGCACGCGGTACTGCTTGCCCAGCACCGAGTACGGCGACTTGTTGCCCACGCGCGAACGCGCTTCTGCGGTGACGACGGGCTCCAGGATGCAGTCCAGGTCGGGCACGTGGTCCGGCGTGGTGTCGGAAACGCCCGGCTTGTAGAGACCGCCGGCGGTGTAGTCGCCGCGCGTGGACAGGTCTTCCTGCGCCGGTGCGTAACGCGAGCAGTCCTTGCCGGCGATGCCGGGCGAAGGCTTCGCCGGCGATGGGCGGGTGATGCCGCCGGTCGACGGTGACGGCGACTTCTTCGGTGCCGTGCTGCATGCGGCCAGGGCCACCGCCAGCAGCGGCAGGACCAGCCACTTCATGCCGACGGGATCTCGCGGCCGGCGATGGCCTGCGACAGCTGGTAAACGGCCATCGCGTACATCTTGGAGTTGTTGTAGCGGGTGATCGCGTAGTAGTTCTGGAAGCCCAGCCAGTACTGCTTGCCGTCGGCGCCGTCGAGCTGCACCAGCGTCGCGGTCGCGTCGGGCGCGACCGGATCGAGCGGGCGGTATCCCTTCTCGGCCAGCTGAGCGAGCGTGTAATCCGGCGTCCACGTCTCCGGATTGAACTCGGCGAAACCGTCCTGCAGCTGCGCACGCGCGACCACCGCGCCGCCCGGCACCCAGCCGCCGCGCTCGCCGCCCTTCTTGCGGAAGTAGTTGGCGATCGACGCGAAGATGTCGGGATAGCTGGTGAACAGGTCGCGGCGGCCGTCGCCATTGCCGTCCACCGCGAACTCGCGATAGCTCGACGGCATGAACTGGCCCAGCCCCATCGCACCGGCGTAGCTCCCAGTCAGCGAAGCGATGTCCAGCTTCTCCTCGCGGCCCAGCGCGAACAGCTGCGCCAGCTCGTCGCGGAAGAACTGCTCGCGGCGGTGTTCGTAGGCGGCGCGCTCCGGATTGCCGGTGCGCGGATAGCGGAACGCGAGCGTGTACAGCGCGTCCAGCACCTTGTGGCGGCCGGTGAAACCGCCGTAGTTGGTCTCCACGCCGATGATCGAGACGATCATCTCGGCGGGCACGCCGTACTGCTGCTCGACGCGGGTCAGTTCGTCACGGTGCGCAGCGATGAATTTGCGACCACCGTCGATGCGTGTCTGCGTGAGGAAGCCGACGCGGTACTCGCTCCATGGCTTCACCCGCTCCGCCGGACGCGACATCGCGGCGACCACGCTATCCAGGAACTGCGCCTTGGCCAGCGTCGCCTCGATCTCGGCCGGGGCGATACCGTACTTCGCCGCCGTGTCCTGCACGAACTGCGCGCGTGCGGTGGGGAAATCGACCGGCTTCAGCGCCTCGGGCGGCACGTCGGCAACGCGTTCGACCGAAGTCTCGGCGGGCGTCGCAGCAGCGGAAGGAGTGTCGGACGCCGTGGAAGCCGGCGCCGGCGGTTGCGGTGTGGCGCAGGCCGCGAGGCCGAGCACCAGCAGACAGGGAAGAGCGCGTCGCATCATCGGCGCGAGGGTAGCACGCAGGTTTCGGTGCAGGGTGAACAGCACGCGGTGCGCGGACGTGAGCCGACGAGATCAGTACCCGTGCACCGGCCGATGCGCGCGCACCGCCATCACCAGCCCCAGTCCCGCGAGCAGCGAGACCGCGGACGTGCCGCCGTAACTCAGCAGCGGCATCGGCACGCCCACGACCGGCAGCAGGCCCGACACCATGCCGCCGTTGACGATGACGTAGACGAACAGCGCCATGCCCAGGGTGCCGGCGATCAGTCGCGAATAGGTGTCGCGCGCATCCATTGCGATCCACAGGCAGCGGCCGACGACGAACAGGTACAGCATCAGCACCACCATCACGCCCATCCAGCCGAACTCTTCCGACAGCACCGAGAAGATGAAGTCGGTGGTGTGTTCCGGCAGGTAGTCCAGGTGCGACTGCGAGCCTTCGCCCCAGCCCTTGCCGGTCCAGCCGCCGCCGCCAATGGCGATCTTCGACTGCAGGATGTTCCAGCCGGCGCCGAGCGGATCGTTCTCGGGATCGCGGAAAGTCAGGATGCGGTTCTGCTGGTATTCGCGCAGGAACGAGAACCACGAGATCGGCGCGAACATCACCAGGCCCACCGCCGTACCGCCCACCACGCCGGCGCTGATGAACCACCACCACGACAGCCCGGCCAGGTACAGGCCGAACACGCCGCTGGCCGCCACCAGCATCGCCGTGCCGAAATCGGGCTGCAGCAGGATCAGCCCGGTCGGCAGGCCGATCAGCAGCGCCGCGACCATCGTCGTGCGCCAGCCCGGCGGCAACGGTTCGCGGTGCAGGTACCAGGCCAGCATCATCGGCAACGCGATCTTCAGCAGTTCCGAGGGTTGCAGGTAGAAGAACTTCAGGTCGATCCAGTGCGCGCCGTGCTTGCCGGTGCCGATGAACAGCACCAGCACCAGCGGCACCAGCGCCACCGCGAACACGCCAGGCGTCCACGCCCGCAAGCGCACCGGCGTCACCCGCGACAGCGCCAACATCGCCACCAGGCCGACGCCGAAGCGCACGCCCTGCGCCAGCACCAGGCGATCGCCCAGCGCTTCGCCACCGGCGCTGTACAGCACGGCCAGGCCGATCGCCATCAGCGCCAGCAACGCGCCCAGCAGCAGCCAGTCCAGCGTGCGCAACAGGTGGCGCAGCAGGTCGAAGCCCCAGCGCAGCAGCTCGGTCATGCCGAAGCCCTCGGCCTAAGCCCCTCTCCCGSMGGGAGAGGGGTTGGGGTGAGGGTCGGGACAGGCGCGATGGCGGGCATGTTCGAGCGCAAAGGTACGAGCGCGGTCACGCCATGCGCAGCTCCGCCCATCCCCTCTTCGCCGACCCTCACCCCAACCCCTCTCCCGGAGGGAGAGGGGCTCGTGCCCTGGCTCGGACTCGCGCCCGGCGTCGGATTCGCAGGCGCCTCCGGCGTCGGCGCGGCCGATGGCGTCGTGGGCGTCGCTCCGGCGGGCGCAGCCTCCTCGCCCTCCTTCTCCGGCATCTTGCCGAGCAGATAGGCATCGAAGATCTTGCGCGCCATCGGGCCGGCGGTGCTGCCGCCGTAGCCGCCACCCTCCACCGCGATGGCGATGGCGATGGTCGGGTTGTCGGCCGGCGCGAAGCCGACGAACAGCGAACGGTGGCGCAGGTGCATCGGCAGGCTGCGGGGGTCGACGGCGGCGGTACCGCGGCGGCTGATCACCTGCGCGGTGCCGGTCTTGCCGGCCATCAGGTACGGCGCGTTCAGGGCGACGCGCCAGCCGGTGCCGCCGGGCTGCATGGTGTCCTGCATGCCGAGGCGTACCACCTCCACGTTCGCCGGATTCGGACTGATCGCGATCGGCGCCGGCTGCGGCATCGGTTCCCACGGCCGGTCGAAGCCGACCCGCGCCTCGCTGACCAGGTGCGGACGCCGCATCTGCCCGTTGGCGATGCCGGCGGTGGCGCGCACCAGCTGCAGTGGCGTGACCTTCCAGTCGCCTTGGCCGATGGCGACGTTGACGGTGTCGCCGGGATACCAGCGTTCCTTGCGCGATTTCAGCTTGGCGGCCGGCGACGGCAGGATGCCGCCAATCTCGCCCCGCAGGTCGACGCCGGTCGGCTGGCCGAAGCCGTAGTGCTCCATGTAGTCGTCGAACTGCGCGATGCCCAGGTCCAGCGCGAGCCGGTAGTAGTACGTATTGACCGATTGCGAGATCGACTTGCGCAGGTTGGTCACACCATGGCCGCGCCGGCTGGCGTCGCCCCAGCCACGGCTGGTGCCGGGCAGGTAGAACATGCCGGTGGAGACCACCGTGTCCTCCGGCTTGCGCTTGCCGCTGTCCAGGCCGGCCAGCGCGATCAACGGCTTCAGCGTCGAACCCGGCGCCACGCCGCCCAGCACCAGACGGTTGAACTGCGGGCGCGAGGGATTGTCGTTGAGCAGCTTGAAGTCCTTGCTGGAGATGCCGTTGACGAACAGGTTGGGGTCGTAGCTGGGCAGGCTGACCATCGCCAGGATTTCGCCGGTGCGCGGATCGACCGCGATGGCCGAGCCCTCCAGTTCGCCGAACGAGTCGACGATGGCCTGCTGCAGCTTCGCGTCCACGCTCAGCCGCAGGTCGGTGCCGGCCTGCGCCGGCACGCGCCCGACCACGCGCAGCGCGCGGCCTTCCACGTTGGTCTCGACCTTCTCGTAGCCGATCTTTCCGCGCAGCTGCTCGTCGTAATAGCGCTCCAGGCCGGTCTTGCCGATGTGGGTCAGCGCCGAGTTGATCTCGCCCAGCGTCTCCAGGTCCTTCTCGTCCACGCGCCCGACGTAGCCGACGATGTGCGCGAACAGCTCGCCATAGGGATAGCGCCGAGTCAGGTACGGCACCAGCTCCACACCGGGATAGCGCCAGCGGTCCACTGCGAAGCGCGCCATCTCCTCCTCGCTCACGCGCAGCTTCAGCGTGATCGGGCGGAAGCCGCGCGTCGCCTTGCGCGTGGCCTCGAAGCGCTCGATGTCCTCCGGCGACAGCTCGATGAGCTTCGCCAGGTCGGCGACCAGCTTCGCCGGCTCCTTGACCTTGTCGGGCGTGACGTCGAGGCGGAACGCGGGCACGTTCTCCGCCAGCAGCAGGCCGTTGCGGTCGTAGATGGTGCCGCGCCCGGGCACGACGGGGCGCGGACGGATGCGGTTGGCTTCCGAGCGCGTCGCGTAGTCGGCGTGGTCGATGACCTGCAGCTTGAAGTACCAGGCGCCCAGGCCCAGCAGGCACAGCGCCACCACCACGAACCCGGTCACCGCACGGCGACGGAACTGGTCGGCTTCGGCATGCGGATTCTTGCCGCGCCGGCGGGGTCCGACCATCGCTCAGCCCCGCCTGCGGCGACCCAGCCGCAGCGCGTCCATCAGCACGAACAGCGGCGGCCAGAACAGCATGCCCAGCAGCGGCGCCCACCAGTACGACCAGGGCAGCGTCGATTCTCCCAGGGTCAGGTGCACCACGGTGGTGACGATGCGGTCGTTGAGCAGCAGGCCACCGATCGCGAGCGCCTGCTGCGACATCGGGAAGAAACGCAGCCGCGCGCGGAAGCGCTGCAGGATGAACGCCATGATCAGCAGGCGCAGCGCCTGCTCGCCCAGCAGCGTGCCGAACATCAGGTCGGCGACCAGGCCGACGACGACGGCGAACCCCAGGCCGGCGTTGTCCGGCGCCTCGATCACCCAGTACGCCACCACCAGCGCCAGCCAGTACGGGCGCAGCGGCTGCAGCACGTCGGGCAACGGCAACAGGCCCAGCAGCAGGGCGACGATGACGCTCAACGGCATCAGCCAACCGGTACGCGCGCGACTCATCGCTGCGGCTCCGTTGAAGGCGGTTTCGAGGCCGGGCGGTTCGAAGCCGGCGCTTTCTGCCCCTCTCCCCCCGGGAGAGGGGTTGGGGTGAGGGTCGGGACGTTCGGTGTGCGCGGGGCTTGCGGGGAAGCCGGCGCGGGCGCGGAAACATTCTGGTTGCCTGCGGCATTCCCGGCTTCGTTGCCCCTCTCCCCAACCCCTCTCCCGGTGGGAGAGGGGCTTTGGGTCGTCGGCGCGGCAGGTGTCTGTGCGACGCCCGCCTGCGTGGGAGCAGCCGCCTCAGGCAAAAACCGCGACGGATCCGGTGGCGGCAGGGGCAGCGGCGGCGCGGATTTCAGCAGCAGCACGTCACGGCCACGGTCCAGTCGCGCGGCCGGGGTGACGTCGCCGACCAGGAACGCATGGCTGTCGTCCGGGCGCAGCGCGGAGATCGTGCCGACCGGGAATCCGGCCGGGAAGCGCCCACCCAGCCCCGACGTCACCAGCACGTCACCGACCTCCGCGCCGCTGTTGAGCGGCACGTCGGCCAGTTCCAGCACGTCGCTGCGGCCGCGGCCATAGACGATCAGCCGCACGCCGTTGCGCGCGATGATCACCGGCACGGCATGGTCGGCGTCGGTCAGCAGCAGCACGGTGGCATGCACCGGCGTGGTCTCGATGATCTGGCCCATCAGGCCACCGGCATCGATCACCGACTGCCCCACGGTGGCCCCGGCGCGACTGCCCGCATCCAGCACCAGCCGCTGGCGGCCGGGCGCGAGGTCGATGTCGAGGATCGGCGCGAGTTGCACGTCCAGGCCACGCGAGGTCTTCACGCCCAGCAGCGCGCGCAGCTGCGCGTTGTCGGCCGCTGCGGTCTGCAGGCGGGCCAGCCGGGCGTTGGCGACCAGCATGTCGTTGCGCAGGCGCTGGTTCTCTTCGATCAGGCCGGTGCGGGTGGCCGCGTCGTCCTGTACCCGGGTGGTCACGCGGCCGGGCAGGCCCGCGACCCACCACAGCGGCTGGGTCACCACGTTGGTCTTCGCGCGCAGCTGCGACAGCCAGCCGCCACGGTGGTCGAGGATCACCAGGGCGATGGTCAGCGCCAGATAGCCGAGCAGGCGCAGCGTGCTGGCGACTTCACCGCGGGTGGCGACGGGAGGACCGGCGTAGGAAGGCACGGGCTAGGGACGAGTGGAGAGAAACGAGGAGTGAGAAGTGAGGAGTGCAACGCAGGCCAGGGCGGGTGAGCAGCTTCCACTCACTTCTCACTCCTCGCCACTCGTTCCTGCCTTCCTCATTCCGGCGCGAAGAACTCGTTGCCGTGCATGTCGACCAGTTCCAGCGCGCGGCCGCCGCCGCGGGCCACGCAGGTCAGCGGATCGTCCGCCACCTGCACGTGCAGGCCGGTCTCCTCGCTGATCAGGCGGTCCAGGTCGCGCAGCAGGGCGCCGCCACCGGTCAGCACGATGCCGCGCTCGGCGACGTCGGCGCACAGTTCGGGCGGGGTCTGCTCCAGCGCCAGCTTGACCGCGCTGACGATGCCGGACAGCGGCTCGTGCAGCGCTTCCAGCACCTCGTTGGAGTTGATCTTGATCATCTTCGGCACGCCCTCGGCGAGGTTGCGGCCGGAGATCTCCATCTCCTGCACGTCCGCCTGCGGGTAGGCGCAGCCGATCTCCAGCTTGATGCGCTCGGCGGTGGCTTCGCCGATCAGCATGCCGTGGTTGCGGCGCACGTAGTTGGTGATGAACTCGTCGAAGCGGTCGCCGCCGATGCGGACCGACTGCGAGTAGACGATGCCGTTCAGCGAGATCACCGCCACCTCGGTGGTGCCGCCGCCGATGTCGATCACCATCGAACCGCGCGCCTCGGTCACCGGCATGCCGGCGCCGATCGCGGCCGCCATGGGCTCCTCGATCAGGTAGACGTCACGGGCGCCGGCCTCCTCGGCCGATTCCTTGATGGCGCGGCGCTCCACCTGGGTGCTGCCGGCCGGCACGCACACCAGCACGCGCGGGCTGGGGCGCAGGAAGCGCGACTTGTGCACTTTCTTGATGAAGTACTTCAGCATCGCCTCGGTATAGGTGAAGTCGGCGATCACGCCGTCCTTCATCGGGCGGATGGTGGTGATGTGGCCCGGGGTGCGGCCCAGCATCTGCTTGGCCTCGGCACCGACCGCCGCGACCGAGCGCGAGCCGCCGATGGCACGGTCCTGGCGCACCGCCACGACCGAGGGTTCGTTCAGCACGATACCCTGCCCGCGCACGTAGATCAGGGTGTTGGCCGTGCCCAGGTCGATGGACAGGTCGTTGGAGAACATGCCGCGGAGCTTCTTGAACATCGGGGGACGGGTTCCTGCTGGGGGCTGGAAAATCGCGCGGGGCTGGCGATTTTTTGGGCAAAAACGAAGTCGGCTAGCCTAACAATCCGGCATGGAGCGGGCAAGGAAAAATCTCGTGAATCCACGGGGAAAACCCGTGTTCGTGGCGCGTGCGCACGACCCCCGGCGACATCGCCGCATCCGTGGGTGCCCGCGATCAAGACTGGCCGCAGGCCGGCCCAGCCGGTAACCTTCGCACCGGCGCGCCGGGAATGGGGCGCACGTCCCGCTTTTCCAGCGGCCCGGGACGGCCGCACCCGCCTCCAGCCGAGTCTGCCGATGTCCGCACTGATCTGTGGTTCCCTTGCCTACGACACCATCATGGTGTTCCCGGACCAGTTCAAGAACCACATCCTGCCGGACAAGGTGCACATCCTGAACGTGTCGTTCCTGGTGCCGCGCATGCGGCGCGAGTTCGGCGGCTGCGCCGGCAACATCGCCTACAACCTGAAGCTGCTGGGCGGCGACCCGATCCCGATGGCGACGGTGGGCCAGGATTTCGGCCCCTACCGCGAGCATTTCGTCGAACAGGGCATCAACCTGACCCAGGTGAAGGTGATCGACGAGCTGTTCACCCCGCAGGCCTTCATCACCACCGACCACGACAACAACCAGATCACCGCGTTCCATCCGGGCGCGATGATGCGCAGCTACGAGAACCACGTGAAGGACGTGGCCGGCGTGACCTTCGGCATCGTCAGTCCGGACGGCCGTGAGGGCATGATCCAGAACGCCGCCGAGTTCGCCGAGGCCGGCATTCCCTTCATCTTCGATCCCGGCCAGGCGATGCCGCTGTTCAACGGCGAGGAACTGCGCCACTTCATCGAGCTGGCGGACTACGTGACCGTCAACGACTACGAGTCGAACCTGCTGCAGGAGCGCACCGGCTGGAGCGAGGCCGACATCGTCAAGCGGGTGAAGGCCTACATCACCACCCGCGGCCCGCACGGTTCGCAGATCCACACGCCGGACAAGACCTACGACATCCCGCCGGCGCACGAGCGCCGCGTGACCGACCCGACCGGCTGCGGCGACGCGTTCCGCGCCGGCCTGATCTACGGCATCGAGAAGGGCTACGACTGGCTGACCATCGGCCGCATGGGCAACCTGATGGGCGCCTTGAAGGTCGAGCATCCGGGCACGCAGAACCAGCGCTTCGACTTCGCCGAATTCAGCGAGCAGTTCAAGCAGCAGTTCGGCTACGCGCTGTAAGCGAGGGCCGGCGGCGGCACGACCGCGTGCCGTGGCGACGGCGCCCACATGACGGGCGCCTCCGCTTCCACGCCGCGCAGCTAGGCGCCGTATTCGACCTGCACCGTCGCGGCGTCGAGTCCTGCCAGGACCGCCGCGCAATCGGGCGACCGCCAGGTCGCCAGCGATGGCCAGCCATCGCCCACGCAGTTGACCAGCAAGGTATGCGTGCCGGCTGCGCGGCCGCATTCGAGGTCGAACAGGTAGTCGCCGACCATCACCATCTCCGCAGGCGACACCGCCCAGCGGCTGGCGAAGTCATGCAGGCCATCCGGCGCCGGCTTGGGCGCCGCCTCGTCGCGCCCGAGGATGTCGGCTTCGTCGAAGACGTCCGCCAGGCCGATGGCCGCCAGCGTCACCGACGCCAGTTCGCGCGCGTTGCGGGTCAGGATCCCGAGCCGGCAACCGCGCATGTGCAACGCACGCACCAGCGCGACGGCACCTGCGGCCGCCGTGGCCGCTTCGGCCAGGCCGCGCTCGTGCTGCATCAGCCATGCATGCTTGGCGCCCGCCTCGTCGGGTGGCAGCGCCGCGAGGTGCACCAGGATGTCCGCCTCCGGCGGGATGCCCAGTTCGCGCCGGATCAGCGCAAAGTCGTGCACCGCCTCCGTCAGCGTGCCATCCAGATCGAACACCCAGTGACGCAGGCTCGCCAGCGCCGGCACCCCGCCCTGCACCGGGATCAGTCCCATCCCGGCATCTGGCTGCCGTCCAGACCGCCGGTCTCGAACACCGCCTTGCGCGGGCTGCCGTCCTTCACCAGGAACTCGACCTCCAGCACCTTCGTCTTGCGCACGAGGCGCCACAGCGCCTTGTTGTCGTCGATGAACATCGCGGTGGCTTCATCGGTATCCGGCCGGTGCGCCGCCATGCGCTTGGGCGCGGCGCCGTCCGCCACCAGCGTCACCTGGCAGCGGCTGTAGCAGGCCTTGGCGAAGTCGCTGGCCTGCAGCACCAGGTAGCTGCTGCGCTTCCACTCGGGATGGTCGCGGAACACCAGCTGCACCGGCTTGGCGCCGCTGCCGTCCACGTCCACCGGCTCCTTGCTGTAGATCATCGCCGAACGCTGGACGCCCTTGCCCGCCGGCACCTGCGCGTAGGCCCACAGCGCTTCCATCCGGCGCTGGTCGCGCACGCCTTCGGCCTTCTTCTTCACCTCGTCGAGCGAGGGGCCGATGCGCGTGGCCGCGGTGCTCTGGGGATACTGGTCGAGCAGCGCGATGCCGTGGATACGCGCCATGTCCCAGTCGCCGGACGCCACGGCGCTGTCGTACTTCTTCGCCAGTTCGTCGGCCTGCTGCTCGGTGGCGGCGGCCTGCGCCGCGGCGGCGGCGGCGCGTTCGGCTTCGCGATCCCCGCAGGCCGACACGGCCAACGTGCAGGCGATCGCGAACAACAGGGGCTTCAGTGCGTGCTTCTTCATCGGGGAGTGCCTTGTCGGATCAACCGGGCGACCGCGGCCGCCACCTGGTCGGGTTTTTCCATGATGGACATGTGCCCGCAACCGTCCAGTGAAACCTGGATCGCCTGCGGGATTCTTTCGGCGTACAGCGCCATCGCACTGGGATCGATCACGCGGTCCTGCCGGCACCACAGCAGCAGCGTCGGCTGGCGGATCGAGGCCGCCATCTCGCCGGGCAGGAAGCGCTCGTCGCTGCGGCCGATGCGGTCCAGCACCTGCTGCTCGAACGGCGCCTGCGCGATACGCCAGTCGATCACCGCCTTCGACGCCGGCCACGGGATGGCGGGCTGCGCCGCCCGGTCGTGGAAGACGGTGTCGAGGTAGCGCTGCAGCGAGGCGGCGTCGTGGACGGCGAACGGATTCCTGCCCGCCAGTACCTCGATGCCGAAGACGTTGTCGTTGAAGCGCACGCCGGCCGCATCGATCAGGGCGACGCGCGCAACCAGGTCCGGATGCTCCGCGGCGGTGATCGCGACGATGCCGCCGCCCATCGAATGCCCGAGCAGCACGATGGGGCTGCCTTCGCGGCGGATCGCGCGCAGGAACTGCGCCAGCCTGGCCGCCTGCGCCCTGAAACCGTAGTCGGCCCCGGCGATGCGCTGGCTCTCGCCCCAGCCGGGCAGGTCGGGGATCACCAGCCGGTACCGCCCACCGAGCCGTTCGGCCAGCGGATACCAGTTCTCCTTGCCGCCGGTGAAGCCGTGCACCATCACCACGGTCGGCGCAGAGGGATCCTTCGCATCGCGTTCGTCGTAGGCCCAGCGGTCGTCGTCCACGACCACGCGGCGCTCGACCAGCCCGGCGCGCCATCCCTGCAGCGCCATGCCGTTGCGCAGGGGCGCCATCGGGTCACGCCAGGCCCAGACTGCCGCCGCGCAGACAAGAACGGCCGCCACCAGGGCGACCGTCCGTGTGCGGGTCAGGCGCGACGCCATGCCTTACTGGCCTGCCGACGCCTTCGCCAGCAGCGCCTCGACCGACCCGGTCGTGATCGGGTGGTAGCCAGGCCTGGCGCGCGCGAAGCTCTCCTTCGCCAGCGCCAGCCCTTCCGGCGTTTTCACCAGCTCTTCGTAGATCGGCATGATCAGCTTGCGGCGGCCGACGCGCTCGATGAACTTGGCGATTTCCGGCTGCGCGTCCACGTAGCCGCTGCGGATGGCCAGCGGATACCAGCGCATCGCGATCTCGCCATTGGCGGTGCCGGTGAAGTGGTAGGCGTCATCCAGTTGCTTCAGCTGCTCGACGGTCAGTTTGTCGCCCATGCCCTCGAGGAAGTGCACCCATTGCTGGGTCACCCAGGCGTCGGTCAGCTGCTTGTTCGGCAGCTGGCCGCTGCCCTGCCAGGCGATGCGCGCGGTGTCGGTGTTGGAGAACCCGCGCGACTGCACCTGCGGCGCGTTGGCCGGGATGCCCGGGCCGTATACCCACGCCTGGATCTCGGCATCGGTGACCAGGTTCGGGTGCTTGTCGAACAGGTGCTTCTTCGCGTAGTCGAGGAACTGCTCGGTGGTGATGCTCTGGAAGGCGAAGTGGTCGAAGTAGCCACGCAGGAAGGCGTCGAACTCCTGTCGGCCGAAACGCTCCTCCAGGAACTGCAGGAACCACGCGCCCTTGTCGTACGACACCGCGCTGAGCGCGTCGTCGGCATCCAGCGGCGTGCCCGGCTTGACCGCCAGCGACTGGGTCGCCTCCGGCATCGTGCCGATGTCCTTCTTCAGGCCGTTGCGGGCGATGGAGTACTCCATGCTCGCGGTTTCCTTGCCATACAGCGCCTCGACGATGCGGTTCTCGACGTAGCTGGTGAAGCCCTCGTTCAACCAGCCGTGCTTGGCGCTGGAGAAGGTCACCAGGTTGCCCGACCAGCTGTGCGCCAGCTCGTGCGCGATCAGCGAGACCAGCGTCTTGTCGCCGACGATGACGGTGGGCGTGATGAAGCTCAGGCGCGGGTTTTCCATGCCGCCGTACGGGAACGACGGCGGCAGCACCAGCATGTCGTAGCGGTCCCAGCGGTAGGGGCCGTACAGCTGCTCGGTGGTGGCGATCATCTTCTCGGTGTCTTCGAACTCCTTGGTCGCGCGGTCGACCATCGCCGGCTCGGCCCACACGCCGCTGCGCGCGGAGATCGGCTTGAACACCAGGTCGCCGGCGGCGATCGCCATCAGGTACGACGGGATCTTCTGCGGCATCTTGAAGCTGTAGTCGCCGTCGCGCGCGGCGGCCGGGTCGTTGTCGGCGCTCATCAGCACCATCACGTCCGGGCGCGAGGTCACGTGCGCGCTGTAGGTGTAGCGCACCTGCGGCGTGTCCTGCAGCGGCACCCAGCTGCGCGCGTGGATCTGCTGCGACTGGCTGAACATGAAGGGCAGCTGCTTGCCTTCGGTCATCTCCGGCGTCAGCCACTGCAGGCCGGAGGCCTCGGGCGAGCTGCTGTAGGTGACGCGGACCTTGGCGTTGCGGGCCGGCGTTTCGATGGTCAGCTTGCTGCCCAGCACCGGGTCCTTGGGGGCCAGCGCGTACTGCAGCGGCGCCCAGGCGCCGTTGGCCTCGCCTTCCACTTTGGCGATGGTCAGGTCGCGCGTGTCCAGCACCAGCTGGGTGGCGGCCTTGTCCTTCCAGTCCAGCGTGTAGGTGGCGGTGCCGCCGATGGTCTTGGCGTCGAAATCGACGGCGATGTCCAGCGCCAGGTCGTCGATGGCGACCTTGCGCGGTTCGGCATAGGAGTGCTCGTCCTGGTCGACGGGCGTCTCGACGGCGGGCTTGGGCGTGGCGGCCACGGGAGCGGGTTCGGGTTCCTTGGAACAACCGGCCGCCAGCACGGCGGCGCAGGACAACAGCAAAGCCAGAGAACGCATCAGGGGACTTCCAGCGCTACGGGGGAAGTACCCAGTTTACCGCGCCGGACGGGACCTGCCTCGCCTCGCACCCCCGGCGCCCGGTCCGGGAGCTCTCTGTAGGAGCGCCCCATGGGCGCGATGCTTTTCCATCACCGCGCGCACGAGCATCGCGGGCATGGCCCGCTCCTACCGAGCTCCTGGCGCCCCGTTCAGACCTTGTAGCCGGTGTGGATGGCGACGATGCCGGCGGACAGGTTCTTGTAGCTGGTCCGGGCGAATCCGGCCTCGTCCATCATGCCCTGCAGCTCGGCCTGCGGCGGATGCTGGCGGATGCTCTCGGCCAGGTATTGGTAGCTGCCGGCGTCCTGCGCGAACAGCTGGCCCAGCTTCGGCAGCACCTTGAACGAGTGGAAGTCGTAGACCGGCTTGAACCAGTCCACCGTCACCTCGGAGAACTCCAGCACCCGCGCCTGACCGCCGACCTTCAGCACGCGGTGCATGTCACGCAGCGCGGCTGCCTTGTCGGTGACGTTGCGCAAGCCGAAGGCGATCGTGACCAGGTCGAAGCTGGCGTCCGGGAACGGCAGCGCCTCGGCGTTGCACTGCACGTACTCCAGGCCCTGCACCACGCCGCGGTCGGTCATGCGGTCGCGGCCGACCGACAGCATGCCGGCGTTGATGTCGCCCAGCACGATCTGGCCGGTATCGCCCACGCGATCCTTCAACAGCGCGGCGATGTCGCCGGTGCCGCCGGCCAGGTCGAGCACGCGGTCGCCGCGCTTCACCTGGCAGGTGCCGACGAAGTAGCGCTTCCAGACCCGATGGATGCCGAGGCTCATCAGGTCGTTCATCAGGTCGTATTTGCCGGCCACCGAGGTGAATACCTCGCCCACCAGCTTCTGCTTGTCCTTGGCGGCGACGTCGCGGAAGCCGAAGTGGGTGGTGCCGCGTTCGTAGGGGGATTCGCTCATGGCCGGATTATCGCACTACCCGGCCGGCCGGTCCCGCCTGCGCGCTCAGCGATCCTGGCGCAGGCAGGCCGCAAGCCGCCACGGTGCGCCGCCCACGACCCTGCACGGTGAAGGCAGGACCGGAAGAGCGGGCGTCTGCCTGCGCGGCCATGGCGACGGCGACGCCGTCGAAGACGCGGTGGCGGCAAGCCTTTCGAGCGCGGGGACCGGCGTACTCATCACCCGCGGCCGCGGCCCGATCCGCACCACGAATCCCGTGTCGGTCGCGGACACCACCTGGAGGTAGTGCAGGCCGGCCGGCGTACCCCATTGCTCGCCGGGCTTGAACATCGAACCTTCGTTGGCGGCGAGATCGGCCGCCGGCATGTCCGCGTCGACACTGCGCGCGATGCCATAGTCCTGCAGCACGTGGATGATCACCGCGTCGCCTGCCAGGCCGGCCTCGTACGTGCCGCCACGCCGTCGCGCCTCGATCACGTGCAGGACGGTCCGGTAGGGATCGGGCTGCGCGTCGCCTTCGAGCAGGATCATCTGCACGCCGTCCGTAGTGCGCAGGTCGACGGCATCGAGGTGGAACTCCAGTACCTGCCGATTGTCCGCCGGCACCACGCGCTTGCGTGCCGGCGCGACCCAGCCGAGACGTTCGCGTTGCACCATGCCCGGATACTTGGGCAACAGGCCGTACGTCGGATCCGTGGCGGCGTGCCGCCAGGCATCGCTCATCACGTCCCACGGATTGTCGTGGGTGTCGGCATCGCCGTCGGAGTTGTCCGAATGCGGCAATCCGTAGCCATGCCCCATCTCGTGCGCCAGCCCTGCCAGGTTGGCGAACGCCCACGGCGGATTCCACGTGGCGCGCGTGCAGCGGTAGGTGCCATCCAGCATGGCGCAGGCTCCACCGCCCCACGCACGGCCATCGAGTTCGGCGTTGAACATCAGGTTGATGCCGTGCGCCCCCGCGTAGTCCACCTCGGCATCCGCCAGTGCGGTGCACTCCGCGAACAACGCGTTCAAGTCCACCTTCGGCGCGCCATTGACGACGGACACGTACGCCGACCGCGGTCGCGGCAGCGTGTACCAACCGTGTGCGCTGCTGCCGGCCAGGTCGACCTGACCGTACGACACTTCGGACCAGTAGTGGCCGAGTTGTCCGGGCGCGTTGCCGTACTGCCCCTGGAAAAAGGCGCGCGGCTTCGGTTCCGACGCGACGTCGGCGAACTTGCACATCACCGTCAGCCAGCGCGTACTGCCCAGCACGGGGGCCATCGCCAGCGTGCGTCCGTTCGCAAGTCCTGCCTTCGCGCGCACAGGCAGCTCGACCGGCACGATGGCATCGATGCCGGCTGCCGGTGAACGTGCAGCGTAGGACACCGCTACGCGCCGGTTGGCGAGTGCAGACAGGTCGCCTGCCGCCCTGCGGGACTGCAACGCGTCCAGCGCGATGCGATGACCGGATCCGACGTCCAGCCACGCCTCGAAGCGCGATGCGGCGGCGGGTCCCCGCGCCTCGGGTGGCGGATCGCCCCATCGCAACTGCAGCACGCCGTGCACGACCGTCTGCGCCCGAGTGGACGCGATCACGCCGCATGCCAGCAGCAATGCGAGCGCCATGCGCATGCAGACACGGGGACTTATCTCCCGCACCGGATGTCGCGCGCGCATGGCCGCTCGCTCCCTTCACCTTGCCAGCCACGCACATACCGCCTGGATGCGGAACACGCGCGGCAGTACGTCGCAACGACGGGGCGGTACACGACGCGAGGCGCGCGGCGCCGTCTTCGGCGTGGTGGCACGCGCTGGTACCGACGACGCAGCGACCGGGCCGGACTGCACCAGCACCGGCGACGGCGTGCTCATCGCGCGCGGACGCGGGCCGACCCGCACCAGGAAGCCCGTCGCCGTCAAGGACAGCACCTGCACCCAGTGCCGTTCGTCCGGCGTCTTCCAGGTTTCGCCGACGCGGAACATGGAACCCTCGTTGCCCGACAGGTCCGCCGCCGGCCGGTCGGCATCGATACTGCGGGCGATCCCGTAATCTTCCAGCGCATGGATGATCACCGCATCGCCCGCCAGGCGAGCGTCGTAGGTGCCTACGCGTCGACGCGCTTCCAGCGTGTAGGTCACGGTTCGATAGGGATCGGACGGGTTCGGCATCACGAGCACCAGCATCCGCACCGCGCCCGTCGTGGCGACATCCGCCCAGGCCACCATCACGTCGTGGGTCTCGCCGTTGTCGGCGGAAATGATCCGCTTGTCCGCCGGCACCACCCAGCCCAGGCGCTCGCGCTGGACCATGGCCAGGGACTTGGGCAACAGACCGTAGGCGACATCGCTGACGGCATTCCGCCAGGCATCGCTCATGAGGTCCCAGGGATTGTCGTAGGTATCGCCATCGCCATCGGAGTTGTCCGAATGCGGCAGCCCGTAGCCATGTCCCATCTCGTGCGCCAGCGGCGCGAGGTTAGTGAATGACCACGGCGGATTCCACGTCGCGCGCGTGCACTGGTAACTGCCGTCAAGATCGGCACAGGCGCCGCCACCCCAGGCATGCCCATCCAGTTCCGCGTTGAACATCAGGTTGACGCCCTGCGCACCGCGGAAATCGACGTCGGCATCCGCCAGCGCCGCGCAATCGGAAAACAGTTGCGACAGATCGGCCCGTGTCCGGCCGTTCACCAGCGTCAGATACGCGGCTCGCGCCTTGGGCAGCGTGTACCAGCCGTGCGCCGTACTGCCGGACAGGCTGACGCGGCCATACGACACCTCGGACCAGTAGTGTCCCAGCTGGCCGGGCGCCTCACCGTACTGGGCCTGGAAGAACGCGCGCGGCTTCGGTTCCGCCGCGACATCGGCGAACCTGCACATGACGCTGATCCAGCGCGTGCTGCCGGCCACCTGCCATGGCGTTCCGCTTCCACCGAAATCGCTCTTTGCCATCGGCCTTCCGGGAGGGCCGTCCACCGGCACGATGGCGGTGATCTCAGACAGCGTCGGCGCGGACGAAGCACTCTTGGGGCTCGCCATCGCAGGCACTGAGCGGTGACCGTAGGACACGGCGATGCGGCGGTTGGCCAACGCATACAGGTCTCCTGCGGCACGCCGCGCCTGCGCGGTATCGAGGCGATGCCGACGACCCGGCCCGGCATCCAGCCAGGCTTCGAACGGTTCGATCGATGTGCCATGCGCGTGTGTGCGCGACGCATGCGGAGCGTCGCCCCAGCGCAGTTGCAGGACGCCCTGGAGGATCTCGTCCGCCCTCGCCTCCGCCGCCGCCGCGACACCTGCCGCCAGGCACAGCAGCAGCATGCGCCCGCGCGCAACCACACGATGGCTCGCCCATCGTTCCGGCACCATGTCGCTCTCCGAATGCGCGCAGGACTGCGCGGCTATCCGGGACATCGGCATGCGATGCGCAATGCGGCAACCGGTCCGCCGTCATCGACGACGAAATTTTCGTTCTGGAATGCAGGTCGTTGTTTGCCTGCGTCGTGCGGCGCACTCCGCGATGTCGTAGCGCATGCGCCACGCAGATCACGTTGTCACACGCGAATGGGATGGCATCGACACTTACGTCGATACCTTTGCGCGCATCGCACGCCGGTCAGCGCTCCAGCAATGCGCACACCGGTGCCAACCGCAACAGCGACGGCAAGGCATCGCAAGTGCGCCGGCGTGCGGTAGCCGACCTGGCGGCAGGGATCGCCGGGGTCGGCGACGACGGCGAGGGCTTCGGTGCCGACGGCGACGAGGCGGCGACGCTGACTGGGCGCTCCAGCACCGGTGCGGGCGAACTCATGGAGCGTGGCCGCGGACCGACGCGCACGACGAATCCCTGCGGAGTCTCCGACACGACCTCGACCCAGTGCAGTTCGTCCGGCGTATTCCAGCGTCCGCCCGGCTTCAGCATGGAGCCTTCGTTGCTGGAGACCGTGGCCGCCGGCGTATCGCGGTCGATGCTGTAGGCGATCCCGTAATCCTCCAGCTTGTGGATGATCACCGCGTCCCCCGCCAGCTTCGATTCGTACGTGCCGGTGCGGCGCCGCGCCTCCAGCGTGTAGATCACGGTCTTGTAGGGATCGGGCTGCGCCGGCAGGGCGAGCACTACCAGCTGCGTGTTCGCGGTCTTCAGCACGCTGCCGGCATCCAGCACGAATTCGTGCGTATCGCGGTTGTCGGCGGCGATGATGCGCTTGCGCGATGCGGGCAGCCAGCCCAGTCGTTCGCGCTGGTACATGTTCGGATGCTTAGGCAGTAGTCCATACGTGGCGTCGCTGGTGGCATTCCGCCACGCATCGCTCATGACGTCCCAGGGGTTGTCGTACGTATCGCTGTCGCCATCGGAATTGTTGGAATGCGGCAAGCCGTAGCCATGCCCCATCTCGTGCGCCAGCGGCGCGAGATTGGCGAACGACCACGGCGGGCTCCAGGTGACGCGCGTGCACGCGTAAACGCCATCGAGCGTGGTGCATGCGCCACCGCCCCAGGCATTGCCGTCAAGTTCGCCGTTGAACATCAGGTTGACGCCCTGGATGCCCGTGAAGTCCACCTCCGCATCCGCCGCAGCCGCGCAATCGGCGAAGAGTTCCGACAGCTGTGCCTTCTGCTTGCCGTTGACATCGGCCAGGTAGGCCGATCGCGGCTTCGGCAACGCGTACCAGCCGTGTGCGGAACTGCCGGCGAGATTGATCTGGCCGTAGGACACCTCGGACCAGTAGTGGCCCAACTGGCCGGGCGCATTGCCGTACTGGTCCTGGAAGTAGCTGCGCGGCTTCTGCTCGGTCGCGACATCGGCGAACTTGCACATCAGCGTGATCCAGCGGGTCGCACCGAGTACGGGCGCGGATGCCATGACGCGTCCGTCGGCGGCCACCGCCAGCGCGCGTTGCGGCAGGCGATCGGTGGGCACGATGGCGCTGATCGACGGCGTCGCCGCCGCGGATGACATGACCCTGGACGATGTCGCGATGTCGGCGCGCGTCGCGTACGACACCGCCACGCGGCGGTTCGCCAGCGCGTAGAGATCGCCTGCGGCCTTCCTGGCCTGCGCCACATCCAGCGCGACGCGCCGTCCAGGACCCATGTCCAGCCACGCATCCAGCTGCGGCGGCGCTGGCGCGCGTCCGGGCAGTGCGCGCGGAGGATCCGCCCACTGCAGTTGAAGAGTGCCCTGCACCACGGTCTCCGCACGCAGCGGAGAACCCGTGAAGATGCAGGCCAGAACCGACATTCCGACAGCGAAGGACACCCGAATGCCCTTGCGCCGCGTGTCGGCTGATCGGTGTTTGATCACGCGCGACCCCATTCACGACGACGGGTCGAGATGACGCCGCCATGGTCGGGGTGTCGGCAGGAGGCACGAGGTCTTGAGGGGTGTTTCCGGCGATTTCCGCCGGATGTTCCGAACTGCGATGCAGGTCAGGAATCGAGCGCGAACCTCATTCTTTTATGCCCCTACACCGCGCACTTACACGGTGTAGGGAGACGCCGGAAGCCGTCGGGGCATCCCCGACAGTCAGCGTTCGCGGATCGCACACGTCGCCGCCATCGATCGCATGCCGTTGGCGGCGCAAAGCGCGCGCGCCGGCGCGCGCGCGTCGCCGCCGCTGCTGCCTGACGCCGCAGCGTCTGCGGCAGGGAGCGCAGGCAAGGCCGACGATGCGGGTGCAACGGCGTCGGGCTTCAGGCGCGCGGGCAGCGGACTGCTCATCACCCGCCTCGGGCCGACGGTCACCACGAAGCCGGTGGCGGTCTGCGACGTGATCGTCACCAGATGCGACGCTTCCGGCGTGATCCAGCGCTCGCCCACCTTGAACATCGAGCCTTCGTTGTTGGACCGGTTGGCCGGCGGGACATCGGCATCGATGCTGTAGGCCGTGCCGGAGCGCTCCAGCTTGTGGATGATCACCGCATTGCCGGCCAGGTTGCCCTCGTAGGTGCCTTCGCGCTTGCGCGCCTCCAGTGTGTACACCACGGTCGCATAGGGATCCGCCTGCGGCGACAGCGACAGCACCAGCATCTGCACGTTCGTCGAGTTCGCCAGGCTCGCGTAGTCCAGCGCAATGTCGTAGGTGCCGAGATCCCCCAGCGCGATGATCCTCTGGCGTGGCGCGTCCACCCAGCTCAAGCGGTGGCGCTGGAAAATGTTGATGTGCTTCGGGCGCGTGCCGTAGGTGGCGTCGCCCACCGCGTTGGACCAGCCATCGCTCATCACGTCCCATGGGTTGTCGTAGGTATCGTCGTCGCCATCGGAATTGTCCGAATGCGGCAGGCCGTAACCGTGGCCCATTTCGTGGGCCAGCGGCGCGAGGTTGCGGAACGACCAGGGCGGATTCCACGTCACCCGCTTGCACAGCCGCACCCCGCGCACGGTGGCGCAGCTCTGTCCACCCCAGGCGAAGCCGTCGAGATCGCCATTGAACATCATGTTGATGCCGACCGGCCCATTCAGATCGACCGTTTCCGGCGCCGCCGACGCGCAATCGGCGAACAGCTTGTTGAGGTCGGCCTTGTCCTTTCCGTCCACCTTGGTCACGTACGTCGAACGCGGGTTCGGCAAGGCGTACCACCCGTGCGCTGTGCTGCCGGCCAGGTTGATCTTGTTGTAAGACACCTCGCGCCAGTAGTGGCCCAGCTGGCCGACGCCTTCGCCGTACTGCGACTGGAAGAACGCCAGGTCCTTCTGCTCGTCGACGATGTCGTTGAACTTGCACATCAGCGTCACCCAGCGGGTGACGCCGCTGATCGGCGCCGCGGCCATGACGCGCGCATTGGCGGCATGCACCTGTGCCGACTGCGTGGTGCGGTCGGCCGGCACGATCGCCTGGATCTCGGGCGCGGAGGACATCACGCGCCCCTGTGGCGCGAACGCCACGGCGACGCGCCGGTTCGCCAGCACGTACAGGTCGCCGGCCGCCAGCTTCGCCTGCGCGGGGTCCAGTGGGATACGGCTGCCGTCGTCCTTCAGCAGCGACGCGTTGAAGCGCGGCGCCAGGCGCGGCTGCCCTGCCGCAGTACGCGGTGGATCGCCCCACTCCAGCTGAAGCAGCCCCTGTTCGATGGTCTGCGCGCGCAACCCCGTCGCGAACGACAGGCTGCAGGCGGCCACCAGCAGCGCCATGGCCCACGCGCTGCGTGGCACGGCGTCGACGTCCTTCCCCATGATCCCCTGCTCCCTCGATCCCCGATGCGCATCCCGCATCGCACGTCGTGTTCTAACGGCTGCACGCCGCCAGTGCCGTGCGTGGCATCACATTCTCTGCGTGTATGATCCCGCGCACTCGCCCGACATCGATGTCTCGCCATGATCACCACCCCCGACTACCGCGCCCTGTTGCAGACCGCCATCGATGAGGCACGCCAGGGGCTGGCCGAGGGCGGCATCCCGATCGGGGCGGCGCTGTACCACCAGGATGGGCGCCTGCTCGGCTGCGGCCACAACCGCCGCGTGCAGGAAGGCGATCCCTCCGTGCACGGCGAGACCGACGCCTTCCGCAAGGCCGGCCGCCAGCGCCGCTACCGCGACACGATCATGGTCACCACGCTGGCGCCGTGCTGGTACTGCAGCGGCCTGGTGCGCCAGTTCAACATCGGCACCGTGGTGGTCGGGGAGTCTGTGACGTTCCAGGGCGGCATCGACTGGTTGCGCGAATCCGGCGTCGAGGTCATCGACCTGCAGAGCCAGGACTGCATCGACCTGCTCGGCGGCTACATCCGCGCCAATCCCGACGTGTGGAACGAGGACATCGGCGAGGACTGAACACCCGTCCGCGAGGTCAGGCCTTGCGGACGAACTCCGACTTGAGCTTCATCGCGCCGATGCCGTCGATCTTGCAGTCGATGTCGTGGTCGCCGTCGACCAGGCGGATGTTCTTGACCTTGGTGCCGACCTTCACCACCAGCGACGACCCCTTGACCTTCAGGTCCTTGATGACGGTGACGGTGTCGCCATCCTGCAGCACGTTGCCGTTGGCGTCCTTGATGACGCGTTCGTCATCGCCGGCGGTCGCCGCGTCCGCCGACCACTCGTGGCCGCATTCCGGGCAGACCAGCTGCGCACCGTCCTCGTACGTATAGGCGGACGCGCATTGCGGGCAGGGAGGCAACGTACTCATCGGCGGATCGGTGCATGCGGCGTGGGAGTCGATTGTAGCCGACGCCCGCGTTGCCATCGGCCGCAACGAAGAACCCGCCTTGCGGCGGGTTCGTGGGATTACAGGATGTAGCGGCTCAGGTCGGGGTCCTGCACCAGCTCGCCAAGATGCGCATCGACGTAGTCGCGGTCGATGGTGACGTTCTGGCCGTCGCGATCGGGTGCTTCATAGCTCAGCGTATCCAGCAACCGCTCCAGCACGGTATGCAGGCGACGGGCACCGATGTTCTCCTGGCGCTCGTTGACCAGCGCGGCGATCTCGGCGAGGCGACCCACCGCATCGTCGGTGAAGCGCAGCGCCACGCCTTCCGTCTTCATCAGTTCGACATACTGCTTCGTCAGCGCAGCCTTGGGTTCGGTGAGGATGCGGATGAAATCCTGCTTGCTCAACGCCGTCAGTTCGACGCGGATGGGGAAGCGGCCCTGCAGTTCCGGGATCAGGTCGCTGGGCTTGGCCAGGTGGAACGCGCCCGAGGCGATGAACAGGATGTGGTCGGTCTTCACCGTGCCGTACTTGGTCGACACGTTGCTGCCTTCCACCAGCGGCAGTAGGTCGCGCTGCACGCCCTCGCGGCTGACGTCGGCGCCGCTCATGGTGCCGCTGCGCTTGGCGACCTTGTCGATCTCGTCGATGAAGACGATGCCGTGCTGTTCGCAGGCCTCGATGGCGGCGGCCCGGATGTCGTCCTCGTTGACCAGCTTGGCGGCCTCTTCCTCGACCAGCTGCGGGCGCGCGGCCTTGATGGTGACGGTGCGCTTGTGCGTCTTCTGCCCGCCGAGGTTGGAGAACATCTGCCGCAGCTGCTGGCCCATCTCCTCCATCCCGGGCGGCGTCATGATGTCGACGCCGACATTGGCCGCCAGCTCCAGTTCGATCTCGCGATCGTCCAGGTCGCCGCTGCGCAGCTGCCGACGCAGCTTCTGGCGGGTCTCCGACTCCTTCGACGAGGGTTCGGCACCGATGTCGACGGTCGTGGTGGCAGCGCCGAAACCGAAGCCATTGCCGCCTGCGGCATCGCGGCGCGGCAGCAGCGCATCGAGGATGCGGTCTTCGGCGCGCTCCTCGGCCTGCGTGCGCATGCGCGCCTTGGCCTGTTCGCGGTACATCTTCACCGCGGTGTCGGCCAGGTCGCGGACGATCTGCTCGACGTCCTTGCCCACGTAGCCGACCTCGGTGAAGCGGGTGGCTTCCACCTTCACGAACGGCGCGTTGGCCAGCGTGGCCAGCCGGCGCGCGATCTCGGTCTTGCCGACGCCGGTGGGGCCGATCAGCAGGATGTTCTTCGGCATCACTTCGTTGCGCAGCCCGGCATCGAGCTGCATGCGGCGCCAGCGGTTGCGCAGTGCGATGGCGACGGCGCGCTTGGCGGCCTGCTGGCCGACGATGTGGCGGTCCAGTTCCTGCACGATCTCGCGCGGCGTCATGGTGGACGAGGTGTTTTCGGTCATGGCGTGATGTTCTGTAGGAGGGGCTTCAGCCCCGACCTTGATGGTCGGAGCAGGATGGCGGTCGGAGCCTCAGAGCTCTTCGACCACCACGTTGCGGTTGGTGTAGATGCAGATGTCGCCGGCGATGTTCAGCGACTCGACGGCGATGGACTTCGCGTCCAGCTCGGTGTGCGCCAGCAGCGCGCGCGCTGCGGACAGGGCGTAGGAACCACCGGAGCCGATGGCGATGATGCCGTCCTCGGGTTCGATCACGTCACCGGTGCCGCTGATGATCAGCGAGGTTTCCTTGTCGGCGACCGCGAGCAGGGCTTCGAGCTTGCCGAGGCGGCGTTCGGTGCGCCAGTCCTTCGCCAGTTCGACCGCCGCACGCGTCAGCTGGCCGTGCTTTTCCAGCTTGGCTTCGAACAGTTCGAACAGCGTGAACGCATCGGCCGCCGCACCGGCGAAACCCGCCAGCACCTGGCCGTCGCGGCCGAGCCGGCGCACCTTGCGCGCGTTGCCCTTCATCACCGTATGGCCCAGCGTCACCTGGCCGTCGCCGGCGACGGCGACATGGCCGTTGCGGCGCACGGACAGGATGGTGGTGGCGTGGAAAACGTTGGGATTCTGGCTGGGGTCCATGCAGGCCTCCGGGGTGTTCCCCCAGAGGTGGGGACGCCGGTCACCGGTTCAAGCATGACCTTCGACGCGCCGGTTCAGCCCTTCTTCCGCTTCGCCCGCGGATGCGCGGCGTCGTACACCTTGGCCAGGTGCTGGAAGTCCAGGTGCGTATAGATCTGCGTGGTGGCGATGTCGGCGTGGCCGAGCAGTTCCTGCACGCCGCGCAGGTCGCCGGACGATTCCAGGATGTGGCTGGCGAAACTGTGCCGCAGCATGTGCGGGTGCACGTGCTTGAACAGCCCCTGGCGCTGCGCGAGCTGCTTGATGCGGATCTGCACGGCGCGCTGCGAGATCGGCCCCTCGCCGCGGCCCGGGAACACGAATGCCTCGTTGCCGGCTGGCCGTTCCTGTCGCCACTCGGTCAGCGCATGGCGCGCATGCGAGCCAACCGGCACCTTGCGCTCCTTGCTGCCCTTGCCGAGCACGGTGACCATGCCGCCGGCCATGTCGAGGTCGCCCCAGCGCAGCGCGCACAGCTCGCTCAGGCGCAGGCCGGAGGAATAGAAGAGTTCGAGCAATGCGCGGTCGCGCCTGCCCAGCGGCGCATCGGTGGGGACCTCGACGAGCCGGACGGCCTCGTCCGCATCGAGTACCTGCGGCAACTTGCGCGGCGCCTTCGGCGCGCGCAGCGCGGCAGCAGGGCTGGCGGCGATGCGACCGTGCTTCAGCAACCACTGGTAGTAACTGCGGCAGGCCGAAAGGCGACGCTGCAGACTCTTCGGCGAGAGGCCACGGCGGTGTTCGCTGGCGACGAACCCGCGCAGCTGTTCAGCCTGTATGTCGGCCAGCTCGGCGAGACCCTGGGCCTGCGCCCACTCCGTCAGTGCGGCGAGGTCACGGCGGTACGCGTCCAGCGTATGCGCGGAGACGCGACGCTCGACTTCGAGGTGGGCAAGAAAGTCGGCGACTGCGTAGATCACGACAATCCGTCATTCCGGCGAAAGCCGGAATCCATTTTGCTGTTGCCGTAGCCTCGACATCGAACGAGAAAAAGCAACATGGATTCCGGCTTTCGCAGGAATGACGGCAGGACGCGCCGGTCCGCGCTCAGCCATCGAACCGCTTCAGCGCCGTCACCAGCGTATCGCCCATCATGCGCAGGAACAGCGTGCCCATGCCGGGGTAGAAGCGGTTGCCGTCGCGGCTGCCGACGGCGACCAGGCCGATGCCCGGCAGCGGCAGCAAGGCCGACGAGGCTACTTCCTCGGCGCGCGCGCCGTACAGCAGCACGTGCTTTTCCGGCTGCAGGCGGCCGCAGATCGGCTCGCCGTCGCGCAGGCAGTCGCGGAACGGCGCCATGTGCGGGTTGTCCGCCGGGATGACCTGCAGCCACTCGCTTTCTTCCAGCCCGGCCACCGGCTGCAGCAGCACGATGCTGACGCGGTCGCCATTGAAGTCCTCGGCCAGCGAGGCCGCCATCGCACGCACGGTATCGGCGGCGGTGGCCTGCTTCATCAGGGTCAGCGCCAACTGGTGCGTACGCACCGCCAGGCGTTCGTTCTCCTGCGCATTGGCGAACAGGTCGTTGAGGCGCCGCGACAATTCGCGGTTCTTGTCGCGCAGCACTTCCAGCTGATAGCTGGCCAGCGAGGCCGTGGGACCGTCGTCGCGCGGCACCACCATGCTCAGCGCCAGGTCCGGGAACTGCTTCAGGAAGGTCGGGTGCCGCCGCAGCCAGGCCGCGACGTCGTGGGCGCCCAGTTTGTGCAGTGTCTCGCTCATGCTTTCCATTCCCCTTCGAATACGAATGCCGCCGGCCCGGACATGATGACCGGCGCGTCGTCGGACGGCCAGCGGATGCGCAACTCGCCGCCCGGCAGCGCGATGGCCACGTCGCGGTCGACCCGCTCGCGGCGGATCAGGACCGCCGCCGCCGCGCAGGCGCCGCTGCCGCAGGCCAGCGTCTCGCCCACGCCGCGCTCGTACACGCGCAGGCGCACGCGGTCGCGCGCCACGACTTCGGCGAAACCGACGTTGACCGATTCGGGGAAATGCCACGAGCGCTGCAGCAATGGTCCGTAGTGCAGGACGGGCGCGGCATCGACGGACGGGACCTCGATCACGGCATGCGGATTGCCCATCGACACCGCGCCGAAGTGCAGGCGCACACCCTCGTCCACGTCGGCGTCGTACTCCCCGCGCACCTGCTCGAAGCCCTGCAGCGGGATGCGCGCCGGCACGAACTCGGGCACGCCCATCGCGATGGCGTAGCGGTCGTCGCCGATGCGCTGCACGGCATGCGTGGCCAGCGGACTGTCGACATCGAAGGCATCGCCGCGGGCCGCGCCATCGCGGACCAGCCAGGCCGCGACGCAGCGCGCGCCGTTGCCGCATTGCTGAGACGGCGAGCCGTCGGAATTCCAGATGCGGTAGGCCGCCACCGACCCGGCGCTGCGCGGAGTCTCGATGGTCAGGATCTGGTCGCAGCCCACGCCCCGGTGGCGGTCGGCCAGCGCGGCGGCCAGCACGGCATCCGGCGGCGGCAGTCCGCCGCGCAGGTCCAGCACGACGAAATCGTTGCCGGCCCCGTGCATCTTGGTGAACCGCATCGCCGTGGCCCCGGTGTGCGGGGGCTCAGCCATTCCCGTCGGTGGCGGGCACCGTGGCGGGATCGATCGGCGGCTCCGCCGGCAGCGTATCGCTGCTGGCCGGGGCGGTCTCGGCGGGCGCCACCGGCGCCTCTTCGACCGGCTTCTCCGGCATGAACAGCGGGCCCTTGGCACCGCAGGCGGACAGGACCGCCATCACGGCGGCAGCGAGGACAAGGCGGGCGTTCCGATTCATGCCGCGAGTATAGCCACAGCGCGATGAATGCCGATGGCCGTTCACCCGCCGCGAGGCGGCTCGGGACGCCGCCACAGCCACGTCGCGACGACGGCCATGCAGGCGATCGGCAGCGCCACCATCCACCCGCGATGCGAACCCAACCACAGCATCAGGGTCAGAAGGATCACCGCGCTGGCCAGCATCGTCCACGTGGCCGCCCACTTGGCGCGCCGGGACACCGCGCGATGCCGGTGCCAGTCATGGATCATCGGGCCGAAGCGCGGGTGCGTGACCAGATAACGGTGCAGCCGCTCGGACCCGCGCGAGGCCGCATAAGCGGCGATAAGGATGAAGACCGTGGTCGGCAGTCCCGGGACGAAGACACCCAGGATGCCCATGCCCAGGCTGGCGTAGGCCAGCAGCCACCACGCCCAGCGGAAGCGCACGGGCCGGGGGTCGGGCAGGTCACGCGGCGGCGGCGGAGAGGCATCGTGCACCGCGACCTTGTACCCCAAATCGGCGACGGACGGCGCGAATACCATCCGCGCCGATCTTGCGACCGTACTCCACCCTGCCATGACCATCACCCGACCGCGCCCGCTCTCCGGGTTATCGGCGGTGACACGCTCCGCTGAAGGACCGCGTTCGCGGGTCCAAAACGGAAAGAGCCGGGTTTCCCCGGCTCTCCGCATTACCGCACGAAGCGCTTACTTCGACGGCACACCCAGCTGATCGAGCATGAAGGCGTACATCTCCGCGCGTTCGCGGTACTGGCGGAAACGACCCGACTTGCCGCCGTGGCCGGCTTCCATGTTGGTGCGGAACACGACGGTGTTCTTGCTCGTGTTCACGTCGCGCAGGCGAGCGACGTACTTGGCCGGCTCCCAGTACTGCACCTGCGAGTCCCACAGGCCGGTGCCGACGAACATCGCCGGATAGGCCTTGGCCTGCAGGTTGTCGTAGGGCGAGTACTTCAGGATGTAGTCGTAATAGCCCTTCTCTTCCGGGTTGCCCCACTCGTCGTACTCGTTGGTGGTCAGCGGGATGCTGGGGTCCAGCATCGTGGTGGCCACGTCGACGAACGGCACCAGCGTCAGGATGACCCGGTACTTCTCCGGCGCCATGTTCGACACCGCGCCCATCAGCAGGCCGCCGGCGCTGCCGCCCATCGCGGCGACGCGGTCCTTGGCCGCGTAGCCTTCCTTCACCAGGTAGTCGGTGACGTCGATGAAGTCGGTGAAGGTGTTGATCTTGTTGTACAGCTTGCCGTCGTCGTACCAGGTGCGGCCCATTTCCTGGCCACCGCGGATATGCGCCAGCGCGTACACCACGCCGCGGTCCAGCAGGCTGATGTTGGTGATGCTGAAGTTCGGATCCATCGACGAGCCATAGCTGCCGTAGGCGTACTGCAGCATCGGTGCCTTGCCGTCGCGGGCGACGTCCTTGCGGTAGACCAGCGTCACCGGGATCTTCGTCTTGCCGTCGCGCGCCGGCGCCCACACACGCTCGGTCACGTACTTCGACGCGTCGTAGCCCGGCACCGGCTGCTGCTTGAGCTGGCGGCGCTCGCCGGTCCTGGTGTTGATCTCGTAGGTCGTGGCCGGCGTGGTCATCGACGTGTAGCTGTAGCGGACCCAGTCGGTGCCGGTCTCCGGGTTCGCGGCCAGGCCCATGGAGTAGGCGGATTCATCGGCCTTGATGTAGTCGCTGCTGCCGTCGGCCTTGATCACGCGCAGGCTTTCCAGCGCATTGGCGCGCTCGGAGACCACGCTGAAGCCGTCGAACAGTTCGATGCCCTCGACGAAGACGTCGTCGCGGTGCGCGATCCAGTCCTTCCAGTCCTTGCGCGAGGTGGATGCGGTCGGCGCGGTGACGACCTTGAAGTTGGTGGCGCCGTCGGCATTGGTGCGGATCACCCAGCGGTCGCCCAGGTGGTCGGCCTGGTACTCGACGTCGCGCTCGCGCGGCGCCAGCACGGTGAACACGCCCGGCTCGGCGGCCGGCGTGCAGCGCATCTCCGAGGATACGGTGCTTTCCACGCCGATGCAGATGAACTTGTCGTCGCGGGTGCGGCCGATGCCCATGTAGAAGCTGTCGTCTTCCTCTTCGTAGACCAGCTTGTCCTGGCTGGACGGCGTGCCCAGCACGTGCGACTTCACCCGCTTGCTGAGCAGGGTTTCGGGGTCCTTGTCCACGTAGAACAGCGTGCGGCCATCGTTGGACCAGACCAGGTTCGGTTCGGCGTTGGTCACGGTATCCGGCAGCACCTCATCCGTGTCCAGGTTCTTGAAGCGGATGGTGTACTGGCGGCGGCCGTTGGTGTCGTCGGCGTAGGCGAGCAGCCGGTTGTCCTGGCTGACCTCGTAGTCGCCGACGCTGTAGAACAGCTTGTCACCCGCAAGCGCATTGACGTCGAGCAGCACCTGCTCGCCTACGAAGTCACCGGCTTCATTGGCCTTCTGGATCGACACCGCATCCACGCCCGGGCCGTCCTTGCGGCGCGCGTGCACGGGGTAATCCTTGCCGGTCACGAAGCGCGCGTAGTACCACCAGCCGCGCTCGCGGTACGGCACGCTGGCGTCGTCCTGCTTGATGCGCGCGACGACCTCGTTGTACAGCTTGTCCTCCAGCGGCTTCAGCGGCGCCATCACCGTGTCGGTGTAGGCATTCTCGGCCTCGAGGTAGGCGAGCATCTCCTTGTTCTCGCGCTTGTCGTCGCGCAGCCAGTAATACTCGTCGTTGCGCTCGGCGCCGTGCGGCGCCTTGACCACGTGCGGCTTCTTGGCCACGTCGGGTGGAGTGGCGCTGGCGGCCACGGCGGAGGTGATCGGGGTGCTCATCAGGACGGTCGCGGCAAGCAGGAAGGAAGTCGTCTTCATGGATGGGGTCCGGGAATGCGGGATGCAATGGAGAAGCGGTCGGCCCCCTCCTCCGCTTGCGGGGGAGGGATGGGGTGGGGGACAGCGACTCCGTTCGACGTCGGCGCTGCCCCCATCCGCCCTTCGGGCACCTTCCCCCGCACGCGGGGGAAGGGAGCGAAGACTTACTTGGCCAGCTGTTGCCAGAGGAAGGTGTAGGCCAGCGCGCTCATGTGCGCGGCTTGGGCGTTGTTCGCCGCACCGCCGTGGCCACCTTCGATGTTCTCGTAGTAGCGCACGTCCTTGCCGGCATCCAGCATCATCGCCGCCATCTTGCGGGCATGGCCGGGGTGCACGCGGTCGTCGCGCGTCGAGGTCATGAACAGCGTCGGCGGATAATCCTTCTTCGCATCGAACAGGTGGTACGGCGAGAAGGTCTTGATGAATTCCCAGTCGGACGTGTCGGGATTGCCGTACTCGGCCATCCACGACGCACCGGCCAGCAGGTGGCTGTAGCGCTTCATGTCCAGCAGCGGCACCTGCACGACGACCGCGCCGAACAGCTCCGGATATTGCGTCAGCATGTTGCCCGTCAGCAGGCCGCCGTTGCTGCCGCCCTGGATGCCCAAGTGCTTGGGCGAGGTGATCTTGCGCGCGATCAGATCCTGCGCGACCGCGGCGAAATCCTCATAGGCCTTGTGGCGATTGGCCTTCAGCGCCGCCTGGTGCCAGCGCGGACCGTACTCGCCGCCGCCGCGGATGTTGGCGACCGCGTAGACGCCGCCCTTCTCCAGCCAGCCCTTGCCGACGCCACCGGAGTACCCGGGGGTCATCGAGATCTCGAAACCGCCATAGCCGTACAGCAGGGTCGGTGTACTGCCGTCGTACTTGAGGCCTTCCGGACGCACCAGGAAGTACGGCACCTTGGTGCCGTCCTTGGACGTGGCGAAGTGCTGCTCGATCTTCTTGCCGGCCGCATCGAAGAACGCCGGCATCGACTTCAGCTGCTCCGGCTTCTTGCCCAGTTCGGCCAGCGACAGCGTGGTCGGGGTCAGGTAGTCGGTGACGGTCATCCACACGGCATCGCTGTCGTCGCTGTCAACCGCGCTGACACTGACGGTACCGAAGCTGGGCGCGCCGACGAACTCGCTGCGCTTCCAGCCGCTGGCGGACGGCGTCAGCACGCTGAGCTTGTTCTTGACGTCGTCCAGCACGTTCAGCACGACGTGATTCTTGGTCACCGACATGCCAGCGAGCGAGGTGGTCTGGGTGGGCTCGAACAGCACGTCGAACGTGCGCTTGCCGGTCATGAAGTCGTCAAACTTGGCCGCCAGCAGCGAGCCGGCGGCGTAGGTCTTGCCGCCGACGGTCCATGGCTCGCGCAGCTCCAGCGTCAGCCACTCGCGGAACACGCCCTTGTTGGCCGAGTTCGGCGCGTCGATCTTGGCCAGCGTGCCATCGGCGCGGCGCAGGTACAGCTCGTCGTTGTAGAAGGCCAGCGTGCGGCTGACGAAATCGCGCTGGAAGCCCGGCGTGTCGTCGTGGTACGCCGCGATGTACATGTCGTCCGGCTTGCCTTCGTAGACCACCTTGGCGCTGTCCAGCGGGGTGCCGCGCTTCCATTCCTTGACGATGCGCGGGTAACCGGAGCTGGTCATGCTGCCGGCGCCGAAGTCGGTGTAGACATAGACGGTGTCGGCATCCTTCCAGCCCAGGGCGCCCTTGGCTTCGGGACGGTAGAAGCCGTCGGCCAGGAACTTCTTGTTGGCCAGGTCGAATTCGCGGGTCTCGTCGGCATCGGCGCCGCCGCGCGAGAGCGCGATCAGGCAGCGGCTGTAGTCGGGCTTCCGGCAGTCGGCGCCGTGCCAGACCCAATTCTTGCCCTCGGCCTTGTTCAGCGCGTCCAGGTCCAGCACGGTCTCCCACTGCGGCTGGGCCTTGCGGTACTCGGCCAGCGTGGTGCGCCGCCACAGGCCGCGCTCGTGCTGCTTGTCCTTCCAGAAGTTGTAGTAGAAGTCCCCGATCTTCTGCACGCCCGGGATCTTGGCGTCGGAATCGAGGATGGCGCGGATGTCGGCTTCCAGCTGCTTGAAGGCGGGGGTGCTGGCGATCTCGGCCTCGGCCTTGGCATTGACGCCCTTCACCCAGTCCAGCGGCTTCTGGCCCTCGACGTCTTCCAGCCAGGCATACGGGTCGTTGGCCACGTCAGCCTCCTTGGCATGGACGGGGACGGACAGCGCGCCGGCAACGGCGAAGCCTGCCGCCAGGCAGGCATGGGCGAGTTTTGACATCGGAAGGGGCTCCGGAGGTGCAGTTCATGAACATGTCACGCTAGCACAAGGCCCGGAGGCCACCCCCTGCCGAAGGTCAGGCCGCCCGGACCCGCCGCGCCTGCGGGCCGCGCCGGCGTCGAAACGTGCCAATCAGGCGGGCGCCGGCCGGCAGCCGGAAGTGGTGCAGCGCCCACCACGCCGCGGCCGGCATGCCAACCAGCCAGAGCGGCAACCAGCCCAGCCAGTCGCTGCTGGCGCGCGCCAGCGGTACCAGTACCACCACCGCGACGCCGATCAGCACCAAACGGCGCAGCACGAGATCGAGGTGGGCATCGGGACGGTCCTGGCGGGCGGCATGCGGACGCGGGAGCGACAACGTGGACATGGCGGACTCCTCTGTGATGTCAGTACGACGTCACATTCGCGCACGCGCATCTCATGGACTGCGACATCACCGGTTAACATCTCCCTCGCACCCTGATGGCGACCATGTCCGTATGACAGGGAAGTAAGGAGTTCCGCATGCCCGTGTCGCTGTCCTGCCGCCTGCCCCGCCTCGCCCTGTTGGCGCTGTTCCTGTGCCTGCTGGCCGGCTGTGCCAGCCGCGGCGCGTCGCAGGATCCGCCGGATGCCATCGACCTGCCACGCGTGATGGGCACCTGGCATGTCATCGCGCATATCCCCTACTTCGCCGAGCGTGGGCATGTCGCCGCGCGCTACGAATACGCGCTGCGCGATACCGACAAGGTCGGTGTCAGCTACCACTACCGCGAGGGCTTCGCCGCGCCGGAAGCGCAGCGCGAGGCGCGCGCCTCGGTCAAGAGCGGTTCCGGCAATCGCGAGTGGACGCTGTGGTTCGTCGGCGTGGTGCCGGCGAAGTGGCGCATCGTCGAAGTCTCCCCGGACTATTCGTGGGCGCTGGTCGACTACCCCGGTCGCGACATGGGCTGGATCCTCGCCCGTGACACCGTGATGGAAGATGCCCAGTACCAGGACCTGGTGAGGCGCGCCCGCGACCACGGCATCAACGCCCGCCAGCTGGTCCGCGTACCACAGGTGCGGGAGCAGGTGGGCAAGCCCGGGTTCGGTGAACCGAAAGGGTTGTGAGGCGCGAATTCACTGGAAGGAAGCCTGTGGGAGCGACGTCAGTCGCGATTCCCTGCAAGCCTCGCGACTGACGTCGCTCCCACGGTATCTACGGACGCCTGGACGTCACTTCTTCTCGTAGTTCGACAGCGCCAGTTCCAGCAGCGCCTTCGCCTGCTCACGCAGCACGGCAGGCTCGACGATCTCGGCATCGGCGCCGTAGTGCAGGATGTCCATCAGCAGTTCGCGCGAGACGCTGTAGGGGATCTTCAGCTCGTAGCGGCCGTCCGACAGATGGCGCCCCTGCTGCTTGGAGTGCCATTGCTCGTCGGCGACCCAGCGCGCGGCCTTGGCGCTGAAGAGGATCGTCGCCCAGCCCTTCGGTTCGCCCGAGAAGATGCCGTAGCTCGACGCCAGGTGCTGGTTCAGTTCTTCGTTGGGCAGATCGCGCGCCGGCTCTTCACCCAACCGCGCATTGCCCACGCGATCGACGGCAAAACTGCGCAGCGCATTGCGCTCGTGGTCCCAGGCATCCAGGTACCAGTTGTCGCGGTAATGGGTGATGCGCTGCGGCGACACCGTGCGCCGGGTGCGCTCGTCGGTGGAGCGCGCACGGTATTCGAATTGCAGTTGCTTGCGCTCCAGCACGGCCGAGGCGACGGTGCGGAAGCTGGCTTCGTCCAGCTTGCGGCCGCGGTGCGGGATCACCCGCACGCGGTCGACCGGCCACTGGTCCACGCCTGCATGATCGGCCAGCAGGCCCTCGATGCGCTTCTGCAACGGCGCCAGTGCGCCCGACAGCACGCCGCCGCCGGTGCGCACCAGCAGTTGCTGCGCGGCGAGCAGCGCATACAGTTCTTCCGAACTCAGCCACAGGCCCGGCAGTTCGAAACGGTCGCTTTCGGCGGCGTGGTAGCGGAAGCCCGCCTCGCCATCGCCCTCGATCGGGGCCATCAGCGCATCGCGCAGATAGGCCAGGTCGCGATAGACCGTGGCGCGCGAGCAGCCCAATTCTTCCTGCAGGCGCTTCACCGTGACCGGGTAGCGCGCCGCTTTCAGGATGCGGTGCAGGGCGGTGATGCGTTCGATCTTGTCCATGGGCGGCACGGCAGGGGGCGTGCATCGGATTATCACCGACGGGTGGCCGTTTTCGCCGTCCGCTCCGCGTTGGAAGGAATACGGGGAGAAGATGCGCCGACGGCGTCTTGGGCCCGTGCGGTGCCTGGTGCCACGGCGTGTCCTCGCCGCCGCGGCACCCTCAACGCACGGACCCAAGGCGTTGTCGCTTCCGCCCCTCCATGCGCTTCGCGCTTCGCCTCACACTCGCAAGCCCCTAGCCAGGATCCCGACAGCGGAATGCCCTGCGGACGGTCTGCGGCAACGGCCGTGGTGGCCCCGGGACCGCATCGCCGGGCACGGGCTTAAGTCGTGCCTCGATGACGCCCCGGATGTGACGGCGATCCTTGTCCAGCCATCCCCCGTGGCGACAATGCATGTCGCAAACCTGAATCGGAACAATCACTTGGGTTGTGACGTCTACCGTCGCCGCCTACCATGTAACCGATTACACCCCTCTCCCCGAGACACGCCATGCTCCGCCGGACGCCCCTTTCCCTGCTCGCCCTCGCCCTGTCGGCAGGCGGCGCGATCCAGGCACAGGCCACCGATATCCTGCTGCCGCGCAACGACAAGACCGATGCGCCCACGACGAGCAAGGGCTTGGGCAAGCAGGACAGTCTGGTGGTTCCGGTGGTGGCGATGGCCGTGCGTCCGGTGCCGGAAACGCCCCCCGCTCCCCCGCCGCCCACCCCTCCGGCACCGAAACTGACCGGCGGTGGCGAGCTGGGTTTCGCCGCGGCAAGCGGCAACACCAATAACGAAAGCTTCAACGGGCGGCTCGATCTCACCTATACCGACGGCGGTGCCTGGCGTCACAGCGCCAGCCTGTTCGGACTGCATTCCCGCTCCGAATACAACCGCAAGCTGGACGACGGCAGCATCGTGCGCGACCGCCGCACCACAGCCAACCGCTACACGGTGACCGCCAACAGCGCCTACCTGATGGACGACCGCGGCACGCTCAACACGTCGGTGCGCCACGAGGAAGACGACTTCGGCACCTACAGCCGGCAGCAGTCGGTCAGCCTGAGCTACGGCAACCGGGTGATCGAGAACGAGCGCGCGCATCTCGACCTGCAGGTGGGGCCCGGCTTCCGCCGCGCCTACGACACCCTCGATGGCCGGGACGAGGCCAGCTTCATCGGCCGTGGGCTGATCGACATGCGCTATGCGCTGAGCGAGAACACCGAGATCGTCAACAAGCTGCTGGTGGAATCGGGCGAGTACAACACCTTCGCGCAGAACGACCTGGGCGTGTCGGTCACGATGAACTCGCACCTGGCGTTGAAGGCCGGCTGGCAGGCGCGCCACAACAGCGACGTTGCCCCCGACATCAAGAAGACCGACACGCTGACCACGATGAACGTGGTCTACCGCTTCAAGTAAGCGCGATCGGCGCGCTCAGGCGAGGAACGCGCCCGCGCCCTGCTCCAGCAATTGCGCGGCGACGCGGCGGCCGAGGCCATCGGGATCCGCAACCGGCCCGCGTGCCCCGGCACGCAGCACCTGCCCGTCCGCCGCCGACCCCACCAGTCCCGACAGCACCAGATCGTCGCCGTCGTGCTGCGCGAAGGCCGCCACCGGCACGTGGCAGCTGCCGTGCAGCGAGCGGTTCATCGCCCGCTCCGCCTCCACGCAGGCGCGGGTGGCGGCATCGTCCAGCGCGGCGAACAGCGCATGCATGTCCGGATCCTCGGCGCGGCACTCGACCGCGACCGCGCCCTGCGCCGGGGCCGGCAACCAGTCCGGCGCATCCAGCCGTGCGCGGATGCGCGCAGCGAAGCCGAGCCGCTGCAGGCCGGCACAGGCGAGGACGATGGCGTCGTAGTCGCCCGCATCGAGCTTGGCCAGGCGGGTGTTGACGTTGCCGCGCAGGTCGAGCAACTGCAGGTCGGGCCGCAGCGCCCGCAACTGCGCCTGCCGGCGCAGCGAGGACGTGCCCACGCGCGCGCCCTGCGGCAGCGCGGCGACATCGTCGTAGCGGTTGGACACGAACGCATCGGCGGGATCGGCGCGCTCCAGGATGGCGGGCAGCGCGAACGGGCCCTCCAGTTCCATCGGCACGTCCTTCAGCGAATGCACGGCGCAATCGGCCTCGCCTCGCAGCATCGCCAGCTCCAGTTCCTTCAGGAACAGGCCCTTGCCGCCGATCGCCGCCAGCGAACGGTCCAGCACTTCGTCGCCACGGGTACTCATCGGCACCAGTGCGACGGCCAGCCCGGGATGGACGGCACGCAGGCGGTCGGCGACATGTTCGCTCTGCCAGAGGGCGAGCGGGCTCTTGCGGGTGGCGATGCGCAGCGTGGTCATGCGGGCATTATCCCGCATGGCACCGCGTGAGCGGTGATCAGAGCGCCTTGACCGTCTCGCGCAGCCCGGCCACGCAGCGACGGCTGACTTCCAGCGGCACCTTGCCGTGGCGCAGGATGGCCTGCACTTGGCCATCGCCGACCCGCTTGATTTCGACCAGCTCGTGCCGCGCCACCAGGCAGTTGCGGTGGATGCGCACGAAGCGGTTGCCGAACTCCTCCTCCAGCGACCTGAGCGACTCCTCGATCAGGTCTTCGCCGCGCGCGTGGTGGACCACCACGTACTTCTCCTCGGCCTGCAGATAGTGGACTTCGTCCACCGGGATCAGGCGCAGGCTGCCGCGCAGGCGCGCGCACAGATGCGTGCGCGGCTGGCTGCTCGACGTCGCCGGCGGATGCGTCTCGCGCCCGGCGATGAAGGTGCGCGCGCGCTCCAGCGCGGCCGCCAGCCGCTCCGGGCGGATCGGCTTCATCAGGTAGTCGATGGCGGCCGCCTCGAAGGCGGACAGTGCATGTTCGTCGTAGGCCGTGCAGAACACCACCGCCGGACGCGGATCGAACGCGGCCAGATGGCGCGCAGCCTCCAGCCCATCCACGCCGGGCATGGCGATGTCGAGCAGCACCATGTCGGGACGGTGCTGCGAACAGGCCTGCAGCGCATCGAGGCCGTTCTCGGCCTCGGCGACCACGTCGATGCCGGGATGCTCCGCGAGCAGCGCGCGCAGGCGCTCACGGGCGAGGGACTCGTCGTCGGCAATGACCACTTTCACGGCAATGGCGTCCTCGCTGAACGTTGGCGTGATCCCCCGCAACCTAGGTTACCCATGGCGACGCCGGTCGTCATCCACCTGGGGGTCCGTGGGGATTACAACGCAAATCGCTGCGCCATCCAGTCACCCAGGTCACGGATTTCCTCCGCACACACCTGGTGGGCCATCGGATAGCGGTGCCATTCCACGCCGAAACCCAGCTCGCCCAGCACGCGTGCACTCTGCTCGGCATGGACGATCGGGATCACCGGGTCGCCGCTGCCGTGCGCCATGAAGACCGGCTGCGCGGTCGCCGCCTGGACCACATGGCGGGCCGCCTGCGAGGCGCCGGGCAGGTAGGTCGACAGTGCGATGAGCCCCGCCAGCGGCACCTGCCGGCGCAGGCCCGCGGCCAGGGTGATCGCGCCGCCCTGCGAGAACCCGGCCAGCAGCAGGCGCTCCGGGGCGATGCCGCGCGCCTGCTCGCGCGCGATCAGTGCCTCCACCTGGACGATGGATTCCTCGATGCCGGCGCTGTCGGCACGGGTGGGGAAATCCATGCCCACGATGTCGTACCACGCGCGCATGCGCACGCCGTTGTTGATGGTCACCGCACGCACGGGCGCGTGCGGGAACACGAAGCGCAGCGCAGGCCAGCCCGGCCGAACCAGTTCGGGCACGAGCGGCGCGAAGTCATGGCCATCGGCACCCAGCCCGTGCAGCCACAGCACGGACCACTGCGGTGCCGGGCCGGTTTCCTGTTCGACGGTATCGAGGACGGAGGAAGCGGAAGAAGTCGTCATGCCGCCATTCTCGCCGCAGACGCGTACGGACACCACTCAACCGCCGCGCGACTCCTCGGCCGGCAGGCGGAACCGCACCGTGCGGCTCGACGCATGCGCCTGCCCGGTGGCCTCGAAGCGCCAGCGCTGCGCCACCGCGAGGGCCGACGCATCGAACATGCCCGCCGGGGTCGACGACAGCAGGCGCACATCGCGCACGCTGCCGTCGGGCTGGATGATGAAAGCCACTTCCGCCTGTCCTTCGATGCGCGCGCGCAGCGCCGGCAGCGGATAGCGCGGCTGCGCGTCCTGCAGCAGCCGGGGGGCGCGCGCGGCCTGCACGGTACGGGGAACCGCCGCCGGCACCGCGGACGGTGCCGGTTGCTCCTGCGCCAGGACGGTGGGCGCCGGCGGCGACACGGCCGCGGGCGCCGGCTCGGAGGGGACCGTCGCGGCCGTCGTGGCGGCGGGCGTGATCGTCGGGGACGCCGTCGTGCGTGTCGGTGCGGTGGCCGCCACCGGAGCCGGCGGCGCGTCGACCGCAGCGGCGGCCTGGATCACCTGCTCGCGCAGCAGAGTCGCCACCGCCGTGCGCAAGCGCGGCAGTGCGGGCGCCTGCGCGTCGATGCGTTCGATCAGGCCCTGCAGTCGAGCCGCTTCTGCCGCATCGCCGCGCGCGATGGCCTGCTCCGCGGCGATCAGCACGTAGGGCTGCAGTTCGGCCAGCGCCGCCTGCGCGCGCACCTGTTCCGACGCTTCCGTGCGTGCGGCGATATAGTGTTCCACCGCGTTGTCGCCGGCCGGCGACAGCATCCGGTTGTCGGCCAATGCGGCCGTGGCGCGCACGAAGGGCGTCGCCGGCGCGGTGACGGCGCCTGCTTCCATCCCGTCCACGGACGGCGCTCCGGCGTGCCCATCGACCGCCGCCGGCGGCGACTCGCCGCATGCGCTCATGCACAGCGCGATCCCGGCCCCCATCCACATCCACATCGTTTTCATGAGCACCCCTGTCTTGCGGGCGGCAAGCCTAGGCGGTGTTCATGACGGCGATGCGTCAGCCATCGTCCTGCACCGTGTAGGTGCAGCCCCGTCGGGTGCCTCCTGATTCGCCGCCCTTCCGGACGACGCGGGTGAACGCCCTGTCGCCACGCACGACGCCGAGCGGGAACCTGGAATCGGTTGCAAGCGGGTCGCCCACGCGCCTGGCGGAAAACTTCAGGTAAAGTGCGTCGATTGCAGGGACTCGCCATCGTCGCGCGGGCCCGCATCGGGGGCGGCTTAGCAGGGAATGCCGTGGCGAACCCGGTCCATCTGGCGGCAACCGTTCTTTGGGGAAGAACCGACCGTGAGGCCCACTGCCATCGCCCTGACGTCGTCCATCGCCGATGGCGAACCCGACGTGTCGTGGGTCATCGACCACAGCGACAACGCGGTCGTCGTCTGCGACGACACTGCTCGCATCACCTGGATCAACCAGGGCTTCACCCGCATGTTCGGTTACACGCTGGAGGACGCGCTCGGAAACCGTCCGAGCGATTTCCTCGCCGGCCCGCACACCGACCCGGAAACCGTCGAATGGGTGCGCGGGCAGCTGCACACCCAGCAGGGCTACCGCACCGAACTGCTGGTGTACGCCAAGAACGGTGTGCCGCTGTGGATTTCGGCGGTGGTGAACCCGGTCTTCGATCCCGACCGCAACGTCCGTTACCTGCTCGGCGTCTACACCGACATCACCCATAGCAAGCTGCATGAAGAGATGCACCGCAAGGTGCTGAGCGCGATCGTCCGCGAGCAGCCGCTGCAGGAGGTGCTGACGCTGATCTGCCGCGAAGTCGAGAAGGTCATGCCGGAAGCGGTGGCGTCGGTGATCGGCGTGGACGACTACGGCCGCCTGCGTCCGCTGGCGGCTCCCAGCCTGTCCGACCACATCGCCTCCCTGATCGATGGCGAACTGGCCGGGCCGATGGTCGGTGCCTGCGGTTCGGCTGCGTGGAGCGGCCAGCCGGTCGAGTGCCGCGACATCGAACGCGACCCGCGCTGGCAGTCGCACAACGCCCCGTTCCTCGCGCTCGGCATCCGCGCCTGCTGGTCGAGCCCGGTCAAGGGCAACGACGGTCGCGTGCTCGGCACGTTCGCGCTCTACTACTGGGAAAACCGTGCGCCCGACGAATTCCACCTGCGCGTGGTCGACGTCTGCCTGCACCTGTGTGCGCTGGCGATGGAGCGTGAGCGCGCCCGCGCCCGCATGCACCAGCTGTCGTTCTTCGACACGCTCACCGGCCTGCCCAACCGTGCGCTGTTCAACAGCAAGGTCGAGCAGATGCTGCTGGGCGCCGCGCGCCGCGACAGCCACGCGGCGCTGCTGTTCGTCGACATCGACCGCTTCAAAATCGTCAACGACACCCAGGGCCACACGGCCGGCGACACGCTGCTGCGCGAACTCGCCAAGCGGCTCGGCAGCGAGCTGCGCGACGGCGACGTGGTGGCACGGCTGGCGGGCGACGAGTTCGTGCTGGCGATCCCCGACCGCACGGCGGAGGAAGCCGCCAATCTCGCCGACCGCCTGATGGCGCGGCTGTCGGAGCCGGTCAACGCCGGTCGCATGATGATGACGCCGCAGGCCAGCGTGGGCGTGGCGATGTTCCCTGCCGACGGCTGGGACGTCGACTCGCTGGTGCGCCATGCCGACATCGCCATGTACCGCGCCAAGTCGGAAGGCGGCGGGCGCATCGTGTTCTACAGCCTGGAGATGAACCAGGCCATGCAGGAGCGCCTGGCGCTGGAGAACGCGCTCCGCGAGGCCGTGCGCAGCGGCCAGTTGCGGCTGCACTACCAGCCCCAGGTCGCGCTGGAAGACGACGCACGCCTGCATGGCGTCGAGGCGCTGCTGCGCTGGCGCCACCCCGAGATCGGCGAGATCTCGCCGGCCACCTTCGTGCCGATGGCCGAGGAATGCGGCCTGATCGACGAACTGGGCCGCTGGACGCTGGAGGAAGCCTGCACGCAGATGGCCGACTGGCGCCGCCGTGGCGTGCCGGTGCCGCGCGTGTCGGTCAACCTGTCGGCGATCAACTTCGAACAGCAGGACCTGCCCACCTTCATCGGCAACGTGCTGGGCAAGTGCGGCCTGTCGCCCGACGAACTGATGGTCGAAGTGACCGAAAGCGTCATGCTGGCGGAGAAGCCGGAAGTGCTGGCGAATATCGATGCGATCCACCGGATGGGCGTGAGCCTGTCGATCGACGATTTCGGCACCGGCTACTCGAGCCTGAGCCATCTGCACCGGCTGCCGATCAGCGAGCTCAAGCTGGACATGAGTTTCGTCCGTGACCTGGAACACAGCGAGTCCGCGCGGGCGCTGACGACCTCCATCCTGCGCATCGGCGAAAGCCTGTCGCTGAAGGTGGTGGCCGAAGGCGTGGAGAACGCCGCGCAGCGGGCGGTGCTGGCCTCGCTCAACTGCGACCTGCTGCAGGGCTATTACGTATCGCGCCCGCTGTCGCCGCACTCGCTGGAACGCTGGGTCAACCTGCAGCCGCCGGTCGGGTAGACGCGGGGCGCCCGGCGTCCTCCCGCAAGAAGCCGAGCGCGTCTGCGCACGGTGCTGCTACCCGGAACGCCAGCACGTCGTCGGCACGCGTGCGGCCCAGGCTGACCGCGGCCACCGGCCGTCCCTGGCGCACGGCGGCATGCACGAAGCGCAGCCCCGAATAGACCATCAGCGACGAACCGACCACCAGCATGGCATCGGCGCGTGCCAGATGCGCCATCGCCGTCTCGACGCGGGCGCGCGGCACGTTCTCGCCGAAGAACACCACGTCGGGCTTGAGCATGCCGCCGCAGGCCTCGCATGCCGGCACCTGGAACGTACCGAAGTCACTGCCTTCCAGATCGGCGTCGCCATCGGGCGCGGCACCCGCCTGCAGATCGACCCACCCGGGATTGGCCTGCGCCAGGCGCACCTGCAACCGGGCACGCGCGGACGACGCACCGCATGCCAGGCAGACCACGGCATCGAGGCGGCCATGCAGATCGATCACCGACCGGCTGCCCGCCGCCTGGTGCAATCCATCGACGTTCTGGGTCAGCAGCAGTTCGCAGCGGCCCTGCGATTCGAGCGCCGCCAGTGCGCGGTGCGCCGCGTTCGGCCTGGCGTCCGCGATGCGCGGCCAGCCCAGCAGGCTGCGCGCCCAGTAGCGCTGCCGCACCACGGTATCGCCGACGAAGGCCTGGTATGTCACCGGCGGCGTGCGTTTCCACGCCCCCTGCTCGTCGCGGTAGTCGGGAATGCCGGACGCCGTGCTGCATCCCGCGCCGGTCAGCACGAACAGGCGCGGGTGCGCCGCCACGAAATCCTCGAGCCTCGCGTCATCCATGCCGCCAGCATAGGCCATGCCGGCGACGATGCGGATCAGGGCTTCGGCGCGGGGCAGTAGCTGCGCAGGTAGTCCATGTGCGCCGGCATCTGCCGCGCCGTGTCCAGGACGTTGCGGCGGATGTCGTCGAGGAAGCGCTGCAGGTCGGCCGGCGACATCACGTCCGCCGTCGGGTGGTAGCGCTTCGGCACGATGCCCTGCCCCATCAGTACCTGGATCCAGGAGTTCTCGCCGAACAGCTCGCCGGGCACGTGGAAGACCGTGCCGGTCTCGCGGAACAGCTCGATGCGGTGGCGCAGCGTGGAGGGGATCTCCATCTCCGCGATCTCGCGCCAGTACGGCGAATCACGACGGTCGCTGACGCAGTAGTGCATCACCACGAAGTCGCGGACATGCTGGAGTTCCTCGTCCAGCCGCGCGTTGTACTCGTCGATCGCCGGCTGGGTGATCGTATGCGGGAACGTCTGCAGCAGGCGCACGATGCCGCGCTGGATCAGGTGGATGGTGGTCGACTCCAGCGGCTCGATGAAGCTGCCGGCCAGGCCCAGCGCCACGCAGTTCTTCGCCCAGCACTGCTGGCGCTGGCCGGGCTTGAAGCGGATCGGCCACGGCTGCTTGATGACCTTGCCCTCGACGCTGGTGAGGAACTGCTCGCGCGCCTCGTCGTCGCTCATGTGGCGGCTGGAGTACACGATGCCGTTGCCGACCCGGTGCTGCAGCGGGATGCGCCATTGCCAGCCGGCGGTCCCGGCGATGGCGCGCGTATACGGCACGGCATCGCGCACGGCGGTGGTCTGCGTCGCCAGTGCGCTGTCGTTGAACAACCACTGCGACCAGTCGGTATAGCCGACCCCCAGCGCCTTGCCGATCAGCAGCGCGCGGAAGCCGGTGCAGTCGATGAACAGGTCGCCTTCGATCACCTCGCCGCGTTCCAGCTTGATCGAGGAAATGCAGCCCTCGGCATCGGTGGCCACGTCGACGATCTTGCCTTCCACGCGCTTGCAGCCATGGCGCTCGCTGAAGTCGCGCAGGAAACGCGCGTACAACGCCGCATCCATGTGGTAGGCGTAGTTCACGTGGTAGCGCGGCAGGTGCGAAAAGCGGTCCTGCAATGCCGCCTGCAGTTCGATGCAGTAGTCGCTGTACTCGCTGGCCAGGCCTTCGGCGCGGCCGCGCAGCCAGAAATGCTGGAAGCCGGCCGACCAGTGGTCCTTGCCGCTGATGCCGAACGAATGGATGTAGCGGTGGTCGACGTCCTTCCAGTTCTCGAACGAGATGCCCAGCTTCACAGTGCCCTGCACCGCCGCCATGAAGTCCTGCTCCTTGATGTCGAGCAGCCGGTGGAAGACGACCAGCGTCGGGATCGTCGCTTCGCCGACGCCGACCGTTCCGATCTCCTCCGATTCAACCAGGGTGATGTCGAGCACCTTGCCCAGCGTCTTCGACAGCGCGGCGGCGGCCATCCAGCCTGCGGTGCCGCCACCGGCGATGACGACGCGCTTGACGGGACGGGGCGTGGCGACGGGATCGGGCGTATGCATGCGATGGGCTCTATCGGTTCAGGCGCTGCACCAGCAGCGCTCGCAGGTGGCGGACACGGTCTTCGTCGAGGGACGCCAGCAGGCGCCGCGCGGATTCCGGGATATGGGCGGCGTCGACGGCTTCGTCGTAGCCGAATACGTAATGATCGAACACGTCCTTCCAGATGGCGCGTTCGTGCGGCGGCAGCTCGCGCAGGCTGATGATCGCCAGCATCAGCGCGTTCATCGGCGTATCCATCCATGCCGGCGAACGGCGCCACCAGTAGTTCACCAGCACGTTGAACGTCTCCAGCCCTTCCATGTGGTGCCACCACATGCTGGGAATGAACACGGCATCGCCCGGCTCCAACACCGCGCTGCGCGCATGCCGCAGCGCTTCGGCAAAGCGCGGGTAGCGCTCGAGATCCGGTGCGGAGAAATCGACCAGGCTCACCGCCTGCCCGGCGGGCGTGTGGTCGAGCGGGCCGACATAGAGGTTGTCCAGCTGGTCCGGCGGGAACAGCGTCACGCGGCGGCGCCCGGCGACCACGCAGGCGAGGTTGTCCGGCACGTCCTGGTGCGCCGCGATCCGGCTGCGGTTGCCGATCCAGATGCTGGCGAGCGGATCGCGCCCGCCCAGGTCCATGGGGTTTTCGTCGCGGAAGCCCGGCAGGAACGTATCCAGCGTCGTCGATGCCACGTAGATCGACGGCGGTGCGGCGGCGTCGAGGTATTTCCGCAGCGTATCCAGCGCGACCGCCAGCGGCACGTCCTCGCGGCGGAAATTGAAGCCGCTCAGGTCTTCGTTGTAGAAGACGCGACCGCCCGCCTCGGGCGGTGCGACCGTGGCGACGACACGCATGCTGCCGTGGTCGAAGCGCTTGAGGTAGGCCATCGCTTCCTGAGCCGACGCACGCGCGGCCTGTACCGCCGGCCAGGTTCCCGCCAGCCCGCGCAGCACGACCGGCGCGGATCCCGACGACACCGATTCCGGCAGTACGGCGGGATCGACTGCCCGCAGCTCGACGATGGGCTCAGGCGCGGGCAGCACGGCGTCGGTTGGTCCGTTCGATCAGGTCGCGGAAGCGCGACATCGACGCCAGCACCATGTAGACGGGCAGCAGATGGCCTTCGCGTGCCAGCTGCGCCAGCGCATCGCCGGGCAACGCCTGCAGCCGCGCTTCGTCGATCGTATGGAAGCCGGCCAGCCGGTTGTGCGACCCGTCGTCCAGCTTCACGTCCAGCACGAACGATTCCAGCAGCTCATGCTGCAGCAACGCATCGATGAACGCCGGCGTGGCGACGACGCCGTCGTGCAGCGCCAGCAGCACGGACTTCACGCGCTCCAGGTATTCGGTGGCGACGCCATGCTCGTGGAACAGGGCTTCACCGCCACCGAGGCGGACGCGCGGATGCTCCAGATCGACGTGGAGCAGGCGATCCTCGCCCGACACGCCCACGAGGAACGGTTGCCGCCTGACCGACAGCGGCACGTAGGTCGCATCCCAGCGCGTGTCGTCGAGGAACAGGTTCTCCCCCTCCTGCAGGCCCAGCAGGGCCAGCGGCACGAAGCGGCCGTCGCCGTCGCGGGCGAACACGATCGGGTAGTGCGCCTGCACATCGCGGAACTCTGCGGGAAAGGTCAGCGCGCGCATGACCGCATCGCCGAGCGCGGCACCGTGGCCGGCGCGCACGCGCAGCGTCCGGTGCTCGACGTTGTTCAACAGGACGTGCTGGCTCATCGGCTCTCGCAGGCTACCAGGCGGGAACGGCGCACCCGGGGCATCGTGCCCGATCGGATCGCGCAAAGAAAGACGGAGCCGCCGGACACGCCGGCGACTCCGCCCTGGATCACGCCGCTGCGGTCAGAACTTGTACCGCAGGCCGAACATGTAGCGCGGACCGGTCTGGGTGGCGAACCGCACCATGTTCTCGTGACGGGCGTGGGTACGCTGCGTCTCGTCGGTGAGGTTGATGCCCTCCAGGCTGAGCGTCAGCTGTGGCGTCACCTGGTAGCTGACGTTCATGTCGAGCTGGCCGTAGGCTTCCGTGTAGTTCGGATTGTTGCCCTGCCCGCCGACACCGCTGAAGAACTCGTCGCGCCAGTTGTAGGCCGCACGCACCTGCCAGGGCCCCTTGTCGTAGAACGCCACCAGGTTGGCCGAATCGCTGAGGCCCGCCAGCGGATACTGGTCGCCCAGGTCCGTATTGTCGAACGTCAGGCCAGAATCCACCTTGGTGTAGTTCGCCGCCAGGCCGAAGCCGCTTTCGCCGAACACGTGCTGCACGTTGACCTCGAAGCCATCAAGCGTGTCCGAACGCTGGTTGGCCGGCACCGTGATGTTGAACCCGGCGATTGGATCGCCCGGCTGGCCGGTGATCGTACCTGCCGCAACATTTACGCCCGGATCGTTGGCGTGGTTGGTGAAGATGTAAGTACGGATGCAATCGCCGTCGGTCGGCAGGCACCCCGCCGCCAGCGCATTGTTCCAGTACGTGCCACCCACCGGGGTGTGCAACGCGAAAGGCTCCTCGCGCACCACGGTGTCGCTGATGAAGTTCTCGATGTCCTTGCGGAAATAGCCGACCGAGAAGTAGCTGCCCGACCCGTAGTACCACTCGAACGACAGGTCGAAGTTGTCCGACAGCAGCGGCTCCAGCGACGGATCGCCGCGGCTGCCGTCACCGCCGCTGATGCGCACCACGTTGGCCAGCTGCTGGCCACCGCGGATGGCGCCCCAGCCCGGACGGCCGATGGTCTGGCTGTAGCTGCCGCGCAGCACCATGTTGTCGCTCAGATCCAGCTTCAGGTCCAGGTTCGGCAGCAGGTAGTCGTACTTGCCCTCGCGCCGGCCGAACGATTGTCCGGCCGCATAGTTCACGTACAGCTCGTTGGCGGCCACCCAGCTGATGGTCTCGCCGACGCGCTCCAGCGCGGTGGAGACCACTTCGGTCTCCTCGTACCGGACGCCCAGCGCCAGGTGCAGCGGCATCGACCAGTCGAACATCGTGGTCCACTGCACGTATGCGCTCTTGGACTTTTCCGTCGTGCGGATGTCGTCGGTGAACTGGGTGGGCATCTGGTAGCAGGTCGCGCACCCGGACTCGTTGATCGCCGCCTGGCGCAGGCGCTCGAAGTCGAACACCAGGAAGGCGTCGGTCCAGTTGGGATTGTTGTGGTTGCCGAACGCATCGAAGTACCGCGACATGTGGTCGGTGTACCAGATGCTGTCGTCGTAGTCCGCCGGCGTGCCCACGCCGCCCCAGGTATCGCGCTGCATCACCGCCGAGGCCGAACGGTTCCGCACGTCCATCGCCGACACGCCGAAGTCCAGGCCCGAGTACTCGCCGAACTCGAAGCGGCCCTTGGCCTGCATCTGCTCGACCTCGGACTTGTTGTAGCTGTTCTGGAACACCGAACCCGTGACCAGCGCCTGCGACGCCAGCACTTCGGTCTGGCCCGGCGGCAACACGACGTTGACGATCGGGATCTCGCCCGAGTAGTCGACCGTGGTGGTACCACGCACGTAGGCGGCGACGCCGAGCACGCCGGCCGAACCCAGCGGACTGTCCGGCTTCGATTCGGACTGCGAGTTGTGGTAGTCGAACTCGAGGTTCAGGTTGTCGCTGACCTCCCACTCCACGTTGAAGCCCAGCGAATCGCCCTGCGTCTTCGTGGCCAGCTGCATGCCGCCCATCGACAGGTCGGCGCCGGTCATGTCCTCGGAGTAGATGATCGGCGCGGCGACCGGGCCATCGGTCCACGAGCTGTCGCCCGGGCCGTAGTTGAACCACACCGACAACTCGCTGCGCTGCTGCTGCACCTTGTTCTCAATGTAGTTGTAGTCAAGCGTCGTGGTCACGCGGTCGGTCGGCGCCCACTGCAGGGTCACCTGGCCGTTGGTGCGCTGGCGCTGGACGCCGTTGACGCTGTAGCCCGTGTTCTGCGGACGCGCGTACACGTCGTCCAGGCCTGGACGGTTCTGGATGCGGTTGTAATAGGTCTCGCCCGGCAGCGGCAGGCGCTGCCAGCTGTTCGTGTTGTCGCCGTAGAACGTCAGCCAGCCGTCGGCCACCGAGGCCTGGTTGAAGCCGGAATCGCGCTCCTGGTAGCTGCCGCTCAGGGTGATGCCGAAGCGCCCATCGGCATAGGTCTGGCTGAAGATGCCGGACATCTCGCCGGTGAAATCGTCGCCCTGCAGTGTCGTGGGCAGATTGCGATTGGAACTGTCGTTGACGGCCTTCAGGCCGAAGCTGGCCACCGGATCGGCTTCGAGCGGGCGCGCCGTGCGCACGTCGATGGTCGCACCGATGCCGCCGGTCGGATTGTCCGCGCGGCCGGTCTTGAACACGCGCACTTCGGAGATCGATTCGCTGGCCAGGTTGGCGAAGTCGAACGAACGCGAGGTCGAATTGCCCGCACCGCCGCTGCCCAGGTTCGACGCCGGCATCTGGCGGCCGTTGAGCAGCACCAGGTTGTAGTCCGGACCCATGCCGCGCACGGTGACCTTCGAACCTTCACCGCTCGACGTACGGTCGATCGACACACCGCTGATGCGCTGCAGTGACTCGGCGAGGTTGGTATCGGGGAATTTGCCGATGTCCTCGGCCACGATGCCGTCGACGACGCCCTGCGCGTCGCGCTTGAGGTTCATCGACGACTCGAGACTGGCGCGTATGCCCTTGACGACGACGGTGTCGAGCTCGGTGGGATCCACCTGGTCGGCTGCGGCCGTCGCGGGGGCGCTGCCTTGCGGCTCTGCCTGCTGCGCCCAGGCGGGTCCGGCCAGTGCGAGCAACAGGGCGGATGTCAGCACCCGCTTCTTTGGAACGGATCGAACTTGCTTCATGGACTTTCCCCTCTCCGGAAATTCACGAATGGCGTTGGCGTACGTGCTCAAGGTCCCCATGGCCTCTCGCATTGGGCCGCATTGGACGCGTGATTGACAGCGTTGTCAACTTTTCCTGATTTTCACTACATGAATTGAAAAACGGCTTTTTTTAAGCGCTTTCTCGCATGTTGCGACGCAGCTGAAACCGTTTTCTTCATTCTTGCCGAGACACCACACCGCAAGAAATTTTCTGCGCGACCAGACCTAAGGTTTTCTATTGGTATGGAAGCTGCCGGGGGCGCGAGGCATGCGCGAACAGGCGCATCGCGCGCCGTTGGACCTCATCGTCGGCCGGCAATCAGCGCCGGGGCGGCGGCTGGGTGGACTCGCGGAACAGCACTTCGTGCTCGACCTGCACCATGCCGCCTGCCTCCGCTGCGCGGATGCGCGACAGCAGCTGCAACGTCGCGAGCTTGCCCATCTCCGACGTCGGCTGGCGCACGGTGGTGAGCGCGGGATAGATGTGGCGCGCGATCGGCGTGTCGTCGAACCCGCAGACCGAGATGTCGCGCGGCACCGCGAGCCCGCGCTCGCACGCGGCCCGGATCACGCCCGCCGCCATGTCGTCGTTGGCCGCGAAGATCGCGGTCGGCGGCTGCTTGAGATCGAGCAGCGCGTTGCCGGCCTCGATGCCGGATTCGAACGAGAACGCGCCCTGCACCACCAGGCCGGCGTCGTACTCCAGCCCCGCTTTCTTCAGCGCGTCCCGGTAACCCTTGTAGCGCCACTGGCAGGCGCCGTGCGCGGGCGGACCCTTGATGTGCGCGATACGGCGATGGCCCTGCGCCACCAGCCCGGCCATCAGCTCCAGCACAGCCGCGGTCTCGTCCATCATCACGCCGATGCGGCCTTCCGGATGCTTGGGCGCGATCGAGGCGTACGGCACCTCGTGCTGCTCGAGGAATTCGAGGACCGCCGGATCGTCGGTCAGCGGCGGGATCAGCACCACGCCATCCGGCGCGAAGTGCTCGAACACGACCTTGAGGTCTTCGGCCTTGCGCTGCTTGGCCGAACCGACCGGCGCCAGCACCAGGTTGTAGTGGTGGTCGCGGCAGGCATCCAGCATGCCGCTCTGGATTTCCATCAGGTAGTTGCGCGACGGGTTGTTGTAGACCAGCGCGATCACGTACGAACGCTGCCCCGCCAGGCTGCGCGCCGACAGGTTGGGCCGGTACTGCAGCTTCTCGACGGCCGCCATCACGCGCTGGCGCATCTCGTCGCGCACGTTGGGCTCGTTGTTGAGCACGCGCGACACGGTCTTCATCGAAACGCCGGCAGCGGCGGCCACATCCTCGATCCGACTACGCATAAGACGGTTCCCGCTCCACTTCGTCCATCCCTTCCGGCAACGAGGCCGGATTCTGACAGCGCCGCGCGCAACTGGGTATCGTGTCCGTCCTGACGAGGGATCGGCGACGCACCTGTCATGCTGCACGGCAACACATCCTGCTTCGCACCACACGCAAATCCCGGTCGTGCAACACATCGACGCGGACGCCCCGCGCATCCGGTTGACAGCATGGTGTAGCAACTGTATGACAGCGCTGTCAACTACCGCGTCTGGACGCCGCCCGCGCGCATCGCGGGATGCCATGCCGCGCCCACGAGGATCCTGCCGATGCGCCATACCCCCCTGTTCGCCGCCGCCGTGCTGGCCATGTCGATGAGTGCCGCGCCTTCCGCAGCGGCCGCCGACAACACCCCCGTCACGGTCACCATCTACACCACGGCGCAGGACAGCGCGCAGCGGCTGGCGCGCACCGGCACCGCCACGCTGAAGCCGGGCCACACGCTGACCGAAGTGGAGAACTCGATCTTCGTCGACCCGTCGAAGCAGCACCAGGCGCTGCTCGGCATCGGCGGGGCGATCACCGATTCCACCGCCGAGGTCTACGCCACGCTGTCGCCGGAGAAGCGCGCCGAGTTCATGCGCGCCTACTACGACAGGCAGGACGGCATCGGCTATTCGATCGCGCGCACCACCATCCACAGCTCCGACTTCAGCTCCGCCAGCTATACCTACATCGAGGAAGGCGACAAGGAACTCGCCACGTTCTCCATCGAGCACGACCGCACGGCGCGCATCCCGATGATCAAGCAGGCCATCGCCGCCGCCGGCGGCGCGCTGCCGCTGTACGCCAGCCCGTGGAGCGCGCCGGCCTTCATGAAGACCAACCAGCACATGCTGAAGGGCGGCGCGCTGCTGCCCGAGTACCGCGACGCGTGGGCGAACTACTACGTGAAGTTCATCCAGGCCTACGAGAAGGAAGGCATCCCGATCTGGGGCATCACCGTGCAGAACGAGCCGATGGCCACGCAGACCTGGGAATCGATGCTGTACACGGCCGAAGAGGAGCGCGACTTCCTCAAGCTGCATCTCGGCCCGACCATGCATGCGGCCGGCTACGCCGACAAGAAGATCATCGTGTGGGACCACAACCGCGACATGATGCTGTATCGCGCGCAGGTGATCCTGGGCGATCCGGAAGCGGCGAAGTACGCGTGGGGCCTGGGCTTCCACTGGTACGAGACCTGGGCTGGCTTCGACCCGATGTTCCGCAACGTGGCCGCCGTGACCGAAGCCTTCCCCGACAAGCCGGTGCTGCTGACCGAGGCGGCGGTGGAGAAGTTCGACCCGGCGCGCTACCAGCACTGGCCGAACGCCGAGCGCTACGGCACCTCGATGATCAACGACTTCAACAACGGCGCCGTGGGCTGGACCGACTGGAACATGCTGCTCGACCAGACCGGCGGCCCCAACCACGTGGGCAACTTCTGCTTCGCGCCGCTGCACGCCGACACGCGCACGGGTGAGCTGATCTACACGCCCAGCTACTACTACATCGGCCACTTCTCCAAGTTCATCCGCCCCGAGGCGCGCCGCGTCAGCACCGCGAGCAGCCGCAGCACGCTGCTGGCCACCGCCTTCGTCAATCCCGACGGCCGCCTGGCGACGGTGGTGATGAACCCGACCGACAAGGAGATCGCCTACAACTTCTATGTCGGCCAGGCCTCGGCGGTGGTGACGATCCCCGCACGCGCCATCCAGACGCTGGTGCAGTAAGGCATGCGCGGCGCCCGGCGCTTCGCCCTGCTGGTGCTGGCGACCGTCGCCGGCACGGTGCAGGCGACCGAACCGTTCCCGTGGCCCGGCGGCCGCAAAGCCGCCGTCAGCCTCGCCTACGACGACGCCGCGCCGTCGCAGCTCGACAATGCGATTCCCGCGCTCGACCGCCACGGCCTGAAGGGCAGCTTCTACCTGACGCTGGCCGCCGACACGCTGCGCACGCGCCAGCGGGAGTGGGTCGCCGCCGCACGCAACGGCCACGAACTCGGCAACCACAGCCTGTTCCACCAGTGCTCGGCCTCGCTGCCGGATCGCGCCTGGGTGGAACCGCAGCGCAACCTCGACACCACCACGGTCGGGCAGATGACCGACCAGGTGCGGCTGGCGAACGTAATGCTGATGGCGCTGGACGGCCGCACCGCGCGCACGATGACCGTGCCCTGCGGCGATACGCAGGCGAGCGACGGCAACTATGTCGACGTTGTCGCCTCGGAGTTCGTCGCCATCAAGCGCGGTGGCGGTGGCGTGGTCGCCGACATGGCCACGCTCGATCCCGCCGCCGTCCCGGTCGACGTGCCGGTGGACGTCACCGGCGAACAGCTGATCGCGCGCGTGGAAGAGGCCGCCCGCCGCGGCACGATGGCCAGCTTCACCTTCCACGGCATCGGCTGCGACCACCTGGCGGTATCCAGCGAGGCGCACGAGCAGTTGCTGCGCCATCTCGCCGCGCACCCGGACGTCTACTGGGTGGCGCCCTTCATCGACATCATGCAGTACGTCGCCAAGCGACGCGCGTCAGGGCCGTCTCCGTCGCCCTGAAGCGCGCGCCTCAGCCGTCAGCCCACAGCCAGCGCAGGCCGAGGGTGAACGTGCGGTCCGCGCCGGGTTCGTAGAAGCGCCCGTTGCCTTCGTTGACGATGACCGAGCCGATGTGGAATCGGTCCAGCGCGTTGTCGATGCGCGCGAAGCCCTGCAGACGTCCGCTGCCCGCCGACCAGTCGCGCACGACTTCGAGGTTGAGCAGAACGTAGCCGGGCGCGCGTTCGCTGCCGGTGTCGTTCACCGTGACATCGCCGACGCCGAGCAGCTGCGCCGCCGCGTTCCAGTGCGCACCCTGCCAGCGCAGCCGCAGCGACGCCTGCTGCCGTGCGACGCCGGGAATGCGCGTGCCGGCCGCCACCTGCACGACCGGCGAGGTGCAACCCGTCGCCGTGCAGATCGGGAAGCTGTCGCGGAACGTCGCATCCAGCCAGGTGTAGGCGGCCTGCAGGTGCCAGGCCTCCGAGAGCGGCAGGTCGGCCTGCATCTCCACGCCCTGCCGGCGGGCGGCGCCGACATTGCGGAAGCTGCTGCGGCCGCCGACATTGCGCGCGACCGCCAGTTCGTCGTCGGTATCGGCGCGGAACAGCGCGGCTTCGACGCGCGCGCCGTGCTCGCCGCGCCATTTCATGCCCAGCTCGGCATTGCGCGTGGTCGCCGGTCGCAGGTCGAAGGCCAGTCCGGCGCCACCGTCGGCGCGGTAGCCGACTTCGTTGAAGGTCGGCGTCTCGAAGCCGCGTCCGACCGAGGCATACACACGCCACGCCTCCGCCGGCGCGAACACCACGCCGGCCACCGGCGTCGTGCGCTCGTAGACCACGCAGCCGCTGTCGTCGGGATTGCCGGTCGCGATGTAGTCGTCGTCCGAACGGAAACCGACCCGGCTGTGGCGCGCACCCACCAGCAGCGACCAGCGCGGCGCCACGCGCCACCACGCCTGCGCGTACTGGTCCACGTTCCACACCTGGTTGCGCTCGTCGCGGCGCAGCGCGCCGCGCACGCCCAGCGTCGTGCCGACGAAGTTCTCGTAGCCGCGGCGATGCTGGCGCTGGCGGTCCGCATTGGTGCCCGCACTCAGCTCGAACGGCCGCCCGGCGAGATCGCCGGTCCACGACCAGCGCAGGTCGGCGCCGCCGTAGTCGTTGTCGAGATCGATCACGCCACCGGAGTTGAGCCGGTTGGCTTGCGCCGCGATCGGCAGCGCCAGGTACTGCTCCACCTCACGGCGCCCGCCGTAGGCCATCGCGCGCAGGCGATGCCCGTCGGCGAACGGCCACTCGTAGACCGCGCCCAGTTGGTCCTGGCGGACCGACTTGCGCGTGTCGTACTGGGTCGCGACCGGCGATGCCTGGCTCGGATCGTCCCAGGCCTGCGCGCGCGTCAGGCCCAGCGGATCCTTCGCATCGGGGGCATTGAAATGGTTGAGCAGCAGGTCCAGCGTGCCGGTACCCGGGCGGAACCGCAGCTTGGCGTTCAGCGATTCCCGCCGCGCCGCGCTGTGGTCGCGGTAGCCCTGCGTATCCAGCACGGACGCCGCCACGCTGTAGCCCACCACATCACCGGCACCACGCAGGCGCGCGCCGATCACGCTGCTGTCGTGGCTGGCCACGCTGGCCTGCACGCGCGCTTCGTGTCCCTCGTCGGGGATGTCGCTCCACACCTGGATCACGCCGCCGGAGGAGTTGCCATGCAGCGCCGAGAACGGACCGCGCAGCACTTCGACCCGGTCCGCCGCGAGCATGGTGACGTGCGAGACCTGGCCCTGCCCGTCCGGCATCGTCGCCGGCACGCCATCGGCGTACAGCCGCAGCCCGCGCACACCGAAGGTGGAACGCGCGCCGAAGCCGCGGATCGACAGCTGCGTGTCCTGCGCGAGGTTCTGCCGTTCGCGCGCCAGCACGCCGGGAATTCCGTCCAGCACTTCCGACAAGGCCGCCTGCGGACGCGCGCCGCCCTCGCCGAGTGCGACCACGCTGGTCGATGCCGGCGCATCGAAGCCGTCCACCGTCTCCAGTCGCGTCGCGGTGACGACCACGCGATCCAGCGTTTCCATCGGCGCCGCCGGTTCGCCCGCGGGCGCGGCCAACGCGGCCGGCGCCAACAGCGCCGCGCCCAGCAACGGCGAGACCCGCGACCTCATGCGCATGCCTGGATCATCCGAACACCAGCTTGCCTTTCATCATCATCCAGTGGCCCGGCACCGAGCAGAAGAACGTGTAGTCGCCGCCCTTGCGCAGCGGCGACGTGGAGAAGGTGAAGGTGGTCGACTGTCCGCCGCCCACCACCTTGCTGGCGGCCAGCACGCGCGCATCGCCCTTCGGCACGTGGTCGCTGCTGGCGGGAAGCTTGCCGGCCGCAGTGGCGAGCGCTTCGAGATTGGCGGTGGTCGTCAGCACCCAGTTGTGGCCCATCACCTCGGCGGGAAGGGCGCCAGTATGCCGCAGCGTCAGTTTCACTTGCGTGCAGTCGGCGGCGATGCGGATCTCCTGCTTGTCGAACTGCATCGCATCGTTGCTGCCGATGGCGACGTTGCAGGTCCTGGCCGCCGCGTGCAGCGGCAGCAGGGCGAGCACGGCGACGACGAGACAGGGAAATAGGGATTTCGGTGACATTCGGGAATTCCTGGATCGTGGTGAGCGCGCTGCGCGACCCCGTCGTCGGGGCCGCGCAGGCGATGGAGAGCGGATGCACGGATCAGTCGCCCAGGGCGAACACCCACACCGAGCCGCCTTCCGGCACCGCTTTCTCCCATCCCGCCAGGCCGTGCATCTTGCCCTGGATCCATTGCGCGTCCACACCCCAGCCGGACACCACGGCGATGTACTGCTTGCCGTCGACGGTGAAGGTGCTGGGCGGCGCGATGATGCCGGACGGCGTGGGGAACTCCCACAGCAGCTTGCCCGTCTTGGCGTCGTACGCGCGGAACATGCGATCGTTGGTGCCCCCGGCGAACAGCACGCCGCCGGCGGTGGTCATGATCGAACCCCAGTTCCACGAGTGCGGGTACTTCTCGCGCCACACCTCCTTGCCGCCGTCCACGCTCCACGCCTGGATGCCGCCGATGTGGTCGAAGTCCTTCTTCACCGACAGGTCGAGGCGGTTGATGTCCACGCCCGCCGACCACTGTCCCGGGATGCGCGGCTGGATCATGCCGGTCAGGGTGAGGCAGTGGTTGTCGTTGTACGGGATGTACAGCATGCCGGTCTTCGGGTTGTACGCCTCGTACGGCCAGTCCTTGCCGCCCCACAGGCTGGGGCAGTAGGTGCGCGTCTTGCCGGTGGCCGGCTTGGCCTCTTCGTTGTAGGTCGGACGGCCGGTCTTCGGATCGATGCTGGTGAACACCGTGTTGTGCACGTACGGCTCGGACTTGTTGTAGGTGATCTGGCCCTTGTCGTCGCGGTCCAGCCAGTACAGGCGGCCGTTGCGCTGCGCGCTGATCAGGCCCGACACCTTCTTGCCGTTGCGGTTGAACTCCACCAGCGTCGGCGCGTTCATGCCGGCCCAGTCCCACGAATCATTCCAGTGGTACTGGAAGTGGCTGACGATGTCGCCGCTCTCCGGATCCAGCGCGAGCACCGAGGCCAGGTACAGGTTGTCGCCCGGGCGCTGGTCGCCCAGCCACGGCGCGCCGTTGCCGACGCCCCAGTAGATGACGTTGTTGGTCGCGTCGTAGTTGCCCGGCATCCACATGGTGCCGCCACCGTTCTTCCACGCGTCCTTCCACTCGCCGTCCTGCGGCCACGTCTCGAAGCCCTTCTCGCCCGGCCCCGGCACGCTGTAGCGCGTCCAGGCCAGCTTGCCGGTTTCGGCATCGAAGGCCTTGAGGAAGCCGCGCACGCCGAACTCGCCGCCGGACGGCCCGATCAGTACCTTGCCCTTGACCACCAGCGGCGCGGACGTGATGTAGGCGCTGTCCTGTTCCCAGTCGCAGACCTGCGCTTCCCACACCAGCGTGCCGGTCTTGGCGTCCAGCGCGCTGAGCATGCAGTCGATGCTGCCGACGTACACCTTGTCGCCGTACAGCGACACGCCGCGGTTGGTGCGGTGGAGCGCGCCCAAGCCTTCCGGCACTTCGCGCACGAACTTCCAGCGGACCTTGCCGGTGCGGGTGTCGTAGGCGATCACCTGGTTGTGCGGCGTGGCCACGAACATGTACTCGCCGTTGACGATGGCGGGCGCTTCATGGCCCGAATTCACGCCGGTGGCCGCGGACCACACCGGCCGCAGCTTGGCGACGTTGGCGGTGGTGACCTGGTCCAGTTCGCTGTAGCTCCAGCCGGCGTAGTTGCCTTTGGTCAGCAGCCAGTTCGCCGGCTCCTGCTTGGCCAGGCGCGCGTCGGTGACGGGTTGGTAATCGGCCGCGGCGAGCGGGGCCGAAGCGAGGGACGCGACGAGCGCGGCCGTGATCAGTTTCAGGTGCATGGGTCTCCTCCCGGGTGAAGCGTTGGTGTGTGGTGCAAGGAAAGTGGACGTGGACGTGCGTGCGGGTCAGGTGGTCGGCGGACCGAGCGGTCCGTCGAACTTGCCGCTGACCACCAGCGCGCCGTCCTTGATCGTCACCGGCAGCATCGCCAGCCGGCGCGTGGCCGGCCCGGTGGTGACGGCGCCGCGGTTGGCCGCGTCGAACACCGAGCCATGGCAGTTGCAGACGATCTGCGTCTGGCTCGGGTGCAGCGTGGTGATGGGACAGCCGTAGTGCGTGCACAGCGACGAGAACGCGACGATGCCGTCGGCGGCGTTGCGGGCGCTGGTCGGCTTCAGGTCGGCCGGCTTCAGCCGCACCACCGTCAGCAGGTTGGCTTTCGAGATCAGCACCTTGCCGGTCGCCGGATCCATCGGGTACGCGAGCACCGGCGGCTTGCCGACTTCGATGTCGGCGGGCTTCACTTCCTTGCCCGCCTTCGGCCCGATCATGAAGGCCAGCTTGTCGCCCGGCTCGGGCTTGGGGCTGCGCGTGGTGGCCGGGGCGGCCGCCTGCGCCTGCGCGCCGCCGCTGACCGCGGCCAACGGCGCCAGTGCGGCCAGCGCGAGTGCGCCGGTCAGCATGCTGCGTCGCCCGCTGTCGTCGGGATGTCCGGCGCATGCGCATGCGCAACCGCCCTGTTCTTTCGCTTCGCTCATCGTGGCTGGTCTCTTCTTCAGGGCGTCTGCAGGTAGACCACGTGGGTCTCGGTGAACTCGAGCAGGCCGTGCTTGCCGTCGGCGCCGCCGATGCCGGACTTGCGCCGGCCCGCGTGGAAGCCCTGCATGGCTTCGAAGTGCTCGCGGTTGATGTAGGTCTCGCCGAAGCGCAACTCGCGCGCGGCCTTCATCGCGCCATTGATGTCGCGGGTGAAGATCGATGACGTCAGCCCGTACTCGGAGTCGTTGGCCAGCGCGATGGCCTCGTCGAGGCTGTCGACCACCTGGATCGGCAGCACCGGGCCGAACGTCTCCTCGCGCATGATCGCCATGTCGGCGCGCGCATCGACGATCAGCGTCGGTTCGTAATGGAAGCCCTTGCCCAGGTCGGCCGGCTTGCCGCCGGTGACGATGGTGGCGCCATCGCGCTTGGCCTGCTCCACCGCCGCCGACACCTTGTCCAGGCCGGCCTGGTTCACCAGCGGACCCATCTGCAGGTCGTCGCGTTCTGACGGATCGCCGTACTTCGTATCGCGGAACAGCTTCACCAGCCGCTCGACCAGCGCCTCGTGCGCGCCGCGCTCGACATAGACGCGCTCGGCGCAGTTGCAGACCTGCCCGGTGTTGATGACGCGCGAGTCGTAGATCGCCTTCGCCGCCAGGTCGAGGTCGGCATCGGCCAGCACGATCGCCGGGGCCTTGCCGCCGAGTTCCAGGTTCACCCGGGTCAGGTTGCGGCCGGCCGTCTGCATGATGCGGCTGCCGGTGGCGACGCTGCCGGTGAAGGTGATCAGGTCGACCTGCGGATGCTCGACCAGCGCCTGCCCGGTGCTGCGGCCGAGGCCGCCGACCAGGTTGAACACACCCTTCGGCAGGTCGGTCTCGGCGACGAGTTTCGCGAACTCGTATGCATTGATCGGCGTTTCCTCGCTGGGCTTGATCACGATGGTGTTGCCGGTGATCAGCGCGGGCGCCAGCTTGCGGGCGATCAGGAAGAACGGGAAGTTCCACGGCAGGATGCCGGCGACCACACCGATCGGCTTGCGGAACAGGAAGATGTTCTCGTTGGCGCGGTCGCTGGTGAGGATCTCGCCCTCCAGGCGACGCGCCCACTCGGCCATGTAGTCGATGTAGTCGGCGGTGAAGTCGACCTCGACCTGCGCCAGCTGCTGGATCTTGCCCTGCTCGCGGACGATCACGCCGGCGAGGTCCTTGCGGTGCTCGCGCAGCTTGGCGGAGATCTTGCGCAGGTAGCCAGCGCGTTCGATCGGCGCCAGCTTCTCCCACGCCGGCTGCGCGCGCCGTGCGGCGGACACGGCGGCGTCGACGGTCGCGGCATCGCTGTCCGGAATGCGCGCGAGCAGCGCACCGTCGGCGGGATTGGTGACGTCGACGGTGGCGCCGCCGCCGGCGACGAACGCGCCATCGATGTAGTTCTGGTAAGTCTGTGTCATGGGGTTTCCTTTGCTTGCGTTGTCCTTGCGGGCGCGCCGTCCATGGGGAACGGCGCGCCACCGGCGGCGATCACCACACGTAGGCGTACTTCAGGTTGAAGCTGTCGTTGACGCTGTGGTTCTTGCCGTCGAGCGAGGTCGAGTAGCGCAACGTGATCGACTGGTTGTCGAACGTGTGCACCATCAGGCCGGCGCCGCCATCGATCGCCCAGCCGGTCGGCAGGCCGTCGTTGGCTTCGGTGTGTTCGGCGTCGAGCGCCAGGAACGGCTCCAGCCGCTGCGACGCGCGGTAGGCGAAGCGGTTGTTGGTGTGCAGCGACAGGCCGGGCTGGATGCCGTTGTCGCGACGGCTCTGCCAGACGAAGCCGGCGTCGCCGGTCCAGCCGAACTTGTCGCCCATGCGCCAGTCCCAGAAGAAGCTCGACAGGTTCTTCCAGTTGGTGTCGCTGACGCGCTCGGTGCCGGTGGGGATCTGCACGAACGACTGGAAGCCGAGCGTGGCTTCTCGCTGGGCTTGTACCAGATGGCGAAGCCGGTCAGCGGATCGCCGATGCCGCTGATGTGGCGGTCGCCTTCCGGGGCGCGCCGGTTGCGGATGGCGACCTCGGGCACGATCACTTCCCAGGCCACGCCGATCTTCTTGTTCGATTCCGGCGTCCAGAAGCGCACGTACTTGGACAGGCCGGTCAGCGCCTTGCTGCCCGAGCCGTCGACGCGGTTGCCGTCGGCGTCGAACGCGCGCGCGTTGTCCTGGTACGTGGCGTACTGCACGAACACGTTGAACGGCTCGAAGCCGACCGGCAGTTCGTACTCGCGCGGACCGATCACGTCGAACGTGGTCTGCGCGCTGGCCGTGCCCGCGATCGCCAGCAGCGGCAGCAGCGCGAGCGGCAACCGGCGCGGCAGCGACGGCATCGTCTCTCTCTTCATGGTGGTGCTTCCCTCCCGAGTGAATGGACCGGCCGGTCCGCGGCTCTGCGCCTGCGGTGCGGCGGTGGTTCCGGGACGCCGGTGCGCACGCGCGCCAGGTCCACGCAGGAGGTAGCGCAAGCCGCGTGCCACGTTGCAGTGCAACGGAGCGATGCGCGCGCATGCGTGTGGAATCAATGACTTGATGCCGATGGCATCGGCTTGCGCTACGGATTTCGTGCGGCAGTGCAATGCAGCTGCGACACGTGCATGCGACCAGCTGTCGCAGCCGCCTGCGACAGGTGTCGCACCCACTGACGCGGCGATGCGATGGCGACGCAAACGAAGACGGCCCGTCGCAAGGACGGGCCGTCGGGTCGCACGGTCACGCCGTGCGCACTGCAGGAGAACGGTGCTACTCGGTCTGCGTCGGCGACACGATGTCCAGCCGCTTCATCCGCCGGTAGACCGTGGCGCGGCACGTACCCAGGTCGCGCGCGGCCTCGCTGATGTTCCAGCGGTTGCGGCGCAGCACCTCCAGCAACATGCCGCGCTCGTCGTCGCCGGCCGCTGCCTCGCGCGGGAACGGGATCACCGTCGCCGTCGCCTGCGAGGACGACGTGTCGTCCTCGAAGACCTCTTGCGGCAGGTGGTCGAGGCCGATGGTGGCGCCGTCGGCGATCGACAGCGCGTAGCACAGCGCATTGCGCAGCTCGCGGATGTTGCCCGGCCAGTCGTGGCGCAACAGCGCGGTCACTGCCTGTGGCTCGATCTCGGCGCGCACGCCCATCGCCTGCGCTTCCATCTCCAGGATGCGCTGGATCAGGAAAGCCTTGTCGCCGCGTTCGCGCAGCGCCGGCAACGCCAGCGTGGCGCCGCACAGCCGGTAGTACAGGTCCTCGCGGAACGTACCGGCGACGATCTGCCGGCGCAGGTCGCGGTGCGAGGCCGCGACCACGTTGAGGTCGACCCGCACCGGTTCGTCCGCGCCCAGCGGCAGCACTTCGCGTTCGGCGAGTACGCGCAACAGCCGCGTCTGCAGCGGCAGCGGCATGTCGCCGATCTCGTCGAGGAACAGCGTGCCGCCGTCGGAGCGCTGGATCAGCCCCTTCATGCCCTTGCTGCGCGCGCCGGTGAACGTGCCCGGCGCATAGCCGAACAGCTCGCTCTCGATCAGCGATTCCGGGATGGCCGCGCAATTGACCGCCACGAACGGACGCTCCGCGCGGCGGCTGGCGTCGTGCAGCGCGCGCGCCAGCACTTCCTTGCCGGTGCCGGTCTCGCCCTGCAGGAAGATGCTGACCGGCTTGTCGACCAGGCGCGCCGCGCGTTCCAGCAACTGGTCCATGCGCGGATCGCCGCCGGACAGCCGCGACAGCACGCTGTCCTGCACGGCATTGCGCGGCGCATCGCCGGTCTCCTGCACGTGCAGGCGCGGCGCGGTCTTGGGCGCGATCATCGAGGCGTGGTAGCCCTGCCCGTCCCAGGTGGTCACCACGCCGCGCGAATCGTGCGAGGTGCCCTTGGTCAGCCGCCAGATGTCGTCGATGCGCGTGCCGAACACGCCGGTCAGGTGGTTGCCCACCAGCTGCGCGCGCGCGGCGTCGCGCGTGTGCAGCGATTCCAGCAGGCGCAGCTGCTGGCGTGCGCCGCTGTTGGCGCCGACGATGCGGCCGTCGCGGTCCACCGCCAGCATCAGCTCGCCGCAGACATCGACCAGCGGACCGACCGTGCCCAGGCGCAGGATCCAGTGCGCACGGAACTGGCGGATGAAGTTGGCATCCTCGATCATCCGCGCGTGCAGCACGGTCAGGTGACGCGCCAGGTGCAGGCTCTCGCGCCGGTCCGGCGACGACAGCGCGGACACGTCCAGCGCGCCCATGAAGGCACCGTCCGGATCGTACAGCGGCGTGCTGGTGCAGCTGAGGCCGATGTGGCCGATGTAGAAATGGTCCTCGCGGTCGCAGATCACCGTCGACTGCTCGGCGATGCAGGTGCCGATGCCGTTGGTACCGGCATGGACCTCGTTCCAGTTGGCGCCCAGCGCCAGGCCGGCGCGGCGCAGCGGCGCATCCCAGGTGTCGTTGCCGATGAAGTCCAGGGTGACCCCTTCCGCATCGGTCAGCAGCAGCACGTAACCGAGGTCGGAGACGTGCTTGTACAGCTGCTCCATGCCGGCGCGCGCGACGTGCAGGTGTTCTTCCACCTGCTGCCGGCATTCGCGCAGGCGCGAGTTGGTTTCGATGCGCACGTCCGGGCGCATCGCCGGATCGAGGGCGTGCTCGGTGGCGCAGCGGCGCCACGAGCGGTGGATCAGATCGGTATTGGCGTTGCTTCCGATGCTCGGCGATCCCGAATGGATCACCCGCAACACCGTCTCGACGTGTTGTTGGACAGTTGCCATGCCACCCCTCCCAAGGCCGGCCGAAGACGTTCCCGCTTGCGTGCCGTTCGTGTGTATGGACTGCGGATGCTCCCGGTCCGCGGTCGTGCGTGTCGTGTTCCCCTACTGCTCCTGCGTGTCGTGCGTCTCGGTGGTGATGCGGCTGCGCGACGTTCGCCATCGTTCGCGCAGCGAGCGCGGCGCGGGCGTCAGCGGCGTACGTGATCGGGTCCAGCCGCCCTGGTGCGCGGGCGTGAGGCCGCGCAGCCGGGAGGCGATCCAGGTGAACAGGCGATAGCGCATCCCGTTGGAATACAGCAACCGCCACGCCTTCCAGGCGATGACCTCAGGGATGCTACGCACTGCACCCTGCCCCTTCAATGCGTCGCGCTGCTGCAGTGCGGGACGATGGTGGCGTCCGGCTTCGCGCAGGTGCATCAGCAGTTCGGGGATGGGGATGCCCACCGGGCAGACATCGCCGCAGGCGCCGCACAGGCTGGACGCGGTCGGCAGGTCGCGGGTCGATTCCAGCCCCAGCAGGTGCGGCGAGATGATCGCGCCGATCGGGCCCGGATAGGTCGTCCCGTACGACAGCCCGCCGATGCGTGCGTAGACCGGGCAGTGGTTCATGCACGCGCCGCAGCGGATGCATTGCAGCGTGGCGCGGAAGCGCTCCTCGGCGAAGGCCTGGCTGCGGCCGTTGTCCAGCAGCACCAGGTGCACTTCGCGCGGCCCGTCCTTCTCGCCCTCGCGGCGCGGCCCGCTGATGACGTTGAGGTAGGTGGTCACGGCCTGGCCGGTGGCCGAGCGCGTCAGCAGGGTGAACAGTGGCGGCACGTGTTCCAGCTTCTCGATGACCTTCTCGATGCCGGTGATCGCGATGTGGACGTCCGGCACCGTGGTCGACAGCCGGCCGTTGCCCTCGTTCTCCACCAGCACCAGCGAGCCGGTCTCGGCGACCATGAAGTTGACGCCGGATACGCCGATCTTCGCCTGGCGGAACTTGTCGCGCAGCGCCACGCGGCCGATCGCGATCAGTTCGTCCACGTCCTCGGTGTAGCCGGCGCCGGGGATGTGCTCGGCGAAGATCTTCGCCACGTCTTCCTTGGTCTTGTGGATCGCCGGCATGATGATGTGGCTGGGCCGGTCGTTGTCGAGCTGCAGGATGTACTCGCCCATGTCGGTCTCGACGCAGGCGATGCCGTGTTCCTGCATGCGATGGTTCAGCTCGATCTCCTCGCTGACCATCGACTTGCCCTTGACCATCATCGTGGCGTCGTGGCGCTTGGCGATCTCGTGGAAAATGCGGTTCGCATCGGCCGCATCCTCGGCCCAGTGCACCTGCACCCCGCGCGCGTGCAGCGCCTGCTCCAGCTGTTCCAGCAAATCCGGCAGCCGCGACAGCGCGCGCTTGCGCAGGTGCTCGCCCAGCGAGCGCAGGCGTTCGAACGCATCGTGCTCGGGGAACTGCGCGGCGCGCTTGTCGGCCAGGTAGTCCATCGCGCCGCGGAAGCCGCGACGGAGCACCGGATCGGCCAGCACCAGGCGCGCGTTGTCCTTGAACGCGACCGGATCGGCGGCGGGCCGCACCGCGCTCATGCCGCGGCCTCCGTGCGCAGCAGCAGGATGACCAGTTCGCGCGGACCGTGCGCGCCGTACACCAGCAGGCGCTGGATGTCGGCGGTCTTCGACGGCCCGGTGACCAGCAGCGCATTGGTGGGCAGGCCCGCCGCCCACTGCCGGTGCCGCATGGCCGCGTACAGCGTGGGCTGCAGGTCTTCTTCGCGCAGCACGGCGATGTGCAGCGGCGGCAGCAGCGACAGCGTGCGCGGCTCGCGCGCGTCCGGCCACAGGATCAGGCTGCCGGTGTCGGCGATGCCGCCCAGCGTGGTGGTGATGCCGGCATCGACGGTGTCGAACAGCACCGGCTTCAGCGTTTCGATGGGCGCGTCGTACCAGTCCAGCGTCACCGCCTGCGTGGCGGCATGCAGGCCATCGATCAGCGCCGTGTCGCGGCCTGCCATCAGCCGGCGCACGCCCTTGTCCGCCAGCACCGCGGAGAGCGCGCTGGGCCACGCGGCAACGTCGGTCTCGATCACCTCGGCACGCCAGCCGCGCGCCTGCGCGATGAAGCGCTCGCGCATCGCGGCCGACGAGGGCATGCCGGCATCGGCGTAGTACGCGGCGACGTCGGGCACCGGCAGTTCGACCGGCGCGGCGGCGCGCAGCCGCGACAGGATCGCGGAGCGCGCGCGCGTGGATGCGGCAGGCAGGCTCATGCGCCGGCGTCCGGTGCGGGCAGGCCCCAGCGCTCGCGCAGGAAGCTGGCGATATGCCGGCCCTGCAGCGGCGCCTCGCGACGCGCCAGCGTGCCGTTGAGGTTGAGCAGGCAACCGCAGTCGCCGCTGACGAAGGCATCGCAGCCGCTCTCGGCCAGCGCATCGGCCTTGTCGCCGGCCATCGCGGCGGAGATGTCGGGCTGCTTGACCGCGAACGTGCCGCCGAAGCCGCAGCATTCGGATTCGTAGGCCTGGATCTTCAGCTCGACGCCGGGCAGCGCTTCCAGCACGCGGCGGCCGCTGGCCAGTGCGCCGGTCTCGCGGCGCGCACTGCACGAGGTGTGCAGGCAGACGGACACCGGATCGTTCGTGGTGGCGACGGGCAGCGGCAGGTCGGTCGCGGCGAGGAAGTCGGAGAACTCCACCACCCGCGCGCCGATATCGCGCACGCGTGCCAGCAGCACAGGGTCGTCGGCGAACAGCCGCGGCCAGTGGTGCCGCATCATCCCCGCGCACGAGCCCGACGGCACCACGATGGGCCAGCGCTGCGGGAACAGGTCCAGCTGCGCGCGCGCGACCTTGCGCGACTCTTCGGGAAAGCCGCTGGTGTAGGCGGGCTGTCCGCAGCAGGTCTGCGCCTCGGGCAGGTGCACGCGGCAGCCGATCCGTTCCAGCACGGCGATCGCGTCCAGGCCGGCGTCGGGCATGAACAGGTCCACCACGCAGGTGGCGAACACGTACACGTCCCGGAGGGGGGAGGGGCCGGCAGGATCTGGCGAGCGCATGGCGGGCGGGTCCGTCTTGTCCGGAACCGAGTCTGTGCCGGCCTCCGGCAGGCGGTATATTGGTCCGACCAATCCGAGCGCAGGCCGCCATGTCCACCCAGGTCGCCCAGGTCACCCGCCACCTCGAACAGGCCATCGCCGACGGGCGCTACGTCGCCGGCCGACGGCTGCCCGCCGAGCGCACCCTCGCCGACCAGTTGCAGGTGTCGCGTGCGACGGCGCGCGAGGCGATCGGCCTGCTGGTCGCGCGCGGCGTGCTGGAGCGCCGGCAGGGCGACGGCACGTATGTGGTCGCCGCGACGGAGCGGCGGATGGCGGAGATCTGGCAGGACATGGCGCGCAACCATCCGATGCTGCAGGCGGATTTGGTGGAGTTCCGCGCGATGCTGGAAGGCCGCACCGCGGAACTGGCGGCGCTGCGGCACGACGACGGGGATCGCGAGCGGCTGCGGTCGGCGCACGCCGCGGTCGATGCGGCCTACAACGGCAGCGACCGCCAGGCGCAGATCCGCAGCGACGTGGCCTTCCACCGCGCGATCGCCGATGCGACCCACAACCCGGTGTTCTCCTATCTCATCGCCTCGCTGCTGGCGCTGCTGCACGACCACGTGCAGGTCAGCCTCGCCGGCCTGTCGCCGCAGTCGCCGGTCTCGCAGCAGCTGCGCCGGCAGCACGACGCCCTGCTCGCCGCCATCCTGCAACGCGACCCCGACCGCGCCCGCCTCGCCGCCGGCGGCCACATGGACTACGTCGCCGTCCAGCTCAACGCCCTGCCCCGCGTGTCGCGGACGGCGGAGGCGTCGGCGTGATCTCACACAGGACGGCGTGAGCGCGGGAAAGAGGGTGGAGAGAGCGGGTCAAAGCCTCTTCAGAGCGGCTTTCCGCGAAACCGGAGCGGGAAAAAGCCGCTCTTGAGCGGCTCGAAGTGAACTCCGAGCGGGTTGGAACGAAACCGGAGCGGGTTGGAGTGAACCGGGAGCGGCTTGAAGCGAACCGGGAGAGGGACGGAAGCCTCAATAGAGCGGCTTTGCACGAACCCAAAGACGGAAAAAGCCGCTTTAAAGAGGTATCCCCGCGAACCTAAAGCGGCAAAAAGTCTCGAGAGAGAGGCTTTGCGCGAACCGGGAGAGGGGATCAAGCCTCTCTGGAGAGGCTTTGAGCGAATCCGGAGAGGGAAAAAGCCGCTCTCCGCTCGGCCGACCTTCGTGCCGACTCGGTCTCTGGCACTGTCGGCTAGAGGCGGCCACCGGGAGAACGTCCGTGTTACGTCAAGTCGCGAAGCCGCTTCCGCATGAATGGGTGTCAGGTGTCGCCACCCGCCACAGGATTCTCGTCGTACCAGGACTCGGAATGAACATCCCGCTTAGCATCAGCGATCAGAGACTCGAGCTGTGAAACGGGAACGCGTACACGTTGACCATCCACAGCAAGTTGAAGAAACAATGTTTCATCCAACTCGTCGGCAACAAATCTGGCAAAGCAGTGCTCATGCCCACCAACCTCGCAGGACAGCTCAAGCTGCATGCCCTCACCATGCAGCGAGGCCCACGTTGTCTTGATCTCTTTCAAAACCTGACGATCTCCCATGACGCCTAATGTCTGACTTAAGCCGACCCGCGCAGCGGATTCTGCGTAAATGAATTACGAGCTTTCAGCCGACTCGCGCCGCTTGCATACCCACCATTCATGGACTTTTTCATTCTCGATATCCTCGCGACGCGCAAAGGCAGGCTTGTGCCTGTAGAAGAATACCTCCGCCAGGATCCTTTCACCGTCCTTGTCGGCCCGAGGCGCCTCACTCAAGGTCAGTTGGTTGCCCAGCAGCAGCCATGTGCCGGTGAACGTGGCCGAGGGAGCACCCAGATGCTCGTGGAGCGTCCGGCTGAATGTACCGTCTGCACGCAGTTCCCATGTCTCGGCCGAGCCACGATGACCCCAGTCGCACACCCCAATCAATTCGTCCGCAGTAAGTGCCCTATCCGGCCCATGAAAGACAGATGTGCATCCGGTCAACGCGGCAACGTATATCCAAAGCAAAAGCCAGAAAATCCGATTCATGAGGCGCAAGCCCAGAATTTGGCCAACACGCGAAGCGGGTTCGGTTCGAGAGAATTTTTGTACACCACCTAGTTACCTCGAACGACGTCGACTGGCTTTGGCGCCAACACATAGCGTTGCATGACCGCCTTGGCCTCGTCGAGACTGAGAACCTTGAGCTGCGATCTCTCCAACGTATCTTCTTCGTTGAACATGGAGCGGAGCAAAAGCGTGCGGTAGACGTCCATGCGCTCCTCCGGCGTTCCGCATCTGGATCGACAGAACGACGTGTAGGCGTTTACCATCCCCTCCCACAGGACCAGATTCCCCTCGGGATCCAGGTCGCGCCTGTACAGATCTACGGCCATTTCATAAGTAATGCCGTCAATGCTCTCGAAGGTGTCCGTCGTGGCGCGAATGCGAGCGAGCAATGCCGGTGGAACCTCATCGTGCCGATAGGATCCGACCTGGATGTCCTTCGGATCCATTTCAACCGCCTGTTGCGAAGGCTGCGAACAGGCCACGAAAGACAGCGCCAGAAGAAAGAGAAGTAGCGTCTTGAGAGCCATGATGTGGTGTCTACACCTGAATTAGGACGATCCGCGCGGCGGTCTGCACGAACATCCACATGGCACCGGTCGTGATGGCGACCGCCACCGCTAACCCCAACAACATGCAAAGAAGCGCTTCCCAAGGTCCAATGCCCGCCGCCCTCAATGCCCTCTCATCCATTGGCACATGCGGCGACATCTGGCGGAAGAAGAGCGCGAACGCTTGTCGGAATGGCAACGGTCGTTGCATCGAAGTCTGGCGCCTGGTTTCAGCCGATCCGCGATGCGGGCTTCGGCTTGGATGAGTTCTCATGCGGCAGTATCCACCTTCGTGCCCTGGTGATAACGCATCTGCCAGGCGCCGTCGCGGCTTACCCACACCGAACTGCGCAACGAGCGGACGGTGTGGCCGTCATGCGTCCTCTCGACGGTATAGGTCACGAGCACGACGTCCGGGGCGAGCACATGAGCCTCCATGGCGGTCGCCAGAAAGCCGACCCCGGTCTCGTGGGGCAGACGCGCCAGCACCTCGTCCTTGCCGAAGGAGCGACCCGTTGCAGCCACCTCCCGGAAGTCGTCCGCAACGAGCCGGGAAAGACGGTCCGCATCGGCGCGTATCGCCGGATCCAGCAGCGCGCGCTCGAGCTCGATCACCTGTTGCCCAAGACTGTCCATGCGTGCGCGGCTCCACGACCTGACGGCCGAACCATTGATACACCGCGATCTTAGGGGGGCCGGGGCCGGCCGAACAAGCCGACGACCATGTCCTATCGATTCAACGCGACCGACCAGCCCACGAACACTATCCGGACGGAGCGACGAGCAGCGTCCATACACGCATTCGGCGCGCTGGGCTGCGTCAACAGGTGGCAGCCGGCAGCGCAAGCATCGGCACCGAATCGCACCTCCGCTATCCCTCCACCGAGACGCGCCACGTCGTTGCGTCCTGTTGCTCCCACGCGATCTCCACCGGCAGGAACTTCTCGATCAGCGCCGCGTTGCTGCGCAAGTGATCGCTCGGCGCGGTCGTGGTGAAGCTGCCCTTCCCGGCGAGCGCCATCGGCAGCAGCAGCTGGTCGCCGAGGTGCTCGTCGATGCAGGCACCGGAATCGAGGTACGCCCGGGCCTCGTCGGCCACGCGCGTGGCGACTGTCTCGGCACTGGTGCCGCGCTCGCCGAAACCGGTGAAGGTCGTCGTGTGGGCCGCGTGCCGCACGCGCAACATCAACGCGTTGCCCGGACCGCGGGGCGGTCGCACCTGGCGCAGATGGCGCGCGTCTTCGTCCAGGCCGAAGCGCGCCTGCAACACAGCGAGCTCCCGCGAGCCGATGTCCGACGAGAGCCCGGACACCAGTGCGGTAGCGTCCATGCGCTCCAACTCGCCGCGATCCTCGAACGCGCATGCGCGCAGCTCGCCGGCTGGTTGCACGATGGCGTTCAGCACCCCGCCGCCGGCCGGATAGAAACCCGGGCTCTCGAGCGAGAGGCCGACCTCGATGCCGAAGTCGCGCAGGCGCGGCACGAAGCTGTCGGCGAGGAAGTCCGCGCTCGGAGCGAGCGGATTGTGGGTGCCGCCCTCCAGGCGAATGCGCGACGGGACGTCCGCGCGCCACAGCGCCGGCAGCACGGTCTGCAGCACGAGCGTGCAGGAGCCGGCGCTGCCCGTCGCGAACGAGTAATCGCCACCGCGGATGGCACCCGGCTCGAAGCGTAGTGACGTAGCGCCCAGCTCGGCGCCGTGCACGCGCGCGCCGCCGACCTGCACGGCCGCGTTGACGGCCGTGAGGTGCTGGCGCATCAGGCCCGGTTTGGAGCGCTTGGCCCGGATGTCCTGCAGCGTGAAGCCGATGCCGGTGCACAGCGAAAGCGATAGCGCGCTGCGCAACAGCTGCCCGCCGCCTTGGGCGCCATCGAGTTCGAGCATCTCCATTTTGTTGAATCTCCAGAAAATCGCGACGCAGCTCGTGCCGCGTCGATGTCAGCCCTTGACGCAGACGACCTGCCTCAGAGTATGCACCACCTCCACCAGATCGCTCTGCGCCGCCATCACCGCCTCGATCGGCTTGTACGCCGCCGGCGACTCGTCGACGACGTCCGCATCCTTGCGGCACTCCACGTGCGCCGTCGCCTTGGCATGGTCCTCGACGCTGATGCGACGCTTGGCTTCGGTGCGGCTCATGACACGGCCCGCGCCGTGGCTGCAGGAGTTGAAACTGTCCGGATTGCCGAGGCCTCGCACGATGAAGCTCTTCGCACCCATGCTGCCCGGGATGATGCCCAGCTCGCCCTTGCGCGCACTCACTGCGCCCTTGCGGGTCACGAACACGTCCTTGCCGAAGTGATGCTCGCGCTGCACGTAGTTGTGGTGGCAGTTCACCGCCTCGGCCTGCGCCTCGAACGGCTTCGCGATCACCTTTCGGGCCGCTTCGACCACGTTCTTCATCATGATCTCCCGATTCACGCGCGCGAAGCGCTGCGCCCAGTCCACCGCGAACACGTAGTCGGCATAGTGCTCGCTGCCCTCCGGCAGGTACGCGAGGTCCTGGTCCGGCAGGTTGATCATCCAGCGGCGCATGTCCTGCTTGGCGAGCTCGATGAAATGCGTGCCGATCGCGTTGCCGACGCCTCGCGAGCCGGAGTGCAGCATGAACCACACGCGCTGCTCCTCGTCCAGGCAGACCTCGACGAAATGGTTGCCCGTGCCGAGCGTTCCCAGGTGGTTGAGGTTGTTCGTCCTCGCGAGCTTCGGATGGCGCGCCTTGATGCGCTCGAAGTCGCGCTCGAGCTGCGCCCAGCCCTCGATCGCGAGCGCCGGGGGGTGCTCCCAGGCGCCCTTGTCGCGCGGGCCGACCGTGCGGCCATGCGGTACGGCCTGCTCGATGGCACTGCGCAGCGGCGCGAGATCGTCGGGCAGGTCGGACGCGGTCAGCGTGGTCCGCGCCGCGATCATGCCGCAACCGATGTCGACGCCGACCGCCGCAGGCACGATCGCGCCGATGGTCGGAACCACCGAACCCACCGTCGCGCCCTTGCCGAGGTGCACATCGGGCATCACCGACACCCACTTGTGGATGAAGGGCAGCTTCGCGATGTTGACAAGCTGCTTGCGCGCCTCGTCCTCCAGCGGCACGCCGCGGGTCCACAGCTTGATCGGCGCGGCGCCGGGCTCGTTGATGATGTCGTAGCTCTGGTGGGTCATTGGAAGTTCTCGTTCTTGAGCGATGCTGGGCGCAGGAGCCGGCGACCAGGTCGAGGCCAGACGGTTGACTGTAGTCCGGCCGGCATCCGCCGGCTCCTGCGCGCACCACCGCCGAAGCGGTCGGGGAAGATGGGACGGTGACGAGGGTGCCGGAACGCTCTGCCTTGCGGCAGTGGGAATTGAACCCAACCCCTTTCGGGGGAACCAGTGTAGTTCCGGCGGCATTCACCGTTTGAAACCAAAACCGTGCCGGGCACGACGAAAGTGAAGGAACGTATTTTCGCGCTCTGCCTGCTGAGCTACCGCCCCACATGACTGGGCGGGCGGGATTCGAACCCGCGACCTCGACCGTGAAAGGGTGTAGTTCCTGTCGGCATTCGTGTCCGACTCGGCGAAACGTCATGTCTCCTGTTGCTATTTGAAGTCCGGCGCCGCTGCCGACGAAGGTGATGGAACGTGGTCGTCTGCTCTAACCGCTGAGCTACGGTCTCGCGACCGGCGGGAATCGAACCCGCGACCTGGCGATGCTGTAGTTCCACCGGCATTCGGCGGCGATGCCGGGTACCGTATGTGCCGTTGCCGCTACGCGACGAGAGTTGTCGGAACGTCCTGCTCTCCCACTGAGCTACCGCTCCGTCGAATGGAGCGGGCGGGATTCGAACCCGCGACCTGGTCATTATGAGTGATGTAGTTCCGACGGCATTCGCGTACCGCCAACGTCATTCGAATTCTCCTGAAACCTTACTGCCGAAGCCCGACCGCCCCATTGCGGCCGGGCAACTCCATCCCATCACAGTTCCATGCACGCGATCTTCTCGACCCAGCGCGGGCTGTTGGCGCGCTGCGCCGCGAACACCGCGAGCAGGTCGAATACCGCGTCGCTGAAGCCGCCGACGTGGATCACGTCCTCCCGCTCGACCAGTTGGCTCGTCGCCGCCGGCTGCAGGTCGATGCAGACCAGCTTCGCCTGCGGGCAGCGCGCCTTGATCTTCGCCCACTGGCGCATCGTCTCGGTCGCACCGCTCGTGCGGGTATCGCGCCAGCTCTCGTTGTCGGACACGATCACGAGCAGGTCGACCCGGGCGCCCTCCCGGTTCAGCCGTGCCAGCGGCGAGCTGATCGAGGTGCCGCCGCCACACAACGTCGCGAGCTGCTTCGCCTGCGTCATCACGCTGTCGCGCGGGTTCAACCGCAACTCGCGCACCTCGGTGTCGAACGGCATCACCCGGGCGCCCGGGTTGGTGCGCTGCACGCACGCGGCCACCAGCGCCGCGACGTCCACGCAACGCACGGCCGTGGTCGCACCCTTGCGGTAACCGGTCACCGGCGAGCCCATCGAGCCCGACACGTCGACCGCCACCACGACGTTGCCGTCGAGCTTCGGCACCTGCCGGGTCGCGACTTCCATCGCGTCCTGCAGGGCCTCACGAATCGCAGCCGGTACCTCGCCACCTCCTGAAGCCGCGTATGCCATCAGCAACTGGTACGGGAACACGCGCGCCTTGGCGATCTTCGCCGGGTCGCGCAGCGTCGCCGCCAGCGCCTTCACCGTCGCACCGTCCTCGAACACGTCGTTGCGGGCGAACGTGTTGAGATTCTGGCGCAACGTCTGCCATGAGGCATTGCGGGCCAGCACGCGCCACTGGTCCGCCGACAGGCGCAGCGACGTGTAGTACTGGAACGGCAGGTCCGGCAGCTCGCCGACCGGCGCGCGCTTGAACGCCTCGTAGGCCTGCAGCTTGGCGGGCAACGCGGCCACGTCGTACGGCTTGCCGACGACCCAGGCGTAGAGCGCGCGGCGCGCGGCGTCCGCCGGCTTCGGGTGGACCATGCGGATCACGTCGGCCAGCGACGGCTGGTTGCCGATCGCGGCCTGCACGATCGCGTCGACCGACGCGCCCTCCAGCCACTGGCGCACGAGGCGCTTCGGCAACGAGCCCAGCGACTTGCGGCCCACGACGCCGCTGCGGACGATCTGCACGAAGTTGCGCAGCATGCGGCCGTTGTCCACCACGAGCGGGAAGGCCTTGGCCAGCAACTCGCCGTCGCGGGTGCTCAGCGTCGCCAGCAACAGCGCCGGCATGTCCTTCATGTGCGCGACCTTGCGGGCGTACACGGCGGTACGGGCCACGAAGGCCGGATCGCACTGCGACGCCAGGGTGAGCGCCTGGTCGAGCTGCTCGCCGGCGGACGCATAGAAGGTGCCGTTGAGGCAACCGGTCGCCGCGTAGAGGGCGAGCGCCGACTCCGGGGTGCGGGTGTAGGCGAGGCCACCCGCCTCGTTGCGGGCGGTGGCGCTCGGCAAGAAGGCGCCGCGGAGAGACGTGAAGAGGCTCGTGTTGGCCATGGGGCATTCCTCGGTGGATTGGGGGACGACTCCCATAGAGCAATGGCCGTGCCAATCCCCATCACCTCCACCTATCTCATTGATGTTAATGACAAAGGATCCTCGTCGCAGCGACATCTGCTATTAATATATGTATATTTGAAGCGCGTTTATTATCGGAATGGATATATGGCTCGCCGCCAAGTGATCCTCGGCATGTTCGGCACCCAGCTCGACTCGGGGAGCGGCCCGGGCCGCTGGGAGAAGTGGCGCCCTACCGTCGCGCTCGGCATGCACGAGCACTGGCAGGTCGACCGGATCGAGCTCCTGGTCGACGAGGCGAAGTTCGGCAAGCAGGCCGACGTCGCCGTCGCCGACCTCGCGCAGGTGTCTCCGGAGACGCAGGTGCGCCGCCACGACCTCGCGCTCGCGGACCCCTGGGATTTCGAGGCGGTGTACGGCGCGCTGCACGACTTCCTGCGCGACTACGCCTTCGACCCGGAGGAAGAGGACTACTTTGTCCACATCACCACCGGCACGCACGTCACCCAGATCTGCTGGTTCGCGCTGACGGAGAGCCGGCACTTCCCTGGCAAGCTGCTGCAGACCTCGCCGCCGCGCACCCAGTCCGGCGGCAACCCCGGCAGCTTCGCCTTCATCGACCTCGACCTTTCGCGCTACGACCGCATCGCGCAGCGTTTCGCCCAGCGCAAGCTCGCCGACCGCGAGCTGCTCAAGAGCGGCATCGCCACGCGCAACGCCGAGTTCAACCGGATGATCGAGCAGATCGAGACCGTGGCCACGCGCTCGAAGGCGCCGATGCTGCTGATGGGTCCAACCGGCGCGGGCAAGAGCCAGCTGGCCCGGCGCCTGTTCGAGCTGAAGTCGACGCGGCACCAACTGTCGGGCCGCTTCGTCGAGGTCAACTGCGCCACGCTGCGCGGCGATGGCGCGATGAGCACGTTGTTCGGCCACACGAAGGGCGCCTACACCGGCGCCGTCGGCGATCGCGCCGGCCTGCTGCGCTCGGCGCACCAGGGCATGCTGTTCCTCGACGAGATCGGTGAGCTGGGCCTGGACGAGCAGGCGATGCTGTTGCGAGCGCTCGAGGAAAAGCGCTTCCTGCCCGTGGGCAGCGACAAGGAAGTCGAGAGCGATTTCCAGCTTATCGCCGGCACCAACCGCGATCTCGACCTCGCGGTCGCCGCTGGAAGGTTCCGCGACGACCTGCTCGCGCGCCTGAATCTGTGGACCTACCGCTTGCCTGGCCTTGCCGAGCGGCGCGAGGACATCGAGCCCAATCTCGACTTCGAGTTGGAACGCTGGTCGCGCGAGCAGCACCAGCGCGTGTCGTTCAACCGCGAGGCGCGGGTGAAGTACCTAGCGTTCGCCGCCGGGCCCGAGGCGCGCTGGGCCGGCAATTTCCGCGACCTCGGCGCCTCGGTGCAGCGCCTGGCCACGCTCGCCGAGGCCGGGCGCATCCAGGTGACGCAGGTCGACGAGGAGATCGCGCGCCTGCGGCGGCAATGGCAGGGAGGCGCCACCCCGAGCCGACTTGAAGCACTGCTGGGTGATCGCTACACCGCGCTCGACCGCTTCGATCGCGTGCAGCTCGAAGACGTGGTGGCGCTGTGCGCGCGCTGCAAGTCGATGTCGCAGGCCGGACGCGAGCTGTTCGCGGTGTCGCGCAGCCAGCGCGCGAGCACCAACGACGCCGACCGCCTGCGCAAGTACCTGGCGCGCTTCGGGCTGGACTGGGAAACAGTGCGCGCGGCCTGACGTCGTCGAGTCGTTCTTTCGCTTGACTGTCGGAGACGAAGCTTCCAGCGCTGGCTGACTGCGCTGGGTCGAAAGCGCGCATCCGTTGCACGCGACCACCACAATCTACCGACTCAACGCGACCGACCACCCTGCGAACACCAGCCAGACCGGAGCGACGAACAGTGCCCACGTAAGCACGCGGCGTGCGGGACAGCCTCGACAGAAGGCAATCAGCAGCGCGGACACCGGCAGCAGCACGCCCAGCTCGATCAGCAGGTTCCTCCACAGGTAGACGTTGCCGAACGCCAGCGCGCCGGCGCTGGGCAGTACGCCGATGGGGGTGGTGACGCCCGCATCCAACGGCCAGAACAACGGCACGGGATGCGCGCCCACCAGGAAGTCGAGCAATGCGTGCGACACGCCGGCAGCGAGCAGAAGGCCGAACGGCAGACGTGCCCGTCCCTTGTCTTCCGTCATGCGATGGACGATCGCCACCGCCGCCAGCGCAACGACCAGGCTGTGGCTGATGCGCGGATTCGCGGCGTAACCGAACCACCAGACCGCCAGGTAGTCCAGGTCCGGCGCCATGGCGACGCCGACGAAGGGGATCGCCGCCCAGCGCGGTAGCGGGTGTTTCCCGCCACGGCAACAGCGATACGCCGTGAAGCCTGCGAGGGCGTGACCGAGAAAGGAACTCATGGACGAGGGCGATGGTGGCCAGTCGCCAGCATCCGCGCCGCGCGTGGGAGCACCATGGCACGACGGTGTCGCGGGCGTGAAGTGCCATCTTCAAGACGGCGCTCCATACGGAGCGCAGACAACGACCGCGAACGTCGTCTGCTTCCCTACTCCGACGGCGACGGCCCGGCACTGCGCGCGACCGGCAGGAACTCCAGGTCCGCGTAGTCGTAGCTGAAATCGGCCAGCGGCGAGGCTGGCTTCATGGTGAACCGGGCGATGCGGCCGTCTGCGTCCAGCACGAAGGTCGCGTAGGCGGGCTCGATGGACGCGTCGTCCCAGTCGACCCGGAACGTGTCGTACTGCCAGTGGCTCAGCGCGCCGGCCATGTTGGGCGTCTGCCTGAAGTCGAGGCGCAGCTTGCCGCCACGCTCGGTGATCGACACCGGGCCGTACCACGCATCCCGGTAATCGCCAGCATAGCCGGCCGCCTTCAGCGACGGCCGCGATGCGGTGTTGCGCGCGGGACCCGTCGCGCCCTTCAGCGCTTCCAGTCCGCCGGCCAGGCGCTCGCGGTTCCAGGTGGAGAACGCACCGACCCAGTCGCGTGCTTCGAAACCCAGGTAATGATCGAGCAGTTCGTAGCCCAGGCCGCGCATCACCTCGACGTCCTCCGCATTGATCTGCAGCGCGATGCCGAGGTTGCGCTCCGGCACCAGCACCACGAAGGCGAGCACGCCGAACACCGCGCCGCCGTGTTGCACGACCTTGACGCCGCGGTAGTCCTGCACGTTCCAGCCCAGCCCGTAGCCGGAGAACTGCGGCGTCATGTCGGCGATCGGCGCGGGGAATTGGCGGATCGGGATGGTCACCTGCGGCGTCCACATGGCGCGCGCGGAGGCTTCGCTGTAGATCCGTCCCTTGCCGTCCGGCAGCGCGCCGAGCGCGAGCTGCGCCTGCATCCAGCGCGCGAAATCCTTCGCGCTCCACGACAGGCCACCGGCCGGCGCACCGACCTGCCCCAGGCCTTCGCGTTCGGGCAGCACCTGCTGCGGACCGAGCCCGCGCAGGCGCGCGTCGAGTCGCGCATGCGGCTGCACGCGGTTCGGATTGGCGAAACGGTCGTTCTCGTCGCTGACGGCGGTGGTCATGCCGAGCGGCTGGAAGATGCGCGTGCGCACGAAGTCTTCCCACGGCTGCCCGCTGACCTGGGTCACCAGTTCGCCGGCGACGATGTAGAGGATATTGTCGTAGGCATAGCCGCTGCGGAAGCTGGTGGCGGGCTTGATGTGCCGAAGCGCGCGCACGATGTCGGCGCGGCTGCGCGACGTGCGCGGAATGAACAGCAGGTCGCCTGCCCCGAGGCCGAGGCCACTGCGATGCAGCAGCAGGTCGGCGACGGTCATCTCGCGCGTGACCCAGGCGTCGTACATGCGGAAATCCGGCAGGTGGTCGGCCACCTTGTCGTCCCACGACAGCTTGCCGTCGTCGATCAGGATGGCGAGCGCCGCGGCGGTGACCGCCTTGCCGGTCGACCCGGTGGGGAAGATCGTGTCCGCATCCACCGGCTCGCTGCCGCCCAGCCGGCGCACGCCGTAGCCCTTCGCGTGCACGATCTGACCGTCCTTGACGATGGAGATCGCCATGCCCGGCACGTCACGCGAGCGCATGACCTGCTCGACCCGTGCGTCGAAGCCGTCCGGCACCTGGGCACGGACCGGTGTCGCGACACACAACAACGCGACCGCGATGGCGGCAAGGACAGTCTTCAGGGACAGGTTCATCCACGATCTCCGGACAAGGTGGGCGCCGATATGGCCAGCGCAGCGGGACCGCGCCACAGCCGCCAGACCCCGACGGTCAGCAACGGCAGGACATAGACCGCCAGGAACAGATAGGCCAGGCCGCGATAGCCCTGGGCGATCAGCGCCACCAGGCCGACGCGGTCGGCGATGAAGATCGAACCGACCAGCAGGACACTGGCGATCACCAGGCGCACGCGCTTGCCGACGGTGGCGCGACCGCGGCTGCGCCACGCATGGGCGATGCGTTCGTTGCACGCATGCACGACGGCGGTGCCGCTCTCCAGCAGCGCGCTGAAGATCATCAGCTGGAACAGCACATGGAAGACCGGCATCTGCAACTGGCGCAGGATGAAGTCCGACGGCAAGGCCTCGTCGCCGATCTGCGGATACCACGCCAGCATGCACAGGAAGAACAACAGGCCCGGCAGCATCGCCAGCGGTCCGGACAGCACACCGGCGACGACGGCATCACGGCGGCTGAGGAAGTGGCGCACCAGCGGCAACACGATCACCGCGCCGACGATGTTGTAGCCGGCGTAGGTCAGCCCTCCCTGCAGCCAGCCCGTCGTCGGCTGCGGTGTCGACAGGGTGGCGAGCGCCTGCTCGCCGAAGCCGGCCAGTACGATCAGCACGAACACGGCGTAGATGCCGTACAGGAACACCGACACCCACTTGAACAGTGCCTCGACGAGGTCGTTGCCATAGGCGGCGAACACGCCGATCCCCGCCATCAGCAGCAGCGTGCCGACCAGCTTCGGCCAGCCCAGCATCGCGGCGAAGATCTCGCCGGCCGCCGCGCCGAACACGGCGAGGATCAGCACCATGAAGACCAGATAGGCCAGTTCGAACACGAAGGCGAAGCGGCCGAGCAGCACGGCGAAGAAACTGCGGTAGTCGACGCTGCGCACGGCGAAGGCCAGCGCGAACGTCAGCGCGCAGACCAGGCTCCAGCACGCCATCGCCACCAGGATCGCCAGCATGCCGCCCTGCGGCCCGCTGGGGATGAAGTACTCCGCCAGTTCGCGGCCGGTCGCGTAGCCGCCGCCGATCACTGCCGCCTTGAACGCGAGGCCGGGCAGTATCCAGCGCTGGAACGGCGTGGGCGTGGCGCTCATCGGCTCAGCGCCCGCCGCGCGCGAGGCAGGCGTCGACGAGCGCGGTGAACGCGTCGCCGCCGCGGATCGGATCGGCGACCGGCACGCCGAGGCGATCCGCCATGGATGCCAGCTGCCGGGTCGCCTCGTCCGCGTCCAGCCGGGCGGTATTGACGCTGACGCCGGCGCAGCGGATGGCGGGATTGGTGCGCGCGCCCAGCGTCAGCGCGAGCGCGATCGTGTCCTCGACCGACGGCAGCGGATAATGCGGATAGCCGAGCACGCGCTCGCGGCCGTATTCGTGGCAGACCACGACCACGTCCGGCTGGCTGCCGTGCAGCAGCGCCAGCGACACGCCGGCATAGGCCGGATGCGACAGCGAGCCCTGCCCTTCGATGACGTCCCAGTGTGCGGCGTCCGCATCGGGCGACAGCGTTTCCGCGGCACCGGCCGCGAAATCCGCGACCACCGCATCCATCGGTACACCGGCGCCGGCGATCAGGATGCCGGTCTGGCCGGTGGCGCGGAAATCGGCATCGACGCCGCGCGCACGGAACGCGCGCGTGAGCGCCAGCGCGGTGTACTTCTTGCCGAGCGCGCAGTCGGTGCCGACCGTCAGCAGGCGGTTGCCGGTGCGCTTGGCGCCGGTGGCGACGGGGAGATGGGCCGGCGGTTCGCGCACGTCGATCAACTGCCGTCCGAGCGCTCGCGCCGCGTTGCGCAGCGGTTCGATGCCCGACAGGCGCATGTGCATGCCGCCGATCAGGTCCAGGCCCGCTTCCAGCGCCTGGATCAGCAGCGGGATCCACGCGGGCGGAATGCGTCCGCCCGGGTTGGCGACGCCGATGACCATCGCGCGTGCGCCCGCCTGCCGTGCCTGCGCCGGTGACAGGAACGGCAACCCGGTGGTGACCTGCGCGGTATCGCAGGCGAATTCCCCCACGCAGCGGTCGCGCGCCCAGTCGCGCAGGCCGAACGCGGTCTTCGCATAGCTGGGCTCCACCGTATCGCCGAGGAACAGCAGGTACGGTTGCGGGAGCCTGTCGACGTCGAGCGGCGACGGAACGGCGGTCTGCATGCGCGGTGCCCGGATCCGGAGGGAGACGACGCCACCCGCTCGCGCGAGCGGCGCGCGGTCAGAAGCGGAAATCGATCTCGAGGCCGAAGGCGCGCGGCTGGATCGGCACGCCCGCCAGGTGCGAGCGCGCACCGGACAGCGCGCCATCCATCGGCGCCAGCGTCGACCATGCCTGCTCGCCGGTGACGTTGTTGGCGTAGGCGCGCAGTTCCCAATTGCCCTTGCCGATGCCGGCGTACAGGTCGAGGGCCCGGTAGCTGTCGAGTTCCAGCGGCATGGTGATCTCGTCCGGCAGCAGCAGCGTGTCGGGATCGCCCGCCGCGGTGACGCGCTGGCGTTCGGTGGTGTCGTTGAGGCGCTTGCCCACCCAGCGCAGTGCGGCGCCGACCTGCCCGTTGAGGCCGCCCGCGGTGGAGAACGCGTATTCGGCGGTCGCCGTCCACGACAGCTTCGGCGAGTACGGCATGCGGTCGCCGGCGAGGCCGGTCCACAGGATGACGTCGAACGCGCCCTGCGGGATCACCGTCGGTTCGAAATCGTTCTTGATGCTGGCGTCGGTGTACGCCGCGTTCAAACCCAGCATCAGGGCATCGGTGACGCGGAACTGCGACGACAGTTCGAGGCCTTCGCTGGTCGCCTCGCCACCGTTGACCAGGCCGCCGATGCCATTGAACGACGACGCCACCTGGATGTCTTCCCAGTCGATGCGGAACGCGGACACGTCCAGCGTGACGCGGCGGTCGGCGAACTGCGACTTCAGGCCGATCTCGTAGCTGTCGAGCATCGACGAGTCGACCTGCGGCGGGATGCCGACCAGTGCGACGTTCGGCCCGCCCGGCTGGTAGCCGGTGGCCACGCGCGCGTAGACCATGACGTCGTCCGAGAACTTGTACTGCGGGCTGATGCTCCAGGTGAAGACGTCCTCGCTGGATTCGCCGGGCGTGTCGGCGATCGGCGCGAGGATGCCGGTGGGTACGTTCTGGCTGAACCACTGGTCGTTGCGCGCCTGGCGCAGGCCAGCGTCGATCTTGAAGCGCTCGCCGAACCGCCACGAACCGTTGGCGAACAGCGCGTACTCCTTGTAGGTGCTGGGCAGGTTGATGATCGCCAGCGTGCCGAACATGTCGTCGTACGGCGCAGGCAACGCCGTGCCGTCGCGCTGGCCCAGCCAGGCGAACTGGCTCTGCAGCGCATCCTCCTTGGTGTAGAACGCGCCGACCATCCACTCGAACGTCCCGCCGCCCTTCGACTGCAGGCGGAACTCCTGCGTGACCTTGTCCAGGTCGAAGCTGTAGCGCACGAACGAGCTGCCGGGCTCCGGCAGGCCGAGCAGCAGGTCGGCCACCTCGCCGAACTGCACCGTGGCGTCGATCTGGTCGACGGTGTCGGTCTGCGACCAGCCGGTCGCGGAGATCACGTTGCCCCAGCCCAGGTCCCAGTCGAAGCTGAGCGACGCCAGGGTCAGTTCCTTCGAGAACGGCCGCGGCTGCCAGGCGAGATCGTCGTCATCGCCGAACAGAGGCTGCTGCGTATCGGGATCCAGCGCCACGCCGGCACGGTCGTCGCTGCGGATGCGCTGGTGCAGCACACCGAGGTCCATGTCGACCGCATCGCCGTCCCAGGACAGCGCTGCGCGCGCGCCGAGCTGGCTGCCGCCGTTGATGTCTTCGCGACCATCGACCGCGTTGTCCGTGAAGCCGGCGATCTCGTTGCGCGCGAAGCTCATGCGCAGGCCGAGCCGCTCGTCCTTCAGCGGCAGGCTGGCACCGAAGCGCAGGTTCAGCGCCTGGTCGCCGCCCTGCACGCTGCGCATGCCGACGCCGACGCGCGCCTCGGTCGTGGACAGGTCGGGTTCGCGGGTCACGTACTTGAGCAGGCCGCCGATCGCGCCGGCGCCGTACAGCGTGCCCTGCGGCCCGCGCAGCACCTCGACGCGGCTGATGTCGTAGGGCAGCAGGTCGAGCATCAGCGTGCTCGCGCCCTGGTAGATGCCGCTGGAGCCGACCGGCACTTCGTCGATGTAGGTTGACACGGTGGCGCCGGAGGACAGCGCGGCGATACCGCGCAGCGAGACGCGCGTGAGGCCCGGACTGCCGTCGTTCTGCACCTGCAGGCCGGGAATGAAGGCGGCGTAGTCGGACAGCGACACCGCGCCGATGTTCTCGAGTTGCCGCTCGCCGATCACGCTGATCGAGGCGCCGACGTCGCGGACGTTCTCCACGCGCTTGTTGGCGGTAACGACGACCGTGTCCAGGTTCGTCGCGGAGGCGTCGTCCGGTTGCACGACCTCCTGCGCCAGCGCGGGCGTGGTGCAGCAGGCGAGTGCGCCGGCGATCGCCAGGGAGAGTTGCTTGCGGTACCACGGCCGTGCGGACTGGAACTGGGTCATGCCTGTTCTCCCGGGGCGACAAGAAGGTCTGCGGTGGTCTGGACGCTGTCCCGGCCCCCGGCCGGATCGTGCAGCGATATCCTGATCAGGGATAATGATCCTAATCAGAGAATTGTCAACACAAACGGAGAACCGTCGACGAACGGCTAGTCGGCCTTGCCGGACCAGCCCGGTCCGCGCACGACACGGCCCGGCGTCGCACCGGTGTGCTCGCCTTGGCGCAGCACCTGCACGCCGTTGACGAAGGCCTCGCTGACACCGGTCGCGTACTGCTGCGGTTTGTCGTAGGTCGCACGGTCGGCGATGGTGGCCGGATCGAACACCACGATGTCGGCGTAGCAGCCTGCCTGCAGGCAGCCGCGATCCTTGAGCTTCCAGTTCGCGGCCGGCAGGCCGGTCAGGCGATGGATGCCCTCTTCCAGCGGCATCAGCCCGCGGTCGCGCACGTAATGGCCGAGGAAGCGCGCGACGTTGCCGTAGGCGCGCGGATGCGTGCTCGACTTCAGGAAGACGCCTTCCGGCGCCGACGACTCGGCATCCGAGCCCAGGCTGACCCACGGCTGCTTCAGGCCGAGCTCGATGTTCTCCTCGCTCATCAGGAAGTAGGCGGTGCCGATGCGGTGGTTGTCCTCGATGATCAGGTCGATCGCCGTGTCTTCCACCGGCGTGCCGCGTTCGCGCGCGATCGCCGCCAGCGTCTTGCCGCCGAGCGGCTTCAGCGCATCGCTCTTGAACTCGATCAGCAGCAGCCGCTCGTCCGACCCGGCGAGCAGGCGCAGGTTCTCCCACGGTACGTCGGGGTCGCGCATCTCCTTGATCACGCGCGCACGCGTGGCCGGATCCTTGAGGCGCTGGATCATGGCGTCGTGCCCGCCGGCCTGCACCCACGGCGGCAGGCTGGCGGTCAGTCCGGTGGCTCCGGCGGTATACACGTACATGTCGGCGCTGACCTGCAGGCCTGCGTCGCGAGCGGCATTGATGCGGTCGATCGCCTGCTGCATCTTCGGCCAGTTCTTCTCGCCGGCGGCCTTCAGGTGATAGGCCTCGGCGCGCTGGCCGGTGGCGCGGGCGATCGAGACGGTCTCGTCGATCGCTTCGAGGAAGCGGTCCGCTTCGCTGCGCATGTGCGAGATGTAGCCGCCGCCGGATTCGCCGGCCGCTTTCGCCAGCGCCACCAGTTCGCCGGTCTCGGCGAAGGCCGCAGGCGGATAGATCAGCGAACTGCCGACGCCGAGCGCGCCTTCTCGCATCGCCTGCCGCACGACGTCCTGCATGCGCGCCAGCTGTTCCGGGGTGGGATCGACATCCTCCTCGCCCAGTTCGTGGATGCGCACCGTGGTGGCGCCGACGAACGAGGCGACGTTGGGCGTGACGCCGCGCTGTTGCAGGTGTTCCAGGTAGCCGCCCAGCGTGGTCCACGGAATGTCGTAGCGGATGTCGAACTGCTGCTTCAGTGCGTCCGCCTTCATGCGCGGGTTGACCGGTCCCATCGACCAGCCTTCGCCGAAGATCTCCAGCGTCACGCCCTGCTTGGTGTCGCTGATGCCGCGGCCGTCGGCGATGAGTGACTCCGTCGCCCAGCTCAGCACGTTGATGAAGCCGGGCGCCACCGCCATGCCCTTCGCGTCGAGCACCTGCGCGGCGTCGGCCTGTTGGCCGGCCGGCAGCAGCGCGACGATGCGGTCGCCACGCACGCCGACGTCGACGCGCTGCGGTGCGGCGCCGCTGCCGTCGTAGACCACGCCGTTGCGGATCAGCAGGTCGTAGTGTTCTGCAGGCGCTGACAGCGCCGGACCGGACGCGGACAGCGCGAGGAACAGCAAGGTGGGCGTGAGTCGCGGCATGTCGGATCTCCGTCGGGATCAGGGCAAGGAGCGGATCGGGCGGTCCAGCCGCCACAGCAGGATCGCGGCGACGACAGCGAGCCCCGCGAGCAGCAGGAAGAAGCCGGCATGGCTGGTCTTCGACCACAGCGTGCCAACCAGGCCGGCCAGCAGGCTGCCACTGAAGACCGCCAGGAACCAGGACGCCACGGTGGTCGCGCCCAGCCGCGGCGGCGCCAGCTTCGCAAACAGGCCGAGGCCCGTCGGCAGGATGTACAGCTCGCCGAGCGTGAGCACGACGAAGAACAGCACCAGCCATCCCCAGCCGATGCGGGCATCGCCCGACCAGGCGCTCAACGTCGCCAGCAATACGTAGGCCGCCGCGACGATCAGCGCGCCGATCGCCATGCGCGACGCGGGCGAGGTGTCGCGGCCGGCGTCCGCGCGTCGTCGCCAGTGCAGCAGCAGCAGCGGCGTCATGCTGATGACCAGCAGCGGATTGAGCGACTGGAACCACGTCATCGGGATGGTGAAGCCGGCCACCACGCGGTCCACGCCGGTGTCGATCAGCAGCGGCAGCGTGTTGCCGACCTGTTCGTAGGCGCCGCGGAAGATCGTGGCCGCGATGCCGACGCCGAGCAGCAGCCACCACACGGTGTACGACGACGTCGTTCGCATGGGAGATGCCGCGGGTGCAACCGACAGCCGCGACGGCTCCGGCGGCAGGTACTGGCGGCCGAAAACGTAGATCATCAGACCCAGGAACATGCCGATGCCCGCCGCACCGAAACCGTAATGCCAGCCGTGCAGCTCGCCCAGCGTGCCGCAGACCAGCGGCGCGAGGAAACCGCCGATATTGAGCCCGACGTAGTAGACGTTGTAGGCGCGGCCGCGGCGCGGATCGTCGGCGGCGTAGAGGTCGTTGATCTGGCTGGGCAGGCTGGGCAGGAACAGGCCGTTGCCGAGCGCGATGGTCGCCAGCGCGACATAGAACATCGGTTCGAATGCCATCACGAAATGCCCGAAGGCCATGATGGTGCCGCCGAGGATCACCGCATTGCGCTTGCCGAGCCAGCGGTCGGCGATGGCCCCGCCGATGATGGGCGTGAAGTACGCCATCGCCGTGTAGGTGCCATAGATGAAGGACGCCTTCTCCTGCGCGAACAGCAGCTGCTTGGTCATGTAGTAGACCAGCAGCGTGCGCATGCCGTAGTAGGAGAACAGCTCCCACATGTTGGTCAGGAACAGGATGGTCAGCCCGCGGGGCTGGCCGAACCAGGTCTTCTCCTGCGCGCCTACCGATGCATTCATGCGCTCGTCTTCGGCCCCCATACCTCGTCGCCACAGTGGATCAGGCCGTCCTCGTAGCGCACCGACGGTGTGCGGTCGCGGACCAGGAACACCGGACCGTCGAGATCGACGACGTCGCAGTACTGCCCCAGCACGAATGCCGGCGCCGCGGCGAGGCTGGTGCCGGCCATGTTGCCGACCATGACGCGCTTGCCGAGCTCGCGCGCGCGCCGCGCCATCATCAGGCCCTCGGTCAGACCGCCGCACTTGTCCAGCTTGATGTTGATCACGTCGAAGCGGTGGTGCCGCGCTTCCAGTTCCGAGAGGTCGAGGATGCTTTCGTCCGCCGCGAACGGCAGCGCACGCTCGATGCCGTCGAGTTCGTGTTCGCTGCCACGCACGCAAGGCTGTTCCAGCAGAGATACCCGCGCGTCGACCAGCACGGGCAGCAGCGCCGGCAGCGTCGCACCCGTGTAGCCCTGGTTGGCGTCGACGCCGATCCATGGGTCCGGACACCGCGCGCGTACCGCGCGCACGCGCGCCGCGTCGAGCGCCGCGTCGCCGGTCAGCTTCAACTTCAGCGCGCGGGCGCCTGCGTACGCGGCCGCGCGATCCGCCATCACATCGGGCGCATCGGCGCCCACGGTGAACGTGGTCAGCAGCGGCGACACGCTTGGCAGTCCCGCGAGTTCCCACACCGGCAGCCCGGCGCGCTGCGATTCCAGCTCCCACAGCGCGCAATCCAGTGCATTGCGCGCACCACCCGGCGGCAGCAGCGAACGCAGCGTGTCGCGGTCCAGCCCAGCTTCGATGCGCGGACGCAGGGCTTCCAGCGTCGCCAGCATCGTCTCGGGATGATCGTTGTTGTAGTAGACGCCGGCGGCTTCTCCGCGACCGATGTGCGGACCGTCGCGCAGCGTCACCACCGTCGCCGGCATCGCCTCGAACACGTGCCCCGAGATGCGGAACGGCGCGGACAGCGGCAGGGGTTCGTTGTGCAGCTGGAGTTCGACGGGCACGGCAGCCTCGCGCGCGTGGACGGAGCGGGAAGGACGGCCGACGGCGGAGGCCGCCGGCCGCAGGAGGATCAGTAGTTCGCGCCGAAGCCGATGACGTGGTGGGCGAAGCCGATCCACAGCAGGAACAGGCAGGCCAGCGCCAGCAGCAGCGCCCACAGCTTGGCCAGCCACTTGCGGCGGCCACGCAGCACGTGCCACGCGTTCCAGACCGCGATGCCGGCGCCGAGCGGCAGCGCCACGGTGGCGAACAGGCGCATCGCGATGATCAGGCCGTCCGTGCTCGGGCTGGTCATTTCCAGCTTGCTCAACATGCCGACCACCAGGCCCAGCGCTGCGGCCGTCGCCAGCAGCGACAGCAACGCACCGATGCGGACCAGCCGGTGCGCGCGTGCATCGATGCCGTCCAGCGCGTAGCGAACGCCGTAGTAGCGGCGCACCAGCGCCGACACCGGCCACGCGATCACCGTCAGCAGCAGCACCGCCAGGCTGGTGACCAGCAGCGGCATCGACAGCGCGCGCCAGGTCGACAGCCGCTCGAACACCATGATCGGTGCGTACGGCTCCATGCTGAAACGCGTGACCTTGCCGTCGACCACATCGGCAGCCAGGCGATCGGTGCTGGCGGTGTCCTGCCACACGTACGGCGCGATCTCGCGCCACTTCTTCGGCGCGCCGCCGACACCCATCGCGGCGGTCACGCTGATGGTGCCGTCCTCGTTGGCGACGACCTTGATCGGGCCCAGCAGGTTGGCCAACGACACGAAGTTGCTGTCGGGACGACGGCTGCTGGTGTAGGTGCCGGCGAGCTGCGCTGCGTGCTGCTGGGCGACCTCCTTCGACACGCCTGCCGGCGTGGCCGGCGTACCCGGCAGGTAGCGGTCGGCAAAGCCACGCGACAAGGCGTAGCGGATATGACCAGTGGCGCCATCGCGGCCGGAACTGTTCATCGACACGAACAGGCCGATGCCGTCGTCCAGGAACAGCTGCAGGTCGCTGTGGAACCATTGGGTGTCGCCGCCGTGCGAGATCGCGCGGTGGCCGTTCACCGAGGTCTCGTAGAAGCCGAGCATCATCCGGTTCAGCGGACCGACCGAGGCCTGCCCGGTCGAATGCATCTTCTCCGCGGTGGCCGCATCGAGGATGCGCGCCTCGCCGAAAGCGCCGTCCTGCAGGTGCGCGATCATGAAACGCGCCATGTCCGGACCGGTCGCGGCGAGGCTGCCGGCAGGCGCCAGGCTGATGAACTCGTAGTCCTTGGGCTCGCCTTCCGAGGCTTTGGCGTAGCCCTTCGACATGTTCGCCAGCAGCGCCGGCGCCAGCGGCTGGCGAAAGCTGGAATGCTTCATGCCGAGCGGCCCGAAGATATGGCCGTCGATGTAGTCGTCGAAGGATTCGCCGGACACGCGTTCGACGATGTAGCCGGCCAGCGCGGTGGCGTAGTTGGAATACGCCGGCGTGGCGCCCGGCACGTGGATGCGTTCCGGCGTCCAGTGCTTCAGCGCATCGCCGAGCGGGGTGATCTCGTCCTGCTTCGCCGTGATCAGGCCGCGGATCTGTTCTTCCATGCCGGTGGTGTGCGTCATCACCTGGCGCAGCGTCACCGGCTTACCGTCGCGGGCGGGAATTTCGAAGTCGATGTACTGGTTGACGTCGGCATCGAGGTCGAGCTTGCCGGCCTGCACCAGTTGCATCACCGCGGTCCAGGTGAACAGCTTGGAGACCGAGCCGGGCCGGAACAGCGTGGTGTCCGGATCGACCGGCGCGCGCGTGGCGAGGTCGGCGTAGCCGTAGCCTTTCTGAAGCAGCACCTGCCCGTCCTTGACCACGACGACCACCGCACCGGCGATGTCGCCGTTGGCCAGGGCATAAGGCAGGAAGCCGTCGAGCCATGCGCCGACGTCCTCGCGGGTCAGTACCGGTGCACCTGCGGGCGCTTCGACCGCGGCGGGCGCGGCGGCGACCGGTGTGGTGGCGACGGGGGCAGGCGGTACGGCGGTGGGCGGCACGGCGGCGTCTTGCGCCAGCAGCGGCAGGGCCACCAGCGCGGTCAGCATGCCGCCGCACAGGATCTGATGAATCGCACGCATCGAACGATCTCCCGACTGCAACGATGGAACGGAGGGCCGGTCCGCGCCGGACGGCGCGATGGCGGATATATCCTGATTCGGCGATAATGATCCTAATCAGAGAATTGTCAACCCGTGCCGGACGTCACGCACAGGCGGCACTCGAACCGCCCGCCCCTTCCCGCGACCGTGCCGGAAGGCGATCATGCCGACGTGCTGGATACGCCAGCAGTAGCGCACGGGGCCCCAGGAGATCCCGCACGGATGACGTCACAACACCCCACCATCGGCGGCCTGCTGCGCTCCCTGCGCGCACGCAAGGGATGGACGCTCAAGCAGATGAGCGAGCACGCCGGCATCCCGCTCTCGACGCTGTCCAAGGTCGAGCACGACCGCCTGACGCTGACCTACGACAAGCTGCTGCAACTGGCGCAGCGCCTGCAGCTGCGCATGTCGGAGCTGTTCGCCGAGGACGTGGAGACGGTGGAGCCGCCGGTCACCGCGCGCCGCAGCATCGGCCGCATCGAGGACGCGATCCGCGTCACCACGCCCAACTACGACTACTTCTACCTGTGCCCGGAACTGCGCCGCAAGCGCATGATCCCGGTGCTGACGCGCGTACGTGCGAAGACCATCGAAGAGTTCGGCGAGCTGGTCCACCACTCCGGCGAGGAATACATCCACGTGCTGGAAGGCCGGATGGAAGTCCACACCGAGTTCTATGACCCGATCGTGCTGGAACCCGGCCAGTCGGTCTACATCGACTCCAACATGGGCCACGCCTACATCGCCGCCGAAGGCTGCGACGAGGTGCTGCTGCTCGGCGTCTGCTCCAGTTCGGACGAACAGCTGCTGGAGTCGCTGATGACGCTGCATGGCGAGGAAAGCGCCGCCCAGCAGCGCAAGGCGCAACGACTGGCACCGCCACCTGCCGCGCCGGTGAAGGTATCCAAGACGACGAAGGCCGCGGGCAAGAAGACCGCGGCGAAGAAGAAGTCCTGAAAGAACAAGGGCTCCCGATGGGAGCCCTCGTCCGTTCCGGCGTCCGCCCGATCAGAAGCGGTAGCTCAGCCCCAGGTTCACGCCACGACCGTAACGGTAGTAGCCCTGCGACAGCAGCGGGTTGCCGTTGATACTGTAGGTCTGCGCTTCGTCCAGCAGGTTGCGGCCTTCCAGCGAGACGCTGAAGCGGTCGTTGAACTGGTAGGACACGTGCGCGGTGAGCCCGGTGATCGCATAGGCCTGCTCGTTGTAGCCTTCGCCCAGCACGTTGATGGCGGTGACAAAGCCATCGGTGCGGTCGGCGGTGGCGCCGATCGACCAGGTGCCCTTCTCGTACATCAACCCAGCGGGTAGACCGCCGCAGTTCCACGAACGCACGCCGCGCTGCACGAGCCGCACTATGGCGCAGCGCCATACGCACGGGACTCGAGGCACGCTGATGTGCGACGCCCCGGTTCCGGCACCGTTCATGGATAAGGCCACGGCCTGCCCGAATTTACGGATTCGTTCCACGAATCTAATACTCGGATAACTTCGCGCTAATCGAGCCTTAATTGTGCGCCTCCAGCATGCCCTCCCATGCACTGGATACGCCCCCACATCGAACTTGCCCCGTTTCCCGGCCGCTTCGCCCGCGTCGCCCTTTATGGTCCCGAAGACGATGGCAGAGCGGCCGTGGAGGCCTTCATCTCCACGGTCTACTTCACGCGTTACCACGCGCGACTGCGCGGTTTCCTGCCCCACCTGCTGGCGTACTACGACGACCAGAACCGCCTGATGGCAGCCGTGGGCCTTCGGTCGGCGGACGAGGGGCGACTGTTCTGTGAGCAGTACCTGGCCTCACCCGTCGAAACGGTCATGGCGCAGCGAGGAATCGCACGGGCTGCGCGTACTGACATCGTCGAGTTCGGCAACTTCGCTGCGGTAACGCCGGGAACCGCGCGCGAACTGATCCTGCAGGTCACCTGCATGCTGTCCGCCGCGCGACGTCCCTGGGTTGTGTTCGTCGCCACGCAGCAGTTGCGCAACGCCTTCCGGCGCCTGCACCTGTCGCCGATCGAACTGGCCGCCGCCAGCGCGGAACACCTGGTCGATCAGGACAGCGACTGGGGGGACTACTACGCTTCCCAGCCGCGCCTGATGTGCGGCAACGTCGCGCACGGCAAGGCGTACTTGCATGGAGCACGTGCGATGGACGCGCATGCCGATCGGCATTCCCCCTGCCTGGCGGCGATGTCATGAACCGCCTCCTCGACACGCGCCTCGGTGCGCTGCTGACCGATCATCCGGCGCGCCTGATCACCTCGCACGGCACAGTGGACGATCGCTCGCTGGCCGCACGCATCGAGCGTGCGGCCGAATGGCTGCTGCGCTCGGGTCTGAACCGGGTAGCCAGCCGGCTGGACAACGGAGACGGCTGGTGCGTGCTGGATCTCGCGGTGCGGCGCATCGGCGGCGTCCATATCCCGTTGCCCACCTTCTTTTCCGACGTCCAGGTGCGGCATGCGTTGTCCAGCAGCGGCGCGCAGTGCGTGATCACCGCGATGCAGGCGGACATTCCCGCAGGTGCCGAGGCGCTGGTGGGATTCCTCGATGAGGACCGTCTTGCGTGCTGGCGTGTCGCGCGCACGTCGCAGGCCCCGGCGTTGCCGCCCGGTACGGCCTGCATCACCTACACCTCCGGCACGACCGGCCAGCCGAAGGGCGTATGCCTTGACGCGGCCACACTGATGGAGGTCGCGAACTCCCTGGTCGGGGCATCGTCCGCGATATCGCCGCGCCGCCATCTGTGCCTCATGCCCCTGTCGACGCTGCTCGAGAATGTCGCCGGACTTTACGCCACACTGCTGGCGGGCGCGGAAATCGCGTTGCCTTCGCTGGCGGAGATCGGTTACACGGGCGCGACCGGCCTGCACGTACCCACGCTCCTGCAGTGCCTCCATCGCTACCGGCCCGAGAGCGTGATCCTGGTGCCCCAGTTGTTGCTGGCCCTGGTGATGGCAGCGGAACAGGGTGCGACGCTGCCGGCGAGCCTGCGGTACATCGCGGTAGGCGGCGGACGCGTGGGCCCGTCGTTGATGGCACGCGCGCAAGCGCTCGGACTCCCTGTTTTCGAAGGTTACGGCCTGACCGAATGCGGCTCCGTCGTTGCGTTGAATCGGCCGGGTGCAGTCCGTGCAGGGAGCGTGGGACAGGTATTGCCCCATGCCCGCGTCCTGATCGTGGATGGCGAGATCTGCGTGCATGGCGTCAAGGCACTCGGTTACCTCGGCGATACGGCGTTGCCGGACGGCCCGGTCCGCACCGGCGATCTCGGCCATCTGGATGCCGATGGCTTCCTGTACGTCACCGGTCGGCGCAAGAACGTCTTCATCACCGCGTTCGGGAGGAACGTCTCGCCCGAGTGGGTGGAGAGCGAACTGCTGGCGCATCCGGCCATCGCGCAGGCGATCGTGTGGGGCGAAGGTCGGGCCGACAATGTGGCGGTGCTGGTCCCGCGGCGTCCCGATGCGGACGACGAAGCACTCGCGCACGCGATCGCCAAGGTCAATTCTGGCTTGCCCGACTACGCACAGATCTCACGGATGGTGCGCGCGGCCGCGGCTTTCACCACCGCCGATGGACTGCTGACCGCGAACGGACGTCCTCGCCGCGATGCAGTCCTCGCCCGGTATGCCGCCGAGATCGACGCCAGCTACGAGCACCCTCCCCTGTTCTCCTTGCCCGGAGTTACCGCATGAGCTTCCATGACGAGCTACTGGCTCAAACCGCGCGCGAGCGCGAAGCCCTTGTTTCGATCCCGATCATCCAGTCGGCGCTGTCGGGCCGCATCCTGCGCGACGACTATGTCGCCTTCCTGGGACAGGCGTTCCACCATGTGCGCCACACCGTCCCGCTGCTGATGGCATGCGGCGCCCGCCTGCCCGCCCGCCTGGAATGGCTGCGCACCGCCGTGGGCGAGTACATCGAGGAGGAAATGGGGCATCACGAATGGGTGCTGGACGATATCGCGGCCTGCGGCGAGGACCGCGACGTGGCCGAGCATTCCGCTCCCTCGCTCGCGACGGAGCTGATGGTGAGCTACGCCTACGACACCATCCACCGCGGAAATCCGGTGGGCTTCTTCGGCATGGTGCTGGTCCTGGAAGGCACCAGCGTGGCGCTGGCCACCCGTGCGGCCAACACATTGCAGACATCGCTGGACCTGCCACGCAACGCGTTCAGCTATCTCCTGTCGCACGGCGATCTCGACATCGAGCACGTGGGTTTTTTCAAGCGCCTGATGGACCGGCTGGACGATGAAGACGATCGTGCGGCGGTCGTCCATGCGGCGCGACGCTTCTACGTGCTGTATGGCGACATCTTCCGGACGTTGCGCCCCGATGGCGTCCGCCTTGCGGAGGCAGCGTAATGAAACTGATCGGCCGGACCGTCGTCGTGACGGGCGCCAGCGGCGGCATCGGCGCGCCCCTGTGTGCGGCCCTGATCGAGGCAGGGGCATGCGTGCTGGCGGTCGGGCGCGACGAGTCGAAGCTTCGTCCGCTCGCCCGGCACGTGCCCGACGGTGCGCTGCAGTGGGTGGCGGCCGATGTGGTAACGCCCGATGGCCAGGCGCGAATCCTGGAGGCAGCGAAGGCCATGCGTCCCGCGCCCTCTGCACTGGTCATTGCGCACGCTCAAGGTGCCTTCGGCCTGTTCGAGGAACAGGATCCGGAGTCCATGGGTCGCCTGGTGCAGACCAACCTGATCGCGCCCATGCAGCTGATCAGGCTTCTGCTGCCCACGCTGAAGATGCAGGAGCAGGCTGCGGTGGCGGTCGTGGGCTCGACGTTCGGCAGCCTGGCGTTCCCGGGATTCGCGAGCTACAGCGCCAGCAAGTTCGGACTGCGCGGCCTGACCGAAGCGCTGGCGCGGGAATACGCGGATTCTCCGGTGCGATTCCAGTACCTGTCACCGCGCGCCACCCGCACGCCCTTCAATAGCGCAGCGGTCGATGCGCTGAACGAAGAACTCAAGGTCGCCAGCGATGCGCCCGCCGACGTTGCACGTCAATTGGTGCAGGCATTGGAGAAAGGCGTACCGCGCCTGCAACTCGGTTGGCCGGAAAAACTGTTCGCCCGCCTCAACGGTCTGGTGCCCGGCCTGGTCGACCGAAGCCTGCGCGCGAACCTGCCCGTCATCCAGCGCCATGCCCGACGACCACGCCCCCCTTTCCAGGAGAACCCACGTCATGAAACGCTCGCACGGTAAGACCATGTTCTATCTCATCCTGCTGTCCACGCTGGTCCTGGTTGGAGTCGCCTTCGCGGCCGAGCCGGCGGCACCCTCCGTCGTCCAATTGCGCGATCGCTGGGCACAGATCAACTACCAGCTGCCCAAGCCACAGCGCGAATCGGCCTTCGAGGACTTGGCGCGACAAGCCGAGAAGACCCGCCTGGCGCACGCGCGCGACGCCGATGCATTGATCTGGGAAGGCATCGTGCTGTCGTCACTGGCCGGTGAGAAGGGTGGCGTAGGCGCGCTGGGCCTGGTGAAGCGCGCACGCGCCGACTTCGAAGCCGCCCTCAAGATCGATCCGAATGCACTCGATGGCGCCGCCTATACGAGCCTGGGCGCGCTCTACTACCAGGTGCCGGGCTGGCCCATCGGCTTCGGCGACGACGACAAGGCGCTCAGCCTGCTGCGCAAGGGACTGGCGGTCGACCCGAATGGCATCGATGCGAACTATTTCTACGCCGATTTCCTGCGCGACCAGAAAGACTGGGCAGGCGCGAAGACCGCCTACCAGAGAGCCCTCGCCGCGCCCGCGCGTCCGGGACGCGAAGTGGCCGATGCCGGCCGGCGCCATGAAGCGGAGGCTCGCCTGAAGGAAGTCGCTGCCCATCTTGCGCACTGAGAATGCGCCCACCAGACTGGCAGCATGCGCATCCTTCTGGTGGAAGACGATCTGTCCCTGGGCGAAGGCATCTGCGCCGCGCTGCGGCGCGGTGCCTTCGCGGTCGACTGGGTGCAGGATGGCGCCAGCGGTCTGGCCGCCGTCCGTGACGGCGAGTTCGACCTGGCGATTCTCGACCTTGGCCTGCCTCGCATGGATGGCATCGACGTGATCCGGCAAATCAGAGGTCTGGGGCACAGCGTTCCCATCCTCGTACTCAGTGCGCGTGAGCGGCCGTCGGACCGGACCCTCGGACTGGACGTCGGCGCGGACGACTACCTCGGCAAGCCTTTCGATACGGCCGAGCTGCTCGCGCGCGTGCGGGCGCTGATGCGGCGCAGCGCCGGCCGCGCCCGGCCCAATCTCGAAGCGGGCGCCTTGCGCCTCGACCCGGCGACCCTGACCGCCACCTGGCGCGGCCGCGCGCTCGACCTGACCCGGCGCGAATTCGCGCTGCTGCGCCTGCTGATGGAGCAGCGTGGCCGTCCCATGGCACGCGATGCGATCCAGCAGCATCTGTACGGCTGGAACGAGGACGTGGCCAGCAACGCCGTGGATGTGCACGTGCATGCGCTCCGCCGCAAGCTCGAGCCTGGCGTGATCCGGACCGTGCGCGGGATAGGGTATGCGCTTGGGGAGCCCGGGGATCCCATGCCATGAGATCCATCCGCGCCACGCTGCTGTTCACTCTGCTGAGCACGCTCATCGTACTGATGGCCGCCGCCGGCTGGCTCAGTTACCGCGCGGGTCTCCAGGAAGCGGGCGAGATGTTCGATGCAAGGCTCGTCCAGTCCACGCGCGTACTCGTGAGCCTGGTGGATGAGCCGCTGAGTGATCTGAACGACTTTCCCGGCGAGCCCATCGTGCTGAAAGGGTGGCATGGGCGGGCGGAAGGCGTGGGCGAAGCGCTCGCCTTCCGGGATGGCCACGCTTACGAAAACAAGCTGGCCTTCCAAGTGTGGGATGCGCAGGGGCATCTGCTGCTGCGATCGGACAGCGCCCCCTCCACACCCTTGGCTGAGCGTGTCTCCGGCTATGCCGATGTGGTAATCGAGGAAGCGGCCTGGCGCGCCTTCACGCTGCGGTCGCCGGAGGGGCGCTGGTTCCAGTCCGCCGAACGCTCGGATATCCGCGATGAGCTGGCGGCCGATATCGCCGAGGGCACGCTGCTGCCGCTGCTGCTCTCGCTTCCGTTGATGGCGCTGCTGATCTGGGCGAGCGTCGCACTGGCGACCCGATCGCTGCGCCGGCTCTCGGCCGAGATCGGCGAGCGCGATCCCGAGCGCCTGTCTCCGCTCGATCCTGCGCGCGTGCCGCGCGAGACGCGCGGACTGGTGGATGCCATCAACGGGCTGCTGCGCCGGCTCAATGCGGCGCTCGTGCGCGAACGGCATTTCGTCGCCGATGCCGCGCATGAACTCCGCACGCCGATCAGTGCCCTCAAGGTCCATGCGGACAACGCACGGCTTTCCGCGGGAGCACTGGAGCGGGAATCGGCGCAGGCGCTGCTAGCCGGCAGTATCGAGAGGATCGAGCGCCTGGTTGGTCAGTTGCTCTCATTGAGTCGGGCGGAGAATATCGGCAGCCTGCGGGAACGCAAGCCTCTGCGGTTGGACGCGCTGGTGCTCAGCGAGTCGGAAGAGCTCCGGGCGCTGGCGGAACGCAAGCAGCAGTCGATGACGCTGGACCTGCATGATGCGCTCGTCGATGGCGACGAACTGGCAATGAGCCTGCTCGTGCGCAATGTGCTCGAGAACGCTGTGCGCTACACGCCGGTCGGCGGGTCCATCCGTGTCTCCGTCTGGACGACGGATACCGTCGTCGTGTGCGACGTCGAGGATTCCGGTCCGGGCATTCCAGAGGCGGACTACCCGCGTGTCTTTGATCGTTTCTATCGACAGCTCGGCAGTGGCCAGGAAGGAAGCGGGTTGGGGCTGGCCATCGCCCAGGAGGTCGTGCTCGCGCATGACGGCCTCATTCGCCTCGACCGGTCCCAGGATCTGAAAGGCCTGAAAGTGACGTTCGAACTTCCGCGAAAAGACCGCTCGCCCTGATGACGGAGACGGCGGCGGGGCGCGCAAAGCCGGCGCATCGCGGCTTGGCCGCTGCACTTGGCTGACGACTCCTGCCGCAGGAATGAGGAAAAAAGCGTGGCGCGTGCGGGTCGAACCCGCTCCAGAGAGGCTATGAGCGAATTGCGAGCGGGTAAAACCCGCTTTGGAGCGGCTTCGCGCGAACTGCGAGCGGGAAAAAGTGGCTTTGGAGAGGCTCGGCGTGAATCGGGAGAGGGAGACCGGCCTCTCTAGAGCGGCTTCGCGCGAAACCGGAGCGGGAAAAAGTCTCTCGAGAGAGGCGATCCGGTGAAACGAGAGCGGGAAAAAGCCTCTCGAGAGAGGCTTCAAGCGAATCGGGAGCGGCAACGCAGCCTCTCGAAAGAGACTTCGCGCGAACCGCGCCAAGGGAAAAGCCGCTCGGAAGAGGGAAAAACCCGCTCTCCGCTCCGGCTGCGATCTTCCATCGACCCGCGTTCGAGCGGGATGGAGCTCGGCCATGTCCCCGCCAAGTCGCCGGGCACGGGGCATCCGTCGGCTTGTTGGCCGGACGCGGCAGCCCTAAGATCGGGCGGCATCAAGGGGACAGCCACCATGCGGCGTGCTGTGGACAAACCGTACACCCGGACCTCGGGATCCGGCTATCACGTCGTTGGGGGCTGATTGAATCGCACGGAATGGTTCGAGTCCAAGTGGCGCTGGTTGAAGCGTTTCGCGCTCCTGGCGTTGGTTGGCATCGTTGCTGCGGCAGTGGGCGCCGCCACGGACATGATCGGTCTTGCTGCACTGGGCGGGCTGTTGCTGATCCCACTGATGTTCTGGCTGGCCTTCATTCCGGTTCTTCACTGGAAAGAACGCTACATCGGCGGCAGCAGCAACGTGTGGGGTGCTTTCCTGGTCTTTGAAGCATCCAGCTGGTCAAAGCTCCTCTACTGGTTTGTTCACGTACTCCCGGACTGGAGGCGCTCCGGGCAGTACATGGACGCCCCCTGATAATTCTTTCAAGCCGAACGCCACACGTGACGTCGGCCCTCTTCAGGCGTTGGAGGGAATATGGCGGTTCAGCGACTAGGCCGGGATACAACCAGCGTCGACGAACTCGCCTGGGATGGCCGCAGCCTGGGAGATGCGACGGCCGACGCACTGTGGGAGCGACTTCCCCCGTCGCTCAAGCAGATCGCACGCGCCGAATTCCAGGCCGGAAACGCGGCAGTCCACATTCTCTTCAATGAGACGCGCCAGATCGTCCTGCTCTCGTTCGCAATGCCACCGATGACGGCTCGACCTCCTGCCGAAGCGGTCAGGATCCACACCCGCTTTGCCGACGGAAACTATTGCTACGACGGCACGTCGTGTACCTACGAGGACATTCGCACGGGTTGCTTCCTGGCGTTCGACGACCCGGAGTACCTGGATGCCCTCTGACAATTCATTGAAGACAGTTCCGCTTCGCGGATCTGATTGATTCAGTCGATGGACGCTGCATGAAGAAAATCGCGAACCCACTGAACCCAGGTGACGTGATACAGACCCACCCGCAACGCGGGTTCTGGGGATGCGCGGTCGTGCTTACCGCTCGCGACGGAACCGATCAGTCCCATGCCGCGTCCCACATCGGCATATCGACGTTTATCGCCACACGCAGGTACAGCTGGCGCTCTGTCGATCCGCAGCAACTCAGGATCGTGGAATCCCTGCCTTCCGTTCGCGTAGCACCCGGCGAGTTCCTTCAGTCAAGAGATCCCCGGACATGTATCGGCATCTACTCCGTCAGGACGCTGGCTGGCATCAAGGTCATCGGCCGTATCGACTCGCACCTGGTGTACGACAAGCCGCTTACGTTCGACGTGGGCGACGGGACGAAGGGCGCTTTCCCTCTATGCGGGCCAATCAAGGAACGCTTCGGATACGAGGCGGTTGTCGCATGGCGGAAAGTTCACGACAAGGAACGCTTCGAGAAAGGAACTGTCGCGTCCAGGGAGAGGTTCGAGCGCAATGAGCAGCAACGCCTATCCGAGCAGCGTGCCACGCGTCATGCGAAGGGCACCTGACAGTTCACTCAAGCCGAATCCGCTCCACGGGTCGGCTTAACTCAAGCGCTTGGTGAAAAATGCCTTTCCTCAATGTCACCGTCGATGGCGCTGCCGTAGCAACGGTCTGCACGGATGGTCGCGATATCCTCAATGTCAGGGTCGGCGGTTCGCGTGACGACGAAGACTTCGCGGACCTGTCGGTTACCGGTGGTGTATACGATCGCAACGGCACCACTGAACACCGGACATGGGTAGATCAGATGCGCTTGGCGGCCGGCCAGGTCATCGGAGTCGAGCTCCTCACTGACGCGACTTCACGCGGTGAGGGTAAGACCATCGAAGAGCTGTACCCTGATTCGCCGGAATTTCATTGGCCTTCGCCATCGGACCGTGCGGAGCTCGCCGCGGAGATCCGCGAGCTCCCGTTGGTCAGGGATGGATTCACCTTGCGTCTTGTGGGCTCCGACGGAATCTCGATAACACACAGAACCGCTCCCGACGAGCACGGCTTCGGCTTCAGCGTCCTGTGGAACAGGCAACACCCCGATCGAATCTCCATGTTATTGAGTTGCTACACGATCGACTCGGTCGCCGCAGAGACGCCTGGGCGTATCTTGTCGAGTCAGAAAGTTGCGCTGCCCGGGTGGGTCCACCTTGAACTTGTCGCGTAGCCAATCGCTAGGGCGGACGAGCAGAAAATAGAGTGCGAAGCCCAAGCAACGGCGTGCGCACCGCTCAGTTCAACCGTTTCCCGATGTCCGCTTCTGGCCTTGGATTCAACCGATCGACGCAACAGTTTGTCGATATCGCTCTGCTGGTGTTTCATAGTCCAGCGTCTTGCGTGGCCGCTCGTTGAGTTGGCGTGCAACGGCGTCCAGCTTGGCCTGCGAGACATCGGCCAGATTGATCCCCTTCGGGAAGTACTGCCGAAGTAGGCCGTTGGTGTTCTCGTTGGTACCACGTTGCCAGGGATGATGCGGATCGCAGAAGTAAACCTGGATGTCCGTGGCCAAGGTGAAGCGGCGGTGCGCCGCCATCTCCTTGCCCCGATCCCAGGTCAGCGACCGGTACAGCTGCTTCGGCAGACGGCGTGCGTTCTTGATCAGTGCATTGACCACGGTCTCGGTGTCCTTGCCTGCCACCTTCACCAGCATCAGATAGCGGGTCTGCCGCTCCACCAGCGTGGCGATCTGACTGTTCCGGTCGCCGAACAGCAGGTCGCCTTCCCAGTGTCCCGGCACGGCCCGATCTTCGGCGCTGGCCGGCCGCTCGCTGATCGAGACGGTGTCGGTGATCCGGCCGTGGTTCTCTGTCTTCTGGGTGTGATGTCGTGATCGACGCATCGCCCGCGTGCGCCTCAGGTGCGCGAGCAGTTCCTGTTTCAAGGCTCCGCGCGACTGGATGTAGAGCGTGCGATAGATCGTCTCGTGGGACACCTGACGGCTCGCATCATCGGGATAGGTGCGTTTGAGCCAGCCGGCCACCTGCTCAGGCGACCACTGTCGCTGGATCTTCTCTGCCACGCGAGCGGCCAAGGCTCGATGCAAAGCCAGCTTACAGGGCTTGGGGCGCCGCGCCCGGTCCCAGGCGGCATGGTCGGCCTGGCTGGCGCGGTAGCCTTCAGGGCCTTCGTTGCGACCGATCTCGCGACTGATCGTGGATGGCGCCCGATCGAGTAACACGGCGATCGTGCGGATCGATCGTCCCGCCGCCAGGCCGCGGGAGATCTCCTCGCGCTCAGCCAGGCTCAGCACCCTCGGAGATCGACGTCTCGCTGGTGGACGAATGCCGCCATGCTCGGCCAGGATGTTCCGCACCGAACTATGGTGCCGATCGAACAAGGATGCGATCTGGTGCAGCGACTCGCCCTGCTGCCAGCGATCCCACATCAGTGCCTTCTGGGTGTCGGTGTAGTAGATCCTCTTCCTGCGCTTCATCTGCAACACTCCCGCTGCCTATGCAGCTATCCGTGTGTTGCATCGATCATATGAATCCGCGACCCAAAGCGGACGTCGTCAGGCGTCTATCGACACTCCCCTCCGGAGCACGTCATCTTCCCGTCGCGCATCGACCATGGCGGGCTCGATAGGCTCGCGCATCCGCGGCGTTTTCTCCTATCCACCGAGTTGATCAAGTTTTTAGTAGAACGGTGCCTCGATTGCTTTCAGAACCGATAGCGCAGCTTGGCTACCAGTTGATCGGTATCGGTCAGCGACAGCGCCTCCTCCAACAGCTGGGCAGTACCCGGGCGACGGCGCTCGTGTTCACCCAGGCCGCCGCGCGACCACGCTAGGTAGACGTCCGACTGCGGTCCGAGCAGATAGCGGTAGCGCAGCTGGATGCCAAAGCGGTTGATGTCGAACGCGGGGAGAGCCTCGCCGGTGTCATGCATCCGGCCATCGGCGCCGCGCCGGTAACGTTGGCCTGCCTCGGCACGTAGCCCGAGCCATTCCGATTTCAAGCGCAGCTCGTGCTGGCGGGCCGGAAACCAGGCGGCGTCGAGCCTCAACGCATCGCCTCGGCGCGTGTAGCGGCCCGCGTAATCGCCAGCCTCCCAGATCAACCAGTCCCGGCTGATATCCGGCGCAAGTTCCAGCGTCGCGTTGAAGCGGTCGCCGGCGAACCAGTTCACCGCCAACCGTGCGGCCGGCGAGGGACGCGCACTCAGGCCGAGCGCCGCCAACGATAGTTCGGCCTCGTACGACCACGCACCGAAACGGCGGCTGACCACGCGGGCGCTTGCCTCGTTCCGATGGCCGAACCACACCGCGCCGTACCCGCGCAGGAAACGGTCGTCCCAGCCGCCGCTGCTGGTGACGCTGTCGACGACCAACCGGGTGCCGCTGCGCATATCGAAGATGCCGCGCGCGATCCACATGTCCGGCAGACGTTCGCCGCGATGATTGCGCCGTGCCTGCGCTTCCAGCGACCAGCGCGCCGTCGACAGGCGAGAGGACGCGCCTTGGCTGCGATGCAGGTAGGTGCCGGTGACTTCGATCTCATCGAGATCGCCGCGGCGCTGGTAGCCCAGGTCGTTGAAATCGAGGTCCGGATCGAAATGGGTAGCTTCCATTTCGTAGGTCCAGCGCGACGACGGCATCCAGAACAGCCGCAGCCACGCACCGGTACCGCTGCGTGTCGTTCCGTGCTCGTTTGCCTCGCTGGCGAGCACCTGGGCATCGACCACCAGTTGCTCGCCACGGCGCCAGCTCGAATCGACCGCATGCACGCGGGCCTCGCGCTGCAGGAACGGACGGCGGACATAGGTGCCGAGCCAGCCGATGTTGACGCCGGTTGATATGGGGTACTGCAGGCGCGCTGCAAGGAAGTCGCGGCCGACGCGGCCGCGCTCGCTCGCCGACAGCAGGCCGTAGCCGAGCGCACCGAGCGAGCCGTTGAGCTTGATCGCGGCCGCGATGTCGGCCATTCCGTTGCCGTCATCGGCCTCGGCGCCGATGCGGCGCGTGTGCACCAGACGGCCGGCATCGGGTGTGGTCTGCTTGAAGATGCTCTGGTTCTCGGTGAAGAACGGACGTCGGTCGCTCTGGAACGTCTCCACGGCGTCGAAGCTGATGACGAGGTCGTCGGACTCGACCTGGCCGAAATCGGGATTGACCGTGGCGCCCAGCTGAAAGGTGGGCGACGGCTTCCACAGCAGATCGACGCCGGCCTTATGGCGTTGGTCGCCCTCGAGACGGTCGTGGGTGACGGTCGCGTACGGCCATACGTGCAGCAGCGCCTTGCGGTACTGCGCCAGGTTCACGCGCGCGAAGGCGGAGACGAAGCGCGCTCGCTCGGGCGAGACGGCGGGGTAAGCGACCTGTTCGCCCGTGGCACCCAGCGTGCGACTGAAGTGGACGGCAATGTCGCGGGTGGGTGCATTCGCGCCGCGCATCGGCGCTACCGTCCACGGCAGGAGCAGCTCGACCTGCCAGCCGCTGTCTTGCTCGCTGACCGCCCAGGTCCAGTCGGTGTCCCAGTCGGTGGCAAGCTGGTTTTCGTTGGTTACCACGCCGTCCTGGACCGAGCCGGAGAGATCCACGCCGAAGCTGTAAGCGGTACGGCCGTCGGCGTCGAAGTCGATCATCACCGTGACCCGATCGGCGCGCGTGTCCTGATCGCGTTCGAGGCGGGGTCTGATGCGCGGATAGTCGTCGGACTGTGTCAGAGTGAACCCCACCACCAATCCATCCGGCGTGGACAGCAGGTGCGCCACCGTCGCCGCGCTATCGGGGGCCGGCGACAGCAGGTATGGGGCCACCACGCGGAAGTCGCGGTACTGCACCGCGTCGCGCCACTCCGGTTCGTCCAAGCGACCGTCGACCACGATGGCCGCCTGCGTGGCCGGTGCTACCAATCCGCTGCAGAAGAGAGAGAACAGGCGCGCGCACGCGCGCCGGGATGGGCCGTGTGTGCGCATCGACGGGTCCTGTGGGAGAGAAGAAGGCCGCGACCGGGCGCGGTCGCGGCGAGGGTGTTTCAGCGCGGCTGGCAGACCGGGGGATTGGTCATGCCGAACGACAGCAGGTTGCCGCCGTTGACGGTGCACGCATAGGTCTTGCCATTGCGCGCCTTTAGGGTGACGTAGGTATTGGTGCCTTCGGTGCGGCGCTCGATCAGGGTGAGTTCCGACGGCGACAGGCCGAGCACGCCGCCGGTTTCGGACAGGAGGCGTTCGTCGGAGAGGGAGTTGGTGCGGCTTGCGATCGAACTGCAGCCGACAGTGGCGAGACAGAAGGCGGCGAGACTGGTGCAGGCGAGAGTGCGGAAACGCATCGGGTGGTTCCTTTCCATGATGGGGGCCGTGAGGGATCGCGCGTGCAGGCCCCGGGGACGCGCGCGCATGCGGCTCAGCGCGTCAGGGTCAGGGTGGACGTGGCGTTGAGGGGCACCGTCCATTCGCCATCACGGACAGCGCGCAGGTCGTACAGGCCGTAAGGCGTGGCGAGCGCCGCACGCGACAACGTGCCGTCATCGGCCAGTGCGACGATGCGCAGGCGGTGTCCGGGCCATGCATATGCGCTGGCGAAGAAGTCGCGCAGAGGTTCGGGTGCGACGAACTCGCCAACGCAGCGACCGTGTTCGAGGCGGAACGTCGCATCGAGTTCGAAGCGCTCGTCCTTCAGTGTGCCGGTCAGGGGTGCGCCGGTGGGACATGCCGCGGCCGCCAGCCTGGCCGGCGGCGTGCGGAATGGCGCGGCCAGCAATTCCGCAGTGGGTTCGATCGCCGATATCCACATCGCATTCGACAGTACGCCGACGGCGGTGTCCTGTCCGGGCCACAGGAGCAATACGCTGCGTGCGCCGGTGGTAGTGCCGGCGTGATGCGCGATCCGGTCGCCATCGGCATCGCGGCCCACGCGCCAGCCGAAGCCCACATCGTAGTCGCGCTCGTGCACCGGGGTGCCGTCGGCCAGCAGAGTGGGTTGCAGCATCGCCTCCCACCGCGCGGCGCCAACGATTCGGTGGTCGAGCAGGCGGCCACCGAAGGTGACCAGCGCCTCGGGCGTGGCCGCCAGTCCACCGCCGGGCCAGGTGTAACTCATGTCCGTGTTCGGGACGCGTCGGGCGGGTCCGTCCTCGATGTCGTAGAGGACGGATGCCTGTGCGGACGGCGCGTCGCCATCAGCCAGGATGGCCAGGCCGTCAGTGACGTGCTGGCGCACATAGTCGAGGAAGTGCTGGCCCGAGCGCGCTTCGATCATCGCGCCGATCAACGTGTAACCCCAGGAGGAATAGGAATACTTCGTCCCTGGAGTGGAAAGCAGGGCGCGGTCGGAGAAGTAGCCGACGGCGTCGCGCGCGGTGGGATAGCGGACCTTGCCGAGCGTCTGCAGATCGTTGCCGGCGTAGTGCGGCGCACCGGAGATGTGGGCGGCAAGCTGGCGTACGGTCACTTGCGACCACGCAGGCGTCAGCCAGGGCAAGGTGGCGCCGACGGCGGCGTCGATGTCGAGTCGGCCGTCTTCGACCAGTTTCGCCGCCGCCGTGGTGGCGATGACCTTGGATACGCTGGCCAACCGGAACACCGTGTCGCGCTGCACGGGCGCGCGCGCTTCGACATCGCGCAGGCCGGCGCAGCCGGTCCAGGCCACGCGGCCATCGCGCCATACCGCCGCGCCCATGCCCGGCACTCCGTTCGTTTCGACCAGGGCCTGCAGCAGTCGTTGAGAGGTGATGCTGGCGGGATCGGCGGGCGTGGGGCTGCAGGTATCGCCGGCCATCGCGGGTGCGGCGGTCGCTAGCAGCACAAGGATGCACGCTGCGCTCAGGCGTGTGCGTGCATGCGGGAGGGGAGAAGGGGCTGGCATCGGTCGGCTCCGGTCGGTGAGCCGTCACCCTAGTGACGCCGTCCGGTGATGTCGCGCAGCGTGCGGTTGCGCGTGCCTGCGGTGCGCCGATCCGGTGGCGCACCGCGTACGCGACCGTCAGGCGCGCGCGTGCAGCGCCATGAGCAGTGCGTCGATGTAGGTGCGGCTGACCCGCACGGGTGTGCCGTCGTGCAGGCGCACCACGGCATCGCGGTTGGTCAGCGGCTGCAGTTCCGCCACCTGGTCCAGGCGCACGATCGAGGAGCGGTGCACGCGCGCGAAGCGCGCAGGGTCCAGCTGGGTCGCGAGCTGGTGCAGGGATTCCCGCACCATGTACGTACGCGTCCCGACGTGCAGCACTGCGTAGTCGCCATCGGCGCTGATCCATTCCACGGCATCGGCGCGGATGAAGAGCGTACGGCTGCCGATCCGGACCAGAAACTTCTGCAACGGACGCAGCGGTGTGGCCGCGCGGGCGTCCACGGCCGACGCATCGAGGCCGCGCAGACGAAGCAGGCTGCGCGCGCGCGCCACCGCCTCGCCGAAGCGCGGGTCGTCGAGCGGCTTTAGCAGGTAGTCCACGGCGTTCAGTGCGAACGCACGCACCGCGAACCCCTCATGCGCGGTCAGCAGGATAGCAAGCGGACGACGCTCGGGCGGCATCGCGGCCAGCACGTCCAGGCCGTTCATGCCCGGCATCTGCACATCCAGGAACACCAGGTCCGGTAGCGTCTCGCGCAGTCCCGCCAGCGCGGTGGGACCGTCTTCGTATTCGCCAGTCAGCACCAGGTCGTCGAACGCGGCCAGTTGCGAGATCACGCCACGTCGTGCGAGGGGTTCGTCGTCGACCACCGCGACGCGGATCATGCGCTCGCTCCGGCATGCAGGCGTAGCGGCAGCGTCAGGTGCACGTGGTAGCGGTCGCCCTCGATGCCGGTCTCCAGCGCAGCGTCGCCTGGGTACAGGCGCGCCAGCCGGCCACGCACGTTGTCCAGGCCGACGGCGTCGCGGGCGCCGTCGGGCGGCGAAGGTGCGTCGTCGGTGTCTGGCAGATCGTTGAGCAGGTGGAGCTCGAGCCGCGTGTCGTCGCGGACGATGCGCAGGTCGAGCCGTCCCGGCGCGCGACGGGGTGCGATGCCGTGGCGGATCGCGTTCTCCACCAGCGGCTGCAGCAGCAGATAGGGCACGTAGGCGGCGAGCACGCCGTCGCCCAGGTGCCAGGCCAACTGCAGGCGCCGTCCCAGCCGGGCCTTTTCCACTTCCAGATAGGCCTCGGTCATGGCGATTTCCTCGGCCAGCGTCACCTCGTGGCGGGGCTGCGCCTCGAGCACCGTGCGCAGGAAGTCGCTGAGCCGTGCCAGCATCTGCCGTGCGTCCGCGCCGTGGCCTTCCGCGACCAGGGTGGACACCGCATTGAGTGTGTTGAACAGGAAGTGCGGTTGCAGCTGGTAGCGCAGCGCGCGCAGTTCGGCGTCGCGCGCAAGCGAACGCGCTTCCAGATGGTCTGCCTGCTCCTGTCGCAGCGCGGCGTAATAGGTCACCACCGCGTGGATCGCACAGTAGGCAACCAGCACCAGCCATGCGCCTTCCAGTCCGCGGAACAGCAGCGGCACGTCTACCACGCCCGGTGTCATCAGTCGCGCCAAGCTGCCCGACGCCATCGCCTGCACGGCCACGCTCAGCAGGCGCGTGGCCAGTGCCATCGCGTAGGTGGCCGCCAGCAGCGCCAGGGCGATGCGCCAGCCGGGCGTGCCGCGCCGCCACAGCCAGCGCTGCAGTGCGGTCAGCGGCAGTAGCCACAGCACGAAAGCGGACAGATACAAGGTACGCGACAGCGTCGCATTGCCATGGCCGAGAAGCGGCAGTGCCATCACCAACAGGCAGGCACCCAGCGGTAGGCCGGCCAGTACCGGTAGCCAGAAAGGTGGGAGTACCCGCCGGTCCAAGGATGCCGATGTCATACGAGTGGATAGCCCAAGCGACGAACTCCATGGTCAGTTCACCACGAAGGACCGCTGCCAAGCCAGTCCCGCGCGCCCGAAGGGTTAACCCATGCGCCAGGACGAACGACAACGCCTTCTCTTGGCTGGGAATTGCTCGTCGCAAGCGAATAGGATGACGAGCACGCGTAGTCCAGGGCTAGGCTTCTCGACCTCTTCTCTTAGAAGATGTCCGCCTCTTTAGGTCAGGGTACTTGCAGCCGGTCGAGCGGACTGAGCGTCTGGCGGACGGCATGCTCCACATGTGTATAGATCATGGTCGTCTTGAGATTTCGGTGACCAAGCAGCAGTTAGATAGTCCGAATGTCCGTGCCGGCGACCAGCAAGTGAGTAGCAAACGAATGACGTAGGGTGTGAACCGAGGCGTGCTTGACGATGCCGGCCCGCCGCACCGCATTCTTGAACGCCATCTGTACTCCGGACTCAGACGCATGCGAGCGGAGTCGGCGACCGGTCTGAGGGCAAGCCCGCACAATGCGAGAGGGGAACGGGAACTGCCAGGCCAAGCTCTGGCTGACGCTCGGATACTTTCGTTCCAGCGCATTGGGCAGAGGAGCAAAGCCGGCGCCGCGTGCCAAGTCCTGCTTATGCAGCCTGGCCACCGCCACCAGCTGGCACCCAAGCCGAGACCGGAGGCGATTGGGTGGGTCAGTGCCGCCGGCTACTACGCCTGGGCCCGGCGGCCGGCGAGTGATCGCCGGATCGAAGACGCCTCGCTGATAGAGAAGATCCGCCAAGTGCACGAGGCCAGCCGGCAGACCTACGGCAGTCCACGGGTGCATGCCGCCCTCCGGCGACAGGGAGAGCCGATCGGACGCCGCCGGGTCGAAAGGCTGATGCGGCAGTAAGGCGTGCGTGCCTGTTCGGCCCGCCTGTACCGCCGTCGCCCCGGCCTGGCGCGGTTCCTGGATAGCGTCCTGAGCCGTGCGCACGAGCAGTCCTGCCAACGACAGGATCAGGTGTGGGTCGGCGATGTCACCTACCTCTAGGTCGCCGGCCAATGGCGGCATCTGGCCACGGTGATGGATCGCTACTTCCGCCGCCTACTGGGCTGGTCGCTGGGATCCGAACGCACGGCCTCGCTGACCCGTCGCGCCCTGGCCGCCGCCATACGGACACGTGCGCCGGCCTGCGATACGCTGTTCCACAGTGATCGGGGCATCGAGTTCATGGCCAACGGCTTCAGGCGGGGGTTGGAGCGGGCAGGACTGGCCCGGTCGGTCAACCGGCCGCGTCGCATGAACGAAAACGCGCACATGGAGTCATGGAACAAGTCGATGAAGTCGGACATGTATCACCGCCACCGGTTCGATAGTGATCGCTCGCTGCGCTCGGCGATCAACGACTACATCAAGTTTCTACAACCACCGGCGTCTGCATTGGGCGTTGGGTTACCGATCACCGGTGGAGTTCGAGCAGTGCCGCTAGAGAATCGGTGTCCACTTTTTCGTAGGAACTGCCACCCGCTTAGCGGGTCGGCTTAGTTCCGGTGTTGGGCCATCTAATGGACGTCCGAGAGAATCCAACAAGTCATCGCCACGCGTGGGTTGGTAGATTGCTGTTCTGTAGCCTCCTTCTAGCCCCAGTTCTCCTTGATGAAATTTTCTCGAGGCAGGCTTCGGCCGTGAATTCATGGGAGTTCATTTATCTCATCTTCGTCGGATCAATCATGGTTCTTGGTCTGTTCTCAGTTGACTTTCATCTTTCACCCTCCAAAGTACTTCGGGTGACTCGGCTGTTCGGAATCCGCGTAGCGTCTAAGGTGGTAGTCCACAGACCAGAACTTAAAGCGCTACAAAGAAGGTCAACACCGGTTTGGGAGAGCAAAGGAATCTTCTCTTCCACCACGCTCGATGGCTTCGTACATGAAGTTGATCTTGTTACTCTCGACAATCGTTGCATCCCATTCATCCAATTCCAACACGTGCATAGGAACCCACCAGAGCTGATCCGGACGCTAGCTGAATCTTCAGAAGTACTGCAACTTCCAGTCAATGAGCAGTTCGCCGAATAGCATTGCGATCAGACAGGTAGGCCACAGGGGTCGAACCTTTTACTCAAGTGGATGCACTCCGGTATGGCAGCTAGGCCGCGCAATGCCTCGCTCTATGCTACGTCGCGAGTCCGGTGTCATACCTGCGCGAACCACTCAGCTGAAAATTTAGTGGATGTCCGCTTCTGGCCGGAAGCAGACCCGCCACCGAGACCATCCACCACACCTGGCAGACACGCCCCCCGCCTACCCCTGCCGCTTGCGCGCACTGCCCGGCCCGATGCCTTCCACCCGCTTGAAGAAGCGACGGAAGGCCGCTTCGCTGCTGTAGCCGAGCATTTCGGCGATCGCGGCCACCGAGAAGCGCCGGTTCTTGAGCAGGCGCTTCGCTTCCGTCGCCCGCCAGTGCGCCAGGTACTGGATCGGCGGGGTGCCGACCGTGGCGGTGAACAGTTCGGCGAACGCGGTGCGCGACATGCCGGCTTCCTGCGCCATCGACTGGATCGTCCAGTCCTCGCCGGGACGCGCGTGGATCGCCGACAGCGCGCGCGACAGCCGTGCATCGGTGAGCGCGGCGAGCAGGCCGCGCGGCTGTTCGGCCTGGCGCACGTATTCGCACACCGCCATGGTGAACAGCGAGTCGGCCAGCTTGTTCTGCACCAGCTGGCGTCCCCAGCGCCGCTCGCGGCTGGTTTCGGCCAGCATCTGCGCGAGCTGGCGGAAACCGGCGCTGCTGTCCTGCCCGCGGATCACGAACCAGCGCGGCAGGGCCGCGAAGATCGGGTTGTGCGAGCCGGTGATGAACTCCAGCTCCCCGCACAGCATGCTGGTGTCGCCGCCATCGGCCGTGTCCGGCAGGTGCGGATCGGCCGACGACGACAGCACGTGGCGCACGCCGGACGGAAACACGATCAGGTCGCCGGGCTGCAGCAGCACCGGCGTCTCCAGCGCTTCGCCGCTGATCCAGCACTGCCCCTGGGTGAGCAGGTGGAACTGCCCGTGGTGGGTGGCGGGCTCGCTGTCGTACCAGGTGCCGCAGTAGCGCACGTCGGCGGTGATCTCCACGCGCATGCGGTACGCGCCCAGCACCGTCTCCAGCACCGCGTCGCGATCGTCGTCTTCGGCCAGGGCGGACGCAGCATCCATGCCGCCATCGTAGGCCAGCGTGCCGGTGCCCACCATGCCCGTGCGTCCGGGCGTTCATGCGCAGGCGTCCGCGACGGCCGAGCGCCGGACGATGGGGCATATCGCGGGAACGCACGGGAATGGTGGTGGGCGCAATGGATCGGTGGAATGGCAGGGCGTCGTACGGCTGCACCGCGGCGCCCTTCCCAACCCCAACGAGGATCCACCATGAACACCACCAAGCTCTCCGGCCTGTCCGTCGCGGTCGCGGCCGCTGCCCTGTTCCTCGGCGCACCGATGGCGCAGGCCGCCGAAGCCGGTTCCGCCAAGGTCGGCCACTGCGTCGGCGCCAACGCCTGCAAGGGCCAGGGCGCCTGCAAGAGCGCGTCCAATGCCTGCAAGGGCCAGAACGCGTGCAAGGGCCATGGCTTCACCGAGTCCACCGCCGATGGCTGCAAGACCGCGGGCGGCAAGTTCGAAGCGCCCAAGCCGCAGAAGAAGGCACCCGAGGCGAAGAAGGCCAACAGCTGACGCCGCGGAGCGCCACGCCATGAGCACGCCGTTGCACGGCTTCGGCCTGGGCCTGCGCCCGCAGCATTACGACGCCTTGCTGGCGGGCACGGCGCACGTCGACTGGCTGGAGGTCCTCAGCGAGAACTACCTGGTGGCCGGCGGACGGCCGCGGTGGATGCTCGACCGGATGATCGAACGCTGGCCGGTGGCGCTGCATGGCGTGTCGCTTGACATCGGCGGGAGCGATCCGCTGGACCGCGACTACCTGCGTGCGCTGCGCGGACTGGTCCGCCACGCGCGTCCACGCATCGTGTCCGACCACCTGTGCTGGACCCGCCACGGCGGCGTCCAGTTCCACGACCTGCTGCCGCTGCCGCAGAACGACGACACCGTGCGGCATGTCGCCGCGCGCGTGCGCCAGGTGCAGGACGCGCTCGGCGTGCCGCTGGTGCTGGAGAACGTCTCCAGCTACCTGCGCTTCGCCGGCGACACGCTGGACGAAGCGCAGTTCCTGTCCGCCGTGGTGGCCGAAAGCGGCTGTGGTCTGCTGCTCGACGTCAACAACGTCTTCGTCAACGCGCACAACCATGGCTTCGACGCGGTCGCCTTCCTCGACCGCCTGCCGCGCCACGCGATCCGCCAGATCCACCTCGCCGGCCACACGCTCGACGCACGCGGCAGCGGCCTGCTGATCGATACCCACGACACGCCGGTGCCGGACGGCGTGTGGCAGCTCTACCGCGAGGCCGTGCGCCGGTTCGGCGCGGTGCCGGCGATGATCGAACGCGACGACCACGTTCCGCCGCTGGACGTGTTGCTGGCGGAACTGGATACCGCACGCCGCGTCGCGGCCGGGACGGTGGCCGCGATGGAGCGCGCGGCATGAACGCGACGATGCCGCTCGCGGGCACCCAGCAGGCGTTCGCGGCATGGCTGCTGCATCGCGACGCCGGCAGCGCGCCCGCGATCGCCGCGCGCGGCGACGGCGAGCGCACGATCCGGCTGGACCTCTACGCCAACGGCTACCGGTGGCGACTGATCGAGGTGCTGGGCCACGACTATCCCGTCCTGCGCGCTGCGCTGGGACACGACCGTTTCGATGCCCTGGCGGAGGCGTACCTGCATGCGCATCCGTCGCGGCATCCGTCGGTGCGCCACCTCGGTGCACGCTTCCCGCGGTGGCTGGCGGACCACGCGCCAGACACGCCCGCGCAGGCCGATCTGGCGCGACTCGAATGGACGCAGGGCGAGGTGTTCGACGCCGCGGACGCGCCGCTCGCCACCGTCGACGCACTGGCCACGCTGTCGCCCGACGCCTGGCCCGCACTGCGCTGGTCCCTGCATCCGGCCGTTCGCCGTCTGCGCCTGCGCAGCAATGCGGTCGCCCTGCTCGATGCGCATGCCGGCGATGCCGTGCTGCCGGCACTGCACCACGGGCACGCCACCGCCTGGCTGCTGTGGCGGCACGACTTCGACGTGCACTGGCGTCGCCTGCCGCGCGACGAGGCGATGGCGCTCGCGGCGGTCGCGCGCGGCGTGCGGTTCGCCGACTGGTGTGCGCGCCTGCCCGGCGACATGCCGGCGCTGCGCGCTGCCGGCCTGCTCAGGCGCTGGTTGACCGATGGCCTGCTGACCGGCCTGCGCACCACACCCTGACCTTACGGAGACCTCCCATGCACACCCCTGCCCTGCACGCCCGTGCGCTCGCCTTCCTCGACGACCACGCCTGGATCGGCCCGCTGCTGCTGCGGCTGGTGTTCGGCTACTTCTGGCTGGAGACCGGCTGGGCCAAGCTGCACAACCTGGCGTTCTTCACCGAGCGTTTCGTCGAGTGGGGCATTCCGTGGCCGGCGTTGAGCGCGACCGTCTGCGCCGCCACCGAACTCGTCGGCGGTGCACTGATCCTGCTCGGCCTGGCCACCCGCGTGGCGATGCTGCCGATGATCTTCAACATGCTGGTGGCGCTGGCCGTGGTGGTGCTGCCCGGCATCTCGACGCTGGACGAGTTCGCGGAACTGGACGAAGTGCTGTACGTCGCTGTCTTCATCTGGCTGCTGTTCGCCGGCCCCGGTGCCGCCAGCCTGGACCACCTGATCGCACATCGGTGCGACCTCAAGGCGGGACGGACCGCCGGCATCGCGTAACGCAGGAAGCCCCGCCATGCGGGGCTTCTGTCCTGAAGCACGGAGAACGCGCTCAGTGTCCGGTCGTACGGCACCGACTGGAGCGCGATGTGCTCGTCACTTGCGGCCAGGGCGTCCGCGCTTTCCGCCGCTGCCTTCCGCCGTTGCGCGACTCTGCGCGAAGTCAGGCAAGGCCTCCGCGATCGAATCCTTCTCCGGCAGGATGTAGAACACCCCGCCCTTCTCGAACGTGGGTTTCAGGATCTGCTCGTAGAACTCGGGCGCGACATTGATGCAGCCATGCGTGATGCGGTTGTCGTCGGGCGTGGGCGATGCCAGGCGCTCGACACGCTTTTCCGCCGGAACGCCGGTCGCGGTCGGATGGATGGAGACCGCGGAATCGTAGTCCACCCACAGCACGCGGCCCGCGTCGATCGAGGGACCGTAACCGCCGACGAAGCGACCTGCAGGCGTCGTGCGATCGCGGCCGGGAATCTCGCGCAGCGCAAGGCCGGCAACGCCGGGCGCCGTGTGGTCGCCGACTGCTGAGCCGAACAGCCCGGGGGCCGCGCCGCGGAGCCGACCATCGCCGCCGAACACCAGGATCTGCGCAGCGGCCTTGTCCATGATGACGAACGGATAGCCCTGGTTGTCCTTGCTGCCGACGACCCAGCCCGCAAGCTCGATCACCGTGTCGGACACGTCCTGGCCTGGCGGAAGCTGGTCGGGACTGCTGCTTGGCGCTTCCTTGGTGGCAGGTTCGGCAGCAGCCGCAGCGAAACTCGCGAACGCCAGCGTCAATGCCAGCGCGCCACACGTGGCCCGGACCGCGGGATGTAGGCAGGTACGAATGATGCAACTCCTCGGAACAGGAATCGGGTCAACCGGGAGACCCGGTGGCCAGTAACGGCCACCGGGTCCCGGATTCACGTGTCACGGATCGCGCAAGCGCGATCAGCCGCGCGGCACGCGACGCGGTGCCGTCTCGAGCCGCTGCACGCGACCTTCGATCTGGTCCAGGCGCTGGTTGGCCTGCTGTGCGGACTGGTTCGCCGATTCGGCGCTCTGGGCGGCGCCCTGCACCTTGGTGTCGAGCTGATCGAGGCGCGAGTTGATGCCTGCGAATTCGTCGTCGTAGGTAGCGCAACCGCTCAGGCCCGCGGTGGCGACGATCGCCACGACCAGCATGCGCGCCATCGCCGGGTGTTGTTTGATCAAAAACATTTCAATCCTCCTTCGTCTGGGGGAACCGGAATATAGCGGGCTTTTTGACAAAGTCATGACACGCCTTTAGCGGCCGTTGGCCCATGTCGAGGTGGCGTGAAGAGACTGTTTTTGCTGCGTGTTTTCCGCGTGAAGCGCGTCCCAGATGACGACGACGCAAGGCCTCGTTGCGCCCGCCGGCCACCATCGCGAATGTCATCGGGCGATGCGACGCGATGCACGTCGCGCGTGGCACTGCGGATCGGCACTCGGACGACTCACGCAGAACGTGGACCTTTCGGCGCGGTGGCACAGCCTTGTCGAGACCACTCCATCTCGGGCCCTCAGCCTCCCAGTACCGCGCCGTTGGCCTGCCAGACGGCATAGTTCAATGCAGCGGCGAAGGTAATCCAGAGCAGATAGGGCACCATCAGCGCTCCTGCCACGGTCCTGATCTTCCAGAACAGGCCGATCGTCGACGCAACGAGGAACCACAGCACCACGATGTCCGCGAAGGCGAACGCGCCCTGCTTCCAGCCGAAGAACAGCCAGCTCCACAACGCGTTGACGAGGAGTTGGACCACGAAGCAGGTCAGCGCAGCCCGGTGGTGTGCCCAACCTCCGGTTCGCCAGACCAGCCAGGCCGCGAGCGCCATCATGCCGTACAGGGCGGTCCACACCGGACCAAAGAGCCATGCCGGTGGCGCCCACGCAGGCCGCGCCAGCGAAGCGTAGAACGTGCTCGCCTCCACGGACGCGAGCGCCCCCACGGCTGCGGTGGCGTAACACGCCAGCACCCATCCCACCAGCCCCCACACCTGTCGACTACGCGTCATGTCTGTCTCCATTGCGTTCCCAGATTCGGTGGCCCCGGGTGACGGTCGCGTCAGGACGCCAGCTGCCACTCTCGAGGATAAAGGCGATGCCTCACGCCGACGGCATGCTGTCAGAAGCACCGTATGCGTGGCGCCGTGCTGCGTCGGCTGCGCTCCATGTGTTGGCGGCCCACAGCAGACCCGGCAGCGCCATCGCCCACGCGAGGGCGAGCCACGCGATGCCCTTCCACGCGGGATCCGCGAAGTGCACCGCACCCCACCCTCGCTCCGCAGCCAGGTAGGCCAGCGGTGCGCCGATCCCTCCGACGAGCGCGCCGAGCCACAGTCGCCGCTGCACACTGCGCATCGCGATGTTGAGTGTGACCGCGAGCGATGCCCACAACGCCAGTATCCACGCGGGCGACAGCGCCCTCCCGACGGAAAGCGGCGCTGCGTAGCGGAGCCAACCTTGGGACGCCGCGATGCCGTCCACCACCAGTCCACACGCCAGCGCCGCGGCCACCAGTTTCAGCTCCACACGCGGACGGGTTGCGGCGAGCACGTGACCGCCAACAAACACCGCCGCCGCGAGCACGCCCGGCCACGCACGGCCGTATGACGCAGCGACCACCGCGATGAACCAGACGGCCTGATTGCCTGCCACGTTGATGAGCAACCGTGGCCATCGCGCGCCGTCTGCGGAGCGCGATAGCGCTGCCGCCATGCCTGTGTCCTCCATAGGCGTCCAGGAGCGTCGCACGCTCCCGGGCGTTGCCGAGCGTTGACGACTCAAGGTGCCGGCTCGTAGAAGTAGGTCTGGAGCCGTGCCGTTCCGACCCGCAGGCCTGCCTTGAACGCATCGACGTTGAAGACCGCATTCAGCGCCTCGGCCGCGTCGGCATTGAGCGTGAGCTGTACGTCGTCGAGCTGCACCGATCCGGCACGGGCGTGGCGACCGCGCACCACCGGCGCGCCCACCAGGGCGATGTCGAACAGCGGGAGGCGTGCGAATACGCTGTCGTTGACCTTCACCAGCCCGGTGAGCACGGGTGCGGCACCGGTGGTATCGATGGTGTAGCTGCTCAGGTTGACCTCGGTGCCGCCGGCGCGCAGCGTCAATCCGCCGGCATGATCCACTTCACCCTTCAGGGTGCCGAGATCGAGTTCGCCCCCGGGGATGGGAAAGGACGCCTGCGTGCCTCGCAGTCGGGCGGGGTAGCTCGCGCGCACCGATACGCCGAGCGACGCGAGCGCGCCCACCAGATCGGCGGACAGTTGCACGCGGGTATCGCCGCCCAGTGTATTGACGGTGGGCGCCGCGCTGGCGGAGAGGGGGATGAGCGCAGCCGCAGCCAGACTGCAGCACCAGATTCGAAGCGTGGTCATGATCGTATGTCCTGTGAGGTAAGTACTCAGGGAAGAACCTTCAACACCGGCGCGCGCGGAACGGCGATCGCTGCGATGTGCAGTACAGACGGCGCGCGACGTCTGGCGTGAGACATACGCCGACACATGCGTATCGGATGCGATTGCCCTACCCAAACGCGGCACCGGCGACAAGCGGCGTGCGCGTACAGCAACGTGGATGCGGCGTGATGACGTCCGAAAGGGCGCTTACGCACGTCACCCCGTTGAATCCGTATGCGTCACGTGTGCGTAGAGCACGTGCCTACAGCGGGTAGGCGTCATCGTTCTGGTGGGAGAGACACATGCAGATCAAACTTCTTGGCGCTGCCTTGCTGATGGCGGCAGGTCCGGCGTTCGCCGCCGGTCCCGAGCAGGGGAAATTCTCGATGGCGGTGTTCGGTGGTGCCGACAGGCCGGTCAGCGGCGATGTCCACTCGGGCGCCGTTGCACCCGTGCCGGACCTCGGCCCCCTGAATCCCGCGCTGGCAGGCGTCAGCGCGGAGTTGCGCATTCGCTCCCGTACGCACGAGCAGATCTACGGCACTGCCCAGTCGTGGGGCCTGGAACTGGGCTACGGCCTGAGCGACCGCAGCGAAGTGTTCCTCCAGGCGAGAGAAACCAGCGCCGACGATGGGCGCGTGCGCGTCGGCGCCGCCTATGTGCCGGCACTCGCGACCGAGCTCGACGTCTTCGGCCGATTCTCGGGATATGACGCTTACACGTGGGAGGTGGGTTACCGGCACTTCTTTCGCGACGGCAACCGCGTCAGGCCGTTCCTGGCCGCTCGACTGGGTGCGACCGAAACCGATGACATCCGCGCCACCTTCGAAATTCCCGATGCTGCGATCACCATCGAGGATGCAGCGTTCACGGAGAAGAAGTGGGCCGTCAGCACGGGGATAGACGTGGGCGTGCTGATGTCCGTCAGCGAGCGCTTCAGCATCACGGCGCAAGCCGGCGTTCGCTACATCGACGACCTGGAGGGCGATGACAGTGCGATAGGCGGACTGGGCCTGGGTTCGATCAACGACACGGGAAAGCGCGTATCGGTGCCAGTGTCGGTGGCAGCACGGCTCGACTTTTGAGCACGTGGACCAGGCGGACCGTCGCTTGCCGCGCGGGATAGCTGGCGCGGCCTGAAGGCTGGCGGTCCGACCTGGTGTTCAGCGACTGCCAGCGTGGCCGGCCCGGATGTTCCGCACTGCGCTGTGCTGCGGATCCAACAAGGTCGCGATCTGGTGCAGGGACTCGCCCTGCTGCCGACGGTCCCACATCAGTGCCTTCCGGGTTCCGCGTAGTAGATTCTCTTCCTGTATTCACCCGCACCACGCCGGCTGACGATGCAGTTAGTTGTGTGGTGCGTCGATCGTATGAATCCGCTGCCGGAAGCAGACATTGCCACGAGCGTCGGGCCCTACACCGGCACGGGCGACGGGATCAGTTCCCGTCCACCTTGAGGCCGCCCGTACTCTTGAACCAATCCAGTATCTCGGCACGAGCGCTGCGCCAGTTTGTGTGCAAACCATGATTGTCGCCGGGGTAGACCAGCAGCTTGTGAGGACGACCAAGCTGCTGCAGGCGAGCTGCCATGGCGCGCGCATCCTCTACATTGACACGGTCATCCAACTCGCCATGCAGGAGGAGCACCGGCATGTCCGCGGGCAGGTGCTCCGCCCAGTATCGTGCAGAGCGCGCGTCGAGGGCTGCCTGTTTGTTGCTGTCGTAGTCGGGAATTCGGGCGCGATACACGCGTTCCATTTCCGGCCGCCACGCGAGTCCGGCGCGCAGGTCCGAGACGCCTCCAATCGTGGCAATCGCGGTGATGTCCCCACGTCGACGCGCCACCAGGTAGCTCATCATCGCGCCCCGGCTCTGGCCCAGCAGGAAGATCCTGTCCCCATCCACCTCCGGCAGTGCCAGTGAAAGGTCGATCAGATGCATGACGTCATCGACGTCCTTGCCCCCGAACTCGTCCGCGTCGCGATACTGACTGGCCACCACCGTGAAACCCGCCTTCGCCAGAGGCAGCAGCTTCAGGAACACCTGCAACGAGTCCAGCTTGCCGTAGTCGCCGTTGCCGCCACGGTTGTAGACCAGGAGCGGAAGTTTTCCAACTGCTTCGGTCAACCGGGGCCGGATCACGTAGCCGGAAACGATGTGTCCATCGCTCGCGTACGAAACAATGCGGCAATCGAACGCAGCGCGGGCGAACGAAAACACGGTGGCAGGTACCAGGGACTGCAGCAGCGCCTTGGACACAGGCTTGCCGTCGATGCTCCGCGAGGTCGAGTCCAGCCAACTCGCGTAGTCCGGCGTCGCTTCAAGGCAGTCAGCCTGCGAGAGGAAAGCGGTCGGGGCTGCGACAGGGGTACCGGCGACTGCGGGCAAAGCAAGGGCTAACGTCGCCGCAAGCGCGGCAAACAGGGATCGAAGCATGAGTTGGTCTCGTTGAGAGAGGGCGCGACGATGATTGGCGGGACACGGCCGCTCTGGATCACTCGTCCGAGGTTAGTGAGGGATCATGCGCGAGCAACTCGCCTGGCTGGCAATCCAACGCCGAGCAGATTGCCTCCAGTGTTGAGAAACGAATCGCCTTGGCCTTCCCGGTCTTCAGGATCGACAGGTTCGCCAACGTAATGTCGACACGTGAGGCAAGCTCCGTGAGCGTCATTCGGCGCGCGTGCAGGAGTTCGTCGAGGCGCACGACTATGGCCATGTCAGATCGTCCCTTCGAGGTCCATACGCATGCGTGCCCCATGCGAGAACACGCCGGACAGCACGAAAAGGAGCAGTACCGCCAGCCAGGGCGTCGGTGAGAATCCGTCCATAGTCCCGGGTATCGAGGCCAGCTTGGTGATGGCAAGTACGGCCAGCCGGAGCAGTTCGATGGCCAGCACGCTCCAGGCGATCACGTTCAGTCGCTGCGCGTTCGGAAGTATGAAGGCGTCGCCGCCGCGCACGCTATCGACGATCGCCAACACGCGTCGCAGGATGGTGTGGACGATTGCCGCGCCAACGATCCCGATGAGCATGATCGCCCGCATGCCCAGCGGCGCTTGCGGATGCATGGTGGCGAGATCAAAGCCAAGCGGCTTCCAGGGCCAGCCCCCAATGAAGAAGCTGGCACAAAACAGGCAGGCGATTGAGGCGAGATAAAGCAGGTTGAGGACGGTAAGTCCGAGGATGATCGGTCGGGTGACAGCCAAAGCTCGAGCGGGCATGCGGTTCACGGAGGACTCCATGCGAAATGTTGTTAAACGATACGTCGCATATCGTATAACGATAAATATGCAGGAAGTCATGTCAAAGCGCGTCCGCCAACCGGCCACCATCAGGAGAGAACCTGCGGGTGGGCACATCCTCGAGGCGGGTTGGCTTGAGCGGTCGAGCCGGCGCCAACCCACATAGGGCCGCCCGACCCTTCAGCCGAGCCGTGCCTGTCGCTTCCACGCGTCGATAGGCGCCTGTCTGGGCCGACGCCGGCTTCGGGTCGGAAGCGGCCTCGGGGCCTAGCGCGAAGGCCGATCGAGGCCTGCTTGCTGGCTGGGCCTCCGTTTGCTCGGCCATCTCCAGCGCGCCCTCAACTTCGATTGCCAGGTACCGTACCGTGCGCTCGAGCTTGGTGTGGCCCAGAAGGATCTGGACGGCTCGCGGATTTTTCGTGCGTCGATGTATCGGAGATGCCTTCGTCCCGCGCATGCTGTGCGTACCGTAGCGGCGTCGATCGAGAACAATGGCGGTGACCCACGATGAGACTTTACGAGCGTACTGTCTGGTCGATAGAGGTCACACGTACTCGGCTCGGCCCGCAACCGAAGTTCGGATTAAGTCCGTTAGCTCGAACTGCACCGGCCGATCAGTCTTCCGCTGCAGCACGATTGCCGGCTTCGCAATCGCCGAGCCATGGGATACATCACGCAGTCACAAGCCGACGAGATCGCATCCCCGGAGCTTTGCATCAATCGCCAGGTTGAAGAGAGCCAGATCTCGGACGTTCTTGCCAAGCTGTGGCCGGATCCGAATGGACACGGGAGTCTCCTGTCAGGGGACTCCCGTGTCGGTGTGGGCCGGCAAGCGTAGTCGGCTTCCGACCCGACGCTGACATCCAGGACGCACTCCGTCGTCAGTGATTGGGCGTCGTGAGCTCGCCGCCACCACGGTGCGTATTCAGTCTTTCCACCAGCGATTCACTGGCGTGGTTAAGGCCGACCACCTCCACCTCCGCGCCGTGGCGGCGAAGTTTGAGCACCACGCGATCCAATGCAGCCACCGCGCTGGTGTCCCAGAAGTGGGCGTCATCCAGGTCGATGACAACCTTTTTGCCGGCGTGCACGTAATCGAAGCTGTTGGCGAACTGCACAGCCGAGGCGAAGAACACCTGTCCTCGGACCTTGTAGATGCGCGTCCCATCGTCCTGCGCCTCGTCGTCGACCTGCAGCATGGCGCTGACGCGCCGCGTGAACGACAGCGCCGCCAGCAGCACTCCCGTCAGCACGCCCTTCGCCAGATCGTGAGTCGCCACGGTCACGATGACAGTCCCGATCATGATCAGGTTGGCCGTGCGCGGATGCGTCTTCAGTTCGGCGAAGCTCTTCCAGTGGAAGGTGCCGATACTGACCATGATCATCACTGCGACAAGCGCGGCCATCGGGATCTGGGAAACCCAGCCAGACGCGTAGACCACCAGCAACAGCAGCACCACGCCGGCCACCAGGCACGACAGGCGGCCTCGCCCACCGGATGACACGTTGATCACCGACTGCCCGATCATCGCGCAACCCGCCATCCCGCCGAAGAAGCCGGTGACGATATTGGCCGCGCCCTGGCCCGCACACTCGCGGCGGCGGTTCGTGGGCGTATCGGTCATGTCCTCGACGATCTGTGCCGTCATCAGCGACTCCAGCAGGCCCACCACGGCGAGCGTGGCCGAGACCGGCAGCAGGATCTTCAGCGTGTCCAGCGTCCACGGAACATCGGGGAACAGGAATACCGGCAGGCTGTCCGGCAACGCGCCCATGTCGCCGACAGTACGGATGTCCAGGCCCAGCCACAGGCAGACAAGGGTCAGCACCACGATGGCCACCAGTGGCGATGGCACCGCCTTGGTGATCAGCGGCAGCAGGTAGATGATCGCAAGGCCGACTGCGCAAACCGCGTACACGGTCCACGGCATGCCGACCAGTTCAGGCAACTGCGCCAGGAAGATCAGGATGGCCAGCGCGTTGACGAAACCGATCACCACCGAGCGCGACACGAAGCGCATCAGCGTGTTGAGGCGGAACGCGGCGGCCAGCAGCTGCAGCACGCCCGCCAGGATGGTGGCGGCGAACAGATACTGCAAACCGTGGTCCTTTACCAGGTCGACCATCAGCAGCGCCATGGCGCCGGTGGCGGCGGAAATCATGCCGGGACGACCACCTGCGATGGCGGTGATAACGGCGATGCAGAACGATGCGTACAGGCCGACCTTGGGATCGACGCCAGCGATGAGGGAAAACGCGATGGCCTCGGGAATGAGGGCCAGCGCAACGAGGATGCCGGACAGGATGTCGGCACGGACATTCCCGAACCACTGCTCGCGCAGGGGGTAGTTGACAGACATGGAATATCTCCGGCGCCAGAACGGCGCGTACGACCGGATGAAAAAGGACTGACCCTTGGGCCGCGGCAGAGGCGGCGGCAGACATCAACGTCTCTGGGTCAGGGTGGCGTCATCGCGGAAGGCGGGTCGTTTTGAAGATGGCAAAAGTCTATTGCAATGCAGTACAACGCTCAAGCTGGCGCGGCGGCGCCAGCCGCGAACCAGACATCCGTGGCGCTACAGCCGATTTTTCCTCGCGCAGTGACTATCGCTGCGTGGCGGCGGCATCCCTAATCGACCGCACCAGATGACGACGCAAGCGAGCGGGCAGCCAGATCTTCTTTGCGCTCGCTGTAGCGACTGGTCAGATAGGCGCTGTGACCGCGCACCATGAGGGTGAACTTCACCAGTTCTTCCATGACATCGACGACGCGGTCGTAGTAGGACGACGGCTTCATCCGTCCCTGCTCGTCGAACTCCTGCCAGGCCTTCGGCACGGAGGACTGGTTCGGGATGGTCACCATCCGCATCCAGCGGCCCAGCACACGCAGTGTGTTGACCACGTTGAACGACTGCGAGCCGCCGCAGACCTGCATGACGGCCAACGTGCGGCCTTGTGTGGGGCGCACGCCGCCTTCTTCCAGCGGCAACCAGTCGATCTGGTTCTTGAAGACGGCGGTGACGGTGCCATGCCGTTCCGGGCTGACCCACACCTGCCCCTCGGACCACTCCGAGAGCGCGCGCAACTCCTGCACCTTGGGATGGTCCTTGCCCGCGCTGTCCAGCAGCGGCAGGTCGTCGGGAGCGAACACGCGCGTCTCCGCGCCGAAGTGCTGCAGCAGGCGCTCGGCTTCCAGGGCCAGCTTGCGACTGAAGGACTGCGGACGCAGCGAGCCGTAGAGGATCAGGATGCGCGGCGGATGCGTCGCGTCGCCGGTGTCGAGCCGGGCGGCATCGGGGATGTCGAGGGCGTCGGCCGCTACGTTCGGCAGGGTGGCTTCGTTCATGGGGTTCTTCATGCGTGTCGGATCGTGGACATCAGGCCGGGCGTGCGCCGCGGCAGCACCGCGGCAGACCCGTGCGACGCCGCCATGGCGCGTGCTTGAGGAAGGGCCAGGCCAGCAGGGCGCCGAGTCGCCACTCGTCGGGATAGCGCGACGGGTCGAATACGCCCACGCGGGCCGGCGCGTTGCCGCGGCGATATGTCCCGAACACCTGGTCCCACAGCGGCAGCGCCGTGCCGAAGTTGCCGGCCTCGTCCGGGCGCGTGCTGTGATGCAGGCGATGCAGTTCCGCACTGCCGACCAACCGGTCGAACGAGCCGAGCGTTCCGGCGACATTCGCATGTACGGCCAACGATTGGGTCATTCCGAACAGCGCGACGATCAGCATGGCCTCGGACGACAGACCCAGCCACATCAGTGGCAAGACCCGCACCAGCTTGTCGTACACGGCGTTGACCGGGTGCGCGGTGAGTGCGTTGGCCACGTTCAGGCGATCCGGCCGATGGTGGAGCAGGTGGACGCGCCACCACCAGCGACCCGCATGGCTCCAGCGGTGCATCCAGTACGCAGCGAATTCGGCCGCCAACACCCCGGCCAGAACCTGGGCGGCCAAGGGCCAGGCGCTGTCGCCCGGCAGGTGGACCACCACCAGTGCCGTCAGGGCGGCCGCGGCGACGGCGTCGGTCAGCACGTTCAGCGTCCACACCGTGCCGTCGCGCCGTACATGCCGCGGCGTCGCCTGCCAGTCGGTGCGGAACGGCCGCCAGCGCTCGGCCAGGCCCAGCACCGCCACGTTGACCACCAGCCAGCCCGCCAGGGCCGATGCCGCTGGCCACTGCAGTCGCAGCGCCGCGGTCGCCATCACCGGCAGGGCGGCCAGCAACAGCAGGTGCGGCCAGTGCCACGGCACGTGTCTTCGTTCCGTCATGGTCGATTGATAGCCTGACACTGTTCTACTATTCTAGAAACATGGAAATAAAGAACGCAACCACTGCCCTTTCCGCCCTCGGACAGTCCACCCGGCTGGCGATCTTCCGCCTGTTGGTGGAAGCGGGTCCGGCCGGCCGCATGGCGGGCGAGATCGCCGAAGCCCTGGCATTGCCCGGTGCCACGCTCTCGTTCCACCTCAAGGAACTGGTGGCCGCCGGGCTGGTGCAGAGCGAATCGCGCGGCCGGCACGTCTGCTACCGGGCCGACTTCGCGGCGATGAACGCGCTGCTGGCATTCCTGACCCGCAACTGCTGCGGCGGCGACGCGGCGCAGTGCGCCCCTGCCGCAACCTGCGGACCCGAAGGCTGCCCGTGACGTCCGCAGCCGCACCGTCGCTGTCACGCCGCATGGGCGGCTTCGAGCGCCACCTGACCTGGTGGGTGCTGGGCTGCATCGCGGTGGGCACCGCACTGGGCTACCTGCTGCCGGACGCGTTCGCCACGCTGGCGGCGGCGGAAGTGGCCAGGGTCAACCTGCCGGTCGCGCTGCTGATCTGGCTGATGATCATCCCGATGCTGCTGAAGATCGATTTCGCCGCGATGGGTGCGGTCAGGCAGCACTGGAAAGGCATCGGCGTCACGGTGTTCGTGAACTGGGCCGTCAAACCGTTCTCGATGGCGCTGCTGGCCTGGATCTTCATCCGCCATGTCTTTGCCGACCATCTGCCGGCCGGGCAGATCGACTCCTACGTCGCGGGGCTGATCCTGCTGGCCGCCGCGCCGTGCACCGCGATGGTGTTCGTGTGGAGCCACCTCTGCGACGGCGAGCCGCGCTTCACCTTGAGCCAGGTCGCGCTGAACGACGCGATCATGGTGGTGGCGTTCGCGCCGATCGTGGGGCTGCTGCTCGGCATCTCCTCCATCGCGGTGCCGTGGTCGACGCTGCTGATCTCGGTAGGCCTGTACATCATGGTGCCGGTGATCGTGGCGGTGCTGGTGCGGCGCTGGGTGATGCGCAGGGGCGGCGACGCGTCGCTGCAGGCGCTGCTGAAGCGGCTGGGCCCGGTGTCGATGGGCGCGCTACTGCTCACGCTGGTGCTGCTGTTCGGCTTCCAGGGCCGACAGATCGTCGACCAGCCGCTGATCATCGCCCTGCTGGCGGTGCCGATCCTGATCCAGGTGTATATCAACGCGGGCGTGTCGTACTGGCTCAACCGCAAGCTCGGCGTCGCGCACTGCGTGGCCGGCCCCTCGGCGCTGATCGGCGCCAGCAACTTCTTCGAGCTGGCGGTCGCCACTGCGGTAGGCGTCTTCGGCGTGCACTCTGGTGCGGCATTGGCCACGGTGGTCGGTGTGCTGGTGGAAGTGCCGGTGATGCTGTCCGTGGTTCGCATCGTCAACGCGTCGAAGCCCTGGTACGAACGCCGCGCCTAATCCCTTCCTTCAGGACCTCCCATGGACCGCCCCTACAACCTGCTGTTCCTGTGCACGGGCAATTCCGCTCGCAGCATCCTGGCCGAAGCCCTGGCCAACCAGATGGCCAAGGGCCGCTTCCACGCCTACAGCGCGGGCAGCCATCCGCGCGGACGCGTGCATCCGATGGCATTGCGGGTACTGGAGGAGGCAGGCATCGCGACGGACGGACTGCGCAGCAAGCCGTGGGACGAATTCGCCACACCGGAAGCGCCACAGATGGATCTGATCATCACGGTCTGCGACAAGGCGGCCGGCGAAGCGTGTCCGCTCTGGCCCGGACATCCGGTCACGGCGCACTGGGGCATTGAGGATCCCGCCTCCGTCGCAGGCTCGCAGGAGCAGGTGCACAAGGCCTTCGGCAAGGCGCTCCAGTTGCTGCAGCATCGCCTGTCGTTGCTGATGGCGCTGAAGCCGGAGGCGCTTGACCGCCTGGCGCTGGAAACCCGGGTCCGCGAGATCGGCGCGGCGTCGTGATCCACCCTCTTCTTCCCTACTGAACGAAAGCCTCCTTCATGACCCTCCGCGTTGGCATCAACGGCTTCGGCCGCATGGGCCGCCTCACCCTGCGTGCGGCCTGGGAAAACCCCGACCTCCGGTTCGTCCAGCTCAACGACCCGGCAGGCGACGCCGCCACGCTGGCGCACCTGCTGGCGTTCGATTCGGTCCACGGCCGCTGGGACCGCGACGTCCGGGCCGACGGCGAAGCGCTGGTGGTCGATGGCCAACGTATCCCCGTGACGCGGAACAGGGACATCGCGGCCACCGACTGGTCCGGCTGCGACGTGGTGATCGAATCCTCGGGCAAATTCCGCAAGCCCGACGTGCTGCAACCCTACCTGGACCAGGGCGTGAAACGCGTCGTGGTGACGGCGCCGGTGAAGTCGCCCGGTGTGCTGGACGTGGTGGTCGGCGTGAACCATCACCGCTTCGACCCGGCGCAGCACCGCATCGTCTCCGCCGCCTCGTGCACGACCAACTGCTTCGCGCCGGTGGTCAAGGTGATCCACGAAGGCATCGGCATCCGCCACGGCAGCCTCACCACTATCCACAGCCTGACCAATACGCAGGTGATCGTGGATGCGTCGCACAAGGACCTGCGCCGGGCACGCGCATGCGGCAGCAGCCTGATCCCGACCTCGACCGGCTCGGCCACCGCCATTGCCGAGATCTTTCCCGAGTTGAAGGGCCGTTTGAACGGCCATGCCGTGCGCGTGCCGCTCACCAACGCGTCGCTGACGGACTGCGTGTTCGAAGTGGAACGTGCGACCACGGTGCAGGAAGTGAACGCGCTGCTGCAGCGCGCGGCCGAGGGCGAACTGGCCGGCATCCTCGGCTACGAGGCACGCCCGCTGGTGTCCATCGACTACCGCACCGATCCGCGCTCCAGCATCATCGATGCGCTGTCCACGATGGTGATCAACGGCACCCAGGTGAAGCTGTACGCCTGGTACGACAACGAGTGGGGCTACGTGAACCGTACTGCCGAGCTCGTGCAGCTGGTCGGCAAGGCAGGCTGACGCCGATGCTCGCGCGCCTGTCGCCCGATGTCCGCCAGTACCTCCTGATCACCGGCAACTACTGGGCCTTCACCCTCACCGACGGCGCCCTGCGCATGCTGGTGGTGCTGCACTTCCACCAGCTGGGCTACAGCCCGCTGCAGATCGCGATGCTGTTCCTGTACTACGAAATCTTCGGCGTCATCACCAACCTCGTCGGCGGCTGGCTGGGCGCCCGGATCGGGCTCAACCGGACCATGAATATCGGGCTGGCCATGCAGGTCATCGCGCTGTCCATGTTGCTGGTGCCGGCGGTCTGGCTGACGGTGCCGTGGGTGATGTCGGCGCAGGCGCTGTCGGGCATCGCCAAGGACCTCAACAAGATGAGCGCCAAGAGCAGCATCAAGCTGCTGGTGCCGGGCGAGCGGCAGGGCACGCTGTACCGCTGGGTGGCGGCACTGACGGGATCGAAGAACGCGCTGAAGGGCATCGGCTTCTTCCTGGGCGGCGCGCTGTTGACCACCCTCGGCTTTGCGACCGCCGTGGCCGTGATGGCCGGTGCCTTGCTGCTGGTGTGGATGCTCAGCCTGGTGCTGCTGAAGCGCGACCTGGGCAAGGCGAAAGCCAAGCCGAAGTTCCGCGATATCTTTTCCAAGAGCCGCGCCATCAACCTGCTGTCGGCGGCGCGCATGTGCCTGTTCGGCGCGCGCGATGTCTGGTTCGTCGTCGCGCTGCCGGTGTTCCTGGCCGCCACACTCGGATGGGATTTCTGGCAGGTCGGCGGCTTCCTCGCCGCGTGGATCATAGGCTACGGCGTGGTGCAGTCGTTCGCGCCCTACCTGACCGGCCGGAAGGCGGGCAAGGTGCCCGACGGACGTGCGGCGACCGGCTGGGCGTTCGTGCTGGCCGCGGTTCCGGCCGTGATGGCGGCGCTGCTTGCCTACGGCACCTCGCCCAGCGGGGTGCTGGTGGTCGGGCTGACGGTGTTCGGCGTGCTGTTCGCGCTCAACTCCGCCCTGCACAGCTATCTGATCGTCAGCTACGCCAACGAGGACGGCGTGTCACTCGACGTCGGGTTCTATTACATGGCCAACGCGATGGGTCGCCTGCTGGGCACCGTGCTGTCGGGCTGGGTCTTCCAGACGTGGGGCCTGACGGCGTGCCTGGCGCTCTCCGCAGTCCTGATCCTGATGGCGGCTGCAGTCTCTCTGTCACTAACTAGGTCATCACGTACCGCAGCCGCAGTTGACCAGGCGAGATAGGCCGGGCCTCGCAGGGATAACGTCCTGTCTGCTTTGGGTCGCGGATCCATATGATCGATGCAACACATGGATAGCTGCATAGGCGGCAGGCGTGTTGCGGATGAAGCGCAGGAAGAGGATCCACTACACCGACCCCCAGAAGGCGCTGATGCGGGACCACTGGCAGCAGGGTGACCCCTGCATCAGATTGCATTCCTTTTCGACCGGCATCGCTGCTCCGTACGCAACATGCTGGCCGAGCACGGCGGCATTCGTCCGTCGATGAGGCGAAGGTCTCCGCGTATGCTGAGCCTGGCCGAGCGGGGGAGCGCTCCCGCGGACTCGAAGGGCATAGACCTCGCCGATGTCCAAGAGGCCAGACTGGATGCCGTGGCACGCCGGCTTAACGAACGTCCACGCCAAACGCTGGGCTACAAAATGTCGGCAGAGTGATATCGACAACCTGTTGCGTCGACCGGTTGAATCCAAGGCCCGAAGCGGACATGGAGTGATGTCGGAACAGCGTGTTTGGTCGATGATGGACGCGGGTTTGCCTGAGTTGCGCGCAGGCTTGATCAGTCCTAGGCTAGGGCCGATCAATCGCGCTCGTCGGGGGCGCGCTTGCGATGTTTCCCGGGGATTGGATCCAGGCGCGTTGAAGGAGCACTCGCATGACAGCGTTCGCACGTGGTGTTGCGCTCTTCGGGTTGTCGGTCGCCTCATGCTGCGCCTCGGGCCAATCGGGACCGAGTCCGGACGATAAGGCCGACGGGTGGAGCTTCCGCCTGGCACCTTATGTGTGGGGCTCGTCGACCGAGGGTACGTTCGCGCATGAACGCCTGCCGGTGAAGGTGCATACCTCCAAGAGTTTCAGCGAGTCGTTGGAGGAGCTCGACGCCGGCGCCATGGGTGCGTTCGAAGCGCGCAAAGGCCGGCACGGCCTGCTGCTGGACGGACAGTTCGCCAAGCTCTCCACCACCGTCTACGCCCCGGTCGCGGGTACCGCACTGCCAGTACGGTTGAAGACGCGCACCAGCAGCGGACTGATGGCATGGCGTTACGGCCTGGTCGAACGCGACCGCACGCACCTGGACCTGGTGGCCGGTGTGCGCGTGTGGTCGGCGCGCGTGCGCATGGCCTACGCCGTGCCCGTGCCGACGCCACCGCCGATCCCGCAGCAGTACGCCGGCGAGCAATCGCACCGATGGGTGGATGCACAGGTCGGCGTGAAGGGGCGGCACGGGTTCGCGAACGGCATGTTCGTCGGCGGCTGGGTGCTGGCTGGCGCCGGCGAGTCCGATCTGTCCACCGACCTCATGGTGCTGGCCGGCTACGACATCAACGAGCGGCTTTCGATGATCGCCGGCTACCGGCGGTTGGCGACCGACTTCGAAACGTCCGGCGGCTTCCGCTTCGATACCACGATGCAAGGCCCCGGCCTTGGCGTGGAATACCGGTTCTGATCGCCATCATCGCGCCGCGTCCGCGGCCACAGGAGTGACGCATGGATATCGCACGAACCGCGTTGTGCACCGCCACGCTGATGCTGGGCATCGGCGCCACGGGAACGCACGCACAGGCCGCGACGGCGGATACGGCGTTGCGCGCCGCCGCCACGAAGGAACAGGCCGCCGTGATCGACACCCTGCGCGAACTGGTGACGGTGGAATCCGGTTCGACCGATCACGAAGGCGTCGCCACGCTGATGACGTACCTGGACAAGCGCCTGCGGGCGCTGGATGCCAAGGTCGACCGCGTGGCGTCCGCGACGGGCGGACCCGACATGGTGCGCGGCGTGTTCACCGGCACCGGCAGCCTCAAGGTGATGCTGATCGCCCATGCCGACACCGTGTACGACCGCGGCATCCTCGCCAAGGAGCCGTATAACCGGAAAGGCAATCTGCTGTACGGCCCCGGCATCGCCGACGACAAGGGCGGGATCGCGGTGATCCTGCATTCGCTGGCGCTGCTGAAGGCACGCGGCTGGAACGACTACGCCACCGTCACCGTGCTGTTCAATCCGGACGAGGAAATCGGCTCGCCCGGGTCCGGCGAGACCATTGCCACGCTGGCCGAGCAGCAGGACGTGGTGCTGTCGTTCGAACCATCACCGGCCAAAGCAGTGATCGAACACGAAGGCGTGCTGTTGAGTGCGGCCGGCACCTCGCAGGTGCGGATGACGGTGCAGGGCCGGTCCGCCCACGCGGGCGCCGCGCCGGAACAGGGGCGCAATGCACTGGTGGAACTGGCGCACCAGTTGGTGCAGACGAAGGACGTGGCCAACGGGGTGCCCGGCGCGCAGCTCAACTGGACCACGGCCAGTGCGGGCACCGCACGCAACCAGATTCCCGAGCGCGCCGAAGCCGGCGGCGATGCGCGCGTGATGCAGTCCGACAGCAACGACAACCTGCTGGCCGCGCTGCAGGCCAAGGTGAAGGAAGGCCAGCTGGTTCCGGATACCACCACCACGGTGACGCTGGAACCGTTGCGTCCGATCTATGTCGCCGGCGAACGCGGTCGTGCATTGGCCGACCTGGCGCGCAGCATCTATGCCGAACTCGATGGCCGGCAACTGCTGATGCATCCGACCACCAACGGAGGTACCGATGCGGGTTTCGCCGGACGCTCCGGCAAGGCGGCGGTGCTGGAAGGGCTGGGTCTGGCGGGATGGGGCTACCACGCGCGCAACGAGTACATCGAGATCGACTCCATTGCACCGCGCCTGTACCTGGCATCGCGGATGCTGATCGAGCTGGGCAAGCGAGCGTCTTCGCCTGGTCCGTGATCGCTGGCATTGCTGATGTCGATTCGACGGATGTCGATGGTTCTATCTGTCGAGTTCCAACCAGCCTTGGGTGAGCACAAGGTGTCCGCTTCTGGCCGGAAACGGACATCAGCCATCCGTGAAGCAAAGCTCCCTACTAACCAGATCACTAGTTCGATGGGCGAAGGCGCAGAGCGACCATGTGTAAAGAACTGCCGCAAGCGCACTGATGTCAATAAATAGGGCGAACAGGTCTGGCATCCAAGCGGAATCCAGCCTTCGATTCTCAGGACTTCGCCCAATGGCATCCCAGTGCGGCACTCACGCATCCCCAATCACTTCCGCTCCAGCAATTAGTTGAATCACAGACAGATCGATCCTCAGCGTCAGAGACTGGATCGCTAGAGTACTTTCTCTGGAAGTGAGAGATTCGGCGGCCACGGATCTCCTTGCGACTACTACTGGACATGAGCAGGGAGCAATGTGCTCGGCGCCTTCATCACAAAACCACGCTCTACATTGCCATCAAATCCAAGTGACTCGTACATCCTGTGAGCTTCTAGACGGTTCGCGCCTGACAGCAATAGCAACTTGCCGCAAGACCTCTGCCACGCGTAAGAGATTGCAGCAGACATGGTAGCTCGGGCAAACCCCCGCCCGCGGAACTCATCCAGCGTTACCACATGTTCTATTACGCCGATAGGGCGTCCGGCTTTTGCAAAGCTTGGAATAACTGCAACCATGCATGTCGACACTAGCAGGCCATCCACTTCTGCAACAAAAATCGTTGATGTCCTGCTGTGAACAATCTTTCGCCATGAGAATTCGGTCTCCGAATTCGGCTCAGTTACATGATGCAAGTGCAGGCAGGCATATAACCGAGTAATTCCATCGAGATCTGTCTCTCTAGCCTTTCGCACTCGCATGCAGCCTGGCCTCGTGAAGGACTACGTGATGATTTTCTCTTGCTCCACAGCGCCCGGGATTCAAAGCGACTGATAAACCAAGCTTTGCCACGATAGAAGTCCAAAGCAGCGCCAAGATAACGTACGGCAAATGCTGTAGAACTCCAAACGACCTTGTACATGTAAGCTGCCTCAGTCATTGACGACGGCAATTCTTGTCATGAATCCGATGCACGCCGGATCCTTCTTGAACTCTCTGATCCGCCCTTTCTCGAGCCTCGCAAGGGCCACCACAAGAGCTCCAAGTCGCATGTCCCTCGCCTGTTCTGAATCGTCCCCGATCTGAATGAAGAGATGACAAGGGGGCGCCAACGCGTGCTTCGGAAGCGCGATGCCGCCATTGACCCTCGTGCCATTGGGCATAAGCAGAGCGCCGGGCTCGCCTAGGTAGTAGATGTGGTCCTTGCTCTGAAAAACAGCCTGGTAGCTACCCTTTGCCAAGCCGGAAGATACTTTGTTGGCCATCATGACGTCCGCCTCAAGCACGAAGTGACTCGCGCTTGGTACGGGATCGAACGATTTCGGACTCTTGGTCATGCCGCACGCGATCAAGATGATCGCAAGGGCGAGAACAAGCCTTTTCATATCGGCACCCTCATTTGAAACGCCGCACTCGAGACACTATGGAAGATCCATGCCCTGCTGTTAGGGCACGAGCTTACTGCGCAGGAGCAGATCATTCTTCTCCGAGGTCGGGAAGTCGAAGCTCCCGTAGCCCGCCCGGATGATGCCGTCGATGACTGCGCCATTGCCTTCATGCGGCGTCTCGGGCGTGCGTCGGACCACGAAGATCGCGGCTCCCTTGTTCGTATCCTTGGGGAGATACACGCCACAATCCCAGCGATCGGACCAACGCGCGTCCGTATTCCTGGGGGGCGCCACACTCATCTGGAAGCAGCCTGCTTGACCCATCAGATAGACTGCTTTGGCGTCTTCATACCTTCGGACATAGCGCCCTGCAAAGAGGGTGAACGTTGCAGCCTTCTCCTGGAAAACGTAGTCTTCCAGAAGCGTGTACGTTTGACCCGCATCCACGACCTTTAGGTTCTTTGGATAGACATGCTTTGCTACCGCGACCGAAGACATAAGGACCAGGGCAACGCCTATTGAGGTGCGCATCATGATCCGGCTTGGGCCAAGGGCGTGTAATGGGTGAGCAGGACTACCCACCTCCCTTGCCTCTTTTCCAGCATGAAAGTCACCCTTAGTGACGCATCCCGCTCGTTACCGTAGCGCGTCCGGGCGCTGTGCTGCAGGGCAACGATGATGAGACTGTCCTTAGTCTCTTCGAAGGCGACCTCAGACAGGGCGACATCCGCGTGATCAGCGAGTCTCGTCGCCTCAGAGGTCCCGGCGCTAGCCAACGAGCCGACAATGTCGCTGCGAGTTTCAACTTCGCCAGCAGGCGAGACTCGTAGATACTCGGGGGCGAGAAGTCCTTCCAGAGCCCTCTGATCGCCCCTTCCTTCCGCAGCAAGCATCAGTTTTACGGTATCCAATGCGCGAGCGGTGTCTGTAATGGGATACTCAGCGCTGGCCGTTCCGATCATGCCGACTGCGAGCAGGTAAGACAGCAAAGTCAGTAGGATATCTCGAGTACGCGAGCGCCGCGAAACCTTAGCCGCATTGTTGATTCGTACACCTGCCTCGACTGATCCTACGGGCGAAGACGAAGTGACTTCAGATCCTTGTTCGCTCATCGCGAGCTCCTCTTCATGGTGGAAAGATTGCAGTTGTCTCCGGCCATCTGGTAGTCGAACAGGCGACCTCCACTCTTCTTTCCACCTTCGCGAAGAACGAACGTGAGCTCACATTCGCGCAGCTCTCCTGTGACGGCGACATGCCCATACTTGGACACGACGTTAGCCACTCGCTCGTCCTTCTCGCTGTAGTAAACCCAGAGACGGTCTCCGCCCACACGGCGCTCGCCATCGGGGTACCCCATGACCTCGATGATCTCCGGTTCAGTCAATCCCTTCATGCTGTGGACGAGATCTCTGAACTGTTTCGGGTACTTCTTGGCTGCGAAGTTCCGGTCGACTTGGGCCATGAATGCATCTTCAGCTTGAGATGACTCGATGTCCTTGCGTAGATTCTGTTCCTTTCCACGCATCTCCGCCGACAGGGCTTCTCCACGCGCGATGGTCTCGCGCCTCAGGCGGTCGAGTTCGGCGGGTGACTTGTTCGTGGTGAATGCGGGCTCTGTTCCATCGCGCCAGAGCGTGGCGAACGAGAGGTCGTTGAGCCCCATCGGGAGGACATGGTCACCGACCACCACCAAACCCAGCTTGTTCAGTTCGTCCTGACCCTGGCCTCGTCGCCTATCGGCTTCGAGCGCCTTTTTCCAGCGGGCTTCATCGCAGGCCAGCAACCTGGCCTGGGCTTGCCAAGGTGCAGTGATGGCACTCCAGTCCAGTCCAGGCACTTGCTGCGACCTGCCGTTCTGCCGGTAGTGCTGCTCTTGCTGAGTGATACGCATCTGCTGGCTGCCGCATTGGAACTCAAGCGTGAACATCGTCAACCAAGGTCCTCCTGCGGCCTCGTGGATCTGATTGACGCGGATCTGATTGACCTTCGTGGCGGCTTCGGCCTTGAGGGGGTTGCCCGTACGCTGCAAAGCATCGAGGAACGCCTCTGGCGAGGTCCGGCTCTGGACGTCGTCGAAGGCCGCGTAGTAAACGGTCCTGTCGGGTTTCTGCCCCTCGGCGTAGACCATCATCCACATGCCGGCATTGGCCGGCGCCACGGCAAGGAGAAACAGGAGGAGCGAGATAGCGATGGATTTCATAGGTCTGACAAGCCTCGGAGCCGTGTTGGACATGGATGCCGCGCAGTGAGCCATGACATGCTTCAGCAGCACCTGGCCTCGCGGCTGACTGCACTTGAACTCACTGCTCGGCAACCCGATGGCCGTTGCCGTCCTCGGGATGGACGATTCGCCACCGACTGCGAAGGAGGCTCCCAAAGCCGGGTATCCTCGAAGTGCCGTCAACAGCAGTGCCGCGCCCTGGATGCGTGTCCTTCCTGTCATCTGTTCTCCCCGTATCTCTGTGGATGACCCGTGGGTTGCCTGCGGGACCCTCCGCATGTGGAGGCTTGGCGACATGCCGTTGGCACGCTTTAGAACGTTTCGCCACGCGCCCGGGCTGGAAATATGGTCGCGTAAGTCGTCGTGGGGCGACGGCGTCCTGGCGCACGTAATGCACGGGTCAGCGCCAAGGCCGGGGTTTTTGAAGGTCGCGACGCCGACATCTGGCATCGTTCGGACCATCGGCACGACCAGACCTTTAACGCGAGAGGCATAGGGCATGAAGATCACAAGACGCCGCATGATCGAAGCAGGCGCAGGACTCACCGGGGGAATGTTGCTTGCCTCAGGCCCCATGGCACCTCTCGCGCGCGCCCTGGCGCCGGCCGCGTCAGATTCGACCTTGAGGACCATTGTCGATGCGGCGGTGGCGTCGCGGCAGGTGCCGGGCGTCGCCTTGGCGGTCTGGCAGGGTGGCCAAGAGGTCAATTCGTACTATGCCGGGCAAGCCAACCTGGAGACGGCAAACCATGTGACCGCCGAAAGCGTCTTTCGCATTGGGTCGCTCACCAAGCAGTTCGTCGCCGCGTTGCTTCTGAAACTTGAGTCTCAAGGCAAACTCTCGCTAGGCGAGCCCGCACAGCGCTATCTGACCTTCCTCCCCCAGCATGCCCCGTTCTCGATACGCGAGCTTTTGCAGCACACGGCGGGTATAAGCGACGGAGAGTACGACACCGGAGGCGTATCGTCGCAACTCACCCAGGCCGAGCGAATCGCGCGCATGACGCCGCTCTTCGATTTCGCTCCCGGAACCGCTTGGCGTTACAGCAATGCTGGCTACATCCTGGTGGGCGCCATCGTCGAAAAGGTAACGGAGCTCCCCTTGGCGACCGCCGCCTCCAAGCTGATGTTCGAGCCACTCGGCCTGAGCCACACCGCGTTCGACCAGCCTTCCGACGTCGTCATGGCACGCGCGTCGGGTTACACACCGACCGGCACAGAGGCTCAACCATTCAACAATGCTGAGTACCTCGATGTAGCGCTGGCCGGAGCCGCAGGCGCGATGCGTTCAACAGCACAGGACCTGTGCCGGTGGATAACGGCGTTGTTCGGCGGAGCCTACTTGCCTGCGTCGAGCGTGCAATCCATGCTGGTGCCAGCACGTCTTCGTGACGGCGCGCTGGCCGGGACGAAGCGGCACGATCCCCAAGCGCAAGGCATGGGCGATACGCAGTATGGATTGGGCTTCATGTTGGACGCGCACACGATCGACGGGAAGCCCGTTGCCGGCCACCATGGTGGCATCAACGGATTCGCCGCCTACCTCGCGTGCCATCCATCCAGCGGCCTGGCATACGCCTGCCTGTGCAATGCTGACGCCCATCCCGGGCTCCCTTTGCGTGATGTGCGCAGGCAGGTCCTAGGCCCGGTGCTGGCCAAGTAAGAGCCGCCCCCTCGGCCGTGACGCCTCACCATGGCCCCTCTCGGCTCACGTATATTGGGTCGTTCGTTACGAGGCTCTTTACGATGCCTATCCGCCACACCAGATCCGAGGCCCTCCTTCCTCCCGTCTGGCTACCGCTCGCGGCGAGCATTCCTGTCGGCTTGTGCATGGTGGTGTTGACCCTGCCATCGATCGGCGACGAAGTCGCGGAATGGCGACGTATGCTCTGCCTGGTGCTCTACCTGCTACTGTGCCTACCACTATTGTTTCTACAGCGCGCGCTCTGGCGCAGGCGAGCGCCCTGGTGGCTGCTGGTGCCCGCCCTTCTGGTCGCCAGCTATGTATTATCCGTTGGCAGCAACATCGCGGACTTGCTGGTTGCGCGGTCGGCGGGCTGGATACCGTACCAAACCGTGGAACTGGCACGACTGGTCAAAGGCATTGATGCGTTCTGGCTTGCGTTGGTGGCATTTTGTGCACTCCACGCCGTGGTCTGCTACTACATTGAGCTCGGCCACGAGAAGACCCGGAGCGCCGAAGCCAAGGCGCTTATGCATGAGGCGGAGCTTCGGGCGCTCAGATACCAGCTTCAGCCACATTTTCTGTTCAATACGCTCAATGCGATCTCTTCGCTGGTGGTTTCCGGCCAGGTAGAGCGTACCCAGCAGGTCATCTCGAGGCTCGCGGACTTCCTGCGGGCAACGCTCGACGAGCGGATATCGCATGAGGTCTCCCTCGCAGAGGAGATCGCTCTCACTGAGACGTATCTGGCGATCGAGAAGGCGCGCCTCGGGGACCGTCTGATCGTGCACTGGAACATCGGCGCAGACATTCTCGATAAGCGTGTACCGCACCTGCTGCTGCAGCCGTTGGTCGAGAATGCGATCCGGCACGGCATCGCGCTGCGCAGCGAGCCCGGCACCCTGGAGATAGGGCTACTGCAGGAAGAGAAGATGCTGCGGGTTTTCGTCGGTAACGATGGGCAGTTCGGCAGCATGGGGGCGCCGCATAACGGATCTTCTCTAGCCGGGGGGATGCGCAACATCTCTGAGCGCCTGATACGCCTGTATGGAGACGCGCACAACTTGCAAGCAGAGCCAAGAACGGACGGCGGGTTCAACGTGTCGATCGATATCCCCGTGCGCGACATCACAACGCCGGACGCCTACTGGGACTTTCATCGATGATCCGAGTTGCCGTCGTGGATGACGAACCGCTCGCCCGGAGCGGTGTACTTGCGCGCCTGGCACGACATAAGGACATGCATCTCGTAGGCGAATACGCCGATGGCAAGGCGGCTCTCGATGGCATCCTCAAAACTTCGTCCGACTTGGTGTTACTCGATATCCAGATGCCGAACTTGGACGGGTTCGGGCTGCTCGACGAAATCCCGCAGGAGCGGCGGCCGTTGGTCATCTTCCTGACAGCGCATGACAACTTCGCAGTTCGTGCTTTCGATCTGAAGGCGCTTGATTACATCCTGAAGCCGATCGACGACGACAGGTTCTCTGAATCGCTGGATCGGGCACGCGAAGCCATCGCTTCCCGCCATCGCAGCGGAGCGACGACATTGGATCTAAGCGAAGGCCGACACAGGCGAAGGTTCCCTATCCGAACGGGGCGACGCGTGACCTTCATCGATTCAGCTGATGTGGAATGGATCGAAGCCAGCGGCGACTACGCGATCCTGCACGGACACAGGAAAGAGCATCTGCTGCGCGAATCGCTGGCAGAGCTTGCCAAGCAGCTCGATCCCGCAATGTTCATCAGAGCGCATCGATCTACGATCGTCCGCCTGGATTGCGTGGCAGAAATGCAGGCCCTGCCGAATAGGGATGCTCTGATTCGCCTGCGGGACGGCACTCCCTTGCGAGTCAGTCGTACCTACATAGCAAACCTTCTCGAGAGGCTGCACGAGCGATCAATCCGTCGCTGAGGCATATGGAGTACCAGCGTGAACGTCGGCTTCGGACTAGGATGAGCTGTGTCTTCATCGAGAGGCTTAGAGGAAGTCACGGAGGAGCGGTCAACTCTGTAGGCTAAGGCAGCTATTCAAGCAAGCCGACGCCACTTCGTGGCGTGGCCCAATTCAGAAGCTCTTCGAAGTCCGCTTCTGGCCGTAAGCACCCTCGGGAACCAAGCCCTTTACTGGGGCGGCGACAGCGGTTTCGGGCTGGGAGGTTATGTATCCACGAACGGCGTCCGCTCGGCCATGCCCGTCGCGTGCACCTCAAAGACGGGGGATCGCCTTGCGAACGCCCCTTTTGCAGGCCATCGTCACGGCGGCTCGGCAATAATTGGCGCATGTCCATGAAAACCTTCAACTCGTGGTGCGCCAGCCACCGCCGCCAGTTGCGCCGCGCTGGTTTTGTGCTTCTGGTGCTGTACCTGGTGTACCTGCTGGCCGCCAACGTGTTCCTCAACACGTCCATTGGCGAGCAGGTCATCAACCGCAAGCCGGATCGATTCCAGGCGCGCTGGGACTGGGCACTTAGTGCCTACCCGGGACACATCCATGCCCACGGCGTGATCCTGGGCGGCCATGCACGTACCAACCGCTGGTTTGTCGCCAGTCCCCGTGCCGACGGACGTATTAAGCTGGTGCCGCTGCTCTGGCGCGAAGTGGGTTTCGGCACTATCCGTGCCGTGGACGTCTCGGTGCACGTGCAGCGCGTGGCCGAGGATAAACCCACCATCAAGCGCCCGGGCAAGCCGCCGTGGGAACTGAGTTTCGACGCGATCACCACCCCCAGCCTGCTGCGCATGGACTTCTACGATGCCCGCGTACGCGGGCATGGACAGGCGCGCTTTGTCTTCCGCAAACGTCTGCAGGGCGGGGCGATGGAAGTGGGCCCGTCTACCCTGCATATGCCCGATGCGATCCTGCAGGTTGGCGAGGTCGAGCTGCTGCGCGACGGGCAGCTGGACTTCGAGATCTCGCTGCCCTTGCACACGCGCGAGCGCGCGCAGGGGGCCGAGAAAGTGGCACTCATGCATGCGCGCATGCGGGTGGACGGCCCGGCGCCGGGCATCGACCTGGTCGCCCACCACGGTCAGGCATTACCGCTGGGTGCCCGCGGCGCCGCGGGCCGTTTGCGGGCCGACCTGACCCTGAGCCGCGGCGCGCTGATGCCGGGCAGCTGGCTGGACTGGTCGGCGCCGGTCTTCTCGCGCGGCGTCGACGGGGAGGCAGTGCGGCATCCGCTGGGCGTGGCCCTGCGCACTCGGCGCGAAGCGATCGCGTTGGCGGCACGGATACCGCCCACCTCCGAGGGTGCGCCTTGGCTGGCGGCCGACCTGCGAGTGGACGATCGCCGCCTTGGCCCAGACGACTGGCTGCGGCCGCTGCGCGCGTTGGGCGGCACCGTGCGCACCCGCTGGCCGGCGATGCCGCTGCGCTGGATCGACGTGTTCCTGGACGACATCCCGTGGCTGGAGATCAACGGCCGCGCCAACCTGGATGCCGACGTGTATCTGGACGCCGGCGCAATGCAGGTGAGCAGCCGCGTCGACGTGGAAGATGCGCAGCTGCAGGCGCGCGTCCTCGACAACCGGTTCAGCGGGCAGGCCCGGGCACGCCTGCGCATGCGTGGCGAGGACGACGTCTCACGGCACACCACGATCGCGATTGTGATGCAGCAATTCACCTTAGCGCCCATCGCGGCTCCGGAGCGCATCGACCTGCGCGGCCGTGACCTGCGCCTGGACCTGCTGTCCACCGGCCCGCTGGCCCGGTTCCACGAGAACCTGGATGCGCACCTGCATTTCGACGACGCACAGGTGCCGGACCTGCGCAGCTACAACCGCTACCTGCCCACTCAGAGCGCGCAACTGCTCGGTGGCAGCGCCAGCGCCAGCGCCGACATCCACCTGGACCATGCCGGTGAAATGCTCGGTGGACGCATGCAAATGCGCGGCCAGAACGTGCGCTTTGCGCTGGGTCCGTCGCGCCTGGCCGGCAACCTGGTCTTGGACAGCCGCCTGTCGCAGGTTGCGAAGGGCGGACGCCGCTATGCCCTCGACGAAATGGCGGTGCGTCTGGACGGTGTGCGGCTGGAATCATCCGGCGCCGATGCCGGCTGGTGGGCGCGCATGCGGCTAACGAAAGGAGAGATCGACTGGCAGGAGCCGTTCGAAGTGGCCGGCCGCGGCCAGGTGGAGATGCGCGACGCCAGCGTGTTGCTGGGCCTGTTCGCAGAGCGCGACGCTTTCCCCGGATGGGTAGGCAACCTGGTCGATGCTGGCCAGGTGCGGGCCACTGGCGATCTGCGCATCCGCGGCGGTGAGATCGTGCTGGACCGCGTCGAAGCCAGCAACAAACGCTTCGACCTGAAGGCGCGCCTGCGCATCGCCGCCGGCGCGCCAGCGGGCGACCTCTATGCACGCTGGGGCTTGCTCGGGATGGGCATGGAGCTGCATGACGGACAGCGCAAGATGCACATCGTGGGTGCGCGCGACTGGTACGACGCTCGCCCGTCCTTGTTGAAGGAGAGCGAGTAGTCGGTCGCGCGGCGCAGCGGGTGCGTACATGCCGCCGGCTGGGCAGTCGTTTCGGGAGGGAGCGCGGCGACCCGTAGCCTCTGTGGGAAAATCGCGCCTCCCCTTAAGGACGGTTTCCGGTTGGAACTACACCGCCTGCATGTATCGCCCCTGACAAGCCATCCTCGATGGCAGCTGAAATTTCTGGCGGCCGAACCGGCGTGATGGGCTAAATGATGGCGCCCGTCGAGGGCATATTGGGGTAAGCCTCCGGCTTAGAGTCCGCTTCTGGCAGATAGCTACCATCTAAGCATGCAAGGCCGCCCCTGACCGATAGCGGCCATAAGCAGGGCAGGGATTAGGGATGTTTATCGTGGGTGGGGGCATGGCAGCTTCCGACCCATGGCAGACATTGCTGCCCATGTCCAACACGAGCAGGCCTCGAGCCGTGAGCGACTCCCCTGATGCACTTTTACTGCCTGTGGGGTGGTTGCTAAGCTGAGCTGATCGGGATGCTCTGGGGAGAGCAATGTCGCTATCGGGGAAGTGGTCGGCCGGACTGTGGCTGGCCTGCGCGCTGTGGGTCTGTGGTGGAGTGGAAAGCCGGGCAGCCGACGCGTCGCCGGCGGCAACCGTCGATCCGGCGTCGTGGGGCGTGTACGCCGAGCTCGCAGGCAAGACCTGGACAGGGGAGCACGGGTCGGTGGCGTGGGCCTGGGCGGCCGACGGCACGCTGGTGCAGTCGGATGCCGGATCAACCAGCGTCATCCGCCGGGGCGAGCGCCCGGGCCAGCTGATCCAGGAGAGCGGCCGCCTGTATACCTTCGACGGCTACATCGCGGCCGACGGCGCGGTACTGTGGCTGCGACGCGGGCCGATCAAGTCGCCGTTGCGGATCTCGCTGAAGGACGGCCGCGTGGTGGCCGAGTCGGTCAAGGTGGACGACGCGAAGCAGGTGGTGGACGTCGGGCGCGTGCGCACCTATGGACCCGGCACGCCGGCGCGCCCCGTCCCCGCCCCGGCGGCCGGTACCGCCGTGACGGCCGCCACCGCGATCGTGCCGGCCACACCGGCCGCGTCGCCCGCCACCGCGACCGTGCCGGCCGCACCGGCCGTGTCGCCCGCCGGCACCGGTGCGTCAGCACCGCGCTCCGCGTCCGCTGCGCCGGCTGCACCGAAGTCCGGCCCGCGCACGCTTTCCGAGGCGGACCTGGCCGCGTTGCGCCAGCGCATCCAGGGCGACAAGGCGCGGCGCGCACAGGCCTTGAGCCAGGAGCAGGCCGCGGCGGAACAGCTGCGCCAGCAGATGAAACAGATCCAGCAGATGGCCGCGATCGAAGAGGAGGCGTGGGACGAGGAACCCGCCGCGCCCGCGCCGAACCTGGCCGAGGTCTTCCTCACCACGCTCGGCAACGAGATGGCCAAGAACCAGGCCGAGCGCGAAGCGCAGGACGCCTTCATCCGCGACATCGAGCGCCAGCAGGCCGCCGCGCTCGAGCGCCGCCAGCGCGAGGAACAACGCCAGCGCGCCGCTGCCGAGCGGGCGCGGCAGGCGCAGTACGCGTCCGCACCGGCGCCGACGATGGCCCCGGCCGTTCCCGATGCCGCCGCCCAGGCCCGGCAGGCCCAGGCCGCGGCGCGTGACCGCGAGCTGGCCGCGCAGGCGGCGGCCGAGCGGCTGCGTCAGCAGCAGCTGCGCACGCAGCGGCAGGCAGCCGCACCCGCGACCGGCACCGCAGGCGGCGCCACGGCGGAGGCCGCCGCCAAGCCGTTGCGGTTCGTGATGTCCATCGGCCTGCTCAACAAGCCCGGCGATACCGTCAATCCCACCTGCTATTCCAACGTCATCACCCGTCCCGGACCCCCGGGATGGGGAGCGCCCGGGTTCCTCCCGCCGGGCTCCGGCGAACAGGCGCGGGCGGCGGTGTATGCGTTGAAGGATGCGTTCATCGCACGCTGCCGCGCCAGCGGCCGCGAGATCACCAGCGAAGGCAACTTCAACTACGTCTGGAACCAGACCAGCAGCGACGAGCAGACCCTGCAGGGCGCGCGGCCGCGCTTCCGCGAGGACGTGGCGGTGTCGCTGTGAGGCGCGGCGCTTCCTTTACACCGAGACAACCCATGACCCGATCCACCCTCGCCCTCGGCATGGCGCTTTGCGCCGTGTCGCTCTCCCTCCCGCCCACGGCGCGCGCCCAGTCCGCGCAGACCGCCGAAGGCGCCCAGGCGTTCCTGGCGACGATGGCCAAGCAGGGCTTCGCCCGCGCCACGTTCGTGGACGCGATGGGCCGTCCCAACCACGCAGCGGGCACGCACACGGTGGAGACCAGCCGCATCAAGCTGTCCATCAAGGAAGAGAAGAGCACCGGCACCGTGGAGAAATCGCTGGGCGAGTTCACGGTCGCCGGCCTTGCCTACGGCGATGCGCAGGGAGCGGCCGACGCCTGCACGACCCGCATCGACGGCGTGCAGATGCCGGCCAGCGCGTTCGAACACAGCAGTACGTCGTGGGAGGAGCCCGGGTTCCTGACCTCGGTGACGGTGATCAAGAGCGAGTCGTGGAACTACACGGAAGGCTTCAAGGCATTCGCCGGTCCGCACTTCGTCGACTGGCGGCAGGCGCAGGTCGTGCGCAGCAACGACGGCAGCCGCATCGACGTGCGCGCGAAAGGCCAGGCGTTCCCGACCAACATCCTGTCGTTCGTGCCGGGCGATTTCGAACTGGCCGACCGCATCGAGTACGCCGCGAAATTCTTGCGGATGAGCTGCGACGAAGCGGCTGCTACCGGGTTCTGAATTCGGCATTGGTGTGCTTCCGAAGCGGTGCTGTCGGCTTCTGGCCGATAGCGGCAACCCGAACCGGCAAGTCCGCTTCCCGCCGCACGGGCACAAGTTCGCTCCGACCCGGCGCCAGAACATCCCGTCTGGCGGTCATCATCAAGGCAAGCCGTTGCAACTATTGCTTTTTTATCATCATAAGTTGAAACAATGTTTCAACTCATGGGGCCGGTACCAACCTGCTGAGGTCTGTAGCGGTTGGTGGGCCCACCAGGACTCGAACCTGGAACCAAAGGATTATGAGTCCTCTGCTCTAACCATTGAGCTATAGGCCCCCGCCGGCGGCGATTGTACCGGAGGCGGCGAAGGGCAATGGCGACGCGGCCTGCGGCGCGCGCAGTTCCAGCGCACGCGACAGGACGGTGGGCGGCACGAGCTCCTCGGGCGTACGCAACCAGCCCGCCCTGCGCAGGGCGTCGCCCACGCGGGCGGAGGTCGTCAGTATGTTGATCGGGACGGACAGCACCATGCCCAGTACCACCGGCGCCATCCATGCCGCCAGGGCCGGCGACACGAGGTAGGCGAGTACGCCGCCGAACGCGCCGAACACGGTAAGGCCGGCGTAACGGCGCACCAGGCCGGCGAGCGGCACGCTGCCATCGTCGCGGCGCTGCGTTTCCCAGCCCGAATCCCGGCCCGCGAGTACTTCTGCGACGCCGCGCGACTGCACGTACATGGTGACCGGTGCCATCAGGGCGGCCATCGCCGTTTCCAGCAAAGCGCTGCCGGCGATGCGCAATACGCCGCCGCAGCGGCGGCGCAGGGCCGGATCGAGCACGGTGGCGATGCAGCCCATCACCTTCGGCGCGAGCAGCACCGCCATCGTAAAATAGAACACCCACAGGAAGCGCTCGGGATCGCCACCGCGCCAGTACAGCGCCGGGGTGAATCCGGCGAGGTGCGGCTGGTCGAGATGGAATCCGGCCTGCTGCAGCGGGATCGCCAGGCCGACCAGCATCAGCATCGCCCACATCGGTGCGGTGAAGTAGTGGCCGATGCCGACCAGCAGATGCAGGCGGCTGATCCAGTGCAGACCGCGCGCCGGCAGTACCGCGCCATGCTGCAGGTTGCCTTGGCACCAGCGGCGGTCGCGCACCAGCATGTCGGTCAGCGAGGGCGGACCTTCTTCGTAGCTGCCACCCAGGCCGGGCGCCATGTGGATCGCCCAGCCGCCGCGGCGCAGCAGGGCCGCCTCGACGAAGTCATGGCTCAGCACCGCACCCGTGAACGGCTTGCCGCCACCCAGATGGGGCAGGCCCGCGTGGCGCGCGAACGCTGCGGTGCGGATGATGGCGTTGTGGCCCCAGTAGTTGCCTTCCGCGCCGTGCCACCACGCGATGCCGTGCGCGACCACGGGTCCGTAGACGCGTCCCGCGAACTGCTGCATGCGCGCGAAGAACGTACGCCCGTTGACGATCATCGGCAGCGTCTGCACCAGCGCCAGCGTGGGCTGACGCTCCATTGCCGCGGCCAGCCTGATCAGCGTGTCGCCCGTCATCAGGCTGTCGGCATCCAGGATGAGGAAGTGCGGATAGGCACCACCGAAGCGCCGGACCCAGTCGGCGATGTTGCCGGCCTTCCGTTCGGTGTTCTTGTCGCGGCGCCGGTAGTACACGCGGGCCCCGTCGCCGAGCCGCTGCAGCAGTTGCCGCACGGCCGTCAGTTCCTCGCGCTGCACGTCCGCCCGGGTCGTGTCGCTGAGGAGGAAGAAGTCGAACGCATCGCCCTGCCCGGTCGCAGCCAGCGATTCGTGCATCGCCTGCACGCCGGCCAGCACGCGCTGCGGATCTTCGTTGTAGGTCGGCACCAGCAGCGCCGTGCGCGTCGCCAGCGCTGGCGGCGGCGCGTTCTCATCGATCCCCAACGGTTGACGCCGCGCGGACAGCAGCAGCACGAAGCCGGCCAGCGCGCTGGAGAACGACAGCGCGATCCACGAGAACAGGGCGACGAACAGCGCCAGCAGGACCCCCTCGAGCACGTCGATGCCGCCACCGCGCAACACCCACCAGACCTGGTAGGTCGCGAACAGCGTCAGCAGCACCGCAGCGCCCACCACCAGCGCGCGCCGTCCGCCGATCGTGGCGGGCGATGTCGGCAGCGCGCGTGGCGACAGATCGCCGCTGCGGAGATCCTGCACCGGCATGGGCAACGGCGATTCCGCGGGCAGCCACGTCTGCTGCAGCGGAGAAGTCGGGGGACGGGGGTCGCTCATGGTCACAGGCTCCAGCGGTACAGCCAGGTTTCGGACAGCGGCACGTGCCCCTCCAGCACGCGTGCATGCAGTTCAACGTCACGTCCCTCCGCATTCTCTTTGTGCGGAAGGAATTCGAAGCTCAGGCGCCAGCCCTGCGTCTCGGGATTCGGATAGACCACCGCCCCCGACACGTCGCCGCGCGCGGCCCAGACATCGGGAATCAACGTCGCATCGCGCGGTATCGAGGCCAGGCGCCCGCCTTCTAGGTCGATCACCACCAGGCGTCGCGCAGGGTCGGGCGCGGCGCCGATGCGCGTATCGGCGACGATGGCGAGGTCGTTCTTCCAGGCATGCGTGTCGCACCAGTGCATGCGGTAGTCGAACCGGTGCTCGCGGCCGGCGCGCAGCGGTTGCTGCGGGCGCCAGAACGCCACGATGTTGTCGTGGTACTCGTCGCCGGTGGGAATCTCCACCAGCGCCACCGCACCCTTGCCCCAATCGCCCTTCGGCTCGATCCACAGGCTGGGCCGCTGGTGGTAGCGCGCCTCGATATCCGCATAGTCGGCGAAGCCGCGCTTGCGCTGCATCAGGCCGAACCCCTTCGGACGCGCGTCGGCGAATGCACTGAGTTGCACGCGCGGAGGATTGCTCAGCGGTCGCCAAATCTGGTCGCCATGGCCGTTGAGGATGGCCAGCCCGTCCGAGTCGTGCACGGCAGGGCGATAGTCGTCGGTGCCGACGCGGTCGCCCGCATCGAACTCGAACATGCTGGTCAGCGGGGCGATGCCGGCGCGGGCCAGGTCGACGCGCGGATACAGCCTCGACTGCACGTCGATCACCGTCTCGGCGCCGGGCTTCATGTCGAAACGGAACGCGCCGGCGACGCTCGGACTGTCGAGCAGCGCGTGCACGACCAGGTGATCCGCGCCGGGCGCAGGCTGTTCGATCCAGAACGCACGGAAGATAGGGAACTCTTCCGCGCCGGCATCGCCGCTGCCCAGCGCGAGACCACGCGCCGACAGTCCATAGGCGTGGCCCTTGCCCAGCGCGCGGAAATAGCTCGCGCCGAGGAAAGCGATCAGTTCGTCGTACACGTCCGGCCGGTTGAGCGGCGTGTGCACGCGGAAGCCGGCGAAGCCGAGGTCGCTGCCGAGATCGGGTTTGACGCCCGGCGGAAACGAGAAGCGATCGGGCGTGTACGCGATCGGCGCTGCGCGACCGTCATTGACGCCGTACAGCTCGACCCGCTGCTTGAACAGGAAGCCGCGATGGAACATCTGCAGCTGGAACGGCAGGCCTTCCTTGCGCCAGATCGCCTGCGTCGGGTCGAAGCGCAAGTCGCGATAGGCGTCATAGCCGGTCTCTTGCAGCACGGCAGGCAACCGCTCGTCGGGCGCGCGATAGGGCTGCCTCGCCATCGCCTGCGCGAGACGTGGAACCGTTTCCAAGGTGAATCGCGTGGAGGCCGTCGCGCTGTTCGCTGTCGTCGAGGCCTGTGCCATGGCGCGGGGCATGCTGCCCAGCAATGCGATGGCGAGGACGGATTTCACTGCATCCCGTCGCTGCACGCGGAAGTCTGACTCGTGGGGTGAAGAGAAGTGTAGGCAACCGTGCGTGACGAAGATGACAAGGGCCGCAGCAAGGGCGCGCGTGTCGTGCACCAAAAAGAAACGCGGCCCATCGGGGCCGCGTTTCTTTGGTGCAAACCGCGCCGGGAGGCGTCAGTCGATGTCGAGGAAGCTGCGCAGCTGCTCCGACCGCGACGGGTGGCGCAGCTTGCGCAGCGCCTTCGCTTCGATCTGGCGGATGCGCTCGCGGGTGACGTCGAACTGCTTGCCGACTTCTTCCAGCGTGTGATCGGTGTTCATGTCGATGCCGAACCGCATGCGCAGCACCTTCGCCTCCCGCGGGGTCAGGCCGGCGAGCACGTCGCGGACCGTTTCCGAGAGATTGATGTTGGTGGTGTTTTCGATCGGGGACTCGACATTGGTGTCCTCGATGAAGTCGCCCAGGTGGGAGTCTTCATCGTCGCCGATCGGGGTTTCCATGGAGATCGGTTCCTTCGCGATCTTCATGACTTTGCGGATCTTGTCCTCGGGCATGTCCATTTCCTTGGCCAGCTCCTCCGGCGTGGCCTCGCGGCCGTACTGCTGGAGCATCTGGCGGGAAATGCGGTTGAGCTTGTTGATCGTCTCGATCATGTGCACCGGGATGCGGATGGTGCGCGCCTGGTCGGCGATCGAGCGGGTGATCGCCTGGCGGATCCACCAGGTGGCATAGGTCGAGAACTTGTAGCCGCGGCGGTACTCGAACTTGTCCACGGCCTTCATCAGGCCGATGTTGCCTTCCTGGATCAGGTCGAGGAACTGCAGGCCGCGGTTGGTGTACTTCTTGGCAATGGAGATGACCAGACGCAGGTTGGCCTCGACCATTTCCTTCTTCGCCTTGCGCGCCTTGGCTTCGCCATAGGCCATCGCGCGGCTGATTTCCTTGATGTCCGCCAGCGTCAGGTGCATCGCCTGTTCGACGGCGATGGTGGCTTCCTGCTCGGCGACGATCTGCTCGCGCACGTCGCGCAGGCCGGACGACCACTTCTGCTTGCGCTTCAGCACTTCGTCGACCCAGCCCAGGTTGGTCTGGTTACCTTCCCACGCGCGCAGGAATTCCTTGCGCGGCATCTTGGCGACGTTGGCGCACAGGTGCAGCACGCGGCGCTCGTGGTCCTTCACCTGCGCCACGACCTCGCGCAGCTTGCGGACCAACGTGTCGGTCAGCGGCAGCGGCAGCTTCAGGGTGACGAAGGTCTCGGCCAGTTCGGTGCGCAGCTTGGCGACCGCCTTGTTGTCCGCGCCGTTCTTGGCGTACGACTTCTTGAACTTGGTGTAGCCATCGGCCAGCACCTGCATGCGGCGCGCGACCTCTTCCGGATCCGGACCGGTCGGCGCGGCTTCCTCGGCGGTGTCGTCGTCGCCGTCTTCTTCGTCATCGGCGTCTTCGGCCGAGTCGGCGACCTCTTCGGCGGCCGGCACTTCCGGCGCCGGCTCCTCGACGTCGTTGAACCCGACGACGACTTCGGCCAGGCGTTTCTTGCCGGCCTTGTGCAGTTCGTACTCTTCCAGCAGCAGCTCGATGGACCACGGGAAGTTGCCGAGCGACGCCTGCACCTGGCCCAGGCCTTCCTCGATGCGCTTTGCGATGGCGATTTCGCCCTCGCGCGTAAGCAGCTCGACGGTGCCCATCTCGCGCATGTACATGCGCACGGGGTCGGTGGTGCGGCCGCCTTCGGTGTCCAGCGAGGTCAGCGCGGCGGCGGCTTCTTCGGCCGCGGTTTCGTCGACTTCGCGGTTGCCGGTGTTGCCGTCGGCCAGCAGCAGGGTTTCGGCATCGGGGGCAACTTCATGGACGTCGATGCCCATGCCGTTGATCATGCCGATGATGTCCTCGATCTGCTCCGGATCGACCAGGTCGTCCGGGAGGTGATCGTTGACTTCGGCGTAGGTCAGATAGCCCTGCTCCAAGCCCTTGCTGATCAAGAGCTTGATGTCGGACTGCTGCGCAGGACGTTCGTTGGCCATGGAGGTTGCGCCACCGGGAGTGAGGAAGGGAGAACCCCGTATTATACCAGCCCGGACCGGCTTGGGTTCCTGCTGACTGGTGCCCGGCCAGGGGGAAACGTCAGGGGCGGAGCAGGAAGGTCACGGGCCCGTCGTTGACGAGGCTGATCACCATATGGGCACCGAAACGCCCGGTTTCCACCCTCCCGGCGTGGGTTTGACGGCAGATTTCGACCAGTCGGTTGAAGCCTTGTTCAGCCTCGGCGGGCTGTGCCGCGGTGGTGAAACTGGGGCGCATGCCTGAACGGGTGTCCGCTGCCAATGTGAACTGGCTGACCAGCAGCAACCCGCCCCCGGTGTCGGCGAGGGAGCGGTTCATGCGACCGGCCTCGTCGGCGAATACGCGATAGCCCAGCAGCCGCTCCGCCATGCGCGCGATCTGTACGTCGCTGTCCCCCGGCTCCAGTGCCACTAGCGCAAGCAGGCCACCGTCGATGGCCCCGACGACGACGTCATCGACCGCCACGGAGGCCTGGGTCACGCGCTGGATCAGGGAAAGCATGCTCGTAGGTCCGGATGGGCGGGGCGACAGGATAACGGCCCCGTCATCCCGATCCCGCGGGGTGGCCATCCGGGTTGGCTACACTCGACGGATGAAACCGGACACCCTCGCTGCCTTCGGCTACCACGCCGCCGCCCTGGTCGGACGCCTGCCCTGGTCCTGGCTGCGCTCCCTCGGCGACCTGATGGCGTGGGCCTGGCGCAAGGCCGACGCACGCGAGAGCCGGGTGGCCCGCCGCAACCTCGAGATCGCCTACCCCGACCTGCTGCCGGGCCAACGGGAAGACCTGCACCGGGCCATCCTGCGGACGACCGCCCGGCAGGCGCTTGAAACGCTGCGCTTCTGGACCCGCCCGCCCGCCGAGAATCTCGCCCATCTACGCGAGCGCCATGGCGAGGCGCTGTACGACGCCGCGCTGGCCAGCGGCAAGGGCGTGATCGTCGCGGCACCGCACTTCGGCAACTGGGAACTGCTCAACCAGTGGCTCGCCTCGCGTGGTCCGCTCGCCATCGTCTACCGTCCGCCGGCCTCACCCACCGGTGACGCCTTCCTGCTGCGCGTGCGCGGCGCCGACAACATCCGCCAGGTGCGCGCCGAAGGCCCGGCCGTACGGCAGTTGTGGAAGGTACTGAAGGAGGGCGGCTCGGTCGGCATCCTGCCCGACCAGCAGCCCAAGGCGGGCGATGGCGAATTCGCGCCGTTCTTCGGCAAGCAGGCGCTGACGATGACGCTGGTGTCGCGGCTCGCCGAGCGCACCGGCGCGGTCGTGCTCTTCGCATGGTGCGAACGGATCGGACCCGGCCCGGATTTCGCGCTGCATGTCGAGCCCGCATCGCCCGCCATCGCCGATGTGGATCCGGTGGCCGCCGTCACCGCGCTCAACGAAACGGTCGAGCGCATCGCGCGCCGCGATCCCGCGCAGTACCAGTGGACGTACAAACGCTATACGCTGCGGCCTCCGGGCAGCGGCGAGGACACACCGTACCGCTGACCCCGGCAGGGGATGGGGAAAACGACGCAACGACGACGTTTGCTCCACGCTTTCTCACGCACCAAGGACGCGCCAGCCGCCATGAGCGACAACCTGCAGACCCTCGTGGCCGACGATGTACCGCAGCCGGACTGGCAGGCGCTGCCTGTCCGCGGCGCCTGGCTGGCCGCCCTCGGCGGCGCAATGCTGGTGTTCCCGGTGGGCTTCCCCGTCTTCTTCATCGCGCGCGCCACCGATGTGCTGTCGCCCTGGCTGGCGGTACCGATGGCGGCCGTGATCGGTGCCGTGGTGGGCGCCTGGATCGCGGTCAAGCGTCATCGGCGCACGCGCTGGCGGCTCGATGACCGGGGTTTCGCCGTGCGCCGCGGCAACTGGTGGCAGAGCGAAACGCACGTGCCGATCTCGCGCGTGCAGCACCTCGACCTGAAGCGCGGCCCCCTGGAACGCAGCGCCGGCCTGTCGACGCTGGTGGTGCATACGGCCGGCACGCGGATGGCGGCGGTGTCCGTGTCGGGACTGGACGCGGACGATGCCGAGCGACTGCGCGAGCGGCTGGCGACGCAGGTCGACCACGACGACGCGCTGTGATGGACGACGCCCTCCCGAGCACGCCGCCCGACGAACGCCGGCTGCACCCGTGGTCGTGGCTGTTCGTGCTGCTGCAGCAGCTCAAGCAGTTCATCTTCCCGCTGGTGGCGCTGGTGGTGTTCGGCGCGCGCAAGAGCAGCGGCGATGGCGAGATGTGGGCTTCGCTCGCCCCTGTCATCGGCATCGCCGTGCTGGTCGTGCTGGCGATCCTGCAGTACTTCACCTACCGCTACACGATCGGGCGTGACGGGCTGACGGTGCGCGAAGGGCTGCTGCACCGTTCGCGCCGCGAGATTCCGTTCTCGCGCATCCACAACGTGGTCGTGCACCAGTCGTTGCTGCATCGCGTGTTCGGCGTGGCCGAGGTCAGGCTGGAATCGGCCGGCGGCACCAAACCCGAGGCGCAGATGCGCGTGCTCGGCCTGCGCGAGGCGCTCGCGCTGGAAGACCTGGTGAGGCACCAGGCGCACGGAACCGCGCCGCTCGTTTCCGAGCCGGGAGCGACGCCGCGAGACGAAGCCACCACGTTACTGGCGCTGTCCACCATGGAAGTCCTGCGGCTGGGCCTGATCTCCAACCGCGGCATGATCGTGGTGGCTGCGGGCTTCGGCGCCATGTGGCAGATCGTGCCCGACAACATGATCGAGCAGGTCTTCCGCCAGGGCGCGAGGCAAGCGTACGGCTATGCCGAAGGCCTGCACCTGGGTTGGCTGACCGGTGCCGCGGGCGGCATCGCGCTGATCGGCATCGCGCTGGCCATGGTGCGCCTGCTGTCCGTCGCGCTGGCGCTGTCGCAGTTCCATGGTTTCCGGCTGACGGAAGAGCCGCGTCGCCTGATGGTCGAACGCGGCCTGTTCGCACGCCTGCGCACCAGCGTCTCCCGCCGGCGCATCCAAGCGTGGACACTGCACGAAGGCGTGCTGCATCGGCTGTTCGGGCGCCGCTCGCTGCGCATCGACACCGCCGTCGCCGAGAAATCGGGGCAGCAGGACCTGCGCGCCTTGAAGGATATCGCGCCGATCGCCTCGCCCGATGCCTGCGATGCGCTGATCGGCCACCTGTTGCCGCAAGCGCAGTGGCCGCGCGACGACTGGCGGGACGTGCATGCCTCCGCGCGCTGGCGCCTGTGGCTGCCTTCGCTCGCCTGGCTGCTGCCGGCAACCGCGGTCGTGGCCTGGCAGTTCGGCGCCTGGGTGTGGCTGCCGGGGTTGGCGTGGATGCTCGCCGCTGCCTACGCCGCGCACCGGCAGGCGCATCGCATGGCCTGGGCGCTGGACGACCACCTGGTCACCGTGCGCAGCGGCTGGTGGTCGCGCTACTGGCGGTTCGCCGAGATCGACAAGCTCCAGGCGCTGCGCCTGTCGCGATCGCCGTTGGACCATCGTTGCGGCACGGCGACGCTCTGGCTGGACACGGCGGGCGCGAGCGGGATTTCCGCGCCGCTGGCGTTGCGTTTCGTTCCCGAAGCCGATGCCCGCGCCGTCCACGAACGACTGACCACGGCGCTGGCGCAGCGACGCCTGCACTGGTGACCCGATGCCGATCCACGCGCCTACGCCATGACGTCTCCGCTTCCGCTGTCCGCCGTCATCATCACCAAGAACGAGGCCGATCGCCTGGGTCGCTGCCTCGCATCGCTGCGGGACGTCTGCAGCGAAATCCTGGTCCTGGACTGCGGATCCGAGGATGGAACGGTCGCGCTGGCGCAGTCGTACGGCGCGCGTGTCGAACACCAGGACTGGCTGGGCTTCGCCGGCCAGAAGAACGAAGCCATCCGCCGCGCCACCCAGCCCTGGCTGTTGCTGATGGACGCCGACGAGTGGCTCGCCGACGGCAGCGAGGCGCCGCTGCGCGCGCTGTTCGCCCGTGGCGATGTCGAGCAGGCCGACGTGTGGCGCCTGAAGCGCCGCAACTGGTTCCTGGGCCGCATGCTCAGCGGATCCGAGCGTACCGAACGGCTCGTGCGGCCGGACCACCGTTATCTGCCGATGCGCGTGCATGAGAAGCCCGATCTCACCGGCAAGCGGGTGCGGGACTGCGACATCGTCATCGAGCACAACACGGCGCGCACGCTGGAGGCGCACCGCGCGAAGAACGACCGCTACGCGCGCCTGTGGGCCGAACAGCGGCACGAAGACGGCAAGCGCTGCTCCGCGATCAGTCCGTGGACGCATGCGGCGGCCTACTGGCTGAAGATGTACCTGCTGCGCGGCGCCTGGCGCGACGGTCGCCAGGGCTGGTGGTTCCATGCCAGCCACGCGCGCGCGGTGGTCCGCAAATACCGCCACCTGTACGAACTGGGGAAGGCCGCTTGACCACGAACGACGTGACCTCCGCACCGCCCCTGGTCGTGCGCTGCGGCGCCTTCGGCGACGTGGTGATGCTGACCACCATGATCCGGCTGCTGCACGCGCGGTACGGCCAGCGCGTCGACGTGCTGGGGTCCGGTGGCTGGACGGCACCCCTGCTGCAACCGCTGCCGGACGTGGGCCACGTGCAGATCGTCAGCAGCCGCAATACGCCTTACTTGCTCTGCCCCAGCCAATGGGCCGCGGTGCGCTGGATGCGCGCGCGTGGGCGCGGACCCGTCTATGTCTGCGATACCGACGCGGCGACCCTGCAGTTGCTGGCGCGCGCCGGCCTGCATGCGGACGACCGCGTGCAACGCACCCGCGACGACGACGAGAGCGAGGGCATCACGCGCCTGTGGCCCGACCGCTGGCTGCGCATCGGCATGCGCGACCCCGCGCATGTCTATCCGACACACCATGTCGATCCGCTTATATATCGCTATCCGCACCTGCGGATCACGGAGGCGGATCGCCTCGGCCTGGCGCAGTGGCGCACCGCGAACGGACTGGCAGGACCCTGCGTGCTGTTCCAGCCAGGCAACAAGCGCACGCATAAGCGCGGCAATGTGGGGACGGCCTCGCACCCCAAGTACTGGCCGCCGCAGGCGTGGGCCAAGGTGGCGGCCGCGGTATGGCGCGAGACGCCGGACGCCCGCATCGTGCTGTGCGGATCGCCCGCCGAGCATGGCGTGCTCGACGAGATATCGGCGGCAACCCGGCACGACCCGCGCATGTACAACGCCGCGCGCGAACTGCCGATTCCCCGCCTGCTGGCGTTGCTGGAACAGGCGCACAGCCTGGTATCCGTGGACACGGGACCCGCCCACGCCGCCGCCGCACTCGGCTGCCCCCTGGTCGTCATGTTCGGCGCCGCTTCACCGGCGAAGTGGCGCCCGATCGGCCCCGGCGCGATCGCTGTGCTGGGCGGAGAGCGCGGCGAGGCCAGTCGCGTGCGCGACATCCCTCCCGGCGACGTGATCGCGGCGTGGTCGGCACTGCCTGATCGCGGCGCCGGCTGACGCCAGTCTTCAACCCGCTTGGCTGCGCGGCGACTTGTCGATGCCGTAAGGCGTCCAGGTGATGCGCTGCGCACGCGTCTGCGCACGGATCGCCAGGTTGCGCTCCACCGACTCGCGGGTCTTGTAGCCGCGCGCGTGATCCAGGTGCACGCAGACGGCGCGGTGGCGGATCTGCTTGCCGCGGATGCCGTGGTTTTCCAGGCGCTCGCCCAGTTCCCGGTCCGGACCGCCGTACTTCATCCGTTCGTCGTAGCCGTTGATGGCCAGCAGGTCCGCTTTCCAGGCCGATGAATTGCAGTTGTTGAACGTCGGCCGCGTCGTGGTGACGGCGTCCAGCAACTGGCCGGTCACGGCACCGGCACCCAGCTTCAGCGTGTTCGACAGACCAAGGCGATCCTGCGAGCGCAGCCAGCCGCGGTCGAAGGCACGGCCGTCGCGGATGTCGTCGGCGCCGATCGCCTTGCTGAGCTTCATGCTCAGCTTGCAATAGCCCCCGGAGAGGAACCGACCCGGCTCGGCCTGCTCGGCATGGACCTGCACGAAATCGCGGCGCGGGATGCAGTCGCCGTCGGTGAACAGGATGTAGTCGTGCCGCGCCTCCAGGATGGCGACATTGAGGATCTCCTGGCGGCGGTATCCGTCGTCCTCGTGCCAGACATGCCGCAGCGGCACCGGATAGTCGGCGGCGAACCGCTCCACCAGCGCGCGGGTCGATTCGCGCGATCCATCGTCGGCCACGACCAGCTCGAAATCGCGCCACGTCTGGCACCGGTAGCCCAGCAGGACCTTTTCCAGCCATTCCTCGGCGTTGTAGGTGCTGGCGATGACGGTGATCTTCATGGTGTCCCTCCACACGTGCACGGCGGCCACGCCCCCTCGGCATGACGCTCGTTCCCCCATGGATTGTCCCTCGCCCAGATGACAGCCGGTAGTGCCGTCCGTCCCGGTGTCAGGCCGGGCCCCAGTAGCCGATGCGCCGGCGGATCTTCAGCTTGCGCCACAGGTTCATCGGCTTGGGCCTCGGGTTGCGCGCGCCCGCGGCGATAAACGCATCGATGGCCTCCAGCACGCGCTCGCTGGACCGGCCGTCGCGGTACGGATGGATGCTGTCGGCGTACGCCTCGATCGCCTGCATCAGCTCCGGGGGACGCGACAGCGCACGACGGATCGCTGGCTCGAACTGCGCTGCGTCGTCGATGTCGATCAGCTGCGGGCCGGGGCGCCGGTTCTTGAAGGTCACGACAGGCTTGTGCGTCAACAGGAACTCGTTGAGCGCGGACGAGGTGTCCGAGCACATCATGTCCACCTGCGGGAACAGGTCGAGGATGTTGTCGTCGTCGGCGAAGCGCAGGTGCTCGTTCTCCAGCGCGCGGAACTTCGCCACGGTGTCCGCGCTCATCTTCGGATGGAAGGTCACGATCCACTTCCATTCGCCGCTGCGCGACAGCCGCTTCACTTCCTCGTACAGCGTTTCCGCCGCGCTCCATGAGGGCGAGAACGTGGAGTGGTAGAGGATGACGGGTGGCGTGCGTACCGGCGGCAGCCCACCGGCGATCTCCTGCATGAAGGGATCGATCTTCGGCCAGCCCGTCTCCACGACCTTGAAGTGGCCGACCCGCTCCGCGATCTCGGAGAACGCGCGCGTATCGTTCGGCCCGGTGGTGCAGTACAGGTCGAAGAAGCCGCGGATATAGATGTGCCTGGGCTTGCCCGCATCGAAGCCGTGGAAGGTCTCGACCTTCACGCCTGGGAAGAAATGCGGCACGGCATTGCTGCCGGTGATCACCGCGATGGCGTTCCAGCGGCGTACGTCTTCCGTGGTGGCCAGCAGCGTTTCGTCGTTCCGCAGGTCCTCGGCCCCGGGGCCGTCGAAGAACCACGCGGCTTCGCCGCCGCGCGCGCGGATCGCATCCTGCAGCGGACGCAGGATCGCCAGCGCGTAGCGCTCGGACCCGTAGAGCAGGTAGTGCTTGGCCATCAGTGCTCCAGGTTGTGTCCGGCGAGCTTGCGGTGGGCGGCGTCGACCGAGGCGGGATTGTGCTGCATCTCGTAGTAGCGCATGCGCTTGTAGACGGCGTAGCTCGCGGCGGTCTGCGCGATGATGAAACCGCGCCAGCCGTCAAGGAAGGCAAGGCGCAGCAGGTAATCCTTGATGAAGGCGGACAGGTAGACCAGCGGGGTCAGCCACATGCGCACCGGTCGACGCTTGTCGCGCCAGTCCAGCGCCTTCAGCTCGCTGTAGCGCAGGACCTTAAGCTGCTTGTGCACCAGGCTGGGATTGTCGGCATGGTTGAACGGTGCCGTGAACTCCGCCGTGGCGCCGTCGAAGCGCAGGGATTCATGCACGCGCGCATCGGTCCAGCGCGCACGGTCGCGATGATAGACGCGCGCCGAACGCTCGCCGACCATCGGCCGGTACCAGCGCATCGGCGCGCCCATCAGCCAGGTGCGGCGGCGCAGCCAAGCGCCTGCCTTGTCCGACGCCATCAGCGCGGGCAGTTCGCGCGCAAGTTGCGCGGCAAGTTCGTCCGACAGGAATTCGTCCGCATCGAGCACCAGGATCCAGTCGTGGGCGGCACGCGTGCTCGCGACGTTGCGCTGGGGGCCGAAACCCAGCCAGTCCTGGTGCACCACCCTGGCGCCATGCGCCCGTGCGATGGCCACCGTTTCATCGGTGCTGCCGCTGTCGACGACCAGCTTCTCGGCGACGAACGGCACGCTGTCGAGGCAGCGTGCGATGTTCGACGCTTCGTTGTGGGTGATGACGACGAGCGACAGGGGTAAAAGGGACATCGGCGGATTCTACCGCTGCCGAGGGGGCCGCGGCCTTCGCGCGTCAGGCTTGCGCGGCCGGCAGCGCGCCGGCCGGATCGGGATAGGCGTCCACCGCGCGCGGCTGCACCCGATCCTCGGCATGGCGCACGGGAGCGCCGGCCAGCGCGACCACCGCATCGACCAACCGCGTACGGAACGCTGCATCGTTGTCCAGGAAGAAGGCCCGTGCCGCCTCCCGCTTCGCGCGCAGTTGCACTTCATCCATCGCAAGCGCCACCGCCACCGCGGCCTCCAGGGCGTCCGCGTCGACCAGATACCGCGTGGCCAGCTGCTGCCGGTCCGTCCGCGCGAACCGCATCAGGATGCCGCGCTCCGGGGTCACCAGTTCGTTCATGGGCTCCGCATCGGTCGCCAGCACGATGGCGCCCACGCTCATCGCCTCGACGATGTAGTGGCCGAACCCCTCGGTCTCCGAAGGACACAGGTGGAACAGGTTGGCGTTCTGGATCTCGCGCAGTTCCGCGTCGTCCAGGTAGTCCACGCGATGGACGATGTTCGCCGCCTGCGGCCGGAAATCGGCCATGCGCGGGTGCTGCACGACCGTCAGCATCGGCCATTCGGGGTGCCGGACCCACGTCTCCATCACCATCCGCGTGCGCTTGGCGCTGCTGCGCCCGGCCAGGTGCAGGAAGGTGCGCCGGCGCTCGACGCCGGGCAGATGACGATCGCCGCTGGTGAACCCGATCGGCGCGATGCCGCAGCCGTGGTCGTGGAAGATGCCTTCGGCATGCCGGGTCTTGGTCATCACCGAATCGATGTGGCGCAACCGGCGCACGTCGCCCGGGAGGCACCACTCCGGATTCGGGATGAACGCAGTGCGATCCGCTGCGCGCAGGAACTCGGGCTTGATGTGCTCGAGCATGATGTTCAGGTCGTAGCGCTCGCGGCCCAGCGCGCGCCGGCAGGCGAGCCGTGCGCGCTGCGCCCACGGGCCCAGCCATTTCCTCAGCTTGCCGCGTCCGCGGGCGGGCTGGCGATGGACCTCAATACCGGCCTCCCGCAGGGTGTGTTCGATGAGACGCAGGTCACGGCTGAGACCGACACCGTTGTCCCAACCGATCAGGTTCACGCGAGGCATAGAAAGGGGGGCGTGCGGGGGAGCGCCGATTCTAGGAAGCGGTCTCTGACTCGAATGTGAGAGACATCAAGGACGGGCCCGCGACGTTCTACTGCAGTTTACTTATGTGAATCGACCTCGGCGGACGTGTCCCGTTCCGATGCCAGGGCGCCTCCCAGCAGGAGGCCACCGAACACCACGAAGGCGCTGGTGCTGAGCGCATGCGAGAACATCGACTGCGTCATGCCGGACACCATGTAGGTCGCCACCAGCATGCCGACGGTCCAGGACGGGCCGACAGGCATGTGCAGGTGCAACTGCCGGATCCGGCGCGCGGCGATGAGCAGGGGCGTGAGATACTGCAGGCCCAGGCCGACGATGCCCACCAGCCCCATCGTCGCCCCCCATTGCGCCACATCGTTGTGCGCGTGGCCCAGCCCGCAGAAGTGCCGTTCCGCATCCAGGCAATACGTACTGGCATCGATCCGGGCGGCGAAGGTATCGATTCCCACGCCCGTCAGCGGCGATTCGCGGAACGCGTCCCAGGCGACCGACAGCAAGGCCATGCGCGCGCTGATCGGCTGGTCCACCTCGCCAACGGCGAAGCCGGAGACATCGGCATGCAGATGATCCAGGCGGAACTGGCTGGACAGCCAGGGCACGGTCCACATGGCGACGAACAATGCCACCAACAGGCAAACCGCTCCACCCAGGCGCCACCAGCGGCGATGGGATGCGGTGCCGGCCAGCAGCATCAGCATGACCAGCCCCACGCCCGGCAGGACGCCGCGGCTGCCACTGAGGATGACCACCACGTTGGCCAGCACGACGACCAGAGCCAGCAACAACGTCAAAGGCCACCCTTCCTGGGATGGTCGGCAGAAGACGGCCAGCACCAGCAGGGTCAGCACCGCGTTGGCGAACACGATCGGATTCGCGTCACTGCCCGCCCGCTCGACCCCCAGCGACACCTGCGTGTTCGAAATCACGAAAGCGACCAGCAGGCCTGCCAGCGCGCCGTACCACAGGCTCGACATGCGTACGCGCGTGACCCACACGAGCCAGGCGCACCACGGCAGCAGCAAGGCGCGCGATGGATTGTCCAATGCCGCCAGCGATGCCTCGCCGCTCCACACCGACACCGCCGCAATGGCGACCACCCCCAACGCCGCCGCCAACAGGACGTACAACGCAGACGGCGCAGACCGCCCATTGCGCCACGCATCGGGCAGGGCCAGCACGGTGGCAACGAGCATCAATGCAGCGAAGACGGACAGCCCTTTGGGCACCACCAGCAACGCGGCAGCACTGAATCCCGCCAGCCATACCAGCCAGCGCGCGACATCCTGTCGACGTGTACTTCTTCCCTGCATCACTTCGGGTCCTGCGAATGGCAACGGCACGATCATCGGAACGGCAACCGGAACTTCCTGTGTCGAGGAAGTCTGCGCCCTCCATGTCGCCACCACGTCAACGCGGCGTGAACCGATGACGCGGGGCGCCGCGAAGTATGACGCAGGCGACGCGATCCGGCGGCGCGTTTTAGAGTGAGACGATCATCCGGCGCATCGTCCTGTAACGCGACTCACGCTTTTCGCAGCGACGCGTAGAAGAATCCGTCCATGTCCTGCTCGCCCGGCAACCGTTGCCGCCCAGCGCCGGCGACAGCGCCCCACGCATCTCCGATCGCGTCCACCGCTACATCGTGGTGCCGCGCGCGGAATGCATCGAGCTGACCCGCGTTCTCGCTCCGCAGCAGCGAACAGGTCGCGTAGACGAGTTGGCCTCCCGGGCGCAGCACCCGCCATGCCGCATCGAGCAGACGTCCCTGCAGCGCGGCCAATGCCACGAGATCCTCGGGGCGCCGGTGCAGCAGCACATCCGGCTGCCGGCGCACGATGCCGGTCGCCGAACAGGGCGCATCCAGCAGCACCGCATCGAACGGCTGTCCGTCCCACCACGCGACCGTGTCGGTGGCATCGGCCGCACGCAGTTCCGCTGCCACGCCGACGCGCTGCAAGGTTTCCCGCACGCGCTGCAGGCGTCGCTCGTCGACGTCAAGCGCGACGACCTGCAGGGAGGGATCGCGTTCGAGCAGGTGCGCTGTCTTGCCACCCGGTGCGGCGCACATGTCGAGCAGGCGCGCGCCCCGAGGCAGATCGTGGAACAGGTCGGCCACCCGCTGCGCGGCGCCATCCTGCACGGAGACGTCGCCTGCCGCGAAACCCGGCAGGACTGTCGCGGCCACCGGCGCGTGCAGCACCAGGGCATCGACAACGCCGTCGGCAGGCTCGGCGTCGATGCCGGCCTCACGCAGCCGCTGCAGATAGGCGTCGCGGGTGCCATGCCGCCGGTTGACCCGCAGCCACAGCGGCGCCTCCTGGTGGCTGGCCGCGAAGATCGCGTCCGCCTGCGCCGGCCAGTCCACGCGGACCTGCCGACGCAGCCAGGCCGGCCACAGCGCGTCGACCGGCGCCGCCGGCAAGCCTTCGCGCTGCGCGCGCCTCAGCAGCGCGTTGACCAGTTTGTCCTGGTGCGGCCGTCCCAGCGCACGTACGGCTTCGACGGTCGCCGACAGCGCCGCATGCGGCGGCAGCTCCATCACCACCAGCTGCGCGAATCCCACATGCAGCAGCGCGCGCAACTCATTGTCCGCCCGTCCGAGCGGCCGCGACACCCAGGCCGCGAGCGCGGCCTCGCTGCGCGCACGCGCGCGCAACACGGCGAAACAGATCGCCTCGAGCAGCGCGCGGTCGCGCGCATCCTCGATGCGGGGCAGATTCGTGGCCAGTTCGGCCTTCAGCGAGCGGCCGCGATACATCACCGCATCCACGACGCGCGTCGCGATGACGCGCACTGCCACGCCGGCCTGTGTGGTCACGACGACACCAGGTCGCGGCGCGCGTTGAGGTAGTCCGCGGCGGTAATCGCCTTGCCGCCTTCGCGCTGGATCACGCGCAGGCGCAGCACGCCGGCCCCGCAGGCGATGTCCAGTCCTTGCCGGCTGGCGGCCAACAAGGTGCCCGGCGCCGCCGCATGCGCCAGGTCGACCGCGACCGCGCCGTGGATGCGCAGGCGCTCGCCGGCGACCTGCGCTTCGGCCACGGGCCACGGATTGAAGGCGCGCACTTTGCGCGCCAGCACCTCGGCGGGCTGCGTCCAGTCCAGCTTTGCCTCCGCCTTGTCCAGCTTGTGCGCGTACTCGACACCCACGTCCGACTGCGCATGCGGCGGCAGGCGGACGCCCGCCCGCAGCAGGCCCAGAGCATCACGGAGCACCTGCGCCCCCAGGTCGGACAGGCGGTCGTGCACCTGTCCGCCGGTCTCGTCCGGCCCGATCGGCAGGCTCTGCGCCAGCAACACCGGTCCGGTATCCAGACCGGCTTCCATCTGCATCAGGCAGACACCGGTTTCGTCGTCGCCGGCCTCGATCGCGCGCTGAATCGGCGCCGCGCCGCGCCAGCGCGGCAGCAGCGAGGCGTGCACGTTCCAGCAGCCGTACTGCGGGATGTCGAGCACGGCCTGCGGCAGGATCAGCCCGTACGCCACCACGATCATCACGTCCGGCTGCATCTCGCGCAGCGCGTCCTGGGTGGACTTCTTCTTCAGCGACAGCGGCTGCAACACCGGGATGCCGCGCTGGATGGCTTCCAGCTTGACCGGCGACGGCGTCAGCCCGCGCCCGCGGCCGGCGGGCCGGTCCGGCTGGGTATAAACGGCGACCACTTCGTGCTGCGCGTGGGCCGCACGCAGGCAGGGAACGGCAAAAGCCGGCGTGCCGGCAAAGATGATTCTCATGGGGACTGGCTTCGGAAGGGAGAGGGCGGAACCGGCGGGAGCATCCCGTACGTCCGGTTCCGCGGCGCGGCGATCAGGCGACGTGCTTGCGCTGCTTGGCCAGCTTCTTGCGCACCATCTCGCGCTTCAGCGGCGAGAGGTAGTCGACGAACAGTTTGCCGTCCAGATGATCCATCTCGTGCTGGATGCACACGGCCAGCAGGCCGTCGGCGCGCAGCTCCTGCGGCTGGCCCTGGCGGTCGAGGAAACGCACCGTGACCTCGTCGGCGCGGGTGACGTCGGCGAAGATGCCGGGCACCGACAGGCAGCCTTCCTGGTAGACCTGTTCGCCCAGCGTGTCGCTCAGCTCGGGGTTGATGAAGACCTGCGGCTGGTTCTTCTCTTCGCTGATGTCGATGACCATGAAGCGCTGGTGCACATCCACCTGGCTGGCGGCCAGGCCGATGCCGGGCGCGTCGTACATGGTCTCGAACATGTCGTCGAGCAGGCGCTGGAATGCGGGCGTCGTCACAGACCCGGCGTCGACCGGCGCCGCCTTCGTGCGCAGGCGCGGATCGGGGAATTCGAGGATGGGGAGCAGGGCCATGGTACGTCTCGGGATGGGGGCGCCAGTGGAATCCGGCAAGGCCTCACGAATTCTAACGCGGGCGCTTGCGTTGCGCCGGGTTTTCTGGACTATAGTGCTGACCACCTGTCGGGGAATCAGGTAGATACCGCCATGTTTAAATGTTTTCGTACGGTTTTCGCCGTTGCGGTGCTGACCGTCGGCACCTATGCGGCTGCCGCCGAGATGGCGGGAAGCCATCCTGATACCTATGTGGTCAAGCGTGGCGACACGCTGTGGGACATCTCGGCCCGCTTCCTGAAAAAGCCGTGGCTGTGGCCGGAGATCTGGCAGGCCAACCCGCAGATCCAGAACCCGCACCTGATCTACCCGGGCGACGTCATCAGCCTGGCCTACCTGGACCGCGTCGCGGTGCAGCCGGGTCCGCGACAGGAAGCGCCGTTGAACGCGATTCCGCTGTCGGACATCGAGGCCTACCTGAAGGATCGCCGCGTGGTCGACAGCTTCGAGCAGCTGCCGCATGTCGCCGGCCTGGACGAGGATCGCCTGCGCGGTTCGGGCGGCCACAACATCTATGTGCGTGGCCTCGATGGCGCGCAGGCCGGCCAGCGTTTCCTGGTCGTGCGGCCGACCGCCAAGTTCACCGACAACCCGCGCGCGCAGGACCTGGATTTCCGCGGCCGGACGATCCGTGGCGAAGTCGACCAGTGGAAGGACATCGTCGAGCAGAGCGGCAAGGGCGCCTTCCTGGGCTACGAGCTGGCCAAGGTCAACGTGGCCACCTTCACCCGTGGCGTCGTGCCGGGCACCGAGGTCAGCACGCTGGTCGCCGACATCGGCGGTCACGAGGTGCGCGTCGGCGACCGCCTGATCCCGGTCGATGCCCAGCCCTACGACCTGCACTTCTTCCCGCACCCGCCGGCCACCGATCCGGCCGGCAAGCTGCGTGTGCTGGCCGTGGCCGATGCGCTGACGTCGGGCGGCACACGCGACGTGATCGCCATTTCCGGCGGCCGCCTCGATGGCGTGGACAACGGCACGGTGTTCTCGGTCTGGCGCAACGGCACGCACACGGCCAACCGCATGGCACACCCTGAATCCTCGCGCGTCAGCGAGTCGACGAAGTCGGGCGCCGGCCGCGTCAGCCTCCCGGACGAGTACGCCAGCCACGCGATGGTGTTCCGCACCTTCGACAAGGTCAGCTATGCGCTGGTGATGGAGAGCACGGAAGTCACCCGCGTCGGGTACGAACTGAAGCATCCGGACGCGACCTACTGACGCACGTCAGGCAAGTCCTACGCAAGACCGCGACGGCGCCCGAGGGCGCCGTCGTCGTGTCCGGCCTACGCTGGCGGCATGCCCACCCACGACGATCCGATCGCGCTGGTCCGGTTGGTGCTGGCGGGCGGCCCGGTCCTGCCGCGCCGCCGCTTGCTCGAACAGCGGGAAACCCCTGCCCGCGCGCTCGCCGCCGGCGCTGGTGCCTGGCGGGACAACGGACTGGACGGCACCCAGATCGCGCGCCTGCAGGGCGGGGACACCGACGGCGTGCTGGCCCGCACGCAACGGTGGCTGCAGCAACCCGGCCACCACCTCGTCGGCTGGCACGATCCGGACTACCCCGCGCCGCTGCGCACGGTATCCAGCCCGCCGCTCGCCCTGTTCGTCGATGGCGATCCGGCCCTGCTCTGGCGGCCCGCAGTCGCCATCGTCGGCAGCCGCACACCGACCAGCGGCGGCCGCGACAACGCCCACTATTTCGCCCGCTCGCTGGCAACGGCAGGCATCGTGGTGGCCAGCGGCATGGCGAGGGGCATCGATGCGGCGGCGCACGAGGCAGCACTTGCGGCGGGCAGCGGCACCACCGTCGCCGTGGTCGGCACCGGCCCGGACGTGGCCTACCCGCCGGGCCACGACCGGCTCCGTGACCGGCTGGCCGCGAACGGCGCCGTCGTCAGCGAACATCCGCCCGGCACGCCGGCCCTGCGCAGCCACTTTCCCGCCCGCAACCGGATCCTGGCGGGATTGGCGCTGGGCACGCTGGTCATCGAGGCGGCCGAGCAGTCCGGCGCGCTGATCACCGCGCGCCAGGCCGGCGAGGCCGGGCGCGAGGTGTTCGCTGTCCCCGGCTCCATCCACAACCCCCGGGCACGCGGCTGCCATCGCCTGATCCGCGACGGTGCGGCGCTGGTGGAGGAACCGAGGGAAGTCATCGACGCGCTCGCCAATCTGGCGGCCGACCTGGCCAATGCCCTGCGCATGCGACTCGGCGAGGCTGAATCGGGGTTGATCGCGAGTGCCGGTGAGACGCCCGTCCGTCTGGATGCCGACTACCAGTCCTTGTGGACGGCCCTCGGCCACGACCCAACAGGTATGGATCAGCTTGTCTCACGCACCCGATTGACGGCCGCGGAACTGTCCTCCATGCTGCTGGTCATGGAACTGGATGGCTTAGTAACGGCGGAACACGGCCGATACCAGAGAAAGACCGGTTTCTTCACCTCCACAGCGTCGACGACGCAGGCCGAGGGGCAATGAAAGAGAGCATCCTGGACGTACTGCTTTACCTGTTCGAACACTACTTCACCGAAGACGCGGACCCTGTCCGCGACCGCGACTCTCTCCAGAACGGCCTGATCCAGGCCGGCTTCAGCCCCACCGAGATCAGCAAGGCCTTCGACTGGCTCGACGCCCTGGCCGACCAGCGCCCGGCGGCGTCCACGCCGCGCGTCGGTGGCCCGACCCGCGTTTTCCACGGGCCGGAACTCGAGAAGCTGGACGTCGAATGCCGCGGCTTCCTGCTGTTCCTCGAACAGCATGGCGTCCTCGATGCCGACCAGCGCGAGCTGGTGCTGGACCGCGCGATGGCGCTGGACCAGGACGAACTGGACCTGGACGACCTGAAGTGGGTCGTGCTGATGGTGCTGTTCAACCAGCCTGGCTCGGAAGCCGCCTACGCATGGATGGAAACCCAGATGTTTGCCGACGAGCCCGAGCCGGTACACTGAGGCGTTGATCCGCTTCAGGGGGAAGCATGTCGGGTTGGTATTACGCCGACCGGAACCGTGAGCAGCACGGTCCGGTCTCGTCGGATGAACTGGTCACCCACTACCGTTTCGGACGCGTCGCGCTGGACAGCCTGGTCTGGCGCGATGGCTTGCCGCAATGGCAACCATTGCAGGATTTCGCAGCCGAACTGGGATTGAACTCGGCGCCTGCCGACGTCGCCGGTCCGCCGCCGGTCCCGTCCGCCGCCCCTTCCTACACGGCCACCGCCGACCACGACCGCCTGGTGCGCACACCGGCCGCACCCGCGCCGAAGCCGCGCATGTCGGGCGGCAAGATCGCCATGATCGTCGCGGCCGTCCTGCTGGTGCCCTGCCTCGGCATCGGCGCCATCCTCGCCGCGATTTCCATTCCCGCGTACAACGATTACACGCTGCGCGCGAAGGTGTCGCAGGCGATCGCCGAAACGACCGCGCTGAAGCTGCAGGTGGAAGCGATCCGCAGCGGCGAAGGCCGTTGCCCCGGCAATGGCGAAGACGGCATCGGCACGCCGGAAAGCTACGCCGGCACCTACGTCACCCGCGCGATCGTGGGCGAGTTCGACGACGGCACCTGCGGGTTCGAACTGGAATTCGGCAACACCGGCAACACCGAGATCGATGGCAGGAAGCTGTGGTGGGACATGGGCAGCGACCACACCGCGTGGCAGTGCTCGTCGGAGATCGATGACAAATGGCTGCCGCTGGACTGCCGGGGCTGAACACCGTCAGCGCGGCGACGCGGGCCGCGCGTTTTACCGGGGAATGATGCAATGACGCAGTGGTATTACGCCGATGCCAGCGGGCAGCGGCAGGGTCCGTTCACGGCCGAAGAACTGGAAGGCCACGTGCGCCACGCGCGCCTGGGTCCGGCATCGCTGGTCTGGCGGGAAGGCCTGCAGGAATGGCAGCCGCTGAGCACGGTGGCCACCGAACTCGATCTGCAGTTCGATGCGCCGCGCGCGCCGGTCGACGATGCGGCGCTTCCCGCTGCGGACGCGCCCTACACGCCACCGACGGCGGATCTGGCCTCGTTCCAGCCGGCCGTGGCCGGGCACATCGTGCAGGCCGGCCTGTGGCGGCGTTTCGCCGCCAGCTTCATCGACGGCATCGTCACCACCGTCATCAGCTATGCGCTGATGATCCCGCTGATGTTGATCGGCGTGGGCATCATGGGCGCCGGCGGTTCGGACAACCCGTTCGCCACTGGGGCCGGCCTCGCCTCGATGCTGGCGATCTATCCGATCCTGTTCCTCGCGCCCTGCGTCTACTTCGGCTGGATGCAGTCCTCGTCGCTGCAGGCCAGCCTGGGCAAGCTGGCGGTGGGCATCAAGGTGGCGCGTACCGACGGGCAGCGGATGAGCTTCTGGCGCGGCTTCCTGCGCTCGCTGGCCTACCTCGTCTTCACCATGGTCACCTGCGGCCTGGGCGTGCTGATTTCCGGCCTGATGGTGGCGTTCACCGCGCGCAAGCAGGCGCTGCACGACATGCTCTGCGACACCCTGGTGGTGGACAAGTGGGCGTTCACCGACACCCCCGACCGCCAGCGCGACGAGCTCGGGGTGGTCACCATCGTTGTCCTGGCGCTGGCCGGCCTGGCCATCGTGGGCACCCTCGCCTTGTACGGCGTGATGGGCGCCCTGCTGATGAAGGATCTGTCATGACCCAGTGGTACTACGTCGACACGCAGCAACAGCGGCACGGCCCGGTGGACGGCGAGGCGGTGGCGACCCTGTTCCGCGACGGTACGCTCACCCGCGCCTCGCTGGTCTGGCGCGAGGGCATGCAACAGTGGACGGCGCTGGCGAATGTCGCGCCGGAACTGCGGCTGGACCTGACCCCGCCCTCCCCGCCCACACCGGAGGCGGCAGACGCCCCCGTCGCGCCCGTGGTGGAAACCGAGCGTCCGCTGACCGGTCGCGCCGTGTTCACGGCCAGCGAGCCGACCTACACCCAACCGGAGCCCATCGTGCGCGCCGAAGCCGCGGTGTCGCCCGGCGACTCGCCCTACAGCGCGCCGCGTGCGGACATCGGCACCGGCGCCTACGGAAGGCCGGTCGCGCATGGCCACGTGGTCCACGCAGGCTTCTGGAAGCGCATGGCGGCCTACCTGATCGATTACCTGATCACCAGCGTCATCGGCGGCTTTGTCGGCATGATCATCGGCGCCGTCATGGGCGGCATGATGGGATTTGCCGACGACAGCGGGATGGTGCTGCTGCAACTGGTCTCCGGCCTGGTCGGCTTCGCGATAAGTGTTGTCTACTTCTCGTGGTTCCAGTCCTCGTCGCTGCAGGCAACGCCCGGCAAACTCGCCATCGGCATCAAAGTCGTCCGCGGCGACGGCGAGCCCCTGGGCTTCCTGCGCGCGGTGGGTCGCTGTTTCGCCATGATCCTGAGCGGACTGATCCTGTTCATCGGCTACGTCATGGCAGGATTCACCGAGCGCAAGCAGGCGCTGCACGACATGGTGTGCGACACCCTTGTGGTGGACAAATGGGCCTTCACGCCCTACCCGGACCGCCAGCGCGAGGACCTGGGTACCGTGACCCTGGTCGTGCTGATCATCGGCGGGCTGCTCTTCGTGGGGGCCATCCTGCTGGTCGTTGCGGCCATCGGCGCGGCCGCCGCCCTCGGCAGCTGAGCTCGCCCGCCGGCGCCGTGACCGGGGTCGCGGCCCCGGACCGGCGGTGACGATCCGGCTTGACAGCCTGGCCCCGGCCGTGACACCACTATAAAAAGGAAATCTGAACGCCCGGGGCCTCCGCTCCGGGCGTCCGCTTCTCTGGCGCCCGCGTCCCGGGCACCCTAGCCGACCCTGCCGGCCCACCCGAACTCCCCTGAACCCCTGACATGCCCAAGCACCTGCTCATCGTCGAGTCGCCCGCCAAGGCCAAGACGATCAACAAATACCTCGGCAAGGACTTCACCGTCCTGGCGTCCTACGGCCACGTCCGTGACCTGGTGCCGAAGGAAGGAGCGGTGGACCCGGCCAACGGGTTCGCGATGCGCTACGACCTGATCGAGAAGAACGAAAAGCACGTCGATGCGATCGCCAAGGCCGCCAAGGGCGCCGACGACATCTTCCTGGCGACCGACCCGGACCGCGAGGGCGAGGCGATCAGCTGGCACATCGCCGAGATCCTGAAGGAGCGCGGCCTGCTCAAGGACAAGCCGCTGCACCGCGTGGTGTTCACCGAGATCACCCCGCGCGCCATCAAGGACGCCATGGGCCAGCCGCGGCAGATCGCCGGCGACCTGGTCGATGCGCAGCAGGCACGCCGCGCGCTGGATTACCTGGTCGGCTTCAACCTGTCGCCGGTGCTGTGGCGCAAGGTGCAGCGCGGCCTGTCCGCCGGCCGCGTGCAGTCGCCCGCGCTGCGCATGATCGTCGAGCGCGAGGAAGAGATCGAAGCTTTCATCGCCCGCGAATACTGGAGCATCGAGGCCGAGTGCGCGCATCCGCGCCAGGCCTTCACCGCCAAGCTCACCAGGCTGGACGGGCAGAAGTTCGAGCAGTTCACCGTCACTGACGGCGACACCGCCGAGGCCGCCCGCCTGCGCATCCAGCGGGCCGCGCAAGGCACGCTGCACGTCACCGACGTGACCAGCAAGGAACGCAAGCGTCGTCCCGCACCGCCGTTCACCACCTCGACGCTGCAGCAGGAGGCCTCGCGCAAGCTCGGCTTCACCACACGCAAGACCATGCAGGTCGCGCAGAAGCTGTACGAAGGCGTGGCCATCGGCGACGAAGGCACCGTCGGCCTGATCAGCTACATGCGTACCGACTCGGTGACGCTGTCGCAGGACGCGCTGGCCGAGATCCGCGACGTCATCGCGCGCGACTACGGCACGCAGGCATTGCCCGACAAGCCGAACGTCTACGTCACCAAGTCGAAGAACGCGCAGGAAGCACACGAAGCCGTGCGCCCGACCAGCGCGCTGCGCACGCCCGCGCAGGTGGCCAAGTACCTGAGCGACGACGAGCGCAAGCTGTACGACCTGATCTGGAAGCGCGCCGTCGCCTGCCAGATGGTCCCGGCCACCCTCAACACCGTCAGCGTCGACCTGGCCGCCGGCAGCCAGCACAGCTTCCGCGCCAGCGGCACCACCGTGGTCGATCCCGGCTTCCTCGCCATCTACGAGGAAGGCAAGGACACCAAGAACGCCGAGGACGACGACGAAGGCCGCAAGCTGCCGCCGATGAAGCCCGGCGACACCGTGCCGCTGGACCGCATCCACGCCGACCAGCATTTCACCCAGCCGCCGCCGCGCTTCACCGAAGCCGCGCTGGTCAAGGCGTTGGAGGAATACGGCATCGGCCGTCCCTCCACCTACGCCTCGATCATCCAGACGCTGATCTTCCGCAAGTACGTGGAAATGGAAGGCCGCGCCTTCAAGCCCAGCGATGTCGGCCGCGCGGTCTCCAAGTTCCTGTCCGGCCACTTCACCCAGTACGTCGACTACGACTTCACCGCCAAGCTGGAGGACGAGCTCGACGCCGTCTCCCGCGGCGAGGAAGAGTGGGTGCCGCTGATGGAGAAGTTCTGGGGCCCGTTCAAGGAACTGGTGGACGAAAAGGCCGAGACCGTCGACCGCAGCGAAGCCACCGGCGCGCGCGAACTCGGTACCGACGCGAAGTCCGGCAAGCCGGTCAGCGTGCGCCTGGGCCGCTACGGGCCGTATGCGCAGATCGGCGACAAGGACACCGACGAGAAGCTGGAGTTCGCCTCGCTGCGCCCCGGCCAGTCGATGCACACCATCACCCTGGAAGACGCGCTGGAGCTGTTCAAGCTGCCGCGCAAGCTGGGCCAGGACAAGGATGAAGAAGTCAGCGTCGGCATCGGTCGCTTCGGTCCCTTCGCCAAGCGCGGCAGCACCTACGCCTCGCTGAAGAAGGAAGACGATCCGTACACCATCGACCTGGCGCGCGCGGTGTTCCTGATCGAAGAAAAGGAAGAGATCGCGCGCAACCGCATCATCAAGGAATTCGACGGCAGCGACATCCAGGTGCTCAACGGCCGTTTCGGCCCGTACATCAGCGACGGCAAGCTCAACGGCAAGATCCCGAAGGACCGCGAGCCCGCCTCGCTGACCTTCGAGGAGGTGCAGAAGCTGCTCGAGGAAACCGGCAAGCCGGTGCGCAAGGGCTTCGGCAAGAAGGCGCCGGCCAAGAAGGCCGCGGTGAAGAAAGAGGCTGCGCCGAAGAAGGCCGCCGCCAAGAAGGCACCGGCGAAGAAGGCTGCGAAGAAAGCGACGAAGAAGACCGCGGCGAAAACCGCCACCAAGAAAGCAGCCGCGAAGAAGACGGTGAGCAAGGCCGCCAAGGCCGTCGCCGACGACAACGCACCGTTCTGATCCATCGCTCGAAGGACGCGAGCCGACCACACATGCCGATCGAAAGGACCATCGAGGAAGCGGCGGAAACGATCCGCAGCGGCGGCATCGTCGCCTACCCCACCGAAGCCGTGTGGGGCCTGGGCTGCGATCCGTTCGACGAGGGCGCCGTGCACCGGCTGCTGGCGATCAAGCAGCGGCCGGTCGAGAAGGGCCTGATCCTGATCGCCGCCACGCTGGACCAGTTGAAGCCGCTGATCGACGTATCGGCCGTGCCGACCGAGCGCCTGACCGAGGTGCTGTCCAGCTGGCCCGGCCCGCATACCTGGATCATGCCGGCGACCACGCAGGCCCCGCGCTGGATCACCGGCGCGCACCGCGGCATCGCCGTGCGGGTCAGCCAGCACCCCGTCGTCGTCGGCCTCTGCCAGGCCTATGGCGGCGCGCTGGTATCGACCAGCGCCAACCTCAGCGGCCAACCCGCGGTCAGCGAACAGGCGGCGCTGGATCCCGCCCTGCTGGCGCGCGTCGACGCCGTCGTGCCGGGCCCGACCGGCGGCCTGGACCGCCCCACCGCCATCCGCGACGCGCTGACGGGCCAGTCGCTGCGTGACTGACGGCCATACGGGCCGCGCCATCGCCTTTCCATCGACCGCCCCGGCGCGCACCATGGGCCCATGCGCCCTGCCGCCCTGCCCCTGCTGATCGCCTTGCTGCCGGTGTTGCCGCCGGTCGCGCAGGCGCAATCGACGGCAGGCGCCCAGGTGACCATCTACCGCTGCGTCGCCGCCAACGGCACGGTCGCCTTGCGCGATTCGCCCTGCCTGAAAGGCGAGCAGCAGGAAATCCGTGCCATGCAGCGCCCCCAGGATCCCCCGCCACGTCCCGTCGTCGCAGCACCTGCCCCTGCGCCGCCGGCGGCACCGGCACCGCCGCCCACGCGCGTCGTGTACCTCAGCCCGCCCAAGCCGATGTACGAGTGCACCACGCCGGAAGGACAGACCTATACCAGCGACAACGACGACGGCAATCCGCGCTGGGTGCCGTACGGCGGCGCGTATTCGGCGTATCCGTCGTGGCCGCGCAGCGGCGGCAGCGTGTCGGGCAATGTGTCGATCGGCAACGGCAACCTCTCCTTCCGCAGCGGCGATCCTCCGCGCCCGCATCCGCCCGGCGGCGGCGGTCACCATCCAGGCCCCGTGCTCGTCCCCGGTGGTGCGTGGGTGCGCGACACCTGCCACCCGCTGCCGCAGGAAGAAGTCTGCGCGCGCCTCTCCGATCGTCGCTACGAGATCCTCCGCCGCTACGGCGCCGCGCTGCCCAGCGAACGCCGCACGCTAGACTTGGAACAGCGCGGCATCGATGCGCGCCTGGCCAACGACTGCAGGTAATGATGAGTTCTTCCGCCCGTTCCTTCGCACGCCTGCTGCTCGCACTCTCCTGCGGCGGCCTCGGCATCGCCGCGGCGAATGCCGCCGACGTCACCATCTACCGCTGCACCGACGCCAGCGGTGCGCTGACGCTGCAGAACGCGCCCTGCCCGAAAGGCATGAAGCAGGAAGCGCGCACCATGCAGGGCGTGAACACGGTGCCGATGGTGCCGGGCCAGACCGGCACCGCAGCGACGCCATCGTCGCCCGCCGCCGCAACGCCCACTCCGGCGACGGCGACGCCTGCGACCTCTCCCACGGAGAGCACGACGACTTCCTTGCCCGCCACCTCCGATACCCGTGCGCTGCCGCCGCCGATCCTGTTCCAGTGCACCACCTACGACCGGGACAGCTACCTCACCGAGGACCCGATGCCCGGCTCGCGCTGCGTGACGCTGAGTACCGTCGGCCTGGACGGCAATCCGCAGGCCGGCGCCGGCCAGGCCTGCGAAGTGGTGCGCGACACCTGCGCGCGCGTGCCCGATGGCGCGTTGTGCGACGCATGGAAGAAGCGCCGCGACGAAACCGAAGTCGCGTTCCGCTTCGCCCGCCCGGAGAACGCCGAGAAGAACCGCGCCGACTACGAACGCGTCGCGCGCATCGTCGCCGAGAGCCGCTGCGGGCAATAAGCCGTCAGCCGCGCGCCAGCGCCTGCAACTGCCACGCCTCGCCCAGCCGCCCCTGCATGCCGGCCACCAGCGCATGCATCAGCAGCAGGCGCTTGTCCGCATCGGGGTGTGTCGCACGCACGGCACGTGCGGCGTCGGTGCCTTCGCGGTGATAGGCCGCCAGCACCCGGTTCGCGAGTTCGTCGCGTCCCCGCGCGCGCGCGACCGGCGCATGACCCAGCGCGCGCACGATCGCCTCCGCCGTGGACCAGGTCGACCACGGGTTCTGCCCGGTGACCAGCCGGCCATCGACGACCGTGGTGTCCACGTACATGGGGCCTTCGACGTAGTGCGCCCCTTTCTGCTGCAGGCGATCCTGCAGCAGGTAGGGAAACCGCGCGCGCGCATCCTTGATCAGGAAGAGCTCCTCCGCGTTGCTGAAAGCCGCCACGCGACGCCCGCGCAGCAGCGGCGTGCCGTCGTCCAGCACCACCTCCAACAGCGCGGCGGGCCCGTGGCAGACCGCACCGATCACCCCGCCCGCCTGGTAGACCGTGCGCACGATGCGCTGCAGGTCGGGATCGTCGGGGAAGTCGAACATCGTGCCCTTGCCGCCGACCAGGTACACCGCCGCGTAGCGCGTGGCGTCCACCTCGCGCAAGGGCAGACTGCCGTCGAGCTTCCGCCGTGCCGCCACATCGTTGAGGAACGCGTAGTCGGCGACCACCGCGTCCTCGTCATCCAGCCGCATCGGCGGTGAACCACCCTGCGGACTGGCGATGTCTATCTCGTAGCCGTTGGCCTGCAACACGTAGTACGCGCGCGCCAGTTCGCTCAGCTCGAAGCCCGCCTGCTTCTCGCCGCCGGGAAAATGCGCCGTACTGGTGACCACCGCCAGGATGCGTCCGCGCGTCGGCGGCACTGCACGCTGCATGAAATCCAGGTCCGCCACCGTGCTGGTCGGAGCCGGCAGCGGCTGACTGTCCAAGTCCAGTGTCTGCACGTAGAAGAAGCCGCCAACACAGGCCAGCAACACCCCCGCTGCGCAGGCCAGCAGGCCGCAAGTGATCCATCGCTTCATGTCCGCACCCATCGTCCGTCGATGCCGACACGCTACGCACGGCATGTAAAACGAACTTCAATCGCGCCACACTGCAGTGCGGCGCATCGACCTTGCGGACACCCGTGCGGGAACCGTGCGGGATGCCTCGCTAGAATCGGCGTCTTCCACCACCAGGACCTCCGATGCCGCACGACCCGATGCACCGCCTGCTGCGCGAAATGCGCGTGCTGCGCCTCTACGCCGCCGCGATGACCCTGGCCTTCGTCGCCGTGCTGCTGACCGCCTTCAAGGCACCGGACCCGCACTACGAGCGACTATCGGTGGAACGGCTGGACATCGTGGACGCCGACGGCACGCCGCGCGTGGTGCTGGCCAACCAGCAGCGCTTTCCGCCGCCGATGTTGAACGGTGAGACGTTCAAGCGCGCGGTCACGCCCGCGGGCCTGGTGTTCTACGACCGCAAGGGCAACGAGGTGGGCGGGCTGGCGCTGACCGACGTGGAGGCCGGCAAGATCTCCGCGCTCGCCTTCGACAATCCCAACATGGACGCGATCGGCCTGATGACGCGCATCGGCGCCGACGGCGAACCGATCAGCAGCGGCCTGCAGATCAACCAGGCCGTGCCGTCGCACGTGAAGGTGCTGGATGCGGCGAAGCAGGCCACGCGCCGCATCGCCATCCAAAACGACCGCAACGACGCCGAGATCCTGCTGGCCGACGCCAGCGGCAAGGACCGCATCCGTCTGCGTGTGGACCGCGCCGGCGACGCGCGCATCGAGGTGCTGGATGCCGACGGCCACGTGGTGTTCAGTGCGCCGGAGGCAACCGCGCGCACGCCGTAACGCGTCCGCCATCGGTGGCGATGCGCGGACCAACAGGCGCGCATCGCCTCACAATCAGGCATGGCTTCCTGCCCATGAAGCGCCACGCATGCGGCGCGTAACGTCATCCGCATTCCGACGGGGGATGCGCGATGGCGACATGGATGAAGCGGTTGGTACTGGTGCTCGCACTTTGCATCGTGGTCCTGCTCGGACTGGTGGTGGTCGGCGGTTTCCGCCTCAAGGATCCGCACGGCAATATCGCCTTCGGCTGGGACAAGGACGCGCACCGCGTCCAGATCATGGAAAAGCCCGGACTGTCCGCTGAAGGTCCGCACGTGTTCGTCCACGACGGCGGCTACGAGGTCCTCGCCACACGGCAGGACGCGGATGCCTGGCGACTGGTCCGCACGCAATTGCCCCCATCGCCGCTGCCGACCCTGTCGGTGCAGGTCGGCAACGCATCGAAGACGCGGCTCCAGGTGACGCTGCGCCCGGTATCGTCCGCACGCAGCGCGGTGCACCTCGGCAATCCTTCCCGCCTGTTGATGCTGTCCGACATGGAAGGCGAGTTCGACAGGTTCACGTCGCTGCTGCGCGCGCAGGGCGTCATCGACGACGCCCTGCGCTGGCGCTACGGCGACGGCCATGTCGCGATGGTTGGCGACTTCGTCGACCGCGGCGACGACATGACCGCGGTGCTGTGGCTCATCTACCGGCTGCAGGCCGAGGCCGAGGCCGCCGGTGGGCGCGTCCACTACGTGCTCGGCAACCACGAACACCTGGCGATGTCCGGGCGCAAGAAGTACTGGCCCGGCGGCCTGGTCGCGTTCGCCAACGCGCTGGGTGACGACGGCGACGAGCGCCTGTTCTCGGCGCAGTCCGTGCTCGGCGCCTGGCTGGCGGAGCAGCCGGTCATCGCGCGCATCGGCGACCATCTGCTGGTGCACGGTGGCGTCAGCGAACCGGTGCTGGCGATGGACCTGGATGTCGACCAGATCAACGCGCTGGCGCGGCCTCATCTGCATCGCGTGCCGGAGGACCTGCTCGATGACGCGCGCACGCTGCTCGGCCGCGACGGGCTGACGTGGTACCGCGGCATGGCGATGCCGGACGACGCGAAGCAGCGACGCGAGCGCGATCCGGCCGCGCACCTGCAGCGCGTGCTCGCCCGCTACGGCGCCAGGCGCATCGCCATCGGCCACACGCTGGTGCCGGACATCGTGCTGGAACAGCAGGGGCGCCTGTTGCGTCTGGACGTGCACCATGCCGAGCAGACGCCGCAGGCGGCGCTGTACGAAGCGGGCGTGCTGTGGCGGGTGGATGCAGAGGGTGGCCGCGTTCGTCTGTGAGCCATCGTCGCCAGACCTACGGGAGAATCATGCCGGCGTGGACGGATCAGGTCCCCGCGCCTGGCGCCGTGTACCGGAATGCCAGCCACAGCGCGTAGATGGACACCGCCATGCCAAGCGCCGAGATCAGGTAAGACGCCACGACACGGGATCGGCCGATGAGCAACATCAGGCGCAACGGCTCTCCGGCGATCTTGAAGCACAGGGAAAACGCGCATCCACAGACCAGATAGACCAATGCGGGCGGTGTTCCACCAAGCGACAGCGCGAACGCCACCGCGATCGCCGTGAAGAGTCCGGCGCCCCACCAACAGCTTCACGACCGCACGCCCCATCACGCTCCCCCGCACCGCTAGAACCCGTACCGCAGGAACCCGCCATCCACCGCGATGCATTCGCCGGTGACGTAGCTCGATGCGGGCAGGCACAGGAAGGCGACGGCGGCGGCGACTTCTTCCGGTTCGCCGATGCGGCGCATCGGGGTGCGGGCGATGACTTCGTCGTAGTAGTCCGCATCCGACAGCGGGCCGGAGGTGCGGCGCGTGCGGATGTACCACGGCGCCACGGCGTTGACGCGCACGCCGTCCTCGGCCCATTCGACGGCCAGGTTGCGGGTGAGCTGGTGCAGCGCGGCCTTGGTCATGCCGTAGGGCGCGCCGCTGCGCACGGCGGTGGTGCCGGACACGCTGCCGACGTTGACGATGCTCGACGCCGCGTGCCGCGTCAGCAGCGGATGCGCGTAGCGCGACAGCTCGAACGCCGAGAACAGGTTGGTCTCGAAGATGCCGCGCCACTCGTCCTCGGTGTAGTCCACCGCGGCGCGGGTGACGTTGCCGCCGGCGTTGTTGACCAGGATGTTGAGGCCGTCGCCGTGGTCTTCCACCCAGTCGAGGATGGCGCGGCGGTCTTCGTCGTCGGCCACGTCGGCGGCCAGCGTGGCGATGGTGCGCTCGGGGAACTCGTCGGCCAGGTCGGCGCGCGCGTCCTGCAGCGCATCCTCGTCGCGCGCCACCATCAGCACGTCCGCGCCGAAGTCCAGCAGTTCGCGCGCGATCGCCAGTCCGATGCCCGCGCTGGCGCCGGTCACCAGCGCCAGTTGCCCCTCCAGTCGCCACCGGTTCGCCGCCACATGCGCCTCCTTCATCGATGGGCGTAGCATAGCGCCACGTCACAGGAGGACCGTCGCCATGACCCGGATCCGCCTCACCCTGCTCGCCGCCCTGCTGCTGGCCTGCGCCGCCTGCCGCGCCCCCGAACCGCCCCCGACCGACGAACCACCGGAACCGCAGGCGGATGCGGACAGCGTGAAAGCCTGAGTCGCGCGCCAGCATGCGTCGCGTCGGCGATGCACGACGTGCAAATCCGATGCGGAGTCGCCTCCTCTCCCCCGCATGCGGTGGAGAGGGGGCAGTAGCGTCGACCGCCTGCTCCGCATCCGTCCACATTCCAAACAGTACGGCAGGACACGCCTCCTCTCCCCCGCTCGCGGGGGAGAGGATGTCCCCGGTGAAGACGGGGACAGGTGAGGGGGCGACGAAGTCCACGCAACGACGTGTCGGGAACGTTGCCGACGCCGCGGCGCGCGATGCGGCGTAACGACGAGAGACGGCATCGCGCCCCCCTCACCCCAACCCTCTCCCCCGCATGCGGGGGGAGAGGGGGCAGTACGCGCAACGGGGTCAGTGCAGGTCGCGCGGTGGCGTTTCGCCCGGCCGCAAGGTCAGCACGCGCGCGCCCGTGCGCGTCACCGCGACGGTGTGTTCGAACTGCGCGGAGAGTTTTCCGTCGCGCGTGTGGACCGGCCATACATCGGGCTGCGAGCGGATCGCGGCGCGGCCCTGGTTCAGCATCGGCTCGATGGTGAACACCATGCCCTCTTCCAGCACCAGGCCCGTGCCGGGCTTGCCGTAGTGATGCACGTGCGGGGCTTCGTGCATCTCGCGGCCGATGCCGTGGCCGCCGTATTCCTTCACCACGCTGTAGCCTTGCTCGCGCGCGTACTGCGCGATGGCGTGGCCGACGTCGCCGAGGCGCGCGCCGGGACGCACGGCGGCGATGCCTTTCCACATCGCCTGGTAGGTGGCCTGCACCAGCCTGCGCGCGGGATAGGCGACCTCGCCGACCAGGTAGGTGGTGCTGGAGTCGGCGATATAGCCGTGCTTCTCCAGCGTGATGTCGAGGTTGACGATCTGCCCGCTGCGCAGCACGTCGTCGTGCGAGGGCATGCCGTGGCAGACCACGTCGTCGATGGACGCGTTGAGCACGTAGGGGAAGTCGTACTGCCCCTTGCTGGCCGGGCGCGCGTGCAGCTCGTCGACGATCATGCGTTCGACCAGGTCGTTGATCGCCATCGTGCTCATGCCTTCCAGCGTGAGCCGGTCGAGGCGGTCGAACACGGACGCCAGCAGCGCGCCGGCCTCCGCCATGCGCGCCAGTTCGTCGGCGGTCTTGATCACGTGTGGCCCGCGCGCAGCGGCGCCGGTTGCACGCCGGCCGCGCGCAGTTCGTTGGCGACGATGTCCTGGAAGCTCAGTTCCGGGTGCATCTCGCAGAGCATGCCGACCTTGATCCAGAAATTGGCCTGCGCGTTGATCGAGCGGTGGCTGACGGTGCAGGCGCGGCGCAGCTGGTCGTGCAGCGCGTCGTCGATGTTGACGATACCCATGGGAGACTCTCGGGAACGAATATATGAATCATATACGATCCATAGTCCCGCCTCCAGCGTCGCCGCCCGGCAGCAGGCGGACGTGATCCCGCATCCGGCGTCCGGGGATCGCCACGCGGGTCCAGGCCCCGCCGCCTCCGATCGGCCGTCCCGCCGGCTCACCGTCCCGGATCGGTTTGGCAGGCACGGGCCTGCGCACGCGGCCGCTGTCCCTGCCGCTCCTACATACGTCCCTCCCTGCCGAACCCATCGCGTCGCCGGCACGACCGAGGCCCGTCACAGGCGTCCGGATGTCGCGACGGCGGATCCCGATGCGGGTCGCCGCCTCCCTGTCCGCGTCCGGAACCCCACAGGCCAGGTCCACAACCCGGCGTTCCGGGTTCCGAACCCCGAACACCACCTGCCGAACCCGACGCATCGCGCTCCTGACCCGGTACGCGACGTTCCGAGCGCGACATGCCGCGTGTGCTATCCCGACGCACCACGTTCCGGACGCGGCGTTCCGGGTTCTGAGCTCGGAACGCGACGTCCGAGACCCGATCCGTCGCGCTGAAGACTCGGTGTCCCGCGTTCCGGACGCGGAGCGCCGCGTTGGGCAACCCGATCGTCCACGCGCTGGACCCGGTACACCGCGTGTCGAACCCGACACACCGCGCTGCCGACCCGACCGTCCGCGTTCGGGACACGACACGTCGCGCGGCGAACACGAGGCGCGGGACGTTGCACGCGGGACACCGAGCAAGGGATGCGACCACTCGTGCGACGGACACAGCGTGCGAGTCCGTCTGCGGCGCGCGCAGGCCCACAAACGCAACGGGCCGCGCGGTTGCCCGCGCGGCCCGTCGATCACACGATGGAACTGAGACTCAGAACCCGCAGAAGCAGTACGCCAGGCTCTTCACCGGGGCGCCGTTGCGATCGTTCACCGCCTCGTCGACGAAGCGCAGCTGCGCTTCCATCTCCGGCAGGCTGCGCGCCAGCAGCGCGCGGGCGAAATCGGAGTCCTTCAACCACGCCGCACCGATCCGGCTGCCGGCGAAGCCGCCCATGAACTGCGAGAACGGCGACGACATCTTCTCGATGTAGCGCACGCGGTACGTGTCCGGCGCGCCCAGCTTGGCGCGCTTGGCCGCATCGGCCAGCGCCACGTCCAGGCCGGCCAGCTCGTCGACCAGCCCGCGCTCCTTCGCCTGCGCACCGCTCCACACGCGACCGCGCGCCACCGCATCGATCTCCTCGACCGACTTCTTGCGCGCCTCGGCGACCTTGCCGGTGAAATCGGCGTAGCCCTTGTCGATGACCGACTGGATCACCTGGCCCACGGCCGGGTCCAGCGGACGGGTGATGTCGAACGCGCCGGCGAAGCGGGTGGTGCCCACGCCGTCGGTGCGCACGCCGATCTTCTCCAGCGTGCGCGGCACGGTGGGGATCACGCCGAAGATGCCGATGGAACCGGTGATGGTCGACGGATCGGCGTAGATGCGGTCGGCATTCATGCTGATCCAGTAACCGCCGGACGCAGCCAGGTCGCCCATCGAAACGACCACCGGCTTGCCGGCCTTCTTCAGCGCGGCCACTTCGCGGCGGATCTGCTCGGAGGCGTACACGCCGCCGCCCGGCGAATCCACGCGCAGCACCACGGCCTTCACGTCGTCGTCGTCGCGCGCCTCGCGCAGCAGCGCCGAGGTGGACAGGCCACCGACGCGGCCGGCCGGCTGGTCGCCGTCGGTGATCTCGCCTTCGGCCACCACCACCGCGACCTGCGGACGCTTGTCGAGCGGATTGATCTTGGCGTCGAGGTGGGTCAGATAACCGGCCAGGCCGATGGCGCGGAAGCCGGTCTCGGAATCCTCGTCGGCCACGCCGCGCTCGATCAGCAGGTTCTCGACTTCTTCCTGCGTCTTCAGGCCATCGACCAGCTTCTGCTGCAGCGCGTACTTGGCCAGATCGCCACCGGCGGCGGCGATGCCTTCGGGCAGCGTGTCGATGCCGGCGGCCAGCGCGTCCGGCGTGGTCTTGCGGACCTTGGCGATGTCGGCCAGCAGGCGCTGCCACACATCGTTCATCCAGAACAGGTCGGCTTCCTTGGCTTCCTTCGACGCGGCGTCGAGCACGTAGGGCTCGGCGGCGGACTTGTACTCGCCCACCTTGAACAGGTGCACGTCCACGCCGAGCTTTTCCTGCAGGCCCTGGCGGTAGTACTGGCGGTAGCGGCCCAGGCCCTCGAGCATCAGGCTGCCCATCGGGTCCAGGTAGACCTCGTCGGCCTGCGCGGCCAGCAGGTACTGGGTCTGGCTGATGTTCTCGCCGAAGGCGACGATCTGCTTGCCGGAGGCGCGGAACTTCGCCAGCGCGGCGGCGACTTCGCGCAGCGAGGCGTAGCCGGTGGGCTGCAGCTGGTCCACGCGCAGCAGCATGCGCTCGACCTTGTCGTCCTTCTGCGCCGCCTCGATGGCGCGCAGCAGGTCGCGCAGCTGCACCTCCTCGGCGCTCTTGTCGCCGAACGCCTTGGCCAGCGCGCGGGTGGCGGGATCGGCGGTGAACTGCTCCACCAGGCGGCCTTCCGGCGCCAGCACGAAGGTGGTGCGCTCCATCAGCGGCTTCACCCCGCCACTGCCGGCGGCGATGACGAACACGATGAAGATCAGGAACAGCAACCCGAAGAAGATCAGGTTGAGGACCAGCTTGCGGGTGAAGTTCATCACGTCCCAGAGGCCGACGAAGAAGGCGACGACCGGGCTGCGACGGGGGGCTGGTGCGACTTGGCTCATGGGGGACTCCGGGAAACTGGGTTCACTCTAGCGTGTAGCGCGTGAGGCTTTCATGCCCCGTTGGTCACCGTGACCGCGGCGGGGGTGGCTGCGGCGGCCTGCCAGCGCTTGCTGCTGCGCTCGAAGCGCCAGCCCAGCAGCACCGCGGCGGCGGTCAGGCCGACGATCAGGCCCAGCCACATGCCCTGCGGGCCCCAGCCGAGGCCCAGGCCCAGCCCGGCGCCCAGCGGCATGCCCAGGCCCCAGTACGAGACCACCGCCAGCCACATCGGCACGCGGGTGTCCTTCAGCCCGCGCAGCGCGCCGGCCGACAGCACCTGGATGCCGTCGGGGAACTGGAACGCGGCGGCGAACAGCAGCAGCGTGCCGGCCAGCGCGGCGACGGCCAGGTCGTCGGTGTACAGCGACACCACCAGGTCGTGGCCGAGCAGCAGGAACAGCGCGGAGAGCGCCTGCGTGGCCAGCACGATGACGTAGCCGGCGTGCGCGGCGCGGCGGATGCCGAGCGTATTGCCCGCGCCCACCGCATGGCCCACGCGCACGGTGGTGGCCTCGGCCACGCCCATCGGGATCATGAAGCACAGCGCCGACACGTTGATGGCGATCTGGTGTGCGGCCGCCGGGATGGCGCCGAGGCGCGCGATCAGCAGCGCGGTGACGATGAAGAGGCTGCCCTCCATCAGCACGGTGATGCCGATCGGCAGGCCGGTGCGCAGCAACTGCATGATCGGCGCGCTGCGCGGCGGATCGAGGTGCGCGAACAGCTGCAGGTCGGCGAAACGGCGCGCGCGCGCCAGGTAGATCGCGAACGCGATCGCCTGTAGCCACATGGTCAGCGCCGAGGCGATGCCCAGGCCGCCCGCGCCCATCTCCGGAAAGCCGAACTTGCCGAACGCCAGCACGTAGCCCACCGGCGCCAGCACGAACAGGCCGCCGAAGCCGAGGATCATGGTCGGCAGCGTCCAGTGCGTGCCTTCGCTGAGGTAGCGCATGCAGAAGTAGAACGTCAGCGCCGGCACGCCCCAGCGGATGCCGTGCAGGAAGGCGGTCGCGCCGGGAATGATGTCGGGCGCGATGCCGAACGCGGCCAGCGCATACGGCGCCACGCTGAGGAAGGCGAACATCAGCAGGCCCAGGCCCAGCGACAGCCACAGCGCCTGGCGGAACAGCGGCGCGATCTCGCTGCGGCGGTTGGCGCCGTCGAGCTGCGACACCGACGCGGTCAGCGAGATCAGCGTGCCGATCGGCACCATCATCGGCAGCCACAGCAGCGCGGTGCCGACGGTCACCGCCGCCAGCGTGGCGGTGGCGTGGTGGCCGGCGATGACGTTGTCGACGAAGCCGATCAGGCCGGTGGAGACGTGGCCCAGCACGAGCGGCAGGGCGAGCGTGCCCGTGGCGCGCACTTCCTGGCCGAAGCGCGGGGTCGGGGAGGGGGAGACGGACATGAGGATCAACCGCCGGACTGCGGTCGCGCGGCGTCGCGCTGGCACCGGGTCACGGGAGGCCGGTATCTTACCCGCTCGCCCGCCGCGCCACCCGAACGCCCCATGACCCCATCGCACGATGCCGACGCCGTGCACGCCAGCGCGTGCGACAACTGCAAGACGCCGCTGCAGGGCGGCTTCTGCCACGTCTGCGGGCAGAACGCGCACAACCCGCTGCGCAGCTTCGGGCATGCGGTGGAGGAGGTGTTCGAGTCGTTCTGGCACCTGGACGGGCGCATCTTCCGCACCCTGCGCACCCTGCTCTCGCCCGGCAAGCTGGCCAATGCCTACCTGGCCGGCCACCGCGCGCCGTACGTGGCGCCGCTGCGGCTGTTCGTGATCCTGAGTGTGCTGACGTTTTTCGTGGGCAAGTTCGCCACCGGCAGCGGCGACCCGTTCAGCCCGCCTGCGGTTGCCGACGGCAAGGGCGGCAACACGACCGTCCAGGTGACCGGCGCCGGTGACGAGGGCGTGGATTTCGGCGCCCTGACCGATGTGGATGACGTCATCCGCCTGCGCGACCGCACCATCGACGGGCTGCTGGCCGCACGTGCCGCGTTGCCGCCGCCCCTGGCGTTCGCGCGCGAACAGGTGGAGAACAACATCCGCAGCACCCAGGCGCGGGCACGCGCGCGCATCGCCGAGCTGCGGCCCGACCACCCGGCGCTGGCCGAACCCGACCGGATCCCGAAGAACGGGCCGATGCCGGACTCCACCGGCTCGCTGTTCTCGCAGAACGGCAAGCCCTGGCACCAGACCGACAATCCGGTCCAGGTGGACTGGCTGCCCGCGTTCGGCAACCGCTGGTTGAACAAGAAGATCGCGCGGGCGCAGGACAACATCCCGCGCCTGCAGAAGGACCCGGAGCTGTTCAAGAACGCTCTGATGGGCGCCGTGCCGTCGGCGCTGTTCGTGCTGGTGCCGGTGTTCGCGCTGCTGCTGAAACTGGCCTACCTCGGCACGGGCCGCGTGTATCTGGAACACCTGGTGGTGGCGCTCTACAGCCACGCCTACCTGTGCCTGTGCGTGCTGGTGTTCTTCGCCCTGTCCTTCGTCGACGGCCTGCTGCCGGAACAGGCGACCCTGGCGCGCGCACCGGTGTGGATGGCCGAACTGCTGATCATGTGCTGGATGCCGGTGTACCTGTTCTGGATGCAGCAGCGCGTCTATCGCCAGCACCCGGCCGTGACGCTGCTCAAGTACCTGGCACTGGGCATGCTGTACTTCTTCCTGGTCGTCACCGCCATGGTCCTGCTGTCGCTGACCAGCCTGGTGAACGCATAGCGGCGTGCCGAGTCTGACGAGACACGCGCGCATTCGTCGCGTGCGCCATGCGCACGAGAGGAATCGCGCGGTGGTGGGGTCATGAGGCCGTGCGCGCAGCGCACGCTACGGCGAAGGCCTTGAGGAGCCCGTGGCGATTTGAGGGGCCGCGCCGTCCCGGGAGCACCGTGCCTTGAATGTCGTTGGCGATGGATCGTCAGGCCGCGGTGATCAGGCCCGGGCGCGAAAAGCGTGGCTCGACGGGCTCACTACGAAGGGAATCCCGTTGTCCGGTCGAATCGCGACTTCGTAGCGTGCGCTATGCGCACGAAAGGAGTCGCGCGGCGATGAGGTCATGAGGTCGTGCGCATGGCGCACGCTACGGAACGCTGTCGATCCGCAGCGGGGTCAGCGATCGCGCCGCTGCCGCAGCCACGCGCGGCGCTGGCCGTCGGGCACGGCGAGCAGTTCACGACGGAACGCATCGCGGTCCTGCGGCGGCAGGCGTTGTGCCAGCGCGGCGAGATCGTCGCGCTGTTCCGCATCGAGTTGCCGCAACAAGGCCAGCAGCCCATCGCGCTCGCCGGGCGGCACGTAGGCGAACAACGGCTGCAGCCGCGGCCAGTCCGCGCCGAGCGCCGGCCCCAGTCGCCAGCCCTGCCGCTGCATGCCGTCCAGCACGCGGAACTGCGTGCGCAGCGCGGCCTGGTGTTCCGGCGGCAACGCGGCGATCTCGCTGGCGGCGGCGCGCAGGCGCGCACGCTGGATCTCGTCCAGCGCGCGCCACGCGGCATAGCGCGCGCGCCGGTCTTCGCGTTCCTGCCGAGGCAACGCATCCCACGCCAGGCGACGCTGCTGCCAGTCCGCCTGCGCGCCAGGCGACATCGCGGCCCAGCGGGTCGCATTCGATGCGTCCTGCGCGGACGACACCGCGATACCGGCCATCGCCGCCACGATGGCGAAGGCGATCACGACACGCAGCCGCCGATCACGGTGCTGCATCGGTCGCTCCCGCGTCCGTGTCGGCATCGGTCGTGGCGTTCGCGGCGGTCGCGCCCGCACCGGCGAGATACCAAGCGAGGAAATCCGCCTCGCGCGCCCGCGTTTCGTCGTCGGGATCGGCCAGCAGCGCGAAGTCGGCATGCGCCTCGGCGGCGACGACGTCGTCCGCGCGCGCGGCGGGCGCCTCCGCGGCAGGCAGCGCATCGGTCGTGATCTCCGGATCCGGCGGCAGCGCCGAGACGCCTTCGCCCTCGGCGCTCGCCGGCGCCTGCGTCGACGGCGGCGCCAGCATTGCCGCGCCACGCCACCACCACAGCCCGGCACCGGCGGCAGCAAGCAGCAGCACCACGACCAGCAGGATCCACGGCCAGCGGCGCGGCGCGGGCGTCGGCGCGAAGGTGGGCGTCTTCGCCGACGCTGGCGGCAGGCGGGTGCCGGCCAGCGCTTCTTCGCGCAGGCGCGCGAGGGTGGCGAGCCGGTCGGCCGGCAGTTCGCGCAGGTGCTGCTGGATGGCCTCGGCCAGCGCACGCCAGGCGCCGGCGTCGGGATGCCCCAGCGCATCGCGCGGGCAGGCGCGGGCCAGGGCGTCGCGGTACGCCGCGCCGTCGAGGCCGAGGGCGTCGGCGGCCTCGGCTTCCTGCAGGCCGCCGGCGAGGCGCAGCAGCAGCGCCGCCCGGTCGGCCGTCGCAGGGCGGGCCAGCGCGGCGAAGGCGTCGGGCCAGCGGGCGGTGGGCCCGTCGGCGCGCAGTTGCGGCGTCGCCGCCAGCAGCGCCCAGAAGCGCACCGGCCAGTCGGCCATCGGCAGGGCGGCGGCCTTGCCGCGGAACGCACGCTGGGCGGCCGCGAGGGCCACGTCGCCCCGGTCGGCGTCGCCGCACTGCAGTTCGGCGAACACGGCGCCGCGGCGTTCGCAGCCACGGAGGAAGGCGGCGAGCGCGGCGGGCGCGGGAGAGGTCGGGGAGTCGGAAGAGGCCATCGTGGAACCGGTCGGTGATGCGTGGATCATAGTCACCCGGCGCGCCCGTACGGACGCTTGACAGGCGGTCGAAATCTGCTCTCCCCGGCGCAGCAAGGGTTTCCAAGAAAAACGTTGTGCACAGCAGTCACCAAACCGTCACGGGACCCCATCGCCCCGCCCTCCGCGCCATTGTGTCAGCCACGTTTCACGGCTAACTGCATGATTCGACTGGGAAAAGGCCTGCTGGCACTTTTTTGACCAACCTGACGCGGACGCTTGCAGCAGCGTCATCGCGCCGTGAAGCATTCCCGCCATGCACAGATTTATCCACAGCGCGTGTGGATAAACCGGAATCTCCTTCCGGGATCAGTACTTGCGTGAATCTCGTCAAGATTCTGACAGGACATGGATGCAACTGCGTGAGATGTGACCCCGGCCCGGAGGGGCCGATACACTGGCCGGAATGCCACCCCTTTCCGTCCTCCAGGTCGCCCTGCCCGTGCCGCTGCCACGGCTGTTCGACTACCTGCCCCCGCCCGGTCACGCCGCCTCGCCCGGGGACGTCGGCAAGCGGGTGAAGGTGATGTTCGGCAATCGGGCGCTGACGGGCTTCATCGCCGGCGTCGCCGCCCCGGCCGACCCCACCCTGGAGCTGCGCCCGGCCGACGCCCTGCTGGACGACGCGCCCCTGCTGCAGGGCGAGCTACTCGACTCGCTGCACTGGCTGGCGCGCTACACCCACGCGCCGCTGGGCGAGGTGGTGGCGACCGCCCTGCCCGTCGCGTTGCGCCAGGGCGACCCATTGCCGGACACCCATGCCTGGCACTGGCGCCTGACCGAGGCCGGCCAGCTGCAGCGCGACCGATTGCGGGCCGGCAGCCGGCCACGCCGCTTGGCTGACCTGCTGGCGGCGCACGGCACGCTGGACGAAGACGTGCTGGATCTGCACCTGGGCAGCGGCCGCGCCACCGCCCGCGACCTGGGCAAGCGCGGGCTGGCCGAACGCTTCCCGGCCGCCGCGGCGCAGACCGCGCCCGCGCCGCGCCCGGGGCCGGCGCTCAACGAGGAACAGCAGGTGGCGGCCGTGGCGATCGTCGGCACGGCCGGCTTCGGTGCGCTGCTGCTCGACGGCGTGACCGGCAGCGGCAAGACCGAGGTCTACCTGCACGCCATCGCCGACTGCCTGCGCCGTGGGCGGCAGGCGCTGATGCTGGTGCCGGAGATCGGCCTGACCCCGCAGACGCTGGCGCGATTCCGCGAACGCCTGGGCGTGCCGGTGCATGCGCTGCACTCCGGCCTCAACGATGGTGAGCGTGTCCGCACCTGGGCGGCGTGCCTGCGCGGCGAGGCACGGGTGATCGTGGGCACGCGCTCGGCGGTGTTCACGCCGCTGCCGGAGGCCGGACTGATTGTGATCGACGAAGAGCACGACGGCAGCTACAAGCAGCAGGACGGCATCCGCTACCACGCACGCGACTTCGCCCTGGTACGCGGCAAGGCGCTGGACGTGCCGGTGGTGCTGGGCAGCGCCACGCCGTCGCTGGAGACGCTGCACAACGCACGCACGGGCCGCTACGCGCACCTGCGCCTGTCGCGGCGCGCGGGCGAGGCGCAGCCGCCGGCGGTGCGCGTACTCGACGTGCGCAAGCGCGCGCAGCAGGCCGGCCTGCTGGCGGACACGCTGCAGGCGATCCGCCAGGCGCTGGATGCCGGCGGGCAGGTACTGGTGTTCAAGAACCGTCGCGGCTACGCGCCGGTGCTGCTGTGCCACGACTGCGGCTGGAGCGCGCACTGCAAGCGCTGCGACAGTCCGATGACCGTGCATGCCGGCGGCAAGCGCCTGCAATGCCATCACTGCGGCGCACGCCAGGCGGCGCCACCCGCCTGTCCTGATTGCGGCGGACTGGCCCTGCAGCCGCAGGGCATCGGCACCGAACGGCTCGAGGAACTGCTGGCCGAGCAGTTCACCGACGTGCCGGTGCTGCGGGTCGACCGCGGCACCACGCAGAAGCGCGACGGCCTGGCGCAGCAGCTGGCGAAGCTGGGCGATGCGCCCGGCATCCTGGTCGGCACGCAGATCCTGGCCAAGGGCCACGACCTGCCGCACCTCACGCGCGTGGCGGTGGTCGGCGTCGACGAGGGCCTGTTCTCCACCGATTTCCGCGCCGGCGAGAAGCTCGCGCAGCAGTTGATCCAGGTGGCCGGACGCGCCGGGCGCGCCGGCAAGCGCGGCGATGTGTGGCTGCAGACGCACCATCCCGACCATCCGCTGTTGAACACGCTGATCAGCGGCGGCTACCACGCGTTCGCCGAGGCGGAGCTGGAACAGCGGCGCATGGCCGGCTTCCCGCCGTTCGCGCACCTCGCCCTGCTGCGCGCCGAAGCCCAGCACGTCGATGCCGCACAGCAGTTCCTGCAGGCCGCGAAGCAGGCGCTGCGCCGGCACGATGCGGTACTGGAGATGCACGGCCCGCTGCCGGCGCCGATGCCGCGCCGCGCCGGCCTGCATCGCGTGCAGCTGCTGCTGACCTCGCCCGAGCGCCGCACGCTGCATCGCACGCTCGATCTCGCCCTGCCGGACCTCCACGCCCTGCCGGAAGCGCGCCGCACGCGCTGGTCGCTCGATGTCGATCCCATGGACCTGTACTGATGACGCAGACCCCGCGTACCGCCCTGACCCCCGCCCAACGGCTGCGCAGCATCTTCAGCGGCTCGGTCGGCAACCTGGTGGAGTGGTACGACTGGTACGTGTACGCGGCGTTCTCGCTGTACTTCGCCGAGGTGTTCTTCCCCGGCGGTGACCGCACCAGCCAGTTGCTGAAGACGGCGGTGATCTTCGCGGTGGGCTTCCTGATGCGTCCGCTCGGCGGCTGGCTACTCGGCCGCTACGCCGACCGCCACGGCCGCAAGCGCGCCCTGATGCTGTCGGTGGTGATGATGTGCGGTGGCTCGCTGATCATCGCCTGCACGCCGGGCTACGCCAGCATCGGCATCGCCGCGCCGATCCTGCTGGTGCTGGCGCGGCTGCTGCAGGGCCTGTCGGTCGGGGGCGAGTACGGTACGTCGGCGACCTACCTCAGCGAGATGGCGACGCGCGAACACCGCGGCTTCTGGTCGAGCTTCCAGTACGTCACCCTGGTGATGGGCCACCTGATCGCGCTGGGCGTGCTGATCGCTTTGCAGCGCGTGTTCCTCACCGACGACCAGCTGCGCGAGTGGGGCTGGCGCATTCCGTTCGCGATCGGCGCGGTGGCGGCGCTGGTAGCGCTGTGGCTGCGCCGGAACATGGTGGAAACCGAGTCGTTCCAGCGCAACGACGCGGCGGCGACGGGACAGCAGCGCGCCGAGGGCACGCTGCGTGCGCTGATGCGGCATCCGCGCGCGGTGTTCGCGGTGGTCGGCCTGACCATGGGCGGCACGCTGGCGTTCTATACGTACACCACCTACGTGCACAAGTTCCTGGTCAACAGCGCCGGCATGGCGGCCGAGACGGCCAGCCTGATCAATGCGTCCACGCTGTTCTTCTACATGCTGCTGCAGCCGGTGGTCGGCGCGTTGTCGGACCGGATCGGGCGACGGCGCATCCTGATCGCGTTCGGCGTGCTGGGCACGCTGTGCACCGTGCCCATCCTCAGCCAGCTGCAGGACGTGCAGAGCGCCACGCAGGCGTTCTGGCTGGTGATGGCGGCGCTGGTGATCGTCAGCGGCTACACCGCGATCAATGCGGTGGTGAAGGCGGAACTGTTCCCGGTCGAGATCCGCGCGCTCGGCGTCGGCCTGCCGTACGCGCTGACGGTGGCGATCTTCGGCGGCACCGCCGATGCGGTGGCGCTGTGGTTCAAGCGCATCGGCCACGAGACCGGCTTCTACTGGTACGTCACCGCCTGCATCGCCTGCTCGCTGCTGGTGTACCTGTGGATGCCGGACACGCGCGAGACCTCGCTGATCGACCGCGACCCGACCTGATCGGCATGCGCCGCATGCGACAATCGCGTGCGGTGCCAGGAGAATCGAGCATGCAGGCAGCACGTCCCCATGTGGTCATCGTCGGCGGCGGTTTTGGTGGCCTCTGGACCACGCGCGCCCTGGCGAACGCACCGGTCCGCATCACCCTGATCGACAGGCACAACCACCACCTGTTCCAGCCGCTGCTGTACCAGGTGGCCACCGCCGGCCTGTCCGCCCCCGATATCGCCGCGCCGCTGCGCCACATCCTGCGCAAGCAGAAGAACGTGGAAGTGCGGCTGGCCGAGGTGGCGTCGATCGCGCCGCAGGACAAGCAGATCGTGTTCGCCGACGGCACGACGCTCGCGTTCGACCACCTGCTGCTGGCGACCGGCGCGACGCATGCCTACTTCGGCCACGACGAATGGGCTCGGCACGCGCCGGGACTGAAGACGCTCGACGACGCGCTGCAGTTGCGCCGCCACCTGCTGCTCGCGTTCGAGCGCGCCGAGACCGAAACCGATCCGGCGAAACGCGCCGCGTGGCTCAGCTTCGCCATCGTCGGCGGCGGCCCGACCGGCGTGGAGCTGGCGGGCACACTGGCCGAGATCGCACGGCACACGCTGACCAACGAGTTCCGCAACATCGATCCCTCGCAGGCCCGAGTGCGCCTGGTGGAAGCGGGACCACGCGTGCTGGCATCGTTTCCCGAGGCGCTGTCGGACAAGGCCCGCAAGCAACTGGAGAAACTCGGCGTGGAGGTCGTCACCGGCACGCCGGTCAGCGATATCACCGACGACGGCTACCGGCTGGGCGACACCTTCGTCCCGGCCAAGACCGTGGTCTGGGCCGCCGGCGTGGCCGCATCACCGCTGGCGCGCTCACTTGGCGTGCCGCTGGATCGCGCCGGACGCGTGCTGGTGCAACCCGACCTCAGCGTGCCCGGACATCCCGACATCTTCGTCGCCGGCGACCTGGCCGCGGTGACCTCGGACGGACGTCCCGTACCCGGCGTGGCGCCTGCCGCCAAGCAGATGGGCCGCCACGTCGCGCAGGTGCTGCGCGCGCGCCTGTTGGGCAGCGCATCGCCCGGTGCGTTCCGTTACCAGGACTACGGCAACCTAGCGACCATCGGGCGCATGGCGGCGGTGGTGGATTTCGGACGGCTGAAGTTTTCCGGCCTGCTGGCGTGGTGGTTCTGGCTGACCGCGCACGTGTTCTTCCTGATCGGCTTCCGCAACCGCCTGGTCGTACTGCTGAACTGGTGCTGGGCGTACTGGAGCTACCAGCGCGGCGCGCGGATCATTCTGGGCAAGGACGAGGGTCAGGCCGGGTCGACGCGACAGGCGTAGCAGCCGCGGCGCGCATTGTGGACGTGCAGGTAGGCGACGCTGGCGGTACCAAGCAGGCGTCGCAGATGCGGCACTGCATCGATGCCTTCCACGACCTCGGCATCGAGCATCACACCCTCCGCGTCGTAGGCCCGCAGCGAGAGCAGGCGATGCGGAAAGGTCGTGGGGAGCATGTTGCGGAATTCCACCGCTGGTGCCTGCATGCCGTCTTCACTGACGAAAATCGGGCCACTGCCGCGATAAGCCCCGGCGACATCGTGGTGCAGATAGGGAAGCAGCAGCAGGGTCTCGCCCTGTCGCGCGTCCTGCAGCGTGACGCGGCAGGGGAACCCTCGATCGCTGTCGGCGACGACGCGGCGGATGTTGCGTGCCGCCAGCGTGGCATCGTCGAGGGCGAACAGGGGACGGAACGGTTCGGGCGACAGCCCGCGGATCACGAACGACATGGCATCACTCCGGAGAAGTGATGCCATGCTCGCGTCGCCGCGAGGGCGGCGCTATCCGGATCTTGTTCGGCTTACTTCCCGTCCAGCGGATAGCGCTTGCCGTCGGCCATGACCAGTTCGCCGTCGCCGATGCGCTCGCTGTCGGCATCGACGGTAATGAACTCGGCTTCGAGCCGGCCGGCGCCCTTGCTGCCTTTCAGATCGAAGATGTAGCGCTCGCCTTCCGCCGCCCACGATGCATCGCGGTCGAAGGCGGCTTCGCGAATGTCGCCGATATGACGCTGCACGACCGGATGCGCCTGCATGGCCGCGTTGGCCTGCAGCACGAACATGCCGTCCTGGCGCGCGAAGGTATCCGGAGCTTCACCGCGATCCGTATCGATGCGCGGCGCGGCGAGTTCGCCTTCCATCGGCGCCTCGCCCTCGAAGGCGATCTCGCGGCCATCGGCCAAGGTCAGCACGCCTTTGCCCAGGCGTTCGGTATCGGCATCGACGGTAATGAACTCGGCGAGGAGGCGTCCACGTCCCTTGTCGCCGGCCAGCGTGAACACGAACTCGTCCGCGCCCTCCGCTTCGCCGGTGCCGGCGAGGTCGAGTTCGAACGACTGCAGCGTGCCGATATGCTGCTGCACGAGTGGGTAGCGCTGCGCCGCGACCCGCGCCTGGCGGGTGAAGATGTTGTCGCCCGCGAGCATGTCCTCGAGTCCGACACCGTCCTCGGACTCGTTCTCCCCACGGGGCTCGCCTTCGAACGACAGTTTGCGGCCGTTAGCCAGCGTCAGCACGCCCTTGCCGAGGCGCTCGGTGTCGGCGCTGACGGTGATGAAGTCGGCTTCGAGCCGCCCACGCCCCTTGTCGCCGGCGACATCGAACACGAAGGTGTTCATGCCCGGCGCGGCGCCGGTGGCGTCGGTATCGATCTCGAACGTGGTGATCTGGCCGATGTGCTGGCGGATCAGCGGATACCGCTGCGCAGCTTCCTGCGCCTGGCGGACGAAAAGGCCGGCGCCGGCTTCGATGTCCGCGTCATGGTCATGGTCGTGTCCATGCGCTTCGTCCTCCGCGGCCAGCGCATCGGCGTCACCTTCGATCTCGTGCCGGGTGCCGTCGGCCATGACCAGCATGCCCGGACCCAGCGCTTCCTCGGAGGGACTGACAGTGATGAAGCGCGCAGTGACACGCCCCTTGCCGCGACTGCCTTCGACGTCGAACACCAGCACGTCAGGACCCGGCTCGCCCATGCTGGCGGCGTCGTCGAGCGCGACCTTGCGGATCGCGCCGAGATGCGCGGCGACCACGGGATCCACCTGCATCGCGGCCCGCGCCTGCGCGTCGTACTCCTCGCGATCGATGGAGAAGCGTACGCCTCCCTGTCCTTCGCTCGACTTCGTGTTGCCATCGTCGGCCGCGTGCGGCGCGGCGAAACCCGACGCAGCCGCGAGACCGCTCGCCGCTGCCAACATCCACACGAACAGTCCCCGTCGCTTGTTGCCCCACCCCATGCCCTGCTCCTTCTGGTTATCGCGCCGCCCATGGCGGGTCGCGGCGTAGTGGAGCACATCCCCCGATGCGTACGCCACAAAAGAGAAGAGGCCCCGATGGGCCTCTTGCAGATCACATAACGAACGGCGAGATCAGGCGGCGAACAACGCCTTCATCTTCTTCAGCGCGTTGGCTTCGACCTGGCGGACACGCTCGGCGGAAATGCCGTACTCGTCGGCCAGTTCCTGCAGGGTCACCTTGCTTTCGCCATCCAGCCAGCGGCGCTTGATGATGTCGCGCGAGCGGTCGTCGAGGTTCGCCATGCCTTCGCGCAGCAGTTCGAGCTGGTTGTCCTCGCTGTCCGCGCGCTCGTACGCCTGTGACGGGTCTTCATCGCGTGCGACCAGATAGCTGGCAGGCGACGGCGGTGCGTGCTCTTCGTCCTCATCCGACGGTGCGTCGAAGCCGATATCACGGCCGGACAGGCGCGATTCCATTTCCATCACCTCGCGCTCGGACACGTTGAGGTCCTTGGCGATGGCGCTGACTTCCTCGGCATTCATCCAGCCCAGGCGCGTCTTGGACTTGCGCAGGTTGAAGAACAACTTGCGCTGCGCCTTGGTCGTGGCGACCTTCACGATGCGCCAGTTCTTCAGGATGAACTCGTGCATCTCGGCACGGATCCAGTGCACCGCGAAGCTCACCAGGCGCACGCCCATGTCGGGGTCGAAGCGCTTCACCGCCTTCATCAGGCCGATGTTGCCTTCCTGGATCAGGTCGCCGAGCGGCAGGCCGTAGCCGTTGTAGCCACGCGCCACGTGGACGACGAAACGCAGGTGCGAATGCACCAGTTCGCGGGCGGCGTCGAGGTCTTCGTCCTCGCGGTAACGGTTGGCGAGCGCACGCTCGTCTTCCACCGTCAGCACCGGAATCTGGTGCACGGCGCTGATATAGGCGTCGAGCGAACCCAGGGCGCTGGGAATCGGCAGGTTGTTGGTGACCAGGGCGGTAGTGGGAGTGTTCTGGCTCATGGGCAGGGATGTTAGCAGTCGGGGGGTTCGACTGCTAACCGTGCCGGAAGTTCCGGATCGTCCCAGCGATGCAACAATCGCGGCGCCAAGAGCTCGCAGGAATTCTCTTTTAAATCAAAGATTTATGTCCGCCAAAAGATCGCCGCGTGCGAGCGCCCGGACGCTCCTGCTCCAGACGAGCCTGTATTCAGCTGCGGGACGGCATTGGAACAACGCTCGGGGGCTGCTGCTGCACCTGCCGCTGGAGCACGCTTGCAGCTAGGGCGTCACCGCCATCGAGCCCGGCGGGATGGAAACCTGGACGGAGGTAGTCGAACAGGTGCTTCAGCGTCCATCGCGCCATCCCGTGACCGTGCCCGAAGTGCGACACGGCCTGCCTGAGGGTCGCTTTGCGCCACAGCGCCCGGTCCTGCGCCAGCAGTGCCATGGCCAGCACGGTCATCAGCAGATAAAACAGGGTCGCCGTCGTCACCGCACCCAGTGCACGTACCGGGTAGCTCGGCGAGATCGCGTTCAGAAGGTCGAACGCGACGGCGCGATGCTCGATCTCTTCGGCGAAATGCCACTCCATCAGATCGCGCACGCGTGGATCTGCTTCCGCAAGGATGGATTGCGACAGGAATTCATACCCCAGAAACGCATTGATGTGCTCGACGCAGCTCACCAGGGACACCCTCAGCCACAGCGGCGCCCACCGGTCCATGACGCCGAATATTCCGCGGTCGATCGCATGCTCGAACCGGCGATATGTATATCCCTGCACGTCCAGGTTGCGCCAGTAGCGCTTGTGCGCGACACCGTGCTGCGCTTCCTGCCGGATGAATGCCTGGCAGCGCGCACGCAAAACAGGTTCCGCGATGCGGGGCAGGCTGGCATTGAGCGTACGGATGTAGAACGCCTCGTTGGCCGGAACGAGGATGGTGTACGCATTGAGGAGCGAGGACACCACTTCATTGCCCGGAAGCCAGTGCTTGGGGACATCAGCGGGGAATTCAGTCGTGAAACGGCGTGGTGTGATCGATTCGTCCATGACTCAGTACCTCCGCATGGCATCGTGCCTGCACGATGCGCGCCGCTCGCGCATCACGTTGTGAAGAACGGCTTGAGAGTAAGAAGGACTAGCGGAGTAGTCCTGCTGTTACGGGTCAGGATGCAGCAGCAACCGCCTGTGCCTGCCGCATGACACGCAACAGGTTGCCGCTCCATATCTTGCGGATATCGGCTTCCGAATAGCCCGCGGCCAGCAACGCCTCGGTGATCCGCGGAAGCGCACTGACATCTTCCATACCCGCCACGCCGCCGCCGCCATCCCAATCCGCACCGATACCTACGTGGTCGACACCAGCCACCTTCAGGATGTGAAGCAGGTGCTTCATGTAGTCGTCGAAGGTGGCCCGCTTCATCGGGTAGCGCAGCTCGATCACGCGCCGCTCTGCCAGATAGGCGGGTACGCGATCCACCGCCAGTCGGCTCTCGGGGCCGAACTTTTCGCCAAGCGCATCCATCGCGGCCTCGCGCTCAGGAATCTTCGGGATACTGATCAGGTATCCGCCGAACGCATTCACATGGATGACGCCGCCTTTCGCCGCGAGTTGGCGAAGACGTGCGTCGTCGATGTTGCGGGGATGGTCGTACACCGCATCTGCGCTGGTGTGCGAGAGCACGATCGGAGCCCGCGATTGAGCGAGTAGCTGGTCGAACACGGCATCACTGGCGTGCGATGCATCCAGCACGATGCCCAGGCGATTCGCCTCCTGCACCAGTGCCCGGCCGGCGGGACTCAAGCCCTGCCACTCCGGGCCGGCCGGATCCGTCGACGAATCACCGAAATCGTTGTTGCGTACATGCGTGATGCCCAGCATCCGCAGGCCAAGCCGGTGGTAGGCAGAGAGCAGACTGGGGTCCTTGGCCAGCGGTGCCGCGTTTTCCATGCTGATGAAGGAAACACGCTTGCCCGCGGCCGCGATGCGTTCCGCATCGTCTGCGGTATGCGCGAGTTCCATGGTCTCTGCATGCGCCGCGAGCATTTCGCGAATGCTCATCAGACGCTCGATGCCGTGGTCCCGTGCTTCACGCTTGCCGGCCTCGTCCCGTGCGCCCTGCGCCGTATAGATGACCCAAAAGCCGCCATCCAGCCCGCCGGCCTTCATGCGTGGGAGATCCACCTGCGAGAGATCGCCTTCGTGCGTGTGATCGTCGCTGATGTCCCAACCAGGCCTGCGCAAATTGGCGGGCGTATCGAGATGCGTGTCGAGCACCAGGGCATCTGCGTGGATGCGAGCCGCAACGGCGGACGTGCCTTCCGCCGCTGCAGCCAGCGGACTGATGGCGGTTGCGACAGCAAGTGCGACGCGAACAGATCGAGACAGCTTCATGCATTCCTCCCCCACGGACTCGTATGCCGATTGTTGGCGAAAGGGACGCAAGAAAAAACCCCCGTCCTGTCGGACGGGGGTTTTTGGGTAAAGCCCCTGGCGATGACCTACTCTTGCATGGCTTAAGCCACACTACCATCGGCGCGGCTGCGTTTCACTTCCGTGTTCGGGATGGGAACGGGTGGGACCACAGCGCTAATTTCACCAGGGAGAGGGTTGGAGCGTCGCCATCCAGGGAACGGATTAAGGCGCCAATCTCTCATAGGGTCTTGTGACGTAGCGGGCATTGGATTTTCTCTGACGATAT
>NZ_JBGFFI010000004.1:0-540758 GCF_056175725.1 Pseudoxanthomonas sp. LjRoot206
TGCATTGCCCGAAGGCAAAAACATTTAGCTGCAGAGCTCGATCACAAGCTTTACGTATCGCTTGCATTTCTACAATTGACAAGATGCTCATGAATCGAACGTCTGCAAGATGGACAGCTAGTCCTTCCTGCAGGCGCCCACACAAGTCACCTGCGCACACTGTCAAAGAGCTTCGAAGTCGGCCTCAGCGCCTTCCTTCGTGACCCCGTCGTTTCCGTCGAGGTGAGCCGCCTATTATGGCGGGTTTTTCTGTTTCGTCAACACCTTTTTTCGAAGGTGTTGACGAATCTTTTCCCTTCTTCTGGCGCCCTGCCGGTCTGGCAGGGCCCCGTGCGTCGGGGGAGGGAAAGTATGGCCGGTTCTACCGGCTTTGGGAAGGGGGGTTGGACGGAAATTTTCACGCGCCCTCCACCACCCTTCCTGCGTCGGCCCTTGCTCAGCCCGCCACCAGGCGGATGCGCGCGAAATTGCGCTTGCCTACCTGCAGCACGCCCTCGAAACCCGGCGCCAGCTGCAGGCCTGCATCCTCCACGACTTCGCCGTCCAGCCTGACAGCGCGCTCCTTGAGCTTGCGGCTGGCCTCGGAATTGCTGGGCGTGATGCCCGCCGCCGTCAGAAGCGCGGCGATGCGGATGCCTTCGGCGGGTACCACGACATCCTTCAGCTCCAGCAGCGAGGTATCGCCCTGACCAGTGACGACAGCATGCCAACCCGCGATGGCCTTTTCCGCCTCACCCGCATCATGGAAGCGGGTGGCCAGCTCGCGCGCCAATCGCAGTTTCACGTCGCGCGGGTTCAGCCCGCCATCCGTAACGGACACCTTCAGTGCGGCCGCTTCGGCCGCTCCGATCTCGAAACTCAGCAGTTCGATCCAGCGCCACATCAGCTCGTCACCGATCTTCATCGTCTTGGTGACGATGTCGATCGCCGGCTCGCTGACGCCTATGTAGTTGCCCAGCGACTTGGACATCTTGTTGACGCCGTCCAGACCCTCGAGCAGGGGCATGGTCAGTACGATCTGCGGTGCCTGACCATGATGCTCCTGCAGGCCACGCCCCATCAGCAGGTTGAACTTCTGGTCGGTGCCGCCGAGCTCGACGTCCGCCTGCAGGGCCACGGAGTCGTAGCCCTGCACCAGCGGATACAGGAACTCGTGGATGGCGATGGACTGCTGGGCGGCGTAGCGCTTGGCGAAATCGTCGCGCTCCAGCATGCGGGCCACGGTGTGCTGGCCGGCCAGGCGGATCATGTCGGCCGCCCCCATCTTGCCGAACCATTCGGAGTTGAAGCGGACCTCGGTCTTTTCCCGGTCCAGCACCTTGAACACCTGATCCTCGTAGGTGCGCGCATTGGCCAGCACGTCCTCCCGGGTCAGCGGCTTGCGGGTGACGTTCTTGCCGGAGGGGTCGCCGATCATTCCGGTAAAGTCGCCGATCAGGAAGATCACCTGGTGCCCGAGGTCCTGGAACTGGCGCATCTTGTTCAGCAGCACCGTATGGCCCAGGTGCAGGTCTGGCGCAGTGGGGTCGAAGCCCGCTTTCACGCGCAGCGGGCGACCCAGCTTCAGGCGGGCCTCCAGGTCGTCGGGCTTGAGGATTTCGTCGGCGCCACGGCCGATCAGGGCAAGAGCTTCTGCGGAGGACACGGGATAGCGGTTCCAGTAGGGACGGCCACGTGAAGGCCAAGTCAGTGACGTGAAGTTACCGTTAAAAGAAAGTAAACAGTGATACCAATCAAAAAAGCTATTTGACTCAATGGTTTGACGCGAAGTCTTCGCGTGTCTATGGTACGCCGATTGGGGCTTTGCCTTGGCCCTTAAGGTGCAACCTTGATGCAAACTCATGGGGGCGGCAACGGCCGCAAGCAACAGTTCCGCGAGCGCCTTGGGGTGCTCCGCGACAACGCGGTAAAGCGGCATCTGCCGGAAGGCCGCTGGACGCGCCGCCACTGGATCCACGCCAGCCTGTTCACCACCATCGGCGTGCTGATGGCGACCATCGTGCCGGGCTTCTCCAGCGCGATCCAGGCGCCGGTGTCCGAGCCGCGCAATACCCTGCTGCTCGACCTGCCCGAATTGTCCGCGGCACGCCAGGCCGGCACCGCCGGCGACAGCTGGCAGGTAGTCCGGGTGAAGCCCGGCCAGACCATGGGCTCGATCTTCGAAGAACTCGGCATTCCTGCCGCCACGTTGCACCGCATCCTGGACAACGCCGACGCCAAGAAGGCGCTGACGCGCCTGAAGCCCGGCACCGAGGTCGCCTTCGACCTGCCGGTCACCGGCGGCCTGCGCACCCTGCGCTACGACCGCGACCCGAGCCACCGTGTCGAGCTGGTGGTCGGCGACGACAAGATCACCGAGCGCGTGATCGCGCGCGAAACCACCACGCGTACCGTCGTGCTCAGCGGCAAGGTGGGGCGCTCGCTGAACCGTTCGGCACGCAAGGCCGGACTGACGTCCGCCAACATCAACTCGATGACGGACGAGATCTTCAAGTACGACATCGACTTCAATTCGGACCTGGGTCCGGAAGACCGCTTCAGCGTGGTGGTCGAACAGACCTGGCGTGAAGGCGAGCTGATCAGCACAGGCCCGGTGCAGGCCGCCACGTTCACCGTCGACGGCAAACTGCACTCGGGTTTCCGCTTCACCCGCCCGGGCGGCAAGCCGGAGTACTTCACCGCCGCCGGCCGGCCGCTGAAGAAGAACTTCATCCGCATGCCGATCGCCTATGCGCGCATGAGCTCCAAGTTCGGCGCGCGCCGCCACCCGGTGCTGGGCACGATGCGCATGCACAAGGGCGTGGACTACGCCGCGTCGACGGGCACGCCGATCATGGCCGCCGGCGACGGTCGCGTGCAGTTCGCCGGCTGGCAGGGCGGCTACGGTCGCACCGTGATCCTCGACCACGGCCGTGGCCACACTACGCTGTACGCGCACATGTCGCGCATGGGCAACATCAAGCAGGGCCAGCGCGTGGCGCAGGGCACGGTGATCGGCTATGTCGGCACCACCGGCCTGTCGACCGGCCCGCACCTCCACTACGAATTCCGCATCAACGGCGTGCACCGCAATCCGCTGTCGGTGACGATGCCGCCGCCGGAGCCGCTGGCCGGCGCACAGCTGGCGGCGTACCGCACCTACACGGCCAACGCGCTGGCGCGCATCCGCACCGTGGAAGACATCATCTATGCCGATGTCGGCCCCGCCGACGAAGGCAAGAAGCCGGCAACCGTGGCCGCGGCGAAGCCGGCAGCACGCAAGGGCTGATCGCCCCGCATGGCGGGATGCCTGAAAAGGCGGGACACTGTCCCGCCTTTTTCTTTGCCCGACGGTTTCGCATGACCCAAGCCACCGACGCCCTTGCCGCCGAGCTTTACCTGGGCCTGATGTCCGGCACCAGCGCCGACGGCATCGATGCCGCGCTCGTGCGCTTCGAGGGCGAGGGTCGCGCCCTGCGCTGCGAACTCGTGCATGGCCGCACCTTCGGCTGGGACGCGGCGCTGCGTGCGCAGCTGGTGGCGCTCGGCCAGGGCGCGGACACGGTGTCGCTGGATGAACTCGGCATGCTGGACGGGCGCATCGCGCTCGCCTTCGCCGAGGCGGCGCTGTCGCTGCTGCAGGAGGCCGGCGTGCCGCGTGGCCGCGTACGGGCGATCGGTTCGCACGGGCAGACGGTCCGTCACCGACCGCACGCGGACCCTCCCTTCACCTGGCAGCTCGGCGACGGCAACGTCATCGCCGAGCGCTGCGGCATTGCCACGATTGCCGATTTCCGCCGTCGCGACGTGGCGGCGGGCGGCCAGGGTGCGCCGCTGATGCCGGCCTTCCACGCCGCCCTGCTCGGCTCGGCGCAGGAAGACCGTGCCGCACTGAACCTGGGTGGCATCGCCAACTTCACGCTGTTGCCGGCGGACGGGGACGTGCGCGGTTTCGATACCGGTCCGGCGAATGCACTGATGGACGCCTGGTGCGAGCGCCATACCGGCCGCGCCTACGATGCCGGCGGCGCCTTTGCCGCCAGCGGGCAGGTCAATGCGGCGCTGCTGGCCCGGCTGCTGGCCGATCCGTGGTTCGCGCAGCCGCCGCCCAAGAGCACGGGACGCGAGCATTTCCACCTGGACTGGCTGCAGGCTCGCATGGACGAGACCGTCGTCGCGCCTGCCGACGTGCAGGCCACGTTGCTGGAGCTCACCGCGCGCACGGTCGCCGATGCCCTGCAGATGACGCAGCCGGACACGCGGCGCGTGCTGGTGTGCGGCGGCGGCGTACGCAATCACGTCCTGATGGCGCGCCTGGCGGCTTACCTGCCGCAGGCGATCGTGGAATCGACGGCCTCGCACGGCCTGGACCCGGACTACGTGGAGGCGATGGGCTTCGCCTGGCTGGCGCGCGAGACGCTGGCGGGCCGCCCCGGCAACCTGCCCGCCGTCACCGGCGCGACGGGACGTCGCGTGCTGGGCACGGTGTATCCGGCCTAGAACCCCTTGCCGGAGGGGACATCCCTCAGCGCGCTGATCGCATCGGCCAGCGCATTGACCTCACGGTCGCTCAAGCCACCGCGGACTTCCGCCTCGCAGACGAACAGCCCCTGCTCCAGCAGGTTGAAGATGGTGTCGTGGATCGGCCAGCCCCGCGCGTGCGAGACGCGGCGGATGCGTTCGGCCAGGATCGGATCCACGTCCTTCAACACAATGTCGGTCATTCCGCCGTTCCCCGCAGTGCCCCTTGGCGCGACTGTAGCGCAGTCATTCACTCCGGCGTAGACGAGGTGGGCGCGTCCACGCCGGTGGCGGCCTCGTGCCCTCCGCCGAAGCGGATGCGTGGCGCCAGCCAGAAGAACAGCCCGACGGCCGGCACCGCCACCAGCGCGGTGATCCAGAAGTACACGCCGTAGCCGGTCTGCTCGACGATACCGCCGGAGACCGCGCTGAGCAGCTTGCCCGGCAGCATCACCAGCGACGAGAACAACGCGTACTGTGTAGCGGTGAAACGCTGGTTGACCAGCGCGGACAGGAACGCCACCAGGGTCGTGCCCTGAAAGCCCTGCGCCAGGTTTTCGCCGGAGATCACCAGTGTCAGCTTCCACACGTCGCCGTCAGCGCCGATCAGCCAGACATACAGCAGGTTGCTGATCGCGCCCAGCACGATGCCGGCCAGCAGCGGCCATTTCACACCCCAGCGGGCGATCGCGATGCCGGCCAGGAACACCCCGCCCAGGCCAACCCAGATACCGTAGAACTTGGTGACCGTGGCGATCTCGGTCTTGGTGAACCCCTGCCCGAGGTAGAACGGCGCCATGATGCCGCCACCCAGCGACTGGTCGGAGATCTTCGCCAGCAGGATGAAAGCCAGCAGCGCCAACGCCAGCGCGGCCCCGAAGCGGCGGAAGAAGTCGAGGAACGGCTCCACCACGCCTTCCTGCAGACCCTCCGCCCACGTGGTCATCCTGATCCGCACCACGTCAGGCTCCGACGCAAGCAGCACCGCGGCTACCGGGATCAGCATGAAGGCGGCCATGGCCACGTACACCTGCGGCCACGGCACATGGTCGGCCAGGACCAGCGCCAGCATGCCCGTGATGATCAGCGCGATGCGGTAACCCAGCGAATAGGTCGCCAGCAGCGCGCCCTGCGACTCCTGCGGCGCGATCTCGATGCGGTACGCATCCACGGCGATATCGAGCGTAGCGCCGGCGAACGCCGTCAGCAGGGTGATCCAGACGAAGGGAGCCAGCTTCCCCGGCGTCAGGTGGGCCATCAGCAGCAGGCCGACGATGACGACCGACAACGCCAGCAACAACCAGCCGCGGCGTTGGCCTAGGCGACCGAGCAACGGCAGCCGCCACCGGTCCACCACCGGCGCCCACAGGAACTTCAGGGTGTATGCCAGGCCCGCGCTCGCGATCAGGGTGATGTTCTTCAGCTCCAGACCGTTCTCGGTCAACCAGTACGCCAGTGTGCCGGCCACCAGCAGGAACGGCATGCCCGAGGCGAAGCCGAAGAAGAACATCGTCCACGCCGACGGCTGCGCGAAGGCACGCCAGACAGACGGTTTGGCGGGGCGGTCGCTGGCGGAGGCGGTCATCAGGTGTAATCCACCGTGAAGGGTGCATGGTCGGAAAAGCGCTGCTCACGGTAGATCGAGCAGGCCTTCAGCCGGTCGCGCAGCGAGGGCGTGACGAACTGGTAGTCGATCCGCCATCCCACATTGTTAGCGCGGGCCGCGCCGCGGTTGCTCCACCAGGTGTAGTCCTGCCCTTCCGGGTGCAGCGCGCGGTAGGCATCGACCCAGCCGCCGTCGTCCACGCACATGCCGTTCAACCAATCGCGCTCGGGCGGCAGGCAGCCGGAGTTCTTCTGGTTGCTGGTCCAGTTCTTGATGTCCAGCCGGCTGCGCACGATGTTCCAGTCGCCGCACAGCACGTAGTGCCGGCCACTGCGCCGCCACTCGTCCAGCACCGGCGCCAGCCAGTCCATGACCTTGAACTTGAAACCCTGGCGCTCGTCGCCCGAGGAGCCCGACGGAATGTAGAACGACACCACGCTCAGGTCGCCGAAGCGCGCCTCGAGGTAGCGGCCTTCCTCGTCGAAATCGGGCCAGCCCAGCGCCGTGCGGACCTCCTCCGGCTCGCGCCGGGCGTAGATCGCCACCCCGCTGTAACCCTTCTTGGTGGTGGCGTCGCGGAACCAGGCCTTGTAGCCAGCGGGCAGGAATTCGGGACCCGCCAGCTGATGCTCCTGGGCCTTGGTCTCCTGCACGCACAGCACGTCGGCATTCTGCGCGGCGAACCAGTCGAAGAAGCCCTTGGTGGTGGCCGAACGCAGGCCGTTGGCGTTGAAGCTGATGATGCGCATGGTCACGTCGTTCGTCGGAAACCGGGCAAGCGTACCCGAACCGGCGCATCCGTCGCGCGGCATCGACCGGCAGGCGGTTATCCTGTCTGCTCACCTGTTCAGCCGTTTGCCGCCCATGACCGATCACCGCGCCCGCTTCCTACAGCTCGCCTTGCACGCCCAGGCGCTGCGCTTCGGCCAGTTCACGCTGAAATCGGGACGGCAGAGCCCGTATTTCTTCAATGCCGGGCGTTTCGACAGCGGCGCACGGCTGGCTGGACTGGCCGCGTGCTACGCGGATGCCGTCGAGGACGCTGGCCTGCAGTTCGACTTGCTGTTCGGCCCCGCCTACAAAGGCATCCCGCTGGCCACCGCGGTCGCGTGCGAGTTCGCCCGCCGTGGCCGCGACCTGCCCGTGGCCTTCAACCGCAAGGAAGCCAAGGACCACGGCGAGGGCGGCCTGCTGATCGGTGCGCCGCTGGAAGACCGTCGCGTGCTGATCGTCGACGACGTGATCACCGCCGGCACCGCGATCCGCGAAGCGCTGGGGCTGCTCCGCGCCGGTGGCGGCACGCCGGCCGGGATCGTCGTCGCGCTCGACCGGCAGGAAGTGCTGGGCGAACCCGGTGCCGGTGGCGTGCGCCGTTCGGCCGCGCAATCGGTGGCGGACGAGACCGGCGTGCCCGTGGTCGCCGTGGCCAACCTGCACGACCTGCTTGCATTTGCCGGCGAAAGCGCCGACCTTGTCCGCCATCGCGACGACCTGCTGGCCTACCGGGCCCGCTACGGCAGCGCGACCCAGGACTGACCGCAGTTGGGGACTGCCATGACCGTCCGTACTTCCTACATGCTGGCTGCGTTGCTCGTGGCCGTACCGCTCGCGTCCGCCCAGGGCAACCAGGGCAAGAAGCCGACGGCCGCGTCGACCGCCAACAAGAAACTCTTCTGCTGGGAAGAGAAGGGTCAGCGCATCTGCAGCGATGCGCTGCCAGCCGACGCCGTGAACGTCGCGCGCGACGAGATCAGCGCGTCCAGCGGCCTGCGTACCGGCGGCGTGGACCGTGCCATGACCGACGAAGAGCGCGCCCAGGCCGCCATCGATGCCCAGCAGCAGCTGATCGATGCCGCCGCGGCGGACATGCGCCGGCGCACCGACGCGGCGATGCTGCTGTCGTACCGCAGCGAGGACGAGCTGCGCCGGGTGTTCAACGAGCGCACGGCCATCGTCGACAACAACGTCCGCACCGCCCGCTACAACACGATCAGCCTGCGGGACGGGCTGATCAGCCTGCTGCAGACCGCAGGCGACAGCGAACTGGCGGGCCGGCCCGTCCGCAAGGAGACGGCCGCGGCGATCCACCAGCGCCATGCGGAACTGGTCCGCACGCGCCGCCTGCAGCAGAGCTTCGAGCAGCAGCGCGCCGACCTGGACGTGGAGATCGCCGACATCCTGCAACGCTTCCGCGCGATGAGGGGCATCACGCCGGACCAGGCCGGGGAAGCGGCCTTGGCATCACCCACACCGCCGCAAGCCTCCGCGCCCGTCCGCAAGTAAGGCATGGCGCGCGACCACTGCGGGAACTGAAAACGCCGGGCATTGCCCGACGTTTTCGTGTGGCTCACCGTCGTGCGACAGTCAGAACGTCATCTTCAACTCCGGCGCCAGCGCCTGCAGGCGTGTACGGAACTCCGACTTGATGCGCTCCAGTGCCGCGCTGTTGTCGGCTTCGAACCGGAGTACCAGGATCGGCGTGGTATTGGACGCCCGCACCAGGCCCCAACCATCGTCCCAGTCCGCGCGCAGGCCATCGATGGTCGACAGACGCGCGCCCTCGAACTCCGCCCCGTCGACGAAGCGCTCGACGATGGCGTGCGGCGTGCCATCCACCACGTCGACCTTGATCTCCGGCGTGGACACGCCGTCGGGCAGTTCGGCCAGCACCTCGGACGGGGTCTCGGCTCGGTTGGCCAGGATCTCCAGCAGGCGGGCGGCGGAGTACAGGCCGTCGTCGAACCCGTACCAGCGCTCCTGGAAGAAGAAGTGGCCGCTCATCTCACCGGCGAGTTCCGCCCCGCTCTCGCGCATCTTCGCCTTGATCAGCGAATGGCCGGTCTTCCACATCATCGGCGTGCCGCCGTGGCGCAGTACCCAGCCCTGCATCTTTCCGGTGCACTTCACGTCGTAGATGATCAGCGCGCCCGGGTTGCGCTCCAGCACATCGGCGGCGAACAGCATCAGCAGGCGGTCGGGGAAAATCACCGCGCCTTCCTTGGTCACCACGCCGAGACGGTCGGCGTCGCCGTCGAAGGCCAGGCCGATATCGGCGTCGAAACGCTTCACGGTCTGGATCAGATCTTCCAGGTTGTGCGGCTCGCTGGGGTCCGGATGGTGGTTCGGGAACGTGCCGTCGACCTCGCAGTACAGGGGGATCACATCGGCGCCGATCGCCTCCAGCAGCTGCGGCGCGATGTCGCCGGCCACGCCGTTGCCGGCGTCCACCACGACCTTCAGCGGACGCTCCAGCTGCACGTCGTCGGCGATGCGCTGGATGTAATCCGCGGCGATGTCGCGTTGCTGCAGGTCGCCCGGCACGCCCGCCACGTACAGGCGGTTGTCGCGGATGCGCTCGTACAGGTCGGTGATCGCGTCGCCCGACAGGGTCTGCCCGCCCACCACGATCTTGAAGCCGTTGTAGTCCGGCGGATTGTGGCTGCCGGTCACCGCTACGCAGCTGCCCGCGCGCAGGTGATAGGCGCCGAAGTAGGCCACTGGCGTCGGCGCCAGACCGATGTCGATGACATTGCGGCCGGCCTTGCGCAGGCCTTCGATCAGTCCGCCGGCGAGGTCCGGTCCGGACAGGCGACCGTCGCGGCCGACCACGATGTCGGGCAGGTCCTCGTCGCGCATCACCGAGCCGATGGCCAGGCCGATCAGCTCGGCGACTTCGACGCTCAGCGACTTCCCGACGATGCCGCGGATGTCGTAGGCGCGGAAGATGCCGGGATCCACGTCGACCGTCTTGCCCTCGGCCTGCCGGTAGGCGTCTTCGTCGCCATCTTCCGCCGCCACGGCGGCGCGTCCCGTCGTGACCGGTGGCGGATCGCGCAGCAGCGCTTCGCCGAGGGTCGGTTCCTCCATGTCGCGCATCTCTGCTCCTTGTTTTCCGAATCGTCCCAAACGGACACCACCCCGCGCGGCCAGCAACGCCGCGATCGCCAGGAGCGCCAGCAGCGCCGCTACGACGAAGGCCGGGATGGCGCCCAGACCCAGCGGGCCGGACTCGCTGTCGGGCACGGCCGTCGCCACGCGCAAACCGGTCTTGCCCACCGCATGGGCCATGCGCTCGGCGCCGTCCTCGAGCCCGCTGTCGCCGCGCTGCTCGATCGAATAGCTGCCCTGGCGAAGGGCCAGGTATCCGCCGGCGGGCATCGCTACATCGTCGAAGCCCTGCGTCAGCTGCGCCAACGGCAGGCGCACGTACAGCACGCCCTGCGGCACCGCGGCCGCCAGCCCGAACGCGGACTGCTTGCCATCCTTGACCACGCGCGTCGCCACGGCGTCGCTCTGCATGCCCGCTTCCAGCAAGGCCAGCTTGCTGTAGCCGAAGGCGACGGCATCGTCGTAAGCCGACGTCAGCGTGCCCTCGAGGATTTCCACCTGCTCCACGCCGGCCCAGCCCTCGCGGATGGCGGCAATGGCGGCGGCCGTGTCGTTCGCCGCCAGGGCCGACTTGACCGACGCGGACCCCAGACGTTGTTCCAGTTGCCTGACCTGGGCCGTGTGGCTGGCCAGGACCGCGTCGACCGCAGCGTCGCGCGCGCGCTCCGTTTCTTCCAGCAGGCCGGCATCGCGCCATTGGCGGATGCCGCTCCACGCCATCAGACCGGCCAGCAGCGCAAGCAGCACCGCCAGTTTCGGCAACGCGCTGCGCAGGTCGCCCACGGCCATGCGCCCGCGGCTTTCGTTAGTCGTGTTCATCGGCTTGTCCCCTGTCACCGCACGCCGGTGTGGCCGAAGCCACCCGTCCCCCGTGCGCTGTCGGCGAAAGTATCCACCACTTGCAGGCTTACGCGCACGACCGGCAGCACCATTACCTGGGCGATGCGGTCGCCCGGCTGGATGGTGAAGGCCTCATGCCCGCGGTTCCACACGCTGATCAACAGCGGTCCCTGGTAATCGGCATCGATCAGGCCGGTGCCGTTGCCCAGCACGATGCCGTGCCGATGACCCAACCCGGAGCGCGGCAGCACCACCGCGCACAGCTGCGGATCGCCCAGGTACAGCGCGATCCCGCTGGGCACCAACGCGGCATCGCCCGGCTCGAGCACCAGCGGTGCGTCCAGGGCCGCGCGCAGATCCATGCCGGCGCTGGCCTCGGTGGCGTAGGCCGGCAGCGGCCATTCGTCGCCGAAGCGGGGGTCCAGCAGTTTCACTTCCACCGCGCGCTCTGCGCTCATGCGTTCAGTCGCTCCACGATCAGATCGATCAGTTCGTCGGCAAGCCGCGTCTTGGGCGCGGACGCGAAGCTGCGCTCGCCATCCTTCCAGTAGGCCGTCATCGCGTTCTGGTCGCTCTCGAAACCGCCGTCGGCGATACCGACGCGGTTGGCCACGATCATGTCCAGCCGCTTCGCCTCCAGCTTCCTGCGTGCGTACTCGGCGACGTTGTTGGTTTCGGCAGCGAAACCGACCACCAGCTTCAGCGCCTGCGTCTGTGCGGCGACCTCGGCCAGGATGTCGGGCGTGCGTACCAGGTCCAGCGCCAGCGACTCGCTGGACTTCTTGATCTTGTTGGCTGCCGGCTCGCGCGGCGTGTAGTCCGCCACCGCGGCGGCGCCGATGTAGATGTCCGCGGGCAGGGAGGCGAACACCGCATCGTGCATCTGCGCGGCCGAGCGCACGTCCACGCGCGTAACGCCCGCGGGGGTGGCCAGATGTACGGGACCCGCGACCAGGGTGACGACGGCGCCGCGCCGGGCGGCGCTGGCGGCGACCGCGAAGCCCATCTTGCCGCTGCTGCGATTGCCGAGGTAACGCACCGGATCCAGATCCTCGTACGTGGGGCCGGCGCTGACCACGACCTTGAGGCCGGCCAGGTCCTGCGGCCCCTGTGCGACGGCGGCAGCGTGTCCGGCCAGCGCGGCCACGATCTCGTCCGGTTCGGCGAGCCGGCCGGGGCCGGATTCGCCTTCGGCGAGCGGACCGTCGTTCGGGCCGACGACCTGCACGTCGCGGCCGCGCAGCGTGGCCACGTTGGCCTGTGTGGCCGCGTGCTGCCACATGCGGTGGTTCATCGCCGGCGCAACGGTGATCGGCGCGGTGGTCGCCAGGCACAGCGTGGTCACCAGATCGTCGGCCAGACCGTGCGCCAGCCTGGCGATCAGGTCGGCGGTGGCCGGCGCGACGATCACGCGGTCGGCCCAGCGCGCCAGTTCGATATGGCCCATCGCCTGCTCGGCGGCGCTGTCCCACAAGCTCGTGCGGGTGGGATGGCCGGACAGGGCCTGGAAACTGAGCGGCGTCACGAACTGCTGGGCGCCTGCGGTCATGGCGACCTGCACCTCGGCACCCGCCTCACGCAGCCGGCGCACCACTTCCAGCGCCTTGTAGGCGGCAATCCCGCCCCCCACGCACAGCAGCAGGCGCTGCCCCGCCAGTCCATGCGCCCTGTTGTCCGATCCGCTCACGTCGGCCCATTCCTACGTCGATACCGGCAATTAGCTTACCCGAACGCCCCGCAAGGCCCGATGCCGGCGCAGCGACCGTCCGTCGACCATGACCGCATGCACATCCGCGACTGGCCCCACGACGAACGTCCCCGCGAGAAGCTGCTGGCCCGTGGGCCCGCCAGTCTCAGCGATGCGGAACTGCTCGCCATCTTCCTGGGTTCCGGATTGCGTGGGCGCGACGCCGTGGCCACCGCCCGGGAACTGCTCGCCCACCACGGTCCGCTGCGCGCCCTGCTGGAACGTCCGCCCGCCCAGCTCGTCGACCTCCCCGGCCTGGGACCGGCCCGCGCCTGCGCTCTGGCCGCCGCCCTCGAGCTCGGTACGCGCCTGCTGCATGCCTCGCTGGAGCGGGGCGACTCGATCGGCGATCCGGACGCCGCAGGTCGCTACTTCTCCCAGCGCCTGCGTGGACGCCCGCATGAGGTTTTCGCCGCACTCTTCCTCGATACCCGTCACCGGGTGCTGGCCTTCGAAGAGCTGTTCCAGGGCTCCGTGGACAGCGCCGAAGTGCATCCGCGCGAAGTCGCCAGGCGAGCGCTGGCGATCAATGCCACCGCGCTGATCGTCGGCCACAACCATCCGTCGGGATGCGCGGAGCCGTCGGCCGCCGACCGCGCGGTCACCCAGCGGCTGAAGCAGGCGCTGGCCCTGGTGGACGTGCGCCTGCTGGACCATTTCGTCATCGGCGACGGACCACCGCAGTCGATGGCGGCGCGCGGCTGGGTCTGAGCGGCTGCGGTCCAGGTGGGCCTCGCTGAACCGCGCCGATCCCACGCGGGGACCGGGAAAACCTAGAATAGGCGGTTCCCACGCAACACGACGGTCTTCCGTGAAAGCTTCCCTCCGCGCCTTGATCGCCCAGGGCATCGATGCCCTGCGCTCCGCCGGCACGCTGCCGGCCGACGCCGCCACGCCGGATTTCGTGGTCGAGCGCCCCAAGACCCGCGAACACGGTGACTTCGCCACCAACGCCGCCATGCAGCTGGCCAAGACCGCACGCAGCAACCCGCGCGCGATCGCGACCGCGCTGGTCGCGGCCCTGCCGGCCAGCGACGACGTGGCCAAGGTCGAGATCGCCGGCCCCGGTTTCATCAACTTCCATCTCAGTCCGGGCGCCTACCAGCGCGAAGTCGCGGCAGCGCTGGCGCAGGGCACCGGTTATGGTCGCAACGACAGCGGCCAGGGACGTACGGTCGGCGTGGAGTACGTGTCGGCCAATCCCACCGGTCCGCTGCATGTCGGCCATGGCCGCGCCGGCGCCATCGGCGACTGCATCGCCCGCGTCCTGGCCGCCAACGGCTGGAACGCGAAGCGCGAGTTTTATTACAACGACGCCGGCGTGCAGATCGACAACCTGGCCAAGTCCACCCAGGCGCGTGCGCTCGGCAAGGTACCCGATGGCGAAGGCTGGCCGGAGGACGGCTACCGCGGCGACTACATCGCCGACGTGGCGCAGGCCTACCTCAATGGCGACTCGGTCGAGGTCGAAGGCCATGTGGTCACTGGCGAGAAGGATCCGCAAGACCTCGACGCCATCCGCCGCTTCGCCGTGGCCTACCTGCGCCGCGAGCAGAACCTCGACCTGGCTGCGTTCGGCGTGTCCTTCGACCGTTATTTCCTGGAGAGCTCGCTGTACGCCGACCAGAAGGTCGAGGAGACCGTGCGCAAGCTGGTCGCCTCCGGCCACACCTACGAGGAAGGCGGCGCGCTGTGGCTGAAGTCCACCGACTTCGGCGACGACAAGGACCGCGTCATGCGCAAGTCCGACGGCAGCTATACCTACTTCGTGCCGGACGTGGCCTACCACCTGAGCAAGTGGCAGCGCGGCTACGAGCGCGCGATCACGGAACTGGGCGCCGACCACCATGGCTCGCTGGCGCGCGTGAGGGCCGGCCTGCAGGCACTGGGCGAAGGCATCCCGCACGGCTATCCGGAGTACGTGCTGCACCAGATGGTCACGGTGATGCGCGGTGGCGAGGAAGTGAAGCTCTCCAAGCGTGCCGGCAGCTATTTCACCCTGCGCGACCTGATCGAGGAAACCAGCGCCGACGCGACGCGCTGGTTCCTGATCGCGCGCAAGCCGGACTCGCAGCTGACCTTCGACATCGATCTCGCACGCCAGCAGAGCAACGACAATCCGGTGTTCTATGTGCAATACGCGCACGCCCGCGTGTGCAGCCTGCTGCGCCAGGCGGGCGAGAAGGGCTACGCCTACGACCAGGCCAACGGCCTGGCCAACCTGGCGCGGCTGGATGACGACACGTCGCTGCAACTGATGGTCGAACTGTCGCGCTACCCGGAGGTGGTGGAGGCGGCCGGGGAATCGCTGGAGCCGCATGGCGTGGCGCAATACCTGCGCGAGTTGGCCTATGCTTTCCACACGTGGTACGCCGGCACACCGGTGCTGATCGACGATCCGGCGGCACGCGATGCGCGGCTGGCGCTGGCCCTGGCGGTGCGCCAGGCGCTGGCGAACGGACTGGACCTGTTGGGCGTCAGCGCGCCCGAGAAGATGTGAGCGGAGAGCAGTAGATGGCAGCAAGGCGCGGCAAGAACCAGGCCACCCGTAACTCGGGCCATGCGACCCCGCCGTGGGTATGGCTGGTGCTCGGTTTGCTGATCGGCCTGGCGGTGTATTTCATCGTGCCCGGCCTCGGCAAGAAGGACGGCGACGGCTTCTTCCGCCCGCAGCCGAACCCGGACGCGCAGCCGGCACCGATCGACAGCGCCGACGTCGAGTCGGTGGTGCCCGACGCGCCCGCGGGCGATACACCGCCGACGGCGGCGACCGATGCATCCGGCACGAAGGAAACGCAGTACGACTTCTACACCCTGCTGCCCGGCAAGGAAGTGCAGATGTCCGATGCGGAACTGGCTGCCAGCGCGCGCGAGGAAGACGCCCGCAAGGCGCGTGCCGCACTGAACGGGCAGGCAACCACGCCCGTGGCGACCACGCCGGCCGACGTCGCCCCCGCCCAGCCGGCGCCGATCGACGAGACCTCGCCCCCGCGCGCGAACGACGCCCCTCGCGTCGCGGATGCCGCCGCGACACCCAGGCCCGCGCCCCCCGTCGCCAGCGCCGACACCGGCGCGCGCTACATCCTGCAGGCCGGCGCGTTCGGTGCGTCCGGCGATGCCGAGGCCACCAAGGCCAAGATCGCCATGCTCGGCCTCAGCGCCCGTGTCGAATCGGCGCAGATCAACGGAAAGACCGTCTATCGCGTGCGCATGGGGCCGTACGGCACGGCCAGCGAACTGGCCGAGGCGAAGCAGAAGCTCGCCAGCGGCGGCTTGCCGGCGATGGCGGTCAAGGCGCAGTGAGCCCCGCACGGCCGACGCTGCAGCGCCTGCTGCTGGCGACGGCGGTCGCGATGGTGGCGCTGCTCGGCGCGTCGTGGCTGGTGGGACGCGTGCTGCCGGCGACCTGGCAGGACGTGGTGCAGACGCGCCTGGGATTCCTCACGCCGGTCAGTTACATCGTGACGGCCCTCTGCATGGGCGTGGGGGGCGCACTGGCGGGTTACCGCTTCCTGATCGTCGCCATCGGCCTGACGCTGGCGGTGTGGATCGCCACGCTGTCGGTGCTCGCGGGCATCGCCGGTTCGGCCTCGGACGTCGCCTACCCGCTCGGTTACCTGCTGCGCACGAACGCGCTCAGCGCGACGCTTTCCGTGGTGGCTGCCGCGTTCGGCACCTGGCTGGGCGCCTTGTGGTACGCGCGGCGCACGGCGCGACGCTGACCCGACCCCTTGTTCGTTTCCCCCCAAGGAATCCGCATGACCCGCACCGCCCTCATCACCGGCGCCACCTCCGGCTTCGGCGCCGCCGCCGTCCGCCGTTTCGCCGCCGCAGGCTGGCGCGTGATCGCCACCGGACGGCGCGCCGAGCGCCTGCAGTCGCTGGTGGACGAGGTCGGCGCCGACAAGGTGCATGCTGCCGCCTTCGACATCCGCGACGAATCGGCGATGGATGCCGCCCTCGCCGCACTGCCGGACGGCTTCCGCGACATCGACCTGCTGGTGAACAACGCCGGTCTCGCGCAGGGCACGCTGCCCGCGCAAACCGCGCTGCTGTCGGACTGGCGCACCATGATCGACACCAACGTCACCGCGCTGGTCGTGCTGACGCACCGCCTGCTGCCGCAGCTGGTCGAGCGGAAGGGCGCGATCATCAACATCAGCTCGGTCGCCGGCGTGTATCCGTACCCCGGCGGCAACGCCTACGGCGGCAGCAAGGCCTTCGTCAGCCAGTTCTCGCTCGGCCTGCGCAGCGACCTGCACGGCACCGGCGTACGGGTAACGGCGATCGAGCCCGGCATGGCGGAAACCGAGTTCACCCTGGTGCGCACGCATGGCGACCAGGCGGCCTCCGACAAGCTCTACACCGGCGCCAACCCGATGACCGCCGAGGACATCGCCGAGTCGATCTTCTACGTCGCGACCCTGCCGCCGCACCTCAACATCAATCGGCTGGAGATCATGCCGGTGACGCAGTCGTTCGCGGGTTTCCAGGTACATCGCGGCACTTAGGAAAGATGCCCGCGCCGGCCGCACCGCATTTCCTTCCGCCCGGATTGAACCGTTTCCGCTGAATTCGGCACCTTGACTCCCGACAGACGGATACAGGGGCGCTCGCGTGCAGCGGGACAAGGAACGGATACTGGACGAATACCTCGCCGCGGCCGCCCGGACGGGCGACCGCGCCGCGTGGGAGCGTCTGGTCGCGCGCTGGCAGCCGCGCCTGCTGCGCCACGCCTGGCGCCTGACCGGCCACCCGGACCTGGCTCGCGACATGGTGCAGGAGGCGTGGGTCGAGATCGTGCGTGGCCTGCGCCGCCTGGACGACATCGCGGCCTTTCCGGCCTGGGCGTTCCGGATCGTGACCCGCCGCTGCGCGCGAGCGATCCGAGGACGACAGGTCGAGCGTCGTCATCTGGTCGATGCGGAGCTTGAAACCACGATGGCAGGTGGACAGGACGCGGCGGGCGAACGTGCCTCGGAGCTGGCCATCGTCATGGCCGAGATGCGGACCCTGCCAGCGCCCCAGCGCGCGGCGCTTTCGTTGTTCTACCTGGAAGACCTGAGCGTGGCAGAAATCGCCGTCGCGCTCGACGTGCCCCCGGGAACGGTCAAGACCCGGCTGATGCATGCGCGGCACAAGATCCGCGCGCGACTGGAAGGAAACTCCGATGGACAAGACTGACGAGCTGATCAAACAGACCCTTTCGGCCGAGGATCGCGACCTGCTGGCGCGACACGGCGAGCCGGGTTACTTCTCGCAGGCGTTCGGCCTGTTCCGCGGTTCGCTGGGATGGGTGGTGTGGGTCGCCTACCTGTGCGGGATCATCGCCTTCGCGGGCTTCGGCGTGTCGCTGTGGCGGAGCTGGCATGCCACTGACGCATTGGCCGCCGTGCAGTGGGGCGTGCTGGCCATCGTGCTGTTCCAGTTCACGATGATCATGAAGTCGTTCCTGGGCAGCCACCTGGAAGCCAACCGCATGCTGCGCGAGTTCAAGCGCGTGGAGCTGCAACTGGCGCTGCTGCGGGATGCCGGAAGGAAGATCCCGTGAGGGCGGAAATGAGTCCGGCCGCACGTCGCGTGGAATCCGGCATCACGTGGTCGTGCGCGTAGCCCACGCTACGCCAAGCTCGTCCGGGAGCCGGCACAGGCATCATCCGCGAAGATGGTCCGGGCAGCACGTAGCGTGCGCCATGCGCACGTCACGTGGAATGAGGCTTCGCGTGGTCGTGCGCGCAGCGCACGCTACGCCAGCGGTTCATCCGACAGGTAGGTGTAGCCGGTCAGACCTGCTTCCAGCGCGTCGGCGAGCCGCTGTGACTCGTCGGCGGGCAGGCCGGCTTCCTGCACGCGCTGCCGATACACCGCGCGCAGGTCCTCCAGCTTGTAGCCCACGTAGTCGAGCATGACGTCGGTGGTATCGCCGCGACGCTGCTGCGTCAGCAGGTAGCCGGCACCGGCATCGGCACTGACTTCCACCGCATCGGTGTCGCCGAACAGGTTGTGGATGTCGCCGAGGATTTCCTGGTAGGCGCCCACCAGGAAGATGCCCAGCCGGTAGCTCTCGCCCGGCTTCATGGCATGCAGCGGCAGCGAGGAATCCAGGCCCTCGTTCTCGACATAGGTCTTGACCATGCCGTCCGAGTCGCAGGTCATGTCGGCGATGATGCCGCGGCGCGCCGGCGCTTCGTCCAGGCGCTCGATCGGCACGATCGGGAACACCTGGTCGATCGCCCACACGTCGGGGATCGACTCGAACACGCTGAAGTTGACGAAGTACTTGTCGACCAGGCGCTCGTTGAGTTCGTCCAGCAGGTCGCGATGGCTGCGCTCGTCGCTGCTCAGGCGCGCACGCACGGCATGCGCGATGGCGTAGAACAGGTCGTCGATGCGCGCGCGGTGGACCAGGTCGATCTGCCCCAGCGCGTACAGCGACAGGCCTTCGCTGTGGTGGTGCTGCGCCTCGTGGAACAGCTCGACCGCCGGACGCGTATCCAGTTCGCCGTGGATCTCGCGCAGGTGGCGAATCACCGCCGGCTCGTCGTCGTGCGCGGGCGGCACGCGACCCTCCGGCGCCTGCTCGACTTCGGACACGTTGACCACCAGCACGGCATGGTGCGCGGTCATCGCGCGTCCGCATTCGGTGACGATGCGCGGCGGCGTGAGCCCGTGCTGTTCGCAGGCTTCGGCCAGCGGCTGCACGATGTTGCTGGCGTATTGGCCGATGCCGTAGTTGATCGAGCAGTAGCTGCGCGAGCGCGTGCCTTCGTAGTCGATGCCGAGGCCACCACCGACGTCGACATGGCTGATGGTCGCGCCCAGCTTGGACAGCTCGACGAAATAGCGCGTCGCCTCGCGCATGCCATTGGCGATGTCGCGCACGTTGCTGATCTGCGAACCCATGTGGAAGTGCAGCAGGCCCAGCGTGTCCTGCAGGCCCGCCTCGCGCAGCTGCTTCCACAGGTCCAGCACCTGGCGCGGGGACAGGCCGAACTTGGCCTTGTCGCCGCCGCTGTTCTGCCACTTGCCCGCGCCCAGCGTCGCCAGCCGCATGCGCACGCCCAAGCCAGGCTTCACGCCCAGTGCGCGCGATTCCTCGATGACCAGCGCCAGCTCGGACGGCTTCTCGATGACGATGAACGTCTGCAGGCCCAGCTTGCGGCCGATCAGCGCCAGGCGGATGTATTCGCGGTCCTTGTAACCGTTGCAGACAATCAGCCCACCCGGGCGCGACAGCGCCAGTACGGCCATCAGCTCGGGCTTGCTGCCGGCTTCCAGGCCGAAGCCATCGCCTGCGTGCGACGCCAGCGTGCCGGCGACGCCGCGATGCTGATTGACCTTGATCGGATAGACCGCCGTGTAGCCGCCCTTGTACTCCCAGTCGGCCTGCGCCTGTGCGAACGCCGCCTGCAGCTTGCCGAGGCGGTCGCCAAGGATGTCGGGGAAACGCACCAGCAGCGGCAGCTGCGCGCCCTGCGCGCGTGCGGCGTCGACCACCTCCGGCAGCGGAATCACCGGGCCCTGCGCGCCCTTGGGCGACACCACGATGCGACCCGCGGCGTCCACGTCGAAATACCCTTCGGCCCAGTGCGGGACGGAGTAGGTCTTGCGGGCGTGGTCGGTGGACCAGGACATGGCGGTTTTCCAGTGGGGGCGAGCGGACGCGCATTCTACAGGCTGCGGTCACATGGGTCCGTTACAATGCGCCCCCGCGCTCAAGCCCCTCTCCCGTCGGGAGAGGGGTTGGGGTGAGGGTTCGGCGAAGTCCCGATCACGCGGGCATCGCTGCGCTCACCGCACCCTCATCCGGCGCTGCGCGCCACCTTCTCCCGACGGGAGAAGGAAACAGCTTTCGCCTTCCACACGCAGGACATCACCCATGACCGCCAACGACACCTGGTTCATCGAACACTTCTCGCACACCGGCTCGGCCATCGGCTTCCGCACCACCGGCAAGCTGGACGAGGTGCAGTCGCCGTTCCAGAAGATCGAGATCTACGACAGCACCGACTGGGGCAAGCTGATGGTGATCGACGGCGCCATGATGCTGACCACGCGCGACAACTTCTTCTACCACGAGATGATCAGCCATCCGGTGCTGTTCACCCATGCCGCACCGAAGCGCGTGGTGATCATCGGCGGCGGCGACTGCGGCACGCTGCGCGAGGTGCTGAAGCACCCGGGCGTGGAGAAGGCCACGCAGTGCGACATCGACGAGCAGGTCACGCGCATGGCAGAGAAGTATTTCCCCGAGCTGTGCGAATCCAACCACGATCCGCGCGCCGAGCTGCTGTTCGACGACGGCGTGGCCTACATGGCCAACTGCGAACCCGGTAGCGTCGACGTGGTCATCGTCGACTCGACCGATCCGGTTGGCCCGGCGGAGGGCCTGTTCAACAAGGCATTCTTCGAGAGCTGCTACCGCGCGCTGAAGCCGGACGGCCTGCTGGTGCAGCAGTCGGAATCGCCGCTCGCGCTGCTGGACCTGATCAAGGACATGCGTGCCGAGATGGGCAAGGCCGGCTTCCAGTCGTTCAAGACGCTGCCGTTCCCGCAGCCGTGCTACCCGACCGGCTGGTGGAGCGTGACCATCGCCAGCAAGGCGGCCGGTGCCGACTTCGCGTTCCGCCAGGAAGACGCGCAGGCCAAGCCGTTCGACACGCTGTACTACACCGCGCACCTGCATACGGGGGTGCTGGTGGCGCCGCCGTTCGTGGCGAAGGCGCTGGGCGAGTAAGGCGCACCGTATGATGCAAACAGGAAGGCCCCGCTCTCGCGGGGCCTTCCTGCTTCTGACCTATGGATCGGGACCGGCCGCTACGGCACGAAATCCTTCCACGCCGGGATCTGCTTGTTCCGCGCCTGCGAGCGCAGCACCGCGGCCATCAGCAGGCCGAACAGCACGCCCGCCACCAGTGCGAGCGCCGCAGCAAAGGCCAACGGCATGCTGTTACGGCCCCACATCAACAGCCACATCAGGAGCCCCCAGAACAGGCCGAAGAAGCCGCCCATCAACAGGGCAATCGCCCAGAAGCCCGCCATCAGCGGCGGCGGCACGTTCAACCCCATCCGCCAGAACAAGCGATACAGCGGCGGCGCTGCCGTACTGCGGCGGACGCCTTTCGACTCGATGAACGCCAGCGCCTGTTGCAGGCGCGCGTCGAATGCGGGATCAGTCACGGGGCATCACAGCGCGTCGGCGTCGAGTTCGCCGGTACGGATGCGCACCACGCGTTCCAGGTCGTAGACGAACACCTTGCCGTCGCCGATCTTGCCGGTGCCTGCCGCCTTCACGATGGCTTCGACGACCTGCTCGACCTGATCGTCGGTCACCGCGACTTCCAGCTTCACCTTGGGCAGGAAATCCACCACGTACTCGGCGCCGCGATAGAGCTCGGTGTGGCCTTTCTGCCGGCCGAAACCCTTCACTTCGGTGACGGTGATGCCGGCGATGCCGGTTTCCGCCAGCGCTTCACGCACGTCGTCCAGCTTGAAGGGCTTGATGATCGCCATGACCATTTTCATGCGGAGTGCTCCCTTGGATGCTGGACGCAGGATAGCGCGCCACGCCGGCACGCGGTTGCGGCCTCGGGCCGTACGCGGTTCAATGGCCACCTCGCCGCCGGATTTTCCCGACAGCGCTGCGCAGCGAATGCCGATGGCGAGTCTCCATGCCCGGCTCGCAAGCTCGATGCACTGCCGGAGACCAGACATGATCGACCTCAACCACATCGACGACCTCGCCCGCCGCCTCAGCCAGCTGGTGCCGCCCGGCCTGAAGGACTCGCAGGAAGAACTCCAGCAGACCTTCACGTCCGCGCTGCAGGCAGGGCTGGCGAAGCTGGACCTGGTGACGCGCGAGGAGTTCGACGTGCAACAGGCCGTGCTGCTGCGCACGCGCGAGAAGCTCGAAACGCTCGAGCGCACCGTCGCCACGCTGGAAGCCCAGCTGGCCGACAAGCCCGCCCAGTCCTGACACCGCCGCCATGAGTCTGGCCCTGGTGAACAGCCGGGCACGGGCGGGCGTGTCCGCGCCCCCGGTCCGGGTGGAGGTGCACCTGTCCGGCGGGCTGCCGTCCACGCAGATCGTCGGCCTGCCCGAAGCCGCGGTACGCGAGTCGCGCGACCGCGTGCGCGCCGCGATCCTGTGCGCGCAGTTCGAGTTCCCGACACGCCGCATCACCGTCAACCTGGCGCCTGCCGACCTGCCCAAGGACGGCGGGCGCTTCGACCTCCCGATCGCGCTCGGCATCCTCGCGGCCAGCGGACAGATCCGTCGCGAGACATTGGCGGAATATGAGTTCCTAGGCGAACTGAGCCTCACCGGCGAACTCCGCGCGGTGGACGGCGTGCTGCCGGCAGCGCTGGCGGTCGCCGCCAGTGGCCGGACCCTCGTCGTGCCGGAACCGAGCGGCGCGGAGGCCGCACTGGCGCAGCGGGGCCAGGCCTTCACCGGACGCACGCTGCTGGAAGTCTGCGCCCTGCTGGAAGGCCGTAAGGTCCTGCCGTCGGCGATCGCGCCGCCACCGCTGCCCTCCTCGATCCCCGACATGGCCGACGTGCGCGGACAGGCTCACGCGCGTCGCGCCCTGGAGGTCGCGGCCGCGGGCGGCCATCATCTGTTGCTGGTCGGCTCTCCCGGTTGCGGCAAGACGCTGCTGGCCTCTCGACTTCCCGGCCTGTTGCCGGACGCGAGCGATGCCGAAGCGATGGAGAGCGCCGCGATCGCCTCGGTCAGCGGCCGCGGCCTCGATCCCGCACGCTGGCGACAGCGTCCCTATCGGGCACCGCACCACACCGCCAGCGCCGTTGCACTGGTCGGCGGTGGCGCACAGCCGCGGCCTGGCGAGATCTCGCTCGCCCACAACGGCGTGCTGTTCATGGATGAACTTCCCGAATGGAGCCGCGCCGCACTGGAGGTCCTGCGCGAGCCGTTGGAATCCGGCACGGTCACCGTCTCGCGCGCCGCGCGGACCGCCGAGTTTCCCGCGCGCTTCCAACTGGTCGCCGCGATGAACCCCTGCCCCTGCGGCTGGGCCGGTGATGCGAGTGGGCGCTGCCGGTGCGGCCCCGACCTGGTGCGTCGTTATCGCAGCCGGCTGTCCGGACCGCTGCTGGACCGCATCGATCTGCATGTGCACGTGCCGCGCCTGCCCCCGCATGAGCTGCGACCGGATGCCCCGGATGGCGAATGCACGGCGGCGGTGCAGGCACGCGTCGTGGCGGCGAGGACGCGACAACAACTCCGATGCGGCCGCCCCAACGCGCGCATGGGCCAGGCCGAGACGATGGCGCATTGCCGGCTGTCGGCGCGCGACCAGGCCTTGCTCGAGCGTGCGGTCGAACGCCTGCAACTGTCCGCACGCAGCCTGCATCGCATCCTGCGCGTGGCACGCACCATCGCGGACTTGGCCGGCAGCGATGCCATTGCGACACCGCACCTGACCGAAGCCCTTGGCTACCGGGGGATGGATCGCGGCAGCGCGGCATGACGTCCGGCCACCGCGGCCGGCGGCGCGGTGTGGTCTACTCGGGTCACATTGACCGTCGGCAGGCGTCCTGTCTGCCGTCGCCCCATTTCCCGAGGAGTCCACCCATGCGCCATACCGCACTTCGACTCACCCTGCTGGCTTCGACCGTCGCTGTCGCACTGGCCGCGCAGGCTGCTCCGTCCGCCGCGGACCGCATCGCCGGCACCGAACTGATCGCGCGCGACGCGCTGTTCGGCAATCCCGAGCGCGCCAACGTGCAGATCAGCCCCGACGGCAAGTACCTGAGCTGGGTCGCGGCGGTCGATGGCGTGCTCAACGTCTGGGTCGCTCCGGCGGACAACCCGGCGCAGGCCAAGGCCGTCACCCAGGACAAGGCACGCGGCATCCGCAGCTATTTCTGGTCCTACCAGCCCGACACCCTGCTGTACCTGCGCGACAGCGGTGGCGACGAGGATTTCCACCTCTATGCAGCGGACCTGAAGAGCGGCCAGGCCAAAGACCTGACGCCGTTCGCGAAGACGACCGCGCAGGTCGCCGGGCTGAGCCCGACGCAGCCCGGCACGATCCTGGTCGGCATGAACGACCGCGATACCAAGTGGCATGACGTCTACAAGGTCGACCTGACGAGCGGGCAACGCACGCTGCTCGAGAAGAACGAATCCGAGATCGGCGGCTACATCGCCGATGCCGACTACCGGCTGCGCTACGCCACGCGCTCGCGCCCCGATGGCGGTGCCGACGTGCTGAAGCGCGACGCCAAGGGTGGCTGGGAGAAGGTCGAGGACATCCCGTTCGAGGATGGGCTGACGACCAGTCCCGGCGGCCTGACGCTGGACGGCAGGACGCTGTACTTCACCGATTCGCGCGGCCGCAACACCGCGGCCCTGTTCGCCGTGGATGTGGACAGCGGCAAGCGCACACTGGTGCTGGAAGATGCCCGCGCCGACGTCGGCGGTACGCTGGCCGATCCGAAGACGGGCAAGGTGCAGGCCGTGTCCGTGGACTACCTGCGCGACGAGTGGAAGGTGGTCGATCCGTCGATCCGCGCCGACCTCGAGAAGCTCGAAGCCATCGGGCCGGGCGATGTATCGGTCAACACGCGCACGCTCGACGACAAGACCTGGATCGTCGCGTACTCGGCGGCCGAAGCACCGCTGGTCTACTACCGCTACGACCGTCCCGCCGGCACGCTGACCAGGCTGTTCTCCGCGCGGCCGAAGCTCGAAGGCAAGCCGCTGGTGCCGCAGTGGCCGGTGGAGATCGCCTCGCGCGACAGCAAGACGCTGGTCAGCTACCTGACCCTGCCGCGCAGCGCCGATGCCGACAACGACGGCAAGGCCGATGCGCCGGTGCCGCTGGTGCTGCTGGTGCATGGCGGTCCCTGGGCGCGCGACTCCTACGGTTACGGCGGCTACAACCAGTGGCTGGCCAACCGCGGCTATGCGGTGCTGTCGATCAACTTCCGCGGCTCCACCGGCTTCGGCAAGGACTTCACCAACGCCGGCAATGGCGAATGGGCCGGCAAGATGCACGACGACCTGATCGACGCCGTGCACTGGGCGGTCAAGCAGGGCGTCACCACCGAGGACAAGGTCGCGATCATGGGCGGCAGTTATGGCGGCTACGCCACGCTGGCCGGCCTGACGTTCACGCCGGACGCGTTCGCCTGCGGCGTCGACATCGTCGGCCCGTCCAACCTCAACACCCTGCTCAGCACCGTGCCGCCTTATTGGGCCAGCTTCTTCGAACAGCTCGCCAAGCGCATGGGCGATCCGCGCACCGACGCCGGCAAGGCGTGGCTGACCGAACGCTCGCCGCTGACCCGCGCCGACCGGATCAAGAAGCCGCTGCTGATCGGCCAGGGCGCGAACGATCCGCGCGTGAAGCAGGACGAGAGCGACCAGATCGTCAAGGCGATGACGGCGAAGAAGATCCCGGTGACCTACGTGCTGTTCCCCGACGAGGGGCACGGCTTCGCACGACCAGAGAACAGCAAGGCATTCAACGCCGTGGCCGAAGGCTTCCTCGCCCAGTGCCTCGGTGGTCGTGCCGAGCCGATCGGGGACGACCTGAAGGGTTCCAGCATCAGCGTGCCGACCGGCGCGGATGGCGTCCTCGGTCTGTCCGAGGCGCTGAAGCGGCACACGCAGGAAGTGAAGAAGTAGGAACCAGCACCCGGATGCGCAGGGAGCGATCCCTGCGCAGCGGGACAGCATCGCCTGTTACGGGCCCAGCTTTTCCGGTTCCCGGCAGGTCAGGCCGCAGGCTGGCCGCTCTTCCATCAGTTTCTCCGCAGCCTGCCGCGCCTGTCGCAACTCGGCGACGGTGCGGCAGACCCGCGTGGGCCGGTTGCTGCCCACCTGCTTGATGCGCTCGCACACCAGACGTTCGTCTTCGGCACGGGTGATTCCGGCATTGATGGCTTCCAGCGCATTGATCGCGGCCATCCTGTCGTCCATCGCCAGTTCGTCCAGCGACTGCCGGCCTTTCGTCAACGCGAGAAAGCGGTCCTGCTGGACCGCCAGCGCCTGGCGTTCCGCCACGCTGAGATCCTTGAAGCGTCCCTGGCCGGCGAGCGCCTCCTGCCTCAACTGCGTCTGCTGAGCGTGGATCTCGGGCAACGAGCCGGCCGTGCGCGTGTTGGCCAACAGCGTGGCCGGCAGGCACAGCGAGAGGACGAGAACGAATCGAATCAACATGGCGATCTCCGTGGACATCCGATGATCGAACCGCGGCGCGCCGGACGCGCCGGGGCCTAGTTGCTCCTGCAGCCGGCGCCACACATGACCTTCTGTTCCATGGTCTTCTCGGCTTCTTCGCGTTCTTTCCGCCGCTCGGCCACCGTCTTGCAGATGCGGGTCGGACGGTTGCTGCCGACCAGCTTCACCCGCTCGCAGACCAGGCGCTCGTCTTCCACGCGGGTGATCGCGGCCTTGATCCATTCCAGTGTGTTGATCGCCGTGGTCTGGTCATCGCGCGCCAGGTCGTCCAGCGTGCGCTTGCCTTCGATCAGGGTGATCAGCTGGTTCTGCTTCTGGATCAGCGCCTGGCGATCGGACTCACTGATGTCCTTAAACGGACCCGCCTTGTCCATCGCCTGCTGCCGGTACGAGACCTGTTCCCTGTGGATCTCGCCCAGGTCGGCCGTGGTGTTGCCGTTGGCGGATGCGGCGGCCGAGGCCCCGAGCATCCATGCCGTGAAGAGGATGACGCCTGCGCGCATGCCAACTGCTCCCTGCTGTCGTGGATGTAATGGAACTTACCCACGGCCGGGCTGCGTGTCGAGTGCCGCCGGTCAGCCGGGAGCGACGAGCCGTCGCCCCCGGCATGCGGCCTGTCAGGCCGCCTTTTCCTTCTCGTAGAACTGCTCTTCCTCGGTCGACCCTTTCAGCGCAGTGACGCTGGAGCTGCCGCCCTGGATGACGGTGGTGACGTCATCGAAGTAGCCGGCGCCCACTTCCTGCTGGTGCGAGACGAAGGTGTAGCCCTTCTCGCGCGCCGCGAACTCGGCTTCCTGCACCTGCTCGACGTAGTGCTTCATGCCTTCACCGCGGGCGTAATCGTGGGCGAACTTGAAGGTGTTGAACCAGTTGATGTGGATGCCGGCCAGGGTGATGAACTGGTACTTGTAGCCCAGCGCCGACAGCTCGTCCTGGAAGCGGGCAATCTGCGCGTCGTCCAGGTTCTTCTTCCAGTTGAAACTGGGCGAGCAGTTGTACGACAGCAGCTTGCCCGGGTGCTTGGCATGCACGGCCTGCGCGAACTCGCGGGCGAAGCCGATGTCCGGTGTGCCGGTCTCGCACCACACCAGGTCGGCGTAAGGCGCATACGCGACGCCGCGGCTGATCGCCTGCTCCAGGCCGTTCTTCACACGGTAGAAGCCTTCCGGCGTGCGCTGGCCGGTGACGAAGGGCTGGTCGTTGGCGTCGAAATCCGAGGTCAGCAGGTTGGCGGCTTCGGCGTCGGTGCGCGCCAGCACGATGGTCGGCACGCCCAGCACATCGGCGGCCAGGCGCGCGGCCTGCAGCTTCTGCACGGCTTCCTGCGTGGGCACCAGCACCTTGCCGCCCATGTGGCCGCACTTCTTCACCGCGGCCAGCTGGTCTTCGAAGTGCACGCCGGCGGCGCCGGCGATGATCATGTTCTTCATCAGCTCGTAGGCGTTCAGCACGCCGCCGAAGCCGGCCTCGCCATCGGCGACGATCGGCAGGAAGAAGTCGATCGCATCCTTCTCGTCGGCCTTGCCGTCGCAGAGGTTCTTCCACTGGATCTCGTCGGCGCGCTGGAAGGTGTTGTTGATGCGGCGGACCATGGTCGGCACCGAGTCGTACGCGTACAGCGACTGGTCCGGATACATGGTCTCGGAGGTGTTGCCGTCGGCGGCGACCTGCCAGCCCGACAGGTAGACGGCTTCCAGGCCCGCCTTGGCCTGCTGCATGGCCTGGCCGGCGCTGATCGCACCGAAGGCGTTGACGTAGCCCTTCTTCGCTTCGCCGTTGACGAGCTTCCACAGCTTTTCCGCGCCGCGCTTGGCCAGGGTGTGCTCCGGCTGCAGGCTGCCGCGCAGGCGGACCACGTCCGCGGCGGCGTAGTCGCGCTTCACGCCGGTCCAGCGCGGATTGCAGTCCCAGTCTTGCTGGATGGCGTCGATCTGCTGTTGCTTGGTGCTCATGGCGGGCTCTCGTTCGTCGTGGGGCGTCGTGGTGGGGGTGATCAGTCGATGCGTCAGTCGATGCGGTCGTACGCGGGCAGGGTCAGGAAGTCGGCCAGCTCGTCGGCGCGGCTCAGGTGGTCGAGCAGGGCGATGGCTTCGGAGATGCGGTCGCCGCCCGGCAGTCGCGAGTGGTCGCCCAGCTTCGCGGGCAGTGCGGCCAGCGTGCGCTGCAGCAGCGCATAGTCGATCTGCGTGCCGTCGCACAGATGCACGCCCGGCGTGTGCAGCCACTGCCAGATCTGCGTGCGCGAGATCTCGGCGGTGGCGGCGTCCTCCATCAGCCAGTGGATCGGCACGCAGCCGTTGCCGTCGAGCCACGCGGCCAGGTAGCGCACGCAGACTTCGACGTTGCCTTCGAAACCGGCGCGCGTGATGGTGCCGGTGGACGGACGGATCAGGTCGTCGCGCGTGACCGCCACGTCCTCGCGCAGCACGCCGCGCTGGTTGGTCTGCGGCATGTGCTCGTCGAAGATCGCCTTCGCCACCGGAATCAGTGCCGGATGCGCGACCCAGGTGCCATCGTGGCCGGCGGTGACTTCGCGCAGCTTGTCGGCGCGCACGCGGGCCAGCGCCTGTTCGTTCGCGGCTTCGTCGTTGTTGATCGGGATCTGCGCGGCCATGCCGCCCATCGCATGCGCGCCGCGGCGGTGGCAGGTCTGGATCAGCAGTTCCGAATAGGCCTTCAGGAACGGCTGCGTCATCGTCACCTGGCCACGCTCCGGCAGCACCTTGTCGGCGTGGCGACGGAAGGTCTTCAGGTAGGAAAAGATGTAGTCCCAGCGACCGCAGTTCAGGCCGACGATGCGCTCGCGCAGCGCGTGCAGGATCTCGTGCATCTCGAACACGGCCGGCAGCGTCTCGATCAGCACGGTGACCTTCATCTGCCCGTGCGGCAGGCCCAGCGCCGCCTCGATGTGCGACAGCGCGGTTTCCCACAGCGCCGCCTCTTCCATGCTCTGCAGCTTGGGCAAGTAGAAGTACGGACCCCGGTCCTTCGCCTGCAGCGCGCGGGCGTTGTGCCAGGCGAACACGGCGACGTCGAACAGGCCGCCGGCGATCGGCGCGCCGTCGATCAGCACGTGCTTCTCGTCCAGGTGCCAGCCGCGCGGCCGCACCAGCAGCACCGCCTGCTCGTCCTGCGGCTTCAGCGCGTACTGCTTGCCGGTGTCGGAGGTGAAGCTCAGGTCGCCGGCCACCGCGCCGATCAGCGCCCGCTGGCCGGTCAGCAGGTTCTGCCAGGTCGGCGAGGTCGAGTCCTCGAAGTCCGCCATGAACACCTTCGCGCCGGAGTTCAGCGCGTTGATGACCATCTTCGGGTCGACCGGGCCGGTGATCTCCACGCGTCGGTCCTGCAGCGCGTTCGGCACCGGGGCCACCGTCCAGTCGCCGTCGCGGATGGCGCGGGTGTCGTCGCGGAAGTCGGGCAGGCCGCCGGCGTCGAAGCAGGCCTGGCGCTCGCGGCGGGCCCGCAGCCGGGCCTGGCGTTCGGGCTCGATCGCACGATGCAGCGAGACGAGCAGCGCCAGTGCGCCCGGCGGCAGCAGTGCGTCCTGGTCCACCAGGCTGGCGGTCAGGGCGATGCCGGGAGTGGGACGGTCGGCGCGTGCATCGCGCGGCGGCAGGGCGAAAGCGGGAGCGGACATGGGGGTCTCCTGGCGACTTGCTGGAGACGCACAGTGCTCCCGGCTCGAATTATTTGACAAAACAGTTTTGTCAATGCATTAAATAAGTTCACCTTATATTTGACTAGACCGTGAGCTCTAAAGAAGCGCCAACTCCGCGATTTCCTTACAAATCCGATCGCCTGAAGCCGCTGCGTGCCTTCTGCCAGACGGTGCGACTGGGGTCGGTATCGCGGGCAGCGGAGGCGCTTTTCGTCAGCCAACCGGCCATCACCCTTCAGCTGCAGGCGCTGGAACGGGACCTGGGGGTCACCCTGTTCGAGCGCAGCGGGCGCCGGCTGACCCCCAGCCGGGAGGGCCAGGTGCTGTATGAACTGGCCCAGCCGCTGGTCGCCGGCCTGGACGGACTGGACGCGACTTTCCGCGAGAAGGTCAGTGGGCTGGAGGCCGGCGAACTGAACGTCGCCGCCAACAGTTCGACCATCCTCTACCTGCTGCCGAAGATCGTGGAGCACTTCCGCCAGCAGCACCCGGACGTGAAGCTGACCCTGCACAACGCCGCCACCGCCGACGGCACCGACCTGCTGCGTTCGGACGCGGTGGACCTGGCGGTGGGCTCGGTGCTCGACGTGCCGGCCGACCTCAGCTACGCGCCGGTGTACCGCTTCGAACCGATGCTGATCACGCCGCCGGAGCATCCGCTGGCGAAGAAGCGCGACCTGCGCCTGGAGGACCTGGCGCCGTACGGCCTGATCCTGCCGCCGAAGCGGCTGATCACCTACCGCCTGGTCGACCTGGTGTTCCAGCAGGCGCGCGTGCCTTACACCGTCGCGCTGGAGGTTGGCGGTTGGGAGGTGATCAAGCAGTACGTCAGCATGGGCATGGGCATTTCGATCATCGCCTCGATCTGCCTGACCGACAGCGACCGCGACCGGCTGGCGGCGCGTTCGCTGGCGCAATGGTTCCCGTCGCGCAGCTACGGCGTGGTGGTGCGCAAGGGCAAGTTCCTGTCGCCGCAGGCGCGCGCCTTCATCGAACTGATCCAGCCCCATCTTTTCGAGCGCCGCGATTACGATGAGAGCGGACACTCCGAGCGCTGACGTCGTGCCTGCATGAGCGGCCGTTACCGACAACACGACCTTGCCCCTGGCCAGCCGCTGCTATGTCGCTGGGACTATGTGCATGGCGTGCAGGCGACGCCTGCACTGGTGCTGCCGGACGCCTGCGTCGACCTGCTGTGGGACGGCACGCGGTTGAGTATCGCGGGTCCCGACACGCGCGCGCAGTACGCCAGCATCTCCCCTGGCCAGCGGGTGCAGGGGCTACGCTTCGCGCCCGCGGTGGCCGCCCACTGGCTGGGCGTGCCGCTGCATGTCCTCGCCGACCAGCGCGTGGAGCTGCGCGATCTCGGTAGTCCGCGCCTGAGCGCGCTGGTCGATCGCATGGCGGAGCGCGAGGGCGATGCGATGGCCTGGTTCGCCGAGCGGATCCTGGTCGACGCGCCGCCTCGCGACCGTGCGATGCAGGCAGTGCATGCGCGACTCTCGTGCTCGCAGCCCGAGTCGGTCGCGCAGCTCGCGCGAGATCTCGGCCTCACCGAACGCACGTTGTTGCGCCGGTGCGGCGACGCGTTCGGTTACGGACCGAAGCTGCTGGCCCGCATCCTGCGGCTGCAGCGATTCCTGCAATCAACGCACGCCTCCGCCAGCGTCGTGGACGCAGCGCTCGACGCCGGCTACTACGACGCCGCCCAGCTCGCCGGCGATACGCGACGCCTCACCGGCCTGACGCCGACACAGCTGCTGGCGCAGGTCGCGCGCTGACTGTCCGATTTCGCCAAGACAGGGCCGATGGACTCGCGCAGACTGTCGGCCTCTTCCACGGACACCTGCCATGAGCGCCGCCGAACAGCACCACCGCATCGACTACATCGAGTTCAACGTCGCCTCGATCGCCGCCTCGAAAGCCTTCTACGGCGACGCATTCGGCTGGACATTCCAGGACTACGGCCCGGACTACTGCGAATTCCGCGACGGCCGCCTGACCGGCGGGTTCGCGCATGGCGCGCCGCAGCCGGGCGGCGCGCTGGTCGTGCTGTATTCGAGCGCGCTGGAAGACAGCCTGGCGCAGGTGGAGAACGCCGGCGGCCGCATCAGCAAGCCGATCTTCGCCTTCCCCGGCGGACGCCGCTTCCAGTTCACCGATCCCGACGGTTACGAACTCGCCGTCTGGTCGACGACCTGAGTCAGCGCGCGTCGTAGCGGGTGAGCAGCGCGCGGTGGCCCGACTGCCACTGCGCGAGCTCCGCGGATGAGCCGCCGTAGGCCGTGTCGATGAAGGCCAGCGACAAGGACTCGGTCGCCTGCTTGACCTGCTCGCTGACCTCGCGCGAATCGAAGTAGCGATGGTCGGTGAACACGTTGTGGGTGCCGTGGCGATACACCGCCAGCACCTTGTGCGCGCCGCCGATGGCGTCGAACACCTTCAGCCGGTCGTCCACGCCCGAGCCGAAACCGGGGATACGGATGATGTCATCGGCGGTGGTGACGTGCAGCGTGGGGATGGTGATGCCGGCGAGGATCGGACGGAAATCGTCGTCGCCGTAGAACGGCGGCGCGGAGATCACGATGGCAGCACTGAAACGCGGATCGTGCAGGTCGATCGTCTTCCCGTCCCGCACCACCCGTGCACCGGCGGCCATCAGTGTGGTGTTGGCGCCGTAGGAATGGCCGGCGGCGACGATGCGCGCACGATCGACGTGCTGGCCCCACTCGCCGGCCAGCACCCGGTCGAGCGCGAAGCGCTGGTCGCGCACGCGCGCCACGGCCTCTTCGTCGCTGGCGGCATGCTGGAAGCGCGACACCAGCTCGAACGGATTGCCCTGCCACAGCGCGCGATCGCTGCCGACGTGCTGCACATGGAGGCTGGCGATGCCGTGCTTCGCCCAGTAGCGACCTAGGTAGGTATAGCCGTCGCGCGCACTGCCGATGCCGTGCGAGAACACCACCAGCGGCACCTTGCCCGTGTGCGCCGCCTCCGGCCAGAACAGCTTCACCGGCACCACGCGGCCGCGCGTCGGATCCACCCAGTCCAGGTCCTGCACGCGGTAACCCGCCTGCATCTCGATACCGGCATCGCTGTCCACGCGCACGTGCGACGACGCCACCAGCATCGGCGCCAGCAACAGCAGGGACAGCAGGACCGCCACGCGGCGGCGGCGGAGAACGGCAGCAAGGTTCATCGACAACACATCCGGGACAGGGAACCCCACGCGCCCGACGGCGCATGGACACGACAACACGGGTGCCGCGCGGACGCAGCGCCTACTTCTTCTTCGGACGACCGGCCTTGACCGGCGCCAGCGCATCCAGCGCCTTCGCCAGCGCCTGCGGCGACAACGCCGACAGCGCCTGCAGGCCGGCCCTCAGCAACTCGCTCTTCTTCGCCGGGCGCTGCACCTGCAACGCGCGGCTCTTCAGTACGCCGACCAGAGCGAAATCGTCGGCCGGCATGGTGAAGCTGTCGCGGACCAGCTTGGCCGGCGCGGCATCTGCGGCCACGTCGGCACCGCCGGCTTCGCGCGTCTTGCGGGACTTGGCCACGGCACATCCTGAAATCGTATAAACGATTTATACCTTTTCGTAGGGGCGCCGCCAAGTCGGGGCAAATCCGACCAGCGGCAGGCATTCAGGCGGGACGGCATGCCTGGGGCAGCGGCGACCGGCCGTAGACTGTCGCCTTCCCGCCGTGGTGGTCCCCCATGTGCCCTCGCGCCGCATCCTCACGTACCGGCGAACGTGCCGCCGCGCTCGCGGCCGGCGATGCACGCACGCTGGCATCGGCGCTGGCGATCGCGCCCGCCGATCCAACGGGCGTGCACGAAGCGCGCAAGAGCGTCCGCCGCCTGCGCTCGCTGTTGGCACTGGGCCGGCGCGCACTGGGCAAGAACGCGGTCGACCCGATCGACCACGAACTGCGGGCACTGGCGAAGGACCTTTCCGTGCTGCGCGACGGGCAGGTGGTGCAGGACACCGCCCGCCAACTGGCGAGCGATGCCGACGATGCCGAGGAAGCCGCCAGCTGGGAGGCGTTGTTGCCGCTGCTGGACGCGCGGCAGCAGCGGCGACTCGCCGATGCGCTGCGCGATGACCCCGCCTTCATGCGCCGGCAGGCACAGGCGCACCGACTGGCCGAACAGTTGCAGCAGCTGCCCTGGCACCGGCTCCGCGGCAGCGACCTGGGCGACGCGCTCGCGCGCTCGGTGCGGCGGCAGGCCCGGGCCCAGGCGACCGCGCTCGCGTCGGGCAGCGTCGACGACCTGCATGCGTGGCGGCGTCGGTCGCGAAGGCTGCGCATGCAACTGGGCGCGTTGCGCAAGCTGCACGTGCGACCGCGTATCGGGCACCCCATCACCGGCGTGCGGCATGTCGCCAGGCTGGTCGACCAGTTGGGCCTCCTGCAGGACCTGGCGCTGCTGACCAAGGCACTGGACGCGCTGGAGCACGCCCCTCCTCGCGCCCGGTCCGCGACACTCCGGCGCGCCAGGACCACCTCCCCCATCCACCCCCTGGCATAAACCCGGTCCACGCGGCGCCCGCCGCCGCGACCTGCGTCAAGAGCGCCACCCAGGGGCCGATAGTGACACTGACGGTCTCTCCGGCCGGTGCCGGGACGCCTCCGGCGCGGCGGTGAGGCCGTGGATCCGGTGTTCCGTCACGCGGCCGGTCTGGCACGAAGCCTGCTTCCCTCCCGGGTCGGCTCCGGTCGGATCGACCTCCCATCACGCAGGATCAAGGCCCAGGTGAGTTCCACCCCCGCCCTTTCAGGCGATGCCACGGCATCGTCGGCAACCGCCTCCCGCCGCGCCGGCCTGCCGCCGCTGGCGTGGGCCGCCGCTGTCCTGCTGCTGGGGCTGGCATGCACCTCGATCGTGGCCTACCGCGAATGGCGCGACCTGCAGCAGCGCGCGGAAGCATCACGCCACGCCCTGGCCGATGCCGGCGCATCCCAGCTGCGCGTACCGCTCGAGCAGGCTGCGTCCATGCTGCGCGCCATGCAGACCGTCTTCCTGGCCAACGACCAGATGGACCAGGCGCGCTTCAGCCAGTACCACGCCAGCCTGCGCAGCCCGCTCGCGCCGGGCGCCTACACCTCCGTGGCCTTCGCGCGCCGCCTGCCGGTGGGCGAGCCGCTGGCCGACCATGTGTCGTACCGCTACGAATTCGTCGCACCCTACCAGGCGAACGCGTCGCTGGTCGGCTTCGACATGGTGCGGCAGAAGCCCAACCTGGCCGCCCTGCTGCGCGCCCGCGACACCGATACGGTCGTGATCTCGGCGCCGTTCGCGCTGCGCCAGACCACGCCGACCGGGCAGAACCCGCTGGGCGTGACGCTGCGGCTGCCGGTGTACTCGGACGGCCCGACGCCGGGCACGCCGAACCAGCGACGCGCGCGCGAGATCGGCGCGCTGGCCATCGGCATCCGCCTGCAGCCGCTGGTCGAAACGGCGATGGCCGGCGCAGTGCTGGACGGCTTCCGCGTGCGGCTGTACGACGCCGCCGACGATGCGCATCCGTTCTACGACTCCGCCGCGACCGTGGCGGCGGGACTGCCCGCACAGGTGCGCAGGCTGGACTTCGGCGGCCGCCAGTGGCGCCTCGAGATGCGGCCGCGCCCCCAGCCGCTGGACAGCGGACGCCTGCAGGCGATCCTGGCCGGGGGCAGCGTGATCAGCCTGCTGCTGGCCGCGCTCGCGTGGTCGCTGACCACCACGCGGCGGCGCGCGGTGGCGCTGGGCCAGCAGATGAGCCAGCGCTACCGCGAGAGCGAACTGCGTTTCCGCGCACTCAACGAACTGCTGCCCGCGCTGGTCCTGCTCGCCGACGCCCGCGATGGCCGCATCGCCTACGTCAACCAGGCCGCGCGCCTGCGCCTGGGCGACACCACCGGTCTGCCGCTGTCCACGCTGTTCTCGGATCCGCAGCTGCAGGCGCGCGCACGCGACGCGGCGGCGATCGGCAACGACTGGGGCAACCTGGAGGCCGTCCTGCTGAGCCCGGACGGTGGCGCGTTCTGGGCAAGCGCATCGATCGCGCAGGTCGACATGGACGGCACCGCGCACTTGCTGATGGTGGCGACGGACATCTCCGAGCAGCGCGAGCTGACCGAACGCCTCAGCTACCAGGCCACGCACGACGCACTGACCGAACTGTGCAACCGGCGCGAGTTCGAACGCCGCGTCGAAGAGGCGCTGAGCGAACGCAAGGGCCGCGCGGTCTGCGACCCCTGCGCGTTGCTGTACATCGACCTGGACCAGTTCAAGCTGATCAACGACGTCTCCGGCCACATGGCCGGCGACCAGCTGCTCGCCCAGCTCGCGCTGGCGATGCGCCAGCAGTTGCGTGGCGGCGATGTGCTCGCGCGCCTGGGCGGCGACGAATTCGGCCTGATGGCTTTCCACGTGGATGCCGAAGGCGCGCGCGCGTTGGCCGAACGGCTGCGCGAGCGCATCGAGGCGCTCATGTTCGTCTGGCAGGACCGAACCTATACGGTCAGCGCGAGCATCGGCGTGGTCGTGGTCGACCAGCAGGAACCGACGCTGAAGGACCTGCTGGCGTGGGCGGATACCGCCTGCTACCTGGCCAAGGAGAACGGCCGCAACCGCGTGCACATGTACCGCGAGGACAACGAGACCACGCGCCGGCACGGCGAGATGGAATGGGCCAACCGCCTGCGCTGGGCGATGGAACAGGACCGCCTGCTGTTGGACTACCAGGAGATCGTCCCGCTCGACGGTCGCGACAACGCCACCAGCATCGAACTGCTGCTGCGGCTGCGCGACGAGGACGGCGGCATCGTGCTGCCGGGCGCATTCCTGCCCGCTGCCGAACGCTACGGCCTGATGCCGGCGATCGACCGCTGGGTGATCCGCAACGCGCTCGCCCATTTCGCCGAGCTGCACCACGCGGGCATGCGCCTGGGTACCTGCGCGATCAACCTGTCCGGCGCCAGCATCGAGGACGAGGGCCTGGCCGACTTCATCCTCGCCCGCATCACCGAGTACGCGGTGCCGCCGCACGCGCTGTGCTTCGAGATCACCGAGACCGTCGCCGTGCGCAACCTGCTGAAGGTGGTCGGCGTGATCGAACGCCTGCGCCGCGTCGGCTGCCGCATCGCGCTGGACGATTTCGGCGCCGGCATGTCGTCCTTCGGCTACCTGAAGAACCTGCCAGCGGACCTGATCAAGATCGACGGCAGCTTCATCCGCGACCTCGAGACCGACCCGATGAGCCGCACCATCGTCAGCGCCATCGCGCAGATCGGCCACCAGCGTGGCCTGAAGGTGGTCGCCGAATGGGTGGCCAGCCCGAAGATCTGCGACGCGCTGCGTTCGCTGGGCGTGGACTACGGCCAGGGCTATGCGCTGCACCGCCCCGAGCGCGTGCTGTTCCAGCGCGAGGAACCACCGCCGCGCCGGCTGGCCGTGGTGCGCTGAGGCGGCTCAGTCCTTCGCGTCGACCGCCAACGGCCGTACGTGTTCCAGCAGGCTGACCAGGGTCTTGCCCGGCTCTTCCCACGGCATCATGTGGGCGGAATGTTCGAACCAGACGGCCTGCTTGTACGGCGCCTGCACGCGCGCCAGCCACGCCGCGGTGGGCTCGGACGGCGTGGTGTAGTCGTGCCGGCCCATGAACATCACCACCGGGATCGGGAAGCGCTCGACGCCGGTGAAGTCGACCTGAAGGAATTCGTCCAGCAAGCGGCCGAGCGAGAACACGCTGCCTGCATTGATCGCGCAGCGCGCGGCATCGTCGTAGTCGGGCGACAACCGCGGCCCCTGGTAGAAGTATTTCGAGTCTTCGCGGTACGCGGTAAGCCCGCCATAGAACTGCGGCCACTTGCGCGCGATGATGATGCGCTCGCGGGTGATCGGCGTATTGCCCGGGTACGGCGCGATCGATTCCATCTCGCGCACGGCCTCGGCGTTGCCTTTCTCGCGCGCGGTGCGCAGGCCGTAGTCGAAGCTCACCTGTTCGTTGGTGCGCACGTTGATCACCTGGCCGATGCCGACATAGGCATGGAACAGGTCTGGCCGCTGCAGCGCCGCGTGCATCGCCACCACCGTACCCCAGCTGTGCGCCATCAGCACCAGCTTGCGCTTGTGGTAGCGGCTGCGCAGGTGCTCGGCCAGCGCGATCGCGTCGTCCACGTAGCGCTGTACCTTCAGCGTATCGGCGACCGCTTCCTGCGGATTCAGCACCAGCGTCTTGCCCGAGCCGCGCTGGTCGTAGTTCACGACGGTGAAGTATTCCTCCAGCGGGCGCTGGAACTGCCACAGCGTGGGGATGATCGGCGACGCCGGCCCGCCATGCACGAACAGCACCATCGGGTTGTCGCGGTCCTGGCCGCGGACATTCACCCACTGGCGGATGCCGCCGATCTCGACGGCATAGTCTTCCTGCACGCCCCCGGGCGCGACGATGCGGCCGAGGTCGGCGACGATCTCCCGCGCCGGCGCGTAGCCCGAACGGTCCGGGCAGGTGTCCTGCGCGATCGCGCTCGCGGGCGACAGGAACGCGGCGACCAGCGCGAACGTGGCGGTGATGGGCTTCACAGGCACTCCTTGCGGCATCGGGTACGGCGGCATTGTCGGCGAAGCCCCGTCGCCGTGCCCGGGCCGATGGTCGTGGTGGACGCGTCGTCGGTCACGCTTCCGCCCTGTGTCGCATGCAGCGTGTGCGCGATGACCGCGGGATGGATTCCTCACGCCGCAGGCTTGCGGTCTAATGCAGCGGGGAACTCTGCGAGGACAACATGAAGGCATGGATGGGGGCGGCCTGCCTGCTGGCCGCATCGCAAGGGCTGTGGGCGCAATCCGTCGCGCCCGTCGACACGCATGATGCCTACCACCAGCAACCGCCCGCTGCCGCACCCCTCGGCAAGACGGGGCCCACGCCGCACGAGAAGCGCAAACAGGGCGTGTCGCCCGCCTATGCGCGCCAGTGGCGCGAGGCACTGGCACGCGCCGACCGGGGCGATGCCGCCGAGGCGGGTCGCGCACTGGCGGACGTGCTGGCGCATCGGGAATTCGCCACGCTGAGCGCGGGCGAGCAGCGCGCCACCTGGTCGCGCGCGGCCTGGATGGCGGTAGCCCTGGACGATCACGCGCACGCCCGTGCCATGGTCGAGAAAGCGATCGCCGCCGATCCGAACGACGCCGACGATCTCTATCTCCTCCTGCAACTCGAGGACCATGCGGGAGAGCGCAGTGCAGCCGCGCGGCACCTGCATGCGCTGGTGCGTCGCTGGCCGCGCATGCTGGACCATCTGGACATCGGCGTCGTGCAGCACGTCGCGCACCAGGCACCGGACGACGACCCTGTGCGGTGGTCGCTGCTCGAGGCCTTGCTGGAAGCCGGCTGGGACGGTCATGGCCTGGGCGTCGGCGACCTGTGGTACCAGCTCGCACTGCATTACCTGGCCAACGGCAATGCGGCGGGCGTCCGCCGGGCAGCGGCACTCACCACCTCGCCGCAGGCGCTGGTGAAGTTCCGTGTGGACCGCCGCTTCGATGCCCTGCTCGATCGCGGGGACGCCGCGCTCGATGTCACCGCCGCCGCCGAGCGTCGCCTGGATCACCTGCGCCGCCTCGCCAACGAGCGACCGAAGAATCTGGAAGTCCGCATGGAACTGAGCTACGCCCTGCTGACGCTGGGCCGGTATGCGGAGGTGGTGACGCTCGCGGACGATGTGGTGGCCGCCCGTGCGACCGCGTCACCGGACGCGCCTGCGTTCGACGATCCGTCGTTCTCGGCGTGGATCGTGGACAACCGTGCGACCGCCAGACGCGCGCTCGGCGCGATCGACCAAGCGCAAGCCGATCTGTTCCTCGCTGTCTCGATGGCCGACGACGACATGCCGAATGTCGGCCACGCACTGAACCTCGGCGATTTCCTCTGCCAGCGCGGTCGACCGGAGGAGGCGCTCGCCGCCATCGGGGATCTGGACGACGGCATGAGCGACTATGGCCGCATGGTGCAGGCGTCGATCCGGCACTGCGCTGCCCTTCAGCAGGAAGATGCCGCGTCCGCCCGTCGCGAGTTGCGTCTGCTACGCGAGCACCGCGACCAGGGGATGGAACTCTGGATCTGGGCGCTGGTGGAGGCGGACCGGCTGGACGAGGCGGCCAGCGCATTGATCGCGGGGCTGGAAGCACCCGAATCCCGTGGCGAGATGCTGGCCGCGGTACAGGACTACCGCGAGCTGGCGCCGCTGCCGGCGTTCCAGCCGGTAGTGCAGCGATGGCGCGACCTGCTGATGCGCGCCGATGTGCAACAGGCGATCGCCAACGTGGGGCGCATCGAACGCTACCCGATCTTCCGTGCAGGCGGGGGCTGACGGGACCTCACTCAGACGTGCGCCATCCATTGGCGCAACAGCGCCTGCAATTCGGTGGCGTGCGCTTCCACGTCCTGCATTCCGGTGAACGTCCAGGTCGCACGATCCGCGCCGAGCCAGGTCAGCAGTCCGTCCGGATCGGCGATCGCACCCTTCGGCAGTGCCTTCTTGCCCGCGCCCAGATGCAGCACCAGCAGCAGCCGGTCCGCACTCCGCAATTGCATCGTCGCGAAGTGGCGGCCATCGACGTGGAAGCTGGGCGCATTCCACTTGATGCCCTCGCCGATGCGCGGGTCAGCGGCCAGGATCACCGCACGCAGGCGGCGGAGCGCCGCGTCCTGCGGATGCGCGAGCGTGGTGAGGAATGCGTCCACCTCGTCCGGAGTCTTGCGTTCTGCCATACGATCGCCTCGCGGCCTCGCCGGCACCGGCCGGCACTGGGCGCGACGGTAGCGGCTGCAAGGGCCGCTGGCTAGCCACGGCGCGGCTCAGTCGCCGGATGGCAACGTGGTTGGGGCCGCGTCCTGCTGTACCGCCACCATCGACTTGCTGTCCTGGGCACGCAACGGCTGGATGCGCAGGCCGCGATGGCGGCACAGGTCGATGGCCGGATACACGACACGGCGGCCGTTGACGAACTCCACCTTCACGTCGTGCACGCACTGGTCGCTGGCGAGCTGCACGGTGACGGCGTCGCCGCCGCCGGTGATGGTGCCGCCGTGCAGCAGTTCGTTCCATGCCGAACCGCCGGCCGGCGTCGTGGCGACGGACACCACGCGGTCGTGCGCGCGATTGACGAGGTAGACATAGCGGGTACGTTCGCCGGCATACGCGTTGGCGATCGAGCTGGCGGCGACGAGCAGGGCGATGACGGACAGGCGGTGCATGGCGTGATCTCCGATGGTGAGGGCGCCACCGGCGACGCGGGAGTGCGTGCGGGGCGAGCGCATCTCGCGCCCGTCCGGCCAGGGCGGCAACGGATCCGTGACGAATCGTCGTGCCGCCGGGACGAATCGTAGTCGGTGACGTTCGTGGCTTCCCGTCCCTCGCGCGGGGCCCTACGATGCGGACGCCGATGGGGAGGGCCGCATGAAAATCCGTCTGGGCAGCACCGAGATCGGCCTGTTCCGTTACCTGGCCTTGTGGACGGCGGTCGCGCTGTTGTTCACCCTGCAGACGAAACTCAACAATGGCCTGCATCGTCCCACCTGGCCGCTGTGGGATCTGATCCGCTGGTCGCTGATCCAGTGGTACACGTGGGCGGCGCTCGCTCCCCTCGTGTTCCGCCTGGCCGAACGCTACCCGGTGAGCAGTCCGCTGCGCTTGCGCGGGTTGGGCAAGCAACTGGTCGCCAGCCTGTGCACGACGCTCGTCGCGATGATGATGGGCGCCCTGGTCTCCACGCTGTTCGAGCCCAGCGGCTTCTTCGAACAGCTCGGCTACTTCCTGGAGCAGCACTTCGCCATCGGCCTGCTGACCTACTGGCTGCTGTTCGCCATCCAGCAGGCCATCCAGTTCCACGCCGAGAAGGCGCGGCGCGAACTCGAGGCCAGCCAGCTGGCGACCGAACTGGCGCAGTCGCGGCTGCAGGTCCTGAAGACCCAGCTGCAGCCGCACTTCCTGTTCAACACGCTGCACGCCATCGTCACCCTGCTGGACGAGGACACGCTGTCCGCCGAAGACATGCTGCTGCGCCTGAGCGAATTGCTGCGCGCGTTCCTCGAGGACTACGACGGCCAGGAGATCCCGCTGCGGCGCGAACTGGAACTGCTCGAGCTCTATCTCGGCATCCAGCGGCACCGCTTCAAGGACCGGCTGACCACGCGCATCCATGTCGCGCCGGAGGTACAGGACGCCGCGGTCCCCAGCCTGGTGCTGCAACCGATCGTGGAGAACGCGATCCGCTACGGCATCGGCCAGCACGTCGGCGACGACTGCGTCGAGATCGACTGCCGGCGCGAGGGTGGTGTGCTGTGCATCGACGTGCGCAACTTCAACAGCACGCTGGACGAGGGTGGCCACGCCGGTGGCCACGGCATCGGCCTGTCGAACACGCGCATGCGCATGCGCGAACTCTATGGCGACGAGGCCAGCCTGCGGCTGGACCTCATCGTGCCGCGCGGTGTCGCCTGCCGCTTGCGGATCCCGTTCCACGAACTGGAAGACGACGTGCTGACGGAGCACGTGCCGGCATGAGCCTCACCGCGTTGGTGATCGACGACGAGCCGATCGCACGCCACGCCGTGGTGCGGCTGCTGCGCGAGGACCCGGACATCGAGGTGGCCGGCGAATGCGGCGACGGCATATCCGCCGTGGCGGCGATCCGCGAGCTGTCGCCCGACCTGGTGTTCCTGGACATCCAGATGCCGGGGATCACCGGCCTGGACGTGGTGGCGACGATCGGTGCGGCGCGCATGCCGGCGACCGTCTTCGTCACCGCCTACGAGCAGTTCGCCGTGCGCGCGTTCGAGGCGAATGCGGTGGACTACCTGGTCAAGCCGTTCAGCCGCGACCGCTTCGCGGAAACGCTGCGTCGCACGAAGCAGCGCCTGGCCAGCGCGCGCGGCACCGATGGCGACACGACGGCGCGGATCATGAAGGCACTGGCGTCGTTGCAGCAGCGCGACGCCTACCTCGAACGGCTGCCGGTGCGCGAGGACGAGCGCGTGGTGCTGGTCGACGTGGACGACATCGTCTGGATCAAGGCCAGCGGCAACACGGTGCGCCTGCACCTGGCCGACCGCGTGCACGAGCTGCGCGACACGATGTCCGCGCTGGCGGCGCGCCTCGACCCGCGCCGCTTCGCCCGCGTGCACCGCTCGGCGATCATCAACATCCGCCGGGTCAAGGACGTCCATCCCTGGTTCAACGGCTACCACGTGGTGACGATGGATACCGGGCAGCAGCTGCGCATGAGCCGCTACCAGCACGAGGCGTTCCTGAAACTGGCGACGCTGCGGCGCGACGACTAGCCGGCGCGCGCCTTCAGTTTCTCGTCGATCGCCCGCCGTGCCCGCGCCTTGCAGGCCGCCAGCGCGTCGTAGCAGGTGAAGTAGTCGCGCCGATCGGTGATCCAGAGGTTGTCGCTCCAGTCGCCGCCGCCGGTCTCGCGTACGCGCACCGCCAACGACCAGGGCCGATGTTCGTCGGCGCGTTCCAGCACCACTTCCACCAGGTGCCCCTGGCAGGTCGACAGGTCCACTTTCTTCTGCATGCGCTCATTCCCGGCAAGAAGAGGTACGCCCTGCCTGGCCTGCGATCCGGTCCACCCTGGTCCACCGGAACCAACGCCGAAAGCCGGCGTCGCGGGCCAGCTACTCGGACTCCACGCCCGCCAGTTGCAGCACCCAGCCCGGCACCACCGGCTCGCCGGCATAGAAGTCCTTCGGTTTCTTCTCGGCCATCGCCCAGCGATGCAGCCAGCTGGGACCGTAGCGGCCGTTATAGCCGTCCTCGCCGCGTGCGTAGGCGGGATCGCGCAACGCCTCGTCCAGCGTCACCACGCGATAGCCGCGGCGCTGCACGCCGGCCACCAGCTCGGCGTAGGCGACGGCGTTCAACTCGTTGGCGTGCAGCAGCCATACCTGCGGCAAGGCATAGCCCAGCAGCACCTGCGATTGCTGCTCGTAGTAGTCGACCTTGTTGAGCATGTAGGGGATGTAGCCACGACGCAGCCGCTCCAGCGTGGCCGCGCGCCCGGCCGTGTCGGGCTGGCCATCGAGCACGTTGGCGTAGGCGAACGCCCACACCCACTCGCCGTTGTCGACCGTGACGGGCGCGATGCGGTAACCGTGCCCGCCGAGGAAGGCGGACAGCACGGCGCGATCCTCGGGCGTGCGGCCCGCGCGCAGGTAAGGGTGGCGGAACCAGCGCGGCACCTGCCCGCGCTCGGCCAGCAGCGGACGCAGCACGCGTTCGCCGTCGAGGATGTCCTGCTGGAACGCCGGCAGCCCGACCGCGTGCACATCGAGATGGCCATGCGTGTGGTTGCCGAGTTCATGGCCGGCGTCCAGCCAGTCGCGCAGCATCGCCACGCGCGCCGGCTGCACCTGTCCGTCGATCTCCAGCTTGCCTTCGTTGACGAAGCCCACCACCGATACGCCCGCCTGCTTCAGCTGCGCCATCAGCTGCGCGTGGCGCGTGCCCAGTTCCGCCGGTGGCGTCTTGTCCATCCGCTGCCACGGCAGATCGTCGATGGTGATGGCGATGCGGCGGTCGGGTGGCGCCGCCTGCGCGGCCCATGCCAGCGACGACAGCAGCAGTACACGCAGGAGGAACGGCATGCGCGATCCGGAGGACACGGGGACGAGCCGCGAGCTTACCGCCCGCCTCGTGCGGCGCGCCACCGCACGCGACCATTCGCATACCTTCACGCCGCGTGATCACGGACTGTCCTGTCGATGCGGCATGATGCGTAGGAAGGATCACGGACCCCCAAGGATCATCTGATGCGTGCATGGCTGTTGCTGCCCCTCCTGCTGCTGTCTTCCTTCGCCGCGCACGCGGCCGACGTCTGCCCGCAGCTGTCGCAACAGGCACCGACCGATGTCGCCACCCGCATCGCCGCGGTCGCCTGCCGTGAGCACCTGATGTGGTACCGCCCCTTCATCGACCGCAACGGCCGGCTGGCGAACGCGCCGATGATGGAAGCCGAGTCTTCCCTGCTGTCGATCGGCGACGACCGCGCCTGGCAGCGCGTCGTGCGTTACTGGCGCGACAGCGGCCTGCTCGGCGCGATCGGCCATCGCCGCGGCGCGACCGACTGCCTGTATGCCTCGGCGACCGGTCCGCAGGCCGAAGCCTGCCGCGGCTTCGTGGTGGACACGCCGTGGTCGGCCGCCTTCATCTCATGGGTGATGCGCGAAGCCCGGGTGCCGGGCTTCCGTGGTTCCAGCCGCCACTTCACCTACGTGCAGGCGGCGTACCAGAACCCGTCGACCAACGCCTTCGACGTCATCGACGTGGCGAATGCCAAGCCGGTGGTCGGCGACCTGATCTGCTACGTGCGCCAGTCCGGCCGCCTGTTCGGCCACGCAGGCCTGCTGCCCGTGCTGCGCAGCGGCGGCTCGCTCGACATGCATTGCGACATCGTGGTGGCGGTGAATCCGAACAACGACAGCACCGCGTACGCCATCGGCGGCAACGTGCAGCAGAGCGTCACCATGCGGATGCTGCCGCTGAACCGCAACGGCGAGTTCTGGGGCGGGCTGCCGCTGCGCATCGGCGACGGCACGCTGTGCGCGCCCGACAACGAGGCGGCGTGCAACATGAACCGCCAGGACTGGGCGGCGATCCTGCGGCTGAAGTCGCCGGAGCAGCTGGCGAAGCTGCCGGGCTTCCTCCCACCCGCGCAGGAAACGCCGGGCAACGAGGGACCGGAGAAGGCCGAGTGCTGCATTCACTGCGTCATCGGCTCGGGTGTGCCAAGGTGCCCTGCGGAATCGGCGACGCCCGCCGCCGCCGCCCCGACCACCGACACGGAATCGCCCTGATGACCCTGCCACGCCTCGCACTGCTGTCCGCTGCCCTGCTGCTCGGCGCCTGCACGACGACGGCACCGACCGCCACGCCCAGCGCCACGCTGGCGGCGGGACAGCAGGCCACCGTCGACGGCACCATCGTCAGCGTGGACACCACGCCCTGGACCTACGACGGCAGCGCGGTGGTGAAGATCGCCAGCACCAACGGCCAGGTCGACGTGCACCTGCCCGCCCGCTGGAACCTGTGCAAGGCGCCGCCGCCGGATGACGTGCAATCCCTCAAGGCTGGCGACCGCGTGCAGGCGACCGGCACCGTCACCGACGATGGCGCGCTGGTCGTCTGCGAACACGCGGAACACGGGCTGCGCAAGACGCCCTGATCGAGCGCCCGCCACGGCGCGGAGAACGCGGCGGCTCCGGTATGTGAGACGACGCGATGGTGCAGCGCAGCTCGCATGTAAACGTTTACATGGCTAGTGTCCGCCGCTCGCGGGTCGCCCCGCGCTGCCAGGAGCTGCCGCATGAATTCCACCCCCTCGCGTCGCGCGCCCACCGCGTCCACGACCGTCATCGCACTCGCCCTGGGCATGCTGGCGGGCGATGCCGCCCACGCCGCAGACGGGCTGCCGCCGCGCTCGACCTGGGTCGCCAGCAGTTCGGCCAGCACCACGGTGGAAATGGCGCCGGCGAAGGCGATCGACGGCGACCCGGCGACCAAATGGGGCGGTGCGTTCTCGCAGGGCCACTGGTACCAGGTCGATCTCGGCAAGCGCGTCGCCGTCGGCGCAGTCGAACTGCACTGGGAATGGGGCGGCGCGCGCTCGTACACCATCGAAGCCTCCGATGACGGCACGCACTGGCGTACCGCGTTCCAGACGCGCGACGGCGCAGGCGGCATCAGCTACGACGCCTTCCCCACCGTGCAGGCGCGCTACCTGCGCCTGGCAGCACCGGATCGCACGGCCGACTGGGGCGTGTCGGTCTTCGAGTTCCAGCCTTACGCTGCCAGCGAGGCCCCGCGCATCACCGGCGTGGACGGCAACGCTGCGGCGCTGTGGACCGGCACCGCTCCGCACGCCATCCAGGGCAAACCTGGCGCGGACGGCGCGCGCCAGTTGCAGATCGAACTGCCGCGTCCGCTGTCGCTGGCCGGCCTGGAGGTGTTCTGGAAGGACACGCCGGCCAGCGCGACTCTCGAAGGCCGCGAAGCGGACTCCGACCGCTGGATCACGCTCGCCGAGGATCCGCGCGCCTACGGCGGCAGTTCGTTCCTCGCCGATAGCCAGGCACGCACCCTGTCCGCCCTCCGCCTGCGCGTGCGCTCCACCGACGCGCGCGCACCGACGCTGCAACGCCTGCGGCTGATCGGGCCCAAGCGCGTGATGACGGCGATGAAGCGGTACGAACTGGCCGCCGCGCGCGAGCACGCTGCGCTGTTCCCGTCGTCGCTGCACCAGCAGCAGGTGTACTGGACCGCGGTCGGCATTCCCGCCGGCCGGCAGAAGTCCGTGCTCGACGAGTTCGGCCATGTCGAAGCCTTCAAGGGCGCACCCCTGGTGCAGCCGGTCTGGCGCGATGCGTCGGGCCACGCCAGCGCCGCCAACACGCAGACCCGGATCATCCACACCCTGCGCGACGGCTGGATGCCGATGCCGTCGGTGCAGTGGTCGCCGCAACCGGGGCTGGACCTGACCACCTCGGCGATCGCCATCGAACAGCGCGGCGCGCCGGTGACGCTGGTGCGCTATCGCCTGCACAACACCGGCACCACGCCGGTCGCCGGCACGCTCAACCTGCTGACGCGCCCCATGCAGGTCAGTCCGCCATGGCAGAACGGCGGACCGTCGCCGATCCGCGACATCGCGATCGATACGGTGCGCGATGGCGCTGCGGTGAAGGTCAATGGCCGCACGCTGTTCCAGTCGCTGGCGTCGCCGCAGCACGCGTCCACCTCTGCGTTCGGCGCGCACGGCGAAGGCGAAATCACCGGCCTGCTGGTCGCCGGCACGCTGCCGGGAGATCGCCAGGCGCACGACGACAGCGGATTGGCGGCCGGCCAGCTCGGCTACGACGTGGCGCTGGCAGCCGGCGCCACGCAGGACATCGTCATCGCATTCGCGCTGGGCGATGCACGGCTCGATCCGGCCCAGCCGTTGCCGCCGGCGCCCGCGATCGACCTCGCGCCGCTGACCGGCGACGACGCGTTCGACACGCTCAGCGACCAGGTCGCGGCGCAGTGGCAGGCACGCCTCGGACGCATCGGCCTGTCGCTGCCGGATGCCTCGCTGGTCGACATGCTGCGCGCGCAGGCCGCCTACATGCTGATCAACCAGAGCGGCCACGCCATGCAGCCGGGCCCACGCAACTACAACCGCTCCTTCATCCGCGACGGCGCCGCCACCGCCGCCACGCTGGTGCGGATGGGCATGCCGAAGACGGCACGCGATTACCTGGCGTGGTACGCCGGCCACGCAGTGCACGACAACGGCCTGGTGTCGCCTATCCTCAACGACGACGGCTCGGTCAATACCGGCTTCGGGTCCGACATCGAATACGACAGCCAGGGCCAGCTGATCTGGCTGGTCGCCGAAATCGCACGGCTCGATGGTGGCGCGGCCAGCGTGCGCGATTACCAGGACAAGGTGACGCGGGCGATGACGTTCATGCAGGAACTGCGCGAGCGCACGATGGTGCCCGGCTATCTCGCCGACCAGCCGTCGCCGGAGCGTTTCCACGGCATCCTCGCGCCGTCGATCAGCCACGAGGGCTATCCCGTTCCCACCCACAGCTACTGGGACGACTACTGGGCGCTGAAGGGTTGGCACGACGGCGCGTGGCTGGCCGAGCAGTGGGGCGATGCGAAGACCGCCGCGTGGGCGCGCGAGCAGTACGCGGCGCTGCGCGCTTCGCTATCCGCGTCGCTCTCCGCGACGATGAAGTGGAAGGGCATCGACACCATCCCGGCCGACGCCGACATGGGCGGCAGCGATCCGACCAGCCTGTCGATCGGCCTGGACCCGGCCGGCCAGCAGGACGTGATGCCGGCCGACGCGCTGAAGAGGACCTTCGACCGCTATCTCGACGACGTGCGCAAGCGCGATGTCCCCGATGCGCTGTACGCGTACACGCCGTACGAGATCCGCAACGTGCTGACCTACGTGCACCTCGACCGCCCGCAGGAAGCGCACGAACTGCTGATGCGCTTCCTCGGACATCGGCGCCCGCTGCCGTGGCAGGTGCTGGCGGAAGTGGTCTATTCCGATCCGCGCCATGCGATCTATCTCGGCGATATGCCGCACACGTGGATCGGCTCGGAGTACGCGCGTGCGATCTTCGGCATGCTGATGCACGAAGGCGACGAGGCGCTGTCGCTGCTGCCCGGCACGCCGACCGAATGGGTTGCAGGCGACGGCCTGCGCGTGGACGGCCTGCCGACCGCCTACGGCACGCTGGCGATGACGGCACGGCAACAGGGCCAGTCCCTGCGCGTCACGCTCGGCAGCGACCTGCGCAAGGACACCGCGCTGCGCGTCAGCTGGCCGACCCGCACCAGACCCTCCCGCGTGACGCTCGATGGCAAGGCGACCACCGACTTCGATGAGCAGGGCCTGCGCACGACCCGGCCGTTCAAGGAACTGATCGCGACCTGGTGAGCCGGTGCGCCATGCGCGCGCCGAAAGCATGAGACGAGGATGGCCGTTTTCGCCCCCGTCCTCCCTGCTACGCTCGTCCCGTATCGCTGCAGCCGGCCAGCGATGCGGCCGGCCGACGATGAGGCCTGGCTGGGGAGTCCGGCACGCCACTGGGGAGGGAACCACCGATGCGCAGTCTCTACGCGGCGCTTGCCGCGGTCTTCATGTTGTTCGTTTTTTCCGGCGCCGCCAACGCGCAGGAAGACGCCGAATCGAACCCGATCGCGGACCTGCCCTGGCAGGTCGGCCCGACCGTCGGCAAGATCGGCACCCGCGCCACGATCGACGTGCCGGAGGGCTACGCCTTCCTCGACGTCGACGGCACGCGCCGGCTCAACCAGTTGCTGGAGAACCCGCCGGACGGCAGCGACACCTACACGCTGGCGCCGCACGACCTGTCGTGGATCGGTTTCTTCTCGTTCCAGGAAATGGGTTACGTCAAGGACGACGAGAAGGTGGATGCGGACGACGTGCTGGAAAGCGTCCGCCAGGGCACCGAACAGGGCAACGAGGAACGGCGCCAGCGCGGCTGGGAAACCATGCGCATCCTCGGCTGGTCGTTCAAGCCACAGTACGACGAACAGCTCAAGGCGCTGGAGTGGGCGATCCTCGCCGAAACCGAGACGAACAAGAACAAGATCGTCAACTACAACACGCGCGTGCTCGGCCGTCGCGGCGTGATGGAAGTGGTCGTGGTGGCGGATCCTGAGACGCTGCAGCCGGCCATCGCCGACTTCAAGCGGCTGATGCCGGGCTACAGCTTCGCAGCGGGCGAGAAGTACAGCGAGTTCGTTGCCGGCGACCATGTCGCGGAGTTCGGGCTTGCCGCGCTGATTACCGGTGGTGCCGCCGTGGTGGCCTCGAAGAAAGGCTGGCTGGCCGCAGCTGGCGTGATGCTGGCCAAGATGTGGAAACTGCTGCTGATCGGTTTCTTCGGCGTGGTCGCCGCCGTGCGCGGCCTGTTCAAGCGCAAGCAGCAGGACAAGACGGTCCAGTGAGTGTCAGCAGCGAATGGCTGCTGGTTGCGGGCATCCTGGCGTTCTACCTCCAGGATGCCGCGCGCCTGGCCTACTTCGATGAGGTGGTGGTCTCGGGTAGGCGGACATGGCGGGTGGCGGTCGAGGCGAGCACCGAGATGCGCGGCCGCTTCCTGTGGATGCCGTCTCCGCTGCTGCCCGCCCGCACGACGCTGCACGCGAGCTGGCTGGCGCCGGTCGAAGGCACGGCCACCGATACCGTCGAGAGCCTGCGCGCGTTCGTCCGTTCGCTGTGGCCGGTCCGCCTGGGCTGCGTGATGGCGGGGCTGGTCGTGCTGGTGGCGATCCCCTGCCTGCTGCTGTTGTCTGCACCACCCACCTGGCTGCTCGCCGCCCTGCTGGCCTGGCTGGCGATCACCCTCGGGATGCTCGGTTTTCTCGTGCTCCGCCGACAGCGGCTCGGCCTCACGCGCCGGCGGCTGGCCACGCTCGCCAGCGAATGCCTGCTGTGCCCACCGTACGCCGTCAACCTCTACCGGAAGCTGTGCGACCAGCGCGGCTTCCGTGGCGATCCGATCGCCTTCGCCGCGGCGAACCTGCCACCGCCGCACCAGCAGCGGCTGCTCGACGCCATCGAGCGGCGCCTCGCGCTGTTCGCACAGTCGTCCGATGAGGCAGCCGTTCGGCGCCTACAGGACGCGCGTGCCCGCATCCGCGGCACGCTGGACGCCGCCCTCACGCCAGCGAGCTAGTGCGCGTGGATTTCGCTGCGCGACGCGTCCCCGGCATCAGCATCGGCACGCGCCGGCGACTGCACGCGCGTCAGGATGGCGTGGTGCCGCTGGAGGAAGGCCGGCTGCTCGCAGCCGGCATCCCCGGCACACGCGTCGTCGAACTGGAATCGCGCAACCACGTGCTGCTGGAACACGAACCCGCGTGGCACGGGGTGCTGGACGTCCTCGGCGGCGCGCCGCGCGGCGAGGAGCACTTGGCAGTGCTGAACGCGCGCGAACACGAGATCGTCACGGCGCTGGTCTCCGGCAAGACCAATGCGCAGATCGCTGCCGCGCTGTTCATCAGCGACAAGACCGTGCGCAACACGCTCACCCGCATCTACGAAAAACTGGGCGTGCAGTCGCGGACGCAGGCAATGGCGTTGTTGCGGGGGGGGCGGCCGACTAGTGTCGCGACAAGAAGGGTTGCCGAGCTGGCTTGACGGCATCCGACGAGGTTGCACCCCGCCCGGGCGTCCGCCGACGCCGCTCTGCTAATCTTGACGGACGGTCGGACGCAGGGGGAGGGAACCTGGATGGCTGCTTTTTTGATGCGCGTGATCGCTTGTGCGACAGCGATGCTGCTCGCTGCGTGCGTACCGCGCATATCCGGTCAGAAGGATGCCGTCGCACGCGACGAAAGCCTGCCTGTTTCTCCGGCACGGCCAAGCGTGCAGCTCCTTGAGATCGGCGTCGCGCCGACGAAGGCAAGCAGTTCGTACAGCCTGAATCTGGTCAAGCGCCATTTGCCGCCGCCGCCCTGGATCCTTGATACAGCGGTAATCGGACCCGAGTTCACTTCGGTCGAGATCGGGGATTTCAACGGTGACAGGCGCGATGACGTTGCCGCGCTGGTGTCGGGCGCCACGCCGGAACACCCCTTCATGCTCTATCTCCTGCTGCAGACGCCTGCGGGCGATCTGGCCCCGGCGACCCCCTTCCCCTTGAGCTCCTACGAAGGCGGGCCTTATTACAACAGCCCCCAATCGATGACCCGTGGTGACTTCAACAACGACGGGATCACCGACCTGGTCCTGACCAGAGGTCGCGGGATTTCCATTCTTGTCGCCGATGGCAGCGGCGGCTTTCGAAGTACCACGTACTCCGCCGACCGGGCGTTTCCGCTGCCGGCCGTCGTCCTGGACGTCAATCGGGACGGTCACCAGGACGTGGTTGCGTTCACCACATTGCTCGCTAGCGAGCGGGGAGCGCCACGCAATGGCTTTGTCGTGCATTACGGCGACGGCAAAGGCGGAATAGGCGGCCATTCCGAGATCAGGACGTCGGGGGCGGTCGAAGGAGATGGTGAGATCGGATACTCGCTCGCCACCGGCGATCTCAACTCGGATGGCTACCCGGACCTGGTGGCGCGAATCTCGGAGTTCGACATCAATGCACAACGCTGGCGTCACGTGGTGTCAGTCCATTTGCACGACACGCGCCAGGGATTCCTCCCCGCGTTGAAGATCAATGCCGTACTTACGACGGGCCAGGAGCTTCTCTCGCTCGAGAAGGTCACGGTCGCAGACTTCAACCGCGACGGACTGGCGGACCTTGTCGCAACCGCGGAGAGCCATCGACGCCGGGAGATCCATGTGTTCGCGCAGAAGACCGACGGCACGCTGGAGACGACGGCGCGAGTCAAACCCATCTACAACTTGCCCACCGCGCTGGATGCGGGCGACCTCGATGGCGACGGTTATCTCGACCTGCTCATTGCCCACTCGGGCTGGAACAACATCGGCTATCTCCTGCAGGGACCCGATGGCCTCGAGGACCAAGTGCTCAAGGGCGTCTTCGCCGAAGCCCCGGGCATCGGTCTGAACAGCCAGGCGATCGGCGACCTCAATGGGGATGGATGCAATGATGCGGTCGTCGTCGGGCAGTGGGAAGCCATGTCAGTGCTGCACGGCAGTGGGTGCGTGAACCGCATCCGCCACACTGGAGGCAATGCCGTTCCACGGCTGGTTCCCGGCTCGTGATCGGTCGCACCTGATCGATAGCAGTGCCGGCGTGCCGGCATCTGGGAACGAACGGGGCTAGCGCGTCACCAGGAACGACGGCGGCACGTGCTCCACCAGCCAGACGCCGTTGTCCGAGCGGAAGAAGGCATGGCCTGCCCGGTGCATGTCGCCGGCCTGCACGACCAGCACGACCGGTTGTCCATGCCGCACGCCGACTTTCACGGCCGTGTCGGTGTCGGCGGAAAGATGCACGTGATGGCGCTCGCCACGCAGCAGACCCTGTCGCCGGATCGAGTCGAGGAAGCGCGTCGCGGTGCCGTGATACAGCTGTTCGGGTGGCACCTGGGCGGCCAGCCCCAGTTCGACCGGCACCGAATGGCCCTGGTTGGCGCGGATGCGGGTGCCGTCCCCGCTGATCGCGAAGCGCTGCTTGTCGCTCGTGCGCACGACCTCGTGCAGCAGCTCCGCCGTCAGTGGCAGATGGCCTGCCGCTTTGGCCAACAGCTCATCGATCGCCACCCATCCTTGTGGATCGAGCGCCAGGCCGATCTTCTCCGGCTCGTGCCGCAACACCAGGCTCAGGAACTTGCTCGTGCGTACCAACGTGTCTGCCATGCGTCCTTATCCGTTCTCGTCTGCCTTGACCCAACGTCCACTGCCCTGCGACACGACTTCGAAGCGGGCCCATTGCCGGAACTCGTCCGCGCTGCAGCTATCCGCCTGGCCGACCTGCTCACCCGCAATGACTTGGTAGTGCAGTCGATCGGCGGCGGAATCGTCACGCAGTTCCTCCTGCGTCAGCACGCGCCGCACGCTCCATAGTTTGCCCAGCTTGCCGTTGCTGTAGGCGCGGCCGGCGATGATGTCCTGCGGGTGGGTGATGTTCTTCTCGGCGTGCTGCTTGGCCAGCTCCAGCAGTTCGGTGAGGTTCTCGGTGGTGATGTCGACATAGGAATTGAGCTGCTCCATCGCCGCGGAGAAGTCTTCCTGGGTCAGTTCGAACTGGCGCGCGGCCGGGCGCGTGGCGGGGATGGGCTGGCGTCGCTTGTGCAGGTGCGCGGGATAGCGGCGCCACGGGAACAGCGCGTTGAAGGCGATGGCCATGGACAGGATGGCGACCACGTTGATCAGCACCGGCATCAGCAGGTAGCCGTAGCCCAGCGCGTGCACCTGCGAGCCGCCGATCACCGCCGCCAGCGCGGTGGCGCCGCCGGGCGGATGGATGCAGCGCAGGTAGTACATGCCCAACACCGCGAGGCCCACCGCGAGGGCGGCGGTCCAGGCGTGGCCGGGGAACAGTTTCTGGCAGCTCACGCCGATGAAGGCGGACAGCAGGTGACCACCCACCACGGCCCACGGCTGCGACAGTGCGCCCTGCGGCACGGCGAACAGCAGCACGGCGGAGGCGCCCATGGAGGTGACCATCAGCGCGCCGCCGACGGCGCCAGCGGCATGTTCGGGAAACGTCCAGCGGGTCAGCCAGTACACCGCAACGATGCCCAGCAACGCGCCGATGCCGGAAATCCACTTCTCGCCGTGGCGGGTGGCGTTGCGCTCGATGCCCAGCAGCAGGCGCAACTCGGTCAGGCGGGACGGCGGGCTCATGGGCGATCGAACGAGGGGGCGGCGACGCAGTCTATGCGAACCACGAACCCCTCCGTCGTAGGGTGGGCCTTGGCCCACCACCTCCCGGATGTCAGACGCGCTCGGTCAGCAATCCAATCCGGCGGAACCACACCTCCAGCGGCACGGTCACCAGCGGCGGCACGGCGGCGATCACGGCCAGCAGCGTGGTCCACCACGGCCAGCGCAGGCGCAGCGCGGCCAGCACGGTGACGACGACATAGAACAGGAACGCGCCGCCATGCAGCGGTCCGAAGATCTTGACGCCCAGTTCGTTGGCCACCGGCCCGTACTTGAGGAACATGCCGATCAGCAGACCGGCCCAGGTGAAGCCTTCCAAGAAGGCCGCGACAGCGAACAGGCGCCCGGCGGGCGCAAGAGGACGGGACATGCAGGAACTCCAGTGAGGGATGCCGGATGCGATGGCGGCTGCGGCGCTCGCTGGCTAAGTAACTCTAGCCGAGATCGCGATTGCCAAAAAAGGACAAAGCTCTTGCTAGAGCAAAGTGCGGAAGATGCACTTCTAGATGAGCCTCAGAGGCCGAATGAGTACAGGCACTGCGAGCTAAGCACTCTGCTGTCGCGCCACCCACTGAGTATGTTCGCGGGAGAAGGCTTGCTCCGCGATGTTCACGAACTCCGACAACTCGGCATTCGTCGATACTTCGCTTATCCCTGCCTGAAGAATTCCAATTTCGTGTGCCGTCAGAGTGTAAGAGGATGATAATTCATTGAACTTCTTCGCTTGCGTCCAGCCAATAGCACTTGAGGCGATTACCAACAAGGGCTCAATTGGCCAGATCGACACACTAGGCCACGCGATACGCGACAGCAGCATAAGAATCACAGAAGAGTAAACAGCGATACTAAAAAGAACCCAGTTCCGGCTTGCCTGCCGGTTCTTTCCAGCCTTCATCGCATACCAGCCGCGCTGCTCAACGATACGATACCGGCTGTAGTAGTCCCTTCGCTCTGCGAGAGAGAGTGCGCGAGCATCCTCCATCGACTGAGTTATCTGATCTTCCGCAGCGGAAGTCGGAGGAATTCTCTCACCGATATGTCTATTTGCTTCCAATATCGATCTGAGATGATTTCTGAACTCTTTTCTCGTGACCTGATCGGGATCCTGGCCGCCAAATGGCTCCGCGCGCATGCAATAGCGCCAACACGAAGTCTTTATCGACTCAGCGAGTGCTCGGCCCTTGTACCAATCTTGTTCCGGCTTGGTCCAGGCCCTCAAAATCAGAATGGCTAGAGATGCGATAACAACGACGGCACAAAAGACAAGATACCCTCTATCGACGAGCTGAAACATCGACAACACTGATGCCAGAAGCAGAAGAAGGTACTCAAATCGCATCAAAGAGTAGTACTTAGACTGCGAAATGCGCGAGAGCTCGCTAGCAGATGTATACAAGGCGGGATACTCGAAGGGCCGCATCACGGAACGAGCCGCCTAATCGCCGAAACAATCGATGCGGAATTCCAGCTAACCATTTCGTCAGCACAATCGACTATTGCTTGCGGCGTGCGCTGCTCTCCCCAACGCCGAATCCCCAGAATCGGCTTTCCTATCCTCTTCGCGAAATCCATCTCGTACTGGATCCAATCGCTGTGGTTAACGTACATCCCGGAGACGATGACAACACACTGCACTGGCCTGATTTGCCTTTGCATCGCCTCTCCCAGCGCCATCGAGCTCATGCGAGGAAAAGCGTCATCTACCGGCACCGAGTAATTAGTCCATTGAAAATTTGGCGCAGCATTCAAGAACTGAACTGCTCTCGTGTATCGCTCGCTGTAACTCCACGCATGACTAATGAATAGTCGATAGTTGTGCAGATATGGCATCCCGATACCCCATCCATAGTGAGAACAGCGACGTAAGTTTGCTGCTTTATTGCCAGATTTGAATCTAAAACTCAAACTCCAAGGAGGCTTTCCTTGTATCAATCCTGCATTACTCGATCACGGAGCTAGCTATCCTGAGAGGCCAACTGGCTGCCCCCTCAACGAGGCACCGATATCGCTTCCAGCCCAAGGAAGGCGCGAACATTATCCAACTCGACCTTAAGCAAAGTACGAAATGCGGCATCCTTTGGCCCACGGCCATCTACATACCCAAACGTCGATCGCAGTTCCCCGTCGACCACACTGAGATTCGCCCACCCGATCACCCGGTCACCCCATAGCACCGGTAACGCGTAATACCCCAGCTTCCGCTTCGGTGCCGGCGTGTACGCCTCGAAGCGGTACGTCCAGCCCCAGAACATCTCGAAGCGGCGCCGGTCCCATACCACCGGATCGAACGGCGTCAGCAGGCGCACCTGGTCGTCCAGCTTCCAACGACGCGAGCGCGGATCCTCGTCCGCCGGCCAGTACCAGTCCACCCCGTCGACCCGCGCCGTGCCCAAGCGCTGGCGCGCACGCTTCAGCGCCGCCGCACGCAGGCCCGTCCACTGCGGCACGCCACTGCGCAGATAGCCCAGCAACTGGCCCAGGCTGGCCGCCGGCAACGGCGCGTACGTGTTGACGATGATGTCGAGCAACGCATCCAGCCGCGCCTCCGCATCGGACACCGCGACCGGCGTCGCATCGCCGATGCGCGGCGCATAGACCCGCGTGCCGCCCTCGCGGCGCGCCACCCGCAACAGCCCGCGGTAATGCATGCCGTCCAGCAACTGCGTGCTCGCGTTCGACGAACCACCGAACCAATTGGTCGTCTTGCCATGCCCGAAATGCGCATCCACCTCGCGCGGATGCGCCGTGCCGCGCTCGCTGACGAAGTCCAGTACCGCGCACGCCTGCTTCCAGCGCGCCGGCGTCCACGCCTCGCGGGCCGTGCGCGGATGCATCAGCTGGTGATGCGCGCGCGGCAGGAAACCGTAGTTGACGAAGAAGTCTTCTTCCAGCGGCAGGCGTGGATACCGCCGCTCCAGGTCGCCGGCGCGATAGCCGGCGACGCGGTGGCGCAGGGTCAGGTCCTGCGCGCGTGCCGGCGCCCGGATCGGGTCGGCCTGCACGAACCCCAGCCGCTGGATCGCCCGCGGCAGCGTGGTCGGCTTGAACAGGCTGCGCGCGACGGCATAGCGGCGCAGGTGGTCGAGGGTCAGTGTCATGCCGACGCAGCACGACGCCGGGCGATGCGCGTACTCATCGCGGCCTGGCCTGCGCGACACGCCGCTTGCCTGCGCCGCCCGGCGCGGCCGGTGCCGCCGCACGCGTGCCCGCCCTGCCGCTCGGCTTGGCCTGCTTGCTGACCAGCGCGAACCGGTAACCCATCGCATCGGCCACCTTCAACACCGTGCCGAAGCTGGGATTGCCGCTGCTGGACAGCGCCTTGTACAGGCCCTCGCGGGTCAGGCCGGTATCGCGCGCCAGCTGGCTCATGTTGCGCGCGCGCGCCGCCACACCCAGCGCATGCACCAGGAACGCCGGATCATCGCCGCCTTCCTCGAAGCAGGCATCCAGATAGGCGCTGATGTCCGCCTCCGACTTCAGGTATTCCGCCGAATCCCACGGCGTGGTCTTCAGTGCCATGTCAGTCCTCCAACGCGTTCGCCAACGCCAATGCCGCCTTGATATCCGCACGCTGCGATGCCTTGTCGCCACCACACAGCAGCACGACCCAGGCATCGCCGTGGCGGGTGAAGTAGACGCGGTAGCCCGGGCCGCAGTCGATCTTCATCTCGCACACCCCGCCGGTCAGCACGCGGTGTTGTCCGGGGTTGGCGAACGCCAGCCGATCGATCCGGGCCTGGATGCGCATCCTCGCCTGCCGGTCGCGCAGTGCGACGAACCAGTCCTCGAACAGTCGCGTCTTCCTGACCTCGATCATGCAGCGTCATCCATGACGTCGATGCGGCCTGAACTGTGAACCTTGGTTCACGGGCCGTCAATCGATCGGTCAACAAAAAAGCGGCCGAGGCCGCTTGCATGATCGTGGGCGCACTGGTCGTGCCGGTTGTCTTGCCCTGCTTCACCTCGTCAGCGCGCACTCACGCCGCGACGTCGATGTACTCCACCTGGCTCGACGGCATCGGTATCGCCAACCCATCCTCGCGCATTCCTGCGAGATGCAAGGCAATGGCATCGTGGATCAGCACTTCCACCTCGGCCTTGGTTTCACCGGTGGCCACACAGCCGGGCAAGTCCGGCACATAGGCGGAGAACGCATTGCCTGCCTGCTCGATGACGATGGCGTAGCGCATGGAAGTCACCTCTTGATCCCGGCCTGTTTCAGGATGCTGCCCAACGTGCCGGGCGCCACATCATCACCCGGCTTGCCGGCGACTGTCACCCGGCCCGGAAGCGTCGGATGCTTGAACTGACGGTGGCTGCCTGTCTGGCCGACCTGCTGCCAGCCTGCATCCTTGAGCTGCTGCAAGACATCGCGGATCTTCGGCGGCACGTTCGCATTCCTTGCGAAGGATTTTTTATCGTCCTGACGGACCAGCGTCCACTGCTCCCTCTCCCGCACGCGGGAGAGGGAGTGCGCGACATCACACGGTCACCGGGTTCGCCTTGTCCACGTCGATCTTGTACTGCTTGATCGCGCGAGCGACGTCCTTGCCGGTCATCTTGCCTTCCTTCGCCAGCGCCGCGATGGCGGCGTGGGCGATGTAATAGCGGTCCACCTCGAAGTGGCGGCGCAGGTTGGCACGCGTATCGCTGCGGCCGAAGCCGTCGGTGCCCAGCACCGTGTACGACGCCGGCACGAACGCGCGGATCTGGTCGGTGTAGGCGCGCACGTAGTCGGTCGCGGCGATCACCGGACCCTGGCGGCCTTCCAGCAGTTCCGTCACGTACGCCTTGCGCGGCGTCTTCGCTTCCGGGTTCAGGCGGTTCCAGCGCTCCGCGTCGAAACCGTCGCGACGCAGCTCGTTGAAGCTCGGGCACGACCAGATGTCGGCGGTGACGCCGAAATCCTTGTCCAGCAGCTCGGCCGCCGCGATCGCCTCGCGCAGGATGGTGCCGCTGCCCAGCAGCTGCACGCGCAGCTCGCCCTTCTTCGGCTTGCCGGCGTCGGTCAGCAGGTACATGCCCTTGATGATGCCGTCGGCCGCGCCTTCCGGCATTTCCGGATGGCTGTAGTTCTCGTTCATCAGGGTGACGTAGTAGTACTCGTCCACCTGCTCCTGCAGCATCTTCTGCATGCCGTGCTGCAGGACCACCGCGACCTCGAAACCGAAGGTCGGGTCGTAGCTGCGCACGTTGGGGATGCTGCCGGCGATGACGTGGCTGAAGCCGTCCTCGTGCTGCAGGCCTTCACCGTTGAGCGTGGTGCGGCCGGCGGTGCCGCCCAGCAGGAAGCCGCGCGTACGCATGTCCGCCGCCTGCCACGCGATATCGCCGATACGCTGGAAGCCGAACATCGAGTAGTAGATGTAGAACGGCAGCATCGGCACGTTGCTGACCGAATAGCTGGTGCCCGCCGCCATCCACGACGACATCGCACCCGGCTCGCTGATGCCCTGCTGCAGCACCTGGCCGGACTGGTCCTCGCGGTAGTACATCAGCTGGTCGGCGTCGACCGGCTTGTACTTCTGGCCGAACGGCGCGTAGATGCCGATCTGGCGGAACATGCCCTCCATGCCGAACGTGCGCGCCTCGTCGGCGACGATCGGCACCAGCCGCGGGCCCACCTGCTTGTCGCGCAGCGCGATGTTCAGGCCCTGCACGAACGCCATGGTGGTGGAGATCTCGCGCTCGCCGGTGCTCTTCAGCAGGCGGTCGAAGGCTTCCAGCTTCGGCGTCTCGAACGACTCGCTGGCCTTGCGGCGGCGCTGCGGCAGGTAACCGCCGAGCGCGGCGCGGCGCGCCTTCAGGTACTGCACCTCCGGCGAGTCCTCGCCCGGGTGGTAGAACGGCACCTGCGCCGACTCTTCCAGCTGCTTGTCGCTGACCGGGATGTTGAAGCGGTCGCGGAACGTGCGGATGGCTTCGTCGTCCAGCTTCTTGGTCTGGTGGGTCGGGTTGAGCGATTCGCCCGCCGAGCCCATGCCGTAGCCCTTCACCGTCTTGGCCAGGATCACCGTAGGCATGCCCTTCGTGTTCACCGCCTCGTGGTAGGCCGCATAGACCTTGTGCGGGTCGTGGCCGCCGCGGTTGAGGCGCCAGATGTCGTCGTCGGACAGGTTGGCGACCATGGCCGCCGTCTCCGGGTACTTGCCGAAGAAGTTGTCGCGCGTGTACTTGCCGCCGAACGCCTTGCAGTTCTGGTACTCGCCGTCGACGGTTTCCATCATCAGCTTCTTCAGCACGCCGCTGGTGTCGCGCGCGATGAGCGGATCCCAGTAGCTGCCCCACAGCAGCTTGATGACGTTCCAGCCGCCGCCGCGGAACACGCCTTCCAGCTCCTGGATGATCTTGCCGTTGCCGCGCACCGGGCCGTCCAGGCGCTGCAGGTTGCAGTTGACGACGAAGATCAGGTTGTCCAGGCCTTCGCGGCCGGCCAGCGCGATGGCGCCGAGGGTTTCCGGCTCGTCGCTCTCGCCGTCGCCGATGAAGCACCACACCTTGCGGTCGGACTTCTCGATCAGGCCGCGGTGCTCCAGGTACTTCATGAACTGCGCCTGGTAGATCGCGGCCAGCGGGCCCAGGCCCATCGACACGGTCGGCGTCTGCCAGTAGTCGGGCATCAGCCACGGGTGCGGGTAGGACGAGATGCCCTGGCCGTCGACTTCCATGCGGAAGTTGTCGAGCTGCTGCTCGCTGATGCGGCCTTCCAGGAAGGAGCGCGCATAGATGCCCGGCGCGCTGTGGCCCTGGATGAACAGCAGGTCGCCCGGATGGCTGTCGCTCGGCGCGCGCCAGAAGTGGTTGAAGCCGACGTCGTACAGCGTCGCACCGGAGGCGAAGCTGGCGATGTGGCCGCCGAGGTCGCCGGGCTTGCGGTTGGCGCGCACGACGGTGGCCATCGCGTTCCAGCGGATGATCGAGCGGATGCGCCATTCCAGCGCGGCGTCACCGGGGCTCTTGGCCTCGTTCTGCGGCGCGATGGTGTTGACGTATTCGGTGGTGGGCGAGAACGGCAGGTAGGCACCGGCGCGGCGGGTGACTTCGACCATGCCTTCGAGCAACTGGTGAGCACGCAGGGCGCCGTTCTTCTCGATCACCGCCTGCATGGAATCGATCCATTCGCGGGATTCCTGCGGATCCGGATCGCTCTGCAACATCTCGTTCAACCAGTTCATTCCCACTCCTGTTGCGCCACGCGTGGGGCGCGGCGTGCCGTTTCTTGTAGAGCCTTGAAGTGTAACGCACGCACCCCGCGCGGCACCTGGCTACGCAGGCGTATGGAGAGGACATTGCGTGCCTGTCCCGGGACAGTGGCAACACCAAAATCAGACCTTTGGCTTATTGCGATGCAGCACGCGGCGCGGGCGTATGATCGGCGTCCAGGGGAAGGCAGCGATCGGGATCGGCATGCGCAACGCAGTGCCCAACGATGTCGTGCCAATGCAGGATGCCGGTGCTGCGCACTGGCGCAGCAGCCTGCGCACGCGCATCGCCCTGTGGGCCGGCCTGGTCAACGTGGTGCTGCTGGTGCTGCTGGTGCTGGCGCTGGCGTGGTTCGCGCGCCGCATGATCCTGGACGACGCGCGCCGCGACACCCATGCGACCGCGCAGGAAGCCGCCAAGCGCCTCGACGGCGCGCTGCACGTGGTGACCATCACCACCCACGGCATTTCCGACCTGGTCGGCAGCGCGCAACTGTCACACGACGAACTGGTCACCACCCTGCGCGCGATGGTGAAGGCCACGCCCGGCTGCGCCGGTGGACTGCTGGTGCTGGAACCGCGCGAGCGCGGCGATGCGCCGTTCGCACGCTATGTGGCCGCGGCCGGCAACGATCGCGACTTCATCGCCGACGGCTACCCGTTCCGCGACCAGGGCTGGTACCAGCGCACGGTGGCCTCGCCCGCCGGCTGGTGGTCCGAGCCCTACCTCAACCAGACCGCCGGCCGCGTGTGGATGGTCACCTACAACATGCCGCTGCGCGAACCCGGCCGCGGTGCGCGCACGCGCGGCATGGTCAGCCTGGACCTGCCGCTGGCCAGCCTGATCGACCCGGTCGAGTCGCTGGCCCACCTGCCCGGCTGGCGCGTGTCGCTGGTGGCGCCTGCCGGCACGCTGGCGATGAATCCCGAGGTGGGGATCGAACGGCGCGAGACGCTGGACGAGTACATCGCCCGCGCCGGCCGCACCGACCTGCAGCAGGCCGCGCAGGCGGTACGCCTGCGCCAGCACCTGCAGTACGTGCACGTGGACGCGATCAGCGGCGAGCGCCGCTACACCGTGGTCGAACCGATCGGCGACAGCGGCTGGAACCTGCTGGTCGCGCAGTCGTACGACCTGATCACCGACCGCCTGGCGCAGGCGCTGTGGCTGCTGGTCGCGATCGGCACGCTGCTGGCGCTGGTCTGCATGCTGGTGGTGCGCCGGCTGGCGCAGCACATCAGCCAGCCCGTGGAAGGCCTGTCGTCGGCGGCCGCGCGCCTGGCGCACGGCGACTACGAGATGCCGGTGCCGCACGTGCAGCGCGCCGACGAGGTCGGCCAGATGGCGCGCACGCTGGAACACGCGCGCGGGTCGATCCGCCAGCAGCTGCGCGAGATCGAGGACATGACCGCAGCGCGGCAGAAACTGGAGAGCGAGCTGTCGATCGCGCGCGAGATCCAGCAGGCGATGCTGCCGCCCGGCCGCGTGATCGACCGCGAACACGCGCACCTTGAAGCCTATGCGCGGCTGGAGCCGGCGAAGGCGGTCGGCGGCGACTTCTACTGCTTCATCCAGACCGATCCCGACTGCCTGTGGTTCGCCATCGGCGACGTGTCCGACAAGGGCGTGCCGGCGGCGCTGTTCATGGCGCGCACCGTGACGGTGCTGGAAGTCGCGGCCAGCACTCATCCGTCGCCGGAGCGCGTGCTGGCCGAGGCCTCGCGACGGCTGGTGCAGGGCAACGACGCCTGCATGTTCGCCACCGTGCTGTGCGGCCGCGTCGACGTGCGCAGCGGCGCCTGCGTGCTGGCCAGCGCCGGCCATGACGCGCCATTGCTGCTGCACGCCGACGGCCGCCACGAGCTGCTGCCGGTGCAGCCGGGGCCGCCGCTGGGCTTCGAGGTGGGCGACGCGTTCCCGCTGTGGTCGGGGCAGCTGCCCGCCGGCGCCACCCTGCTGGCCTGGACCGACGGCATCACCGAGGCCTTCGACAGCGGCAACGTCGCCTTCGGTGCCGAGCGCATTCCGGAGGCGCTGCAGCCCGGCGCGACCGCACGCGAACAGTGCGAGGGCCTGATCGCACGGGTTCATGCGTTTACCGATCCGGCACCGCAGTCCGACGACATCACCGCCCTCGCCATCCGCCGCCGGCTGGACAGTGCCGGCGCTTCGCCCGAAGCTCCGCCAACCCAGGAGAACGCCTATGCAGATGCGACTGTTCATCCCGCGTGAGCACGCCCGCGTGGATGACCTCAATGCCTCGCTGGAAGCCGTGCTGGCCAACAACGGCGTCAGCCGCGCGATCCAGGGCGACGTGCGGCTGATCGTCGAGGAACTGGCCAGCAATGCCATCGAGCATGGCGACCTGGCGCGGGTCGATGCCGAGGAGCACGAGCTGTGCGTGGACATCGCCATCCGCGACCACCTGCTGACGCTGGAATTCCGCGAGAGCGGTGCGCCGTTCAACCCGCTCGAACAGCCCGCCCCCGACCTGGACGCCGACATCCTGGACCGGCCGACCGGCGGCCTGGGCCTGCACCTGGTCCGCCAGGTGGCCGAAATGGCCTCGTATCAGCGAATGGGTAACTACAACATCCTGCGCCTGTCGCTGCGCATCCCCACCGAGGAGACCGCCACATGAGCCTCGAGATCGAACTCCACCCGCCGGGCAAGGGCAGCCAGCGCGCGAGCCTCCGCGGACGGTTGGACACGCACACCTACGAGGACCTGGACGAGGCGCTGGCGCCGCTGCTCACCCGCCAGCTGCATTCGCTGGTGCTGGACCTGTCGGGGCTGGAATACATCAGCAGCGCCGGCATCCGCTCGGTCTTCAAGGCGCGCAAGGCGCTGGCGCCGCACGGTGGCAAGGTGCTGCTGGTCAATCCGCAGCCGCAGATCCAGAAGGTGCTGGACATGGTCAAGGCGGTGCCGTTGAACGAGATCTTCTCGTCCACCGCCGAAGCGGATGCCTACCTGGACCTGATGCAGCGGAGAGTCCTCGATGCGGCGGAGGACGAGGATTGAGGTGCCACCCCGACACTGCACGTTCGTCTCACAATTGATTTACGATCCAGCGTCGCCTCCCTGCCTCCCCGGGCTCCCCCACCCGGCAGATCCGCTTCACCGAGATGCCCGATGACACTGGAGATTGAGGTCTACCCGCCGGTCAACGGCAACCAGTACGTGCTGCTGTCCGGCCGGCTGGACACGCAGAGCTACGCGCAACTGGACGACGCGCTGGCGCCGATGCTGGCCGCGCGCCCGCAGGCGCTGGTGCTGGACCTGGCGCACCTGGACTACATCAGCAGCGCCGGCGTGCGCAGCATCCTCAAGGCGCGCAAGGCGCTGGCCCCGCACGAGGGCCGCCTGCTGGTCGTGCACCCGCAGGAACAGATCCGCAAGGTCATCGAGATCGTGCAGGCCGTGCCGATGGACGAGATCTTCGAATCCAGTGCAGATGCGGATGCCTACCTGGATGCGCTGCAGCGGCGGATCCTGGATGGCGAGGATGAGGGCTGACGCTTTTGTAGGAGCGACGTAAGTCGCGACCGCACGCCATCGGACGCCCTGGAGCCTTGATCCACGCGGTCGCGACTCACGTCGCTCCTACAGGGACCCACAACGAAAACGCCCCGCATGCGGGGCGTTTTCTTTTACTGGCGCGACCGCTCAACCCGGCCCGTTGCGCTCGGCTTCGCGCTGCAGGCGGATCTGCGCGTCGACCGCGGCGATGGCGGTCATGTTGATCACGCGTCGCGGCGTGGCGCTGGTGGTCAGGATATGCACCGGCCTGGAGATGCCCATCAGGATGGGGCCGATCGCCACGCCGTCGGTCACCACGCGCACCATGTTGTAGGCGATGTTGGCCGCGTCCAGGTTCGGCAGCACGAACAGGTTGGCGCGCCCGGTCAGCGTGCTGCCCGGCATGATGCGGTTGCGTAGCACTTCGTCCCATGCGGTATCGCCCTGCATCTCGCCATCGACGTTGAGGTCGGGCTTGCGCTTGAGCAAGAGCTCGCGGACCTTGCGCATCTTCAGCGAGCCGGGTGTCTCGTGGCTGCCGAAGTTGGAGTGCGACAGCAGCGCGATGCGCGGCTCGATGCCGAACAGCTTCAGGCGGTACGCCGCCTGCAGCGTGGCCTCGGCGATCTGCTCGGCGGTCGGGTCGTCCTGCACGTGCGTGTCCAGGAAGAAGTACGCGCCCTGGTGGTTGATCACGCCGGTCATCGCCGAGGTCGACTGCACGCCCGGGTCCAGCGGGATCACGCTGCGCACGTAGCCCAGCTTCTTGTGGAAGCGGCCGACGATGCCGGTGATCATCGCGTCGGCTTCGCCGCGCGCCACCATCACCGCCGCGATCAGCGTGGGCCGCGAGCGCATCAGGTTCTTCGCCGCCGACGGCGTCACGCCGCGGCGCGAGGTCAGCGCGTGGTAGTGCTGCCAGTAATCGTTGAAGCGCGGATCGTCGTCCTGGTTGGTGATCTCGAAATCGACGCCGGCGCGCATGCGCAGGCTGAGGCGCTGGATGCGCGCCTCGATCACGTCCGGGCGGCCGATCAGGATCGGGAACGCCAGGCCTTCGTCGATCACCGTCTGCACGGCGCGCAGCACGGTCTCTTCCTCGCCCTCGGCGTAGACCACGCGCTTCTTGTCGGCGCGCGCACGGTCGTAGACCGGCTTCATCATCAGGCTGGTGCGGTAGACGAACTGGCCCAGCTTCTCGCGGTAGGCCCACATGTCGTCGATCGGACGCAACGCCACGCCGGAGTCCATCGCCGCCTGCGCCACCGCCGCCGCCACCTCGACCAGCAGGCGCGGGTCGAACGGACGCGGGATCAGGTATTCGGGGCCGAAACACGGCACGTCGTCGCCGTAGGCACTGCCGAGATCGGAGGCCTCGCGACGCGCCAGCTTGGCGATGGCGTGCACGCAGGCGACCTTCATCGCCTCGTTGATGACCGTCGCGCCCACGTCCAGCGCACCGCGGAAGATGTAGGGGAAGCAGAGCGCGTTGTTGACCTGGTTCGGGTAGTCGCTGCGGCCGGTGCCGATGATGACGTCCGGGCGCACGGCCTTGGCGTCGGCGGGCAGGATTTCCGGATTCGGGTTCGCCAGCGCCAGGATGATCGGCTTGTCCGCCATCGTGGCGACCATCTCCGGCTTCAGGATGCCGCCGGCCGACAGGCCCAGGAAGATGTCCGCGCCGGCGACGATCTCGGCCAGCGAGCGCTTGTCGGTATCGCGTGCGTAACGCGCCTTGTCCGGGTCCAGGTGCGGCCGGCCGGTGTAGATCACGCCGTCGCGGTCGAAGGCCAGGATGTTTTCCGGCTTCAGGCCCAGCGCCACCAGCATGTCCAGGCAGGCGATGCCGGCCGCGCCGGCGCCGCTGGTGGCCAGCTTCACGTCCTCGATCTTCTTGCCGATCACTTCCAGCGCGTTCACCACCGCGGCGCCGACGATGATCGCCGTGCCGTGCTGGTCGTCGTGGAAGACCGGGATCTTCATCCGCTCGCGCAGCTTGCGCTCGACGATGAAGCACTCCGGCGCCTTGATGTCTTCCAGGTTGATGCCGCCGAAGGTCGGCTCCAGCGAGGCGATGATGTCGACCAGCTTGTCCGGGTCGGTCTCGTCGATCTCGATGTCGAACACGTCGATGCCGGCGAACTTCTGGAACAGCACGCCCTTGCCTTCCATCACCGGCTTGCCGGCCAGCGCGCCGATGTTGCCCAGACCGAGCACGGCGGTGCCGTTGGTGACCACCGCCACCAGGTTGCCGCGCGCGGTCAGCTCGCTGGCGGCCTTGGGATCTTCGACGATCGCCTCGCAGGCGTAGGCCACGCCCGGCGAGTACGCCAGCGCCAGGTCGCGCTGGGTCAGCATCGGCTTGGTGGGGGCGACCTTGATCTTGCCCGGCGGAGACAGGCGGTGGTATTCCAGCGCGGCCTGCTTGAAATCGTCGTTCGTCATTGCGGAAACGGTGCCTGTGATGAAGGCGGGGGAGCGGCGATTCTACCCCTTCCCCGCCGGGGCCGGACCCGGCCGATTGCGGCGATGCGTCACGCCACGGTCATGCGTTGCGTGCTCACGGCGCGATGAAGCGGCACGCGGTGCGTGCCTGCGACACGCGGCCGCAGGTATCCGCGAACGCCGTGGCGGCAGGCCGCGTGCCGCTGTCCAGCCACTGCTCGAGCACCTGCAGTGCGCTGGCGTACGTCGCGTCCTGCAGGCGGCTGTGGTCGCTTTCGTCGGTCAGTGCCTGCAGCAGCAGATGGCCGCGCCCGGCCGCGTCCACGGTGGCCTTGTAGACCGCCTCGGCCTGGTACGACACGGTGGGATCGTGGCGCGCATGCACGGTGACGGTCGGCCGCACGATCAGGCCGGACAGGTCGGCGTCGTAGGCCAACTGGGCGACGGCGGCGGGATCGGCGCTGAAGCGCTCGACGCCCGCGTTGAGTGCGGCGTCATCGCGCGAGCCGCGGTACTGCGTCGTCGCGTTGTCGAACGGATTGCGCCCGCCCAGCCGCTTCTGCACCACATCCTGGAAATGGAACGTGCCCCAGGCGAGGTGCGCGACCAGTTGCTTCTCGGCTACGCCGGTGACGGCGAGGATGTCGCGCAGCTTTGCCGCCTGCGCCGGCGTACGCTTCGCCGCGGGCTGGTCGACGCCGGTGCAGGCATCGACGCGCATGCGCAACGCGTCGCGCGTCATCTTCGCGCCGGCCGGCAGCCCCTGCCACACCGGATACTGCGCTTCATCGGCGGCGGGATGGTTGCGGCAGTAGTACTGGTAGACCGCGCGCAGGTCGGCGCGGAAGCCGTAGCCACGCGTGCCGCCAGTCAGCAGTCCGTTGGTGGTCAGCACGCCGTCGTAGTTGGCGCGCCCGTCGAGGTCGAGCGCGTACAGCTCGGCCGCTTTCGCCGCTACGTTGCCGCCCCAGGACTGGCCGTGCAGCAGCGTGCGCTCCGGACGGCCCCAGCGGGACCAGAACACCCGACGGCTGACGTCCACGTCCGCCGCCGCCATGCGCACGCCGTAGCCGCCACGGCGGTAGGTGCTGCCGATCCATGCGTAGCCGCCGCGCACCATCACTGCGAAACGATCGAGATCCTCGGCCGAATCGCCCGCTTCCGGCGCACCCAACCGGGGCCCACCGTGCGCATGCACGATGAGCCGGCGGTTCCACCTCTTCGGCATCGCCACCAGCAGCCAGGCGCCGTTGGCATCACGCGCTTCGTGGCAGTCGACCTGCGGACCGACCGAGGCCGGACAGGCGACCGGTGCGAACGCCGCCTCGTCGTCGGCCGTGGCCGCAGTGGCCGGCAGCGCCGCCGTGCCCAGCACGGCGACCACGGTGGCGATCCAGCGGCGGCTCATGCTCCGCATCGTGCCTGTGTCCTCCTCAGAACGAACGGCTGATGTTGACGTACCAGTAGCGGCCCCACGGATTGTGCAACGAACCGCGGTAACCGCCATCGGCCAGCGACGGACCTTCGTCGGTCAGGTCGCGCACGCCCAGGCGCACGGCCGTGCCATCGGGGAAGCGGTACTGGCCGTACAGGTTGTGGGTCAGGCGCTGGTCGACCACCCACGGGTTGCCCGACAGGCCGAGCAGCTGCGGCTGTTCGAACGAGCTCATGTACTGCGCCGAATAGCCCACGCGCCATGCCGCCTTGTTCCAGGTCAGCGAACCGCTGGCGCGCCATTCCGGGCGGCCGTTCTGGCCGATCAGCTGGGTGGAATCCGGCAGCGGGGTCAGCGGATCGATGGTGCCGGCCGCGCGTGCCGCGTACAGCGCGTTGACGATGTCGCCCGGATCGCGGGTGAACTCCAGCAGGCGGGTCGCGTTGAGGTTGACCGAGAACGAGCCGAAGCGCGTGCGGCGCAGCGACCAGTCCATGCCGAAGTCCAGGCCGCCGGCCGTCTGCGGCTGCAGGTTGATGAAGCGGTCGTTGATGGCGATGACCTGGCCGACCGGCGCGATCCCGGTGCCGGCGAAGAAGTCGATGTCCTCCTGCGTCGGCGCGGAACGCACCACCAGCGCATTGCTGCCGCCGTCGACGCGGTTGAGGTAGTCCAGCGTCAGCGCGGTCTGCGCGCCGAGCAGGCCGACGATCTGCTCCTGCTTGATCTTCCAGCGGTCGACGGTGAAGGTGAAGCTGCCGAGGCGTTCCGGGATGAAGGTCGGCTGGAACACCACGCCGAACGAGGTGTTGGTGCTTTCTTCCGGTTCCAGGTCGGGATTGCCGGCCACCAGCAGCGAAGCGCCCGAGATGCTCTGGCCGCAGGCACTGAACGAGGCGATGCGGCCAGCGCGCAGGTCGGCTTCGCAGCGGATGTGGTCGGTGCCGCTGGCCAGGCGCGCGTACTGGGTCGCGTTGGTCTGTTCCAGGTTCGGCGCGCGGAAGCCTTCCGAGTACGAACCGCGCAGGCGCACGCCTTCCACCAGGTCCCACGCCAGCGCCACCTTGGGCTTGGCGACGGAGCCGAAGTCGGAGTAGTGCTCGTAGCGGCCGGCCAGCTGCATGTCGAGGCGATGCACCAGCGGGATGCCCATGTCTTCCGATACCAGCGGCACCGCGAATTCGACATACGCCGAGCCGACGTTGCGCGAGCCGCGCGTATCCGGGTTCGGGCTGACGGCCGCGACGTTGCTGAGGTTGGTCGCGCCGGTGACCATGTCGGTGAAGGTGTACGTACCGTCGAGGTTGGCATCGCGGTCGTCGCGCTGCGTCTCGCGGCGCGCTTCCGCGCCGAAGGCCATGCCGACATTGCCGGCCGGCAGCGAGAACAGGTCGCCGCGGCTCATCTTGAAGTCCGCCATCGTCAGCGTGGTGCGCGACTCGCGCACCAGGTCGAACACGATGCCGTCGATCGCCGCCTGCGAACTCGGCGAGCAGTCGCCGTAGGTCGGGGTGGACACGCAGCCGCCACTGAACGGGTTGTAGGCGTCCGGCGTGGCCAGTGCCAGCTGCTGCTGCAGCTTGGTCATGTTGATGTTGGGCGAACGGTCCTCGGCTTCGGCTTCGGAGTACAGCAGGGCGGTTTCCCAGCTCCAGCCGTTCCATTCGCCGCGCAGGCCGGCGAGGAAGCGCGCCTGGTAGTTCTCCACGCGCACGCGCTGGAAGCCGGTGTCGACATAGCGGTAGTTGCTCATCTGCACCGGCAGGCCGGCGGCGGGCACGTTGGTCAGGCCGGGCAGGCGGTTCGGGTTGGGCGTGCCGTCGGGCAGCGTGGCGGCGCCGAACGGATTCCAATAGTTGCTGGCGGGAATCCAGAGGCTGTTGAGGTTGACCACCGGCGGCTGGGTCGCTTCGCTGACCGCGTGGTAGAAGCCGACTTCACCGAAGGCCTCGACGTTGTCGCTGAGGTCGTGGTGGCCGGTCAGGTACAGGTTGATGCGCTCCACCGACGGCCGCACGCTGGTGCCGTGTCGCGTGTCGTAGCGCATCTCGCGGTTGGTGGTGTTGAAGTTGTGGTTGCCGCTGGCCAGGCACAGGTCGTTGCCCAGGCTGACGCCGCAGCCGAAGCTCGACGGCTGCACGCGGAACGCACCGGCGGTGTTCGTCACCGCCGTGCCGTTGGAGCGGATCACGGCGCGCGGGCCGACCGTCAGGCGCGCCCACGGCGTATGCGAGGAACGGCCGTCCAGCGAGGCCAGGCCGGCGAAGTCCGGATAGTCGGCGAACAGCGCGCGCAGGTCGTCGGTCGCGGTGTAGTCCTGCTCGTCCGCCATCAGCTCCGAGCGGTCGGTGTAGTTCAGGAACAGCGACACGTTGCCGCGGTCGTAGTTGTGACCGGCGAACAGGTTCACTTCGAACTCGTTCATGCCCGTGCCTTCGGCACCGCCGTAGCGCGTGCTGGCGCTGACGCCGTCGAAGTCGCTCTGCAGCACGGTGTTCACCACGCCGGCCACGGCGTCGGCGCCGTAGATCGCGGCCGCGCCGTCGAGCAGGATCTCCATGCGGTCCAGGCCGGAGACCGGCACTGCATTCGAATTGAAGCTCTGCACCGGCACCGTGCCGGTGTCCGACGTGCCCTGGCTGGTCGGGTGCTGCACCAGCCGGCGGCCGTTGAGCAGCACCAGCGTGTTGCCGACACCCAGCGAGCGCAGGTTGACCGAGTTGACGTCGCCGCGCGCCGCGTTGCTGGTCTGCGGATTGTTGGACGCATCGAACAGCACGTCGCCCATCTGCGGGATGGTGCGCATCAGCTCGTCGCCGGAGATCGCACCGGCGGCGTCGATCTGCTCCGCGCCCACCACCATCACCGGCAGCGCGTCGGTCGTCGACGCGCCCTGGATGTGCGAGCCGACCACGGTGACCTTGTCGAGCGTGGTGGGTTCCTCGGCGGGCGCCGACTGCGGCGCCGGTTCGGCCGGCGGCGTGGTGTCCTGCGCCGCGGCGGCGTGGATCACCGCCAGCAAGGCCAGGGTCAGGCTGCTCCGCAACGGCGCGGTGCGTCGGTTATGGGTATGCATCGTTCAGTCCCTCCTCTGAAGACGTGGTGTGGCCGGCGTCAGTCGGCCGTGAGTCGTGTCGGGTCGCCCGGGCCTGCGGCCGGATCGGGCGCAGCAGCGATCGGCGCGGACGGTCCGCCCAGCGCGCGCGCCAGCGCGTCGCGGTCGAGCGCGTTCTCCCAGCGCGCGACCACCAGCGTAGCCACCGCGTTGCCGGTGAAATTGGTCAGCGAGCGGCACTCGCTCATGAAACGGTCGATGCCGAGGATCAGCGCCATGCCGGCGACCGGCACTTCCGGGACGACGGCGAGCGTGGCGGCCAGCGTGATGAAGCCGGCGCCGGTGACGCCGGCGGCGCCCTTCGAGCTCAGCATCGCCACCAGCAGCAGCATGATCTGGTGACCCAGGCTCAGCTCGGTGTTGGTGGCCTGCGCGATGAACAGCGCGGCCAGCGTCATGTAGATGTTGGTGCCGTCCAGGTTGAACGAGTAGCCGGTCGGCACGACCAGGCCGACCACCGACTTCGACGCGCCGGCGCGCTCCATCTTCTCCATCAGCGACGGCAGCGCGGACTCGGACGACGAGGTGCCCAGCACCAGCAGCAGCTCGGCCTTGAGGTAGCGGATCAGCCGGAAGATCGAGAAGCCGCACCACCACGACACCAGGCCGAGGATGACGATCACGAACAGCAGCGAGGTCAGGTAGAACGAGCCGACCAGCCACGCCAGGTTGACCAGCATGCCGACGCCGTACTTGCCGATGGTGAAGGCGATGGCGCCGAACGCACCGATCGGCGCGGCGCGCATCAGGATGTGCACCAGGCGGAACACCGGGGCGGTCAGCGCTTCCAGCAGGTTCAGCACCGGCCGGCCCTTCTCGCCGACCAGCGCCAGCGACAGGCCGAACAGCACGGCGACGAACAGCACCTGCAGGATGTTGTCGCCCACCAGCGGGCTGACCAGCGTCTTCGGAATGATGTCCATGAGGAAGCCGACCAGCGACAGCTCGTGCGACTTCTGCACGTAGTCGTTGACCGCGGACTGGTCCAGGTCGGCCGGGTTGATGTTCATGCCGGCGCCGGGCTGCACCACGTGCGCCACGATCATGCCGACGACCAGCGCCAGCGTGGAGAAGAACAGGAAGTACGCCATCGCCTTGGCGAACACGCGGCCGACCGTGCGCAGGTGGGTCATGCCGGCGATGCCGGTGACGATGGTCAGGAAGATCACCGGCGCGATGATCATCTTCACCAGCTTGATGAAGGCATCGCCCAGCGGCTTCATCGATTCGGCCAGCGCCGGTTCGAAATGGCCGAGCGTGGCGCCCAGCACGATGGCCACGATCACCTGGACGTACAGCTGCTTGTACAGCGGCTGCTTCGGCGGCGGCAGGACGGGCGCGTCGGCCAGATGCATGGGAAGACTCCGGAAACGGACAGGGCGCCGCCCGGTGCGGCGGCCGGCATGTTGTACCCCCGCATCGCCGCCGCACCGATAACCTATTGGTACTAGCCGCCACGGATGCGGCAGCGCACCCGTAGACTGGGCGCCCATGCTGCGCACCCGCCGCCTCCGCCAGACCCTGCTGGTCCTGCTGTCGATCCTCGGCGGCGCGGCGCTGGTGATGGCGCTGGCCTACCACTGGGCGGGCACGCGCGCGCAGCAGGCGGAAACCGCGCAGCTGGAACGCCAGCTCGACCTGCACGCGCAGGCGCTGCAGCAGCGCATCGACCGCTACCGCACGCTGCCGCAGGTGCTGGCGCAGGATCCCGACCTGCGCGCCGCATTGACCTCGCCGGTCGACGACGTGCGCCGCAACGCGCTCAACCAGCGGCTGGAAGACGCCAACAGCGTCACCCGCTCGTCGACGCTGACGCTGATCGACCGCCACGGCATCGCGCTGGCGGCGAGCAACTGGCGCGAGCCGACCAGCAACGTCGGCGAGGACTACAGCTTCCGCCCCTACGTGAAGCAGGCGCTGCGCGACGGCCAGGGCCAGTTCTACGGCATCGGCCTGACCACCGGCGAGCCGGGCTATTTCCTGTCGCAGGCAATCACCGGCGACGGCCGCGACGTCATCGGGCTGATCGTCATCAAGATCGAGCTGGACGCGCTGGAACAGGAATGGCTGCAGACGCCGGACATCGTGCTGGTCAGCGATGCGCACGGAGTGATCTTCCTCGCCAGCCAGGATGCGTGGCGCTACCGCACGTTGCGTGCGCTGACCGACGCCGACCGCCGCGAGCTCGACGCCACCCGCCAGTACGCGCGCCAGACACTCGTGCCGCTGCGCTGGCAGGACCAGTCGGCGGCGGGCGACGGCGCGCGCCGCGTGCAGCTGCGCGACCCCGCCCTGCCCGCGCCGGTGCTGTGGCCATCGATGGCGCTGCCCGAGGAAGGCTGGCAGCTGCACCTGCTGCACGATGCGTCCGCGATCACGGCTGCGGGCCGCACCGCCGCCATCGCCGCCGGCGGTGGCTGGCTGGCGCTGGCGTTCCTCGCCCTGTTCGTGCAGCAGCGCCGTCGCACCGCGCTGCTGCAGCGGCGCAGCCGCGAGGAACTGGAGGCCGTGCTGCAGCAGCATGCGCAGGAACTGCGCACCGCCCAGGACGGCATCGTCGAGGCCGCGCGCTCGGCCGACGCCGGTTTGAGCCGAAGCCTCGAACACCTGCCGCAGGGCGTGGTCATCATTGACGCCGACCTGCGTCTGGTCGCCTGGAACTCGCGCTATATGGAACTGTTCCGCTTCCCGCCGGACCTGATCCACGTCGGCCGGCCGATCGAGGACGTGTTCCGCCACAACGCGCGCCGCGGCCTGCTCGGCCCCGGCCCGGTGGAAGAGGCGATCCAGCGCCGGCTCGAGCACCTGCGCAGCGGCAAGCCGCACATGCGCGAGAGCGAGAAGGACGACGGCGTGGTGCTGGAGATCCGCGGCAACCCGCTGCCAGACGGCGGCTTCGTCACCAGCTACGCCGACATCACCAGCTACAAGCACGCCGCGCGCGACCTGCGCTCGCTGGCCGACGCGCTGGAACACCGCGTAGAGGAACGCACCCGCGCGCTCGCCGCGGCGACGCAGGCCGCCGAGAACGCCAACCGCTACAAGACGCGCTTCGTCGCCTCCGCCGTGCACGACCTGCTGCAACCGTTGAACGCGGCGCGCATGTTCGTGTCGGCGCTGCGCGGGCGCCTGCACGAGGACGAAGCGCGCCGCATCGCCGACCACGTCGACAACGCGCTGGCGGCGCAGGACGCCATCCTCAACAGCCTGCTCGATATCGCCCGGCTGGAATCCGGCGCGCTGCCCCCGCGCGTGCGCGACTTCGCGCTGGCGCCGCTGCTGGAGGCGCTGGCGCGCGAGTTCGGCATGGTCGCGACGGAACGCGGGCTGGTGCTGGACAACGTGCGCACGCGCGCCATCGTACGCAGCGACGAAGCACTGCTGCGCCGCATCCTGCAGAACTTCCTGTCCAACGCGATCCGCTATACGCCGCGCGGGCGCGTGCTGCTGGGCGTGCGCCGCACCGGCGACGGCGTGCGCATCGAGGTGCACGACCAGGGCCCCGGCATTCCCGACAGCCTGCAGACTGAGATCTTCGAGGAGTTCCGCCGCCTCAATGACGGCGTCGCCAGCGACCGCGGCGCCGGCCTGGGTCTGGCGATCGTGGAACGGATCGGCCGCCTGCTGGGGCACCGCATCGGCCTGCGCTCGCAGCTGGGACGCGGCAGCGTGTTCTGGGTGGAACTGCCGCGTGGCGTGGCCGGCGCCGTCATCACGGACGCCACGCCGATGCCGGCGGACATCGACGACGGCTCGCCGTTGCGTGGCCGCCAGGTGTGGTGCGTGGACGACGACCCGCGCGTCTGCGAGGCCACGCGCGCACTGCTGCAGCGCTGGGAGTGCGAGGTCGGACTGGCGGCCGGGCCGGGCGAGGCGATGGCGACGGCCGCGCCGGGCCAGCCGCCCGACCTGCTGCTGCTCGACGTGCGACTGGGCGACACCGACGGACCGACGCTATACGCCCGTCTGTGCGAACGCTGGGGCAGCGCGCCGCCGGTGATCCTGGTCACCGCCGAGCGCGACGACGCCCTGCGTGCGCTGGCGCTGCAGCACGGCTGGGGCTTCCTGGCCAAGCCGGTGAAACCCGCGGCGCTGCGTGCGCTGATGACCCAACTCCACGTGCGCCGCGCGCGCTGAGGACCGACCCGATGCCGTGCCGATGCTGACCCATGTCATTCCCGTGCTCGCCATCGTGCTGCTCGGCGCGGTGCTGCGGCGGATGCGCCGCGTACCCGACGGCCTGTTCCCGGCGATGGAGTGGTTCTCCTTCTACATCGCGTTCCCCGCGCTGCTGTTCGTCGGCGCGGCACGGTTGAAGCTGTCCGCCGCCGATGCGCTCGACCTGTCGCTGGCCTCGCTGCTGCCCACCCTGCTGCTGACCGCCATCGTGCTGCTGGCGCTGCGCGTCGTGCCGCGGTTTCCCGGCCCCAGCCGTTCCTCCGTCGTGCAGGGCGCGGTGCGGCCGAGCAGTTACTTCGGCCTGGCGGTGGCGGCGCTGCTGTTCCCGCCCGAGACCACCGCGATGGTGATGCTGGCGCTGGCGATCTGCCTGCCGGTGGTGAACGTCATCGCCGTCGTCGCGCTGGCGGTGTGGGGCAGCGGCGATGCCAGCGCGCGCGGCATCGCGCTGGCACTGGCGCGCAATCCCATCATCGTGTCGACGCTGGCCGGCCTGCTCTACAACCTCGGCGGCCTGCCGCTGCCGGTACCGCTGGCCGCGGCGCTCGACATCCTCGCCGACGCCGCGCTGGCGCTGGGCCTGCTGTGCGTGGGCGGCGGCCTGCAGTTCAGCCGCGACCACGTGCGTCCGCTGCCGATCGCCGCCACCTCCGCGCTCAAGCTGCTCGCGCTGCCGCTGCTCGCGATGCTGGTCTGCCGCTGGCTGGAAGCGAGCGACGCGGTGACGGTCGCGGCCTGCTTCTACGCCGCGCTGCCGACCGCGTCGAACGCCTACATCATGGCGCGGCAGATGGGCGGCGATGCGCCACTGATGGCGTCGCTGGTGACCTGGCAGACGCTGTTCGCCGCCGCGACGGTCCCGTTGGCGATGCAGCTGCCGGCCTGGCTGGGCTGAGTCACTCGACCGGCGGGCCTTCCGGTTCCAGCGACTTCACCAGCACCGCCGCCTGCGTGCGGCTGTGGCATTCCAGCTTCTTCAGGATCGCGGTAACGTGCACCTTCACCGTGTTCTCGGCCAGGCCGAGTTCGTGCGCGATCTGCTTGTTGAGCAGGCCGTCGGCCAGGCACAGCAGCACGCGGAACTGCTGCGGCGTCAGCTGCGCCAGGCGCGCGGCGAGCGCGGCGTCCTGCTCCGAGCGCTCGACGGTCAGCGGCGGGAACCACGCGCCGCCGTCGAGCACCGCCGCCACCGCCTCGCCGATGGTCTCGGCCGGCGAGGACTTGGGAATGAAGCCGGCCGCACCGAACTGCTGCGCGCGCCGGATCACCCGCGGGTGTTCGTTCGACGAGATGACGACCACGGGCACCTCGGGGTGTTCACCGCGCACGTGCAGCAGCGCCGAGAAGCCGTGCGCCCCCGGCATGGTCAGGTCGAGCAGCACCAGGTCGGTGTCCGGCCGCGCATCCAGCGCCTGGCCCAGACTGGCCGCGCTGGCGGCCTCGGCCACGGCGGCACCGGGCAGCGCCTCGCGCAGCGCATGGATCACCGCGGTGCGGAACAGCGGATGGTCGTCGGCCACCAGGATCGTCGTGCTCATGCGCGGCAGTCTCGCATGCACCCGGCATGCCGTGCCGACCCTAGTACGAAAGCATCAGCCGAGGCGATGCCGTGGTAGAACGTCGCCATCGCGTCCGCATCGGCAGGCACATGACCGAACAAGCAGTTCTTACGACTTCCACCGGCAAGGGTCTTGGTGAAGGGGCGACCTCGGCAGAGGCGGTGGCGGCTGCCGGCTGGTCGATTCTCGACGGCGACGTCAGCCTGCCGGTGGCGGTACTGAAGGACACGGCCCTGCGCCACAACCTGGACTGGATGGCGCGCTTCATCGCCGCCTACGGCGTGGACCTCGCGCCGCACGGCAAGACCACGATGAGCCCGGAGCTGTTCGCCATGCAGCTCGAGGCCGGCGCCTGGGGCATCACCCTGGCGACCGCGCCGCAGGTACGTGACGCTCACCGGCACGGCGCGCGCCGCGTGCTGATGGCCAACCAGCTGGTCGACCGCGCCAACATGGCGATCGTTGCCGACCTGCTGCGCGACCCCGCGTTCGATTTCTGCTGCCTGGTCGATTCCGCCACCAATGCCGACGCGCTGGGCGCGTTCTTCGCCGAACGCGGGCAGCGCCTGCGCCTGCTGCTGGAAATCGGCGTGGCCGGCGGCCGCACCGGCGTGCGCGACGACGCGCAGATCGCCGACGTGGTGGCCGCGATCGGCCGCTGGCCGCAGTCGCTGGCGCTGGTCGGCGTGGAGACCTACGAAGGCGTGCTGAAGGACGAAGCCGGCGTGCGCGCGCTGCTGCGCCGGACGGTGGCGACGCTGCAGGCGTTGCGTGCGGAAGCTGCGTTCGCCGAACCCCGCGTGCTGCTGTCCGGCGCAGGCTCGGCCTGGTACGACGTGGTGGCGGAGGAATTCGCCGAGGCCGCGCAGGATGCCGCCGTGCACGTGCTGCTGCGCCCCGGCTGCTACCTGACCCACGACGTCGGCGCCTACCGCGAGGCCGCCGCCCGCATCCATGCGTCGAATCCCGTCGCGCGCCGGATGGCCGAAGGCCTGCAGCCGGCGCTGCAGCTGTGGGCCTGCGTGCAGTCGCGACCGGAGGCCACACGCGCCATCGTCGGCCTGGGCAAGCGCGATGCCGCCTTCGATGCCGGCCTGCCGGTGCCGGCGCTGCGCTACCGCGATGGCGACACCGCGCCGACTGCCGTACCGGCACACTGGCGGCTGGACGCGATCATGGACCAGCACTCGTTCCTCAGCGTGGAAGCGGACGACGACGTGCAGGTCGGCGACCTGCTGTGCTTCGACATCAGCCACCCCTGCCTCACCTTCGACAAATGGCGGCACCTGCTGCGCGTGGACGACGACCTGCGCGTGACCGGCCTGGTGCACACGTGCTTCTGACCCCACCGGACCGGAACCGGCGTCGGCACGCCAAACGTCGCCGCGGCATCAGCTGGCGACCGGATCCAGCTTGTCCAGGCGGATCCGGTTGGCGAACAGCGAGAACGCCAGCATGCCGGCCAGGCCGTTGGCGCGGCTGACCCAGCTCGGCAGCCAGCGCGGTGGCGCCAGCACACCGCTGTCGAACAGGGGCTCGAACATGCCCACGTCCTCCAGCGTCATCTTGCCGGCGAACAGGCGGCGGCACAGGCGCAGCCGGTCCTGCTGCAGTGAACGGCGGAAGAAGGTATGCACGCCGATCAGCCCACGCAGGTAGACCGTATCCTTGGTGAACGCCGCGCCACCCGACGTCGGCACGCCGCGGAACACGCGCTGCGCCGAGGAGAAGCTTTCCGCCGGATTCTGTCCCGCATCGGTGAAGTAGCGGAACACCTCGATGAAGTCGGCGCCGGCCAGCGCCATCGCCACCGCTTCGATGCGCAGGCTGATGCGCTTCATCCGCTCGATGTCGATGCTGCCGGTGATCTGCTCGGCGAACGTCGCCAGCCCTTCCTGCGTGGCGGTCACGCGCGGCGACGCCAGCGCCAGGCTCGGCAGCACCGCCTGCTCGCGCCCGTTCAAGGCGGTCAGCGAATGCACCAGCGCCTCGTGCTGCAGCAGCTGGCGACGGTCGTAGTCGCTGAAGGCGGCGCCGTGGCGCAGGCGGATGCGGGCGGCGCCGGCGGCGGCCTTGGCGATCAGCTGGCGATCCAGTTCCACCGTGATGACGCGGCCGTCGAAGAAATCGTCCAGATCCGCCTGCAGCTGCAACTGCAGCGCGGTCGCCGACACCGGGATCTGCTCCTCCGGCGCCAGCAGCTCGTGGTCGAGGTCGTTGGCGATGGCGATGAAGTGGCCGGCGGCGTCGCGCGTGGTCGGCCCGTCGCCCGGCAGACATTCCTCCGGCGTGCCGAACAGCGCGATCGAATGCGTCGTCACCGCCGGCGTGCCCAGCGATTCCAGCAGCTGCGCGGCGATGTCCCAGCTGTGCACCGACTCGCGCAGATAGCGGCCGAGCGGATGCGTGTCGTCGGCCGCAGCGGCGATGTCGGCGAGCTCGCGTCGTGCCTCGCTGAAATCCAGCCGTGGATAGTCGATGACCGGCAACACCGGCTGCCCGCGCGCGACGCCATCGAGGAACGGCGCCTGCACGTCGGCCGGCCAGCTGGCCAGGCTGAGCAGTTTGATGCCGCGCACGGCCTTGACCAGGCGCGCGTCGAGCGCGGCGTGATGGGCGATATCAGGCTGCATGGCGTTCCTCCCTGGCGCCACTGTAGCCCACGCGGCCCGCTACTCGACTATGCTCGGGGTTCTTCAACGGTTGCGGGGGCAGCATGCTGGAGCTCGATGCGGTGCAGACCCTGGCCTTCGCCGGCCTGGCGCTCTTCCTCGGCTATGCGCTGTGCCGCGTGGTCCCGCTGTTCTCGAAGTACAACCTGCCCGCGCCGGTGATCGGCGGCCTGGTGGTGGCGCTGGCCGTGCTGATCGCGCGCCGCTACGAGGTGACGCTGTTCACCCTCGACACCAGCCTGCAGACGCCGCTGATGATCGCCTTCTTCACCACCATCGGCGTCAACGCCAGCGTGGCGCTGCTGAAGCTCAGCGGACGCCAGGTCGTCATTTTCCTGCTGCTCGCCACCGCCTTCGCGGTCGCGCAGAACCTGCTCGGCATGGCGGTCGCGATGGGCTTCGGCCTGCATCCGCTGTTCGGCGTGCTGGCCGGGTCCACCACGCTCACCGGCGGGCCGGCGACCGGCCTCGCGTTCGCGCCGCTGTTCGAGCAGGCCGGCGTGGAAGGCGCCGCCACGATCGCGGTGGCCGCGGCGATGGCCGGCATCCTCTGCGGCGGCCTGATCGGCGGACCGGTGGCGACGGTGCTGATCCGCCGGCACAAGCTGTACGGCGGTGTGCGCCTGGGCGCACCCGACGAATCGGCGGCCGAACCGACCGGCGCGCGCGAAACGCTCGACTTCGCCGCGCGCGAGGCCAGCGCGCTGAAGAGCGTGGTGGTGATCCTGGTGGCGATGTGGCTGGGCGCCGGCGTCAGCCAGGGACTGGCCGCGCTCGGCCTGACTCTGCCGGCCACGGTGGGCGCGATGATGGTCGGCGCGGCGATCCGCTACCTGGACGACCGCACCGGCTGGATCGGCCTGCCGGTGGCGACGACCGACCTGATCGGCAACATCTGCCTCGCGCTGTTCCTGGCGGTGGCGCTGATGAACCTCAAGCTGTGGGAACTGGCCGGGCTGGCTGCACCGCTGTTGGTCAACCTGGCGCTGCAGGTGGTGATGGTGGCGCTGTTCTGCGGGGTGATCTTCCGCGTGATGGGCCGCGACTACGACGCGGCGGTGATGGGCGGCGGCTTCATCGGCTTCATGCTCGGCACCACCGCGAACGCGATGGCGGTGATGCGTACCCTGGTCGAACGCTACGGCATGGCCCCGCGCGCCTTCCTCGTCGCCCCGCTGGTCGGCGCGTTCTTCATCGACTTCACCAATGCGCTGATCATCACCGGCTTCATCAACCTCTGGGATTAGGCACGCGACATGGATGTTCCGCGCGGTTCCATCCTGGTTCTCGTCGGCCTGCTGCTGACGGGATGCATCGGATACCACGCCTCCAAAGGCCGGTACGCTCCCGGGTATTCGGAGGAGCAGGTCGCCAAGGACGCGTTCCGGATCACGTACAACGGCCCCGGACGGACGCGCGAGTCGCTGTTACGCGCCAACGTGGAGCGACGCGCGACAGAGGTCTGCCCTTCGGGATTCTCCCTGACGGACTACCGCTACGATGAAGTCGCCGTCATGCACGGCGACCCGCCGGTCTATAACGTCGCCACCGCGATCGCTCACTGCCGATGAGCCGGGGCTGGCGATCGCAGAAGCGTCGGGGCTAAAGCCCCTCCTACAACGGGCGTGTGCATCCCCTGTAGGAGGGGCCTTCAGGCCCGACCGGCAACCTTCCGACTGGGATCGTTGCTACGAAGCAGAAGCGTCGGGGCTAAAGCCCCTCCTACGAAGCTGGCCATGCCTCCTGCAGGAAGCCTCAGCGCTTGCCGTACTTGTCGGTGAGCCGCTTGTTCAATGCTTTGTTCTGCACCTTGGCATTGGCCTTGTCGGCCAGGCGCGAGGCGAGCTTGTCTGCGGCGGCGGCGACTTCGTCGCGCAGCTTGAGGTAGTTGAGGAAGCGGCCTTCGTCCAGCTCTTCGCGCTCGATCGCCGCGCGCACCGCGCAGCCCGGCTCGCGGTCGTGCGAGCAGTCGCGGAACTTGCACTGCTCCGCCAGCGCTTCGATGTCGGCGAAACCGCCGTCGGCCAGGTCTTCCTCGCCGGTCGGCTTCAGCTCGCGCATGCCGGGCGTGTCGATCAGGCAGGCGCCCGCCGGCAATGGAATCAGCGCGCGGAACGTCGTGGTGTGGCGCCCGCGCGAATCGCTCTCGCGCACTTCGCCGGTCTTCATGCGCTCGTCGCCGAGCAGCGTATTGGTCAGCGTCGACTTGCCCGCACCCGACGAGCCGACCAGCACCACCGTGTGACCCGGCTCCAGCCACGGCGCCAGCTGCGCGACGCTCTGCGGATCCTTCGCGTTGACGGTGAACACCGGCACGCTCTGGGCGGTGAGGTCGGCCAGCACCTCGACCGCATCGTCGGCGTACTCGGTGCGGTCGGCCTTCGTCAGCACGACCACCGGCTGCGCGCCACCGCCGCCGACCAGCAGCAGGTAACGCTCGATGCGGCGCGGATTGAAGTCGGCATCCAGGCCGCAGACGATGAACACCGTATCGATGTTCGCCGCGATCACCTGCTGGTGGTAATGCTCGCCGGCCGCACCGCGCTTGATGCCGGTGTGGCGCGGCAGCAGCGCGACGATGCGCGGGCGCTTGGAGGTCGCGTCTTCCAGCAGCACCCAGTCGCCGACGGCGGGGCGCTCATGGGCGGGAAAGCGCGGACGCTGCCACTCCGGCAGCGACTCGGCCTTCACCCCGACGTCGGGAGCATCGGCGACCACATAGCCGGAGCGGTGCTGCTCGCTGACCCGCGCCGGGGTGGCGGTCGGGTGCGCGGCCATGGCCTCGCGCCACACGGGGTCGGTCGGCTCGCCCGTGTACGGCCAGCCGATGGCGCGCAGAAGGGTGACGTCGGACACGCTGGGAGCAGGGGTTTCGGGCATGGCGCGCATTCTAGACGCGGGCTGAAGCCGGCGGGGCCGGGCAGGCTAAATATCCGTTAAGCTGGCCCTCCTCCCACTTCCAGCCCTGTTGCGGTCGCCGCCATGTCCACCCCGCCCGTCAAACCGCTCGCCACGCGCGAACGCCTGTCCGAAGTCCGCTACGAGATCCGGGGCGAACTGGCACGGCGAGCCAGGGAGCTGGAAGCGCAGGGGCAGAAGCTGATCAAGCTCAACATCGGCAACCCGGGCGCGTTCGGTTTCCGTGCGCCGGAACACCTGCAGCGCGCGATCGCCGACGACATGGGCCGCACCGATCCGTACACCCACCAGCAGGGCCTGCCCTCGGCGCGCGAGGCCATCGCCGCCGCGTACGCCAAGCGCGGCACGCCGGACGCGCATCCGGACCGCGTGTTCGTCGGCAACGGCGTATCGGAACTGATCGACCTGTCGCTGCGTGCGTTGCTCAACCCCGGCGACGAAGTGCTGGTGCCGTCGCCTGACTACCCGCTGTGGTCGGCCGCCACCATCCTCAACGACGGCCGCCCGGTGTATTACCGCTGCGATCCGGACAACGACTTCCTGCCCGATCCGAACGAGATCGAACAACTGATCAGCTCGCGCACGCGCGCTATCGTGCTGATCAACCCGAACAACCCGACCGGCGCGACCTATCCGCGCGAGCTGCTGGAGCGCATCGTGGCGATCGCCGCGAAGCACCGACTGCTGCTGATGGTCGACGAGATCTACGACCAGGTGCTGTACGACGGCGCCACCTTCGTGCCGGTCGCACCGCTGGCCGACGACGTGCCGTGCATCACCTTCAGCGGCCTGAGCAAGGTGCACCGCGCCTGCGGCTGGCGCGTGGGCTGGGGCGTGGTGTCCGGCCACGGCGACGTGGTGCGCGACTTCCTGCATGCGATGGACCTGCTCAGCGCACTGCGCCTGTGCGCCAACGTGCCGGGCCAGTACGCGATCGACGCCGCGGTCAACGGCCCCGACACCATCAGCGCGTTGTGCGCACCGGGCGGACGCCTGTACGAAACCCGCCGCGCAGTGATCGAGGCCTGCGAGGCCAGCACGCACCTGGAGCTGGTCAACCCGGCCGGCGCGCTGTACGCGTTCCCGGCGGTGGTCGGCGACGCGGCGAAGAACTTCGACGACCACGCGTTCGCACTGGAACTGATGGAAACCGAAGGCGTGCTGGTCGTGCCGGGCTCCAGCTTCAACGTGCCCTACCGCCACCACTTCCGCGTCACCTTGCTGCCGGAAGCGGCCACGATGCGCGAAGTCTTCGCCCGCATCGACCGCGCCCTGTCGCGCCGCGCCGAAGCGGCCACCAAGGTCGTGCCGATCAAGGGCAAGCCGCGGCCCGCGGCGGCGTAGGCGGCAGCTTGTTGTAGGAGGGGCTTCAGCCCCGACCGTCAGTCGCCAGGAAGGTCGGGGCTGAAGCCCCTCCTACCGCATCGCTCATGGTCCGAGCGGGCGAGATGATGCGGACGTTCCTGGCGACGTGATCGACGCAGGCCGGGGTCGATCATCGTGGGAGCGACGTAAGTCGCGAAGCGGTATCAGGAAGGCCCATCGCGACTTACGTCGCTCCCACGGGTAGGCTGCATCGCTCAGACAGGCAGGGGAGTGTCCATGGCATGGGATGTCTATGACGTCGTCCGCGTGATCGCACAGATGCCCGCTGACCGGATCGACGCGGGCATGTCCGGAGCGAAGGACATCCGCGTGGGCGACATGGGGACGATCGTGATGGTGCTGGCAGCGCCCGGTGCACGCACCGCGTATGAGGTCGAGTGTGTCGATCATGATGGTCATACGCGCTGGCTGGCGGCGCTGTTCGCAGACGAGATCGAGCGGGTATCCCCTGTAGGAGCGACGTAAGTCGCGACCGCACGCTTAGACGCATCCTTGCTCCTCGATCGGACGGAAGCGCGCCGCCATCGGCAGTGTTCCCGAGGATCGACATCGTCCTGCCTACCCAGGTTCACGGTCGCGACTTACGTCGCTCCTACAACAGGCGGGAAGGGCGCATGATGTCGCCATGACGACCACCACCCGCCTCCACACCACCGCCCTCACCACCGAGCTGCGCTACCTCGCGCTCGGCGATTCCTACACCATCGGCGAAGCGGTGGACGACGCCGGCCGCTGGCCGATGCAACTGGCGCGGCTGTTGCGCATGGAAGGCATCCTGCTCGGCGATCCGCGCATCATCGCCACCACCGGCTGGACCACCGACGAACTGGACGCCGCGATCACCGCTGCCGAGCCGCTGGGCGAGCACGACTTCGTCACCCTGCTGATCGGCGTGAACAACCAGTACCGCGGTCGCGACGTGGAGGAATACCGCACGCAGTTCGCCGCGCTGCTGTGGCGCGCGATCGGCTTCGCCCGCAACCGCCCGGACCGCGTGCTGGTGCTGTCGATCCCCGACTGGGGCGTCACCCCGTTCGCCGCGCAGTCCGGCCGCGACCTCGCGCAGATCGCGCGCGAACTGGATGCCTACAACCTCGCCGCGCGCGAGGTCTGCGCACAGCGTGGCGTCGCCTTCGTCGACATCACCCCGGTCAGCCGCGCGCGTGGTGGCGAAGCGGCAATGCTCGCCGACGACGGCCTGCATCCCTCCGCCGCGATGTACACCGAATGGACACGGCTGGCATTCCCGGTCGCGTACCACTTGCTCGCCTGAGCCCCTCTCCCATCGGGAGAGGGGCTGGGGTGAGGGGCCGGCGGCACCATCGGCGGTGAACCATCCCGATGTCGCCGCACCCTCATCCGGCGCTGCGCGCCACCTTCTCCCGCAGGGAGAAGGATTCAAACCATCAAGATCTCGCTTGAGTCCCTCTCCCATCGGGAGAGGGGTTGGGGTGAGGGGCCGGCGACACCATCGGCGGTGAACCATCCCGATGCCGCCGCACCTTCATCCGGCGCCGTGCGCCAGCTTCTCCCTGAGGGAGAAGGAACTCACGCCGTCACGATCGCCGCATCGCCGATGGAATCGGATTCCGGCACCACCGTGCGATAGCCCTGCGCGTCCAGCCACGCCAGCAGCTGCGACAGGATCGCCACGTTGTGGCCGTGCTTCGCGCCTTCATGCAGCAGCACGATGGCGCCGGGCGCGATGTCGCGGGTGATGCGCGCCAGCACCTGCTGCGGCTGGCAGTCGACGCCGTCGAAGCCGCGCGCGCTCCACGCCACGCGCGCCAGCGCATGCCGCTTCAGCGACAGGCCGACGAAGGGATTGGTCATGCCCACCACGCTGCGGTACCAGCGCGGGGTGTCGCCGGTGATGGCGGTCAGGATGGACTGGTTGCGGCCAATCTCGTCTTCCATCGCACCCGGGCCCAGCCGCCAGAAGCGCAGGTCCGGATGCGTGGCGCTGTGGTTGCCGATGCCGTGGCCGCGGTCGCGGATGGCCTGCACGACGTCCGGCTGCGCCGCCGCGCGCTCGCCGACCAGGAAGAAGGTCGCCTTCGCGCCATGCCGGTCCAGCAGGTCCAGCATTGCCGGGGTATCGGCCGAGGGGCCGTCGTCGATGGTCAGCCACACCACGCGCTCGCTGGTGGGCAGCCGCGACAGCGCGGGGCAGAACAGCGTCGCGCGCGGGTGGAGCGTGGCCCAGACCACCGACAGGTGGGTGGCGACCATGGCCGGCAGGCCGACCGAGCCACCGAACCGCCACCACAACCACGCCACGCCCACTTGCGACAGCGCCAGCAGGCCCAATATCAGGCCGGGACGGCGCGGCGGACGATGCAGTGTTCCTGTCGTGCTCATGCCCCATGATGCCACGGGGCGTAAAATCCCCTTCCCGCTTACCGGTAGCCGTTCATGTCCCTCGACCCCGCCCTGCGCTCGCGCATCGAATCCCTCCTGCAGTCCAACCGCGTGGTGCTCTTCATGAAGGGCCAGCCGACCATGCCGCAGTGCGGCTTCTCGGCCAAGGCGGTGGGCGCGCTGTCGGCGCTGGGCGTGGACTACGCCCATGTCAACGTGCTGGCCGACCAGGAGATCCGCGAGGGCATCAAGGTCTACGGCGACTGGCCGACCATCCCGCAGCTGTACATCGACGGCGAACTGGTCGGCGGCAGCGACATCATCGAGCAGATGACCAACTCCGGCGAACTGGCCACGCTGCTGGGCCTGGAAGCGCCCGACCGCACGCCGCCGGCGATCACCATTACCGCGGCCGCCGCCGAGATGCTGCAGAACGCCGTGGCCGACGCCGGCCCGGGCGCCGCGCTGGCCCTGTCGATCAACGCGCAGTTCCAGCCCAACTTTCAGCTGGCGCAGTTCGACGCCAATGCCATCGCCAGCGAATCCAACGGCGTGCGCGTCCAGTTCGACCTGGCCAGCGCGCGCCGCGCCGACGGCATCACCATCGACTGGGTCGACGACATCCGCGGCAAGGGCCTGGCGATCGACAACCCCAACGCGCCCAAGCCCGTACAGGCGCTGTCGCCGACGGACGCCGATGCGAAGGTCCGCGCCAGCGAGGTGCTGCTGGTCGACGTGCGCCCGGCCGACGAACGCGCCATCGCCTCGGTGAAGCTGCCTTTCAAGACCTTCGACGGCCAAGGCCGCGCCGAACTGGAAGCGCTGCCGAAGGACACCGCGCTTGCCTTCCTCTGCCGTAGCGGCGGCCGCAGCCAGCAGGCCGCGGAAGAATTCCGCGCGCTCGGCTTCTCGAACGTTCACAACATCACCGGCGGCATCAATGCCTGGGCCGATGACGTGGACGGCACGCTCAGCAAGTACTGATCCGACGCGTCAGCGGCAATCCACGGAAAGCGGGCTTCGGCTCGCTTTCTTTTTTGCTTCTGCACAAACGCATCGCACCCATGGGGCGCTCCTACAAAGCGGGGCTCTCTGCAGGAGCGCCCCATGGGCGCGATGCGTTTCCTTCATCACCTGCGACGCATCCGCAAGCCACCGCCACCTGCCTATCCCGAGAAGCCTCCGCCCGCCAGGTAGTCGCGCTCTTCCTGCGTGGAGATGCGGCCCACCGCGTCGTTGCGGTGGGGGAAGCGGCCGAAGCGGGCGATCAGGTCGTAGTGGAGTTGTGCGTACTTGATGTAGTTGGCGTCGCCGGTGGCGTGGAACAGATCCAGCGACCGCTGCTGGTCCTCCAGCGCTTCCGAGTGTTCGTAGGGCATGTAGAAGAAGATCTTCAGCGCCGGATCGACCTGCGCGTCGAAGCTGGCCTCGATCGCGCGCCCGGCGTAGTGCCGCGCCAATCCATCGGTGGCGTAGGAATGCGCGCTCTGGCGGAAGCAGTTGCGCGGGAACTGGTCCAGCAACAGGATCAACGCCAGCGCGCCCTCGGCATCGCCCATCCAGCCTTCAAGCTCGCGCCGCGCCGCACGGAAGTGCAATCCACGGAAACGCTGGTCGAAGTCGGCGTCGAACGCATCGTCGTTGGCGAACCACTTCTCGTAGCCCGCGTTCTTCCAGAAGGTGATGACGTCGTTGGATTCGTTCATGGCGTGACCTTCGGTTCGGTTGAAATATCAGCAGGCGTCGACCTGCGTAGTCGGCCCGCAAACCAGAGGACGATGCTGCCGACCACCAGCAAGGGAAGGCCGTAGACAAAGCCAACGTGGACCGCCGCCATCTGGGCCGTGCCTTCGAAGTCCTCCGGCGAGCGATCGAAAAACAGGATGGCGCAGAGGGCACAGACCAGCACCGCCGTCGACACGGTCATCCATCCGATGACGCGCAGGGCGATGACCAGCCTCATGCGCCACCTCGGCGCGTCGCTGGATGCGTTCATCGATCCGGAATGACATGCCCGATGCGCCACAGCACACCGGTCGGGTCGATCAGGGTGAAGTCGCGGAGGCCCCAGGGCCTGTCATCCGCTGTACTGAGGCGGACGGAGAACCGTTCGACGACACCCGAGGCTTCGACGTTGCGGTGCCAGTCGTCCGCGTTCTCGACCAGCAGGTGCATCACGAAATTCTCCGCGTGCTCGCGCAGGTAGAACTGCGACAGCAGGAAGGCGGTCTTGCCGTGGCGGACAAAGGCCAGGTCGTCCGACTCCATCGTCACCTCGAAGCCGATCGCCTGGTAGAAGGCGATGGACTCGGCCAGATCGCGCGCGGGCACGAAGGCCTTCATCTCGATCGTTTCAAGGTTCATGCGATCTCTCCCGTGGGATGCAGTATCGACGACTCGCTTCTCGCCGATCACTTTCGTGCGCCGGCCTGTTTCATGGCCTGCAGGGTCGGAAAGAACTCCGCGTGCTGGCGGTAATCATAGGCGCCACCTGCGGTCGCACTCGCGATCCGCGCGCAAGCAGCCGTGGTCACTTCGCCTTCGGGGAACATCGCGCGCAACGCCGTGGTGGCGGCGCCGGTGAACTCGGCCTCGCGTGCATCGGCGAACGCCTTGCCTTCCGCCTCGCCCGCCGTCGCGGTGACGGCATCGGTCAGCATGAGCACGCGCTGCAGCGAGGGCTCCAGGTAGCGGTGGTTGCGCTGCTGCCAGCCCTGCAGCGCCGCCCGCGCCTGGCTGCCGGCCTCGCCTTCGTAAGTGCCGCACTGCTTGCCCAGCGATTCCAGCAACGTGAGGCTGACGGTGATGGCGAATCCGGCGGCTGCGTTGCGGGCTTGGGTGTCCGCGGGCGTTTCCGCGGCGGTCGCCGTACCTGCCAACGACATGGCCAAGGCCATGGCGATCCATCGCTTGCACATGATGTAGTGCCGCATCCTTGCCTCCTCAGGGGTCTTCCAGCGCGTCCATCTGAGCGAAGGCCTGATGAAGCTCGCGTGCACGGCCTTCCCTCGGCCAACCCGTGACGGTCGCCACCACGCGTCCTTCGCGCATGAAATAGAACACCGGCGTGGCCCAGCTGTCGAACTGCGGCCAGTCGCGCATGGCGACCGCGTAACTGAGCCGCGCGTCGGGATGCGCGCGGTTCCACGCCTGGACATCGCCCAGGTCGAGCGATCCATTGGGCGGCGCGAGCCACAGTGCATCGCCCAGCCGTGCGGACAACACGGCGTCCGCCTCGATCGCGGCAATGGCGCGTTGCGAGAAGCCACAACGGGGGTGCGACAGCACGACCACGCGCGTCGGCACATCCTGTTCGACGACCTGCGCGGACAACGCCTCGGCATCGTCCGCCGGCCGCCACACCACGACGCGGCCCACCCCGGGAGCATCGGCAGTGGGGACCGGAGGCAATGCCTGCAGCTGCAAGCCGGGATGCCTGCGCGCCAAGGCATTGGCATTGTCGAACTGACGCGTCACCCCCCAGGCGCGGTACAGGTCGCGGCGATGCTCGTCGGTCAGTTTCGACCGCGTGTCTAGGGACTGCGCGGTCCGCTGCAGCAGTACCGCATGCGCCGGTCCATGCCCGTAGAAGACGACGCGGTTGGCAGCCTTGAACAGTTCCTCCAGTTCCTCGTCGGAGGCGGTCGCCAGACGCTCCGGTGCATAGGCCGCTGCGAGGTCGCGATCAAACGCCTCCGTCATCCGGCGGGCGCGCGCGCGGGCGTCGTCTGCCGTCTGCTTCTCCACTTCCTTCAGCCGGGCGTGAGCCACTGCGATCGGCGACAGTGGACGATCGTTCCCGATCATGGCGCTCCACGATGCCCTGGCAGGCACCAGCCAATAGTCCCCGCATTCCCGGACTTTGTTGTCCCAGCACACATGGATGGCAGGATGCTCACGTCGCGTCGCGCCCATCGCGGGAGTGACCATGTACTCGCGTGACTGCCCGGCACCAAGACGTGAATCGTGCGTCAACACGATGGCGTTGTCGCCGAAATCGAGGTCAGGCCGCGGCACGCGCCGGATGGTGGCGTCTTCCTGCCACACCAGGTCGTTGGTGCGTATCAGCACACGCCTGCGGGAATGGTTGGTGACGACCACCGTTCCGCTGCCGGCCACCGCATCGACCTTGATGGCGCTTATCCCGATGTCGGGCGGCACCGTGTCGCCGTGCCGCAGCGACGTGCACCCTGCGAGCACCATGGCACCGACGAACAGCATCATCCGCGGCACCGCCGGCACACGCATGGTCGCGACCATAACGCTATTCGTCGAACCGCAGATGCCGCACCGACTTGCCGTTGCGGCGGATCAGCTTCAGCGCTTCGATGCCGACGGTGATGTGGTTCTCGACGAACGAGGAGCTGACCTTGGCGTCGCTGGCTTCGGTCTTCACCCCTTCCGGGATCATCGGCTGGTCGCTGACCAGCAGCAGCGCGCCGCAAGGAATACGGTTGGCGAAGCCGGCGGCGAAGACGGTGGCCGTTTCCATGTCGATGGCCATGCAGCGCATCGCGCGCAGGCGCTCCTTGAAGGCGACGTCGTGTTCCCACACCCGGCGGTTGGTCGTGTAGACCGTGCCCGTCCAGTAGTCGTGGCCGAGGTCGCGGATCATCGTCGACACCGCACGTTGCAGCGCGAACGCCGGCAGCGCCGGCACCTCCGGCAGCAGGTAGTCGTTGCTGGTGCCCTCGCCGCGGATCGCCGCGATCGGCAGCACCAGGTCGCCCAGCTGGTTCTTGCGCTTCAGCCCGCCGCACTTGCCGAGGAACAGCACCGCCTTTGGCATGATCGCCGACAGCAGGTCCATCATCGTCGCCGCGTTGGGGCTGCCCATGCCGAAGTTGATCATGGTGATGCCGTCGGCGGTGGCGCTGGCCATCGGCCGGTCCAGGCCGACGATGGGCGCGCCGGTTAGCTGCGAAAACACGTTGAGGTAGCCGCCGAAGTTGGTCAGCAGCACATGCTCGCCGAACTGGTCCAGGGGCACGCCGGTGTAGCGCGGCAGCCAGTTATCGACGATCTCGTTCTTGTCCTTCATGCCTAGCCTCTTTTTCTTGTTGTTGTACCGGCGATTCTGGCACGACTGCGACGCACGCACTTGGCAAGGCGCGCCGTGGCCGGTTAGGTTTCGGCTCTCTTCCAGGGGATACACGATGCGAACGACCTTGCTGGCCGGGCTGATCCTGGCCTCGCTGGGCGGCAGCGCGCTTGCCGCCACACCCACCTCCCGCTTCACCCAGGACCCGTACCCGAGCACCTACCAGGCACTCGCGTCCGGCCCCGTGCTGCTGGCCAACGCCACCGTGCTGACCGGCACCGGCGAACGCCTGGACGGCGCCGACGTGCTGCTGGCCGACGGCAAGGTGGTGGCGGTGGGCCGCGGCCTGTCCGCACCCGCGGGCGCCACGCGCGTGGACGCGACCGGCAAGTGGGTGACGCCGGGACTGATCGACGTGCACTCGCACCTGGGCGTGTACCCCAGCCCGGGCGTCAAGGCGCACAGCGACGGCAACGAGGCGACCGCGCCGGTGACCGCGAACGTGTGGGCCGAGCATTCGATCTGGGCGCAGGACCCGGGCTTCCATACCGCGCTGGCCGGCGGCGTGACCTCGATGCAGATCCTGCCCGGCTCGGCCAACCTGGTCGGCGGCCGCGGGGTGACGCTGAAGAACGTGCCGTCCACCAGCTACCAGGGCATGAAGTTCCCGGGTGCGCCGTGGGGCCTGAAGATGGCCTGCGGCGAGAACCCCAAGCGCGTCTACGGCGGCAAGGCCGGCCCGGCCACGCGCATGGGCAACGTGGCCGGCTACCGCGCGGCCTTCATCGATGCCAGCGAGTACCTGAAGAAGAACGCGCCCAAGCCGCAGCAGCCGAAGAAGAAGCGCTGGTGGGAACGCGCCAGCGGCGACGACAGGGCCGACAGCGGCGGCGACAGCGGCGGCAAGCGCGACCTGAAGCTGGACACGCTGGCCGGTGCCATCAACGGCGAGATCCTGGTGCACATCCACTGCTACCGCGCCGACGAGATGACCACGATGCTGGACCTGGCGAAGGAGTTCGGCTTCAAGGTCGCCGCGTTCCACCACGGCGTGGAGGCCTACAAGCTGGCCGACCGGCTGGCGCAGGACGGCGTGTGCGGTGCGCTCTGGGCCGACTGGTGGGGCTTCAAGATGGAGGCCTTCGACGGCATCCAGGAGAACATCGCCCTGGTCGACCGTCCCGCCAACAGCTGCGCGATCGTGCATTCGGATTCGGACGAAGGCATCCAGCGCCTCAACCAGGAAGCGGCCAAGGTGATGGCGAACGCACGCCGCGCCGGCATGGCCGAGATCGCGCCGGAGCGCGCGATCCGCTGGGTGACCAGCAACGCGGCGAAGTCGCTGGGCATCGCCGAGCGCACCGGCACGCTGGAGGCCGGCAAGATGGCCGACGTGGTGGTGTGGAACCAGAACCCCTTCAGCGTGTACGCCAAGGCCGAGCAGGTCTACATCGACGGCGCACGCATCTACGACCGCAATGACCGCAGCAGGCAACCGGTCTCCGACTTCATGCTGGGCCAGGAGGTGCTGCCATGAGCCGCGCCCGTCGTACATCCCTGCCGTCATCCCAGCGCACGCTGGGATCCACGTTGCGTTCGGGTTTGAAGCCGGAAGCAAAGACAGACGCAACGTCAGCATGGGTCCCAGCGTTCGCTGGGACGACGGTGAGGGTTCTGGCGCTGGCCATTGCACTGGCGTCCACGTCGTTTGCGGCCTTCGCCCAGGACGTGCTGATCCGCAACGCCACCGTGCATACCGCCGGCGCGCAGGGCACGCTGAAGAACGCCGACGTGCTGGTGCGCAACGGCGTGGTGCAGGCGGTGGGCAGCGGGCTGGCCGCGCCGGGCGCGTCGGTGGTGGAGGCCAACGGCCGTCCGCTGACGCCGGCGTTCTTCGGCGGCATCACCGAGATCGGACTGGAGGAAGTGTCGGGCGAGTCGTCCACCGTCGATGCGGCGGTGACGCTGGAAGACCAGCCGATGCGGCCCGAGTTCGACGTGACGCTGGCGTACAACCCGGCGTCGGTGGTGATCCCGGTGACGCGCGTGGAAGGCATCGGCTTCACCCTGCTGGCGGCGTCGACCGGCGGTTCGTTCATCGCCGGCCAGGGCGGCGTGATGCGGCTGGACGGCAGCGCCGATCCGGTCGGTCCGCGTGCGCTGTTCGTGCGCCTGGGCAGTGGTGGCGCGGAGCTTGCCGGCAAGTCGCGGGCGGCGCAGTGGATGCTGCTGGACCAGATGGTGGCCGAGGCGCGCGGCCGCGTGCCGGCGGATTCGCCGCATGCGCTGCTGACGCCGGCCGGGCGCGCGACGCTCGCACGCTATCTCGCGGGCAACGGCCGCATCGTGGTACAGGTGAACCGCGCCGCCGACATCCGCCAGCTGCTGCGCTGGGCGCAGCGCGAGAACGTGCGCATCGCCATCGCCGGCGGTGCCGAAGGCTGGAAGCTGGCGCCGCAGCTGGCGCAGGCGAAGGTGCCGGTGTTCGTGGATGCGTTGGCGGACCTGCCGGCGGACTTCGACCAGATCGGCGCGACGCTGGAGAACGCCGCACGGCTGGATGCCGCCGGCGTCAGCGTCAGCTTCTCGCAGGCCGGCGACGCCTCGCACAACGCGCGCAAGATCCGCCAGCTGGCCGGCAATGCGGTGGCCAACGGGCTGCCGTGGGAAGACGGCCTGGCCGGACTGACGCGCGTGCCGGCGGAGACGTTCGGCGTCGGCGACCGCGTGGGCACCATCGCGCCGGGCAAGCTGGCCGACCTGGTCCTGTGGACCGCCGACCCGCTGGATGTGTCGAGCACGGCGGAGCAGGTCTGGCTGGGCGGTCGCGCGATGCCGATGCGCTCACGCCAGACCGACCTGCGCGACCGCTACCTGCAGCCGGCCGGTCCGCTGCCGCGCGCGTATTCGAAGTAAGCGCGCGGCGGTATCAGTCCACGGAGGCGCCTGCGGGCGCCTTCGTGCTGTCGGCGGCCTGGCAGGGCGCGTCTTCGGCGACCACGCGGTCGCCACCGGCGCGCTTGGCCGCGTACATGGCCTGGTCCGCGCGCGCGATCAGCGACGCGACGGTGTCGCCTGCGCGCGCCTGCGCCGCGCCGATGCTGGCAGTGACATCGACCGTCACCCCTTCCACGCGCGCGCAGTCGTGCCGGATGCGCGCGCCGGCCTCTTTGGCGATGCGCAGGGCCGCAGGGAGTTCCACGCCGGACAGCACCAGCACGAATTCCTCGCCGCCCAGCCGGCCCAGCTGGTCGCCGTATTGGAACTGCTGGCTGACCACGCGCGTCACCGCGCGCAGGCAGGCGTCGCCCAGCGCGTGGCCGTGGCGGTCGTTGACCTGCTTGAAGTGGTCGAGGTCGATGAAGAGCAGCGAGACCGGGATGTGTTCGCGCTGGCGCTCGATGAGTGCCCAGTCGAGGCGGTGTTCGATGGCGCCGCGATTGAGGACGCCGGTCAGCGCGTCGCGTTCGGCATGCGCCTTGGCGCGGTCGCGCTCGCGGCGGAAGGTCAGCATGCGGTGTGCCAGGCCCAGGCCCAAGGCCACTGCCGTGAACGCCAGCCACCAGGGAATGCCGTATTCCAGCCACGGGCCCGCGCGCTCGCCCGCGCTGAAGCGCAGGGCACGCACCATGGTGAAGACCAGCAGCGGCAACCAGGACAGCAGCACGATGCTGGCGTGGCGCTCGCCACGCCACCACGCCACGAGCAGCGTGGCCAGCGTGATGACGTTGGTCAGCAGGAACAGGCCATTGGCGACGTTCGGGAACCAGCGGTTGTCGGCCGGCCATGGCGAGGCGAGCAACAGCAGCGTCAGCAGGCAGCCGTACACGCCGACCAGCCGCATCAGCCACGCCAGTCGCGGCGCTGCGCGGCGCAGGTTGGCGTAGTCCTGCCACAGGTACACCATGAAGATGGTCGCGAGCGTGCCGATGGTCCAGATGCCCTGGGCACCGAAATGACGCAGCAGCGACAGGCCCGGCCACGCGTAGGCTTCGCCGTAGGAGCACAGCACGTACAACAGCTGCAGCAGCATGGCGCCGGCATAGAGCAGGTAGACGCGCTCGCGCAGCACCAGCCAGAAGAGCAGCACCGCCAGGGCGACACCCAGCGTCATTCCGACCGCCGGAAGCAGCAGGCGCACATGCCAGAGATCGGCGGCGGCATAGTCCGAGCGCGCTTCGACCGCCACCTGCATCGGGTAACGGGCGCCTTCCACCGAGACGTCGACGGGACCTTCATGCGGCAGTGGAAACACCAGCGCGCGGCGGCTGTACTGCGGGTCGAGTCCGGGCTGGAACAGGTCCTGCGTGCGCGGCGCGGCATCCCCGGGCGCACGCACGGTCACCCGAGCGTTGTACGGGTGGTAGACCACCAGCAGCGGATCGGCGACGCCTGCGCGCGGATGGATGCGCCAGTGCCCATTGCCGATCACGCGCACGGACGCGTCGCCGCTGTCGAAGCGACGTTCCGAGAACAATCCGGCGCGCTGTCCGGCCTGCTGTTCCAGCGCCAGTGGCTGGAGGCGGTCGATCCGCGCGATGTTTTCCCCGTGCGCGGCGGCCGGCAGCAGGGCCAACAGCAGCCAACACCACCACCGCTGCGTCATGTCACCCCTTCCCTTGGCGCGAGTGTCGGGCCGGGCCTGACCCGGGACAAGCCCGGCCCGACCACTTCTGTGACTCAATTCACACAATTTATGGGCCCAGCGCTCTACCGGCATCCGACGCGCGACCCGTTTTCGCCCATGGCTCAAGTCACAAAAGGGTGACGCAACGCACACTTCATTCGTTTATCCAGCGACTTGCCTGCCGTTCTCCGCTAGTTTTCCGGAGATAGGTACAAATGCGACGAATGCCGGGAGGGGCTAGATGCGCATTGGGATAGTCGTCGACTCCGCGTGCGACCTGCCGCTGGAGTACCTCGAACAACACAACATCGTCATCCTGCCGATCACGGTGCGGATCGGCGAGGCCGTGCTTGCGGACCATCGCGACGAACAGGCCACGCTGAGCTTCCTGCACGCGCACGTGGCCGAGCGCGGCCACGAGGCCGAGACCACGCCGTTCACCGTCAACCAGATCCGCGACCTGTTCCTGGGCCGGCTGGTGATCGACTACGACCACGTGCTCTGCATGACGATCACCAAGACGCGCTCGCCGATCCACGAGAACGCGATGCAGGCGAGCTTCGCGATCCTCAACGATTACAAGCCGGTGCGCCAGGCCGCGGGCCACAACTCGCCGTTCGCGCTGCGCGTGATCGACACGCAGAACCTGTTCGCCGCGCAGGGCATCACCGCGGTGGAAGCCGTGCGCATGCGCGACGCCGGTGCCAGCGTGCAGCAGATCCGCGTGCGCCTGGAGGAACTGGCGCAGAACACGCACGGCTACATGATCCCACGCGACCTGTACTACCTGCGCAACCGCGCGCGCACCAAGGGCGACCGCAGCGTCGGCCTGCTCAGCGCCGCGCTGGGCAGCGCGCTGGACATCAAGCCGGTGCTGTACGGCCACGCCGGCAACACCGAGCCGGTGGCCAAGATCAAGGGCTTCGAGAACGCGGTGGAGCAGATGTTCAAGTTCACCGGCAACCGGGTGATGGCCGGCCTGATGACGCCGACCGTGTGCCTGAGCTACGGCGGCGAGCTGTCGGAACTGCGCGCCCTGCCCGGCTACCAGCGCCTGCGCGACATCTGCGAGAACAACAAGGTCGAGGTGTTCGAGAGCGTGATGAGCCTCACCGGCATGGTCAACGTGGGCAAGGGCGCCGTGGTGGCCGCCTTCGCCGCGCCGCCGGCCCCGTTCAAGGCGGCATAACGGCGGGCTAACGCGCCGTGGATGACGCTATGCCCCAGGTTTCCACCGGGGGTGCCATGGCCGTCCGTTACTACATCAGCCTGCCGGATCCCGGCCGCGCACGCGGCGGCGATCCGGCTTTCAGTTTCGACGCGCACGGCGCGGAGGAATTCGCCGCGCAACTGCAGCACGCGTTGCGCACCAGCCACCTGTTCGACCGCTGGCGCGCACGCCAGGAAGAACCGGACGAAGTCGATCCCGGCCTGGGCGTGGTCGACGACGGCGCGACGGTGAACGGACGGCAGGACGACCTCAGCATCCTGCTGGTGGCCACCTCCTCGATTCCCGGGCAGGTGCTGAAGCATCGCCTGCGCCTGCTGGCGGGGCATGCGTGGGAGCTTCGTGACGTCTCGGCCGCGTGAGTGGCACGCGCCTGCCGGTGCTGCTCGCCTGGAGCGGCGGTAAGGATGCGGCGTGGACGCTGCACACGCTGCGCCAGCGCGATGATGTCGAGGTGGTCGGCCTGCTGACCACGGTGACCGAAGACTACGATCGCGTCTCGATGCAGGGCATCCGTCGCAGCGTGCTGCATGCACAGGCGCGCGCGACCGGTCTGCCATTGGTGGAGGCGATGATCGCCGCCCACTGCACCAACGACGACTACGAACGCGCGATGGCGGAGGCGCTCGGCCGTGCGGCGCACCGCTGGCCGGCGCTGCGCACGATGGCCTTCGGCGACCTGTTTCTGGAGGACATCCGCGCCTACCGGGTGCACAACCTGGCGAAGATCGGCTGGGACGTGATGACGCCGCTGTTCGCTGCGGATACCGCCGCGCTGGCGCGGGCGATGCTGGCGGGCGGGTTGCGTGCCGACCTGTGTTGCGTGGATACGCAACAGCTCGATGCGGCGTTCGCAGGCCGCGCCTTCGACGAAACACTGCTTCGCGACCTGCCCGAGGGCGTCGATCCCTGCGGCGAGAACGGCGAGTTCCACACCTGTGTCTCGGCCGGGCCGATATTCGATGCGCCGCTCACGCTGGTGCAGGGCGATACCGAACTGCGCGACGGGCGTTTCGCCTTTACCGACTACGCGCCGCCGACGTGATCCGCCTGCGGCCAGCGGGCCAACGGCACCAGTACCTGCGGTTCGCGCGGCCCCTGCAGCAGGTCGGGCAAGCGAGCCTCGTAGTCGCGCCGGTAGGGCCGGTCCTGGCGCGTGAGGAAGGTGGCCACGTCCGGCTCGGCCCAGCGCTCGTACAGGGTGAACAGCGTCGGATCGTTCGCATCGCGATGCAGGTCGCACGACAGGAACGTATCCTCCTTCGACATCGCATCGACGATGTCGTGCACCGCCCGCAGCCATTCGTCGACCCGCTCCGGCTTCACCCGCAGGCGTACGTAGAACACCAGCGGCACGGGTGAGGTTGCAGCGGGATGGTCGGCGGTCATCGGGTCAGGGCCTTGGCGTGGTGCGCGATGTGCTCGCCGATGAAGCTGGCGATGAAGTAGTAGCTGTGGTCGTAGCCGGGCTGCAGGCGCAGCGTCAGCGGATGGCCCGCGGCGTCCGCGGCCGCCTGCAGCAGCTCCGGCTTGAGCTGCGTGTGCAGGAACTCGTCAGCATCGCCCTGGTCGACGAGCAGCGGCAGGCGTTCCTGTGCGTCCGCGATCAGCGCGACGGTGTCGTACGCCTTCCAAGCTCCGCGGTCTTCGCCGAGATAGGCGCCGAACGCCTTCTCGCCCCACGGCACCTGCGACGGCGCGACGATCGGCGAGAACGCCGAGACGCTGCGATAGCGGCCCGGATTCTTCAGCGCAATGGTCAATGCGCCGTGTCCACCCATCGAATGTCCACTGATCGAACGCGCATCGGTCACCGGGAAGTTCGCTTCGATCAGCGCCGGCAACTCGTCGACGATGTAGTCGTACATGCGGTAGTGGGCCGCCCACGGCGCCTGCGTCGCGTTGACGTAGAACCCTGCGCCCTTGCCCAGGTCGTAACCGTCGGCATCGGCCACGTCGTCGCCGCGCGGACTGGTGTCCGGCGCGACCAGGATCACCCCGTGCTCGGCGGCGTAGCGCTGCGCGCCGGCCTTGGTGATGAAGTTCTGTTCGGTGCAGGTCAGGCCGGAGAGCCAGTACAGGACCGGCAGCTTCTGTGTCTCGGCTTGCGGGGGCAGGTAGACAGCGAAGCGCATGGTGCAGCCGAGCGTGCTGGATGCGTGTTCGTAGACGTCCTGCCAGCCGCCGAAGCAGGCGCGGTGCTCAATGCGCTCGATTGTCATGTCAGGCAACTCCCGTTGCGGGTGCGAGGCGGATCTCGAACGTCTTCAATGCGGACGCATCGCCTTTCGTCTCGATGCGCGATGCCTCGGCAAGCAGCCGAATCCGGGATGCGTAGAACATCTCCGGCAGATCCTCGTACTCGTCCGGGGCCGCGATCATCACGCCCGCGGTGATGAACCCCGCCTTCTTCCACTCGTGACCCAGCGACGACAGGATCGTCCGATCGATCTTCTGCAGGTCGTCTTCGCCGAGGCGCGCAATCGCATCGCGCGCATCCTGGTCGAAGGCGACGCTATCCATCATGGCGTCGGGCATCGCGCCCAACACCGTCTTCTGCAAGGACATCGTCATCTCAGTAGTGCACCACGCTGCGGATCGACTTGCCTTCATGCATCAGGTCGAACGCTTCGTTGATGCCGTCCAGCGGCATGGTGTGGGTCACGAACGGGGCGAGTTCGATATCGCCCTTCATCGCGTCCTCGACCATGCCCGGCAGCTGCGAGCGGCCCTTCACGCCGCCGAACGCGGTGCCCATCCACTTGCGGCCGGTCACCAGCTGGAACGGACGCGTGCCGATCTCCTGGCCCGCGCCGGCGACGCCGATGATCACGCTCTGGCCCCAGCCGCGGTGCGCGCATTCCAGCGCCGCGCGCATGACGTTGACGTTGCCGATGCATTCGAACGAATGGTCCACGCCCCAGCCGGTCATCTCGACGACGACCTGCTGGATCGGCTTGTCGAAGTCCTTCGGGTTGACGCAGTCGGTGGCGCCGAACTGACGGGCCATCTCGAACTTCGACGGATTGGTGTCGATGGCGATGATGCGGCCGGCCTTCGCCTGGCGTGCGCCCTGGATCACCGCCAGGCCGATGCCGCCGAGGCCGAACACGGCGACCGAATCGCCTTCCTGCACCTTGGCGGTGTTGTGCACGGCGCCGATGCCGGTGGTGACGCCGCAGCCGAGCAGGCAGACGTGCTCCGGGTTCGCGTCGGGATTGATCTTCGCCAGCGACACCTCGGCGACCACGGTGTACTCGCTGAAAGTCGAGCAGCCCATGTAGTGGTACAGCGGCTGGCCTTCGTAGGAGAAGCGCGAGGTGCCGTCCGGCATCACGCCCTTGCCCTGCGTGGCGCGCACCGACGTGCACAGGTTGGTCTTGCCGCTCTTGCAGAACAGGCACTCGCCGCACTCGGCGGTGTACAGCGGGATCACGTGGTCGCCCGGCTTCACGCTGGTCACGCCTTCGCCGACTTCGACCACGATGCCGGCGCCCTCATGGCCCAGCACGACGGGGAACAGGCCTTCCGGATCGTCGCCCGACAGCGTGAACGCGTCGGTGTGGCAGACGCCGGTGTGGGTGATCTTCACCAGCACCTCGCCGGCTTTCGGCGGCGCGACGTCGATCTCGACGATCTTCAGCGGTTCGCCTGCGGCGAAGGCGACGGCGGCACGGGATTTCATGAACGGCACTCCTGCTTGCTTGAGAGAGGACTACTTGAGGTAAGAGCGGACCAGCGCGACGGCGGCATCGATGCCGGCCTCGCGCTGTTCGGGAGTCGACGACGGATGCGCGAATTCCTCGCGCAGGTGGCTTTCCAGGATTTCCGACATCAACCCGTTGACGGCACCACGCACCGCCGCAAGCTGCTGCAGCACGGGCGCGCAGTCGGCGCCTTCTTCCAGCGCGCGCTCCAGCGCATCCAGCTGGCCGCGGATGCGCTTCACGCGCGTGAGCGCTTTCTTCTTGTCGGCGGGCGAATGCGGCACAAGGGGGATGTCGGATTCTGATAGTGGGGGGGAGTATAGGGCGATCCGCCTGTCGGGGCAAAACCGGACGGCGGCCGATGCGGCGTGCCGGGCGCGTGTTCCCCTGTGGATGCCGTCCTTCGCATACCACCCCATCCCCTTCACCAGGAGCTTCCCGCCATGCGCAGACCGCCGCTGACCCTCGCCCTCGCCCTCGCCATGCTCATCGCCCTGCCGGCGAGCAGCGCACCGCCCGTCGGGCCTGAAACGCAGGTCTGGATCGACGTCGCCACCCACTCCATGGCCGGCATGCCCGACATGGGCATGCTGGGCGGACTGGCCGGCAGGATGATGGGCGGCGAGAAGGGTCCGCAGGGCTACCCGCAGTCGCGCAACATTCCGGCCACGCAGGGCCACGTACTCGACATCGCCCTGCACAACCGCCTCAAGCCTGGCGTGCCCGCCGAGCAGGCGGTGCCCGCGGGACTGGGCGTGGGCAAGTCGCTGTCGCTGCTGCCGCCGCCTCCCGGCAAGAACGTGGAGGAGCCGAAAGAACACGAGATGCACGACATCGAAGTGACCATCCGCCAGTACTGGGGCTGCAGCGCCAGCGTGCGCCCGGGCCAGCCGAAGGTGATGACACTGAAGATCAGGAACGGGCAGTTCCAGCAGAACGGAGCGATCGCGTCCGGCCTGTTCGTTCCCGACCGGGACATCGACGTCAATCCCAGCTACGCACTGTGGCCCAACCTCAAGAACAACCGGCGCGTCGGCGAGCGCTCATCGATGGTGGGCCAGCACCGTATCACCGGCGACGGCGTGCCGGCGTCGCTGCAGTTCGAGCTGGGGCAGAACGCGGACTTCATGCCGAAGATCGCGCTGCAGACCCGCGGCGACCTGACCGACAGCATCGGCCTGAGCTGGCAACCGGTGGATCGCGCCAAGGCCTACTTCCTCAACGCGATCGCCATGCAGGACGAACGCAACTTCACCACGTGGAGCAGCGCCGAAGTGCCCGGCGCCGGCCACGAACTGGTCAACTACCTGACCGGCTCCTACATCGATCATTGGCTGAAGCAGAAGGTGCTGCTGCCGCCAGGCACGACCAGCTGCGCGATCCCGCAGGGCATCTTCAAGAACACCGCCAAGGGCGGCGAGCAGGGTGGCTTCGCCTCGCTCAACATGATCGCCTACGGCCCGGAGACCAACATCACCTGGCCGCCGAAGCCCACGGACCCGAAGCAGCCGTGGGATCCGGAATGGAACGTGCGCGTGCGCACCAAGGCCACCACGGTGGCGATGCTGGGCATGGATTTCGGCGACATGGGCGGCATGCCTGCCGACGAAGGCGATGGCGACGGCAAGCAGGATCCCGAGAAAAAGGAAGAAGGCGGCGCGAAGAAACTGCTGCGCGGCCTGATGCGGAACTTCTGATCCCCGTGGCGGGCAGGCCGCACGCCCGCCCGCACGGCCATGGATGACCTCTCGTGAAGCTCATCCTGCTCCTGCTGTTCGCCTGCTCCCTCCTGTCGCTCGCGTTGCCGGCCAGCGCCACCGATCCGTGTCCGCGGCTGCGCACGCAGCTCGCGTCGACCGACGTCGCCACGCGCACGTGCCAGCCACGCATCGCGTTCCGCGGGCGCGATCTCGACCGCCTCGCGGAACAGCGCCAATGCCTGCCGCCGGCGTTCGATGCCGTCGTCGCTCACTTGCCCAGCTCCGCCAGCAGGAACGCACGCGCGGTGCGCCAGTCGCGGCGCACGGTGCGATCGCTGACGACCAGCATCTGCGCGATCTCGGCTTCCTCGTAGCCGCCTAAGTAGCGCAACTCGACGATCTGCGCCGCGCGCGCGTCGGCCTGCTGCAGCGCGTTCAACAGCTCGTCCAGCGCCAGCACTTCGACCACCGCGCGTTCGCCGCCACCCAATCTCGCGGTCAGCGTCAGCGCGTGCGCGATGCGCGCGTGGTCGACCAGCACCTGCCGCATCGCGCGCGCCGACATCGCCAGCAGGTGCGCGCGGTCGTTGGCGGCCAGGCGTTCGCCCGTCGCCAGCTTCAGGTACGTCTCGTGCACCCGCACGGGGGTGTCGAGGTTGTCGTGGTGCCGGCGCAGCTGCAGGTGGGCGGCCCGCTTGAGCTCGTCGTAGCGACTGGCGAACACGGCATCGGCGGCGCGGACATCGCCCTCGCGCACGCTTCAGCAACTGGGTGACCGGAACCTGATCGATGCGTCGCTCGCCGAATCCGACACGCACCACGGCGGCGCTCCGCCCCGCCTCCCCCTGTCGCCGGAGTGCAGATCGCCTGCCGGTCCGGCCCATCACGGGAATGAACGCGAAGAGCCCGGCGGCGAGGACAGTGCCGGCCCGGCCCGGCGGCCACGCACCGATCTGGTGCTAGTAGGCGAACTCGCGGAACACGCGGTCGATGTCGCCGTTCCACTCGCCATGGAACAGGGCGAGCTTGCGTTCGGCCGGCGTTTCGTTCGCCTCGACGATCTCGACCAGCGCATCGAGGAAGCCGCTTTCGTCCACGCCCTTGCTGTTGAGGCGCGCACGCCGCTGCAGGCCACCGATGGCGATCTTCACCGCCTCGCGCGCGAGGTCGCGTACGGTGCCACCACGGAGCGGCAGCTTCAGCGCATGCTTCGGCACGCCATCGCGCAGGGCGTGGCGTTCCTGCAGCGAGAAGTCCTTGACCAGGTCCCAGGCCGCATCCAGCGCGGCATCGTCGTACAGCAGGCCCACCCAGAACGCGGGCAGCGCGCACAGGCGATTCCACGGGCCGCCATCGGCGCCGCGCATCTCCAGGAACTTCTTCATCCGCACTTCGGGGAAGGCGGTGGTCAGGTGGTCGGACCAGTCGCGCAGCGTCGGCAGCGCGCCGGGCAGCACGTCCAGCCTGCCCTGCATGAAGTCACGGAACGACTTGCCGCTGGCGTCGTGGTAGATGCCGTCGCGGTAGGAGAAGTACATCGGCACGTCGAGGATGTAGTCGACGTAACGCTCGTAGCCGAAGCCGTCCTCGAACACGAAATCGAGCATGCCGGTGCGGTCACCGTCGGTATCGGTCCAGATGTGCGAACGGTAGCTCTGGTAGCCGTTCGGCTTGCCCTCGGTGAACGGCGAATCGGCGAACAGCGCGGTGGCCACCGGTTGCAGTGCCAGCGACACGCGGAACTTCTTCACCATGTCCGCTTCGGTGGCGTAGTCGAGGTTGACCTGCACGGTGCAGGTGCGCGTCATCATGTCCAGGCCGAGCCGGCCGACCTTGGGCATGTACGCCTTCATGATCTGGTAGCGGCCCTTCGGCATCCACGGCATCTCGTCGCGACGCCACTTGGGCTGGAAGCCCATGCCGAGGAAGCCGAGCTGCAGTTCGTCGGCGACCTGCTTCACTTCCTTCAGGTGCGTACCGACCTCGACGCAGGTCTGGTGGATGGTCTCCACCGCCGCGCCGGACAGTTCCAGCTGGCCGGCCGGCTCCAGCGTGACCGAGGCGCCGTCCTTGGTCAGGGCGATGACGCGGCCTTTCTCGTCGACCGGCTCCCAGCCGAAACGCGTCAGTCCCTTCAACAGCGCCTCGATGCCACGGTCGCCGTCGAAGGTCGGCGGGCGCAGGTCGTCGAGGCGGAAGCCGAACTTCTCGTGCTCGGTGCCGATGCGCCAGTCCTGCGCGGGCTTCTCGCCGGATGCGATGTAGTCGACCAGTTGCGTGCGGTCGGTGATCAGCGTGTCGGCGACGTGGCTGGGGCTGGACAAGGGCGGGACTCGCAGAGGGAACGCGGCACCGACGGGTGGCGCCGCAAGGCCGGCACTATAACGTGACCACCCTCGCGCGTTCATCGCCACCGGAACGCCGCAGCATCCCATCCGTGGACGCGATGGGCGGATCGACGCCCGACCTCACCAGGCTTACGCTACGCGCATGACGCGCACAGCCCGCGACCCCGCACCACGCCATCGCGAACGCCATCGCACCGACCGCGTTGGCTGGCTGCGTGCTTCGTGCTGGGCGCCAACGACGGCATCGTCTCCGTCGCCGGCCTGGTGGTCGGTGTCGCCGCCAGCGGGGCCAGCGCGTCGACTGTCCTCGTGACCGGGGTAGCCGGGCTGGTCGCAGGCGCGATGTCGATGGCGGCCGGCGAATATGTGTCGGTGCAATCGCAGGCCGACGCCGAGGCCGCCGCGCTGGCCGTCGAAACCCGCGAACTGCGCGAGATGCCGGAAGGCGAGCTGGCGGAGCTGGCGCAGATCTATGTCAAGCGCGGGCTGGACCCGGTGCTGGCGCGGCAGGTCGCCGAGCAACTTACCGCGCACGACGCGCTGGCGTCGCACATGCGCGACGAACTCGGCATCACCGAGGCGTTGCGTGCACGTCCCGTCCAGGCGGCCCTGGCATCGGCAGCCGCCTTCACGGTCGGCGCGCTGCTGCCCATCGCGGCCACGCTGCTGGCGCCGCCGGATCGCGTCGCTCTGGTCACGACAGCGGCCACGCTGGCGGGCCTGCTGGTGTCAGGTGGATGGGCCGCCAGGGTGGGCGGTGCCCCTGTCCTTCGCGGCGCGTGGCGGGTCGGCTTCTGGGGTGCTATGGCGATGACGGCGTCGGCAGCCGTTGGTCGCCTGTTCCACGTCAGCGTCTGAGCGTCTGCTCAGGACAGCCCCAGCCAGTTGCCCACGACCAGGCGGGCTTCGTCCACGCCCTGCTTCGACTCGGCCGAGAAGGTCTGCACGCTGACGGTGTCGCCGAAGGACGAAAACAGGTCCTTCTTCACCGCCTGCAACGCCTGGGCCTGCTGACCGCGGCCCAGCTTGTCGGCCTTGGTCAGCAGCGCATGCGCCGGCAGACCGCGCTGGACGGCATAGCCCAGCATCTGGCGGTCGTAGTCCTTCAGCGGGTGGCGGATGTCCATCACCACCACCAGCCCCTTCAGCGCCTCGCGGGTTCGGAAGTAGCGGTCGATGAAGGCCTGCCAGTGGGCCTGCAGGTCCTGCGGCACCTTGGCATAGCCGTAGCCCGGCAGGTCGACCAGGTAGCGCTCCGTCTGGACCTGGAAGAACACCAACTGCTGGGTGCGACCGGGGGTCTTGGACACCCTCGCCAGACGGTTGTGGTTGACCAGCGCATTCAGAGCGCTGGACTTGCCGGCATTGGAGCGGCCGGCGAAGGCCACCTCGAATCCCCCATCCTCCGGCAACTGGCGCGGGGTGTGGGCGGAAAGCAGGTAACTGGCGGAATTCAGGGGGTTCGACATGCCACTAGGATCGCACGGGCGGGGCCGCCCGCCATGCTGAATTGACCGCAACCGGCCGCCGCGACGATAATTCGGCGGTTTCGCGGCCCCTGCGGGTGCCGCCTCAATCAAGGGTTTCGGAGCTTTAGCATGCGCCACGCTCGCGTTATGGGACTTGCCGGATTGGCCGTACTGGCCGTGGGCGCAGTCGCTTTTGCACAGACCACGGTCGTTCCCGTGCCGGACAACGCCCCGGTCGAGACCGCTCCGCTGGACGTCAACCTCGCCAAGACCACGTGGGGCGACGCCAAGGCCGGCCAGTCCAAGGCCGCCGCGTGTGCGGCCTGCCATGGTGCCGACGGCAACCCCAGCGACCCGCAGTACCCGCGCATCGCCGGCCAGAGCGAGCGCTATGTCGCCCAACAGCTGGCGCTGTTCGCCTCGGGCGAGCGCAACACCGGCATGGCGGCCGTGATGGCCCCGTTCGCCCAGACCCTCAGCGCGCAGGACATGCGCGACGTGGGCGCCTACTTCGCCACCCAGAAGTCCGGTGCCGGCCTGGCCGACGACAGCGTCGTCGCCGATGGTCCGTACAAGGACATGAAGTTCTACGAAGTGGGCCAGCAGCTGTACCGCAACGGCGACGCCAAGCGCGGCGTGCCGGCCTGCATGGCGTGCCACGGCCCGACCGGCGCCGGCAACCCGGGCCCGGCCTACCCGCACATCGGCGGCCAGATGCAGGACTACACCGTGCGCCGCCTGACCGAATACAAGGCCGGCACCACCACGCTGAAGGACGCCGCCCACTTCAACATCATGGCGCAGGTCGCCGGCCCGCTGACCGAGCAGGAGATCCAGGCGCTCGCCAGCTACCTGCAGGGCCTGCACGCCCGTGCCGACGACGCTGCGGTCGCCAAGGCCGGCGGCAAGTAACCCCGTGCTTCCGTCGCCTCGCGCGACCGGAAGTTCAAGCTCCTGTTCATCGCGCCGGCCCCACCATGGCCGGCGTTTCTTTTTTCCGCGATGCCCGGGCGCCGGGCGCCGCCCATAGAGGAAGAGTCCCGATGGTGTCGCGTCTGCTGCCCGTGCTGATCACCCTGCTGGCCCTGCTGCCGGCCGCCACGCTCGCCGCACCGCCGGCACCGGCCCCGCTGGTCGAAGGCGAGGACTACGTGGTGATCCCGGACGGCAAACCGTTTGCGCCGGCCAAGGGCAAGATCGAGGTGGCCGAAGTGTTCGGCTACACCTGCATCCACTGCGCTCACCTGGAACCCATCCTGGCCACGTGGAAGAAAACCCTGCCGCGCGACGTGCAGCTGACGCCCGTCCCGGCCGCGTTCGGCGGCTACTGGATCCCGTATGCGCGCGCCTTCTATGCCGCCAGGCAGCTGGGCGTGCAGGAGCGCACCCACCAGACCGTGTTCGACGCCCTCCATAAGGTCGGCTCCCTGCCCATCCAGAACGCGACGGCCGACGAGATCGCCGGCTTCTACGCCAGCCAGGGCGTGGACCGGGCGAAGTTCATGGCCGCCCTGCGTGGCCCCGAGGTCGATGCGCAGCTGGCGAAGGCGCGCGACTGGGTCGGCGCCGCCGGCGTGGAGGGCACGCCGACGATCATCGTCGCCGGCAAGTACCGCGTCATCGGCGGCCGCAACTACAGCGACATGCTGAAGATCGCCGACCGCCTGGTCGCCCGCGAGCGCACCCGCAAGTGACGATTGCGTCATGGCGACCGCTCCGGGCGCCATGCAGAATGTGTCTTGTCCCCGGCGCTGCCGGCACCCCTTTCTTCTGATCCGTTGGAGTTAGCGCGATGAAATCCCGCCACGTCCTGATGCTGTCCCTGCTGCTGCCCGTGCTGGCGGCCTGTGGTCCCAAGCCCTCCACCGACACCACGCCGACCCAGGAAGCCGCCGCCGCGCCGGCGGCCGATGCCAGCGCGACGCCCGCCACCGATGCCGCGGCGACGCCTGCCGATGCCGCCACGGCCGCGCCGGCGGAAGGTGCCGATGCCGCCGCCGCGCCGAACACCAATCCGGTGGTGCCGCCGCAGGGCCCGGCGCCGGTCGCGGGCACGGACTACGTCGTGATCCAGGGCGGCCAGCCGTACGCGCCGCTCAACGGCCAGGTCGAAGTGGTCGAAGTGTTCGGCTACGTCTGCCCGGCCTGTGCCCGCTTCGCGCCGGAAGTCTCCGCGTGGAAGAAGAAGCAGCCCGCCGATGTGCGCGTGACCTACGTGCCGGTCGTGTTCGGCCCGGTCTGGAAGCCCTACGCCCACGCGTTCTACGCGGCCCAAGCCAAGGGCGTGGCAGACAAGAGCCACGACGCGGTGTTCAGCGCCATCCACCTGCAGCGCACGCTGCCGGGCGAAGGTCAGCCGCCGACCGATGCCGCCACCATCGCCGCCTGGTACGCGCAGCAGTACGGTGTCAACGCGACGGAGTTCGTGTCGCTGATGAACAGCTTCGGCACCAACTCGCAGGTCGCCCGCGGCATGCAGTTCGCCAAGAACAGCGGCGTGGAAGCCACGCCGACGATCATCGTCAACGGCAAGTACCGCGTCACCGGCGGCCGGACCTACGCCGACGTGCTGCGCATCGCTGATCACCTGGTCGCGATGGAACGCGCGCAGCGCTGAGCCCTCGGAAGCCCCCACTTCCATGACTGCTTCCCCCGCCACGCGGCGGCTGCGGCTGCTCAGCGCCAACATCCAGGCCGGCTCCAGCACCCGCCGGTACAGCGACTATGTGACCCGCAGCTGGTCGCATGCGCTGCCGGCAGGCAACAAGCGCGGCAGCCTGGATGCGATCGCGCAGCTGGCCGGCGGGCACGACATCGTCGGCCTGCAGGAAGCCGATCCCGGCAGCCTGCGCTCGGGCTTCACCAACCAGACGCACTATCTGGCCGAGCGCGCCGGGTTCGACTACTGGACGCACCAGCCCAACCGCAACGTCGCCCGCGTCGCGGGCAGCGCCAACGGCCTGCTCAGCAAGCTGGAGCCGGTGGAAGTGAGCGACCACAGCCTGCCCGGCCGCATTGGCGGCCGCGGCGTGCTGGTGGCGCGTTTCGGCGATGGCGACGAAGGCCTGACCGTCGCCGTCGCCCATCTGTCGCTGGGCGCCAACTCGCGCCGCTCGCAGCTGGCCTTCATCGGCGAGCTGCTGTCGGACCATCCGCACGCGGTGCTGATGGGCGACTTCAACTGCGTACCGGACACGCCGGAAATGGAACTGCTCTACAAGCGCACCCGCCTGCGTCCGCCGGCGTTCTGCGTACCCACGTTCCCCAGCTGGCGCCCGCAGCGCGCGATCGACCACATCCTGCTCAGCGAAGGCCTGCGCGGCGACAATGCCCGCGCCATGCCCGCCGCCAACTCGGATCACCTGGCGCTGGCGATGGACATCGACGTGCCGGACGGCGCGCTGCGCTGAAGCCCGCGCTTCACGGTGCCGACAGCAGGCGCTGATTGAACGTACCCACGTCCATCGGGCGTCCGAACAGATAGCCCTGGAACAGGCAGGACCCCTGCTCGCGCAGCAGAGCGAACTGGTCGTCCTGCTCGACACCCTCGGCGATCACGTCGATACCCAGTTCGCGCCCCATCTGCAGCAGGTTGCGGGAGATCGTGGCGGCGTGCGGGTCGCGCACGATTTCGCGGGTGAACGCACGGTCGATCTTCATTTCGGCGAACGGCAGTTCCCGCAGGTACGACAGTGAGGAGTAGCCCGCGCCGAAGTCGTCGAGCGACAGCCGCACGCCCATCGCGTGCAGCGCGCGCATCTTGCCGACGGCATCGTTCATGTCCTGCACCAGCACGCTTTCGGTGAGTTCCAGTGTCAGCCGCTCGGCATCCACGCCGCTGCGCCGGATCGCGTCGTCCACCTGCTGCACGAAGTCCGGCTGCTGCAACTGCAATCCGCTGATGTTCACCGACAGCCGAAGGTGGCGGAGCGCGGGCTCTGCCTGCCATGCGGAGAGCTGTCGGCACGCCTCCTGCAGCACCCAGTGCCCCAGCGGCAGGATGAAGCCGGTGTCTTCGGCGGCCTGCATGAAGTCGGCCGGCCCGACCAGCCCGCGCCGCTCGTCCTGCCAGCGCAACAGCGCTTCGGCGCCGACGACCCGGCCCTGCACATCGACCTGCGGCTGGTACAGCAGCAGGAAGCGGCGTTGCGACAGCGCATCGCGCAAGGCCCGATGCAGCGCACGATGTTCGGCGATGTCGGTTTCGGCCAGGCGAAGCACGATCAGCAGGCTCGCCACGACGGTCGCCAGATTCACCCAGATGCCGGTCCGCCGCACGTCGTCGGCGATCGCGAACGCATGCGGCGCGCGCACCGGCGTTGCCGCGAAAACCGCGAACACCAGCAGCAGTGCGACCACCAGTCCGTAGCGCAGCCACGGCGTCTCGTCGCGGAACACATGGTGCGCGCAGAGCGCCAGCACCAGCAGGAACAGATGGCTGGTCCGCGGAACCGCGTCCGTCGATACATCGAGGAACGCCGAGAAGAAGCAGAGCAGCGCGGCCAGACCCACGAAGGCCACCCACGACGCGGCGCGTGGACGGCGCAGGCGCGCCATCACGATGACGCCGAGGCCCAGCACCGCCATCGCCAGTTCCACCAGGGCCACGGCCCAGGCACCACGCCACGCGAAGAACGCACCCCAACCCAGTCCCAGCGACATCATGATCAGGCCGGTCGCCAACAGCAGATAGAAGGCACGTCGCCGACGGCGGCGCGCCATCATCCCCGGCCATCCCGTGACCTGCGCGTTGTCGACTGGCGCGTCCATCCCCAGAGCGTCCTCCCGCTTGCCCGCATCGTACTCCTGCGGTGACGGAAGTCACGGCGAGGACCATCGCAGGCGGACCAGGCCTTCCCGCAGGCGCCCGTGCATGGCGGACGGTGAACCCCGACCCCGACCCCGTGTCAGCGCCCGGCGGCGCGCCTGCGTATCCAGGGCGCCAGCAAGCGCAGCCAATGCGGTCGCCAGGCGAGCGTCATCGCAACACCGACCGCAGCGGCGGTCAGGCCCATCACCCAGACCAGGCTGGCCATGGTGGCGTGGTCGACAGCGAGGCAGAGCACCAGCGACACCGCCATCGCGATCGCGCCCGCGAGCTTCAGCGCACGACACGCAGAGGCGGACAGCGGCACGGCCCATACCTGATGCGCGTGGACGGGCATCGACAGGGCCAGCCATCCCATGCCGGCCACGCTGGCCAGCAGCGCCGCCAGCAACAGGAGCGCGGCGGATGCATGCTCATGCATGGGTCGTCTCCACGTCCGCGATCCGCGAAGCCGAGGCCGCGACGGCACGACGCGTCAGCGTACGCGCCGTCACCGCAGCGATCGTGCCGCCCGCCAGCAACGTCAGGTCCACGCCTGCGACAGGCCAGTAGCCCGCACCGAGCGTGCGCAGCAGATGGTCGCCGGTGGTGATCCAGTTCAACAGCACGGCGCTCAGGGCCATCACCGCGATCATGCCGCACTGCTCGCGCCACGCCGGATTGGAAAGCCCGCGGGCGACGGGCGCGCTGCGCCACGCGGCGTGCAGCAACGCCAGCGACCACATGCCCCAGAATGCATAGCGTTCCCAGTCGCCGCGCGCCGGCAGGTCCTCCGGCAGCAACCGGTTGGCGATCAGGATGCCCAGCGCCGCCAGCACCATGCCGGTCACCGTGGTCACCGCCAGCGCATCGACCACACGCGCACCCTGCTGGCCCTGCCGCGCGTGCTGGCGCTTGCGCTTCTCGACGAAGAACAGGAAGCCGGTCGCAATGCACACCGCGCCGAGCAGTCCGCCCAGCACGTACATCCAGCGCAGCAGCCAGTGGCGGAAATGCTGCAGATGCAGGCCGGTGAGGAATTCGGCGATGCGGCCCGCCGCGCTCGGCGGTGGATCCTCGCGGATAAGTTCGCCCGTGGACGCCTTGTAGTGGATGCCATCGCCAACCAGCGCGATGCGGTCGGTGCCGGCGCGGTACACGCTGACGTAGCCGTTCGCATCGCCGACATGCTGCAGCACCAGGAAGCCGACATCGCCGGCCTTGTCCTGCGCCTGCCAGCGCCGCTGGGCATCCGCGACCATCGCATCTACGTTGGCCAGGCCGGCGGGTACGCCCGCGCGCTGGTGCGGCAGGCCGGTCTCGCGCGCCTCCACTTCCGCGTGCAGGTCGTGCAGGTCGTGCAGCTGCGTGTGGCCGACCGGGAAGTAGTACGTCGCCGCGAAGATCAGCAGGCCGGTGAAGGCGAAGAAGAAGTGGAACGGCAACGCCACCACGCCGGTCAGGTTGTGCAGGTCCAGCACGCTGCGTAGGCCGCCCTTGCCCGGCCGGAAGGTGAAGAACTCACGGAAGATCTTGCGATGCATCACCACGCCGGTGACCAGCGCCACCAGCATCATCAGCGCGGAAAATCCGACGATCCAGATGCCCAGGTTCTTCCAGTCCAGCGTCAGCCCGTAGTGCATCGGATAGAAGAAGCCGCTGCCGACCTTCAGGCGGTCGTTCGGCAAGGGCGTGCCGTCGCGCGGATCGATGGTGGCATCGGCCCAGATGGCCTCTTCCGGATCCTTCGCGTTCGGCACCTCGTAGCCGGCGAACAGCTGCAGCACCGGATCACGGTGGGTGGTGTACGCACTCCAGCTGACCACAGTATCGAAGCGCTCGGGCATCGGCCCGTTCACGCGCGGGCGCATCGCATCCACGGTGGCCGGCAGCGGCTGCATGCGCTCGAACGCCGGCCGCAGGATCTGCTCGTACGACGGCATCGGCTGCGGCTCGAAACGCGTGGACGGAATCGCCCAGCGGTCGATCTCGCGGTCGAACACCGACAGCGCGCCGAAGAAGAAGGCGGCCATCAGCACGAACCCGAGCACCAGCCCGAACCAGGTATGCAGCCAGGCCATCGCCTGGCGGAAGCTCTGCATCATGATGACGTCCTCGGCCTCAGACCAGCCGCGACTGCACGAACGACGCGACCGCCGCCAACACCGCGCCACCGCCCACGAGCACCGTGCATACCACCCACAACCGGCGCGCCGCGAACGTCCACAGGAACACCGCCAGGAACGCCAGCACGCCGAACAGGCTGGCGAGGAATTCCGCATCGTGGAAGTCCATGCCGGCGGCGTACATCAGGCTGGCGCCGGCGGCGACGATGCCCCAGGCGAAGCCATAGCCGCCGAAGATGGCGGCAACAATGCGGGCCGCCACGTGCGGGCGTGGCGAACGGGGAGCGACGGGATGCGGGATCGTGGACATGGTGGCGGCGGCTACCGGGAGAGCACGTGGCGGGGCGGCATCAGAACCGGTATTCCAGGCTCAGCGACCAATGGCGCGGCGCGCCGTAGTAGCCGATCTGGTACAGCGTATTGATGTACTTCTCGTCGGTCAGGTTGCCGACGTTGGCGCGCAGCGTCGCGTTCTCCACGAAATCCCATGCGGCGAACGCGTTCACCACCGCATAACTGCCCTGCCGCACGGTCTGGCCGCTGTAGCTCTCGGTGTTGGAGATGGCGCTCTGCCAGCGGCCGCCGATGCCGAACGACACGGCCTTGTACGACGGCAGGCGCGCGCTGAGCATCAGATTGGCGGTGCGGCGCGGCACCCAGTTGTAGGTCAGCGTACCTTCCTCGCCCTCCATCTTCAGGTGCGTGTAGCCCAACACCAGGTCGGTGTAGTCGTTGAGCCGGCCGGTGGCTTCGAACTCCCAGCCCTTCGACTCGACGTCCCTGGGCACGTAATAGTTCATCAGCGTGTCAGCGCTGTAACCGGCGAACGTCGCCAGCCCTTCCTGCTCGGCGGTAAAGTAGGCCAGCGTGGTCAGCAGGCGCTTGTCGAACCACTCGGCCTTGACGCCCACTTCGTAGTTCACGCCCTTGGACGGCGCCAGGTAGAAGCCGTCGAAGTCGCGCTGGTCCTGCGGCTGGTAGATGTCCGAGTAGCTGACGTAGGCCAGCAGGTCGTCGCTGACGTCGTAGGTCAGGCCGGCGTACGGGCTGGTGTTGCTCTCGGTTTCATCGAACGGATCGACGCCGTTGGCGCCGTCGCGGTGGTACTCGGCGTAGTTGACGCCCAGCACCGCCTTGAAGTCTTCCGTCAGCGACAGGCGGGTGGCGCCGAACGCGCGGCGCAAGCGCTGGTTGAAGAAGCTCGACCGTTCGCGGGCACCCCAGGTGGGTTCCGGTACGGCGTCGCCCGCGTACGGGAAACCGGGAAGCGCACCGAACGCCGGCGAATCCGAGGGCGCCGGATTGATCCAGTATTCCTGCTCGCTCTCGGCCTGGCTGAGGCCGAACATCGCCTCGTGCTCGCGACCGAACAGCTGGAAGCGGCCGTTGACGCTAAGGTCCACCAGGTCCGAGGTCAGCTCGTCCCGTCCCTTGTAGGCCCAGCCCAGCAGACCCGTGCCGGTGACCGGATCGAGACCCGTGAGGGAGTACGCGAAGAACAGCTCGTCGTCGTTCTCGCCCTTGCGCCGGTTGTAGGTCGCCTTCAGTCGCCAGTCGTCGCCTAGCTGGTGCGTGTATTCGACGAAGGCGGCCTGCGTGTTGGTATCCCAATAGGTCCAGTCCACCGTGGTCGACGCACCCACGTCCCACGACGGCTGGGTGCCGTCGGTGTTCACGAACGGCAGCGCGCCCCACATGTTGCCGGTGGTGTCGGCCTGCTGCCACGAGTAGCCGAACGTCAGCGTGCCGTTCTCGCCCACCTGGCCATCGATCACCGCGTAACCGAAGGTGCGCTCGTTCTCCAGGTCGCGCAGGTAGGAGTCGCCCTCCTCCCGCGCGAACACCACGCGACCGGCCCAGGTACCGTTGTCGGTGAACGGCGTGGAGTAGTCGAACTCCACGCGGCGCTCGCCCCAGGAACCGACCTTCACGCCCACCGAGCCTTCGGCGTCGTTGGTCGGGCGCTTGCGCACGTAGTTGATGGTGCCGGCCGAGTTGCCGACGCCGGTCAGCAGGCCGTTCGCGCCGCGGATGACTTCCAGCTTCTCGTAACCGAAGGCGTCCATCGCGCCGGTGGCGATGCCCCAGTCGTTGGGCATGCCGACGCCGTCGATCTGCGCGCTCTTGATCTCGAAGCCGCGCGCCAGGTAGTTGGTACGGTTGGTTTCCCACTCCTCCACCTGGATACCGGTGGCCAAGCGCAACGCGTCGTTGAGGCTGTCGGCACCGAACTGCTGCATCTGCTCGCCGCTGACCACGCTGATCGACTGCGGGGTCTCCTTGATGGCCAGGTCCAGGTTGGTCGCGCCGTTGCTGACGCGGTTTGCGCGCTGGCCGACCACCAGTACCTTGTCCAGGTCGGTGGCATCGTTCCCGCCGCCCGCCGGCGCGCTGTCCTGCGGCGCCGCCAGCGCCATGCCGGACAGGCAGGCGAGTGCCAGGCCGATGGCCGACGTCAGCGCACGGGGCGCCACGCGGTGCGTGGGAGAAACGGTGAGCGGAATGGACGGACGCAGACGACGCATGAAGTGACCTGGGGGAACGTGGGAGAGGAATCGGCGCGCACCCGATCGCGGAAGGAGGGCGGCCGGACGGCGGGGCTGTCGCCAGATCGCTATTAAATGCGAATGATTCTTGTTTTTCAAGCCGCAGGGCATTGCGCACCCGCGACCGATCGTTGCGCCCTCGCTCCGCGGCACGGCGCCAGGCGCCGATGCTGGACCCGGACACAAAGAAGCCGGCTCGCGCCGGCTTCCTCGTCGACTCCTGCGTTGCGGATCAGAACCGCAGGTTCGCCCGCACGTAGAAGAAGCGGCCGCCGGGTATGTCGTAGGTCGACGCCTCGTAGCCGTTCAGCGAGCACGAGGTGCAGACCGGCGGATCTTCGTCGAACAGGTTATTGACGCCGCCGGTCAGCTGCAGGCCCTTGAACCACTCGAACTCGTAGCCCAGCTGCAGGTCGTGATACGTCGTTGCGGCCAGCGTATTGGTCGTGGCCGTGGAGCAGAACGCGGCCGGATCAGCGGCCAGGCAGGCCTCTTCCATCTCGGACAGGTGACGGACGCTCCACGCGGCATTCCAGTTGCCGAGCGTCCAGTCGAGCGTGGCGGTCGAGGTCCATTCGGGGATGGCGGTGTCGTTCACCACGATGCCGGGCCCCTGCGGCTGCGCCTGGCCGCCGGCACCACGCGCCTCGTAGCGGGTGACGAAGGTGTTCTGCCAGCCCAGCTTGAAGCGGCCGAGGTTCGATTCCGGCAGGGTCCAGAACACGTCCGCGTCCCAGCCGTCGGTCTTGATCGAGCCCAGGTTGATCAGGAAGTTGGCGAAGGTATCGATCTCGCCCGACGCCAGACGATTGATGCCGGTGCAGTACTGCGGATCCTGCGTGGTCGCGCACAGGTCGAGCTGGGTCTGCGCGTCGATGGCCTGGATGGCGCCTTCGAGGTTGTGGCGGTAGTAGGTGACCTCGATGTCGAACTTGTCCGACCACGCCGCGTTCTCGGCGAACGAGGGGCTGAACACCAGCCCCGCACTGAAGCTGCGCGCGGTCTCGGGCTGCAGCGCGGGGTTGCCGCCGGTCAGTACGGGAATCTGCGGATCGTTCTGTCGCGCACCAGCCGGTACGCCCGGGCAGGAGACGGGCGCGAGCGAGCCGGCAGGAGCGCTCGGCGGTACCAGGCAGGGATCGACCAGCAAGGCATCGAAGCGGCTCTGCGAGCCGTAAAGCTCGCCGATCGACGGCGCGCGGAAGCCCTCTGCATAGGTCGCGCGCAGCAGCAGGTCTTCGGCGACCTGCCAGCGCAGGCCGTATTTGGGCGTGAACTCACCGCCGAAGGTGGAATAGTCCGAGTAGCGACCCGCCAGGCTGAGGTCGAACTTGCCCGGCCCATCCTGCTGCGCGTACAGCGGCACGTTCAATTCGAGATAGGCCTCGTTGACGTCGTACTCGCCGGACGTCGGCAGCGACGGCACGCCGTTGTACTCGCCGGCGACCGTCTGCGGATCCGGGTTGTAGCTGCCTTCGTACTTGCGGTACTCGTAGCCGGCGGCGAATTCGATGTCGCCGGCCCACGCCTCGAACAACGCACCGCTCAGGTTGGCGGTGACCTGGGTCAGCTTCTGCTCGCTGCGGTCGCGGAACAGCGGGCTGATGTAGGCCAGCATCGCCGGCGTGATGGTGTCGAAGCCGAAGATGTCCAGCGGTGTGCAGCCCGCTGTCGTCGCGCACACGGCGGGGTCGCCCAGCGCGATGGCGATGTTGCGCGCGTTGTAGCTGCCGCGGTTGGTCTGGTCGGCCTCGTTCTTGCTGAAGGCCGCGTTGACGTCCCAGAAGAACTGGCGCTCGCCGCCGAACGATCCTTCCAGGCCGGCCGCGACGTACTGCGTGTCGACCTCCTGCTCGAAGATGCGCGGACCGCCCTCGATCGGACGACGGCGGATCGTGCCGATGTTGCCGCCGGGACCGCCCGTCAATGCGAAGCCGAACGGGTTGAACGGATGGTTGGCCGGGATCGTCAGGTCGGCGGTATAGCTGGTGCCCGCGCCCGGCCCGAGATCGATGGGCTCAGGCGCGGCCTGGTTGGTCGATTCGCGGCGGTTGTACAGCGCCTTGGCGTAGAAGTTCAGCTGTTCGGTGATCGAGAAGCGGTATTGCGCGAACGCGCCCATGCGCTTGGACGGCGTCATCAGCAGGTTGTAGGGCGCGTAGTTGAACGCGTCACGCCCGAAGTCGAAGCACTGGAAGCCATCGGTGCGCGCGACACCCGAATCGCAGTCCGGCAGGTTCGGCGTGTAGACCGGATTGGTCTGTCCCGGCTTCACCGACAGGTCGTAACTGTTGCCATTCGGATCGGTGAACGCGTAGCGGCCACCGAGGATGCGCGAGCTGCCGCCCTGGATCGGAATGGACGAGATAGAACGGTCGGCAGAGCTCACTTCCTTCTGCTCGGTGTAACTCAGGCTGAGGAACAGGTTGCTGCGTTCGTTGTCGAAGCCCCAGGCGACGTCCGCGCCGGTGACTTCGCCATCGCCCTTGTCGAACTGGCCGTAGTTCAGCGTGACCTGGCCACCGTCGAAGTTGCGGCGCGTGATGATGTTGACCACGCCGGCGATCGCATCGGAGCCGTACAGCGAGGAAGCACCGTCTTCCAGCACCTCGATGCGCTCGACCAGCGCGAGCGGAATGGTGTTGAGGTCGACCGCCGCACTGACGCCCGACGCGGACGACTCGTTGACCCAGCGCATGCCGTCGACCAGCACCAGCACGCGCTTCGGCCCGAGGTTGCGCAGGTCGACCTGGGCAGAACCCGCACCGACGCCGTCGCCGTTCGGCGAGAAGCCGAAGTTGCCCGACGAGTTGAACTTGGTGTTGAGCGCCGAACCGGAACCGGTCAGCTCCTGCAGAATGTCGCCGATCGAGGTGAGGCCGGTGCGCTCGATCTCCTCGCGCGACAGCGTCTGGACCGGCACGCGCCCTTCCATCTCGGCGCGCTTGATGCGGCTGCCGGTCACGGTGAGCGTGTCGAGCGTGGTGGCCTCCTGCGCCACCGCGGTCGCGGGCAGGGTGAGGAGCACGGCAAGTCGAATGGCCGAAGCCAGGGTACGGCGGCGCGCGTTCATGATTCTCTCTCTCCGAAAGGGTGTGCGGCCGCACGGCTGTCGCCTAAAGCGGCTCGTCCCTCGTTGTAAAGAATCGGTAAAACGCCGACAACGGAAACAAGTCACCATTCTGAAAATGGTAACGGCGATTATCTGCGAGTAAATGCAATTACCGCGAGTTTCTACACGTGCTCGTCACGAGGATTAACAACTAAACGGGTGTAGCGCGCCGTACTCAGCCACTGGCGATGATGGCGATGCCCATGACCACCATGAACACGGCGAACACGCGCTTCAACGCCTTGCCGCCGATCCGGTGCGCGAGCTTGGTGCCGTACGGCGCGGCGATCACGGAGGCGATCGCGACGCCGATCGCGGCGGGCAGGTAGATGTAACCGACCGCGTGCGACGGCAACGCGCCTGCCGGCGCGTGCAGCGCATAGCCGAACGCACTGGCGAGACCGATGGCGACGCCGCAGGCACTCGAGGTACCGACGGCGCGCACGGGTTGCACGCCCCGGGCCACCAGCAGCGGCACGGTCATGCTGCCGCCGCCGATGCCGACGACGGCGGATACCGCCCCGATCACCGAGCCCGCCACGCTCATCACGGGCCCGCGTGGCGCGGGCACGCCGCGACCTTCCGGATGCGCGTTGCCCCCGAACACCATCTGCGCGCCGGCGATGAAGCAGTAGCCCGCGACGATCCAGCGCAGCACGTCGTCGTCGAGGTAGACCGCCAGGCCACTGCCGAGCCAGCCACCCAGCAACAGGCCCGGCACCATCCACGTCACCGTCGGCCACAACACGCTGCCGCGACGATGGTGCGAGTATGCGGAAGACGTCGCCGTCAGCACGATGCTCGCCAGCGAACTCGCGAGTGCCGCGTGCATCGCGGCCTCTTTCGGAATGCCGTGCAGCGGCAGGATCCACGCCAGCGCGGCGACCAGTACCAGGCCACCGCCGATACCCAGCAGGCCGGCGAGAATGCCGGCCAACACACCAAGCACCGGAAAAATCCACACACTTTCCAATCAGCACCTCATCGTCATGGCTCGTCTACAGAGAGGTTCAGGCGGCTTGGGTATAGTCCCCGCATGATCCGCATTCCCCCCGTCATCGTACTCGCAGCCTTCGCGAGCCTGTGTGCCGCACCGGTCCTGCACGCCCAGTCGCTCGACGCGCAACGCCCCGCGATGCGCGATGCGCTTGCGGCGGCGGAGGCAGGCCGCTTCGACGCCGCCGCTTCCTCATCCCTGGCCCGCCACCCGCTGTACGGCTGGGTCGAGTTCGCCGCGCTGCGTCGCGACCCCGATACGATATCGACCGCACAGGCGCAGGCCTTCCTCGCGCGGTACGACGGCCAGGCCGTCGCCGGACAGTTCCGCAGCCTGTGGCTCGCGGCACTCGCGCGACGCCAGGACTGGCCGACCTTCCTCGCCGCGTGGAAGCCGACCGACAGCGTTGCCCTGCAGTGCGCGCACCTGCAGGCGCGCCAGGCCACGGGCCGTACCGATGCGGCATGGACGGAGCAGGCGCAAGCCCTCTGGCGAAAGGGCGCCAAGTCGCTGCCCGATGGGTGCGACCGAGTGTTCGAGGTGCTCGCCAGCCAGGGCGGACTGACGCCGGCCGTGCGCTGGGAACGCATCGAGGCCGCCGCGGCAGAGCGCCAGACCGGGGTCATGCGCAGTGCCGCGCGCGGGCTGCCGGCCGACGAAGCCGCCATCGCCAACGACTACGCCGCCTTCATCGATGCGGTCCATCCGCGCGCAATGAACTGGCCGAAGACCGAACGCAGCCGCCGGATGGCGGCGTACGGACTGGCCAGGCTCGCGCAGAACGATCCCGATGCCGCCGAGCGCGCGCTGCCGCGGTACGCGGACGCACTGGGCATGGGCGAGCGCGAGCGTGGTCAGGTGCTGTACCAGATCGCACTGTGGACCGTGGCGTCGTACGGGCCCGATTCCGCACGCCGGCTGGGCAACGTGCCGGCGTCCGCCTACGACGAGCGCCTGCACGAGTGGCGCGTACGCGAGGCGCTGTCGCGCGGCGACTGGCCGGCGGCGCTCGCGGCATTGCGGAAGATGCCGACCGCGCAACGCAACGACTCGCGCTGGCGCTACTTCGAAGCGCGCATGAGCGAGAAGACCGGTGATGCCGCCGGCGCTCAGCGCCTGTTCCGCGAGACGGCGTCCAGCCCCACCTTCCATGGCTTCCTCGCCGCCGACCGGCTCGAACAGCCGTACGCCCTGTGCGCATGGATCCCCAATGATCCCGCCACGGCAAAGCAGGCCATCGCACGCGATCCCGCGATCGTGCGCGCGATGGAGCTGTGGCAGCTCGAGCGTCCGGGCTGGGCCACCGCCGAATGGACTGACGCGTTGTCGCGCTTCGACGATACCCAGCGCCGCATCGCGGTGGAGGTGGCACAGGACAACGGCTGGTTCGACCGCGCGGTGTTCTCGCTGGGCAGCGCGCGCGGCGAGAGCCGGCCCGACGAGCAGCGCCTGTACCGGCTGCGTTTCCCGCTGCATCACGGCGACACCATCAAGCGCGAAGCGGCGAAGCACGACATCGATCCCGCCTGGGTCGCCGCCGAGATCCGTGCCGAGAGCATCTTCAATCCGAAGGCGCGCTCGGGCGCCAATGCGATGGGGCTGATGCAGGTGTTGCCGTCCACCGGCGCGGGTGTCGCCAGGCGGCTCGGCATTCCGTATGCCGGTGCGGCGAGCCTGTACGACTCCGACACCAACATCGCCATCGGCACGGCCTACCTGCGCGAGATGGAGGACAAATACGGCGTGCCCTATGTCGCCATCGCCGCCTACAACGCCGGTCCGGCGCCGACGGCGCGCTGGCAGTCGCAGCGCCCCGGCTTCGATCCGGACGTCTGGATCGAGACGATCAGCTACAAGGAAACGCGCGAGTACGTGGCGCGCGTGCTGGCCTTCAGCGTGATCTACGACTGGCGCCTCAACGGTACGGCACTGCCGGTCAGCGATCGCCTGATGGGTCGCGTGCAGGCCAAGCGCAAGGCCTTCACCTGCCCGACCGCGCAGATGCCGAAGAGCTGACACCGGATTTCGTAGGAGGGGCTTCAGCCCCGACAGGAACGCCACAACCGGCGCTGCCCTTTCACCGCTCCCGCACGCCGAGGCGCGCGGTCGGGGCTGTAGCCCCTCCTACATCCCACCACCATTCCGGCATCATGTCGCCATGAATACCTATCTCGTCGGCGGCGCGGTACGCGACCGCTTGCTCGGCCTCGAACCCGGCGACCGCGACTGGGTCGTGGTCGGCGCCACCCAGGCGCAGATGGAAGCGCAGGGGTTCAAGGCGGTCGGGCGCGACTTTCCGGTATTCCTGCATCCCGACACTGCGGAGGAATACGCACTCGCGCGGACCGAGCGCAAGAGCGGCCGGGGTTATCGCGGCTTCGTCGTCGATGCCGATCCCTCGGTGACGCTGGAGGAAGACCTGCAGCGGCGCGACTTCACCCTCAATGCCATCGCCCAGGACGGGGAAGGCACGCTGATCGATCCCTACGGCGGCGCGCGCGACATCGAAGCCCGCGTGCTCCGCCACGTCGGCGAGGCCTTCGTCGAGGATCCGCTGCGCGTCCTGCGCGCGGCCCGCTTCATGGCCCGCTTCGCGTCGCTCGGGTTTACCGTCGCGCCCGAGACGATGGCGCTGATGCGCGACATGGTCGCCAGCGGCGAGCTGGATGCCCTGGTGCCCGAGCGCGTCTGGCAGGAACTGCGCCGTGCGCTGGCCTCGCCTACCCCGTCCGCCTTCCTCGCCACGCTGCGCGCCTGCGGCGCGTTGGCGGTGGTGTTGCCGGAACTGGACGCGCTGTACGGCGTGCCGCAGCGCGCGGAGTACCACCCGGAAATCGACACCGGCATCCACCAGCAGATGGTCAGCGACATGGCGGCGCGGCTGGCGCCGGGGGACGCACTGATCGGCTTCGCCGCGCTGGTCCACGACCTGGGCAAGGCGCTGACGCCCACCGACGTCCTGCCCAAGCACATCGGGCACGAACATGCCGGCGTGAAGCCGGTGATGGCACTGTGCGAACGGCTCAAGGTGCCCGCCGACCATCGCGAGCTGGCGGTGATGGCATGCCGCGAGCACCTCAACGTCCACCGCCTGGCGGAATTGCGCGACGCGACGGTGATCGAGCTGCTCACGCGCTGCGATGCGTTCCGTCGGCCGGAGCGCATTCCTTGGCTCGCCACCGTCTGCGAGGCGGACAAGCGGGGTCGCGGCGGCAACGAAGAGGCCGACTATCCGCAGGGCCGGGAGCTGGTGCGCCTGCACCACGCCGCGCTGCAGGTCAGCGCCCGCGACGTGGTCGGCGACGGCCTGAAGGGGCCGGAGGTCGGGGCGGCCTTGCAGGCTGCGCGGGTGTCAGCCGTGCATCGCGCCCGTCGGACGGACGGCTGATCCACGCGCGCCATCGCGACTGCAGACGGGGTATCGTCGCGTTCGCGGCGTCGGGGCCGCCCACCACCAATGCAGGGGAACGACATGGAACGCGTGCGCACGCTGCTTTGCCTATGTATGGCCGGCGCCGGCCTGTGGGGCTTCGACGCCCGGGCCGACGACTACGTCACCTGCGAAAGCCGCAGCGACCGCTACCAGAGCTGTCCGATCGGTACCGCCGGCTACGTGACGCTGGACCGCCAGCTGTCCGGCACGGCCTGTACGCAGGGCCGCACCTGGGACTACAACCGGCGCGAGATCTGGGTCGACGACGGCTGCCGCGCGAGTTTCCGCGTGCACACCAGTTCGTCGGGCCACCACGACGATAACCACGATGCCAAGGTCGCCGCCGGCGTGCTGATCGGCGCGGCCATCCTCGGCGCCATCGCCCACAACGCCAACAAGAACGACGACAAGTACGATGACGACCGCTACCAGGGCGCACGGCACAGCTCCTACGTGCCGTCGTGGATGATCGGCACGTTCGAGGGCTACAACCCGGTCTACGACCGCGACGTCACCCTGACCGTCGGCGCCGATGGGCGCGCCACGGCGCGCACGCGCGACCAGACGGTCAATGGCTGGATCAACGACGGCCGGCTCAACGTGGGCAACACCTCGTTCGACATCGACCAGTCGCGCGACGGACTGGTGACCACCCAGGTCGGCGACCGCCACAACGAAGTGCGCTACCGCCGCGTCCGCTGAGACGCAAGCGCATCGTTGGCCTGGCCGCCATCACGGTGACCACGCCAGCCGCCCGGCCTCACGGAACCGGCGTGCAGCTCAGCTTGTTGCCGAAGAAGTCCACGCTCGCCTCGCCCTGGTGCTCCCAGTACTCGACGCCGATGCGGCCGTACTTGGCGCCGCTGGCCGCCGGTTGCGGAAACACGATGGCCCGGTCGTTGCCGAACGCCATCACCGCCGCCTGCGGATCGATGTCGTTGTAGTACGTCATGGTGAACGGCTCACGGTTGTTGCTGCAGCGGTACTCCACCGTCTTCGGAACGGCGGCACCGGGCGCGGCGATCGCCAGTTCGACCAGGCGCGTGCGATACGCATCGAATACGCACAGGCGGAGATCCGCTTGCTTCCAGCAGTCGTCGCGTCCCTTGGCCCAGCCACGCTGCACGGCAGGATCCTCGTCCTTCGCCGCCGCATGGCGGGCGGCCAGCTGGCGATCCAGCGCGGCGAGTTCACCATCGCGGCAGACCAGTTTTTCGGCCTCGCTCTGCGCCTTGGCGCAATCGAACGACGGCGGCACCACTGCGGGTGCCGTGCTGGCGTCGGCCGGCTCGGCAGGTACCGCGGCCGTCGCCGCACCGGCGTCGGCCGGCGCGAGCCCATCGGATGCGGGCGGGACGACGTCGGGCGTGCATGCGGCAAGCAGCAGCACGGCGATGCAGGACAGGGGCGCTTTCATCGACAGGCTCCGGCAGGGGCGGGAGCCCGATGCTAGTGCCGCAGGCGTGATGACGGCCTTCAGCGCGCCAGGCGCAGGCGACTGATCGTGCCGCGTCCCGGCGCCGACTGGATCGACAGGGTCCAGCCCAGGTGTTCGCACAGCCGCGCCAGCAGGTCGAGGCCGATGCCGCCGCCCTCGCGACCGCCACCGCGCGCCATCTGTGCATAGAGGCGGCTGATGTCCTCCGGCGTCATGCCGTGGCCTGGGTCCTGAACGGTGACCGTGGCGTCACCGTCCAGACCCACATGGATTTCGCCACTGTCGCTGTTCTCGATGGCATTGCGCAGCAGGTTGCCGATCGCCGCCTGCACGATGTGCAGGGGCGCGGAGACGCTGCAGGGCACCAGGTCGTCGATGACGATGGACAGGTCCTTGTCGGCCATCAGGTGCCGATGGTCGTCGATGATGTCGGGCAGGAGTTCGTGCAGAGGCACAGTTTCGCTGCTGCGCGACAGGCGGGCCGGGTCCTTCGCCAGCGTCAGCAACAGCGCGATGAGTCGCTCGACATCGCGCGCGGTGCGGTGGATGCGTTGCACCTGCTGGCGTGCGGCGGGCGGCAGCGCGGGCTGGTCGAGCGCGAGCTCGCTGGCGCCGGCCATGATGGCGATGGGCGTGCGCAACTCGTGGCTGGCGGTATCGATGAAGATCCGCTCGCGCTCGACGAATGCGTCCTGGCGACGCAGATAGTCGTTCAGCGCATTGGTGATGACATGCAGCTCCGAGCTGGCGCCATCCGCCACGACGACACGCTGGCCCGCATGATCGGGGGACAGCGTGCCGATGTCGTCGGCCAGGTCGGACAAGGGGCGCAGCGCCTTGCGCACGCCGCGCGCGACCATCACACCGATCACCACCAGCGCGACGAACGCGAGGCACAGCGATCCGAGGAGCAGCGCGTCCTCGATCGTCTCGATCCCGGTGATGTCGCGCACCACGAAGTAGTCCACGCCCTGCACGCGCTGGACCAGCACCACGTTCTCGCGTCCCCCGAACCAGAAATCATCGTGCACGCCCTGCGGCAGCATCGACAGGCCGGGCGGCGGCGCACGACCGGGCACGCGGTACAGCTGCAGCTCCTCGGTGTCCTGCCATTCATGCTCGGGATCCACGGCCCTGCGCTGGACGTAGTGGGAGATCTCCTGCTGGAGCAAGGACTTCCAGACCCGGTCCTCGAGGAAGTCATCGGCGATCACCAGCATGATGATGACGGCCAGCAGCACGGCATAGCCGCCCAGCAGACGCCTGATCTGCGCATGCAGGCTACGGCGCTTTGCCATCGGGCCCCTCCGGATGCGGCAGCGCCAGCCGGTAACCGGTGCGCGGCAGAGTCTGGATCAGCTTGACCGGGAACGGACCATCGACGCTGCGCCGCAGTTCGTAGATATGCGAACGGAGCATGTCGCCGTCCGGCGGATCGTCGCCCCACAGCGCGTGCTCCAGCTGCTGCCGGGTGACCGCCGCGGGACTGGCCTGCATCAGCGTGTGCAGCAACTTGCGGCAGGCGGGGTAGAGATGCAGTGGCTGGCCACCGCGCGTGACTTCCAGCGTCGCCAGGTCCAGCTTCAGGTCGTGCACTTCCAGCACCTTGCGCCGCTGGCGGCCGTGCATGCGCGCCATCAGGGCCTCCAGGCGCACTTCCAGTTCCGGCAGGGCGAAGGGCTTGGTCAGGTAATCGTCGGCGCCGGCGCGGAAGCCGGCGATCTTGTCGGGCAGCTCATCGCGCGCGGTCAGCATGATCACCGGCACGCTGGAATCCTGCTCTTCGCGCAGACGCCGCAGTACTTCCGGCCCCTCCAGTCGGGGCAGCATCCAGTCCAGCACGATGGCGTCGTAGGCCTGGGTACTCGCCAGGTGCAGGCCGGTCACGCCGTCGGGCGCCGCGTCCAGCGTGTGGCCGCGCGCCTCGAGGTAGTCGAACAGGTTCGCCACCAGGTTCCGGTTGTCTTCGATCACCAGCAGCCGCATCGCACGCATCCGCGCCAGGAGTGGACCGGCAGCATCGCAGGCCGGACGTCGAAGCGCCGTCGGAATTCCGACGGTTCTCTTACGCGCCATGATCCACCATCGGGCGCTCCGCCGCAGACTGGCCAACGCCGCCGATGCCCTCCACGCCGTTCCGACCCGCTCCCCGCTGGCAGATGCCCCTGCTGGCCGTGCTGATGGTGTGGGCGTTGCTGGCCGGGCTGGGCCTGCGCGAGCCGATGCCGGCCGACGAACCCCGTTTCGTGCTCGCCGCACGCACCATGGTGGAAACGGGCCAGTGGCTTTTCCCCCATCGCGGCCTCGAGCTGTACGCGGAGAAGCCGCCGACCTTCATGTGGCTGCAGGCGGCGAGTTACGTGGTGGTGCGCGACTGGCACGTGGCCTTCCTGCTGCCGTCGCTGCTGGCGGCGCTGCTGACGTTGTGGCTGTCCGGCGACCTCGCGCGACGCCTGTGGGGACGCCGTGCCGTGCCCTACGCGGTGTTCGGCCTGTTCGTCTGCCTGCAGTTCGCCCTGCAGGCCAAGCGTGCGCAGATCGACATGGTGCTGGTCTGCATGACCACGCTGTCGCTGTGGGCCCTGCTGCGCTACCTGCTGGAGAAACCGAGCCCGTGGCTGCTCGCGCTCGGTACGTTTGCCGCGGGGCTGGGCACGGTGACCAAGGGCGTCGGCTTCCTGCCCTTGCTGGTGTTCGTTCCCTGGCTGTGGGTACGCTGGACGTCGCCACGGCCTCTGCCCGCGCACCGGGGCGTGCATGCACTGACAGGCGTGACCGGCTTCCTGCTGGGCGCGGGCGTCTGGCTGGTGCCGATGCTGTCCGTCGTGCTGTCATCGTCGGACCCTGCGTTGCACAGCTATGCGCGCGAGATGCTGCTCAAGCAGACCGGTACCCGCTACGCCAACGCCTGGCACCACGTGAAGCCGGCCTGGTACTACCTGCAGACCATGCTGACGCTGTGGCTGCCGGGCGTGTTGCTGGTCCCGTGGCTGCTGCCCGCCTGGTGGCGCCGCCTGAAGCGCATCGACGCACGCTACACGCTGTTGCTGGGCTGGGCGTTGCTGGTGCTGGTGTTCTTCAGTGCCAGCCCCGGCAAGCGCGAGGTCTACATCTTCCCGATGCTGCCGGCGCTCGCGGTCGCGGCCGCGCCCCTGCTGCCCGGCCTGCTGTGCTTCCGCGGCGTGCGCGCCACGTTGTGGGCCTATGTGTCGGTATTGATCCTGGTGACCGGCGCGCTGGGACTGTGGCTGATGACCGCCCCACCCGAGCGACTTCACGCCCTGGTCGATGGTCGTGGCATGGACATGACCACGGTGGCGCAGTTCAGCCGATGGCTGCTCGGATTCGCCGTCGTGGCCGCGCTGGTCGCGATCGTCGCGCGGCGGCGCATGGCGGTGGCCTTGGTCACGGTAACGGCAGCATTGTGGACGGCGTACGGCATGGGCTTCATGCCGGCGATCAGCCTCGACAGTTCCGCGCGCGCACTGATGCAACGCGTCGGCGAACGCATCGGGCCGGACGCGGAACTGGCGATGCTGGGCTGGCGCGAACAGCACCTGCTGCAGGCGGACAGGCCGGTCACCGACTTCGGCTTCAAGCAGCCGTGGGTGGAACAGTGGCAGCACGCGCATGCATGGCTGCTCGAGGCGCCGGACAGGCGCTGGCTGTTCCTGCGCAAGGACGCGATCGGTCCCTGCCTGGACCCTGCGCGCGTCATCGACATCGGTGCGTCCAACCGGCGCGAATGGATCCTGGCGCCCGGGCGTGCCTGGATCGCGGGCTGCGACGTACCGGCCACCTGGTCGGCCGACGTCAGCGAAGACTGAACATCCAGCAACAACGCTGACGCGAAACGCCGGCATGCGCGGCGTTTAACGCGACTCCGACAACGGTCCGACCGCGTTACGACATCGCGGCGACCAGCATGCGCGCACCCCACTTTGTCCGCGCCGCATGTCCGCTCCTTCGTCCTCTTTCTCCGTCATGCCGGAGCAGCGCCTGCCCGGACTGCTGCCGGTCTCGATGATCCTGCTGCTCGCGGCCTGGATGGCGGCGCAATCGCTCGACCAACCCTGGGCATCGTGGTTGTTCCACCAGCAGGGAAATGCGTGGTCGATGAAGGGCAGCCTCCTGCTGGAGACCGTGCTGCACCGGGGTGGCCGCCTGCTGAGCCAGGCGGCCTGGGCCGGCCTGCTGGCCACGACGTTGTGGCATTGGCGCACCCGCTCGGCAGAGCGCTGGACACGCCCCGCCGCACGTCTGCTGCTGGCCGTCCTCGTATCCACCGCCTGCGTGGCCGTGCTGAAGGCCACCACGCACATGGATTGCCCGTGGGATCTCGCCGGCTTCGGCGGGCAGCGTCCGCTCATCCCGCTGTTCGCACACCATCCTGCCGAACTCGGCACGCCTGGCTGCTTCCCTGCCGCGCATGCGGCCAGCGGCTACGCCTGGGTCGCGCTGTACTTCTTCTTCCTGCAGGCCGCGCCGCGCCGGCGACACCTCGGGCTGGCCGTCGGGCTGCTGGCCGGCGCCGTATTCGGGCTGGCGCAACAGGTGCGCGGTGCGCACTTCCTCTCGCACGACGTCGCCAGCCTGGCCGTCTGCTGGGCCGTCGCCTGCAGCGTCGACCGCATCGGCGCATGGCGCAGCGCACGGAACGTCGCGGAGGCCCGCACGTGAGCGTCTCCGTCCTCGACCACGCGGCGATACCGTCGCGCTGGCAGCGCGTGCGCGCGCTGGTGCAGGCACGCCCGCTGGTGTCGTCGGAGAGCCTGATCCTGCTCGCCTGCCTGTACTTCAGCCTGTTCGCCAACACGATGTTCTGGCACGCCGCCGCGCCGCAGCCGTGGCTGCAGGGACGCTGGGCGTTGTCGCTGTTCCTGCTGGTCAGCGCCGTGCACGGCGTATGGCTGTCGCTGCTGGTGTGGCGCCGTACCGCCCGCGTCGTGCTGTCGACACTGGTGGTGACGGCTGCACTTGCGGGCCACTACATGGCGTCCTACGGCATCTACATCGATGCCGACATGATCCGCAACGTGCTGCATACCGACTGGCGCGAGGCCAGCGATCTGCTCGGCGTCGATGCTTTGCTGCCGCTGCTCGCCGCGCTGCCGGCGCTGATTGTTATCTGGCGCGTGCGCCTGCGCGAACGCACCTGGCCGCGGACGTTCGGCGTTCGCATCGCGTTCCTTGCGGGCATGGTCGTGGTCGGCGTGGTCGGCGTGCTGCCGTCGACCCAGCAATTGACCGCGTTCCTGCGCAACCAGCGCGAAGTGCGCTACCTGGTGACGCCGGCGAACGTGCTGGTGTCGCTGGCCAAGGTGGTCAGCGAGGATCCGCCCGGGCACAAGCGCGCCCTGCTGCCGATCGGCGACGACGCCGTGCAGTCGCCCGCCGCCACCATGCGCCGGCCGCGCCTGCTGGTGCTGGTGGTCGGCGAGACCGCACGCGCGGCCAACTGGGGCCTCAACGGTTACGCGCGCCAGACCACGCCGGAGCTGGCGACGCGCGACGTGCTGAACTTCCCGCACGTCAGCGCCTGCGGCAGCAGCACCGAAGTGTCGCTGCCGTGCATGTTCTCGCCGCAGGGCCGCGAACACTACGACGAAGGCGAGATCCGCAGCCACCAGTCGCTGCTGCACGTGTTGCAGCGCGCCGGCGTGGCCACGCTGTGGCGCGACAACCAGTCCGGCTGCAAGGGCGCGTGCGACGGCCTGCCCGTGGAGGACCTGCATGCACGTACCGATGCCGGCCTGTGCAACAGCAAGCGCTGCTACGACGGCATCCTGCTGTCCGGCCTGGCCGATGCCGCGCGTCGCCAGAAAGGCGACCAGGTCATCGTGCTGCACATGCTGGGCAACCACGGGCCCACCTATTCCGAGCGCTACCCGCAGGAGTTCGCTGCCTATACGCCCGTCTGCACCACGTCCGACCTGGGCCGCTGCACCCGCGCGCAGATCACCAACGCCTACGACAACGCGCTGCGCTACACCGACCACGTGCTGGCGTCCGCCATCGACCAGCTGAAGGGCCTGGAGGACTACGACACCGCCCTGCTGTACGTCTCCGACCACGGCGAGTCGCTCGGCGAGAGCGGCCTGTACCTGCACGGGATGCCGTACTCGATCGCGCCGCGCGAGCAGCTCGAGGTGCCGATGGTCGCGTGGTTCTCGGATCGCTGGCGCCACGCCATGCGCCTCGACGATCGCTGCCTGCGGCAGCAGGCGAACGGCGAGCACTCCCACGACGACCTGTTCCACACCGTACTCGGCCTTACGGATGTGAAGACGTCGCTCTATCGCCCCGAGCACGACATTTTTCTGACCTGCAGGAGCGCACGCTGACCATGACTCCCCTGTCTCCCTCCACCATGAGCCTGTCCGTCGTCATTCCCGTCTTCAACGAAAGCGGCAATATCGGCCCGCTGGTGCACGAAGTGGTGCGCCACCTGCGGGGCCGCGTGCCCTTCGACGTGATCTGCGTGGACGACCATTCCGACGACGATACGCGCGACGTGCTCGCGGCGTTGAAGGCCGGCGTGCCCGAGTTGCGCGTGCTGCTGCACCAACAGCGCAGCGGCCAGAGCGCTGCGATCCGCACCGGCGCCAAGCAGGCGCTGTCGCCGTGGATCGCGACGCTCGACGGCGACGGGCAGAACGATCCGGCCGATATCCTCAAGCTGCTGGCCGCGCGCGATGCCGGCGATGCGCAGACCAAACTCTTCGCCGGCTGGCGCGTCGACCGCAAGGACACGGCCAGCAAGCGCTGGGCCTCGCGCTGGGCCAACCGCATCCGCCAGCGACTGCTGCACGACGACACGCCCGACACCGGCTGCGGCATCAAGCTGTTCGAGCGCGCCGCGTTCCTCGAGCTGCCCTATTTCGACCACATGCACCGCTACCTGCCTGCGCTGATGCAGCGCGCGGGATGGAAGACGGTCAGCGTTCCGGTCTCGCACCGGCCACGCGGCTCGGGTCAATCCAAGTACACCAACCTCGGTCGCGCGCTGGTCGGCATCCGCGACCTGATGGGCGTGTCCTGGTTGATCCAGCGCAGCCATGTCACGCCCATCAGCGAGCTCAATGCGGGACGCAAGCCGTGAGCGCAATGGACCAGGAAATCCTGTGGCTGGCCTGGACTGGCCTGCACATGACGCCGTGGAAACTGATCGGCCTGACCGGCGCGGCCCTGTTCGGCGCACGCTGGCTGGTGCAGTTCGTCGCATCGCGACGCGCGCGGCGCCCGGTGATCCCGCGCCTGTTCTGGTACATGAGCCTGGCGGGCAGCCTGATGGCGCTCAGCTACTTCGTCTTCTCGTCGAAGCAGGACGCGGTCGGCGTGCTGCAGAACCTGCTGCCGGCGTTCACCGCGGCCTACAGCCTGTATCTCGACGTGCGGCATGGACGCGAGCAACGGCTCGCAGCGAGCGATACGCCGCCGCACCCGGCGCGATGATCAGCTGCGGTTCGGCGTGAGCTTCAACAAGCGCCCGCTGCCGCCGTCCTCCAGCAGCCACAGCGCGCCATCCGGGCCCTGCTCCACTTCGCGGATGCGCCTGCCCATCGCGTAGCGTCGTGCTTCGCGTGCCCCGGTGCCGGTGAACTCGATCTCGATCAGCGCTTGCGACGCCAGGCCGCCGATGAATCCTTTTCCGCGGAACCACGGGAACAGGTTGCCGGAATAGATGACGAACCCGGCCGGTGCGATGACCGGCGTCCACCACGTTTCCGGCGCATTGAAGTCCGGTCGCGTCGGATGGTCGGGGATCGGCGTGCCGCCGTAGTGGTCGCCATTGGACACGATCGGCCAGCCGTAGTTGGTGCCGCGCTCGATCAGGTTCAGTTCGTCGCCGCCCGCCGGCCCCATCTCGTGCGTCCACAGGCGGCCCGCATTGTCGAAGGCGATGCCGAGCATGTTGCGATGGCCCAGCGTCCACACTTGGGCGGCGATGCCACCCTGCGCGGCGAACGGGTTGTCCGGCGGCACGCTGCCGTCGTCGTTGAGGCGGATCAGCTTGCCCAGCGAGGACTGCAGGTCCTGCGCCGGCGACATCGCCTGGCGATCGCTGGAGGTGATCCACAACTTGCCGTCCGCACCGAACGCGAGCCGATGCCCGTAATGCGCATCGCCGCTGACCTTGGGCATTTGCCGCCAGATCACCTGCAGGTTCGACAGGCTGCCGCCGTTGCCGCTGGCGTCGAGTTGCAGGGTCGCCCGCGCGACCGCCGCGCCGCGCGTCCCGCCGGTACCGGATTCCGCATAGCTGATGTAGACCAGCCGGTTGTCGGCGAAGCGCGGATGCAGCAGCACGTCGCCAAATCCGCCCTGCCCGCCGTAAGCGACCGCAGGCACGCCGATGACTTCGCCCACCTGGCCCGTGGCGACGTTCGCCAGGCGCAGCTTGCCGGATTTCTCCGTCACCAGCAGGCGACCATCGGGCAGGAACGTCATTGCCCACGGCTCGTTGAACGTGGCCACCGGCGTGCTGGTGAACGGCGGATCGGGCACCGCGCGTGCCCGCGACAGGCCCGCCATCACCCGTCCCGTCTCGGGTGTGGTGGCAGGCGTCGTCGACGGCGTTGCGAGAACGCCTGTCGAGGACGCGACGACCGCACTTGCAGGCTTCGACGCCACGACGATTTCCGCGCCGTCCTCGTTGATGGTCGCCCTCTGGCAGGCGGTCAGGCACAGGCAGCAGGCGAGCAGCAGCGGCATCTTCATGCGGGCGGCATCCGGCGGGAGACTGGCTGCCGTTGTACCGCCGCAGAACGAAGAAAAGCGTGACGACGGCGGTGCTTCAGACCTTCAGGTACCAGCCACGCCGATCCATCGCCCAGACCACCACCCACCACACGCCGACGAAGGCGAGCGCGAACGCCAGCGAAGGCACGTAGGCACCGAAGCGGGGCGTCATCCAGCCGGCGAAGCCGTACTCGTACAGCGGCCCCATCCAGCCCAGCCCGAGCACCACGTACGTCATCAGCGCGGCACCGACGTAGGCGGCGATCGCGTTGGCGCCGAAACGGCGGCCGATCGCCGGCCAGCCGCGCCTGTCCACCAGCCCATGCGCCACCGCCAGGGCGAGCGCCGCGCAGCCTGCCGTGAACAGCACATAGGACGACGTCCACAGCGCCTTGTTCAACGGAAAGACCAGCGACCACGCCAGGCCCAGCAGGAGCATGGCCACACCGGAAGCGCCGATCGCGCGCGATGCGCCCGCACGCAGCCAGGCGCCGGTACGCACGCCGAGCAGCGTGGTGGCGATGGCGGGCAGCGTGCTCAGCAGTCCTTCCGGATCCTGTCCGCGCGCCAGGGACGTATCCCACTGGTACAGCCATGGCCCGAACAGCGCGGTATCCACGCGGGCGGCGAGGTTCGTAAAAGCGTCGTAGCCCCACGGCGCCATCAACGCCCAGTAACCCGACAGCAACGCGACGATCAGTGCCCATTGCAGGCGCGGCTTCACGTACAGCGCGACCAGCCCGGCGACGGCGAAGCACAGCCCGATCCGCTGCAACACACCCCAGAGCCGGAACGACGGCCTGTCCAGCAGCAGGAACGCCAGCAGGTGCAACGCCAGGCCGAGCGCGACGATCTTCGCGGCGCGCCACAGCACGGCGCGCACCAGCGCCGGCCGGGGAACGCCGGCGTCCGCACGCGGCACCACGCCGAGCGCGATCGAGACGCCGACGATGAAGAGGAAGAACGGGAACACAAGGTCGGTCGGCGTGACGCCATGCCATTCCGCATGCATCAACGGCGCGTACACGTGCGACCAGTCGCCCGGCGTGTTGACCAGCAGCATCGCGGCGACCGTCAGGCCGCGCAGCGCGTCGACCGACGCGAACCGGGCCGGCGCAGCGGTCATGCCAACGTCACTCGCCACCTATCCAGGTACCGACCACCTGCAGGTCCGCATCCAGGGCAACCAGGTCGGCGCGCCAGCCGGGCACGATCCTCCCGTGGGTGTCGCCCAGGCCGAGGAACTCGGCCGGATAGGTCGACGCCATCCGCGCGGCTTCCTCCAGCGGCAGGCCGACCAGGTGCACGCTGTTGCGCACGGCGGTCGCCATGTCCAGCGCGGAACCGGCCAGCGAGCCGGCGGCATTGCGCACCACGCCATCGACGGCGGTGATGGTTTCGCCATAGAGATCGAAGGACGGATCGTCGGAGCCGACCATCGGCATCGCATCCGTCACCAGGAACACCTTGCCGCGTGGCTTGGCCGCCAGCGCCACGCGCAGGCTGGCCGGATGCACGTGCACGCCATCGACGATCACGCCGCACCAGCAGCCATCGTCTTCCAGCGCCGCGCCCACCGCGCCGGGCTCGCGCCCCTGCAGCGGCGACATCGCGTTGTACAGATGAGTGAAGCCCGACACGCCGGCGTCGATGCCGGCGCGGATCTGTTCGTACGTGGCCGCCGTATGGCCGGCGACGACGATGGCGCCGCGCGCCACCATCGCGCGGATGGTATCGGCGGGCACCTGTTCCGGCGCCAGCGTCAGCAGCGTCACGCCATTGTCGAGCGAGGTCGCCATGGCGACTTCGCTATCGTCGGGTACACGGAACTTCGCCGCGTTGTGCGTGCCCTTGCGTGCCGGTGCGATATACGGCCCTTCCAGGTGGATGCCGAGCACGCCCGGCACGCCCGCCTCGATGGCGGCACGCGTCGCCTCGACCGCACGCGACATCACCTCGGCATCGTCGCTGATCAGCGTCGGCAGCAGGCCGGTGGTGCCGAAGCGACGGTGCGCCTGCGCGATGGTGCGGATCGCATCGACGCTGGTGTCGTTGTTGAACAGCGCGCCGCCGCCGCCGTTGACCTGCGCGTCGATGAATCCGGGCAACAGGGCTGCGCCGTCCAGGTCCTGCCGGACGGTGTCGGCAGGCAGCGCCTCGTCGGCGATGAGGTCGACGATCAGGCCATCCTGCATCAACACGGCCAGCCCCTCGACGAAGCCGTCAGGCGTCAGCACGCGGGCATTGCAGAGGGCGGTGGCGGGACGCTTCGCGTTCATACCGTTTCGGTGACCTTGTTGAGGTGCGGCGGCACGTCGGGATTGTGGCCGCGACGCAGCGCCAGCGCATTGATCGCGCGGTAGAAGCTCTGGATGGTCAGCAGCGGCGCGCACGCCGGATGCGGCGCATCCACCAGCGGCAGAGCCTGCCCCGGACCCGCTCCGGGGTCGCCCTGGCGCGAGGCCACCCAGACCTGGGCGCCACGGCCGCGGAACTCCTGCGCCAGCGCGAGCGTACCGGCCTCGGTTTCATCGGGCTGCGCGAAGCACAGCACGGGGAAGCCGGGACCGACCAGCGCCATCGGCCCGTGCTTCACCTCGGCAGAACTGTAGGCCTCGGCATGCAGGCCGCAGGTCTCCTTGAACTTCAGTGCCGCTTCCTGCGCGGCGGCAAGGCCGAGGCCACGACCGAGCACGAACAGGTTGTGCGCACCCACCAGGCCTTCGGTCAGCGGCGACCAGTCGGCCTGCCAGGCACGCTGCAGCGCCTCCGGCAGGGCGAGCGTGGCGTCGTGCAGCGGCGCTTCGTCCTTCCAGTACGCCGCCAGTTGCAGGATCGCCGCCAGCGAACCGAGATAGCTCTTGGTCGCGGCGACGCTGCGTTCCGGTCCGGCATGCATCGGCAGCACGGTATCCGCGAGTTGCGCGAGCGGCGAATCGGCCACGTTGACGATCGCGACCACGCGCGCGCCCGCCTCCTTGGCCGCCGTGGCATTGCGCAACAGGTCCGGGCTCTTGCCCGACTGCGAGATCACCACATACAGGGCGCCGGCCAACCGCTGCTTCGCTTCGTACACCGAACCGACCGAGGGCGACGCCGAGGCCGTCACCACGCCGAGCTGCGTTTCGAACAGGTACTTCGCGTACGTGGCGGCATGGTCGGAACTGCCGCGCGCGCAGGTGACGACGAACGGCGGCGGCGTGCGGCGCAGGTCGGCGGCCAGCGCCTTCACCGTGTCGGCGTTGCGCGCGTACTGGTCGGCGATGATCGCGGACGCCTGGGCGGCTTCCTGGTGCATCAGGGTGTCGGCGGGAGCGGGAAGCGGAGTCGTCATGGCGAGGCGGGTTCGGGTCGGTCGGCGCGCGGTCGTACCGGCGCGGTGGAGCCGCGCACGACCAGTTGCGGCACGAAGCCCTGGTTGTGCACCGGCGTGGGATGGTCGTCGTAGGCATCGGTGCGCAGGCCCGCGATCAGCAGGCGGGCCGCTTGTTTCGCGATGTCCTGCGTCGCCTGTTTGGCGGTGGTCAGCGGCGGCCACGACTGCTTGGAGAACGGACTGTCCTCGAAGCCGGCGATGGACAGGTCGTAGGGCACGTTCATGCCGGCCGACTTGGCGGCGGCGAGCACGCCAGCCGCGATCTCGTCGTTGGAGCCGAAGATCGCCGTCGGCGGTTCGCGCAATGCGAGCAGGCGGCGTGCGCCGCGGAAACCGTCGTCGAAGGTGTAGTCGCCAGGCACCACGAGGTGCTTGTCGAGCGTGATGCCGTAGTCCTTCAGCGCCTTCTCGTAACCGGCATAGCGTTCGGTACTGGAGCGATGCGCCAACCCGCCCCACAGGAAGCCGATGCGCTGGTGGCCGAGCTGGATCAGGTGCTCGGTGATCTCGTAGGCCGCGTCGCGGTCGTCGACGTAGACGCAGGGCAGGCCATCGTCGGGATCTTCCGTCGCGGCGATGATGCGCACCAGCTTCACGCCACGTGCGGCCAGCGTCGTCACCAGGTCGGCACGCTCCGACATCGGCGCGGTCAGCACCAGGCCGGCCAGGCGCGAGCGCTGCACGAACTCCACCAGTTCCTCCGCCAGCAGCGGCGAGGTGGAATCGACCGGATGGATCTGCAGGCCGAAGCCGGTTTCCTTGCACGCCGCCAGCACCCCGTTCTGCACGCCGATGATGTGGTACGGGTTGGGGTTGTCGTAGACCAGTCCGATCACGAACGGCGTGCCGCTGCGCAGGTTGCGCGCGGACTGGTCCGGTTCGTAGTCCAGCTCGGCGATGGCGTGCAGCACGCGCGCGCGGGTGCCCTGCAGCACCGACGGCTCGTTGTTGATGACCCGGGACACGGTCTTCAGCGAGACCTTCGCGCGTTCGGCGACGTCCTTGATGGTGGGTCGGCGCATGGGCGTTTCCGTCATGGAGGCGAGTCCGCCATGATGCCGCGTTCCGGCACCGCCGTCGCCGCCCGGTTCGGCGAGCCCACCCGGTGGCCGGCCAGTGCGTAGTACAGGATGTAGAGATAACCCGGGATCGCCAGTCCGGCGAACACCAGCTGGAAGTCGTAGTGCTGTTTCAGTACCGCGAAGGCCTGCGGCAGGATGGCGCCACCCGCGATGCCCATGATCAGCAGCGCCGAGCCGGCTTCGGTATGCCGGCCCAGTCCCTTGATCGCCAGCGGGAAGATCGCCGGCCACATCATGGCGTTGGCGAAGCCCAGTGCCGCGACGAAGCCGACCGACACGTAGCCATGGGTCAGCAACGCGCCGCACGAGAACAGCACGCCAAGCGTGGCTGAGATGGCCAGGTAGCGTTGCTGCGACACGATGCGCGGGATCAGTGCCAGACCGACCAGATATCCCGCCAGCATCGCGAACAGCGTGTAGGTGGTGAACAGCTTGGTCTGGTCCAGTGGCAGCCCAAAGCCCCTTCCGTACGTCCCGATCGCATCGCCCGCCAACACCTCCACGCCTACATAGAGGAACAGGCACAGCACGCCAAGCCAAAGGTGCGGGAACTGCGACAGGCAGCGTTCGCTGTCGGTCGCGTCGGCCGCGGGCGCGGCGTTGGCTTCCGACGGCTTCACTTCCGGCAGCGGCGAAAACAGGATGCCGATGGCGACGACCACCAGCACGCCCGCCATCGCCAGGTACGGGAGATGGATCTTCGCGGCGAACGCATCCAGCAGCACCGCCTTGCCGGCCGCATCGGCGGCCCCTACTTGCACGGCCAGGTCGCCCACGCCATGCAGGACCAGCGTGCCGAGCACAAGCGGCGCCAGCATGCCTGCGACCTTGTTGCAGATGCCCATCAGCGCGATGCGCTGGGCGGCGCTGTCGATGGGACCGAGGATGCTGACGTACGGATTCACCGCGGTCTGCAGCAACGCCAGCCCTCCACCGATCACGAACAGGCCGGACAGTGCGCCGGGATACCAGCGCTGGGTGGAGAACTCACCGAACATCGCCGCGCCGACCGCCATCACGAACAGGCTGGCGGCCAGGCCCTTCTTCATGCCGGTGCGCTTGAGCAGCGCCGCTGCCGGCAAGGCCAGGAAGAAGTACGACAGGTAGAACACCATCAATACGAGGAAGGCATTCACCTCGTCCAGGTCGAAGGCGAGTTGCACGAACGTGATCAGCGGCCCGTTGATCCAGGTGAAGAAGCCGATGATGAAGAACAGCACGCCGACGATGGCGAGCGAGCGGTACGGGCTGGAGCCGGCAGTGCTGGTCATGCAATCCCTCGGGCTGGCGATGCCAGGCGCCAGAGCGTCGGGCATCGGGAACAACGTTGTCAAAGCCAATCGGACGAACTGGGAAAAGCGTGAGTGCGGGTAGCTCCGGAACCCTGGATGTGACTCCAGTGACGTCGTGCACTGCAGCATCAAGTCCTATCGGACTTGCCCGGATTCCCCCTTCCAATTCAATGATTAACGCTACTACTGAAAACAATCGCTCGCTGAATACGACGATTGTTTCTGTTTCATGACGTCCTCCGGCGTGCCGGACGGCTATTTCATGACAGAGTCTTGACAACGTTGTCAAACACTTTTCACACTCCGGCCATATCGGGATGCGGGCGTCCCGGCCGCGAACATGTGGGGAGACGTGTGGTCGCCATAGCGAATCCAATGCCGACGGATGCCATCAGCGGGGCGCACGACGCCTTCATCGCGGCGGACGTCGGCGGCACCCATGTCCGCATCGGCCTGGTCCGCGGCGGCAGCGACCCCGGCACACCCGTCAGCGTGCTGGAGTACCGCAAGTACGCCTGCGCCGAGCACGCCGGCCTCGGCGACATCGTGGCCGACTTCATCGCCCGCCTGGGCGCGACGCGGGTGGCGCGCGCGGTGATCGCCAGCGCCGGCTACGCGCTGGAAGACGGCACCGTCATCACCAACAACCTGCCGTGGCGGCTGTCGCCGGCCGAGCTGCGCACGCAGCTGGGCTTCGACGACGTCCGCCTGGTCAACGATTTCGAGGCCGTGGCGCACGCCGCCGCGCAGATGGACGCCAGCGAAGTGATGCAGCTCACCGGCCCGGCCATCGCGCCGAAGCACGGACCGACGCTGATCCTCGGACCTGGCACCGGACTGGGCGCCGCCGTCTGGATTCCTGCCGGCCCGCGCGCCGTGGTGCTCGCCACCGAAGCCGGCCAGGCCGCACTGACCGCGGGCAACGCGCTCGAAATGGCGCTGCTCGCCGAGATGCTGAAGACCCGTACGCACGTGCCGGTCGAACACGCACTGTCCGGCCCCGGCCTGATGAACCTCTACACCGCGCTGTGCGCCGTGCGCGGCGTGGCGCCGTCGCCCTACGCGCACCCAGGGCAGATCACCGCCGCGGCGCAGTCGGGCGAAGACGCGCTGGCGCGCGAAAGCCTGGATGTGTTCTGCGGCCTGCTCGGCAGCGTGGTCGGCGACATGGCGCTGCTGTACGGCGTGCAGGGCGGCGTGTACCTCGCCGGCGGCATCCTGCCGAAGATCCGCGACGTCCTGATCGACAGCAGCTTCGTGTCCCGCTTCCTCAACAAGGGATCGATGCGCGAGGCGCTGGAACGCATTCCCGTGAAGCTGGTGGAACACGGGCAGTTGGGGGTGATCGGCGCGGCACGGTGGTACCTCGACCGCGACGAAGACAGATGAGGGAAGCGCCGGGACAGGCGCAGGCATCAAGGGGCGGGGTGCAGGGGATACGTGCAACGCCAGGCAACACCGAAGTACCAGGCACGGCGGAACAGCGCGAGCGATGGCTGCCGGAACTCAAAAAACAGTGATGGGAGAGACATCATGAAGTACCGCACCTCGATCCTTTCGGCCTCGATCGCCGCAGGACTCGCGTTTTCCATGCAGGTCAGCGCACAGGAATCCACCGCCACACCCGACGCGACGGATCTCGATACCGTAGTCGTCACCGGCATCCGCGGCAGCATCGAGAAGGCGCTCGACGCCAAGCGCGATGCCGCCACGCATGTCGAAGTCGTCACCGCCGAAGACGTCGGCAAGCTGCCCGCCAAGAACGTGGCCGACACGCTGCGCCAGTTGCCTGGCGTCAACATCGCCTCGTCCAGCGCCAGCGAAGGCGGCTTCGACGAAGCCGATCGCGTCAGCCTGCGCGGCACCAATCCCAGCCTCACGCAGACGCTGGTCAACGGCCACACCATCGGCACCGGCGACTGGTTCGTGCTCAGCCAGGTGGGCAACGTCGGCCGCAGCGTGAGCTATTCGCTGTACCCGTCCGAGATCGTCGACCGCGTCGTCGTCCACAAGACCTCCGAAGCGAAGCTGGTCGAAGGCGGCACCGCCGGTTCGGTCAACATCATCACCCGCCGTCCGCTGCAGTTCGCCGAGCCGCTCACGATCCAGGGCTCGATCGGCGCCGTGCACTCCGACCTGCCGGGCGACACCAAGCCGCAGCTCGACGCGCTGCTGAACTGGCGTAACGACGAGAGCACCGCCGGCTTCCTGGTGCAGGTGTTCAACGAGGAGCGCAGCCTGCGCCGCGACGGCCAGGAAGTGGTGGGCGGCTACGGTGCGATCCCAAGGTTCGAGGCGGATGGCGTCACTCCGACACCGGTATCGATAAGCAATCCGGAACTGGTAGGCGTGCTGTATCCCAACCTCCTCGGTGCCGCGCTGTTCGAGCAGGTCCGCAAGCGCAAGGGCGGCGTGGCCAACATTGAGGCCAAGGTCACCGACAACCTGACCCTGAACGTCAATGCGTTCTACTCCAAGCTGGAAGCGGACAATTACAACCGCAACTACATGATGTGGGCCAGCCGGTTCGTCAACCAGACGCCCGCCAGCTACACGGTGAACAACGGCGTGCTGACCAGCGCCACCTACGCGCCGGTCACCACCGGCACGGCCGTCACCCCGTACGGCGTTTACGACATGATCTCGCGGCCGGGCGCGGAGTCGACCTCCAAGTACATCGCGCTGGATGCCGAATGGAATGCCAGCGACGCGTTGAAGTTCGTCTTCCAACTAGGCACCACCAAGGGCAACGGCAGCAGCCCCACCCAGGACGTGCTGGAAACCGGCATCGCCGGCAACGCCGGCGCCAGCTGGAGCATGAACGGTGTAAGCAACCCCATCGACTGGTCGCTGGGCGGCACCAACACGGCGGCGAACCACCGCCCGCAGGATGGCTGGATCTTCGGCGCGCAGGGCATCGACGTGCTGGACAAGGAAGATTGGGCCCAGGCCGATGGCCAGTTCTTCTTCGACAATGACACGCTGTCCTCGCTGGACTTCGGCTACCGCTATGCCACGCACGAGCGCAGCAACGACTTCTCGCTCGCGCAGGGACCGAACTGGGCGACCAACTGGACCGACATCACGGCCTATCCGGCCGGCGGCGGCAACTATCCGGGCGACTTCGGCGTGGGCGGCAACGTGCCGTCGAACATCTGGTACTACACGCCGGGCCAGCTGGCGGAGATCAACGCCCGCTTCGCCAATCGGAACAATCCCGAACGCTTCTACTTCTCCGACGTGTACGGCGTGAAGGAAGACATCAATGCGGTGTACGCGCAGCTGAACTTCCGCGGCGATCGCTGGAGCGGCAACGCCGGCCTGCGCTACGTCCGGACGCAGACGGACGTGAACTACAACCAGGCACTTGCGGTCAACTCCGGCATTCCCGGTGCGATCACGGGCTCGGCCTTCGGCGACTACCTGCCGGTCGTGGTCAACAACGACTACAACGAACTGCTGCCCAGCGTGAACTTCAAGTTCGAGCTGACCGACAATCTGGTGGCGCGCGTGTCGGGAAGCAAGACCATGACCCGCCCGGACTTCTCCGCACTGGCCGGCTCGCTGACGCTGAACGACCTGACGCACGAGGGCAGCGGCGGCAACCCGAACCTGGATCCGCTGGTGTCGACCAACTTCGACGCTTCGCTGGAGTGGTACTTCGCGCCGCGCGCACTGCTCGCTGCCAGCGTGTTCTCGATGGACATGGACGGCTACGTCGATTTCGGCAACGTCATCGTCCAGTACAAGGACCAGCAGGCCAGCCAAGCCGCCGGCACCGACGTCTACAGCGACTACCTGGTGTCGATCCCGGTCAACTCGAACGGCAAGGCCAGGGGCGTGGAACTGACCTACGAGCAGCCGATCGGCGAGAACTTCGGCATCAACGCCAACTACACCTATGTGGATGGCAAGGCGGACGGCGGCAAGCCGCTCAACGGCACCTCCGAGAACACCTACAACTTCTCGGCCTGGTACGAGAACACGCGCTTCAACGCCCGCGTGAACTACAGCTACCGCAGCTCGTTCTATGCCGGCGTCAGCCGCGCCGACAACTTCTACCAGGACGACTTCGCCACGGTGTCGGCATCGCTCGGCTTCAAGGCGACCGACTGGCTGACGATCAGCCTGGATGGCCTGAACCTCAACGATCCCAAGCTGAAGTACTACACCGAGAACGATGCGGTGCCGGGCTACCTGCCGCACGCCTTCTACAGCAACGGCCGCCAGTACTACCTGAATTTCCGCTTCAAGTTCTAAGCACCACGATGTAAGGGAACACTCTCCCTCTGCGGGCCCGGATCCGTCCTGGCCCGCTTTTTTTTGGGGCATGCTGTGCCCACCGCTACCGAGGACACCGATGAAACGACCCATCGCCCATCGCGCCCTGGCCGGACTGGCCTTCACCCTGCTGGTGCTGTCTGGTTGCAAGCAGCCGGCCGGCGACACGGCCGCGGACACCGCCGCGTCCGCACCGATCACCCCCTCGCTGATCCCGGCGCCCGCCGAGCTGCGGACGGGTGAAGGCGCCTTCGCCGTCAACGCGGATACGAAGCTGGCCGCCAGCGGCGAGGCGGCGACGCGCGTCGCGCAACAGTTCGCGGCCTACCTGCAATCGGCAGGCGGCCCCGCGTTGGCCACCACGCAGGAAGAAGGCAAGGGCATGATCCGCTTCGTGCTGGAAGCGGCAGCCGCCGCGACGAAGAACCCGGAGGCTTACACGCTCGACGTCACGCCCGACGGCGTGACCGTGAAGGCGCACGACGAACGCGGCCTGTTCTACGGCGCGGTGACGCTGTGGCAGCTGGTCACGCAAGGCGACAAGGGCCGCGTCACGCTGCCCGCGCTGCATATCGAGGACGCACCCCGCTTCGGCTGGCGCGGCTTCATGCTGGACCCGGCGCGCCACTTCCAGCAGGTCGAGGACGTCAAGAAGATCATTGACGCGATGGCCCTGCACAAGCTCAACACGCTGCACTGGCACCTCACCGACGACCAGGGCTGGCGCATCGAGATCAAGCAGTATCCCAAGCTCACCGAGATCGGCGGCTGCCGCATTCCCGCCGGCGACGGCGGCAAGGACCCGAAGACCGGCGAGCCGCGCCCGTATTGCGGCTTCTATACGCAGGACCAGATCCGCGACGTGGTGAAGTACGCCGCCGAACGCCACATCACCGTCGTGCCCGAGATCAACGTACCGGGCCACGCGACGGCGGCGATCTCGGCGTATCCGGAGCTCGGCTCGATCGCCACGCCGCTGGTGCCGTCGAACGAGTGGGGCGTGTTCCCCAACCTGGTCAACGTCGAGGAAGGCACCATCACCTTCCTCGAGAACGTGCTGGGCGAAGTGGTCACGTTGTTCCCCGGCACCTACGTGCACGTTGGTGGCGACGAGGCGGTCAAAGACCAGTGGGAAGCCTCCGCGCGCGAGCAGGCGCGCATGCGCCAGGTCGGCGCGAAGACCGAGATGGACCTGCAGGGGTACCTGGTCGAACGCCTGGAGAAGTACCTGTCCACGTACGGCAAGCGGCTGATCGGCTGGGACGAGATCCTGGAAGCCAAACTGCCGCCCGAGGCCACGGTGATGTCATGGCGCGGTATCGAAGGCGGCCTCCAGGCCGCGCGCCAGGGCCATGACGTGGTGATGTCGCCGTCCAACAAGACCTACCTCGATTACCTGCAGACCGCGTCGCCGAACGAGCCGCCCGGCCGCCCGGCGCTGATCACGCTGCAGGACGTCTACGGCTTCGAACCCGTGCCGGCGGAACTGGAAGAGAGCCAGCGCCACCACATCCTCGGCATCCAGGCCAATCTGTGGACCGAGCACACGCGCACCTTCGCCCGCCTGCAGCACAACGCGTTCCCGCGCCTGGCAGCGGTCGCGGAGACCGGCTGGACGCCGGCCGCGAAGAAGGACTTCGCCAGCTTCACCGCCCGCCTGCCCACGCAGCTGAAGCGTTACGACGCCATCGGCCTGGGCTACGCGAAGACGCCGTTCGAACCGCTGATCGCCACCGAGGACGACCGCAAGGCCGGCACCGCCAAGGTCACGCTGTCCAATCCGCTCGACTACCCGGTGCACTACACCACCGACGGCAGCGAGCCGACGCAGGCCTCGTCGACCTTCGCCACGCCACTGGACGTGAAGCTGCCGGCCACCGTGCGTGCAGCCGCGTTCGCCGACGGCCGTGCGCTGGCACCGGCGTCGACGTTCGAGCTGACGCCGGCGGCGATGCTGACGCGTACCGACGAAGCGATGGGCGTGTGCCCGGATGCCGGACGCCTGCTGCTGCGCCTGGAAGACGATGGCCCGCTGGAAGGCGAGCGCGCGATCTTCAACGCGACGATCTTCTATCCGTGCTGGCAGTGGAACCAGGCCGACCTGGACGGCATCGCGTCGATCAAGGTACGCGCCGGCCGTATCCCGTACTACTTCCAGTTGGCCCACGACGAGCCGGCCCGCACCTTCGAACCGGCGAAATCGCCGCTGGGCGAACTGGAAATCCTGGGCGGCGGCTGCAAGGGAAAGATGCTGGCGACGGTCGCCCTGCCGGCCGCGCCGAACGCGGATGGCTTCCTCGACCTCGACGCACCGCTGCCGGCCGGCACCACCGGCAAGCAGGACCTGTGCGTGCGCTTCACCGGCGACACGCGTCCGCAGATGTGGGTGCTGGACCGCATCACGCTGCAGCCGCGCTGAACCGCGCCGTCATCGGCCATGCGTAACAAGGAAAGCCGGGCATGTCCCGGCTTTCCTTTTGCTAGGCGCGCACGGGCCGCCAGCGGGCATCCAGCGCAAGCAGCAGGCCGCGCAACGGTGTCGGCAGCGTCGCCAGTCCCGCCAGCACGCCCAGCGTGTTGGCGAGCGCGTCATGCGGATCCGCCATGCGCGTGGTGGTCAGCGCGCCCTGCGCGAACTCCAGGCCGATACCCAGCGCGACCAGCAGCGCGGCCACGAGCAGGCAGCCGCGCCGCCTGGCGAACAACTGCATGGCCGATGCCGACAGCAGCCCGTAGGCGAGGAAATGCTCGACCTTGTCGCCCCCTTCCGGCACCGGCGGCAACCTGCTCAGGTTGACCAGCGACAACACCGCGACCACCGCAACCGCGAGCAACCACAGGCCCAGCCACAACCGCGGACGGTGGAACGGTTTCAACGCCAGGATGCCGCTCACAGGCGCCAGCTCAGGTCGTTGAACAGGAAGGCCGTGCCGAATTCCACCTCGCTGGAAAAGCCCATCACCTGGAAGCGCTCGCCCATCTCGCTGGGCAGGGTCAATCGCTTGGCTTCGTTGCGCAGGCGCAGCAGCGTGATCTCGTCGGCCCGCGCTTCGGCTTCGTTCAAGCGCTCCTGCAGCCCGTTGCCGAGCAGGAAGTTGGCCTGCGTGGTGTAGCCGGCGAGGTCGAAGCCCGCCTGCGTGCCGGCTTCGGCCAGCGCAGTGAAATCCACCGACGCCGTGATGTCCTGCAGGCCCGGCCACAGATAGGGATCGTTGTGCACGCGGTGGCGGTAGTACGCACGCAGCGTGCCGTCATCGCGGTCGTCCTGGTAGAACTCGCGGCGCGTGTAGCCGTAGTCGGCGAACAGCATGGCGCCGCGATCCAGCCCGCCCATCACCGCCTGGATCCAGTACGGCAGCTGCGGCAGCAGCTCGGAGCGATAGCCATCGGGAAACGGACGCTCCAGATAGCGTTCGACATGGCGCACCGCTGCGGCCAGCAAGGCATCGGCCGGCCGGTCCGTACGGACGAAGCGCCCCTCGCCGTCCAGCGCCACGCCCTCCTCGAATACCTCGCCGTCGCGCAGCGTGAAGCGCGGCGTCGGCAGCGCATCGATGACCTCGTTGGCGAACAGTACACCATTCCATGCCTCCGACGGCGGACCGTCGAGCCATTCCACCAGATCGAACACCGGCGGGATCAGGCACTGGCCCAGCCGTTCGCGCTGGCGTTCGCGCAGATCCGCGCTGGGCTCGAGGATGGCGTAGCGCGCGGGCAGCGCATCGAGTTCGAGCAGCCGCTTGAGCATGATTTCGGCGAACGCGCCGCTGCCGCCGCCGATCTCGACGAACGCCGCCTCCGGCCCCAGTTGCTGCAACACCGGCGCGACCGCCTGCGCCACACAGCTGGCGAACAGCGGCCCCAGTTCGGGCGCCGTGGTGAAATCGCCGGCTTCGCCGAACTTCGTGCTGCCCGCACTGTAGTAACCCAGGCCCGGCGCATACAGGCTGCGCTCCATGAACCGCGAGAACGGCAGACTGCCGCCCTCGGCCGCGATCTCGGCGCGGATCAGGGCCGCGAGTTGCGCGCTGTGTGCCTGCGCAGCGTCGTCGGGAAGGGGAAGATCGGCGTGCATGGCGCACCAGAAGCGGGAGTCCGCACCATTGTACGGGCCGTTTCACACTGCCGCGCCAAGCCCTAGCCAACCCCGGAGGCCACGCATAGAATCGTGATGCACAGCAGCAGCGGACACGCCATGACCTATTGCGTCGGCATCGAAGTCAACGAAGGCCTGGTCTTCGCCGCGGATACCCGCACCAGCGCTTCCTTCGACGATGTGCGCGTGTACCGCAAGATGCACGTGTTCGAATGGCCCGGCGACCGCGTGTTCGTCATCATGTCGGCCGGCAACCTGGCCACTACGCAACTGACCATCTCGCGGCTGCAGCGCGATGCCGACGATCCGAATGCGAAGCACAGCCTGCGCACGTTCTCGCACCTGTACGAAGTGGCGGAATACGTCGGCGACACGCTGGTCGCCAGCCAGGTGAAGATGAGCGACGAAGCGCAGCAGAGTGGCGTCAACGTCCAGTCCACGCTGATCCTGGGCGGGCAGATCGCCGGCGAGCGCCCGGGCCTGTATATGGTGTACCCGCTCGGCAACTGCATCGCGACCTCGCCGGAAACGCCCTATCTTCAGATCGGCGAATCCAAGTACGGCAAGCCGATCCTGGACCGCATCATCCGCCCCGAGACCCCGCTGGAAGACGCCGCGCGCTGCGCGCTGGTGTCGCTGGATTCCACCATCCGTTCCAACCTGTCGGTCGGCATGCCGGTGGACATGGCGCTGCTGCGCAATGGCGATCTGAAGGTCAGCCAGCGGATGCGGCTTGAGGCGGACACGCCGCTGTATGCCGAGATCCACGACACGTGGTCGCGCAGGCTGGAAGCCGCCGTACACAGCCTGCCGAGGTTCCCGTGGGAACCGCAACGCGAGGCCGAACCATCGGCCGGCCCGCTGCCGGTGATGCCGCCCCGTCGCGCCCCGTCGCGGCAGGATCCCGGCGACGCGCAAGGGCAGCAGTAACCGTCCCGCTTTCTGTAGGAGCGACGTCAGTCGCGACCGTACCCCTGACGAATCATGGCGCCGCCATCATGCGCACCATCTGCGACGGCATGTTGTGCTCGCGATGCGGGTCGTTGGACGTGTCGGCCGCGCGGTCGCGACTGACGTCGCTCCTACAGAAGAGCGGGCCTCAACCGTGGAAGTACCCTTCCGCGATCGCATCGTGCAGCGCACCCAGGTGTACCTGGATCTCGTCCATGAACTGCGCGGGATTGCGTGTCGCGAGGACGGCAGGATCAGCGTTGCGGGTCAGGCCGATCACCCGGTTGAGGTGGCGGTCCACGCCGGGCCGTGGCGGCATCGTGGGCAGCACGCTCTGCATGCGCGACAGGCAGAAGTGCACGCTGCGCGGGAACTCGTTGTTCTGTAACAGGAAGCGCAGCGCCAGTTCGGCGGTGACGCGCTGGCGCACGTGCCGGCGGAACATCTGGTAGCCGGCCAGCGAGCGCAGCACGCTCATCCACTGCATGTTCTGGAACGCCTCGCGGTCGTCCTCGTTGCGCGGCGTCACCAGTCCCGATGCACCGGCATCCATGATGCGCGTCGTCATGTCGGCCTGCTCCAGGGCGGTGCCCAGGCGCAGGAACTGGTAGCCGATGTCGCGGCTGACGTTGGCGCTCAACAGCCCCGATACCTTCAGGCAACCGTCGACGATGCGTTGCAGGAACTCCAGCCGGTAACGCCTGCTGAGGCTGCGCTCGCCCTGCGCGCCGATGTAGAGGTGCAGGTCGTTGATCGCCTCCCATACGTCCTGCGGCAGCGTATCGCGGATGCTGCGCAGGATCTCGCGGGCCGAATCGACCGACGTGCGCAGCGACGAGGGGTTGCGCTCGTCCAGCAGCAGGAAGCGGATCACGTCCGTGTCGCCGGCGGCCTCCGCCGTGGCCGGATAGCACTGTTCGAAGCACTCGCCGGCACCGACCGTATCGATCATCGGCCGCCACGCGAACCGCACCGACCGCGGCATGTCGAGCTGCAGCTGGCTGCCCACGCCGACCAGGCGGGCGGTGTTCTCGGCACGCCGCACGTAGCGGCTGAACCAGTAGAGGTTGTCGGCGACGCGCGAGAGCATCAGGCCGCTCCCTCGTCGTCGGACAGGTCGACCACCCACGTATCCTTGGCACCGCCGCCCTGCGACGAATTGACCACCAGCGAGCCCCTCACCATCGCCACGCGCGTCAGGCCGCCGGTGGTCACATACGTGTCCTGGCGCGACAGCACGAACGGACGCAGGTCGATGTGGCGCGGCGACGGCCCCTGCTTGGTGACGATGGGCGCGGTGGACAACGCCAGCGTCGGCTGCGCCATGTAGTTGCGCGGATTCGCTTCGATCAGCGCCTTGAACTTCTCGCGCTGACGCCTGGTCGAGCGCGGCCCGATCAGCATGCCGTAGCCGCCGGATTCGTTGGCCGGCTTCACCACCAGCTTTTCGATGTTCTCCAGCACGTACTTGCGCTCCTTCGCGTTGTGGCAGAGGTAGCTCGGCACGTTGGGCAGGATGGGATCCTCGTCAAGGTAGTACCTGATCATCTTCGGCACGTAGGCGAACACGACCTTGTCGTCGGCGACGCCAGCGCCCGGCGCGTTGGCCAGCGCCACCTTGCCGGCGCGCCAGCTGCGGATCAGGCCGGGCACGCCCAGCACGGAATCCGGATGGAACACCTCGGGGTCGATGAACAGGTCGTCGACGCGGCGGTAGACGACATCGACGCGCTTGGGTCCGTAGACCGTGCGCATGTAGGTGCAGTCGTCGTCGGCGACGAACAGGTCGCTGCCTTCGACCAGTTCGATGCCCATCGCCTGCGCCAAGTAGGCGTGCTCGAAGTACGCGCTGTTGAACACGCCCGGCGTCAGCAGCGCGATCACCGGCGTGTCGCCGGGACGCGGCGACAGCGCGGCGAGCGTGTCGTACAGCTGGCTGGGGTACTCGTCCACCGGCAGGATCGAGCTGGTCTCGAACAGTTCCGGGAACACGCGCTTGGCCACCATGCGGTTTTCCAGCATGTAGCTGACGCCGCTGGGGATGCGCAGGTTGTCTTCCAGTGCGTAGAGCGTGCCGTCGCCATCGCGCACCAGGTCGGAACCACAGATGTGCGCCCACACGCCCAGCGGCGGGGTGACGCCCACGCACTGCGCGCGGAAGTTCACCGAATCCTTCAGCAGCATCGCCGGGAACACCTTGTCCTTGACGATCTGCTGCCTGCCGTAGATGTCGCCGATGAACAGGTTGAGCGCGCGCATGCGCTGCTTCAGGCCGGCTTCGGTGCGCTGCCATTCGCTGAGCGGAATGATGCGCGGGATCAGGTCGAACGGCAGTGTGCGGTCGACGTTGCGGCCGTCGGAATACACGGTGAAGGTGATGCCCTGCACGCGCGCCACCACGTCGGCGGCGAGTTGCCGTTCGGCGAGTTCGCGGCCAGACAGGCCCGCAAGGTATTCGACCAGGCGACGCGCGGCCGGTCGGGGCCGTCCATCGGCCTGGATCAGTTCGTCAAAGGTCGTGGTGCGGTACTTCGCCCAGTCCATTCGCCTTCCTGCTGTCCCCGGCCGGCACATCCGGCGAGGGCTGATGCGTCGCAACATGCACGGTGCGTGTGCGCGCCGTCAAGCATCCGCACGCCGTGCACGTCGACTCACCTTTTTGACGTCGGCGTGCGCCATTTCGGTGCAAAGCAGGGACAATGCGGGCTCATGTCCCGGAGTCCGCCATGTCCACGCCGCGCCGTGTCGTCCTGATCACCGGCGCTGCCCGCCGCATCGGCGCGGCGATCGCGCGCAGGCTGCACGCCGAGGGCAACGACCTGGCGCTGCACTACCGCGGCTCGGCGGGCGACATGCAGTCGCTGGTCGACGAACTGGAAGCCGCGCGTGCGGGCAGCACGCTGGCGCTGCAGGCCGACCTCGCGGTCTTCGACCGGCTGCCGGAGCTGGTGGCGAAGACCGTCGGCCACTTCGGTCGCCTGGATGCGCTGGTCAACAACGCATCGGCGTTCTATCCCACGCCCGCAGGCAGCGCTACACCGGCGCAGTGGGAGGAGCTGTTCGCGGTCAATGCCCGTGCTCCCTTCTTCCTGGCGCAGGCGGCCGCATCGCACCTGCGCGCCGCGCGCGGCGCCATCGTCAACATCGCGGATATCTACGCCGACACACCACGCGCGGATCTTGCGGTGTACGCGGCATCGAAGGCCGCCCTGCTCGCGGTGTCGCGCGGACTGGCGGTCTCGCTGGCGCCCGACGTGCGGGTGAACGCGGTGTCGCCCGGCGCCATCCTGTGGCCCGACGGCGGCATCGATGCGGACGTGCAGGCCGGCCTATTGGCGCAGACACCGCTCGGGCGCGTCGGCGAGCCCGACGATATCGCCGGCACGGTGGCCTGGCTGCTGGGCGATGCGGCGGCTTACGTCACCGGCCAGGTGATCCGCGTGGACGGCGGACGCGGGATCGGCTGATCCCGCTCAGCCGAAATCGATCGCCACGGCTTCCGGTGGCGCATCGCGATCGGGATGCGCCTGCCACAGCGCATCCAGCCGCAGGCCACTGCGCGGATCGACCATGTTGGGTGCGATGTCGGCCAGCGGCAGCAGCACGAACGCGTGCTTCAATTCGTCGCGCGGCAGGCGCAGGTTGCCCGGCCCCTGCATCACCCGGTCGTCGTAGAACACGATGTCGATGTCGAGCGTGCGGTCCGAGAACCGCGGGCCGCTGCGGTCGCGGCCGTGCGCGTCTTCCAGCGCATGCAGCCAGTCGTTCAACGCGAGCGGATCCAGGTCGCTGTCGATCACGGCGGCGGAATTCAGGAAATCGGTGCCGTCGAAACCGACCGAGCGCGTGCGATAGACCGGCGACAGCAGCACGTCGCCGAAGCGTTCGCGCAGCGCCATGACCGCGGCGCGCAGATGCCGTTCGGGCTCGACGTTGCTGCCCAGGCTGAGATAGGCCATTCCCATGGCGTCAGGCCGGGCGCACGCCGCGTTCGATCAGCACGCCGACATTGCGCGCACCAGTGACGGCGCCAGGCTTGCTGAGCTTCAGTCGCACCCAGGCCACGCCGAAGTCCTCGCGGATGATCTCGGCGCAGCGCTCGGCGAGCGTCTCGACCAGCCCGAAGTTAGCCTCCTCGACGAAGGCGATCAGCCGCTTCGACACCGCCTTGTAGTCCAACGTGTGAGCAATGTCGTCGCTCGCGGCCGGCACGCGGTTGTCGAACGCCATCTCCACGTCGAGCGCCACGGTCTGGCGGATTCCGCGCTCCCAGTCGTAGATGCCGATGACGGTCTCGATGCGCAGGTCTTCGATGAAAACGATGTCCATGTGGGGCTCGGGATTCGGGAGCGGGAATGGTACGCGGAATCGTCGTACCTGCTCATCCGGTGACCGCAAGAGCGGCACTCGGCAGGGCCTGAAGCCGGCGCACGTCGGCACCGCCCGGCTGCTGGAACACCTGCAACCCGAACTCCGGCAGGATCGCCAGCAGGTGGTCGAAGAGGTCGGACTGGATGGCTTCGTACGGCCCCCATGCCACGGTGCGGGTGAAGCAGTAGATCTCCAGCGGCAGCCCGGTCGGGCCAGGTGGCAGCTGGCGCACCAGCAGCGTCATGCCGTCGTGGATGTCCCCGTGCGCGCGCAGGTAGGCCTCCACGTACGCGCGGAACGTGCCCAGGTTGGTGATGCGGCGCTGGTTGACCGGCTCGCGGCCGTGGTCGGCCAGGCGCGCATTCCACGCGTCCAGCTCGCCGTCCTTGCGCTGCAGGTAGTCGCCCAGCAGGCGGAACCGGCGCAACCGCGCCTGCTCCTCGCCACACAGGAATCGCACGCTGTTCTGGTCCAGGTACAGCGCGCGCTTGATGCGCCGGCCGCCGGATTCGCTCATGCCGCGCCAGTTCTTGAACGAGTCGCTGATCAGCTTCTTGGTGGGGATCGTGGTGATGGTCTTGTCCCAGTTCTGCACCTTCACCGTGTGCAGGGCGATATCGATGACGTCGCCGTCGGCGTTCTGGCTGGGCATCTCGATCCAGTCGCCCACCCGCACCATGTCGTTGGAACTGATGGTCACGCTGGCCACCAGCGACAGCAGCGTGTCCTGGAACACCAGGATCAGCACGGCCATCATCGCGCCCAGGCCGGACAGCAGGATCACCGGCGAGCGGTCGATCAACGCGGCGACCATCAGCACTGCCGCAATGACGAACACGATGATCTTCAGCAGCTGCAGGTAGCCCTTGATCGGTTTGTCGGCCGCATCGGGCCGCCGCTGGTAGACCTCATTGGCCAGGTCGAGCGCGGCGGCGATGGCCAGCGCCACCGTCAGGATGATGAAGGCGAAGCAGACGTTGCGGACGACCGCCACCAGCAACGGCGGCAGGTCGGGAACGAACGCGACGCCGGCCGCGAGCACCACGGCGGGTACGACATTGGCAAGACGCGGAATGACGCGCAGGCGCACCTGATGATCGCCCTGTCCCACCGGCAGCGTGGCCAGCAATCGGCGCAGGCCACGCAGCAATACGCGCTTGGTGAGCCAGTTCGCCGTCCATGCCAGCAGCACGAGCGCGCTGGCGACAACGACGGTGTAAGCCCATGGATACGGCGCAAGATTCATGCGCAGGGCGTCCAGGTGTTCGGTCATTCCGTTACCCCTTGAGGCGTTCATGCGCGCCTGGTCGTCCTGCATTGCGCAGGGAGGCACGTCGGTTGGCGGAGCAGGCACCCTACCGGCATCGCCTTGAACCTGAACGGAATTTGCCGGCCCGCTACGGTGAATCGACCACGGCGACCTCAGGCAGCGACGCCATGTCCCAGCGTGGCGTGACCTTCACCTCCGCCGTCTCGTGCTGTCCCGCTTCCAGCCGCAATGCACCGGCGAAGGCGATCATCGCGCCGTTGTCGGTGCATAGCGAAGGCCGCGGGAAGCAGGCACGGCCGCCGCGCTTCGCCGCCATGTCCTGCAGCTTCGCGCGCAGCCGCTTGTTGGCGCCCACGCCACCGGCGATGACGATGACATCGCTGCCGGCTTCGTCCAGCGCGCGCTCGCACTTGATGGCCAGCGTATCGACCACCGCATCCTCGAACCCGCGCGCGATGTCGGCCCGGGTCTGCTCCGACTGGTCGCTGTCGCGCCAGGCCAGCAGCACCTGCGTCTTCAGGCCGCTGAAACTGAAATCCAGGCCAGGCCGGTCGGTCATGGGCCGGGCGAACTTGAACCGGCCGGGCGTGCCCTTCTCGGCCAATGCGGCCAGCTGCGGGCCGCCGGGGTACGGCAGGCCCATCATCTTGGCGGTCTTGTCGAAGGCCTCGCCGGCGGCGTCGTCCAGCGTCTCGCCGAGCAGGCGGTAGCGGCCGATGGCCTCCACGGCCACCAGTTGAGTGTGGCCACCGGACACCAGCAGGGCCACGAAGGGCGCGTCCGGCGGATCGTCTTCCATCAGTGGCGCCAGCAGATGGCCCTCCATGTGGTGGACCGCCACGGCGGGCACGTCCAGCGCCCAGGCCAGCGACCGGGCCACGCCGGCGCCGACCAGCAGGGCACCGACCAGCCCCGGGCCGGCGGTGTAAGCCACGCCATCCAGGTCGTCAGTGGTCAGCTCCGCCTCGGCCAGGGTCTGGCGGATCAGCGGCAGCAGCTTGCGGACGTGGTCTCGGCTGGCCAGTTCGGGCACCACCCCGCCGTATTCGGCGTGCAGGGCGATCTGGCTGTAGACCGCATGGGCGCGCAGGCCGGCGGCGCCGGACAGGCCGGTGTCATAGACCGCCACGCCGGTCTCGTCGCAGCTGGTTTCGATGCCGAGGACTTTCATGACGGGGATCTGGGGTTCCTGGAGGGCGGGGACAAGCCGGGGACACGCCGGGGGTGGGTTGCAGCGCCGGAGACTGCCGCTATAATACGCGGCTCACCCGGTCTGACCGGGCCGTTTACTTCACCGAGATTACGTATGCCCAGCGTCAAAGTCCGCGAAAACGAGCCGTTTGAGTTTGCGCTGCGTCGCTTCAAGCGCACCTGCGAAAAGGCCGGCGTCCTGGCCGAAACCCGCAAGCGCGAGTTCTACGAGAAGCCGACCCAAGAGCGCAAGCGCAAGGCTGCTGCTGCGGTGAAGCGTCAGCTGCGTCGCAGCTCGCGCGACGTCACCAAGCGCCAGCGCCTGTACTGAGCCGCGTCGCTTCGCACGAAGCCGGCACGCGCGAGCGTCGCCGGCTTTTTGTGTTTTTGGCGTCTCACGACCTGTGCCACGCCCACCCTTGTTCCCCCGGAGCCCACCATGTCCCTGAAACAGCAGCTCACCGATGACATGAAGACCGCCATGAAGGCCGGCGAGAAGGACCGCCTGGCGGTCATCCGCCTGATCAACGCCGCCATCAAGCAGCGGGAAGTCGACGAGCGCATCGAGCTGGACGACGCCGCCGTGCTGGCCGTGCTGGAAAAGATGGTCAAGCAGCGCAAGGACTCGGTGAGCCAGTTCGAGGCCGCCAACCGCGAGGACCTGGCCGCCATCGAGCGCGCCGAACTGGTCGTCATCGACACCTACCTGCCGGCCAAGCTGGGCGAGGCCGAGATCCTGGCCGCCATCGAAGCCGCCGTGGCCGAGACCGGTGCCACCGGCCCGGCCGACATGGGCAAGCTGATGGGCGTGCTGAAGCCGCGCCTCGCCGGCCAGGCCGACATGGGCCAGGTCTCCGCGCTGATCAAGAAGAAGCTCGCGGGCTGAGCCCGCCACGCGGCGCCGGATACACTCCGGCGCCGTGCCTGATCCGTGGCATCCTCGCGCCATGGACACCCCCGCCATCACCCTGCGCCCGGCCACCCGCGCCGACATTCCGCAGATTCTCGATTTCATCCGTGGCCTGGCCGAGTACGAAAAGCTCGCCCACGAAGCCGTCGCCACGCCGGCGCTGCTGGAAACCCACCTGTTCGGTGAGCGTCCTGCCGCCGAGGTCGTCATCGCGGAAGTTGACGGCGTACCCGCCGGCTTCGCGCTGTTCTTCCACTCGTTCTCGACCTTCCTCGGCCAGCCCGGCCTGTATCTGGAAGACCTGTTCGTGCTGCCCCGCCATCGCGGACTGGGAATCGGCAAGCGGCTGATGGTGCATCTGGCGCAGCTGGCCGTGGCGCGCGGCTGCGGCCGCTTCGAGTGGTCGGTGCTGGACTGGAATGCGCCCGCCCTCCGTCTTTACCGCAGCCTCGGCGCCGTGGGCCTGGACGAATGGACCGTGCAACGCGTCACCGCCGATGCGCTGCAGGCGCTCGCGCGCGCAGATGCGTGAACAGCATGACCACGTCGTCGTAACGAACTGCTGACGCCATCCTTGGCACGCTCGGCGCATGGATCGTCGAGCCCGCTTCAGCACCCTGCGCGCACGGGCGCGCATCGCAGGCGAACGCGCCAGCCGCAGCCTTCCGGCGGCGCTGGTGCGGCGCTTCGTGGAAACCGACCTGATGACGCAGGCGGCGTCGCTGTCCTTCTATGCACTGCTGTCGCTGGCGCCGCTGTTGATCCTGCTGCTGTGGCTGACCGCGTCGCTCTATCCGCCGGCGCAACAATCGCTGCTCGACCAGATCCAGCAGCTCGCCGGCCGCAGTGCCGGCACGGTCGCCGAAACTGTCATCCGCAACGCCAGCGATCGTCCCGACGTCGGCTCGCTGGCCGGATGGTGGAGCACCGCCCTGCTCTTCATCGGTGCGACGGTGGTGTTCGCGCAGCTGCAGGGCGCGCTCAACCTGATCTTCCGCACGGATGCGCAGCGGCTCAACGGCGTGATGGCCTGGCTGAAGAAGCGCGTGTTCTCGCTCGGCGTCGTGCTGGCCATCGGCTTCCTGCTGGTCGTGTCGATGGTCGCCACCACCGCCCTGCAGGTGGTGTTCGCGCGGCTGCCGTCGCTGCTGCCTGCGCTGGGCTATACGACCACCCTGCTGCTGTACGCGCTCGCCTTCGCGTTCTTCTACCACTACCTGCCGGACCGGCGCGTGGCGTGGAAGCAGGCCTTCCTCGGTGGCGCCATCACGGCGTTGCTGTTCGCCGCGGGCCGTTACCTCATCGGCCTGTATCTGGCGGAAGCCGCGCCAGGCAGTGCCTACGGCTCGATGGGCGCGCTGGTGCTGCTGCTGGTGTGGATCTACTACGCCAGCGTGGTGTTCTTCGTCGGAGCGCTGATCACGGCCGTGATCGACGAGCGCCTGCACGTGCGGCGGCCGCTGTCGCCTACGCCTTCCGAGGATCTGGCGGCGGTGCAGCCTCCGCCCAGTGATGGCACTTCGACGTCTGGCCGATCCCCGGATTGAACGTATTGGTGGGATCGAGCGCGCGATAGAACGCGGCCAGCGCCGGCTTGGCGCGATAGAGATGGCCGACGTTGTGCTCGGCGGGATACTCGGCACCACGCGCATCGAGCAGGTCCCACAGCCGATGCTCCACCGCCAGCGGATCGACACCCTTCCTCACGATGTAATCCTGGTGGAACACGTGGCAGAAGAAGTGCCCGTAGTAGAGCCGCGCTACCATCGTCGTGGCGATCTCGGCCGGCAACGTCTCCACCCAGGCACGGTCGTCGCGGCGCAGGGCGATGTCCAGGGCCACGATGTCCTGCACCTGCGCTGCATGCACGGCGCGATAGCGCACCGCGGCACCGGCGACCGCGAAGCGCAGCAGGAAGGCCTTGCGCCCCTCGTCCGCATCGCAGGCGAAGAACCCACCGTCGCGGTCATCGAAGAAGCTGTCGAGGAAGGCGCGGGTCACCTCCGCATCGCGGGTCGACACCTTCAGCAGCAGATGGTGCTCGTAGCGGTCGCGGTACGCGCGCAGCCGCGGCGGCAGGTGATCCGGCAGCAACGCGGTCAGCGACTGCAGCGCACGGTCCGCCAGTCCCGGCAGGCCGAACCGCTCGCACCAGCCATCCATGCGGCTCTTCAGCGCGAACGCCGCCGGCACTTTGTCGGTGCCGAAGCGGTCGATCAGCAGGAACGTGTCCTTGCCGTAGCGGTCGCCGATGTCGAACGCGTCGCGATGCAGGTATTCGCCCGCGATCGGCAGGCGCTCGAACGCAGTCAGCAGATGGCGGCGCACCCCGGTGAGATCGTCCGGATCGTTGCTGCCGATATAGAAAACCGAGGCATCCTCCTTTTCGAACGTATCCAGGCGCACGGCGAACACCGCCAAACGTCCCGCGCAACCCGAGGCCTCGTGCAGGCGCGACGGGTCGGCGTTGTAGCGCGCGGGCGTAGGCGCGTCTACCTGGCGCACGTGGTCGGCATAGTGCGGATCCGACGCCGCTTGCGCCGGATCGTGTGCGACGTCGTCCGCGCCGTAATCGGCGGCCTGCAACCGCGACAGGATCTCGTCCGGCGTGTCGCCCAGCGCGATGCCGAGGTGGTTCACCAGCCGCAGCACGCCGTCGCCATCCAGCTGCGCGTACAGCGCCAGCTCGGTATAGGCCGGCCCGCGCCGCACCAGCGCGCCGCCGGAGCTGTTGCAGACGCCGCCCAGCACGGACGCGCCGATGCACGAGGAGCCGATGACCGAATGCGGTTCGCGTCCCAGCGGCGCGAGCCGCTTCTCCAGCACGTCCAGGGTCGCGCCCGGCAGGCAGACGACCTGGCGCCCGCCGTCCAGCAGTTGCACACCGATGAGGCGCCGCGTGCTGACCAGCACGATGCCGCGGTCGTAGCCTTCGCCATCCGGGGTGGAGCCCCCCGTCAGGCCGGTGTTCGCGGCCTGCATCAGCACGATCCGTCCCGCCTCCACCGTGGCCTGCAGCACCCGCCACAGTTCCAGCAGCGTGCCGGGACACGCCACCGCCAGCACCGGGCCGTCGCCGAAGCGGTAGCCCTTGCGGTAGCGCCGCGTCGCGCGCTCGCCCGTCAGCACGTGCGCACGGCCGACCACCTCGCGCAGCTTCGCCAGCAGGACATCGTCGGAAGGGACATGAACGGACATGGCCGCATGGTAGCGCGGCGGCTCCGTGGCCCGCATGGCATCCTATGCGTCCCATGGCCCGCATCCCCGACGCCTTCATCGACGAACTGCTCGCCCGGACGGATATCGTCGAGGTGGTGGGCGGGCGCGTGCCGCTGAAGCGGCAGGGCAAGGAATACTCGGCCTGCTGCCCGTTCCACGATGAACGCTCGCCGTCGTTCACGGTGTCGCCGACCAAACAGTTCTACCACTGCTTCGGCTGCGGCGCGCACGGCACGGCGCTATCGTTCCTGATGAACTACGACCGCCTCGAGTTCCTCGACGCGGTGGAAGAGCTAGCGCGCCGCACCGGCATGGACGTGCCGCGCGAAACGCAGCAGCGCAACGAGAACAACGACACCAAAGACCTGTTCAATGCCCTGGAAGCGGCGGCGCGTTTCTTCCAGCGCAACCTGGACGGCAGCGACAAGGCGAAGGTCTACCTGGATGGCCGCGGCGTGGATGCGGCGATCCGCACGCAGTTCATGATCGGCTACGCGCCGGACGGGTTCTCGGCCCTTAAGGATGCGCTGGGCACGGACGAGCGGCGGATGAAGCTGCTGGACCGCGCCGGCCTGTTCTCCAAGAACGACCGCGGCCATGTCTACGACAAGTTCCGCGACCGGGTGATGTTCCCCATCCACGACCGGCGCGGCCGGGTGATCGCCTTCGGCGGCCGCGTACTGCAGAAGGACGACGGCCCGAAGTACCTCAACTCGCCCGAGACCGCGCTGTTCCACAAGGGCCGCGAGCTGTACGGCCTGTGGCAGGTGAAGCAGGCCAACCAGAAGATCGCGCGGCTGGTCGTCGTCGAGGGCTACATGGACGTGGTCTCGCTGTTCCAGTTCGGCGTGAAGGAAGCGGTCGCCACACTGGGCACGGCGACCACGCCGGAACACGCCGAGCTGCTGTTCCGCAACGCACCCGATGTCTACTTCTGCTTCGACGGCGATGCCGCCGGCCAGCGCGCCGCCTGGCGCGCGCTCGAGTCGGTGCTGCCGCGCATGAAGGACGGGCGGCAGGCGTTCTTTCTGTTCCTGCCTGACGGCGAAGATCCCGACACCATCGTGCGGCAGGAAGGCGCGGCCGGGTTCGACGCGCGCCTGCAGCAGGCGATGCCGCTGTCGCAGTTCTTCTTCGACGAACTGGCCAAGGACATTAAGCTGTCGACGCTCGACGGCAAGGCGCGCCTGGCCGAGCGTGCGCGCCCGCTGCTCGCACAGATTCCCGACGGCGCGTTCGGCGACCTGATGCGCCAGCGCCTGACCGAGATCACCGGCGTCGGCGCCGGCACTGCGAACACGGCCCCCGCCGCGCCGCCCGCGCCCACGCGTCGCGCGACGTCGTCGCAGGCGGGACACACCAAACCCAGCCTGGTCCGCAGCATCATCGTGCGCCTGCTGCACAAGCCAGCGCTGGCGCTGGCCATCGAATCGACGCACGGTTTTTCCGCGCTGCGGCTGGCCGGCATGGAGCTGCTGCTGGAGCTGATCGACCTGGTGCACGCGCGCCCGGACATCACCACCGGCGTCCTGCTGGAACATTTCGCCGAACGCGACGAGGCCGCCGCGCTGCAGAAGCTGGCGATGCAGGACCTGCCCGGCGACGAGGACAGCTGGCGCCAAGAAATGCTCGATGCCGCCGTGCAGCTGGAAAAGCAGATGCTGCAGCAGCGGCTGGACGAACTGCAGGCCAAGCAGCGCAGCATGGGCCTGGACGAAACCGACAAGTACGAACTGCGCACCCTGCTGCAGGCCCGCATCGGCCGCCACTGAGGAGTCCGTCATGAACCGTTTCGCCTTTCTGCTATCGACCTTGCTGGTGGGCTGCGCATCGTTTGCCGCACATGCCACCGACTTCACCCAGCCCCAGCCCGGCCTCCATAGCGGCGGCCAGCCGTCGCAGGACGATCTCGCCCGGCTGAAATCCGAGGGTGTGCGCACGGTGATCGACCTGCGCGGCGCGCAGGAAGACCGCGGCTATGATGAAGCCGCCGAAGCCCGCCGCCTGGGCCTGACCTACATCGCCCTGCCGATCACCGGCAAGGACGACGTCACGCCGGCCAACGCGAAGGCACTGGGCGAGCTGCTGAGGGCGCAGGACGGCGATGTGCTGCTGCACTGCGCCTCCGGCAACCGCGTCGGTGCGCTGCTGGCACTGGACGCGGCGGCGCGGGGTATCCCGCGCGAGGAAGCGCTGGAGCTGGGCCGCAAGGCAGGATTGAAATCGCTGGAGCCTGTGGTGGTGGAGCAGTTGGGCAAGCCGAGCGCAGCCAAGCCCTTGTAGGAGCGACGTCAGTCGCGACCGCGCGAAGGGAATTGCGTGGACCTCGGATGCTGATAACGGACGCTGAGAGACCAAGCACATCGCCACTGCAATGCATGTTGGTGGCGTGCGGTCGCGACTGACGTCGCTCCTACAGGGTTTTCATCCCGCCGGCACGAACTCGATACCGGCCGCGGACGCAGCGGGCCGCAGCAGCGGCATCACCCAGTGGTCGACCAGCAGGAAGGCGAACAGCGCCATCAGGTAGACGATGGAGTAGTTGAACACGCGCATCGAGAAGAACTCGTCCGGCGGATCCAGCAGCCGCCATGCGTACCAGAGGAACACCGCGCCCAGCACCAGCGCGCCGCCCAGGTAGAAGAAGCCGCTCATGCCGAACACCACCGGCAGCACCGTCACTTCGACCAGCAGCACGGTGTAGAACAGGATCTGCCAGCGCGTGTAGATCACGCCATGCGTCACCGGCAGCATCGGCACCAGCGCGCGCGCGTAGTCCTCGCGGCGGAAGATCGCCAGCGCCCAGAAATGCGGCGGCGTCCACACGAAGATGATGAGCACCAGCAGCAGCGCATGCGGCCAGTCCCACTCGCCCTGCATGCCGGTCATTGTAGCCCAGCCCAGCAGCGGCGGCGCCGCACCGGCGATGCCCCCGATGACGATGTTCTGCGGCGTGGCCCGCTTCAGGAACACGGTGTAGATCACAGCGTAGCCGATCAGCGAGGCGAACGTCAGGATCGCGGTGATCGTGTTGACCCACAGCACCAGGATGCCCATCGACAGCGCCGCCAGCACCAGCGCGAACACCAGCGCCTGCCAGGGCTTCACCTGGCCCTGCACCAGCGGACGCCACGAGGTGCGCGCCATCTTGGCGTCGATGCGCGCATCCAGCAGCTGGTTGATCGCGGCGGCGCTGGAGGCGGCCAGCCAGATGCCGAGGAAGCCGAGCGCGCCGCGCAGCAGCTCCGCGCCGTCCGGCAGGCCGTCGATGGCGAGGAACATGCCGACGATCGCGGTGAACACGATCAGCGCCACCACGCGCGGCTTGGTGAGGTCCCAGTACTGGCGGAACGTCGAGGCCATCAGTCGGGCCTGCGCAGGCGGGCGGTCAGCGAGACCAGGGTGAACAGCAGCAGCACCGCGCCGGCGTTGTGCGCGACGGCGACCGGCAGCGGCAGGTTGAGCTTGACGTTGAGGATGCCCAGCGTGACTTGCGCGACGATCAGCACGATCAGCGTCAGCGACCAGCTGCGCATGCCCGGCGTGCGGAACAGGCGCAGCGCCAGCGCCAGCACGTAGAGCGACACCACCACCGCCATGACGCGGTGGGTCAGCTGGATCGCGATGCGCGCCGCGCCGTCGAGCACGCCGCCTTCGTAGTCCACGCCGATGCCACGCCACAGCACGAACGCCTCGCTGAAGTCCGCCGGCGGCGCCCACTGGCCGACACATGTCGGGAAGTCGAGACCGCAGGCCAGCGCCGCGTAGTTCGCGCTGACCCAGCCGCCGAGCGCGATCTGGATGCCGAGCAACACCAGCGCGCCGATCAGCCAGCGGCGCAGCACGGTCGCATCGGCCAGCGTGATCGGCCGGTCGGTGGCGCGCCACGCCATCCACACCAGCAGCGAGAACGTGGTCAGGCCACCGAGCAGGTGGCCCATCACCACGATCGGCTTCAGCAGCCACGTCACCGTCCACATGCCGAGCAGCGCCTGGAAGATGATCACCGCCAGCGTCAATGCGCCAGCGCGCGCGAGATCGATGTTCGACCAGCGCAACGCGGCGAACAGCAGCACTGCTTCGCCCAGGATCGCGAGCACCGACGCTTCCACATGCTCGCCGTGCATGTAGAGCGGAATCGCCGCGCCCACGAGACCGGCGGCGACCAGGATCTGCGCAATGCCCCAGCGCCGGCGACGCGCGGCGAGCAGTGCCAGCACCAGCACCAGCACGCCCAGCGACGCGGCGAGGTGGCGGTGCACCTGCTCGCGCCAGGCCTTGTGCGTCTCGAACGGACGGATCTCGCTGGCGACATGCGAGGCCGCCTCATCGACCGCCTTCGGCCATGCCGCGCGGCCGTAGCAGGTCGGCCAGTCGGGGCAGCTGAGGCCGGCATCGGACAGGCGCACGAAGGCGCCGAACACGACGACGCACAGCGTCAGCGCGACCGCCAGCCAGGCGATGCGGTGGAAGTGCCGATAGATCACGGGGCGCGCAACAACGTTCATCATCATCCGTACTTCTGGCGGTGGCTCAGATGAGCTTGATCAGCTTGGCGACATCGGTGCGCAGATGGCCGGGATCGAAGCCCGGGGCATAGCGCAGGATGATGAAGCCGTGGGGATCGATCACGTAGACCGGCGTACCGGCCGCGTCGTCCACCTGCGGCAGGCGCGCGCGCAGCGGATCGTCGGCGCGCACCAGGCGCAGCGCCGAATGCCGCGGCGCGTCCTTCGGATAGTCGCCGATCCACAGGATGTCGACGTCGGTGGCGTTATGGCCGAACAACTGCCACACGGTATCGAGGTCGGTCGCCAGCTTCGTGCAGGCCTGCGCGCAGCCCGGCGCGGGTGCGGCGACGATGCGCCAGCGACGTTCGGCCGGCTTCCAGTCGTAGGTGCCGCCTCCGGCGAGCGACGGCGCGAGGTCGCGCGCATCCGCGGGGGGTTGCAACATCAGTCCGTGGTTCTTGTGGCCGGCCGGCTGCCAGCCGGAGAAGCGCAGGAGGCCGGCACCGAACACGGTGCCGAAGAACAGGGCGAACAGGCCGACGAGCATCCACCGCCCGCGACGCCGCTGGGCGGGATCGAATGGTTTTGAGTCCATGGGCGCATTTTCTCACGCCCGGGCGATCATTGCCCCTGCCGCGTCCGGCGCCGGCTGCGCCAGGTCAGCACCAGCGCCGTGACGAACACCGCACCCGCCAGCCCGAACCACTGCACCGCGTAGCCCACGTGCCGCTCCGGCGGCAGCGTATTGGGCAGGATGTCGAGGTCGCGGGCATAGCCCAGCGGCAAGTCAGGGTCCAGCTTCAGCACGCGCGGTGCCAGCGAAGACAGGCCCAGTGCCTGTGCGATCTCGTCCCGCTGCAGCGCGATCACCAAGAGGCTGCCGTCCGCCTGCGCCGTCGGTGGCGCCTTTGCGATGCCTTCGGACGGCGGCGGCACCAGCAGGCCCGCCACGCGATGCTGGCCCGACAGCGGCGCCACGGCCGGCATCACGCGATCCCCCGGCACCGGCAGCCAGCCCAGCTCCAGCAGCAGCGGCGCTCCCGCATTGGGCTGGAAGACACGGTAAACACGTATGCCAGGCTGGCGATCACGCGTCTGGTTGTCGAGCAGGATCGCCGGCGCGGGCAGGAATTCACCCTCGCCCGCCGCCCAGTCGTAGGCCTGCGATCGCGCCTTGTCCGCGGCCAACCCCAGCGGCTGCGCCTGGCGCTCGGCCAGCACGCGTGCGGTCTCCGCCAGCATCGCTTCCTTCTGTTCGGCCCGGCCCCACTGCCAGGCGCCCAGGCTGCCGAACAGCGACATGGCGAGCACCGCGAGAGTCCAGCCGACCGGCAGCGGCATGCGCCGGCTCACGGGCTGCGTCCGAATGTCGCACCCGCCCAGCCCTGCGGATGGCGCGATAATGCGCGCCTCACCGCCGAGCTCCCGTCGAGGACGCCATGAACGATTCGCTGAAAACCCTGCTGATCATCGCCTTCCTCATCCTCATCGTGTGGAACCTGGGCGCAGGCCTGTACTACATGCTGGTCGACAAGGGCGAGAGCAAGCGCACGGTGAACGCGCTGACCCGCCGCATCGCACTGTCCGTGGGGCTGATCCTGCTGGTGGTGCTGGCCATCAAGATGGGCTGGATCCAGCCGCACGGCATCAACCGGGGCTGAGCCCGCATTGTCCCGCGCGCGGAGCGCCGCGCCAACCGGGCAAAAGGAAAGGGCCGGCATTGCCGGCCCTTTCTTCGTTGCGGTGTCGCCTGCGCTTACAGCACGTAGACGAACAGGAACAGGCCCAGCCACACCACATCGACGAAGTGCCAGTACCACGCGACGGCCTCGAAGCCGAAGTGGTCGTCCTTGGTGAAATGGCCCTTGGCGCAGCGGAACCAGATGATCGCCAGCATCAGCGTACCCAGCGTCACGTGCAGGCCATGGAAACCGGTCAGCATGAAGAACGTGGAGCCGTAGATGCCCGAGCCCAGCGTCAGGTTCAGTTCCTTGTAGGCGTGGATGTATTCCTCGGCCTGGAAGAACAGGAACACGCAGCCCAGCAACACGGTCGCGCCCAGCCAGACGAGCAGCTGGCTGCGGTTGCCGGCCTTCAGCGCATGGTGCGCGATGGTGATGGTCACGCCCGAGGTCAGCAGGATCAGCGTGTTGAGCAGCGGCAGGCCCCACGCCGGGATGGTCTGGAACTGGCCGCCCACCTGGCCCGGGCCCGCGCTCGGCCATGCGGCCGAGAAGCCTTCCCACAGCAGGCTGTTGGTCATCACGCCGTCGCCTTCGCCGCCGAGCCACGGCAGCGACAGCGTGCGCGCGTAGAACAGCGCGCCGAAGAACGCGGCGAAGAACATCACTTCCGAGAAGATGAACCACACCATGCCCATGCGGAACGACACGTCCACCTGGCGGTTGTACTGGCCGCTCACCGACTCGCGGATCACGTCGCCGAACCACATGAACAGCGTGGCGCACAGGCCAGCGACGCCGGCGTAGAACGTCCACATGCCCCACGAGATGTCGTTGAGCCAGCTGGCCACGCCCACCATCGTGATGAACATGGCGATGGAGCCCACGAACGGCCACTTGGAGCTGTGCGGCACGAAGTAGATGTTGGCGTCTGGCGATGGGGCGTTTGCCATGGCGATGCTTCCGGTTGCTAAGGCGTGATCAGGGTGCCGCGAGCGGCGAAGGCGACGCCGTGCCCGTGCCGATCTGCGCGGTCAGGGCGTCGTTCTTGAAGAAGGTATACGACAGGGTGATCGTCTTCACTTCCGCCGGCAGGTCCTGGTCCACGATGAAGCGGACCGGCATGTCGCGGCTCTCGCCGGGCTGCAGCGTCTGGGCGGTGAAGCAGAAGCACTCGGTCTTGGTGAAGTAGCCCGACGCGCGCGCCGGCGCGACCGACGGCACCGCGCTGCCGACCACGGCGCGCTCGCTTTCGTTGCGGGCGAAATACTTGGCTTCGTAGAGCTCGCCGGGCACGACCTGCATGGTCAGCTGCTCCGGATGGAACGCCCACGGCAGCTTGGAATTCACGCCGCCATCGAACTGCACGGTGACGGTGCGCTTGGCCTTGGCGGCGGCGACCGCCGCGGCCTGGCCGGGGCCCTGCTCCAGGCGGATGCCGAACACCTTCTCGCAGGCGATGCGGTACAGCGGCACCAGCGAGAACGTCAGCACGAACACGGCCAGCGCCACGCCCACCAGCTTGAACAGGCCCGCCGAGTTGGACGTGGCGGCCGTCATGCGCTCAGCACCGCGCGGCCGATGAAGGCCACGAAGATCGCGAAGGCGATGCCACCGATCACCCACGCGGTCCGCAGCACCGCCTTGCGGCGGCGTGCGAGCTCTTCGGGGGTGAAGGCGGGGGCGTTCATGCGACCGGGCTCAGGCGTCTCAGTGCGTCACGTCGCCGTGCGCCAGGTCGCCGTCCTTGATGACCGGCGGCGTGGTGAAGGTGTGGTGCGGTGCCGGCGACGGCACGGTCCACTCCAGGCCCTTCGCGTTTTCCCAGGCGCGCGCCTCGGCCTTCTTGCCGCTGCGCAGCGAGGACCACAGGATCGCCGCCATGATGAACGGCGTGGCGAACATGCCGAACGCGCCGATCGAGCTGATGAAGTTCCAGTCCGCGAACACCGGGTTGTAGTCCGGGATGCGGCGCGGCATGCCGGCCAGGCCCAGGAAGTGCTGCGGGAAGAACAGCAGGTTGACGAACACGATCGTCCACCAGAAATGGAACTTGCCCCAGAACTCGTTGTACATGCGGCCGGTCCACTTCGGCCACCAGTAGTAGGTGGCGGCGATGATGGAGAACAGCGCGCCGGTCACCAGCACGTAGTGGAAGTGCGCCACCACGAAGTAGGTGTCGTGGTACTGGAAGTCGGCCGGCACGATGGCCAGCATCAGGCCGGAGAAGCCGCCGATGGTGAACAGGATGACGAAGCCCACGGCCCACAGCATCGGCGTCTCGAAGGACAGCGAGCCCTTCCACATCGTGCTGACCCAGTTGAACACCTTCACGCCGGTCGGGATCGCGATCAGCATGGTGGCGAACATGAAGTAGATCTCGCCGCCCAGCGGCATGCCGACCGTGAACATGTGGTGCGCCCACACGATGAACGACAGGAACGCGATCGAGGCGGTCGCGTACACCATGGCCTGGTAGCCGAACAGCGGCTTGCGGCTGAAGGTCGGGATGATTTCCGACACTACGCCGAACGCCGGCAGGATCATGATGTAGACCTCGGGGTGACCGAAGAACCAGAAGATGTGCTGGTACATCACCGGGTCGCCGCCGCCGGCCGCGTTGAAGAAGCTGGTGCCGAAGAACTTGTCGGTCAGCAGCATGGTCACGGCGCCGGCGAGCACCGGCATCACCGCGATCAGCAGGAACGCGGTGATCAGCCAGGTCCAGCAGAAGATCGGCATCTTCAGCAGGTCGATGCCCGGCGCGCGCATGTTCAGCACGGTGGCGATGATGTTGATGGCGCCCATGATCGAGCTGACGCCCATCATGTGGATCGCGAAGATGGTGAACGCGACGTTGTAGCCGCCCTGCAGCGACAGCGGCGGGTACAGCGTCCAGCCGCCGGCAGGCGCGCCGCCCGGCAGGAACAGCGACATCAGCAGCAGCGTGAAGGCGAACGGCATGATCCAGAAGGACCAGTTGTTCATGCGCGGCAGCGCCATGTCCGGCGCGCCGACCTGCAGCGGGATCATCCAGTTGGCCAGGCCGACGAAGGCCGGCATCACGCCGCCGAAGATCATGACCAGCGCATGCACCGTGGTCATCTGGTTGAAGAACTCGGGGCTGACCCACTGCAGGCCCGGCACCATCAGCTCGGCACGGATGATCACCGACATGCCCGCGCCGATGATGAACATGATGAAGCTGAAGATCAGGTAGAGGGTACCGATGTCCTTGTGGTTCGTGGAGAAGAACCACCGGTCGATGAAGCCCTGCTGGTGACCGTGATGATCGTCGTGCCCGTCGTGATGAGAATCGTGGGCGACGTTGGAGTTGGCCATGTGCTTACTCTCTTGAAGCTAAATCGGCGATCGATCAGCCCTGCGCCGACGGCGCGGGGGTCTCGGCGGTGGGGGCGGAGTCAACGGCCGGGGCCGTCGTGGCGTCGGCCGGCGCGGCCTGTTCCACCGGGGCGGCCGGAGCGGGCTCGACAACGGGCGCGGGCTTCTTCGACGCCAGCCACTGCTCGAACTCGGCCTTCGGCACCGCCTTCACCACGATCGGCATGAAGCCGTGGTCCTTGCCGCACAGCTCGGCGCACTGGCCACGGTAGATGCCCGGTTCCTTGATGTCGGTCCAGGCCTCGTTGACGATGCCCGGGATCGCGTCCTGCTTCCAGCCCAGCGCCGGCACCCACCATGCGTGGATGACGTCGTCGGCGGTGATCACGAAGCGGATCTTGGTATCGATCGGCAGCACCAGCTGGTTGTCGACGTCCAGCAGGTAGTGCGGGTGCGCCTTGATCTCTTCCTGCGTGGCCTGCTTGTTCTGGCGCAGGCGGTCGGACTCGCGGTCAAGGCGGCTGGTGAAGGACACGTCCTCACCGAGGTACTCGTACTTCCACATCCACTGGTAGCCCGTGACCTTAACGGTCATCTCGGCGTCGCGGGTGTCGTACATGGCGATCAGCTTGGCGGTCGCCGGCCAGGCCATGACCACCAGGATCAGCACCGGGATGACGGTCCAGATGATCTCGGCCGTGGTGTTGTGGCTGAACTGCGCGGCCACCGCACCCTTGGACTTGCGGAACTTGAACATCGCGTAGCCCATCGCGCCGAACACGATGATGCCGATCACGATGCAGACCCACAGCGCGATCATGTGCGCGTCGTAGGCGTGCTGCGAGGACGCGGTGACGCCCTTGCCCATGTTCAGCTGCCACCGGTGCGGGTCAGCCGACTGCGCCCAGGCCAGCGCCGGCATCGCCAGCAGCGTGCACGCCATCGCCAACCGCTTCCACAACCCATTCACTTGCGTCATTGCCTAGACCCCAATGCGTCATCGGTTGCGGCCGCTAGCGGCCGCCAGTAAATCCTGCAACGTGTCCGCCAGCTCCCGCCGCTCGGCCGGTCCAAGGAAGTCGCCCACCCTGACCCGCCTGCCGCTGGACGCCAGCGAAATCCTTTCGCCTCCCCGCTCGATGTCCAGGCGGACCCAGTACGGGTGCGCACGGAACACCATCCCTCCGCCGGAGGTGACCACCTCCACCGCATCGGAACCGACGCGGATCTCCTCGCCCCGTTCGCCACTCCGCCACAGCGCACGCAGCGCGGCGGCCAGGATGGCCGAATGGAGCAACGCAAAGGCCGGCGCGAAGGCATTGCCTCCCCACCAGCCCAGCATGGCGACGATCCACATCGCACCCGACAGCGCCGCGAACAACATCACGAACTGGCGGCACGTCAGCGCCCGCGGCGGCCGCAGCCGGAGCTGTGCGCCGTGTCCGTCCCACGATGACGGCACCATTTCGATCATGTCGTCCGCCACACGATCCAGGCTGCGGAAAACCGTTAAATGGTAGCCCCGAGCACCCGGTGCGGCAAGTTGCATTGATCGAGGACAAGGCGCGGAGCCTGTCCGCGCGGGCCGCACGGCGCCGTCCAGGGACGATTCCGGGACCGGGTTCACCGCTTCGCCGATGCCTGCCCTGGATGCCCGTCGAGACGGCACGGCGGGCATATCCGGGTCGCCCGCGCGGCCCTAAACTAATGGACTGCCTTTGGACTGCCCTGCCGTCATGTCGACCCCTTCGCCCGTCCCGTCGCCCGCCGCCCAGGTGCCCGGCGCCATCGTCTCCCCCGAGCTGCCCGCGCCGCCGGCCGCCCTGCGGGCCGCCATCACCGCCGCCTGGCTGCGCGACGAGACCGCGCATGTCCGCGAGCTGCTGGAGCAGGCCCGCCTGCCGGCGGACGAGCAGATCCAGGCGCAGAAGCTGGCCATGGACCTGGTGAAGCGGGTCCGCGCCCGCGCCCAGGACCAGGGCGCCATCGAAGCCTTCATGCGCCAGTACGACCTGGGCAGCGAGGAAGGCGTGCTGCTGATGTGCGTGGCCGAGGCGCTGCTGCGCATCCCGGACCAGGAGACCGCCGACAAGCTGATCCGCGACAAGCTGGGCGATGCCGACTGGGAAAAGCACCTGGGCCAGAGCGACTCGGTGCTGGTGAACGCCTCCACTTGGGGCCTGATGCTGACCGGCAAGCTGGTCAACCTGAACGACCTGACCCGCGCCGACGTGCCGGGCGCCTTCAAGCGCCTGGTCGGCCGCGTCGGCGAACCGGTCATCCGTCTGGCCGTGCGCCAGGCCATGCGCATCATGGGCCACCAGTTCGTCATGGGCCGCACCATCGACGAGGCGCTGGCGCGCAGCCGCAAGGGCGAGAACGCCGACTACCGCTACTCGTTCGACATGCTGGGCGAGGGCGCACTGACCACCCGGGACGCCGCCCGCTACCTGGAAGCCTACCGCCAGGCGATCCACGCGATCGGCCGGACCGGTCCGTTCAAGGACGTATTCGCCGCACCCAGCATCTCGATCAAGCTGTCCGCGCTGCACCCGCGCTACGAGCACGCCAAGCGCGCCCGGGTGATGAAGGACCTGGCCCCGGCCATCCTCGAACTGGCGCAACTGGCCAAGTGCTACGGCATCGGCTTCACCATCGACGCCGAGGAAGCCGACCGCCTGGAGCTGTCGCTGGACCTGATCGAAGCGACCTTCTCCGACGCCTCGCTCGATGGCTGGGAGGGCTACGGCCTGGCGGTGCAGGCCTACCAGAAGCGCACGCCGTACGTGATCGACTTCCTCGCCGACCTCGCCCGCCGCGTCGGCCGCCGCATGCCGGTGCGCCTGGTGAAAGGCGCGTACTGGGACGCCGAGATCAAGCGCGCGCAGATCGACGGCCATCCGGGCTATCCGGTGTTCACCCGCAAGCCGAACACCGACGTGTCGTATCTCGCCAACGCGCGCCGCATGCTCGACCACGGCGAAGCGCTGTACCCGATGTTCGCCACCCACAACGCGCAGACCATCGCCGCGATCCGCTTCATCGCCGACGGCCGCCCCTACGAGCACCAAAAGCTGCACGGCATGGGCGACGACCTGTACGCCGAAGTGGTGCCGAAGCACCGCCTCGACACGCCGTGCCGCGTGTACGCGCCGGTCGGCTCGCACGAGGACCTGCTGCCCTACCTGGTGCGCCGCCTGCTCGAGAACGGCGCCAACAGCAGCTTCGTCAACCGCATCACCGACGAGGACGTCGCCATCGAGGATCTGGTGCGCGACCCGGTGCAGACGGTGTCCGAGTTCGAGTCCATCCCGCACCCGCGCATCCCGCTGCCGGTCGATCTTTTCCGGAGCCAGCCGGCTCCCATCGCCTCTTCTGACAGGAACAACTCCATGGGCGCCAACCTCGCCAACGACAACGACCTGCGCGCGCTGGCCGAGCGCATCAACGCGGCGGTCAAGCCGTGGCGCGCGGCGCCGCTGGTGCCGGGCGCAGTCGTCGCCAGCGCGGCGCTGCCGGTGACCAATCCCGCCGACCGCCGCCAGACCGTCGGCGAATGGCAGCCGGCCGACAGCGCCGCCGTCGAGAAGGCGCTGGCCAACGCCGTCGCCGCACAGCCCGCCTGGGACCGCACGCCGGCCGCCAGCCGCGCCGCGATCCTCGAGCACGCCGCCACCCTGCTGGAACAGCGCCTGCCCGACTACATCGCGCTGTGCGTGAAGGAAGCCGGCAAGACCATCCCCGACGGCGTCGCCGAAGTGCGCGAAGCCGTCGATTTCCTGCGCTACTACGCCGCGCAGGCGCGCACGCAGTTCGGCGCGCCGGAACACCTGCCCGGCCCGACCGGCGAATCCAACCAGCTGCAGCTGCAGGGCCGCGGCGTGTTCGTCTGCATCAGCCCGTGGAACTTCCCGCTGGCGATCTTCCTGGGCCAGGTGAGCGCCGCGCTCGCCGCCGGCAACAGCGTGATCGCCAAGCCGGCCGAGCAGACCAACCTGATCGGCCACGCCGCGGTGAAGCTGCTGCACGAAGCCGGCATCCCCGAGGCGGTGCTGCAGTTCCTGCCCGGCGACGGCGCCACCGTCGGCGCCGCGCTGACGAAAGACCCGCGCGTCGCCGGCGTCGCCTTCACCGGCTCCACCGAGACCGCGCGCGCGATCAACCGCGCGCTCGCCAGCCGCGACGCGGGCCCGATCGCCACGCTGATCGCCGAGACCGGTGGCCAGAATGCCTTCATCGCCGACTCGTCCGCGCTGCCGGAGCAGCTGGTGAAGGACGCGATGGGTTCGGCGTTCACCTCGGCCGGCCAGCGCTGCTCGGCCGCGCGCGTGCTGTTCGTGCAGGACGACATCGCCGACAAGGTCATGACGATGCTCGCCGGCGCGATGGACGAACTGAAGGTCGGCGACCCGGGCCTGCTGTCGACCGACGTCGGTCCGGTGATCGATGCCGACGCGCTGAAGATCCTCGACGACCACGCCGTGCGCATGGCGAGTGAGGCGCGCCTGATCAAGCAGGCGAACGCCGGCGACGACACCGCGCACGGCACGTTCTTCGCGCCGCGCGCATGGGAACTGAAGTCGCTCGACCAGTTGCACAAGGAGATCTTCGGGCCGGCCCTGCACGTGGTGCGCTGGAAAGCCGACCAGCTGGACGCGGTGATCGACGCGATCAACGCCACCGGCTATGGCCTGACGCTCGGCGTGCATTCGCGCATCGACGAGACCATCGACCGCATCGCCGCGCGGGTGAAGGTGGGCAATGTCTACGTCAACCGCAATCAGATCGGCGCGGTGGTCGGCGTGCAGCCGTTCGGCGGCCAGGGTCTGTCCGGCACCGGCCCCAAGGCCGGCGGCCCGCACTACCTGCCGCGCTTCGCCACCGAGAAGACCGTCACCGTCAACACCACGGCGGCGGGCGGCAATGCGTCGCTGCTCACGCTGGGCGAGTGACGCCGTAGCCGCGCTCGCCTCACGGACGACGCACCACGAAGCCCCGCTCCGGCGGGGCTTTTTCGTTGAGCGTGACCCACGGCACTGACACCCCGGGCAGCGCGCGGCGATGCTGCGGATCCGTGGTCGCCGTCGCTGAAGCCCTACCGCACGTGCGCCAGCATCGGGGCGATGCCACTGCCGGATTGCACCGTATCCTGCGTTTCGGCATCGACGGGATTGCCACCGCACGCAAGGCTCCAACGACGCATGACGACCGATTTCTACAACCTGCTGCTCAGCGACTGCGCGCTCGCCGCCGTGCTGCTGGCGCTGTTCTTCTACGTGGGCAAGGTGTCGCGCGGCGTGCGCGGCATCGCCACGTGGGGCCTGGCGCACTTCCTGTACTCGCTGGGCGCGGCGATGCTGGACGGCACCGCGCAGACGCTGGTGCGCGCAGGCAATGAGTCCTTCGCCGATGCCATCGCCGGTGCCGGTGGCCTGCTCGCCTGCGCCGGACTGGTGGGACTCGCATGGTCGATCATCCAGTTCGTGCAGCAACGGCCGTTGGCGCTGTGGGAACGCGCGCTGCTGCCGCTGTGCCTCGGTTTTTCGCTGGTCGGCGTGGCCATGGGCGGCGGCGTAGATGCGCAGGGCGCGGCGATGAGCGCCACCGAAGTGATCGTGCTGCTGGTGATGCTGCGCCATCTGTTCGCCCTGAACAGCGCGCCCGACCACGTGCCGGCACGCCTGATGATCGTGGGCTGCGTGGTGCTGCTGTGGCTGTACGGTGGCGACCTGCTGGCGGCGCTGACCGGCCGCTACGGCCCCAATCCGATGTGGGTGAACCTGGATCTGTCGATCTGGTTCATGCTCAATTTCTGCATGCTGATGCTGGCCAGCTTCCGTGCCGCGGAGCCGCTGCGGCGCAGCGCATTGTTCGATCCGCTCACCGGCGCGTTGAACCGGCGCGGACTGGACAACGAACTGGAATCGCTGGGCGCGCGTTCGGCGGCCGAACACGGCTTGGCGGTGATCGTGCTCGACCTGGACCACTTCAAGGCCGTCAACGACGACCACGGCCACGAGACCGGCGACCTGGTACTGCAGCGATTCTCCGACGTGGTGCGCAGCTGCATCCGCAGCGAAGACGTGTTCGCGCGGCTGGGCGGCGAGGAATTCATGCTGGTGCTGCGCAATACCCAGGCCGAGACCGCGCACGCGCTGGCCGAGCGCATCCGCCAGCAGGTGATGGCGCTGGAGTTCGCACCGGTCAACCGCAACATCCGCGTCACGGTCAGCCTGGGCATCTCGTTCACCGCCGACCGCCACGCGCCGTACGACACGCTGATCCGGCTCGCCGACGAAGCGCTGTACGAGGCCAAGCACCAGGGACGCAACCGGATCGGGGTACGCTGGCACCCCGCCTGATCCCGAGACCGCCATGCCGCGTCGCCACCGCCTCGCCTTCGCCCTGCTCCTGTGCGCCGCCGCACCGCTCGCCCAGGCCTCGGCCTACCGTTCGGTCTGCCCTGCCGAGCCCGGTCATGCACCCGCGGGCGAACTGACGGCCACGCGCGTGGCCGTCGCCAAGCCCGGTGACGACCAGGACCGCCTCTACGAAGGCGCGGTGTGGAAGGACGGCGCGCTGTACCTGTCCGACTTTGTGCACAACGGCACGTTTCCTTCGCGCATCCGCCGCTTCACGCCGCCGGACCGCTGGGAGACCGTGGTCGAGGACAGCGGCAGCAACGGCCTGGCACTAGACCTGGACGGGAACCTCATCGCCGCCACCCACGACCGCAAGCAGGTGGCGCGCGTCGACCTGGACGACGGCTCGCGCACGGCACTGGTATCAAGCTTCGAGGATGCGCCGTTCAATTCGCCGAACGACCTGGTGATGGCTGCCGACGGCACCCTGTTCTTCACCGATCCGGACTACCAGCGCAAGGCCGCGCCCGGCGGCCAGCCACGCACGCGCGTGTACCGTCATCACAAAGGGAAGACGACCGCGGTGGATGACACGCTGCGCAATCCCAACGGCATCGCGCTGTCGCCGGACGGCGGGACGCTGTACGTCGCGGGCGGCACCGACGATGGCGACGTGCTGCGCGCCTATCCGCTGCACGGCGGCGTCCCCGGCGAGGGACGCGATCTGGCCCGCATCAGCGGCGGCGACGGCCTGGCCATCGACTGCCTGGGCAATGTGTACGTCACGGAACACGGCGAACAGCGCGTACGCGTGTTTTCGCCCGCCGGCGAGGTGCTGGCGACCATCCGCGTGGATGCGAACATCACCAACGCGGCCTTCGGGAGCGAGGACCGGCGCACGCTGTTCCTCACCGGCGCGGCCAGCCTGTGGTCGATCGACCTGCCGGTCGCTGGCCTGCCCTATTGATCCCTCTGTAGGAGGGGCTTTAGCCCCGATGCTTTTCGCGCAGAAGCATCGGGGCTAAAGCCCCTCCTACAACAGCACACAAAAGAAAAACCCCGCCTAAGCGGGGTTTTTCGTCGTTGCTGTCCGCGCCGCGATCAGAACTTGTACTGCATCGACACGCCGAACAGGTTGGCGCCGCCGTCGTACTCGCCCACCAGGCGCGAACCGCTGGACGAGACCAGGTCGATCTGCGGCTCGTCGGCCAGTTCCAGACGCACGTAGCTGGCGTTGAGCTCCAGGTTGTCGCTGACGTTCCAGCTCAGGCCCAGCGAGTACCAGTTGCGGTCTTCGTCGGGCATGCGCGGGGTGCGGTGCGCACGGGCGACCGGCGACTCGTCGCGCGCGATACCGGCGCGCAGGGTGAACTTGTCGTTGAGCGCGAACTCGCCGCCCAGCGAATAGAACCAGCTGTCGTGCCAGTCGTAGTTCTCCACCGCGTCGGCCTGCAGCGGGTTGTCGAACTCGATGCGGATTTCCTTCAGCGAATCCCAACCGGTGTGCACGCCTTCGGCCATGATCGCGAAGCGCTCGGTGGCCTGGTAGGTGGCGCTGAAGGTGTGGGTCGCCGGGGTGGTCAGCTTGGCGCCACCGCCGTCGGTCGCCTTGTAGATCGCGCTGCCCAGCACGCCGCGCACGTTGGCCGGCACGTCGAAGGTCGCGGTACCACGCAGTTCGTGGTCGATCTCGGAACGGTAGGCATAACCCAGCGACAGCTTGTCGGTCGGACGCAGGCTGATGCCGGCCAGCCAGCCGAAGCTGTTGTCGGTGCCGGAGATGCCGGCCACGCCGTCGTTCTTCTGCGGGCCGAACGGAGCGGCGACCGGGTTCGGGGTGACGCACAGCGCCACGGCGACGCGGCAGACGCCGGCGCCGAAGTCCACGGCGTTGGTCAGGGTGACGTCGGCGTGCTCGTAGATCACGCCGAGGCCCACCGAGGCGCGGTCGCTCAGTTCCAGCGAGGCGGCCAGCGTCAGGTCGACGATCTTCACGTCGGATTCCAGCGCGTGGTAGCGGCCGACCCAGTCGGACTCGTAATCGGTCTTCAGGCCGAACGGCGCGCTGATCATGGCGCCCAGGGTGACGTACTCGAACTGGTCGCTCAGCGGCAGGATGAACGACATGGCCGGCACAGCGGCGATGTCGCCGGCGTCTCCGCCGTCACCACCACGCAGCGGCTGCTGCAGGGCGGTGCCGGCCGCGGCGGTGCCGCCACCGGTGAACTCGAACGACAGGTCGATCGCGGTGACGTCGGCCTGGAAGGTCTTGTCGGTAAAGGTCGACATCATGGCGGGGTTGTTGACCACCACCGAAGCGTCGCCCTTGGCCGAGGCCGAACCGGCCATCGCGCGGCCCTGGGCCTTGACGCTGTTTTCCTTCAGCTGGAAGGCGGCGGCGTGGACATCGCCGTAGGCGAGCACGCCGGCAATGCCGAGGGCCAGCGCCGTAACGCGGGACAGGTTCTTGGTGAGTTCCATCTGTATCTCTCCGGAGACGTGGGTAAGAGTCATCTGCGTCGCTCAGGGCCGCGGTGTGTGTCCACCTTTCGGCCTGCCGGAAGCCCCTCCCGACATACGACGCCGTATGCAGTATACCTGCTAACTAAACTCTAACAATCCGCTGTAAGTCATTGCCCCTATTCAGTTTCGTTGCGGCGCACCATGGGCAGTCCGGCGGCGACCCGGTACAGTGCGGCCGCATGTTCGTTTCGCTGCCCTCCCGCCGGAAGCCGCCCGTCCGCTGGGCCACGCCCGCCCTGCTGGTACTGCTGTCCGCGGCCTTCTGCTGGGCGCTGACGCTGGGGGATGCGGCGCAGGGCCATCTGCTCACCCGCTGGGGCGCGCTGACCGGCGGCATGGTGGAGCCGGAGGTCTGGCTGGCGTCGCTGCAGAGCGGCACGGTACTGCGGCTGTTCACCGCACTCTTCCTGCATGCGGACTGGGCGCACCTGCTGGGCAACCTGGTGTTCCTGCTGATCTTCGGCCTGCCGTCTGAGCGGGCGATGGGCCCGTGGCGGTTCCTGCTGCTGTTCCTGGTCGGCGGCGCGGTGGCCAACGTCGCCGCCGTGTTGAGCATCGGCACGCCCGACCGCGTCATCATCGGCGCCAGCGGCGCCATCTCCGCGGTCATCGGCGCCTACCTGGCGCTGTTCCCCACCGCCAAGCTCGGCGTGGTGCTGCCGCTGGGCCTGTTCCTCGAATTCGTGAAGGCGCCCGCGTCGCTGTTGATCGGCATCTGGGCGCTGCTGCAGGTGGTGTTCGCCTACACCGGCCCGGCCTTCGGCGCGGTAGCGTGGTGGGCACATATCGCCGGCTTCCTGTTCGGCGTGGTATTCGCATTGTTCGTGCGCGCCGCGATCGCACGGCGCATGCGCAAGCGGCAGGGGTATTGAGGCTCCTATAATCCCGGCATGAAGACCACGCTCTACAAGATCAGCTTCCACAACCACACCAAGGTCTACGAGCTGTACGCGCGCAACGTGGCGGCCAGCGGCCTGTGGGGTTTCACCGAGGTGTCGGAGCTGGTGTTCGACGTCCACGAAGGCCTGGTGGTCGACCCCACCGAAGAGCGCCTGCGCGACGAGTTCGGCGGCACCAGGGTGCTGCACCTGCCGATGCAGAGCATCATCCGGGTGGAGGAAGTGGAACGGAAAGGCCAGTCGGCCATCCGCGATGCGGCCACCGGCGAGAAGGTGGTGACGCCGTTCCCGATGCCCGCCAAGCCGCGCTGAGCGCGGCGTCGCCGGCCCGCCGGCCTGCGGTTCTCAGGCGCGCACCGTCGCCTCTATGATGGTGCATCACGCAGGGGCGTCGGGATGTCCACCTCACAGCTGTCCGTCTATTTCTTCCTGCAGGCGGGCCTGATCATCCTCGCGTGCCGCCTGGTCGGGAAGCTCGCCCAGCGCATCGGCCAGCCGCAGGTCGTCGGCGAGATGATCGCCGGCGTGATGCTCGGCCCGTCGCTGTTCGGCGCCGTGCTGCCGGATGCGCAGGCGGCGCTGTTCCCGAAGGACACCCTGGACATGCTGTACGTCGGCGGCCAGGTGGGCGTGGGCATGTACATGTTCCTGGTCGGCACCGAGTTCCAGGCCGACCACATCCGCACGCGCTACCGCAGCGCAATGGCGGTGTCGTGGGCCGGCATCGCGGTGCCGTTCGTGCTGGCGTTCGCGCTGGCGCCGTGGCTGCAGCACGTGCCGGGGCTGTTCGCGGACCATGCGCGCTTCCTCGAGATCGCCCTCTTCCTCGGCGCCGCCATCGCCATCACCGCCTTCCCGATGCTGGCGCGGATCATCCACGAGCGCGGCCTGGCCGGCACCCCGCTGGGCACGCTGGCGCTCACCGCGGGCGCGATGGACGACGCCGCCGCGTGGTGCATCCTGGCGATCGTGCTGGCGAGCTTCGGCGGCAGCTGGAACCAGGCCTGGATCGCGATCGGCGGCGGCATCGCCTACGTGGCGTTCATGCTGTTGGCCGGTCGCCGCCTGCTGGCGCCGCTGGGCGCACAGGTCCCGGCGGAAGGGCCGTTGCCGACGCCGGTGTTCGCCTGGGTGATGGCAGCCTTCTTCCTCTGCGCATGGGCGATGGACGCGATCGGCATCCATGCGGTGTTCGGGGGCTTCATCCTCGGCATCTGCCTGCCGCGCGGTGCGCTGACCGCGCGCCTGCGCGAGCGCCTGCAGGGCATGGTCGTGGTCGTGCTGCTGCCGCTGTTCTTCACCTATTCCGGGTTGAAGACCCAGCTTTCCGTGCTGCTCGACCCCGCCATCCTGCTGCCGGCGGTCGCGATCCTGCTGGCCTCGTTCGGCGGCAAGGCGATCGCGTGCTGGGCCGCCGCGCGCCTGTCTGGCGAGTCGCCGCGCGATGCGAAGGCGATCGGCGCACTGATGAATGCGCGTGGCCTGATGGAACTCATCATCATCAACATCGGCCTGCAGGCGGGCATCATCAAGCCCGGCCTGTTCACCATCCTCGTGATCATGGCCATCCTGACCACGCTGATGGCGACGCCGTTGTTCAACCGCATCATGCGCGACCGCGGCATGCCGCAGGTCGCGACCGGCACGCCGCCGGCGTCGTGAGGCGCGCGCTCAGCGCGGCGTCGATGCCGGCGTCGCGCGCGCGGTGACCGCGATCTTCTTGAGTTCGACGAGCGCCGCGTTGATCGGCGCATCGCCATCCAGCACGTCGCCCGGCACGTAGCCGGCGGCGCCTTCCTCGTCACCGCGCAGATGGCCCGGCAACGTCGCTTCGGTGATGTAGAGCTGGCCGTCCTGTTCGACCACCGAGCCCGGCTTTGCGTCGGCGATGTCCGGCTTCACCACCACGTCCGGCACGATGCCGCTGGCCTGGATCGACTTGCCGCTGGGCGTGTAATAGCGCGCCGTCGTCAGCTTGACCGAGTCGCCGTTGTCCAGTGGCAGCACGGTCTGCACCGAGCCCTTGCCGAAGGTGCGGCTGCCGACCACGCGTGCACGGTTGTTGTCGCGCAGCGCGCCGGCCAGCACTTCCGAGGCGCTGGCCGAACCGGCGTCGACCAGCACCACCACCGGCGCGCCGTTGAGGCGGTCGCCCGGCGTGGCGTCGAACTTGGAATCGCTGATCGACATGCGCCCGCGCGTGCTGACGATGTTGCCCTTGTCGAGCAGGTCGTCCGCCACCTGCACGGCGGCGAGCAGCAGGCCGCCGGGATTGCTGCGCAGGTCCAGCACCAGGCCACGCAGCTTGCCGCCCTGCTGCAGCTTGTCGATCTGCCGCTGGAATTCGGCGGCGGTATCGGTCTGGAACGCCTTGATCCGCACGTAGCCATAGCCCGGCTCGAGCACGCGGCTGGCGACGCTGTTCACGCGGATGGTCTCGCGGGTCAGGGGCACGTCGAACGGCTTCGGGGTGCCCTCGCGCACGATGGTCAGCACGATCTTGCTGCCCGGCGCACCGCGCAGCGGCTCCATGCCGTCTTCGGCGCTGATCGGTTTGCCGTCGATCGCGGTGATGAGGTCGCCGGACTTGATGCCGGCCTTCGCGGCAGGCGTGTCGTCGATCGGGGACACCACCAGCAACGTGCGGTCGGGCTGCTGCATCAGCTCCACGCCGATGCCTTCGTAGGCGCCGTTGGCCTGCTCGTCGAAGGCTTCGGAATCGGCCTTGTCGAAATAGGTGCTGTGCGGATCCAGGTCGAGCAGCAGGCCACGGATCGCGGACTGCATCAGCTTCTTGTCCTCGACCGGTTCTACATACGCTTCCTTGACCGCATTGAACACGGCCACGTACCGGCGGATCTCCTCGAGCGGCACCTTCGGCGCGTTCTCGGCCGCGTCGGGATCGTCGCTGGGCGCGACCACCGGCGGCGTGTCCGGCGATGGCGCCTGCTGCTGCGCCCACGCCGGCAGTGCGGCGAGCAGGGCGACGGTCAGGATGGCCAGGGGGAAACGCGGCATGCGGACGCTCCAGATGAGGCTCGGATGGTACTTCGCGCGCATGCGCGAAGTTCACCGGATTATGCGCGAAGCCGTGAAGGCCAGATGTTCAAGGCGGGTTAGGATCCGCCGCCCCGTTCATCGCCGCTGCAGCCACGAGGACGGGTCCACCGGCTGGCCGTTGCGGCGCAGTTCGAAGTACAGCGCCGCCTGGCCCTGCCCGCCCGAGGTACCGACGCGCGCGACCGCATCGCCGCGCTTCACCCGGTCGCCGCTGTCCTTCAGCAGGCTGTCGTTGTGCGCGTACAGGCTCATGTAGCCGTTGCCGTGGTCGAGGATCAGGATCAGGCCGTAGCCGGTCATCCATTCCGAGAACACCACCGTGCCGTCCGCCACCGCAGTGACCGGTGTACCCGACGGCGCACCGATCAGCACGCCGGTACTGGCACGACCATCCGGCAGGCGGCCGCCATAGCGCGCCAGCAGGTTGCCCGACACCGGCCAGCCCAGGCCGCCGACCTTCAGTGCGGGCGCGGACGCGACCGCCGGGCGCGGCGGTGCGATGCGGGTGCTGCGCGTCGCCGTGCCGTTGTTCTCGCGCTTCTGTGCGGCGGCTGCCGCGGCGGCTTCGCGACGCGCGGCGGCACGACGCTCGGCTTCCGCACGTGCCGCCGCCGCACGCAGGCTCTTCAGCAGCGTCTCGAGCGAACGGGCGTCCTGGCCGAGCGCTTTTTCCTTCGCGGCACGGTCCTGGTAGCGCTGGTCGAGGTCGGCCATCAGGCTGGCGCGTGCCTTGCGGTCCTTCTCGAGTTGCGCGACCTGGCCGCGCTGCTTCACGCGCGCCGCATCCAGCTCGGCCTGGCGGGCGACGATGTCGCGCTCGACCTGGTCCAGCGCCGCGAGCTCGGTATTGAGGGATTCGATGCGCCGCGCCTGGTCGCGCTGCACGTAGCGGTGATAGGCGAGCAGGCGGTTGACATCCGCCACGCGGTCCTGCGACAGCAGCACTTTCAGCGGCGCATCGTCGCCGCGCTGGTAGGCCGAACGCACCAGCGCGGTCAGCTGCCTGCGCTGCGCCGCCTGCTGGCCCTGCATGGCATCGCGCTTCCGCTGCAGTTCCTCCAGCGCCGCGGCCTCGCGACGCAACGCGGCTTCGGTGTCGGACAGCGAGCGCGTGGTGCGGCCGACCTGTTCGTCGGCATCGCGCAACTGGCGCGACGCGGCACCGCGTTCGCTTTCCAGCTTGCGCCGTTCCTGCCCGATCGACTTCAACTCGCTGCGCACGCGCTCCAGCTTGCGCTCGGTCTCGCGCGAATTCTGCGCCGATGCCACCAGCGACAGTCCTGCGAGCAGGACGACCGCGCATGCGAGCCGGACGCGGTGCGGCATCAGGCGTCGATCAGGCTGCGGCCGCTCATGTCGGCCGGCTGCGGCAGGCCGAGCAGTTGCAGCAGGGTCGGCGACACATCGCGCAATGCACCGCCGCTACGCAGCGTGACGGCCGGTGCGCCTTCCGGCTGCACCAGCACCAGCGGCACCGGGCCGACCGTGTGCGCGGTGTGCGGCTGGCCGGTGGCGGGGTCGCGCATCATCTCCAGGTTGCCGTGATCCGCAGTGATGATCATCGCACCGCCAGCCGCGCGTACGGCGGCATCGACCGCACCCACCGCCTTGTCCACCGCCTGCGCGGCCAGGATCGCCGCCTGCAGGTCGCCGCTGTGGCCGACCATGTCGGGATTGGCGATGTTGCAGACGATGGCATCGAAGCGGCCCGCGCCGATCGCCTCGACCAGCTTCTCGGTCAGCTCGGGACAACTCATTTCCGGCTGCAGGTCGTAGGTGGCGACCTTTGGGCTGGGAATCAGGATGCGCTCCTCGCCGTCGAACACGTCCTCGCGACCACCGCTGAAGAAGAACGTCACGTGCGCGTACTTTTCGGTCTCGGCGATGCGCAGCTGGGTCAGGCCGTGCTCGGCCAGCAGTTCACCGAAGGTCTCGCGCAGGTCGTCGGGACCGAACGCCACCGGCGCTGGCAGCCTGGCGTCGTACTCGGTCAGGCAGACGTAGCGCGCGAGCTTGGGCACGCGCCGTTCGAAGCCGTCGAACGCCGGCGACACGAACGCCGCGCTCAGCTGGCGCGCGCGGTCGGCGCGGAAATTCATGAACACCACCGCGTCGCCATCGGCCATCGGCTGCGCTCCGTCGATGACGGTGGGCAGCACGAACTCGTCGTTCTCGCCGCGCGCATAGGCGGCTTCGAGCGCCGCGACGCTGCTGCCGGCGTGGTGTTCGCTCTTCGCCTCGACGATGGCGTCCCACGCCCGCCGCACGCGGTCCCAGCGCTTGTCGCGGTCCATCGCGTAGTAGCGGCCGCTGACCGAGGCGATATGCGCATTGCCGAGCGTCGCGCACAGGTCCTGCAACGCGCGCAGGCTGGGCTCGGCCGATTTCGGCGGCGTGTCGCGGCCGTCGAGGAAGGCGTGCACCGCCACGCGCGGCACGCCCTGGCGCCTGGCCAGTTCCAGCATCGCGAAGAGGTGCAGTTCATGGCTGTGCACGCCGCCCGGCGACAGCAGGCCGAACACGTGCAGGGTCTTGCCGTCGGCCTTGGCGGCGTCGCAGGCCGCGACCAGTTCGGCGTTGGTATAGAAGCTGCCGTCCTCGATGGCGGCATCGATGCGGGTCAGGTCCTGGTAGACGATGCGGCCCGCACCGAGGTTCATGTGGCCCACTTCCGAATTGCCCATCTGCCCGTCCGGCAGGCCGACGTGGCGGCCTTCGGTGTGGATCAGCGTGTGCGGCGCGGTGGCCAGCAGGCGGCGCCAGTTCGGCAGTTCGGCCTGCGCCAGCGCGTTGTCGGTGGGGTCTTCGCGATGCCCCCAGCCATCCAGGATCAGCAGCACGACGGGCTTGGGACGCTTCACGGACGCAGGGGATGCGGACACGGCAGGATTCCAGTGACTTCAGGCAGATGACGATTGTAGCGAAGCATGGTGCCATCCTTGCCCGCACGCCGGCGTTTAAACCTTCGCGACCACCGGCGCATCAGACCGATACGAGACCACCCGAGAGGCAACCCCATGATCCGTCCCCGTACCGCCCTGCTGCTGACGCTGGCCCTGGCCACCACCCCTGCGCTGGCCCAGCAGGAAATCTCCAAGGTCAACGGCAGCATCACCGCCGACGCCGGCCAGACCTATGGCGACCTGAACACCGTCAACGGCAGCATCCGCATCGGCGACGGCGTGACCGCCGAAGACGCCAGCACCGTCAACGGCGGCATCACCGTCGGCGACAAGGCGGTGGTGGAATCGCTGGAAACCGTCAACGGCGCCATCCGCGCCGGCAAGGACGTGAACGTCCGCAAGGACGTCGAAACCGTCAACGGCAGCATCTTCATCGACCGCGGCGGCGTGGTCGGCGGCGACGTCGAGACCGTCAACGGCGCCATCGGCCTGGTGGCCACGCAGGTGGGCGGCAGCATCGAAACCGTCCGCGGCGACGTCACCGTCGGCGTCGGTTCGAAGGTCCGCGGCGGCCTGCGCGTGCAGAAGTCCACCGGCTTCTTCAACACCGACAGCAAGAAGCCGCCGCGCATCGTGATCGGCCCGAACGCCGAGGTGAACGGCCCGCTGGTGTTCGAGCGCCCCGTCGTGCTGTACGTCCACACCAGCGCCAAGATCGGCCCCGTGACCGGCGCCACCGCCAAGTCCTTCAGCACCGACACCGCGCCGGCCGAGTAAGCGGTTCTGCCCCCTCCCCCGCCTGCGGGGGAGGGTCGGGTGGGGGCGCGCTTCCAGCAAAGCCTGTCCCGCCCTTTGTAGCTAGAATCGGGGTTCCGTTCGTTGAGGAATCCCGATGTCCCGCAAGTTGATGCTGGTGCTCGCCACCGCGGCCGCCCTGGCCGCGTGCAAGCAAGAAACCCCGGCGCCCGCGCCCGAGGCGGCCACGCCGCCGCCCGCCGCCGCCCACGCCTTCACCGCCGACATCACCGAAGGCGACTTCGCCGACCTGGTGAAGACGCTGTCCTCGGACGAATTCGAAGGCCGCGCGCCCGGCTCGGTGGGCGAAGAGAAGACCGCCGCCTACCTCGAAGCGCAGATGAAGCGCATCGGCCTGCAGCCCGGCAACAACGGCAGCTACTTCCAGGACGTGCCGATGGTGGAGACCACCGCGGACGAAACCGCCACCTCGCTGAAGCTGACCACCGCAGCCGGCGCGCGCGACCTGACGTTCGGCACCGACTACGTCATCGGCACCCGCACCGGCCAGACCGACGTCACGCTGGATGCCAGCGACCTGGTCTTCGTCGGCTACGGCGTGGACGCGCCGGAGCAGAAGTGGAACGACTACGCCGGCCAGGACTGGACCGGCAAGACCGTGGTGATCTTCGTCAACGATCCCGGCTTCCACGCCAAGGACGAGACGCTGTTCGGCGGCAACCGCATGACCTATTACGGGCGCTGGACGTACAAGTTCGAAGAGGCCGCGCGCAAGGGTGCCGCCGCCGCGCTGATCGTGCACGACACGGCCGGCGCCAGCTACGGCTGGGACGTGGTGAAGAACTCCTGGTCCGGCGCGCAGTACGACCTGCCGGCCAAGGACGACCCGGAGAAGCGCATCCCGCTGCAGGGCTGGCTGAGCGCCGAGGCCGCCAAGCAGCTGTTCGCCGACGCCGGCCTGAGCCTCGACGAGGCCTACGCCAACGCCGGCAAGCGCGGCTTCAAGCCGGTGTCGCTGAAGGCCAAGGTGTCCGCCACGCTGAAGAGCAGCATCACCGAGAAGACCTCGCGCAACGTCATCGGCTTGCTGCCGGGCGCCAGCAAGCCCGACGAGGCCGTGCTGTACATGGCGCACTGGGACCACCTGGGCAAGCACGAGGGCGAGGAAGGCGACAACATCTACAACGGTGCCGTCGACAACGCGACCGGCGTGGCCGGCATCCTCGAGATCGCCGAAGCCTTCGCCCACCAGGATCCGAAGCCCGCGCGCTCGGTGGTGTTCGTCGCGGTGACGCTGGAAGAGTCCGGCCTGCTCGGCTCCAAGTACTACGTCGCCCACCCGACCTTCCCGCTGAACAAGATCGCCGGCGTGATCAACCTCGACGCGATGAGCGTCGGCGGCAAGTCGCGCGACTTCGTCGTCACCGGCAAGGGCAACTCCGAGCTGGAAGACATGCTGAAGGTCTATGCCGACCAGCAGGGCCGCGTGCTCGCCGAGGAAGGCAACCCGGCCGGCGGCTACTACTTCCGCAGCGACCACTTCAACTTCGCCAAGGCCGGCGTGCCGGCGCTGTACGCCAAGGGCGGCAACGACCTGCTGGACGGCGGCGTCGACGCGGGCAAGGCGGCGAGCGAGGAATACGCCAAGCGCTACCACCAGGCCAGCGACGAAATGCACGACGGCTGGAAGCTGGACGGCGTGGTGCAGGACCTGCAGGCGCTGTACGGCGTGGGCAAGGACCTGGCCGTCGCCGACAAGTGGCCGAACTGGTACGAAGGCAACCCCTTCAAGGCCGCACGCGACACCATGATGAAAGCGGAACCGGCGAAGAAGTAATTCGCAACTTCCGATGCAGGACGAAAACGGCGCCGAAGGGCGCCGTTTTCTTTTCTGTATCCGCAATACCCCTCTCCCCCGCCCGCGGGGGAGAGGGCGGCGCGCCGAAGGCGCGACGGGTGAGGGGCGATCGCGGCCTAGCCCTGTGGGAACGACGTCAGTCGCGATGAGGCTTTACCAGTGGACCATCGCGACTGACGTCGCTCCCACAAGGCAGGACAACCTCACATCACGCACTCCCCCTCACCCCCGGGGGAGAGGGGGCTTTCGGCGATGGACGCCGACGGAGTCCGCGCACTACCCTGCCGCATCTCCGGAGGGAAACCGCTCATGGCCATCGCGTACTGGTGCATCCTGGTCACCGCCCTGCTGCCTTACCTGTGGGTCTTCATCGCCAAGCGCTCCGGCGAGCGCTACAACAACCGCAACCCGCGCGCGTGGCTGGCCAAGCAGGACGGCAACTACAAGGTGCAGCGCGCCAATGCCGCGCACCTCAACGGCTTCGAGGCGTTCCCCGCCTTCGTCGCCGGCGTGCTGATGGCGCAATTGGCCGGCGTGCCGGCGGACACCATCACGCCGCTGGCCATCGCCTTCGTCATCGCGCGCGTCCTGCATGGCGTCTTCTACCTGGCCGACAAGCAGTCGCTGCGCAGCCTCGTATGGCTGCTCGGCATGCTGTGCGCCGTGGCGCTGATGGTGCTGGCGGCGATGCGGGTGGCGTGACGCAGTCTTCTATGGGAGCGACTGTAGGAGCGACGTAAGTCGCGACCGCACGTCATGAAAGTCCGCTGACGTTTCTTGGCAAGGAGTCTCGCCCATAAGACTGCGTTGGGTCAGGCCATCCCGACGTTTCGCTTCTGCGGTCGCGACTTACGTCGCTCCTACAGGAAGAGCATGGCTAGCGCAGATCTTCTTGCCACCCGAACAGCGCGAACGCCTTGAGGAACTCCGCATCCAGCGGCGCGACCGCCTCGATGCGTTCGCCGGTCGACGGGTGCGGGAACGACAGCCGTACCGCATGCAGCAGCATGCGGTGCACGCCCTGCATGCGGAAGTGGCGGTTGTGGCGGCCATCGCCGTGGCTGGTGTCGCCGATCAGATGATGGAACGCGTGCTTCAGGTGCCGGCGGATCTGGCGGAAGCGGCCGGTTTCCGGCTGGCAACGCAGCAGCGCATAGCGTGAGGTCTCGAACTCGCCCGACGGCAGCGGCAGTTCGCCGGTCGCCAGCCGCACGAAGCGCGTCAGCGCCGGCTTCTTCTCCGGCTTGCCCGGGCCGCCATCGATGGGATGGTCGACGACGAAGTCCGGCTCCGGCCAACCGCGGCATACGGCCAGGTAATCCTTCTCCACCTCGCGCGACATCAGCACCTTGCCCAGCGTTGAGGCGCTGTCGCGGTCGAAGGCGACCAGCAGGCAGCCGCTGGTGGCGCGATCCAACCGGTGGATCAGGAAGATCGGCTTGCCGAACTGCACGCGCAGGCGGTCGGCAACGAAGTCGGTCTCGCCGCGCGCCAGCTTGCTGTCGTGCGCCATCACGCCCGCGGGCTTGTTCACCACCGCGATCTGCGCATCGGCGTACAGCACGGGCAATGCGCCGTCATCGTTCGTGGTCTCACCGTAATCCATGAATCAACCTGCCTTGCAAATCTGCGAAACTCGGGGTTCGCCGCACGCACTGGACGCCCGCGGCCCCGATGGAGGATTGTGGATGAAGTCACCCCGTTTCATTGTCGCACTCGGCCTGGCCGTCTCGCTCGCCCTGGGCACGCCGCTGTCGCTGCAGGCGCAGGGCACGCTGCCGAAAGGCGTCGTCGCCGGCCCCAGCATCGAAGGCATCAGCGAGTACACCCTGGCCAACGGCCTGCGCGTGCTGCTGTTCCCCGACGCCACCAAGCCCACCGTCACGGTGAACCTGGTCTACCAGGTGGGTTCGGTGCACGAGAACTACGGCGAGACCGGCATGGCGCACCTGCTGGAACACCTGCTGTTCAAGGGCACGCCCACGCAGTCCGACATCAGCGGCGAGATGAAGAAGCGCGGCATCGACTTCAACGCCACCACCGGCCTGGACCGCACCAACTACTTCGCCTCGTTCCCGGCCAACACCGACACCCTGGAGTGGGTGCTGACGATGGAAGCCGACCGCATGGTCCACTCGAACGTCGCCAGGAAGGACCTCGACAGCGAGATGACCGTGGTGCGCAACGAGCTGGAAGCCGGCGAGAACAATCCCGGCGGCGTGCTGTTCCAGCGCATCCGCTCCACCGCCTTCCTCTGGCACAACTACGGCAACACCACCATCGGCGCGCGCAGCGACGTGGAAGGCGTGCCGATCGACAAGCTGCAGGCGTTCTACCGCCAGTGGTACCAGCCGGACAACGCCACGCTGATCGTCGCCGGCCGCGTCGACACCGCCGACGTGCTGGCGCGCATCGCGCGCCACTTCGGCCCGGTGAAGAAGCCCACCCGTCCGCTGCCGCGCTTCTACACCATCGAACCCGCACAGGACGGCGAGCGCGAGGTCACCGTGCGCCGCGTCGGCAACCTGCGCCTGGTCGCGGCCGCCTACCACGTGCCCGCTGTCGCGCATGCCGACAACGCGCCCCTCAGCGTGCTGGCCAACGTCCTGGGCCATACGCCCGGTGGTCGCCTGCACAAGGCGCTGGTCGAGGGCAAGCTGGCCGCCGGCAGCGGCGCCAACAGCGAATCGATGCGCGACCCCGGCCTGATGACGGTCGTGGCGGTCGTCCCGAACGACGGCGATGCTCAGAAGACCGAAGCCGAACTGCTGAAGCAGGTCGAGCAGATCGCCGCGCGTCCGATCACCGAACAGGAAGTGGACGAAGCGAAGCAGCGCATCGGCAACGCCTACGACCTGTACTTCACCGACGTCAACGCGGTCGGCATGGGCCTGTCGGAATTCCAGGCCGCCGGTGACTGGCGCCTGCTGTTCACCAGCCGCGACGCCATCGAGAAGGTCACCGCCGCCGACGTCAACCGCGTCGCCGCCGCCTACCTGAAGTCGAGCAACCGCACGCTGGGTCGCTTCATCCCCAGCGAGACGCCGGAGCGCGTGGAGATTCCCGCCGCGCCGGCCGTCGCCACCGTGGTGGACGGCTACACCGGTCGTGCCGCGGTCAGCGCGGGCGAGCAGTTCGACCCCTCGCCGCAGAACATCGAATCGCGCACGCAGACCTTCACCCTGGGCAAGGCGCTGCGCGTGTCGTTGCTGCCGAAGAAGACGCGCGGCGGCACGGTGATCGTCGACGCCAACTTCCGCTTCGCCGACGAAGCCGCGCTGACCGGCCGCGAAGGCGCCGCCGGCATGGCCGGCGCGATGCTGATGCGCGGCAGCACGACGATGACGCGCACGCAGATCGACCAGCGCCTGGAACAGCTGAAGACGCAGGGCAACATCAGCGGCAGCCTGCAGGGCGCGGCCATCGGCCTGCAGACACGGCGCGAGTACCTGGCCGATGCGCTGGCGCTGGCCGCCGACGTGCTGCGCCACCCGGCGTTCCCGCAGGATGAGTTCGAACAGCTGCGCGTGCAGGCGATGACCGGCATGGAAGCCTCGCGGCAGGAGCCGGGTGCCATCGCCGGCCGCGCGCTCGCGCAATACTTCGATCCGTGGCCGGCCGGCCATCCGCTGCACAACCGCACACTGGACGAGTCCATCGCGTTGATGAAGGCGCTGAAGCTGGACGACGTGCGCGCCTTCCACCGCGATATCTACGGCACCTCCGAAGGCGAGATCGCCATCGTCGGCGACTTCGATCCCGTCGCCGTGCGCGCGCAGCTGGAACAGCTGTTCGCCGGCTGGCAGGCCGGCACGCCGTACGCGTCCATCGACACGCGCTACACCCGCGTCGCGGCCAAGCAGCAGCGCTTCGAAACGCCGGACAAGCCCAACGCCGTGCTGCTGGCACGGCAGAACCTGTCGCTGCGCGTGACCGACGCCGACTACCCCGCGCTGATCGTCGCCAACCGCATCTTCGGCGGCGGCGCGCTGAAGTCGCGCCTGGGCGACCGCATCCGCCAGCAGGAAGGCCTCAGCTACGGCGTCTCCAGCGGCATGCGCGCCGACGACAGCCGCAGCGGCCAGGACGACGCCGGCAGCTTCACCGTGCAGGCGATCGCCGCGCCGGAAAACATGGCGAAGGTGGAAGCGCTGGTGCGCGAGGAACTGGACAAGCTGCTGAAGGACGGCGTCACCGCCGACGAGCTGAAGGACGCCGTCGCCGGCACGCTGACCGAGCGCCAGCAGGCCCGCGCCGAGGACGGCACCATCGCCGGCATGCTCACCGACCAGCTCTACTTCGGCCGCACCATGCAGTTCACCGCCGACCTGGACGCGAAGTACGCGGCGCTGACGCGCGAGCAGGTCAATGCGGCCATCCGCAAGCACCTGAAGCCCGACGCGCTGAGCGTATTCGTCGCCGGCGACTTCGCCAAGAAGGCGGGCGCGCCCGCGGCGGCGGCACCCGGAGCGACGCCATGAGCGATGCGAAGCAGGACGCCGCCCTCGCCCGCTCGCAGAAGATCCGTGAGCAGGGACCGCTGCGCTTCATCGTCTACCGCGGCATGCTCGGCTGGGGCCTCACCACGGCCGTGCCGTGGTGCGGATTGATGATGGTGTTCACCGACAGGGAGTTCGTGCCGCTGCTGATCGCTGCGCTGATCGGGTTTCCCGTCTGCGGACTGGTATGGGGTGGTGCGATGTGGTTCTTCGCGGAGAAGCGACGCGAGCGGGCGGAACGCTGACCAAGCTCGCGCGCGACGACGCACCGCATCGACAACGGCTCCGCGAGGGGCCGTTGTCGTTTGTGGACTCGGACGCCGATGCGGTGCGCTCCCCCTCACCCCAGCCCTCTCCCCCGCAGGCGGGGGAGAGGGGGTTGTCCGCTGAATGGTCAGAGGTTCCAGGCTTCATCGCACAGCGGAGCGCTACTTTCCGCCTGCCTCCGGCAGGTTGTGATCCTTGCGAACGTGGGGGCTACCGACATGTCCACCTCGCATCGACGCTGCCCCCTCTCCCCCGCCAGCGGGGGAGAGGGGTTGTCCGCTGAATGGTGGGAGGTTCTGGGCTTCGTCGCACAGTGGAGCGCTACTTTCCGCCTGCCTCCGGCAGGTTGTGATCCTCGCGGACGTGGAGGCTCCTGACATGTCCACCCCGCACCGAAGCTGCCCCCTCTCCCCCGCCAGCGGGGCAGAGGGGTTGTCCGCTGAATGGTGGGAGGTTCCGGCTTCGTCGCACAGGGGAGCGCTACTTTCCGCCTGCCTGCAGCAGGTTGTGATCCTCGCGGACGTGGAGGCTCCTGACATGTCCACCCCGCACCGAAGCTGCCCCCTCTCCCCCGCTCGCGGGGGAGAGGGTTGGGGTGAGGGGGCGCCGCCTCAACCCATCGCACCCTGCCCCCAAACACCATCAATCGCGTTCAGAGCCCCATCGCTCTCACATTGAGCCCCGCACACAAGGCTCGGAGCCCCTCGGATGGAGCATCGAATCCCAATGATGGCCGTCGGAAAACGATCGATGGCTCTCGGAAAGCCATCGATGGGGCTCCCGTGCTCCATCTTTCTCACATTGAGAGCCATCGATGGCGCGCCCCATGCGATCGATGGCCTTCCGAATGCCATCGATGCGTCTTTGGATGTCATCCCATCGCTTTCCGAGCCCCATTGATCGGGCTGAACGTGCCATCGATGGCACATTGAGCTCGGCGTATGACAGTCCGGACTCGATCGTCGGGATTCCGGGCTCCATCACAGGCCTGCAGCCTTACGGCAAGCGCAGCGTCACCACCACCGGGAAGTGATCCGACGGATAGCGCTGGTTCCAGCGCGTCGTCACCGAGGCGACCGACTCCAGCTGCACGCCGCGCACGAAGATCCAGTCGATGCGCTTGTCGGCCCGACCGGTGAAGCCATGGAACGTCGCGTCGATGCCATCCACGCGCGGCGCGGTGGTCCACGCGTCCTGCAGCGTGCGCGCCAGCACCGCATGCACCTCGCTGTCGGGCGTGGTGTTGAAGTCGCCGGTCAGCACCACCGGTACGTCGGTCGGCAACGTGGCCAGATACGCGGCGATCGCGTTCGCGCCCTTCACGCGCGCGGCTTCGTCCTGGTCGCGATACGGCAGGTGGGTGTTGAGCAGGTAGAAGCGCTTGCCGTCGCGGCGCTCGAACAGCGCCCACGTCACCATGCGCGGATGCAGGTGGTGCCAGGTGATGCTGCCCGGCACGTCCGGCGTATCCGACAGCCAGAAATCGCCGGACGCCAGGACCTTCAACCGGTCCTGCCGGTAGAACACGCCCATGTGCTCGCCGCCGCCGCCTGCCTCGCGGCCACGGCCGAACCAGGCGTACTGCGGCAGTTCATGCGCGAGGTACTCGGCCTGCGTCTTCATCAGTTCCTGCAGGCCGATCACGTCCGGCGCCTGCTCGCGAAGCATGCGCACCGCCAGCGGCTTGCGCCTCTCCCAGTAGTCCACGCCATCGCTCTCGGCAGGCAGGCGGATGTTGAAGCTCATCACGGAAAGCGGCACGTCGTCCGCCGCGGCTAAACCGGTACTGAAGCCGGACGCCATCATCAGCGCCAGCCACGCCATGCCGCGTGCCATCCTCTTCATGCGCACCTCGTTCGCAGGACCGGGCCGCAGTATAGGACCCGCGCATTGCCATCACGTCATCAGGGAGAGATCGCCATGTCGCTGTTCGCCGCTGTCCTCTTCGCGTTCGCCGGCCAGGCCGGCGCCCACGATCCGCAGTACCTCGACCGCACCATCAACAGCGCCAACGACCTGGTGGGCTGGTGCCGCGCCGAAGCCGAAGCGCGCTATGCCGGGCGCGGTATGGCGACCTATCAGTGGACGTCGTCGCAAGTCGATCGCGGCAATACGATTTTCGTCGAGGGAAAACTGCGCGCGGACGGGCAGGACATCGCCGTCCGCTGCAGCGTCACCCGCGGCGCGCAGCTGCGTTACGCCAGCATCCAGATCGACGATCCGCGGATCCGCTGAGCGATGCATGCCCTCGCCTTGCTGCTGGCCATGGCGCCCGCCTCCGATCAGGAGGCGCAACCCGTCCCCCGGAATGACGCAGCTACCGTCTGCGTAACGCAGCGGCTGAAACCCTTCGTCAGTCCTTACGGTATCCAGCAGGCGTGGCCGGTGATGGCCGCGCCGCCGCCCAAGCTGCTCGACACGCTGGGCACGCCCCTGTCGAACATGGGCCATATCGCCGACGGCTACCAGCAGTTCCTGCACATCGACATGCAGGCGCGTGCGGTCTATGTGGTGGAACAGGGCGGGTTCGCGGGCACCACGAAAGTGTTCGGACCGTTGCCGCTGCCACGCTGCACGACACCGCCCATGCCCTCACCCTCGACGACGCCACGCTGAACCGCGTGGCGCTTTGAAGTTGGCTTACGCCGAGCGGCGCTGGCCGCTGTGCGTGCCTTCCGCGATCTCCTCCACCAGCTTGGCGCAGAACGCGGGCAGGTCCTTCGGCGTGCGGCTGGTGACCAGGCCCTTGTCGACGATGACCTCGTCGTCCTTCCAGGTCGCGCCGGCGTTCTCCAGGTCCTTGCGGATGTTCGGCACCGAGGTGATCGTGCGGCCTTTCAGTACATCGGCGTTGGCGAGCACCCACGGACCGTGGCAGATCGCGCCGACCGGCTTGCCGGCCTCGAAGAAGCCGCGGGTGAAGGCGAGCGCCTGGTCGTCCACGCGCAGCGTGTCCGGATTGAACAGGCCACCGGGAATGACGAGGGCATCGTAGTCCTGCGCGCTGACGTCGGACAGCACGTGGTCGACCGGAATCTCGTCGCCCTTGTCGAAGTGCTTGAAGCCCTGGATGCGGCCGGCATCGAGCGAGACGACGTCGACCTGCGCGTTGTGCTCCTTCAGCGCGCGCATCGGCTCGGTCAGCTCGGACTGCTCGAAGCCGTCGGTGGCGAGGATGGCGACGCGTTTGCCGGTGAGGTGGCTCATGGGGAACTCCCGTGCGAATGAGGCCTCAGCGTAGTTCCACCGCCGCGTACGGCATGCGAAGGAATCGTTGCCATCGCGTCAACGCGCGCAACAGGCGTGCTTCAATGCGTCCATGCACATGGGGACGGACACATGAAGAACCGCGCGGTCGTCGCGTTGCGCAGCGTGGTCGCCTTCATCGCGGCGCTGTACGCATTGCCGTTGGTGAACCAGATCGGCGGAGAACTCGCGCCTCTCCTGTCCCTGCCGCGGGGCAGCGATGTGCGCCTGGCCTACGACCTTGCGTGGGTGATCCTGGCCGGCATCACGGGCAGTGCACTCATGGTGGCCCTGGCCGCCGTGGCCAAGACCGCGCATGCGTGGGCGTTCTTCGCGCTGTACATGACGCTGGGCGCGGTCGTGACATGGATCGCGTGGGACGACTTCCCCCGCTGGTTCACCCTCGCCTGCCTGCTGACCCTGCCGCTGCAGGTATGGCTGGGCTGGTGGCTGATGTGGGGCCGCAAGCGAGGCTTACCCCGCAGGGGATGAGGACGAAGCGTCCACCTGCGATGCGCCCACGACAAAGCGGCTCACGCCTTCGTCGCTATCGATCCCCCAAGGCGAGGTGTCGACCTCGGTACAGTCGCCTTTCGCACCGTGTGCCAGCGTGCGAACCACGAGGCATGCAATCCATAGGTCGCAGGGCAGAGACTGCCCCTGATAACCGACCACCGGCGCCTTGTCGACGCATCGGTGCCGATGCCCCGCCGCATCCTGGATATCGAACTCGACCCGACAGGGAAAGCCATCATCGATCACGCTAACCACGGCGACGCGCAGCAAGGACACCGTGGGGCTCGTTCGCCTAGCGCCTGGGCCACGCCGCCAGCAGCGCCCACAGGCCGCCGATGCCGGCGATCCATGCAGCAGCGGGCACGTCGAACAGGCTCGGCCCACCCGCTTCCAGCGCGTACAGCACGGCCGCGACGATCAGCAGGCCGACGCCGAGGATCGCGGCGACGACGCGTCGCTGCATGCCCTTCATCGTCTGCGCCAGGTCGGCCAGGTCCTTCGAACGCAGCGCCAGCTCGTGCCGGCCTTCGACCTGCTGACTGAGCCACGCATGCACCAGCCGCGGCATGTCCGGCGCGTGGGTCATGATCTCCGGCAGGCGCTTGCGGAATTCCTGCGCGGCGCGCTGCGGGCTGTAGCGTTCCAGCAGGATGCGCTCCAGCACCGGGCGCGCCACCGCCCAGATGTCGATCTGCGGATCCAGCTGGCGGCCCACGCCTTCGATGTTGAGCAAGGTCTTCTGCAGCAGGATCAGCTGCGGCTGCAGCGTCAGCTCGTAGCGCTGCGCGGTGCGGAACAGCTTGGCCAGCACCTCGGCCAGCGAGATCTCGCTGAGCGGGCGGGTGAAGTACGGCTCGCACACCGCACGCGCGGCCGCTTCCAGTTCGTCGATGCGGATATGCGACGGCATCCAGCCGGCCTGCACGTGCAGTTCGGCGATGCGGCGGTAGTCGCGGTTGAAGATCGCCATGAAGTTCTCGGCGAGCCAGTACTGGTCGTCGCGCGACAGCTGCCCCATGATGCCGAAGTCCAGCGCGATGAAGCGCGGATCGGTCTTGCGTTCCGGATCGACCCAGATGTTGCCGGCATGCGCGTCCGCGTGGAAGAAATTGTCGCGGAACACCTGCTGGTAGAACACGCGCACGCCCTTGGCGGCGAGCGCCCTGCGGTCGATGCCGGCGGCGTCGAGCGCGGCGATGTCGTCGGACGGAATGCCGCGCACGCGCTCCATCGTCATCGCGCGTTCGGCGGTGTGCGACCAGATCACCTCGGGCACGTACAGGTCCGGCGAGTCCGACCAGTTGCGTCGCAGCAGGCTGGCGTTGCCGGCCTCGCGCTGCAGGTCGAGCTCGGCCGCCAGCGTGTTTTCGATCTCGGCCACGATCTCGCGCGGGCGGATCTTGTCGGCATTCGGATGCGCTCGCTCGACGATGGCCGCAATGCTCTCCAGCAGCGCGATGTCGCCGGCGATCTGCTTGCGGATGTCGGGGCGCAGTACCTTGACCACCACCTCGCGCCCGCCGGGCAGCGTCGCCGCGTGCACCTGCGCGATGGACGCCGAGGCCAGCGGCGTGGTGTCGAACTGCTCGAACGCCTCATGGATCGGCCGGCCGAGTTCTTCCTCGACCAGCGCGCGCGCGCGATCGCCGTCGAACGGGGCGACGCGGTCCTGCAGCAGGGTCAGTTCTTCCGCGATATCGGGCGGGATCAGGTCGCGTCGCGTGGACAGGATCTGCCCGAACTTGACGAAGATCGGGCCGAGCTCCTGCAGCGCCAGGCGCAGACGCGCACCGCGCGGCTGCGCAGCGATCTCGGCCGAGGCGCGCGGCACGAACGGACGGCCGAGCTTCAACCAGCGTTCGACCGGCGTACCATCGAGCAGGTCGTCGAGGCGGTAGCGGAGCAGGACGCGGCCGATGCGGCTGGCCCGGAGCACCGACTTCATGCGCGGTGCTCCACGCGCGCGGCGAGGCGGCCGACACGCACGGCCATGCGCTCGACGTCGTCGCGGATGGCATCGACGTCGTCGTGGAAGGCGTTGAGCTCGTCGCGACCGACCACGTCGCGCGATTCCTCGGTGACGTACTCGGCCGCGCTTTCGGCGAGGTTGCCGGCGGCGCTGCGCGCCTGCTGCAGGCCAGCGCGCACCGCATTCGCGACCTGCACGCCGACCACGTCGCCGAACACGCGGGTGAACGGCAGCGACCAGTCGGGATCGAAGCGGGTGGCCAGCGTCTGCAGGCGGCGCGCGAGATCGGCATCGCCCGATACCTTGACCTTGCCGACGGGCGTGGCGTGGTCGCGGCGGAAGAACGGCAGTTGTCCGAGCAGGCCGCCGAGCGTGCTGCGCACGGCAAGGTCGGCTTCCAGCACTTCGCTGGCAGGACCCACCTGCAGGCGACCGCCGCCGACCATGATGTCCATCGCCAGCGGCGGGACATCGACCTTCAACTGGATGCGACGGCCTTCGAGCGGCAACAGGGCCGCGGAGGTGTCGGGATCAAGCGCGAGCGCCTGGTTGAGCGCGGCTTCCAGCGCGCGGCCGGCGAGGGGCTTGAGAGCGTCGAACGGAGACAGGTCCATGCCGCCATTCTAGCGGCAAAGCCTGGATGCCCCGCCCGCCCTTCCGCCTGCGTCGTGCGGGCTCGGGGCGGGCTCGATGGCATCCTGCCATCCCGGCGGGGAGAGACGGTGTGGCGTCAGACGCGTTTGCCGCGCAGGAGCGAGATGATCGCCAGGATCACGAAGACGACGAACAGCACCCACGCGATGTTGGTGGCGGCGCCAGCGATGCCGCTGAAACCCAGCACGGCGGCGATGAGCGCGATGACGAAGAAAATGACGGCGTAGCGCAGCATGGAAACTCCTTTTGTTGGCATCTGGCCAGTGGTACAGCCGGAAGTGGCGTGGGCCATGCTGGAATGCGGGGAGTCACGGGCGCGTGAGCGTCGCGCGGCGCCATATGGACGGGCTTAAGCGTCGTGATCCGTGCGTGAAGGCGGCTTGCAGGTTGTAGGAGGGACTTTAGCCCCGACGCACTCCACCATGGAGTTCGACGCAACCGATGCGACTAGGCGCTCTCCGGAGCGTGACCCGCCTGATGACGGTTCACCGTGTGTCGACGATACGGTCGGGGCTGAAGCCCCTCCTACACAGGGTTGTTACGCAACCACGTCCGCAGGCGTTCGAAGCCCTCGTCCATCGACACGCGCGGCACGTAGCCGAAGTCGCGTTGCGCCGGTGCCATGTCGTACCAGTGCGCGGTGCTGAGCTGTTCGGCCAGGAAACGCGTCATCGGCGGCTCGCCCTTCAGCGGCAGCACGGTCCACAGGGTCTCGCAGACCGCGCCGATGCGGTACGCGGCGGTGAACGACAGCTGCTTGTCGGCACGCGGCGCGCCTGCGGTTTCCAGCAGCGCGTTGAGCAGCTTGCGCATCGGCCACGGCTCGCCGTTGGAAATGAAGTAGGCCTTGCCGGCGCAGGCCGCGCCGGGCGCGAGATGATCGAACGCATCGAAGTGCGCCTGCGCGGCATTGTCGATGTAGGTGGTGTCGACGTGGTTCTCGCCGCTGCCGACGATGCGCAGGCGGCCGGCGCGTGCGCGCGCCACCAGCCGCGGCAGGATCTGGTGGTCGCCCGGGCCCCAGATCAGCCGCGGACGCAGCGCCACCGTCGCCAGCGTGGCGTCGTTGGCGGCCAGCACCGCCTTCTCTGCGATCATCTTGGTGGTGGCGTACGGCGCCTTGAAACCTTCGCCGTACGGCACGTCCGCCGCGCTGCCGCCTTCCACCGGATGCGTCGCACGATGCGTCACGCTGGGTGTGGAGGTGTAGACGAGCCGGCCGATGCCGTGCGCGCGGCAGGCGTCCAGCACGTTCTGCGTGCCGACGACGTTGGCATCGTGATAGCTCTTGTAGCTGCCCCATGCGCCGGCCTTGGCCGCGTTGTGGAAGATCGCGTGCATGCCGGCGGCGGCATGCATCACCGCGTGCCCGTCGGCAAGATCGCCCTGCACCTGGCCAACGCCCAGCTCGCGCAGCACCGGATAATGTCCGCGATTGAAGCTGATGACCTCGTGTCCGCGCTCGACCAGGCCACGGCACAGCGCCTGCCCGAGGAAACCACCGCCGCCGGTGACGAGGATCTTCATGCGTGTTGCTCCAATTGCGTGGTCGCCCACACGGCCAGCTTCTCGCGGCCGATCTTGGCGTTGTGGCGGATATCGACCGGGAAGCCGGGATGCGGCAGGTAGGCGGTGATGCGGGCGGTGTGCGGATGGCGCGCCGCGATCGCACGCAACTCGGCCTCGAGGTGAGCAGGCTCGGCGGTGATGCCGGGCTGCAGTTCGTAGCAGAGCACGGGCTGCTGGCGTCCCGCTTCGCCGATACCGACCAGCGCGGTGCGGCGCACCTGCGGATGGGTGTTGAAGACGGGCTCCACCTGTTCGGTGTAGAGCGGGCCGTCGGCGGTTTCCACGCGCTGCGTCTTGCGCCCGCAGAACCACAGCCGGCCTTCGCCGTCGAACCAGCCGACGTCGCCCATGCGATGCACGATGCGCTCACTGCCGTCGGCCTGCGTTTCGCGGATCTTGGCGATGCGGGTGGCCGCGTCGCGGCGGAAATAGGTATCGGTGGCGGTGGGACCGGCGACGGTGATCTCGCCCACCTCGCCATCCGTCAGCACGTCGACGGTGGCCCAGTCGGCGATGGCATCGTCGGTGATGCGGATGATGCGGACCTCGTTCGGCGGCACCGCGCGACCGACGCAGGTGCCGGCACCGGCTTCGGTCGCCGCGCGCGTGGCTTCCAGTTCGCGTCCTTCGATGACGGCGACCGGCAGGCATTCGGTGGCGCCGTACGGCGTCCAGAACTGACCCGTCTCGGGCAACAGCGTGCGGATCTTCGCGACGACCTCCGGCGGCACCGGCGCGCCGGCCGAGGTCACGCGCTGCACCGTGGGCAGTGGCTGGCCATGGTCGGCGAGCACCTTCATCAAGGCGGGCGAGCCGAACAGCTGGGTGACACCGAAGCGCGCGATGGCGGCGTGCAGTTTTTCCGGATCGGCGCTGGCCGGCCGGGTGGGATCCATGTCGGGGATCACCGAGGTCAGCCCGAGTGCGGGGTCGAACAATGCGAACGGCGGGAACGTCGGCAGGTCGACGCCGCCGGGCTGCATGCCGAACGCGTTGCGTAGCAACTCGATCTGCGCGACGAAATGGCGATGGCGGTAGACCACGCCCTTCGGCACGCCGGTGGAGCCGCTGGTGAACAGGATGCCGGCGACATCGTCGGGCGACGTACCCGCCAGCTGCGGCCCCGCACCGGCACCGCGCGCCTCGATCTTCGCCAGCGTGGTGCCGCCCCAGGCCCAGCGCGTGCCGACGGTGACGATCTTCGTCGCCGACCTGGCCCAGCCGAGCACGCAACGCGCGACCTGCGCCAGCGGGATGCCGATGAACGCGTCGGGCTCGGCTTCGTCCAGGCACTGCTTCAGCGCGCGGCGGTCGATGCCGGGGTCGACCAGCACCGGCACGGCGCCGGCCTTGAACAGCGCGAACATCAGCAGGAAGAACTCGGGCGTGGGCCGCACCATCACCACGGTGCGCGTGCCACGGCCGATGCCGTACGCGCCCAGGCCGGCGGCGATGGCGTCGCTGCGCGCATCCAGCTGCGCGTAGGTGAGCTCGCGGGTGTAACGGCCGGCGCGGTCGGGACAGCGCATGGCCACGCGGTCTGGCTGCTCGCGGGCCAGTCGCGGAAGACTGGCGGCGATGTTGCACGGATCGGTCATGCGGCCATTGTCGCCGCTGGACGGTACTTGCGTCAGCCGCCGGCGTTGGCAGAATGCGCGTCCCGCCCGCGCCCCGACGCCAGCCCACGCCGATGCACCCCTGCCTGACCTGCGGCGCCTGCTGCGCCCACTTCCGCGTCAGCTTCCACTGGAGCGAGGCGGACCCCGACCAGGGCGGCGTGGTGCCGATCGAGCTGACCGAGCCGCTGCGCGTGCACGAGCGCGTGATGCGCGGCACCTCGCAGAAGAGCCCGTGGTGCGTGGCGCTGGACGCCGACATCGGCCGCTACAGCCGCTGCACCATCCACGACCGGCGCCCGTCGGTATGCGCGCTGGTGCCGGCGTCGCTGGAGTTCGGCGAGCGCAGCGCGCAATGCGACAAGGCAAGGCTGGCGCATGGCCTGCCGCTGCTGATCGAGGCGGACTGGGTGGGCGTGGTGGAGGCCGAGAAGAACCCGTTGCCCGAGTTTTGACCCTTCGCTCCTTGTGGGAGAAGGTGGCGCGAAGCGCCGGATGAGGGGAGGCGTGCGCAGCGAGCCCCTCGCCATGCAACAGCAAGAGCGCCCCTCATCCGCCCCCGTATCAAATACGGGGCAGGCTTTCGGCACCTTCTCCCCGCTTTCGCAGGGAGAAGGGATCACGCCAGCGGATGACGGTCCAGGAAGTCGCGGATCAGCGGCACCAGGATCTCGTGCTTGTCTTCCAGCACGTAGTGGCCGGCATCCTCGTACGCATGCACTTCCGCGTTCGGCAGCGCGGCGCGGAAACCGTCGAGGAAATGCTGGTCGAACACGAAGTCCTTCAGGCCCCAGCCCAGGAACACCGGGCGATCGGCGAACGACGGCAGCGCCTTGCCGGCTGCGTCGAGCAGCGGCCACGCCTTGTCCTGCGGGCCGAGCGGGATGTCCTGCATGAAGCGGATGGTGGCGATCCGGTTGGCCCAGGTGTCGTACGGCGACACGTAGGCGCGGCGGACGTCGGCCGGCATGCGCCGCTCCACGCCGATCCACGAGGCGCCGGCGGAGAACGCATTGAAGCCGCGGACGATCCATTCGCCGACCGCCCAGTCGCGGCCGAGTGCGATCCGCCACGGCATCGCCTTCGCCGCGGGCATCGGGAAGGCGGCGGTGTTGGTCACGACCAGACGCTTCACCTGCGTGGCGTGCGACAGCGCCCAGCCGAAGCCGATCATGCCGCCCCAGTCGTGCACGGCCAGCGTCACCGGACCGGTGATGCCCAGATGACGCAGCAGCGCGGCGACATCGTCCACGCGCGACTTCAGGGTGTACTCGTAGCGGCTGTCGTCCGGCTTGTCCGACAGGCCCATGCCGATGTGGTCGGGCACGATGCAGCGGTACTTGTCTGAAAGACCGGCCACCAGCTTGCGCCAGTAATAGCTCCACGACGGATTGCCGTGCAGCATCACCACCACCTCGCCATCGCGCGGGCCTTCGTCAAGGTAATTCATCGACAGGCCCGGACGGACCTCGAAGCGCTTCGGATGTGAGGGATAGCCGGGAAGGTTCATGGGAATCGTAATCTGTCGTTACTGAAGGCGTCTGCGCTCTGAAGCTTGCTGCGGAGCGCGGGCGGGTACGTGAAGTTGGCGTCGAAGCGCTTGCGAACCACTGAAAAGACAGCGTGACCCGTCACCAGGAAGGCGTCCCCGCCGGCAACGCGTATTGCTTCAGGTCGTGGCTATTGCTGGAAAGCAGGCTCAAATACGCCGGGTGCAGGAACAGCTTCTCTTTCCCCATCCGGCGCTCCTGCAACACGCCGATGTCGACCAGTTCGCGCAGGTAACGCGCTGCGGTTTCGCGCTTGGCGATGCCGGCATCGACCACGTTCTGGATGCGGCAATAGGGCTGGTTGAACAGCACGTCCGCCAGTTCACGGCTGTAGACCTTGGGACGTTGCGTCCGGATCCATTCGCAGGCGTCCTCGTAGAGCCGACGGATGGCATCGATCTTGGCCGTGGTCCAGCGTGCGGTATCGGCGACAGCATCCAGCATGTAGGCCACCCATTCCACCCAGGCGCCATCGCGCGTCACCGCCAGCAGCAGCCGGTAGTAGTCGGCCTTGCGCTCGATGATGTACTTGGACAGGTACAGGACCGGTTGGTCCAGAAGGTCCTGCTCTACCAGCATCAGCAGGTTGAGTACGCGCCCGGTACGGCCGTTTCCGTCGGTGAAGGGATGGATAGCTTCGAACTGGTAGTGCGCCACCGCCATGCGGATCAGCGGGTCGATGTCGCGCTGTTCATGGATGTAGCGTTCCCACTCGGCGAGCTTTTCGCGCAACAGGGGCTCGCCCACGGGCGGGGTGTAGATCACGTCCTGGGTCTGCGCGTTGGCGAGTGCTGTGCCTGGCACCTTTCGCACCTGCATCTGCACGCCCTTGATGCGCGTGCAGACCACTTCTGCGGTGGTGGTGGACAGTGGACGCTGCGTCAGGGAATGGAAGCCTTCGTACAGGGCGCTGCGATACCGCAGGGCTTCCTTTGTCGCGCTGCTGGCTGCGTCCATATGTTCCGCGTACCGGAACAGCTCGTCGGTCGTGGTGACGATGTTCTCGATCTCCGAGCTGGCCTGGGCTTCGAGAATCGGGATGGTATTGATCAGCACTGCCGGATTCGGCAGATGCCCCGTTGCCTGCCTCAACCCTGCCAATGCTTTGTGAGCATCGATGCAGGCCTTCAAGAGATCGCGCGTCTCCAGCTCTACCGGAGGAGGAAGCGGCGGCAGATCGTTGTAAGGCGTCCTCGGATCCATGGCCGCTAGCGTTTCATGTCGACGGTATCGACATGATGCTTCACTCATGTCCAAAAATAAATAAAATTTCTACATGAATGCCCGTTCACTCTCGAGAACGGGTTGCGCGGCCTTGCCGACCTACCACTCCACCTCGGCCATCGTGCAGTTCAGGCCCGAGCCGATGCCGAGCAGGGCGATGCGGTCGCCCTTCTTCAACTTGCCCAGTTCCTTGAGCTTGCTCAGCACGATCGGCACGCTGGCCGGGCCGATGTTGCCGTGCTCGGTAAAGATGGTCATGACCTTTTTCGGGTCGATGCCGAAGGACTTCACGAACGCCTGCGTGTGCGGACGGCTGACCTGGTGGATGACGAACTGATCCAGTTCGTCCACCGCCCAGCCCAGCGCGACCTTGGCGGCGGCGAAGGTCTTGGTGGCCAGCTTCATGCCCTCGATCAGCAGCATGCGGGTGTCGGTGACCATGCGGTCCAGGTTGCCGCGGCAGAGCTTGTTCCACTCCGTCGCCGAGCGGGTCACGCCGCCCTTGTAGCGCGGGGCTTCCGGGGCCAGCGCGCGGCGCGTCAGCACCATCGCCACGGCACCGCAGCCCAGGGTCAGCGCGGCCAGTTCGTCGCGGAACTGCTGCTCGGTGACGTCGGGCGCGTTGAGGCGCTCGATGGTCTTCTCGTAGACCAGGTTGGCGGTCTCGCCGTCGACGACCAGCGCGTAGTCGATCTCGTCGCGCTCCAGCATGCGGGCGGCGATGTCCATGCCGTTGATGAAGGCAAGGCAGGCGTTGGCCACGTCGAAGGTCTGGCAGTGGTCGCCCACGCCCAGGTTGCCGCAGACGATGCTGGCCGTGGACGGCTCCAGGTAGTCGCGGCTGACCGAGGTGTTGACCACCAGGCCGATCTTGTCGGCGCCGATGCCGGCGTCGAGCAGCGCCTTCTTCGCGGCCAGCGTGGCGGCGTCGGAGGCCTGCACGTCGGCATCCCACAGGCGGCGCGCATGCACGCCGGCCACGTCGTTCAGCACGTCGGTCTTGATGCCCAGGCGGTCGAGCGTGGGCTGCAGACGGGCGTTGATTTCGGCGGACGTCAGCGTGTGCGGCGCATCGATATGCGCCAGTCCCGCGATGGAGACATTCTTGAAGAGCATCGAGGTTAGCGCCAAGGCTCAGGCGAGGGGGCCGACAAGGGTAACGGCTTCCCGCCTTCACCGCATCTTTACGGGCGCAGGGGGCCAGCTGCGCCTAACCTCAAATGTGACTCAAATCACACTTCAGCGGCCGCAGCGATAGGCCGCGAACCGCTGCTCACCGTTGGCCGGATCGCCCAGCGGCTGCAGGGTGTCGGCCTGCAGGCCGGGCGCTTCGTTACGGGCCAGGGTTTCCAGCTCGTCCCGGACACGCAGGGTGTTGCGGTCATAGAACGCCACGCTGTCCTTGACCGACACCGACACCTCGCCGCGCTTCTCGCAGCCGGAGGGCATGGCGCCGGCCGCCACGACCCGCACGTTCTTCGCGCTGGGCGCCAGGTGCACCCAAGTGCAGGCGGAGAGCAGAGCGGTGGAGGCAGCGGCCAACAGGACAAGACGCATCGGGGTCACCTAGAAGTGTGAGTCGGAGCCATTCTGGCCGATCCCGGATGAATCGCTCCGGGCCATGCGCCGCCCCTCCGGAAAGGGGCGGCGTCAAGGACACGCTTACTTCTTGATCTTGCCGTCGGCATCCAGCTCGACCGCTTCGCCCAGCTGCAGCGCGCGGACGGACTCGCCCACCTTCGACAGGTCGCCCACCACCACCCAGGTCAGCGCGGACGGCGACAGCGTGCCGGCGGCCTTGGCGACATCGGCGGCGCCGATGGCCTCGTTGCGGGCCTTGTACTGGACGATGTAGTCGTCCGGCCGGCCGTAGCGCTGGTTGGAGGCGATCTGGCCGAGCACGGCGGACGCGGTCTCATAGGCGCCCGGCAGTTCGAGTGTGTTGGCGGCGCGGACCTTGGTGATCTCGTCCGGCGTGGCCGGCGCCTGGCCGGTAGCGAACTGGCTGATCTCCTTTTGCAGTTCCTTCATCGAGTCGGCCGTGCGGTCGCTCTGCACCGCGGCGCTGGCCCACCACGGGCGCTGGCCCAGGCTGTTGCGCGCGCCGCTGTAGGAGCCGTACGCCCAGTGCTTGTCCTCGCGCAGGTTCGAATTCAGGCGCGAGGTGAACTGGCCACCGAGCACGCCATTGGCGAAGTCGAAATCGATCGTGCCGGCATCGCCGGTCGGCGGCACCAGCTGCGCGGCGTAGACGTTCGACTGGATGGCGCCCGGCTGGTCGATCAGGAACACCCGCGGCTTGGTGGCGTTGGCGACCTTGGGCACGGCGGCCAGCTTGGGCGCGTTGGGTGCGGCCTTCCAGTCGCCAAGGCGGGCTTCCAGCAGCGGCACGATCTCGGCCAGCGTGGTGTCGCCGACGATGGTGATGCGGGCCTGGTCCGGCTGCAGCCAGTCGCGGTGGAAGGCGACCAGGTCGTCGCGGCTCAGCGAGGCGATCGACGCTTCCGTACCCGAACCGGTGAACGGGATCGCGTACGGATGGCCCGTGCCGTACAGCAGCGGCGGCAGCGTGCGCAGCGCGGCGGTCTGCGGACGCGCCTTCTCCTGCTTGATGCCGGCGATCCAAGTGGCGCGGACGCGCTCGATTTCCGCCGGGGCGAAGGTCGGACGGCGCAGCACGTCGGCCAGCAGGTCCAGCGAGGGTGCGAGCTTGTCGGTCAGCGCCGACAGGCCGACCGAGGCCGAATCCAGCCCGGCGCCGGTGGTCAGTTCCGCACCCAGCGCCTCCTTGCGGGCACCGAACTCCAGCGCGCTGTAGTCACCGGCGCCCTCGTCCATCATCTGCAGCGCGAAGCTGGCGGTGCCGAGCTTCTTGCCGACGTCGGCGGCATAGCCACCGGGGAACTCGACGTTGAACTGCACGACCGGCGTCTCATGGCGCTCGGCCAGGGCGACCTGCATGCCGTTGGACAGCGTGGCGCGCTGCACGGCGGGGAACTTGAGGTCGGGGAAGGTCGTGGTCTTCGGCACACCGGCGCTGCGATCGACCGTGCTGGCGATGGTCTTGAACTTCGGATCCACCTTCGGCGTGGCGGCCGGCGTGGTGGCGGGTGCCGCGAACACGGTCTCGGGCAGCGCCGACGCCGGCGTCTCGCTGGGCTGGACCAGGATGGTGTGCGAGCCACCACTCAGCCACTTCTTCGCCGCGGCCTGCACTTCGGCCGGCGTGGCGCTGTTGTAGATGGCGAGGTCTTCCTTGTAGCAGTCGGGCTTGGTCTGGTAGACGGCGCACGAGGCCAGCACGTCGGACTTGCCACCGAAACCGCCGATGCGCTCGATGCCGCGGACGAAGCCGGCGACGCCGGATACGCGGGCGCGCTCCAGCTCCTCGGCCGTCGGCCCCTGCGTGATCAGACGCTTCAGTTCCTCGTCCAGCGCCGCCTCGACCTTGGCCGGGTCGACGCCTTCCTTCACCGTGGACATCAGGAAGAAGGTGCCGCTGATCTCGCTGCTCCACTGGTAGGCGGTCGCCTGGTCGGCGATCTTGTCGCCATGCACGAGGCGGGTGTCGAAGCGTGAGGCGGCGCTGCCGCCGAGCACCTGCGCGAACAGGTCCAGCAGCGTGGCGTCCTTCGTGCCCATCTCGGCCACCGGCCAGGCGCGGTAGACGCGTACCTGCGGCACGCGGTCGGGGATGGTTTCGCGGGTGTCCTTGGCGTGGGTCGGGATGTTGGTCTTCATGTCCGCCAGCGTGGCGCTGGCCGGGATGTCGCCGAAGTAGCGGGCGACCTTGTCCTTGGCGGTGGCGACGTCGATGTCGCCGGCCAGCACCAGCACCGCGTTGTTGGGGCCGTACCAGCTGCGGAACCAGGTCTTCACGTCGTCGAGCGTGGCGGCGTCGAGGTCGGCCATCGAGCCGATGGTCTGCCAGCTGTACGGATGCCCGGCCGGGTACAGGGCCTCGAACATGCGCGCGCTGATGCGGCGGCCGTAGGGCTGGTTCTCGCCCTGGCGCTTCTCGTTCTGCACCACGCCGCGCTGCTCGTCGAGCGCCTTCTGGTCGATCGCGCCGAGCAGGTGGCCCATGCGGTCGGATTCCATCCACAGCGCCATGTCGAGCGCGGTGGTCGGCACGTTCTGGAAGTAGTTGGTGCGGTCCTGGTTGGTGGTGCCGTTCTGGTCGGTGGCACCGACCAGCTCGAACGGGGTGAAGAACTCGCCGTCGTGGTTCTCGCTGCCCTGGAACATCAGGTGCTCGAACAGGTGCGCGAAGCCGGTGCGGCCCGGGGTCTCGTTCTTGCTGCCCACGTGGTACCAGATGTTCACCGCCACGATCGGCGCCTTGCGGTCGGTGTGCACGATCACCCGCAGGCCGTTGGGCAGGGTGAACTCCTCGTAGGGGATCACGATGTCCGCACCGACGGCCGGCTTCGCGTACGTGGCAGCCGGGGCGTACGCCAGGCCTCCGACAGCGGCGGACAGGGCGACGGTAAGCAGGGCGGCACGGGGCCGGCGGGACACGGACATCGGAGACTCCTTTGAATACTTAATGGGCCTGCAGAACCCGCGATGCTAGCCGCCGTCCGCGGTCATTACACTAGGCCACAAGCCATGACCAACGGCCTATACGCCGCTCCGCCATGGCCACCGACCCCCACGTGGAGGTGACATGGACCGCAAGCACTGCCTGGTGACCGGCGCGAACCGTGGCCTGGGACTGGAACTGGCGTCCCAGCTGCTGTCCCGCCAACGGCACGTGGTGGCGACCTGCCGCCACCCCGGTAAGGCGACGGCGCTGAACCGCCTGGCCGGCGAGCACCCGGGCCGCCTGCATGTGCTGCCGCTGGACGTGGCCGATGCCCGCAGCCGTGATGCCCTGCTGCGCGAGTTGCCCCTGGTCACCGACGAGGCGCCGCTGCACCTGCTCATCAACAATGCCGGCGTGCTCCGTGGCGGCGAGCGCTTCGGCCAGGTCGCCGCCGGTGACCTGGACACCAGCTTCCACACACATGCCGCAGGTCCTTTCCTGCTGACCCAGGCGCTGGCGCCGCAGCTCGTCGACGGCGCGGTGGTGGCGAACCTCTCGTCCGAGATCGGCTCGATCGCGCTGCGCCAGGAATTCCGCACACCGAGCTATGCGATCGGCAAGGCGGCGCAGAACATGGCCACGTCGCTGCTGTCGCAGGCGCTGGCGTCGCGCGGCATCAAGGTCGTCGCCCTGCATCCGGGCTGGGTGCGCACCGACATGGGCGGCGACAACGCAGCACTTTCCGTAGCGGAATCCGCCGCCGGCCTGCTGCACGTGATCGACCACCTCGTGCCCGAGGACAGCGGGCGCTTCCTGGACTGGCAAGGCGAGCCGCTGCCCTGGTGAAACTGAACGCTGGCCGCGCCGATCCGCAGGCGACGCAACCGTTTCGAGTTGAACAGCATCCAAATACTTGCGCACCGGACTGACCGGATGCGGGGCGAAGCGGCGTGTTCCCAGTCACAACGGACACGTCCGCCCGTCCTGATACATGCAGACGGACACCGGGACGGACAGTCGACCCGGACAGCGGACACGCAGGAAGCGGCAAGAACTATTGATGGATCAATGATTTAAGGTTGGCATGGTTTCTGCGTCCCCAAGAACAAGAAAGCGCAGCGCCAGACGAAACCTGACTGAATCCTGAATCAACTCACCGAAACGAAAAGTTTTGCTTGATCGCTCCGTCTAGGTGTACTACTTTACTACCACACCACCCAACAACATCACTACAGAGGCATGACAATGAACGCCAAGAACCTCCTCCCCCTGACTGCCGCCGCCGTGTTCGCCCTGTGCGCCGGTGCCATGGTCGTCTCCGCCACCCACGCCGACAACAACCACAACGTCGCCGCCCCGGCTGCCCGTGTCGTCGACCTGGCCACCGTCACCGTCGCGCCGGATGCCGCCGACCTGGCCCACTACAACACCTACAAGGACACCAAGATCGTCGACCTGGCCACGGTCACCGTAACGCCGGCCGCCGAGGACCTGGCCCAGTTCGTCGCCCAGCAGGCGGTCCGCGTCGTCGACATGCCGGTGGTCACCGTGCGTCCGTCGGCCGAGGACATGCAGCAGATCGCCGTGCAGGCGGGCGTCCTGGCCGGCCAGCTGGCTTCGCGCTGATTCGCAGGCAACACACGTTCCACCTGCGTCATCGCGCAAGCCGGCTGCGGCCGGAGCAACACCGCAACACCCGCCCGTGAGGTCGTGCAGCGCCGCGTAGAATGCGCGCCATGACCGACACCCTGGACATCGACGTCCTGCTGTACCAGCCGGAAATTCCCCCGAATACCGGCAATGCCATCCGCCTCTGCGCGAACACCGGGGCGCGGCTGCACCTGATCGAACCACTCGGGTTCGCATTGGAAGACAAGCAGCTCAAGCGCGCCGGCCTGGATTACCACGAATACGCCACGCTGCAGGTCCACGCCTCGCTCGATGCGGCCCTGCAGCGCATCCGTCCCGCGCGCCTGTTCGCACTGAGTACGCGCGGCACCGTGCGCCACGACCAGCCCGCCTACGCGCCCGGCGATGCCTTCCTGTTCGGCCCCGAAACGCGCGGCCTGCCGCAGGAGCTGCTGGACGGCTTGCCGGAAGACCGGCGCATCCGCCTGCCGATGCGGCCCGACAACCGCAGCCTCAACCTGTCCAACACGGTCGCGGTCGTGGTGTTCGAAGCGTGGCGGCAGGCCGGGTTCGCGGGCGGCGCATGACCGGCGGCGTGGACGCTCGCGGGCGCGTCCCCTAACCTCGCCGGACCGTATCGGCACAGCCAAGGACCCTGCGACATGACGCCCACGATCGTCTTCATGACCCTCTACGTACTGACGCTCATCGGCATCGCGATCTACCTGATCGTGCTGGCGACGCGTCTGGTCAAGGCGCAGGAGCGCAGCGCGCTGGCGCTGCTGGAGATCGCCAGGAAAATGAAGGATTCCCTCGACCGGTAGCGGTCAGCCGAAACGTGCGAGTCCGTAAGGCGCCAGCGGAATATCCGTCGTGTCGCCGGCCATCATCTGATCGACCAGCCTGCCGGTGACCGGGCCCTGGGTCAGGCCGAGATGGCCGTGACCCGTCGCGACGAAGATGCCTTCGCCCGGCACGCGGTCGATGATCGGCAGTGAATCCGGCGTGCACGGACGGTTGCCCGCCCATTCCGAGACCGGTCCGCCTGTAATGCCCGGGAACAGCTTGCGTGCTTCCGGATCGAGCCGGTGGATCAGCGCGTAGTGCGGATCGCGGCCGAGCGCGGTCAGTTCCTTGATGCTGGTCATGCGGATGCCGGCCTGCATCGGCGACACCACCATGTAGCGCTCGGCCCACAGGGTCGGACGCTGCACCACCGCCGGGGCCTGCGGGTACATCAGGTGATAGCCGCGTGCCGGGATCACCGGGATCTTCAGGCCGAACGGCCGCAGCAGCGCATTGCTCCACGCACCGGCGGCCACGACCACGCGGCCGGCATGCACGGGACCACGGTCGGTATCGATGCGGTACGCGTCGTCCCGTTTCGCGATGGCCGATACGCTGGCGATCAGCGATGACGCGCCCCGCGCGCGCTGGTCGTCGAACAGCCGGCGGCAGAATTCACCCGGATCGCGCATCGCCAGCGATTCTCGCTGGAACACCGCGCGCTGGAAGCCCGCGCCGATGCCGGGTTCGAGATCGCGCAGCTGCGCCGCATCGAGCACGTCGAAGGCGACGCCGCGCTCGCGCATCAGTCCGCGCTCCCATTCGCCCTTCGCGAACGTGGCGTCCTCGCTGTAGACGTGCAGGTAGCCCGTGTGGCCGATCAGTTCGCTCGCGCCGATCCGGTCGCCCAGGTCCAGCCACGCGCCGCGCGAGGCGGTGTTGATCGCGTTGAGGGCATCGATGATCGGCAGCACGTGCTGCAACCGGCCCTGGTTGAGAAACTGCAGCAGCCAGCGTGCGTAGGACGGACTGACGGCCCAGTCCAGTTTGAGCGGCGCCAGCGGGTTGGCGAGCATGCGCAGCGCCTTGGTGACGATGCCCGGCGTGGACTGCGGCATGACATTGCCGACCGAGATCGAGCCGGCGTTGCCGAACGATGTCTCGCCGGCCGGTCCCCTGGCGTCGATCAGTACGCAGGACAGCCCGCGATCCAGCAGGTGGTGGGCCGTCGACAGGCCGACGATGCCGCTGCCGATCACCGCGACATCGGCCGTCAAGGGGGAAGAAGGAGAAGGACTCATCGGATCGGAACGTCGTAGGCGGTGCGTGGGGTAGGTTCTGGACGGAAGGTGAAGTGCCACCACTCCATCGCGTAGTTCTGGAAGCCGTGCCGCGCCATCGCCTGCACCAGCCGGTCGCGATGGCGCCGCTGGTCGTCGGTGATCGAGACATGCGCGGTGTTGGCGCGCGGATCGAAGAAGTCGAACGGCGTGCCCATGTCGAGTTCCACGCAGGCGTCGCCTTCGCAGCGGACCAGGGTCAGGTCGAGCGTCGCGCCGCGACTATGTCCGGAGGTTTCCGCGATATACCCGTCCAGCAGGCTCGCCTTCTCCAGGTTCGGGTAGTACGCGGCCTTGGTGCGCTGGTCGGCCGGATCGCGGGCCCAGCGGACGAAGTGCTGCACGGCGCGCACGGGGCGGTAGCAATCGAACACCTTCAGCAACAGGCCGTCGCGCGCTACGTCCTGTTGCACGCGCGCCAACGCCTGCGCGACCGGCGCCAGCAGCAGGCATTTCGGCGCCTCGTAACCGGTGACGGGGGTGCCGACGAAGTTATTGCCACCGGCATAGCGGATCTCCTGCCGCAGCCCGGGCACGACGCTGGCGGCGTCGACCAGATCCACCTCGGCAGCGTCCTGCGCCGGAGAGACCTGCACGCCCGGCGTGGAAGCGCAGGCACCCAGCCACGGCAGCACGCACAGCAGCAGCCAGGCGCACCGCATGTCAGCGGCATGCCTGCGTGCGATGGAAATCGAGATCGGCATAGTCGTAGCTGAAGTCCGCGTCCGGATCGACGTGCGACAGTGTAAGTCCGGCGTCGCCGTCCACCGTCGTGGCGGCGAAGTGCAGCCACGGCTCCGCATCCACGCTGTCGTCGTCCCAGTCCACCAGCCAGCGTTCGCCCACGCGCATCACCGTGCCCGTCAGCATCGGCGAACGTGCGGCCGCGAAGCGCACGCGATCGCCGTCCGGACACAGCGATACGTCGCCGAACCAGGGATCGCGGTAATGCCCGGTCCACGCCGCCAGGGACCGCGCGCTGGCAATCGCGCGCTGGCGCGTATCCGGCTTCGGTTCGGCAGCTCGCTCACTGGCGCGCTCCTGTTCCAGCAGGGTGGCGTAGTGCACCACCGTGGGCGAGGACTGGGGTGCGGTGAACTGCTTGGTCAGTACCTGCCCCAGCACCGTGCGCGCCGCTTCGCCTTCGCCGTTGAGCAGGATGACGATGCCGGTGCGCCGGTCGGGCAACAGGATGACCGACGAGTACATCCCCGCCAGCGTGCCGGTGTGCGCGACCTTCCACACGCCATCGACATCCGACAGGCGCCAGCCGTAGCCGTACGCGGAGACGTGGCTGTTGTCCCAGGCGCGCATGCGCGCGCTGACCGGCATCGGCATGTGCGCCGTCCACACCGCCTTGCGCTGCGCCGGCGACAGCCATGCCGGCGTCGCGTCCGGCGAGAGCCACATGCGCATCCAGGCGAGCATGTCGTCCAGGCTGCAGCGGATGCCGCCGGCCGCCATCGAGGTGACGTTCGGCACGACGTCCGCGTCCTCGCGAATGACGCGGTTGCCCTGCGCCGTGCGCATGTGCGGCTGCGCCACGTTGCCGACGTCCGCGCGGTTCCATTCGCCTACCTGGCAGCGCGACAGGCCGAGCGGCTGGAACAGTTCGCGCTTCACCAGTTCCTCGTAAGGGGCGCCACCGGCAGCGGCCGCGACTTCACCCGCGACCACGTACAGCAGGTTGTCGTAGGCATAGCTGGCACGGAAGCTGTGCGTCGGCTTGAGGTGCTGCAGCCCGGCGATGATGTCGGCGCGGGTGAACCGGTTCGGTTCCGGCCACAGCATCAGGTCGCCCGCACCCAGGCCCAGGCCGCTGTTGTGGATCAGCAAGTCGCGCACCTGCATCTGCTGGGTGACCCATGGGTCGTGCATGCGGAACTGCGGCAGATACTTCGTGACCGGGTCGTCCCACTTCAGTTTGCCGGCATCGACCAGGCGCGCCAGCACACCAGCCGTCATCGCCTTGCTGTTGGAGGCGATTTTGAACAGCGTGTCGTTGTCGATCTTCTCGCCGCTGCCGGCCCGCAGCTCACCGAGCGTGCGCGTGTACGCGACCTCGCCATCACGGATGACGCCGACTGCGAGTCCCGGGAGCCGATAGTGCTCGAACGTCTGCTCGACGGCCGCATCGATGGCATCGCGATCCGTCGCGGCATGCGCGACGGGCGCCAGCAGGGCGAGACAGGCGAGAAGGTGTTTCATGGCAAGGCTCGGGTATTCGCGGGATCGCGAAAGCGGCGCCCCGCATGAAGGCGGGTCTCCGCCGCTGTGGCGGAGACCCGGTTCCTCGATCGATCCGAAAGCGGATCAGGTCAGTCGAACTTGTACTCGACCATCAGCGCGAACGAACGGCCGCGCGGATCGGCGACGCGCGGTTCCCAGGCGGCACCGGACGCGAAGTCGTTCTGGTGCGCGGTGAACGGAGGATCTTCGTTGAGCAGGTTGCGCACGATGAAGGTGAACTTGGCGTTCTCCAGGCCGGTCCAGCCCAGGCTGTAGTTGTAGGTGATGTAGTCGTCGACATCCGGATTCCAGTCCTCCGGGATGAAGCTGCCGTTGACCACGCTCACCGGCAACTCGTCCTTGTAGCCGTCGCGGTAGATCTGCGTCAGCGTATGCGACCAGTCACCCTTGGCCCACGCGAAGCTCAGCATGTGCTTCCACTTCAGCGGCAGATTGTAATAACGGATGTACTTGCCGACCTGGTTCGGGCCATACGGACGGCTTTCCAGCGGCTTCTCCTGGAAGCTGTCGATGTAGCTGCCGTTGAGATTGACGCGGAAGGTGCCGCCGGCCAAGTCGCCGATCAGGTTGGCGTCCAGCTCGACGCCGCTGATCAGCGTGCCACCGGAGTTGATGAAGCGGCGATCGATGGCGACCACCTGGCCGCTGCTGTCGCGGATCCAGTTGGCAGCGAAGAGGTCGTAATTCGCGACCAGCGTGGCCTGGTTGGGCACGCGGATGGTGTTGGTGCGCTCGATCTCCCACCAGTCGAGGCTGACATTGAAGTGCTCGTTGGGCGCGAACACCACACCGAAGCTCTTCTGGTCGGAGGTTTCCGGCTTCAGGTCGGCCTTGCCGCCGGTGAGGATGTCGGGCTGGATGGCCGCGCAACCCGGCACCGTCGTACTGGCCACGCCGCTCGGGCAGCTGGCCGGATCGACCAGGTCGAAACCGGTGTACGGGCTGGAGGTGACGCCGCTGAAGAGCTTGGTGAACTCGGGCACCTTGAAGCCGTCGCTGATCGCGCCGCGGAAGGCCAGCGAATCGATCGGCTGCCACTTGAACGAGAACTTCGGATTGATGGTGCTGCCGAAGCCGTCGTAATCGTCGCGGCGCACCGCCAGGCTCACCTCCAGGCTGTCCACGATCGGCAGGAAGGCTTCGGCGTAGACCGCCTTCACGTCGCGCGACACCTTGGGCAGGTTGTTGGTGGCGTCGAAGGGCGCACCGAAGATGTAGCTGTTGTCGAGGACGATGCCGTCCTTGGTCGAGCCGAACTCGAACTCTTCGCGGCGCAGGTCGACACCGACCGCCGCCATCACTTCGCCACCCCACAGGTTGAAGCCCAGGCCGCCGGAGAACGCGGCATCCAGCGTCGTGACCGTGGACTCGCCGCCGTACAGGCGCACGCCGGCGGCCGAGGCGGCTCGCAGCATCTCGACGCCCCGCGGATCGTGCTGCTGGCCCGGCATCAGGAACGGATTCAGGAAACCGCTGCCCAGTGCCGTCTTGAAGCCCGGCGTGAAGTAGTAGCCGCTACCCAGCACGGACTCGGCCTCGCTCGCGGCACGCGACAGGCCGACGTCGTAGTCCCAGCTGCCGATCGTGCCGTCCATGCCTACCAGGAAGCGATACGCCTTGGTGGTCGTCTCGATCTGGCGCGGACCGCAGACTTCGCAGCGCCACCGGTACGGGATCGGGCGACCGTAGACCAGGTTCGTGGGGCCGAAGTAACTGGCGAGCGCGTTGTAGACCATGTTGTAGGTGGCCAGCGATTGCGCGTTGCCGGGCTGGTACGGGAACCAGGTGCTCGGACCGAGTGCGGACGCCGCCGTCGAGGTGCTGGAGGTGATCTGCTGCGCCTCGAACTGGCGGTTGGATTCTGACCGCGACGCCATCGCCTCCGCGTAGAAGCGATGGTTCTCGCCGATCTTGAAGGTGGCGCGGCCCAGCGCCTGCAGGCTTTCCTGCGGCTGCTGCATGACCTGCGCGGCCGGATAGTCCCAGGCACACGCGTACTTGGAATTGGGAACGCCCCACAGCCGGTAGGCGTACGGACCCATCATGTCGCCGCCCGCTTCGCACCCTGCGGCACCGGGCAGGTTGAGGATGTTGATCAGCGCCTGTCCGCCACCGCCGGCCGGATCGGCCAGCGTGCCGTTGATGATGCCGCCGGCGATGTTGGACACCGTGGCGAATGGCGTACCGCGCGTGTCCGGCGACAGGCCGCGGTTGAGCTGGAACGTGTTCGAGTAGTCGCGATCGCTGCCCAGCAGGATCTCGTTCTCGCGGTAGTTCATCGTGCCCCAGACGTTCCAGCCGTCGTTGTCGATGTCGCCCGCACCACCCAGCACGCTGTAGGTGTAGATGTTGCCGCCACCCTCCTGCGTGATGTCGAAGCCCGCGTTGACCGTGATGCCCTGGTAGTCGCTGCGGGTGATGAAGTTGATCACGCCGCCGATGGCGTCGGTGCCGTAGACCGCGGATGCACCGTCGCGCAGGACTTCCACGCGGTCGATGGCGGCGAAGGGAATCGAGTTCAGGTCGACCGCCTGGCCGCGCAGGCCGTGCGTTGCGACGCGGCGACCGTTGAGCAGCACCAGCGTGGCGTCGGCGCCCTGGCCGCGCAGGTTGGCGCCCGACACACCGTTGTTGCCGCGCAGATCGGCCGGCGCGATGCCGGCGTTGGAAGCAAGACTGTCCGAAGCGTTACTGGCGACGTTGAGGAACTGCAGCAGCTGTTCCGCCGAGGTGATGCCCTGCGCCTCGATCTCCGCTTTCTGGATGATGGTGACGGGCAGCGCCGCCTCCACGTCGGTGCGCTTGATGCGCGAACCGGTCACGGTGACGGTGTCGAGGGTGCGGGCGCTCCCGGAAGGGGCGGCCGTCTCCTGCGCGAACACGACGCCCGGAACGGCCAGACCCAGCAGGATGGCGGTGGCAAGGTGAGTGGGCCGGAGCGAAGGACGTCGAGCGGGCATGCGGATCTCCTCTGAATGTCTGTACGCGCGGTGCGCGCGACCGATGTGATGGGCTGCGATACGCCTGACGCGCGGTACGGGAGCCGACACCGGCAGCCGATGCAGGCTGCGTTGCGGTCGTTCGTCGATCCCCGGCCCGGATGGCTCCCCATTCGCGCCTTGCCGCGCATCCCATCCCGGGTGCGCACCACAGATTGCTTTTGAAACGGACCACACCGGCACCCCTGCCGGCAAACCCCTGTGATGGCGGTGTAGCACGCACCATGACCGCAGTCAATAAATTATTCTTGCATTGCAAAAAAACCGACTTGAATATTCCTGTTCATGGCGGTGGCGTGGCGGTTGGCGCCGTCAACGCGTGCAGGATGCGCAGGTCTTCCGCATCCAGTTCGGTGCCGTCCATGCCGCGGAAGCGGTGGTGGAACGCGCGCACCGTATCGGCGCGGTTGTCGACGGAATACCCGATCGCCTGAAGCGCCAGCCACGGGTCGAAACCGGGCGGCGGATCACCGGCGCCGGCGGCCGGCCAGATGCCGAAGCCCGCCTCCGCAAGCCGCTTCCACGGGAACAGCGGGCCCGGATCGATCTTGCGGGACGGCGCCAGATCCGAGTGACCGATGATCTGCGCAGGTGGAATGCGCAGTCGCTGCGTCAGGTCGCGCAGCAGCACGATCAGGCTGTCGATCTGCACGTCGGGAAACGGGCTCTTGCCGTCGTTGTCGATCTCGATGCCGATGGAGGCGTTGTTGACGTCGGTGATCGCGCCCCAGCGACCGGCGCCGGCATGCCAGGCACGGCGCGAATCGCTGACCAGCTGGTAGATCTTGCCGTCCTTGCCCAGCAGATAGTGCGAACTCACACGCCCACCACTGTTGCGGCTGCGGAGGGTATCCAGCGACTGCTCCACCGAATCCTGTTCGGTGTAGTGCAGCACGATGACTACCGGCCGCCGTTCGTCGAAGTTCTTCGACGGCACCCAGGTGGCAAGCGGATTGCGCGGCCCGGAGTGCGCGCATGCACCCAGCAGCAGGATGAGCGCGGCGAGCGCCGCGGATCGGCATGCGGACGGAACGTGCTTCGTCATGATGGAACCCTCGATGAGCCGCCGTGCATAGGAATAGCACGGACGATGCGGTCGGACGCGGACGACCGCGACAAAGAAAGGCCTGCCGCGAACGGCAGGCCACCGGAGAAACACGAAAGGGGCAGGCGTGCCGCGATCAGAAGTTCCAGGTCACGACCAGTTGGGCGTAGCGCGGGGATTGCCAGCGCGTGCCGGTACCGAAGGTGGTGCGATAGTCGCCGGGGCCCCGTTCATAGCGTTGCCGCACGTTGATGACTTCCTGGTCGTTGAGCAGGTTGTAGACTGACAAGCGCGCCTTCAGGTCGATGCCTTCCACCGGCAGTGTCCAGGCAACGCTCGCACCCACGTTGTACGTCCAAGGCATACGGCCGAATGCGCCGCGTTCGGAGAACTGGTAGACACGCTGGCTGTAGGCGCCACCGCAATTCTGCACGCAGATCCAGCCCGAGCCGCCACCACTGCCTTCGGAGGTGAAGCTGCCGACGGCGAAGTTCTCGTCAGGCCAGCTCACGCCGAATGCCGTGATGGGCGCACCCGACTGTGCGGTCAACGTTGCGCCGACGCTCCACATGTCGCTCAGCTTGTAGCTGCCGCGAAGCTTGATCTGATGCCGGTGATCGTTGAACAGATCGCCATAGCGCTCGTTCACCGCCGGATGGTCCCAGTGCTGGACCATGCCGGTGTCACCGTAGTTGGTATCCGAGTTCACCGGTCCTTCGTGGTTGCCGTCCAGCTTCGACCAGAGATAGGACGCGTTGAAGGCCCACTTGTCGTCCCACGCGCGGTCTATCTGGAACTCGACGGCCTTGTACGTGCGGCGTGGCTCCTTGTACCCGATGATGCGATTGCTTCCGACGGTGATGTAGCCCTCCTTCGACGTATCGATGGTGACCCAGCCGTCCTGTGCACAGCCCATCGCGGTGGTTCCCCACAGGGTCAGCTCGTCACCCGGGTTCGCGATCGGGAACAGCGTGCCATGGCGTACACCGCAGAGCGCATTGATGCGGACGTCGTCGAGCGCACGCTCCATCTTGCGGTAGGTCGCATTGACGCCCCACGACCATGTCTGGCTAAGCACACTCTGGAAACCGAGGATGAATTCGTCCTGATACACCGCCTCCAGATCGCGATCGACGCTCTGCCTCAGGTCACCGACCGTGACGTTCATGTCGTCGTCCACCGGTCCGATCTGCGCGCCGAGCACCGGCGCCATGTAGGCGGAGCCCGTGACCGGATTGGTGGCGGGAGTAAAACCGTTGAGCGCCCAATAGGTGTACTCATCGGTCAGGCCGCCGGCGAACGTGTAGTTGATGTTGTTGGTGACCGGCAGGTAGTAGCGCCCAGCATTGCCGAACAACTTCATCCGGCCATCATTGCGCATGTCCCACGAGAAGCCCACGCGGGGCGAGACCAGATCGTCCATCTTGATGAAGCTGCCACCGGCGGCCGTCTTGTTGTCGAAGGCGTCCACGCGCAGACCAAGGTTGAGGATCAGCCCCGGTGCGACGCTCCAGATGTCTTCGACATAGAACGCATTGGCCGTGGTCTCGAATACACCGCCGTCGGCGCGCTTGCGGCCCATGACGATCGCCGTTACCCCCGCAGGCACGGTCGCCCCGTTGTCCAACGGCGTACCCGGAACGCGCGAGTAGATCGTGTAACGCGTCGCATCGGGTCCGGGATAGAACGTGGTCCGGTCGGTGGTCATCTCTTCCCGGTCCAGACCGAACCTCAACAGGTGGTCGCCCAGTGTCCACTCGAAGTCGAAGCGGCCGACCTTGCGTTCGTCCTGATGGTCTACCACGGCCGTGCCCGTCGTAGGATGGCAGCTGACGGGCGGACGCCCCATCCCGTTGTAGACGTTGTTGTAGCTGGAATCGATGATCACCTGCGAACACAGGTCATCGGCGGCGGAAAACGCCACCGCCTGACTGCGATTGAAACCATACAGCGCCTTGGCCGTGAAGTTGTCGCCGAAGTGTCCCGTATAGGTGGCCGATCCGCTGGTGCCGCCACCGCGCGACGTGTTGAACCCGGTGAAGGCGCCCAGCGTGGCGGCATCCCAGTTGTAACCATAGACGTCGGTAATCGTCTCCGCCTCGTCGGAGAACGCCATCAGTTCGAGCAGATGATCGTCGTTGATGTTCCAGTCCAGCTTCGCGCCCCAGAAGCCATTGTCGCTGGCACCCTCGTTCCAGCTCGAGTTGCTTCCCAGGTAATACTCGGAATCCGTCTTTCGCTGCTCGTACATCGCAAACAGGAACAGCTTGTCCTTGACCAGCGGTCCTGATGCCCAGACGTTGCCCTTCATGAAGCTGCTGTCGTCGCGGCTGTTGCGGTAATACACCGGCGAAGGCCGTCCCAGCGAGTCGACGTCCGTGAACTGGTGGTCGTCGGCGCTCGACTTCCAGGCACTGGGCTCGAAGGTGAAGGTCACGCCGCCTTCGAACTCGTTGCTGCCCCGCCGGGTCACGGCATTGATGACGCCGCCCGTACTGCGGCCGAACTCGACCGAGTATCCGCCCGTCTTGACCTGGAATGCCTGGAAGAAGTCGAACGGGGCGGACGAGAAGCTCTGCCTCCGGTAGAAGTCGGTGACGTTCAGTCCGTTGATGAAGACCGAATTCTCGGCCACGGAAGAGCCGCCGAAGGAAATTCCGCCGAACGAGGAATTGCCCCCGATCACGCCCGGCGCGACCAGCGCCACGGCACTCAGGCTCTGCTCGACCGGGAGGCGTGCGATCTCCTGGCGGTCGATGTTGGTCGCCACTTCGGTCGAGTACACATCGACCCGATTGATGACGCGCGATCCTTTCACCTCGACTGCGTCCAGATTGGTGAGATTGCCCTCCGCACCCAGATTGACGGTGGTGGTACCGCCGAGCGCCACATTGACCGAAACGCTCTGGCCGACCTGCTCGCCAGCGCGCTTCACCTGCAGGCTGTAGTCGCCGATCGGCAGCTGGGTCAGCCGATAGCTGCCGTTGCCTTCGACCGTGACGGTACGCGTGGCGCCCGTCGCCGTGTTGACGATGGTGATCTGATCGCCCGCGTTCGCGCGGCCCGCGACCGCGCCGGTCGCGCTCTGCGCCATCGCCAGCGGCGCCATCGTGGCGATGCACGCGCCCAGCGCGATACCCAGCGCCGCTTTCTTCAGAACCTTGCCTTTCATCCCCGCTCTCTCCTGCTAAAGATGGTGGTGGAAACGTGTGGTGGTGGCGTCAGCCGCGCCCGTCCCGCGGCAACACAGTCCAGTCGAACCGGTAATCCCATTGGTCGAAGTAGAGGTTTCCGCCCCTCCATTCGACTTCGCCGCGCTGCAGGTCCACGGTTTCGGACCGCACGTGCCGCTTGGCGGGGATGAACTCTCGCGAGTAGTCGTCGTTGAACGCGACGCGGTAGGCGTCCAGCCCGCCGAGGTAGAACCAGCGGAGCGCCGGGTCGTCCGACGCGAGCTGGCCGGTGGTCACGTCCATCGGCACCCAGCCGTACGGCGCGAGGTACAGCGCGCCCCAGTCGTGCATGGTGTCGTGGCCTTCGGCGTCTTCGGAGTACGCCCAGCCTGACTGCCAGCGCGCGGGAATGCCGTTCATCCGCAGCAGCGTGATCAGCAGCAGCGTCTGCTGCCCGCAGTCGGCATGGCCCGCACGGAACGCGTAGTCGCTGAGGTTGCTGATCGTGGAGTACTCGCGTGCGCCGGCCCAGGGGATGCGGTCCACCGCCGCGAACAGTTTCTGGGCGATGCGGTACGGATTCTTCTCGTCGCCAACGACCTGCTCGCTGAAACGGCGCAGGTCGTCGCCGAAGACAACATGCGGCGCGCGCTCGTCGAGGAAGGGCGCGAGCTCCGGCGTGGCCACCACCGGCGCCACGCGGGCCGCATCGATCGCCACGTGCCGCGCATGCACGGTGACTTCGTATGTCACCGAGAAGGTCGTCGGCTGGCCGGCCACCGCCGGTCGCTCGAGATAGGCGGTGCGCTGCAGCGCGCGTTCCGGCGCCACCTGCGGACGCTCTGGTTCGCTCGCCACCAGTGCGATCGCTTCCTGCTGTCCCGCGATCGCACGGGGATACGGTAGCCACGCACGCACGGTCTCGCCCGCCGGCACCGCGTCGGGCTTCACGCTGACGCTGTGGGTGATGCGCACGCGACGCGGCAGCGTGCTGGTCGCGCCCGTCGCTTTCGCGACCTGTACGACGTCGCGATGATGGCGATGGAGCGTTTCGTAGGGCCCCTGGACGAAGGGCAGCACCGGCGGCGCGCGGCGCGCGGCGGCCTCCGCACTCAGCCGGAACAGGTTGGAGGCCGAGCGGTTGAAGTAGCGCGGCTCGCCATCGATATCCAGCCGCTCGATCAGTCCGTCACGGTCCCAACGCTGGAATTCGTCTTCGTGCAGGTCGGGCACCTGCGCTCGGATGCGCTCTCGTACGGCTGCGGCGTCGAGGGAGAAGTCGAGGCGGATACGGCGCATGCGCTCGCGCTGGAACAGCAGCGCTTGACGGCCGGCGGTATCGGCATCCCGGCTCGCCAAGGCACGTGCGATGGCGGCTTCCGCGTCGCCGAAACGTCCCTGGTCGATGTCCGCGACGATGGCGGCCAGGGGGTCGTCCGCCTCGGCCAGGGCAGGCAGCGGGAGTACCATCGGCCACCCGAGCAGGGACAGCCACGCGGCCAGCCGGCGTCCGGCGCGCCTGCCGCGTCCTGTCACCACGTGCTGGCTCCTGCTGGCATCCACGTCGCACATCCCCACGCCGACCGGTCACGGCTGTGTAACACGGCATAAACACAAGGGTCAATAATTTATTCTTGATTTTTATGAAGGAAGAAATAAATATTCTTGTGGAAACCGCCCCCGACATGGCGTCATCGTTGGAGGGCGGGCCTGACAGAGGGGAGTGGATGAACGCATCGATGCCGTATCGGCCCCCGGGCCGGCCACGCGTGACCGCCCGATCCACGTCGGCGGGGCGCTGGAAAGCCTTCGCCCTGCTTGGCCTGTTGGCTACCGGCCTGCCCGCCCAGGCGCGCGGCCCCCTGCCGGTTCCCGCCCATGCCGTCATCGGCGTGCAGGACCGGCATCTCCAGGCCGAGGACTGGATCCGCCGGCTGGCCACGCCGGACCGCCTGCGACTGGATGCCGCCGGCGTGGCGAAGCAGAACGCCGGTCTGTGGCAGAGCGACCGCCACGCCCATGTGCTGCAGCACCTGCCCACGGAGCTCACCCGGGCTCAGGTACGCGGTTGGCTGGATCCGCTGTCCGCTCCCCCGACCCGCACGCTGTACGACGAGCAGGGCCGCGAGATCGCGAAGCCGCAACTGGCAGCCATCGCGGCCAATGCGGCGGTCGATGCCGTCGCCGCGACTGCCCCGGCGCGCTATGGCCTGGTCGTGCATCGTGCCGACCTCCGCACCTTCCCGACCCGGCAACGCGTCTTCAGCAGTCAGGGCGACACCGACATCGACCGCTTCCAGGAAAGCGCGCTGTTCCCGGGCACGCCGGTCGTGATCGCGCACACCAGCGCCGATGGCGACTGGTACTTCGTGGTGAGCCCGCTGTATGCCGCGTGGATCGAGAAGCGGTTCGTCGGCGAAGGCACCCGCGACACCGTGCTCGGCTACGGCGCCGATACACCCGCGCTGGTCGTGACCGGCGCCACCGCGCGCACGGTCTACAACCCGGAAGAGCCGGGCCTGTCGGCGCTGCAACTCGACATGGGCGTGCGCGTTCCCGTGCTGGCCGATTGGCCGGCCGACAAACCGGTGAACGGGCAGCACCCCTACACCTCCCACGTCATCCAGCTGCCGGTACGCCGCGCCGACGGCGCGCTCGCGCTGCTGCCGGCGCTGCTGCCGCGGACCGCCGATGTCGCACCGGACTACCTGCCCTACACCGCCGCCAACCTGCTCCGCCAGAGCTTCAAGTTCCTTGGCGAGCGCTACGGGTGGGGCCACAGCTACGACAGCCGCGACTGCAGCGGCTTCGTGTCCGAGGTGTACCGCAGCATGGGCATCGTCCTGCCGCGCAACACCAGTGCGCAGGCGGTCAGCCCGGCGTTGGAGCGCGTCGGCTTCGAGGCTGGCGACAGCCACGAGAAGCGCCTGGCCGTGCTGCGCACGCTGCAGGTCGGCGACCTGGTCTATATCCCCGGGCACGTGATGATGGTGATCGGCCACGACAACGGCACCACCTACACCATCCACGACACCACCGGCATCACCTACCGCGGCGCCGACGGGCAGGTCGTTCGCACGCGCCTCAATTCGGTGGCGGTCACTCCGCTGGAGCCCTTGCTGTTCAACAGCGAGCAGTCCACCGTCGACCGCATCACCGCCATCCAGCGCATCCGTCCCCAAGGGGCTCCATGAAGATCACCGACATCACCTTCGGCATGCTGCGCGTGCCGCTGAAGACTCCGTTCAAGACCGCGCTGCGCACCGTCGACACGGTGGAAGACATCGTGGTGATCGTGAAGACCGACACCGGCCACGTCGGTTACGGCGAGGCGCCGGCCACGGCGGTGATCACCGGCGACACGCACGGGTCGATCATCGAGGCCATCGGCAAGTTCATCCGCCCGCGCCTGATCGGCCAGGACGTCGCCAACCTCAACCGCATCACCGACCTCATCCAGACCGCGCTCGAGCGCAACACCAGCGCCAAGGCCGCAGTCGAGATCGCGGTGTACGACCTGTGGGCGCAGCTCTACGACGCGCCGCTGTACAAGATGCTGGGCGGCGGCGACCCCGTCATTACCACCGACATCACCATCAGCGTGGACTACATCGACAAGATGGTGGCCGATTCGATCAGCGCGGTGGAGCGCGGCTTCGAGTCGCTGAAGATCAAGGTCGGCAAGGACATCGGCCTGGACATCGAACGCGTCAAGGCCATCTATTCCGCCGTCGAAGGCCGCGCCCTGCTGCGGCTGGACGCCAACCAGGGCTGGACCGCCAAGCAGGCGGTGTTCGCCATGCAACACCTGGAGGACGCCGGCGTCGTGCTGGAGTTGCTGGAGCAGCCGGTAAGGGCGCGGGACCTGGACGGCCTGAAGTACGTCACCGACCGCGTGCACACGCCGGTGATGGCGGATGAGAGCGTCTTCGGCCCGACCGAGGTCATCGACCTGATCAAGATGCGCGCCGCCGACATCATCAACATCAAGCTGATGAAGACCGGCGGCATCTCCAACGCCATCCGCATCGCCGACATCGCGTCGCTGTACGGCGTGGAATGCATGATCGGCTGCATGATCGAGACCAGCATCAGCGTGGCCGCCGCCGTGCACGTGGCCGCGGCGAAGGCCAACGTCATCACCAAGGTGGATCTGGACGGCCCGTCGCTGGGGCAGTTCAACCCGGTCGAGGGCGGGGTGATCTTCAACGAGTCGGAAATCACCATTACCGACGCGCCCGGCCTGGGCATCCGCGAGATCCGTGGCCTGGAGTTGCTGCCGGGCTGAGCCCGGTGGCGATGGCCCGTTGTCAGCACCGTCCACCGCCATCACACTCATGCCATGACAACATCCCTGGTGAAGATCCGCTCCGAACGCGACCAGATGTCGGCCATCGAGCGCCGCATCGCCGACTTCATCCTCGACAACGCGCACCTGCTCCGCGACTACTCGTCGCAGCAGCTGGCCAGCGCGCTCGGCATCAGCCAGTCGAGCGTGGTGAAGTTCGCGCAGAAGTTCGGCTTCAAGGGCTATCCGGACCTCAAGTACACCATCGGCGAAGCGGTCGCCCGCAATGGCAATGGTCAGACGCAACCGCCGGATGCGGAGAAAGCGGAGGCCGGCGATGCCTACCAGCAGCTGCAGGAAGGGCTTCGCCGCAGCAAGATGGCGGCCGAGGAGGAGACGCGCAGCCTCAATCCGCGCACGCACATCGAACCGATCGTCGAACTGATCGACCATGCCGGCAAGGTGTTCGTCTGCGGCCTGGGCGACGACGGCTTGTTCGCGCGCGAGTTCGCCATGCGGCTTTCTCTGCTGGGCCTGCTGACGGTGCACCACGCCGACCCCATCCTGATGATGGCCAACCTGTCGGCGGCACGTCCGGGCGACGTGCTGCTGATGTTCTCCGAGTTCGGCAAGCTGCCCGAACTGTCGCAGGTCAGCCGCCAGTTCCAGGCCTGCGAGGGCAAAGTCATCTCGATCACCCGCCACACCGCCAACCCGCTGCGCGCGCATGCGGACGCGGCGCTGGTGATCTCGGCGCACGACCCGGCGCCGCACGTGGAACAGCTGCTGTACCGCTCGTCGCTGCAGTCGCTGCTGGACTTCGTCTTCGTGCTGCTGTGCCAGACCAATCCGGACCGCAACCGCCAGCTCGCCATCAATCTCGAGCGTATCCATCACCTGCTGGAGTCGTGATGCCCCTGCCTTCGTTGTTGTCTCCCCGCATTCGCTCGCTCGTGCTCGGCGCCGTCCTGTTCGGCACCGGCGTCCACGCCGCTGCCCAGGCACCGGCGCCGGCCTCGCAATCTTGGCGCGACGCACGCCAGCTGGTGCTGGTGGTGACCGACGGCTGGGACGCGACGACCGGCACGCTGCAACGCTTCGAGCTGCGCGACGGACGCTGGCAGGCGGTCGCCGCAGCGGCCCCGATCTCGGTAGGACGCAAGGGTGCAGCGTGGGGGCTCGGCCTGCATCCCGCGCAGGCGCAGGGACCACAGAAACAGGAGGGCGATGGCCGCGCTCCGGCGGGCGTGTTCACGCTCGGCGAAGCGTTCGGTTATGCGGCCAAGACCGACACCGCCATGCCCTACCGCGCGATGCAGGCGACCAGCTACTGCATCGATGTTCCTGATTCGCCGCTGTACAACCGCATCATCGATACGCGCATGGAAGGCGAGGCGGCCGCGAAGGGCTCGACCGAGCCCATGCGGCTGGACCTGCACAACCAGGGCGACGAACGTTATCGCGAAGGCCTGGTGATCGGCCACAACCCCAAGGCCACGCCACGCGCCGGCAGCTGCATCTTCGCGCACCTGTGGCGTACGCCGGGCGAACCAACCGCCGGTTGCACCGCGATGGCGGCGGGGACGATGGACGACCTGCTGGCCTGGCTGCGTCCGGATGCACGTCCTGTCTTCGTGCTGCTGCCCCGTGCCGAGTACGCCCGCCTCACCCACGAATGGCAGTTGCCGGAGGCGGCACGATGAGGTGGCCGGGCGCCACTGCGCGCGTTCTCCTCGGGTTGGCGGCCGGCGCCGTCGTGGGGCTGGCGTTGGCCCACTGGTCGCCGACGAGTGCGGCCACCGCGGTCGCCATCGCCCAGCCGATCGGCAAGCTGTGGCTCAGCGGCCTGCAGATGACCGTGGTGCCGCTGGTGCTGTCGCTGGTGATCCTGGGGGTCGCGACCGCCAGCGACGCCGCTGCGTCCGGTCGCGTCGCGCGTCGGGCGATGGTGGTGTTCATCTTGCTGCTGTCGCTGTTCGCCGCCTACGCCGCCATCGTCGCGCCGCTGGTGCTGGCGATGGTGCCACCGAGCGAGGCGCTGACGGCCACGCTGCACGGCACGCTGCCGACGTCCGGCGACGTCGCCGCGCCGGCGCTGGCCGACTGGATCGGATCGATCGTGCCGAGCAACGCCATCATGGCGGCGGCGCAGGGCGCGATGCTGCCGGTGGTCGTGTTCGCGCTGTTCTTCGGTTTCGCGCTCACCCGCGTGCAGGAAGACCGCCGCGCCCAGATCATCGGGTTCTGCCACGGCATCGCCGACACCATGATCGTGATCGTGCGATGGATGCTGCTGGCCGCGCCGATCGGCGTGTTCGCGCTGGTGCTCGCAGTGTGCGCACAGGCCGGCATCGGCGTGATCGGCGCGCTGGCGGGCTATATCGCCCTGCAGTGCGGCATGTACCTGGGCGCGACGTTGATCTGTTACGTACTGGTCGCGGTGTTCGCGCGCCAGTCGCCGCTCGCCTTCGCGAAAGCCATCCTGCCGGCGCAGGTGGTGGCGGCCAGCACGCAATCCTCGCTCGCCTCCTTGCCTGCCATGGTCGAGAGCGCGCGCTTCCGCCTGGGACATCCGCGCGCGGTGGCCGCGCTGGTGCTGCCGATGGCGGTCACGCTGTTCCGCATCACCAGCCCGATCCAGTACGTCGTCGCCGCCTGCTTCGTGGCATGGGCGTACGGCATCGACATCAACGCGGTGACGCTCGCCGCCGGCGCGGCGCTCGCCGTGGTGATCAGCCTCGGTTCGATCGGACTGCCGGGACAGGTGAGCTTCATGGCGACCGTCATGCCGGTGACGCAGTCGATGGGCCTGCCGATCGAACCGCTCGGCCTGTTGCTGGCGGTGGACACCATCCCCGACGTGTTCGCCACCACCGGCAATGTCACCGGTGACCTGACCGCCACCAGCATCGTGGCGCGCCAGTCGCCCGACGCCCGCGACAGTGACGCGGACGCCGGCTGACCGGCGGCGCTCAGTGCGCGCTTTCGTCTGCGTTCTTCGGCTCGCTCTCGGGCAACCTGATCGTCTCGATGGCGCCACGCAGCGCGTTGAGACAGATGCGGTGGATATGATGTGTTGATCGCTCATCGTCGCCGTGGACGATGAGCGTGATGTCGGCCATCTGATGGCCCGTGGTTTCGATGACGACGACGCTGTTCTCGTTGGGCATTCGCTCAACTGTTGGTCGATGAGCCACGAGGCCCGGGGCCGATGACGGTCAGAAGGGCGTGAATCGGGGCGCCGCACGTCGTGCGATCGATGCTGGATGACGCGACATCCGATAGTCGTTGACGAGTCGTTTGAGGGGTTCGGCGATATCGACCTGCGATTGCAGCGAGGCGATCACTTCGTCCCAGATGCCGTCCTGTGCCCAGCGGGTAAACCGCACATAGACGCTGTGCCAAGGCCCCCAGGCCCGCGGCAGTCTGCCCCACGGTTGCCGTGTGACCGCAATCCACAGCACCGCCTCGAGGAATGCCCGGGTTCTTACGCCATTGACGGCGCGCGCACGCACGAGCGGTGGCAAGGTCGCCACGATCGCACGCCAGCGCGCCTCATCGAGTCGCCCTGCGGCGGTCGTATCGGTCTTGTCCGTGCGCTCATCATCCAGCGCTTCTCCCCAGCTACGTTCTTCCATCATCGCGCTCTCCTGACGCTCCGAAAAAACCCGCGCGGTTGACCGCGCCGCGAACTCCTTCCGCTCGTCCTTCCATTCGTGTCGCTAGCACGGAAGCGGACACGCGTTGCGCTCGCCGCCTTGATGCGCACTCATGAGCTGAATGGCATAGTTTGTGCGTCAGGAACGGCATAGTTGATACACATCGAAGAATCCCCAGCGAACAGCACTCCGCTCAGGACTACAATTAGCCGATCTAGCCGTACGGATGTTCCCGAGTGATTCCGCCCACACACGCTGATCTCTATGACTTGGCCCGGCATCTAATCTCAAGCCAGATAGGTCGACTTTCACAGCAAAGGCGTGAGGAGCGCAGCCGGCTCAGCTCAACCACAGCTGTCGCAGAAATTGAAGTCCGGATCGACGAACTTCTGGCAGAGCGCGAAGCGCTTTCTATAACGGATCGCTCATCTCTTGAAGAGAGCATCCGCAGATACGCTCGCTCGTCTAAGGGAGCGGAGTGCGCTATCGAGTCAATAAATGAGTTCTATCGCAGCACGTAGGGCCTGAACTGCGCACCCTTTTGCCGGCGACCCTTGACAGAGAGTGTCAGCGGAACGCCGCTTCGCGCCGCACGCTTTGTAGGGGTCAGGGCGGATACTCCGATCACGCACGATCCCAGAGGACGAGCGGGACTGATGTGCACATAGCGTCAGCTCGACCGTTAGAGACTCGTTGTCCCCCTAGACGCGGACAAGCCGATAGGCGGGCGACGTCGCGCCGAAATCAGCGCTCAGTCGCCGGGTAAGGCGCAGTTCAACCTGTCCAGACCGGCGCTTCCCTCGGTCCCCACCATACCCGAGGGCGTTGTCACATTTCACTTCACCCATTTGACAGCCAAACATTGAGCAGCGAATACACTCTCACTGAACGCTTATCGAAACCCTCGAGCCTGCTACAGGTTCTGATTCAGGCGCAAGCTCAAACAGCTCACCTGCTGGGGGAGCACCCGCGCCACCGGCAAGTAGATTCTCGCGGATGGCCTTTATTTGCTCGTCAAACCTCGCGCGAGTCTCCGATCTAAGAGACATGATCGCTGATTGAATAGCCGCTTGATGAGGGATAGGGCTCTTGAGTTGACCAGTGGAATCGAAGGGGTTTCCGGCGTCCGGCAAGTCCTTAAGTGCCGACCTGATCAGATTCGATCTCTCATTGCTACTTGCAGAACCATAGAAGAGCCAGTACATGGCGCCTGCCTGTTCGACACTGACAGAACCGGGCGGGTTCAGCAGACCTCCGAGCTCTTTTAGGATCCTCAAGTCTTGAACCCTACCGAGTCTCGCAAGTGCCTCACTACTCTCTGCCCCAGTTGTCGTCGAGACCACGGTGCCGGCTTGAATTGCCTGACGTGCCAGGAGAGCGATTCTGCGCGGGGTGCATATCGCCTGATTGTCGAGAATATGGAGCGTTACAGACTGATAGGTCGAAGGACGCAGTGCACGGGCACTGTCCGCATGGGCCACCAATGCGTTCAATGTTAGCTCCCTTACTGCGTCAATGTTGTCAGCACCAAAAAGGTATCGCTGCGTGTAGACATCGATCCCAGCCATGGCACTCGACGTACCGAAAGCGATTAGCGCAAGCGAATCCGCATCATTTCTACCACTTCGGTTTCCGATCGCCAGCGCCGTGCCGGCGAGTGTTCCGAGCGTAGTCACGACATCACGCGCAATCAGCAGACGCTCCTGTCGGGTACCGGACTCCCGGAAGAAGTCACTGCAATGCGCATACACCAGCCCAAGGCCGTCACCCAGCATTGCATTGAGCTTGGCCTGGCCTGGATTATCAACGCTAGCATCTCTCGCAGAGCTGATAAATCTATCAACGAGGCCACCGCTTATACCTGGCGGCTGGTAGGGACCGGTGGCCTTCATGACGGTCGGAGAAGCGGGCACGGAGGCGCAACCCACGAGGAGGAGTAGCAGGATTGTGGAAACTGATTGGCGCATCACGTTATCCCCAGAAGTGTTCATTCTCAAGCTACTTCCGCCCGCCTGATTCACAGTCATCTACTCCATGACCCAGAATCGCCTCTCCGAAGGCTCTCAACGGAAAAGCCGGTCCTGGATCAGCACGCTGTCGCGAAGATATGCTGCAATGTCCGACGATATCGTCAATCGAATGGGCTGAAGTGATCGCTCTCGAGAGCGACTCGATCGACAGCATCTGCTCAGTCGTGAATCGATGCCAGTATCGAGCACCTTTGCCTTCACCAATGACTACCACCTCATTCTCGGGATGCCTCACGTCATCTACGGAGTTGCCATACAACCCATCTGGCCTGCGATACAGCTCACCAGCACCAACGAGCTGAATCGAAATTGAGCGCTCATCAATCCGACCAGATCCACGCCATACCGACGGACCCGCATGCCGAGCAGCCATAGATGTCGGGACCATCTGCACAATGGATCCATCTCGGTCGATGACAAAGTGCGTTGATGTCCTCCGACCGCCTCGAGTCATTAGCTTGACAACTTGGTCCAGGTTGGTCGTGGCTGTGTAGTGGATAACAATCAGGTTCGGTGATATTGCGTTCTTGTACTTCGCACCGCTTAGAAACATCGACCTGTCATCACAAGTAAGGAGACCCTGCGTGATTCGCACATCCCCTTCCCAGCAGTACGACCTCTCTCGAACCGCGCTGCTACGAAGTACCTGCGCGATCTCTCCGCGGCTTCTCGATGTAACCGCCTGCACAATCTGTGAGGTGACGCGCTCCTCCTCCGTTGCGGCTCTCTGTGGAAGATTTGCGATAAGTCGCCGTTCCTCCGCAGTCACCTTCCTTCCCCTGAGCTCCTGCCATGCGGGAACGCGGCTTGGCATTGCCACGAAGGCCAATGCTTGGAGATCGCCGACACTTAGGTCTCGAATGATGCGATCGACAGATGGAGGCGGGGTCGGCTGCGGATCTGCTACAACATCAATCGCACCAACTACCGACTCCAATGTGCCCTTCGCCTTTTCTACCCGAGTGAAGTGGGCATACATAGGACTAAAGGGAAGTCCGCCGCGATGGAATCCCACGACGTTACCATCCTCCCAGAGGTACGGCCCGCCACTCATCCCTGGAGCCGAGGGTATGTGCGCGATTCCAAGCTCATCTGGTGGGTCCGTGAACTGACCTACGAGGCCACTACCAATCGTGTCGAGAGAGGCCCAGCCATTGGCATACCCAGCTAGATAGACACGATCCCGTTTACGGAGCGCGCGGGCAACAATGCGGAGTGAAGGGTATCCCCCCGGACGCATCGCGAGGGGGATCAATGAGATGTCGCGCTCGCGATGGATTGCGCAGTTGTCATGCTGAAGCACGTCATTGGCGAGATCCCCGCGCTTGAGCACCAGCGACATCATGCCCTCCAATGGCAAGCACTGTGTGTCAGGACCGCTCTCACCCGGCTGTTTGAACGTTAAGTCACGCGGTGTCTCATTGTGAAGTCCATGTGTCGATACCACAGCGTAGTAGCGCCCCGGCGTCGCGACAATAAAGCCAGTGCTAACGCCGGGTTTTTCGTAACCGGGATATGTGACTTCCACCCTCACCACTGCCGCAATGCGCTCCTGCGTCCACGGCAGAGGCTCATCTGCTGGAGCCGCTCTTGCGATACCTGCGAGCAGGAGAACAAGGATGGCTAAGATATGGCGCATTACTTCCTCCTGTCCTATCAGTACTTTGGATAGAAGTGATTTATAGCGAGGATGTCGTAGTTGCTCAGCTTCGTCGGTGGCATGGGTCGCTGAAATACTGCACGGCAGTAGTTCGTAATGCTCTGATGGTCAAACTGCATGGATACCCGAACAGGTTCGTATCCCGGATCGTCGGGGTCATGCTTAAAATTCTCTTTACAGACCGACGGGGCATCTTCCCGCAGATGCTCGTGTAGAAATCCAATGGCATGCGCGAACTCGTGGACGGCGATGTACGCTATGCACTCCCTTCGCTGTCCCTCACAGACGGACTTATATCTTCCTGTACCGAAGTTCAATCGCATTCGTGTCGGCTTCTCTACCCGAGTGCCCTCGCTGTCAACCGCCCATTGCTGCCCCACTTCGCTGCGCGGTTGGCTGGTCGAAACACCTATGCGTATACCAATTGACCCTTCGCTGCATGTTGGCCAGCGCGTGGGAGAGCTCGGTATGCCGATGAAGCGGACAGAAGATGCTTTTTCTATGACCTCGTGGACGGCGAACTCGACCCAAGCCACCTCATCAGAGAATGAAAGTGCACTTGTCTCCCAGCAAACCGGAATGGGTTTACGCTTCCATATTCGGGATTTATCGACGTAGGACTCTGGGCTTAGTGGAAGAATTCCTGAGGAACGCTTAGGTGACACATTCTGTGCAAGAGGTATGGCCGACTCTTCCCGGTTCTTCGCAGGCACATCCATGACGGAAGAGCGCCCATCTTTCAGCGGACCCTCTTCGACAGGAGTGCTCCCGGAGAAGGGTACGAATGCAACGAGGCAGATCATCAATGCGAGCCGTCGCATGTTAGAAACTTCAGTCGAACGACTGATACGCTTTAACAAGTGATGAGTACGGCGGCACATGAACCAGGCCCCGTCCCTTCACATTCTGCAGTATCTCGAAATGCAGATGCACAGGAGTCGGGGTGCCACCGAAGTCGTTGGAGATGAGGCCAATACGTTGGCCGCGCTCAATGACGTCGCCCTGTTTGACGGAAAGGCGAGCCATCTCCAAATGCAAGTAGCGATACTGAATGCCGGAACTGGCCGTCAGATAGACCGAGTACAGCCCCACACTAGTTATCTTTCCATCTTCAGCCGCTACCGCCCAATACTTCTGATCTTCTGGTCCCCCGGGCCGGATGTCGACGCCCTGATGACCGGAGCCACTTGGACAAGCTGGCGTCGCACGACTGCGTATCTCACAGAAGTTGTCTCGCCATGGGTATGCATAGTTGCCTACATCCTTCCAACTCCCCGGCGGTCCCTTGTTTCCACCAATACCGTACACCTGGGAGTTCAAGTATGCCTTGGGGCGCTCGACAGGAAAGCGAATGCCTGCAGCGTGAATCGCTGAGCTGGTGACTCCCGTCCCACTACCTTGAACAAGCTCACCTGGGGGGCGAAATGTAAACTGACTATCCGCCGGTCGACCTACTGGCAGTGGCGCACCAGCGCCCAACTGAAGCAAGGAGTGGTCGGGCTCGCCCCGTGCTCCTCCAACAATCGCAAGCTCGTCTACAAGGCCGCGAATGTAAGCTTCTTCCGAGCAGCGCTTGTCCTCCTCTGTGCGACACTCCACCGTGATGATATACGCGGCGCCGTGACGCTTGAAAGACGCATATATTGACTGCTCGGCTATGCCGACATCGAGCACTGACGATTGAGGGAGCGGCCCAGGCTCTTGGGGAACAGTAAACGATACACGGGTTCCTGAAATAGTCTGCTTCGCATTTGTCGATAGGATTGAGGCGGTGTACGACAACGGGTCGCCCACGAAATCGAGCGACTTGAATTCCAAGAAGCGGTCCGGCACTAGCACTGGCAGGTACGTTTGCCGCGCGGACGATAGTGGTCCGTCAGGGAGTGGCGCCCCTGCACCCATTTCGGTAGGCCATTCGACAACATCGACAACCCTGACCAATGGAGCGCTTTCCTGAGCGAGGACCGACACAGGCGTAAGCCAAGCAGCCAGGAAGAGACCCAGAATGTCGAGGCAGACAATCCGAAAGTGCATAGCGCCCTCGCCGTCTAATCAGATTTGCTTCAGCCAACGCCCCAGCCAGACCGGACCGGCCAACCGCCTGTCAAATACATGTATTTACTTTTGAGCAACGACGAGCGTAAGCGCAGCTACGGAAATCCACTCGCAGCTACGCGAAGTCCGAGCTCGAGCGTCAGTTAAATGCGTTTACCACATCGACCAAACGAACGGCCGCAGTAAGTGGTCCGCAACTGGTGCAGACCGGTGAGCGCAACGCATTGGCCGGGGGCTGTGACAAGCAATCGGGCCTCTCGATCGAGCTAAGACATGCTCGCCCGGAGCTTATCGGCCAAGGTTGTCAGACTTGCCAGCTTTCCATCTCCTTCGACGTACTTCCTGTTCCGCCCTGAACTGACTTTCACCAAAGCGTCCAGTATGAAAGTAATGCACTTCTGCAAGAATTCTGTAGCTTGAGAAGAATGAGCCATAGGCGGCATGCAGCCTTCTTGCCCAGTCAAGTCGCTCACCATCATCGGAGAAGAACCGCTTTATAGACTCCCCATCAACGCGGAGATGAAAGGTGTCGTTTCTTAGAATTCGGAGATCATCTGCGTACGTCTTTTCCAAGCTCCCGAGCTCGTCACATTGAGAGATCAATTCAACAAACTCCGGCGGACGCTTGCTCCTTAGTAGACGCCGCACTCTTAGACTCTTGAATCCCTCGGATGTCGTATGGAGATATCCGAGCCAAGAGAGCAGATAGACCCTGAACTTCACTACGTTGCCAGAACTGAGGCCTCTCTGCTTACGCCAAAGCTCATCAAGAGGGATGAAATGTCGAAGCATGAGATTCGCAGAATCGAAACACTGCGAGCTAAGCCTTTGCACACTATCCCTCGAATAGTGCGGAAGCGGACATCCCTCCGCCAAAATGCAAGCATCCGACTCGCTAAGTAACCTCATTGAATCGGCAACGAAGTACATTCTGCTTTCGGCTTTTACCAACACCTTCTTCTGAACCGCCTCGTCGAACAAACCTGCAAGCTCTGCATCATCCATTCCATATGGATCGGATTTAGCCCGGCGAAACTCTGATAACCGCCACTCATCAAACTCGTCGGTCTCACCTCGCTCACCGAAGTCGAAATCGACATCTCCGCCCGGCAGTTTAACCAGGCATCCGGAGCCGTGCTTCTCGTACTTGACGCCTCCATTCAACTCTCCATTGGCAGCGATGGGTAACTCAAACCACCCTCGGTTAGTAGACGGCAGCCGGATGCCAGAGTCAGACATTAGCTTGACCGCATTCCCCACGGCTCTCTGATAGTCCGAGATTAGTTTCACAAGACGCATATCCATGCGTAAGTCCTCCATCTGCGCCCGTCGAGATGATCGCGACCCCGTAGCCGCACGAGACTGAAGCTTGCGGAACGGCGATCAACGGCTTGCTAATTCAGTGTGAAGCTTAGAGTAGGGCAGATGACTGAGCACACTCACAGCCCTTCCAATTGCTCGCTTACAGAGGCCCCTCGCGAGCCAGCGAGAAGCATTGGCCGCTCCTCCGGCTGGCATCTTCGATATGTGTAGGGAACAATGGGGTCTGGCGGTTCTTCAATCCTTGCCCCCTTAGCGAGAGAGGCAAGCCGCATATCGCGGCACGGCTCATGCATGGCTGCGAATATCTGTCGGCGCATCTCTTCACGATCGATCTCCAACACAAAGCTCGTATCCGGTAGCAGGACGAGTAGATGATCAATCAGATCAATGAGCGACTCCGAGAATGGCCTGACGAAACTTAAGCGACAGAGGCCAGGAGCTGCCTTGATGAGGTATTTTGCGGCGTGCCACTGTTGATCGCGCTCCTTCTCAAAGCCAAACAACCGGAACGCCGCTAGGATTGTAAAGAATCCATAGTCATCGCCACGCTCGAAGAGACGTTCCAAGTCAAGGTACCCAACAGGCCGTCGATTCAACGCGCCTATCGCATCCTCATCGCCTGGGAATACATGCCGAGGCCGGATGAATGCTTCCTCAAAGCTCGATTTCAGATACTTCTGTGCCGGCTTCTGATCCATAGAATCTATATCGAAGAGCTTCATCGGCCACTCCATCACGCGCCTCAGTGATGGGTAACGCAGTCCAAGCACCGCCCTTCGTTCTCCGGACAGGCTTCGCCGACCAGCCCTGTAGCTGCCCAGCTCATCACTTCGGAAAGCTAGATCATGATCACCGCCGTCACGCCGGCTGCGATATTTCGCATAGAGCGCTGCTTCACCACCTTCAATCTCGCACCAGGCGGCCCATACGATCATTGAGTGCAGCACTTCTGGCCCGCTTCTGATGCGGCGGCCCATTTTTGCGCCGGGTGAGTCGATATCGCGCATTGCTTCGAAGAAATCGCCCATCGCGACCTCCAATGAATGTATCGATTCCTCGGCCACTTTTGCTGGATGCAAAGCCGATCAACCAAGCATAAGGTGATGGCGTACCTGGCGCCACTTGGTGACACGTGAAGCAACTAAGCCACGAGCTCGACAGTGCTTGGATCGCAAGAACCTACGGCGCATTCGTGCCAGTGAAATCCCTTGCCAAACTTCTCGGGTTTCCCACGCCAGCGGCGTTGCGACGCGCACGTGCTACTGGACGCCTGCCGCTTCCTCTCTTTGAACTGGAGGGCCGCCGTGGCTTATTCGCTCACGCAAGCGACGTGGGCGGCTACCTTCGGCAAAAGGCCCCGTATCCCCAGGAGGACCCGATGAGCTGATTCGGCTTCGATTCCCGCCGGAGGTCGGATAAAAAGAAAGTCCCGAGCGCGAACTCTGGGACTTTCCGGGTGAAGCAAAGGCGTGCTGCCGTTGTCGAACTCTCCCCCTTCTTGACCATTCTGTCAAGCCTCTTCGGCCTGGCACGGGCGCTTTTGGCTCGTCGTCGCCGTAGGCTTGGACTGGGAAGGGATACGTCATGTTCGAAGGTTTCAAAGTCGGCGCTGCTGATCAGGTCGCTAGGCAGCAGATCTACGCCCACATGGGGCTGCCTGACCGAAGCATTCGCCAGTTGGAGGTAATGGCTTCAACCAGCGGTAGAAGGAAGGTGGGCGGTGCAGCGCTCACAAATGTTCGCGTTCGCCATGCGTCGATGAAGAACCGCGATTCTCGCGTGCTCGAAAGCCATATGTGCGAGCTGATCTTTGCATACGAACTCGAGTTCGATCCCGACGTGCTGGGATACGAAGTACAGGTGCCGTGCCGCGGGGTGCAAAGAAGAACCTCGCTTGGACGCAAACACGTTTCCAACGCAAACATTGACTTCCTGGTCTTTCGCCACGAGACGGTGGAGCTCGTCGAGTGCAAAACGCTTGCTTGGATCGAAGAGCGAGCAAGCATCGATCAAGGATGGGAGCCGTCGGGCGACCACTGGACATATCTTCCATACGAGAATTTGGCGAACGAGCTGGGAATTCCATTCTCCGTGTGGTCTCCGCCTCAACCTTCCGGGGTTTACCAGCAGAATCTCGAAGCCTGCTATTCGCTCCTCAGATCACAACTAGATCCGATGGGCAGCCTAGCTGCCTTCCAAGCAAGCGATCTACTGCGAGGTTCATCACTGAGCATCGACGAACTCTGCAGGCTCATTGATGGATTCAATTATCGGTTTGCGCTCTGGATGCTCGCGAACGGCAAAGCCTTCGGTCCGTGGATGAGCACTCCCATCTCTCTGGGAGATCGATTCAACCTCTACCTGGATCATCGCCACGCGCGCTCGGAGGACGCTAACCTCCTGCAGCACGCGTGGATCCATATGCAGCAACCAGAGACCGTAGACCCACTAAGTTCTGCGTCACCAACTGATCGTCGCAAGGCCGGAGAACGTCTATCACGACTGAAACTCATGTCGGCAGGCGAACTGCAATGGACAAGACGAATGCAAGATCTAGCCGCCCATGTAGATAGGGAGGTCGCTAAAGGCCGTTCCGCTCTGGCGGCGTGCTTGACCCACTACTACAAGAGTGGAAACCGCGTATCGCGCCTCCACTTGGAGCAGGAACAGACTATAGAGAATGTCGTGCGAGATTTCTGGCTGCCCGGCAAAGTACAGTCCGCCGGCGAGCTCTACCAGGTGTTTCTTGACGAGTGCGAGCGCCGAGGGATTGAGCCTTGTGGCCGTTGGCGCTTAGATGAGCTCAGACGTGAACAGAGCCCCCTCCGCCGCGCCCTCTCAACTGGTGGATTCCGGGCATATCACGCCCTTCGACCCAGCACAGACCCGCGAATGCGATCCCTTCCCCCGCTCGGCTACGGCCAGGTCCTCCACGTCGACTCTTCGGATCTAGATGTTCGGTGCGCTCCGAATCTGATGAATGGAATGCCCGCAATCAAGGCTAAGTTCTACATCGGCATCGATGGTGCGACGGGAGACACGATGGCGCATTCCCTCATATTTGGGGCTGCGCGAACTGACGGGCTAGCGCTGCTGATACGCGAGTATGTCAGGCGACATGGAATGCTCCCCAGAATGATCCATCTCGATAGGGGTTCTGAGAACACTTCGCGCTGGCTGGAGGAGTTCGCCGAGGGACGCATTTCTTTGCGGCACTCTCCTACCGCAGCAAGCGCGTGGAATGGATTGGCTGAGAATGCAATCAAGCAGGTGAACGACCAGGTTGCGCACAAGTTGGACGGAAGCACGGCTCCGGATCAGAAGGGCCGTAAAGTGGACGGCCGCTTCAAGAGCTACAGCAATGCGAAAACCTCTTTCGTCATGGTTGTCAATCACTTTGTCTCGTACATCTACGGCGATCTGCCGTCCACTCCCAGGTCTGATGGATTCTCGCCCATTGAGAAGAGAAAGGAATCGATTGCCATGTTTGGCAAGCTCGGGGCTCCTTGTGAATTCAATGATGACCTGCTGATCCAGACTTCTGTGCGTGTTTCCAGGCGCTTGAAACCAGATCCACGGCGGGGCATTCGCACAGCGGATGGTTGGTTCTCCAGTGATGAACTTCTGCTCCACATGCGAGGACACGCGGTGGAAGAGGTCCGTAGCGACTGCTGCGACCCGAGCATTCTTCACGTGAAGATTGTAGACCGGTGGCTTAGAGCGTTTCACAAGAAAGTGCAGAGCATGGCGGTGCTTTCTGATTCGGAGCGGCTCTTCGAGCTTCTCTACGCCCCGACAAGGCGGCGGGAGGCGAGGGAGAAACGCGAAGACCTCAGTAGACGCCGTCATACCCGGATGCAGAACGCCATTTTTGCTATGCCTGCAATAGAGCACTTGAAGCCAGAAAGTGAGGAGCAGACGCCTCTTCAAGACACTTTCACCGAGGCAACGTCTTTCGATTCCTACGCTGAAGTCCTCCCATTCGAAGAGCGGGAGAGCTTCTGATGTACTGCTTACGCCATCTTGCCTACGAGAACTCTCGCGCTCAGCTTCGCAGAGCGCTTGACGACCACCGGCCAGGACACATGGTGTTCTTGATAGGGCCGTCTGGCGCTGGAAAGACGACAATGCGAACTTCGGTCATGCAGGAGATGTTTGGTGATCCTGCTTACTGGGGGCGAGGCAAGATCCCTGCGATAGAACAGTTTGCGCTTTTGGTGAACCAGTCCTACTTCAGTTCCAAGGACTTTGTTCGAGAGCTTTTATCAGAACTCCATGATCCTTCGCTGGAGTGGCTGCTTCGCGACAGCTCGATTTCCGCTGCTAAGTTGTCTCAGATTCAATCGCAGCTGAAGATTACCCACGAACTATGGGACAACCTCCGACCACTTAAGGGTACCGAAGGGGAGATGTGGTCCGCCCTCAGGCGAGGTCTCATAGCGAGGGGATGTAAGTACGTCTCAATCGATCAGGTCACGGCTCTCCTTAAAAACCACAGGGACACGTCTCCAGCAGATCACACTTTGCATCTGATGGCACTGGCAGAGTCGTGCGGAATCATGTTCATCATGACTGGTGTCCACGATGCGGCGCGCCTGTGGAACGTGCACTCGGAATTGCGTCGACGCGTTGTTGTGGTTTGGGCCCCACCTTACAGCGATCGAAGACCAGCGGATAAGGTACCCTTTCTCAGGGTGCTTAGGTCGCTTGAATCAAAGTTCCGGTTTTCTCAGCGGGACATGCTTCTCAGGATGTCTAGCGACCTTCTTGCTGCCACAGGAGGAATATTTGGGCAGCTGTTCGAACTACTCATTCGAGCCGAGCGCCGCGCTCAGGACGAAGGTTCAAGCAGAATTCTGAAGCGCCACGTCGAAGCAGCATATATGTCTGACAAGGATCTGGCGGCGATGTGGCGGGACATCGAAGCGTTCGAAGAAGCAATGTGCGCCGGGGATGTCTCACAGCGATCATCGTTGGTCAGATCCCGTTGGAGCTTGCCTTCGAGCGACAAACCCGATCGGTCCTCCTGATGGCTACCAGGGAGCAGAGCGCGAACCCTCTTGGGAGTAGCGCGATTGTCCGCTTGCCGCAGGCGTCGGCGCTTCCATGAACTCACAAGACAGATTCGAGTGGACGGCTCTTCCCCCGCTTCCCATCATGGGTGTTGGCACGTCCTTAGTGGAGTCCGCAGAGCACTACGCATGTCGCCTCGCTTGGACGAGCGGGATCACAATGTTTCAGCTCGGACTCCTGTTTCCAAGTGATGGCAGACGAAGCAGCCTTGGAACCAGTGGATTCTGTGGACCCGGAAGATTGTTCGAGGAGCGGGTATCTCGGCTGGAGCAGCTATCTGGTGTTGAGAGTATTCGCTGCGGTACGTTCTCTGTCCTTAACTCGGTGCTCTCATCGAGAGCCCTCAACAAGTCATCCGCGCGGCACAGGTGGTGTCCTAAATGCTACCTTGAGTGGGATGAGCAGACCTCATATGAGCCGCTCCTGTGGCGTGTCAATCTATCCGTTTTTTGCCCGATTCACCTCTGTGCACTCGAGACGTCCTGTGAGTCTTGCGACTCCCCGCAAGCGATCTCCAAGTCGTACGAAGAGAGACGAATCTGCAGCTCTTGTGGCGTCCCTTTGGGTGGACAGGGCAGGATTTTTACGCCATCCGTTTACGCAAGCTGGGCTCAGAAGCAGGTCACGGAGCTGATTGAGTTGTGTGCTGTCCCCCGTCAAAGGCCCATAGAGCATGACGCGTACGTTCAGTTTGTAAGAGGAATCGCCAGTTGGCTTGAGCGCCCCAGCTTGCTACCCAGACAGCTACGCCTTTCCTACTCGGACGTGCTCGCAGGCAGGAAGAGTCGTGCCGGGCTAAACATAATCATTGGCTTTGCGGCCTTTCAAGGTGTCTCGGCAGTGGAGCTGTTGACGAATCCTAGAGCTGCTGCATCACCTTCACTCCTTCCCGGTGTCACCGCCTTTACGGAGATTGACGCCCACCCTCGACACCATGTTCTGCGGGTCGCGGCTTTTGATAGCTGCGTAGCAAAGATCTATCGAAGGTGCCGGTACATTTTCTTGCCTCCGCTACAGCTTCTTGTTGAGGCGGCCCGCACTAACGTGGAGATAACGTTCGACGATATAGGTGTTCGATCCCGTTACCAACGTGCTTTCGCTCAACAAGATGAGTTTTTCTTGCAGCCATCAGCTGGTGTGGTTTTCAGGCAAGCTGTCAAGGCCATCGCCAACAGTCGGCGGGTGACCGGAGCTCGGACCAAGAGAATTTCTAGGTCTTTGTCTGAGACTCACGGTCTTCCGAAAGATGAGGTCGATGCCATCGTCGTCGCCGCTTTGGTTTGTTGGGCCGAGTTGAGTAAGTTCAAGCACTGGCGATAGCCTGAGTTTGGATGGCCATCGCCCACTGGGATTCGTTTCATATCTCTCCATGAGGTAGGTGATCTGATCGCCCGAATGGCGACCATCGACCCCAGGCGAACATGTTGCCGGCCAGACATGAGCAATAGGTGTAGGAGTTGCCTGTGCGTCAGTGGATTCCATTACGCCTACCCGCTATGACCTAGACAACGGTCTCCACATACCTCGGGAGGTAGCGAATCAGGTCATCGTAGGCGTCAAAGTCATCTTCGCCAAACCCCATCCTCTTCAATGTTTTCCGCTCACTACATCGAGCAGACTTCGCAGTTGCTGCGTGGTCAAAGAGACCCCGCTCTCGTTCCGTAAGGTTGAAAGAGCGAATCGCATACATGCCCTCTTTCCCCACCGTGAGGAAAGGCAAAGCCACCTTGAGCCGTTTGGTCAATTCTAGTGCAGTACCATCAGCGACAAATGCGCCTCCTACCGTGACCATCTCCATGCTGTCTTTGTAAACAACTTGAAGCAGCAAAATGAACTTGCCATCTGTGCGCGGAGCGAACGCATTGCGGAACGCAGCAACAAGCATTTTGTGAACCGCAACTGGAAAGCTGGAGTCCTGCATGTCGTCCACGGTCAAGGACCCGGCAACATCACCCATTACATCCTTTACGGAGACAAGACGATCACCGTCATTCCCTGCATCGAGGGCGGGCGGCACTAGTCCTCCAACGGTGACGAAGCAGAAGTCCCCCAACTTCGCTCGGGTTGCCATCGAGCCTATGTCCTGGGTGACCTCGGGACCAATTCCTCCGTCGTAATCCAGCCATAGGATCTCATCCCGCTCCTTCTTATCTTGAGCTAGAAAGTCCACAGTTGTCGTGTTTCTTACATCAATGAATTTATAGGGCACGTTGAATACTGCGCGCTCGTACATTTTCGGGTCGTGTTCGAGACTGACCATGTCTCGTACCCCGAGGTATCTATGGAGCAGCAGGAAGTCGTAGAAGCGGTTAGCCCCCATCCCGATGTATCGATACTGGCGCACTGGCAGGCCGCAATCCCCCGCCACCTTCAGAACATCGATCAGTATCCTCCTCTCAGACTGCTTGGCGGGCCTCAAGTCGTAAGAGATGAACTTCGCGGTGGAATTCCTCCTCCTAGCCATCAGGATTCACCGACTTCGTTGCGAAGGAAATAGCTAAATGTGTGTCGGCCAGCATCCGAGGCAGACATTCCCGGACGCTTGAGATACTTCGCAATTCGCTTGACGTCGGTTACTTGAGCGTCAAACTGGATTTTGACGGTGTCGGAGACTTTTGCCTTCGGAGGCGTGAAAGCTCGGGCCTGACTTACAGCGGCAGCGACGACACCAAGTCTCTCTGGCCCGGTCGCCTCTTCGAGCTCTTTCGGCGCGATCTCCGTGCCTTCGTCCGAGTACCGACTATCAAGGAAAGTAATGACAACACGACCTATCGATGCCATGTGACGCTTCGCCTGCTGCCACAACAAGCTATCCTCATCGATCGCGGCCTTCGTCGTTGTCCACGGTAGCGCCTCCGGGTTCTCTGAGACGAAGAAGACAATGCCCAAGAATGGCCTGTGCTTGGGTTGAAATGTGGGTAGTCCACTGCCCCAGCCGGTGAGCGGCGTCTTGTCAGCGGTGATCACGCCGCGGCCGTTGCAGAACACGTACCAGCCCGCGACAGAAGCTCTGAAACTTCCGGCCTGCGGTAGACCTAGCCCTGCCGAGATTGCGCAAGTGACCTTGCCGAAGTTCTCTGTCTTCGATTCGCGATTGGAGCCGAGTTCAATGTTCAGCCCTTCGACCTCGACGCCGTTGACCGAAATTCGTACCAGCTTGGCTAGGTAGAATGCATATGTTCTCGCAATCGCGTCACGAAGTTGACCCTCGAATACACCATCTGTCATCCGTCGCAGAGCGTCCTGGTGTAGCTCTCCAACTCTAATCAAAGTTCCTGTCTTCGCCTCGTCTAGCTCAGGCGCGCGAGGTATGAGCTTGAATGTCCAAGGGAGCTCTGAGCTTCTAGACCACTCCTCGACGTCGAGCTTCATGTCGAAGCCGCCGTCCTTGTGGTCTGATCGCATAGCGATCTTGTTACCCAGCTTGAAGATTGCTCTCTTCAAACCGATGCCGTACACCGAAAGACGATCCGATGACTCTCCGTCGTTGAGAGATCGTCCAAACTTGAATACGCCTTTCGCTGCCGTGTCTGCCGATATGCCACCGGCGGTATCGCTGATCTCGACCTTGTCTGGCCCGATGTTCAAGTCGATCGAAACCCCCGGCTCTATCGTTTCGTCCAAGAGGAATCTTTCGTAGTCCTCGGCCGTCTTCAGACGGTCTGCGTAAGGTTCGACAGCCGCATTTATTGAATTGTCGATTAGATCCAAGAAGGCCGCGAGTAACGGGATATCGCGGGTGAGCAGCGATATGAACAGCCTCTTCTCCGGGCTCGCCTCAGCCTCAATAACCTTCGCCATGTTCCACCCCTCGATTGCCCCGGGACAACTATATCTCTATGGAAGCGCTAAGAACTGCGCGCCTGCTAGGTAAACGGATTTCCCAGCCAGGGAGCCCGGCGATAGATGGGGGTTGCGGGGCCACGGCGTGGATCTATAATTTCGGCGGATCCTCAGGAGATGGACATGCTGTATCGACGCGCACCCTCGGCTTGGTCACATGTGGCCGATGGGCGGGGAACGGCAGCTTTGCTGCATGGCGACTGCATGGACTTGCTCCGGTCGCTCCCGGACGGTTCCGTAGGTCTTGTCGTTACATCCCCCCCGTACTGCATGGGTAAGGAGTACGAGGAGGGGAATGACGTCGCCGATTTCAAGCGTGCTCACGCGGAGGTCCTGCCCGAAATCATGCGAGTGGTTCGCGCCGGGGGAAGCATCTGCTGGCAGGTCGGATATCACGTGGATCGCAACAGCTTGATTCCGTTGGACTACCTAGTGTTCGATGCCATGCGGGCGCTCCCAGCGCCCCCGGTCCTGCGAAATCGGATCGTGTGGACTTTTGGCCACGGCCACCACTGCGAGAAGCGTTTCAGTGGTCGGCATGAGACGGCGCTTTGGTTCACCAAGGGTGACAAGTACACGTTCAACTTAGATGCAGTTCGCGTGCCACAGAAGTATCCCGGCAAGACTGCAAATCGTGGTCCATCTAAGGGGCAGCCCAGCGGAAACCCACTCGGCAAGAATCCCGCGGACGTCTGGGATATTCCCAACGTGAAAGCGAATCATGTGGAGAAGTTGGTTCACCCCTGCCAGTTCCCTGTTGCCTTGGTGCGCCGATTCGTGGCTGCTTTAACCAACCCTGACGACATCGTCCTCGACCCTTATGCTGGCGTCGCAAGCAGCGGTGTGGCCGCGCTGCTGGAAGGACGGCGCTTCATCGGCGCTGAGCTTGAACGCGCGTACGCTGAAGCTGCGACGAGCCGACTTCGCGATGCTCTAGCGGGCAACGTGAAGGTGCGGGCGGATCAGCCGGTCGCTGCGCCGAATCCGCGCAGCAAAGTGGCGACTCGCCCCCATCACTTCCGAGAGTTCCACCACTCCTGAGGCCCGCGCGTGATCTCTTGCGGGGAGTAGGGAGAGTGGGTGGTGGATTAGGGACTAATGAGAGAGCTGCTTGCTTTCGGAAACCCGTGTAGGCAACTGGCTGATATTGCCGCGTTGATCATGGTAGCTGGGCTGAGCCGCCAACCACTGTCCCTAGACAAAGGGCCCACACCCCAAGCGCTGATTGAACGGGCCGCTACCGTCTAATGCGTCCAGATGGTTCTCAGCCAGCATAGTTTGTACATATGCACACACTTTGCCCTTGCGCCCACTCACAAGTGACTAAGTTCCCGTCACGGCCACCTAATTTATGTACTGGTCAGTTTTATATTCAGGAGTTGTTGTGAGCTGAAGCGGATACTTCGCCCACCGCCGCTCTCGACAGCGACGGACAAACAACAACAAGAGAGAAAGACGTCCCATGAAGAAGTCCTTGCTTGCCCTGACCCTGCTGGCTGCCACCCCTTTCGCCGCTTCTGCCGCTGAAGGCGTTTCCTACAACTATGTGGAAGGCGGTTACACCGCGACGAACATCGATGGCCCCGATGCCGATGGCTGGGCGCTGAAAGGTTCGGTCGCGCTGCACCCGAACTTCCATGTCTTCGCCGACTACAGCACGCAGGAAATCGACAACATCAATGTCGATTTCGACCAATGGCGCGTCGGCCTTGGCTACAACCACGAGCTGTCGCAGCGCGTCGACCTGCTGACCCGCGTCGCCTATGAAAAGGCGAAGACCGACAGTTTCAACGCCGGCAGCGTGCGCGTTCCGAGCTTCAGCGCTGACGGTTACAGCGTCGAAGTCGGCGTGAACAGCGCGCTCATCAGCAACCGCCTCAATGGCTACGCGCTGGCGGGTTACGAAGACGGCGGCAGCGACTACGACGGCGAGTTCTACGGCCGCTTGGGCGCGCAGGTGAAGTTCAACCCGAACTGGAGCGCAGCGGCCGACGTCAAGTTCGTGGACGGCGACACCCAGTGGTTCGTGGGTCCGCGCTTCAGCTGGTAATCCGTTACAGCGTTCCCCGCGACGCGTCCCCCTCTCTCCCCGCGTCGCACCCCAAAGCCCGGCCTCCACGGCCGGGCTTTTCTTTGCGTGCCCAATAGGCGAAAAAGAAAAAGCCCGGCATGGCCGGGCTCTTCTCATTGCTTGCTGGCGCTGCTTACTTGAACAGCGTCTCCGGATACTCCGGCTTCTGTTCGCGCGAGAGCAGCTGCTGCAGGCCGTCGCGCGGGGTCAGGTCACCGTGCAGCACGGCACGCACGGCGCTGGAGATCGGCAGGTCGATGCCGTGGCGATCCGCCTGGCGCATGACCTCGTCGGCGGTCTGCACCGACTCGACCACCTGACCGATCTCGCGCACCGCATCCTGCAGCGATTGCCCGCGGCCGAGGGCCAGGCCAAGACGGCGATTGCGCGACAAGTCGCCGGTACAGGTCAGCACCAGGTCGCCAAGGCCAGCCAACCCCATCAGGGTCTCCGGCTTGGCGCCGATGGCGGCGGACAGGCGCAGCATCTCGTTGAGTCCGCGTGTGATCAGGCCGGCACGGGCGTTGAGTCCCAGCTGCATGCCGTCCGACACGCCGGTCGCCACGGCCAGCACGTTCTTCATCGCGCCGCCGAGCTCGGCACCGACCATGTCGTCGCCGGTGTAGGCGCGGAAGGCCGGACCATGCATCACGTCGGCGACCGATTGCGCGAACGCCGCGTCGGCGCCATGTACGGTGACCGCCGTGGGCAGGCCAAGCGCGACCTCCTTGGCGAACGAGGGGCCGGTGACGACGGCGATTGGCACGTCGGGGCCGAGGACTTCTTCGGCGACCTCGTGCAGGAAGCGGCCGGAGCCGGTTTCGAACCCTTTCGTCGCCCACGCCACGCCCGCCTTGGCCGGACGCAGAGGCGCCAGCGTGCGGAGGGTTTCGGTGAAGGCGTGCGACGGTACGACCACCAGCACCTGGTCGGCATCGGCGAGCGATGCGGCCAGGTCGTTGGTGGCGCGCAGGGTATCCGGCAACGGAATGCCGGGCAGGTAGCGGGTGTTCTCGTGCTGGCCGTCGATGGCGGCCGCGACCACCGGGTCGCGACCCCACAACGTCACCTGGTGCCCGTGCCGCGCCATCAGCGCGGCCAGGGCGGTGCCCCAGGACCCGGCACCGAGCACCGCGATCTTCAGCACGTCGGCGGATTTCAGGTCAGACATCCGTCACCCCTGTGTGCGGCGTCGCCGCCCTGACGGGACCGTGCACCGGCGATCAGGCGTTGCCGACCGGTTCCGAGTTGGCCAGGCCGGCGTCACCGCCCTGGGCGGCGCGCTGGCGCAGCGATTCGGCGTACAGCGCCTCGAAGTTGATCGGCTGCAGGAAGAACGGCGGGAAGCCGCCGGCCTGCACCAGGTCGCTGACCAGCTGGCGCACGTACGGGAACAGGATGTTCGGGCACTGCGTGCCGAGCAGCACGTCGACGGCCTGCGCTTCCAGCCCGATCAGGCCGAAGATGCCGGCCTGCTGCACTTCCGCCACGTAGGCGGTCTTGTCGCCGGCCTTGCAGGTCAGGGTCACGCCCAGCACGACTTCGAAGGCGTTCTCGCCCAGGCGCTGCACGCGCTGGTTGAGGTTGAGCTGCAGCTCCGGCTGCACGTTCTCGGCGAACACGGCCGGGGCGCCCGGGGCTTCGAAAGAAACGTCCTTGACGTAGATCTTCTCGACAGTGAAAGCGGGGCCAGCGGCTTCGGCGGCAGGCGCGACCGCGCCGTTGGTGGTCTCGTCGGACATTTCTTTGACTCCGGAATCTGGATTGCAGCGGTGAATGGAAATTATCTCATGGCGGCACGCGGGCCCCGGTTCAAGGGCGGGTCCGCGGCCACCGGGGAATCAGCGGCCCTTGATCAGCGGCAGGTCGGCCTGCTGCCAGGCGGCGATGCCGCCCTCCAGCGCGTAGACCTTCTCGAAACCGGCCTTCTTCAGGCGCTTGGCAGCGCCGCCGGAGGCCTGCCCGGTGCGGCAGACCAGCACCACCGGCTGGGACTTGGCCCCGGCCAGCAGTTTGTTCTCGGGGTCGAAGTTGCTGGGCAGCACGTTGCGGCTGCCCGCGATGTGGCCCTTCTCGAAGTCGTTGCTCGCCGACAGGTCCACCACGAGGGCGTTTTCGCTGTTCACCAGCTGGGTCAGCTCTGCCGGGCGCAGCGTCTTGTAGCCGCGGAACAGGCGGGAGATCTCGGTGTAAACGATGGCCACCGTCAGGCCGACGAGGGCCAGCGACAGCATCTGGTTGTAGGGAGAACGGGTGGCGAAAGCCAGGATTTCTTCGAAATTCACGGGGTTGGCGATCTTCGAGCGGGCGGCGATTGTCGCACAGGACGCCGTCCGGGCGCCGGACGCCTACTCCCCGTTCCAGAGGTCCGGCAGGCCGACGACCAGCCACCAGCGCTTGGCGTCCGGGTCCCAGCGCCAGCGCTCGCGGTAGCGCATCGTCCGCTCGGCCATGGTGTGCTTGTTGATGACGCGCAGCTCGACGGCGCGCTCGACGGTGCCGTCCGGCCCGCCGCTGGTCATCAGGTCGCGGTAGCCGGAAATCTGCACCTGCTGGTAGCGCTCGAATTCCAGCTCGGTCATCGGGTGCTCGGCCTTGTAGGCGGGGTCGACCGCCTGCCAGGCGTTCTCGAAGTCGCCCCAGCGGATCGCCGCCGCATAGGCCTCCTGCACCTGCTGCAGCTTGCCGCGCTGCAGCCGGCTCTGCGCAGCCGCAGGCAAAAGCACCAGCAGGAGGCCCACCACCAGCAACAGCTTTCCGATCACACGCATGGCATCTCCCCGGTCATGAACGCATGCTACCGCTTCGTGATGGCGACGAAACGCCCGCTCAGCGTGGTGGCCATGCCGCCTTCAGGCAAGCGCACGCAGGCCTCCACCTGGATGCGCGCCCGGCCACGCTGCACCAGCGTATCGACGAAGGTTTCCAGCGACTGGCCTTCCGTGAAGGACGCATCGGCGACGAGGTCGCCATACAGGGGGGCGAGATAGCGGATCTGGCTGTCGGCCACATAGACGTCGGCCTTCAGCCCGGCCAGCCGCAGCTTCAGCGTCACCAGGCCCCAGCCCGCCACCGTCATCAGCGAGGTCAGGCTGCCGCCGAACGCGTTGCCCTTGTCGTTGACATTGGCCGACAGCGGCGCGGTCAGTCGCAGGGCCCCGTCGTGGAAACCCGCCACCTCCACGCCCATCGCCGCCACCGGCGGCATGCCGCGGCAATAGTCACGCAGTTCCTGCAGGGCTTCTTCCGGACTCATCGCTCATAATCCGCGCATGGGACATCCAACGCCGCCGGCATGGTACGTCATCTCGCTGCGGCCCCAGGGTGGCCACGACGCGCTCAGGCGCGCCGCCTCGCGGCACGGTGCCGCCTTGCTGGCGCTCTCGCCCTGGCGCATCCGGACCCACGACGACGATGCCACCCGAGACGCATTGGGTGCGGCACTGGCGAGTCCTGTCGTCGTATTCACCAGCCCCGCCGCCGTCGCCTCCGCACAGTCGCTGCAGCCGCTGCGGGCGCATGCCGGCCAAGCGTGGCTCGCGGTGGGGGAAGGCACCGCGCGTGCGCTGCAGCGTGCCGGCATCGCCCGCGTCGCGTTCCCGACCCGCATGGACAGCGAAGGCCTGCTGGCACTGGACGAACTGGCCGATGTGCGCGGTACCGACATCGGCTTTATCACCGCACCGGACGGCCGCAACCTGCTGGCCCCCACCCTGGAGGCTCGCGGTGCGCGCGTGCGTCGGGCGGAGGTCTACCGGCGCGAATCCATCGCACTGACGGCCCGCTCGCTGGACGCACTTGCGCAGCGCAAGGCGCCCGCCGTCCTGCTGTTGAGCAGCGGGGGCGCACTGGAGCAGGTTCTCGCGCAGCTAACCCCATCGCTCGCGGCGCACCTGAAGACAGCGGTCGTCGTGGCGGCCAGCGAACGCCTGGCCGACGCCGCACGCCTCGCCGGTTTCCCGCGCGTCGTCGTGGCCGAAGGCCCGCGACCCGCGCAACTGATGAAAGCCGCGTGCACGGTAAGGCCCGCCGGCATCCGGTAGCATCTGTGGCATCCATCACGTTCTGCCGGTAGTCCAGGATGCAAGTGAACGACGATCCACCCTCTCCATCCCGTGCCGGCGGCAACGGGCGGCTTGTCGTGCTGGCGGTGGTGGTGCTCGTCGTCGGCCTCGGCGTCTGGCGCGGCTGGACATGGTGGCAGGCGCGCATTGCACAGGAACAGACCGCGCTGTCGGCGGCGGAACAGCGCCTGGAAGCCCTGGAGTCGCGGATGGACACGTTGCGCGGCGAACAACGCAAGCAAGCGCAGCGCCTGCTCGACGCCGCGGCCACCAACCGCGTGCTGCGCGATGAAGTCCTCGGCCTCGGCCAACGCGGCGCGCTGCTCGAAGAAAGCGTGGCCAAGCTCACCGATCCCGCGCGCCATGGTGCACAGGCGCTGCGGCTGGACGAGGTGGAACTGCTGCTCTCGCAGGCGGCGCAGCGCCTGGACATCGCCCACGACCTCGCGGGCGCGCGTCGCGCCTACGCGCTGGCCGCCGGGACGCTCGATGGCATCGACGACCACCGCCTGCTCAACCTGAAGCAGGCGCTCGCGCAGGAACGCAGCGCGCTGGATGCGCTGGGCGAAGGTCCGCAAGCGCAGGCCCTGAAGCAGCTGGATACGTTCGCGGCCGCGTTGTCCGGCCTGCCCCGCGGCGTCTCCGCGAGCGCGGATGCGCCCACGCGGCCGCCGTGGCAGCGCTGGCTCGCGCCGCTGGTCGACGTCCGCCCGACGCGCGACACCACCCTGATCACGCCGGATGAACGCGCCACCGCCGATGCAGCGCTGCAGGTAGACATCAGCCTGGCCCGCGCCGCGCTGGAGCGCGACGACGACGCGGCCTATCGCGCCGCCCTTGCACGTCTTGATGTGTGGCTGCCGCGGTTGTGGCCGGATTCACCCGAACGACGGCAGGTTCATGCGCGATTGCGCACATTGCGATCGACGTCGGCACCGGCCCGTCCCACCGAACTGGGCAGCACGCTGCAGCAACTGCGCGCGCTGCGCAACGCGGGACTGCGGTTGCAGGTACCGACGACGCCCGTAGAGACGCCGGAGGTCACGCCATGAAACCGTTACGAACCGTGGTGATATTGCTGCTGCTGTTGCTGGCCGGCGTGCTGGCGGCGCAGTGGATGGCCGGCACCGACCGCGACCTGGGCGAGGTCTTCGTCCGCTTCGCCGGTTACGACCTGCACACCAACGTGCCACGCGCCCTGCTCGCACTGCTGCTGATCGGTGCGGCGGCCTGGCTGCTGTGGCGCCTGATGACGCTGCCGTTCCGAGCCTGGGGCCGTCATCGCCGCAAGCAGGCGCGGGCGCGACTCATCGACGGCCTGGACGCGCTGCATGCCGGGCACTGGCAGAAGGCCGAAAAGCAGCTGGAGCGCGCATCGGAGGATGACGAAGTGGGCGCCATCGCGCGGACCGCAGCGGTACGCGCGGCCCAGGCGCGTGGCGACGAGGCGGCCGTGCAACGCCATCTGTCCGCCCTGCGCGAACGCTCCGCGCAGGCGCATGCGATCACTGCGGCGCAGATCGCGCTCGATGCCGGTCGCCCGCATGACGCGCTGGCAGTGCTCGATGCGGCCGACGTACAGCCGCTGCCACCGCGCGGCCTGTCGCTGCGCGCCGACGCCCTCGCCGGCAGCGCCCGCGCGGGCGAAGCCTATGGGTTGCTGGGCGCAATGAAGCAGCAGCAGGCGTTGGCGCCCGCCGACTTCGATGCGCTCGAGATCCGCCTTGCCACGCAGTCCTTGCGCGAAGCGGCCGATCCGAACGTGCTCGCCGAACGCTGGGAGGCGCTGACCAAACCGCTGCGCCTACAGCCGCCGGTCGTGGCGGCCTACGCCGAGCGCGCCGCGGCGTTGCGCTGGGAAGACGCGGCGACGCGCAGCATCGAACAAGCACTGGAAGCACGATGGGACGAAAGCCTGGTGACGCTGTACGGCCGCCTGCCGGTCGGCAAGCTCGACTCGCGCCGTTCCAGCGCGCAGCACTGGCTACATGCGCATCCGGCCAGCCCCGCCCTGCTGGTGACGCTGGGACGGCTTGCGCGCCAGCAAGGCCAGTGGACGGCGGCGCAGGAATTCCTGCACCGGGCCGTCGCACAGGGGGCGGGCGCAGAGGCGTGGGAAGAACTGGCGACCGGCTTCAACGAGGCTGGTGATACCGCATCGGCACAGCACTGCCACGCCAATGCGGTGAAGGCGGCACGCGGCGACGTGCCGGTGAAGCTGCCGGTCCGCGACATCCGGCAGGAGATCCACGATGCCGCCGTCGTCGAGGAACGCGACGCGCACGGCGTGCCGCGCCTCAAGGACTGATGTCAGCCGGCGGCCGGTTTCCTGGGCCAGCGCCGCCAGCCGATCGCGCCCGCCAGCAGGAGGAGCCACAACGGCCACAGCGTGGCCAATGCGACGACCGCGTGCAGGCAGACGCGCCAGCCCGCCGCCAACGATTCGCCCAGCTGGCTGAAGAAGCCCGGGCCGTTGTCGCGGAACACCGCATCCACGTCGACGCGCTCGCGGCTGCGCACCTGCACGTCCTGGTGCAGCGACAGCGTGATGGTGCTGAAGGCCACGCGGTCTTCGAATTCCTTCTGCGCGATCAGCGCCTCGTCGCGGCTGCTGCGGGCTTCGCCGCGCGCCTGGATGGCATCGGCCTTGTCGCCGAGCTTGCCGCCGGCCTGCACCGCGTCGCCGAGTTCCTGCTGCTGGTCCTGCGCGCGCTCCCGCGCCAGCTGCTGCCGCAGCAATTCGAATTGCGCGTCGCGCGCGCTGAAGTTGCGGCGGTCCAGGAACTCCATCTGCGACGCGATGGCGCGCAGGAACACCTGCGTGCGCTCGCTCGGCACGCGAACGGTCAGCTCGCCCTGCAGCCGGTACTCGGCCAGCTCCAACCGCTTGCCGTTGCCGATCGGCCGGCTCTGCACGCGCTGCTCCTGTGCCTGGATGTCGTTGTCGACGACAAAGCCGCCCTGCTTCACCACCTCGTCCTCGATCGCCAGTGCGCTGCGGTAGACATCCTTGACCTGGAAGTCCGCTGCGGCGGTGCGGATGAAACGTCGCTGCGGATCGGTCTGCACCAGCACGTCGGAGGCCAGCAGCGACGCGGCGACGCCGGGCCCCTGCGGCACCGGCGCTTCAAGGCTCTTCTGCGGGGCTGCCGCCGCGGCGGCATCGGCCGCCATTTCTTCCATCGCGGGCGCCGAGGCCGCGGCGACGTCGGAATCGGCCGGGGCCATTTCGTGCTTGCTGCACGACACCGCCAGCACCGAGACGATCAGAAGGGGGACAACGCGATGGATCCTTGGCATGCGCATGGAAGCTCCGGGAGGTGGGAGAGACGCGACGTGAAACGGTGCTGGACTCCAACGCGTGGTGAAGTCCAGTGGGGTCGAAGGACGGGCGTTATGGGGCCTTCGTTGCGGTTCCGGGCACACAGATCACGCACCGCCCGCCGTAGCGGTCCGTCCGGCTGGCGGACGCCAGTACGCGGCGAGCCTCTGCACGACGCCGGGCAATGGTGGCGGTTTCCTCGGCGCCGTAGCGCGTCGCCAGCGCATACAGCACCACGACGTTCTCCATGGGCCCGCCCGCCATGTTCAACGCCGCCCAGTCGGACAGCAGGTTGGCCACCACGGGATCCGTTGGCGCGACGAACTGCATGCGTTCGCCCAACTGGTAGGCGAAGGCGTGGTTGAGGGCATAGGCGTCGACGGGCCGGCCGTCGTTGCCTGCGGGCAAGGAGGCCGGCAGTGGCGGGACCGTTGCGTCGCCGAACTGCAGGCCCGCGATCGAATGCTGGGCCGGCAGGATGCCGTTCGCCGCCGCAAGCTTGCTCTCGAGGATCCTCGCATGCAGCCATTCGGTACCGAAGTGCTCCGCGGCATTGCGCTGGATGCCCAGGCGTATCCAGGCCAGCGCGGGGCCGTCGTGGCCGGACAACTCCAAGGCCGTGCCCAGATTGGCGGCGGTCTCGTGGCGACCGGGCCAGCGACGCTCAAGGGACAGCAGCAGCTGCACGGCCTGCGTGTTCTGCCCCTGGTACATCAGCAGGATGGCCAGCTCGGTCAGGTTGCGCAGATCCGGTGTCGTCCGGGCCTCGGCGGTGATGCGGCGTGCGTCGCGCAGATAGTGCGTCCTGGTGGCGCCCGAGGTCAGTCTTGCTTCCAGTTGCTCGCCGACCTCATCGTGGGCATCGAACTGCCGCCCGTGATGATCGGTCCCCACCGCGTTGATGCACGCCTGTGCCGGACTCGCGACGGCGACGGCCAGCACCGCCGGCAACACCCATTGCCTGATCCCCATTCCCCTGCTCCCGGCGTCCATCCCGAAGCGCAACGCTATCCGATGACGGGCCCGACGGGAACGGGTGGCGCCGCGGGGAGCGTGTGACAATCGGCCCGCCTGCCCCCTCGGTGATCCGCGATGACCCGACTCCTGCGCGCCGCCCTTCTCGCCTTCCTGCTGGCCACGACCGCCCACGCCAAGACGCCGGTCGCCACGGGTCGCGGAGGCGCCTCCGCCACGATCAGCGAGCAGGCCACGCACTCGGCGATCACGGTCCTGGACCGGGGCGGCAACGCGATCGATGCCGCGGTCGCGGCGGCGGCCACGCTCGGCGTGACCGATCCCTTCAGCTGCGGCATCGGCGGTGGCGGTTTCATGGTCGTGTACCTGGCGAAGGACCAGCGTGTGATCACGATCGACCATCGCGAGACCGCGCCGGCCGCCACCACACCGACCCTCTTCATCGAAGACGGCAAGGAGATGGATTTCGACACGGCCGTCGCCAGCGGGCTTTCCATCGGCGTGCCCGGCACGGTGCGCGGCTGGGACGAAGCGCTGCGGCGCTACGGCACGATGTCGCTGGGACAGGTGCTGGCGCCGGCGATCAAGGTCGCGGACGAAGGTTTTACGGTCGACGCCAACTTCTCGCACCTGGTGGAACGGAACGAACGCAAGTTCACCCGCTTCCCGGCAACGGCATCGCTGTACCTGCGGGACGGCAAGGCGATCCCCGCCGGCACCCGGCTGCGCAATCCCGATCTCGCACGCACGTATCGCCTGCTGTCACGCGACGGAGCGGATGCGTTCTACAAAGGGCCGCTCGCGCGCGCCATCATCGACACGGTCAACCAGCCACCGACCGCGCCCGGTGTGTCGGTGCGCGGCAGCCGCATGACGCTGGCGGACCTCGCCAACTACGAAGCACGCCTGCGCCTGCCGGTGCATTCCACCTACCGCGGTTACGACCTGTACGGCATGCCGTTGCCGAGCAGCGGCGGCGTGACGGTGTTCGAAGCGCTGAACATCCTGGAGGGCTACGACCTGGCGTCGATGTCGCGCGCGCAGGTCGAGCATCTCTATCTGGAAGCGAGCCGCCTCGCGTTCGCCGACCGTGACGCCTACCTGGCCGATCCGGAGTTCGTCGACGCACCGGTCGCCGGTCTGCTGAGCAAGGACTACGCCGCGCACCGCCGTTCGCTGATCGATGCGGCCCGCGCTGCATCAGGCGCCGTATCGGCTGGCGCCCCCTATCCGTTCCAGCAGGACCCCAGCCAGCCGCTGCGGCCGACAACGCGCCTGCTGCAACCGGAGAGTGCGCATACCACGCATCTCACCGTCTCCGACAGGGACGGCAACGTCGTCGCGTACACCTTCACCATCGAAGACTGGGGCGGCAGCGGCATGGTCGTGCCGGGCTACGGTTTCCTGCTCAACAACGAACTGACCGACTTCGACTTCACGGCACCGCATCCGAACGTTCCAGAGGCCGGAAAGCGTCCGCGCAGCAGCATGACACCGACGATCGCATTGAAGAACGGCAAGCCCGCGTTCTCGATCGGCAGCCCGGGCGGCTCGACGATCATCACGACGGTGCTGCAGACCATCGTCAACCACGTCGACCTCGGCATGCCGATGGACCAGGCCATCGATGCGCCACGGCTGTCGCAGCGCAATGGCGCGGTCACCGATATCGAACCCGGCTTCGCCGGCAGCACGCAAGCGAAGGCCTTGGCGCATCTCGGGCAACGCTGGTCGGATCAACCCGAAGAGATCGGCGCCGCGAACGCGCTGGTGTTCAATGCGGATGGCACGGTGACCGCGGTGAGCGAGGGCCACCGGCATGGCGTGGGGAGTGCGCAGGTGCAGGACCAACGCGAGCGTTGACGCGAGGCTATCTCCACGAAAACGACCAGCGGCACGCCTATGCGTTGGCCGCGCGAACACTCAGCTCTGGAAAAGTAGCGCGCAGTCTTGCCTCGTAGTGTGCTTGCTCGGCGGCTAGATCGCTGCTTATCCACGCCGCTGGGGGGTGATCACGTGAAGAGAGATACTTTTCGATGGTAGTTGCCAGTGCCTCTCCACGAGGGCCGTAGGTTGCAATCAGGCGTGTCTCGCCAGAGCCGATGGGGTTGTATCCGCCGCTCGGCCCGGCTCCCAAGTACGTGCAAATGACGTCATTGAGATCAGCTTCCATTGCCGTCTACCGCTCGATGATGGCGACCACACCCATGCCGCCAGCCGTGCAGATGGACACCAGCGCGCGGCCGCCGCCGCGCTGCTTCAGTTCCTTCGCCACGGTGGCGACGATGCGCGCACCGGTGGCGGCGAACGGATGGCCGGTCGCCAGCGAGGAGCCGTTGGGATTCATCTTCGCCGGGTCGATCCTGCCGAGCGGTGCGTCCAGGCCCAGGCGGTTGCGGCAGTAGTCTTCGCTTTCCCACGCACGCAGCGTGCACAGCACCTGCGCGGCGAAGGCTTCGTGGATCTCGTAGATGTCGAAGTCCTGCAGCGTCAGCCCGTGACGCTTGAGCATCTCCGGCACGGCGACGGTCGGCGCCATCAGCAGGCCTTCGCCGTGGACGAAATCGACCGCGGACACCTGCGCATCCTTCAGATACGCCAGCGGCTCATGGCCATGCGCCGCAGCCCACTCGTCGCTGGCGAGCAGCACGGCGGCCGCGCCATCGGTCAGCGGCGTGGAGTTGGCCGCGGTCAGGGTGCCGCGGCCCGACGTCTTGTCGAACGCCGGCTTCAGCGTGGCCAGCTTCTCCAGCGAGGTATCGGCACGCAGGATGTTGTCGCGCTCCAGGCCGCGGAACGGGGCGATCAGGTCGTCGAAGAAGCCGCGCTCATAGGCGGCGGCCAGCTTCTTGTGCGAGGCCACCGCGAGTTCGTCCTGCGAATCGCGCGAGATGCTCCACTCCTTCGCCATGTCCTCGCAGTGCTCGCCCATGCTCTTGCCGGTGCGCGGCTCGGCCACGCCGGGGAACTCGGGCTTCAGCTCGCTGAACTTGAAGCCGCTGACCAGCGCCTTCAGCTTGTCCTGCGCGGTCTTGGCGCGGTTGGCGGCCAGCAGGCGCGCGCGCAGCTTCTTGCCGTACACGATCGGCACTTCGGACGTCGTGTCGGAACCGCCGCCGATGCCGGACTCGATCTGGCCCAGCGCGATCTTGTTGCCGATGTGGATGATGGTGTCGAGGCTGGTGCCGCAGGCGCGCTGCAGGGTGATGCCCGGCGTCAGCGGCGACAGGCCCGACGACAGCGCGGCTTCGCGGCCCAGGTTCCAGTCGGACGAATGCTTGATCACCGCGCCCATCGCCACTTCGCCCAGCTGCTGGCCGTGCAGGCCGAAGCGCTCGACCAGCGCGCCCAGCGTGCGCACCGACATGCCCAGGTTCCCCACATCCGCGTAGGCCGTGTTCTGGCGGCAGAACGGAATGCGGACGCCGCCGAGGATGGCGACGGGGCGGGAAGCGGGCATGGGGACCTCGGTGCGATGTGAAGGATGGATTGGTGAAGATGCGCCTGCGTACGGCAGGCATAATGGGGGAGTGTAATGCGACCCTCCACCGCCTCCAACCGCTGACATGACTCGATCCACAACCAGCCCTGTCGTCATGGGCGTAATGGCCCTGGAGCTGGCCGCCGGCCACGCGCCACAGCGCGCGGCGCTCAGTGCCGCCGACGCCAGCGAGCTGGCGGAGAAGCTGGGCCGCGACCTCGCCGTGCATGCGCCGCAGGTGCGTGACCTGGATCTCGTCTTCGCCGCGGCGCATTTCGATCCCGCCGAAGCACTGCGGCCCGGCTGGTCGCTGCACCAGCGTCTGCGCGAGCTGCACCAGCGCGCGCCGGGACGCGGTGAAGGCGCGCGCCTGATCGCCTTCGGTGCTGATGAAGCCGGTGACATCCCGATGCCGCTGCAGGCGGACGACGGCCTGCGCGGTGGCCTGCTGCGCGTGCTGCCGTTCCTGCTCAGCGGCGACGACCATACGGTCGATGCCGTGGGCGAACGGCTGGAGAGCGTCCTGCTGGAAACCGGCATGGCCCAGGCCGATACCGCGCTGCTCGCGCAGAACGCCTTCGGTGCGCAGGTCGAACACGCGCGCTACATGACGCTGCACGACCTGGCCGCGATGACGGCGATGCAGTACGAGCATGGCGGCCTGGGTCTGCTGTGGCCGGTGATCGAGACCGCGCTGATGGCGCCCACGGAAGAGTATTGGCTGGATGCCGTGCCGGAGCCGCTGCTGCGCTATGCGGGTGGCGACGTGCACATCGCCCTGTTCGAACCGGCGGCCTGGCGCGCGCGCTACGCCTCTCAGGAGGCCACCGACGAGCGCCTGGAGCGCGCCTACCAGCATTTCCAGGCACGCCAGCAACAGATCGCCGCCGTGCTGGAAGCGCATGGCATCCCGGTGACGTTCGCGCACTGCCCGGGCAACACGGACGCACGGGAAGCACTGCAGTCGTAGCGTGCGCCGCGCGCACGACCACGGGAATGACCCATCGTGCGGTCGTGCGCATAGCGCACGCTACGTATCGGTCGTGTTACTGGGTGACCTTGATGATGCCGCAGGCGACACGCGCACCGGCGTTGCCGGCCGGCTGGCTGGCGTAATCGTCCGGCGCGGCGTGCACGATCAGCGCGCGACCGGCCACGTCGTTAACGGCACCGCCGCCCAGGGTGACGCCTTCCAGGTGCACATCGACCTTCGCCACGCCATCCGCATTGGCGGTGAGGTTGTTCATGTCGCCGGCGTGGTGCGCGCCGCTGCCGGCCTTGCCGTGCGCGGCGTTGAACGGATTGAAGTGCGGACCGGCGCTGCTGGCGTCGGCGGCGCTGCAGTCGCCCTTCTCATGGATGTGGAAGGCATGCGTGCCGTTGGCGGGCAGGCCGCCGAGTTCACCGGTCAGATGCAGACCCTTGCCCATCGGCGTGAGGGTGACGCTGCCGCTGACCAGGCTGCCGGAGGCCGAGGCCAGCACGGCAACCGCCTGCCTGGCGGTGCTGGTGGTGGGCACGACGGTCGTCGCTGACGAGGAAGGCGACGACGGAGACGGCGTGGTGCCGCAGGCGGCGAGCGCGAGGGCGGAAGCGGCGGCCAGCAAGGCGATACGCATGGGAAGCTCCGGTTGCAGGGTGTGGCCGGCTACCGTAACGATCGATACCTTCATGTTCAATGAAAGCGCCGGTAGGCGATCAGCCGCGCTTGCGGCCCGGCCCCAGCTTGCGCGTCACCGTGTTGCGTCCCACGCCGAGCTTCGCCGCGGCTTCGGCACGGCGGCCATGGGTCAGTTCCAGTGCCACCTCGAGCAGCGTGCGGTCCAGGCGTTCGCGTGCTTCGGCGTGCAGCGCCTCCGCGCCTTCCAGCAGGCGACGGCGCGCCCATTCGCCGAGGGCGTGGTCCCATTCGCCGCGCCCGCCGGCGATCGGCGCATGCGATAGCGCACCCTGCAGGTCGGTGGTGTTGATGACGTCGGCCGGCGCCAGGGCAGCCAGCCGCCAGCACACGTTTTCCAGCTCGCGCACGTTGCCGGGCCAGTCGTGGGCCTGCAGCAGGTCCAGCGCCGGATTGCTGAAACGTTTGGGCGCGATGTCCAGCTTGCGCGTGGCCATGGCGAGGAAGTTCTCGGCCAGCTGCGGCACGTCGGCGCGCCGTTCGCGCAGCGGCGGCAGCTGCAGCCGGACCACGTTGAGGCGGTGCAGCAGGTCGGCACGGAAGCGGCCTTCCGCGACCAGCCCGTCCAGGTCCTGGTGGGTGGCGGCGATCACGCGCACGTCGACGCGGATCAGCTCGCGCCCGCCGACGCGGAAGAACTCGCCCTCCGCCAGCACGCGCAGCAGGCGCGTCTGCAACGGCAGCGGCATGTCGCCGATCTCGTCGAGGAACAGCGTGCCGCCATCGGCCTGCTCGAAGCGGCCGACATGCCGCTTCTGCGCCCCGGTAAATGCGCCGGCCTCGTGGCCGAACAGCTCGCTCTCCAGCAGTTCCGAGGGGATCGCCGCGGTATTCAGCGCCACGAACGGTTTGCGCGCGCGCGGCGACTCGTGGTGCAGCGCATGCGCGACCAGTTCCTTGCCGGTGCCGGTTTCGCCGGTGATCAGCACCGACAGCGGCGCCTGCGCCAGCCGGCCGATCGCGCGGAACAGCGCGCGCATCGCCGGCGTGTCGCCGATCAGTTGCGGGGTGGGCGTGGCGTCGCTCTCCTGCGTCACCTCCGCCGTCTCTTCGGCGTCGGGCAGCGTGCGCGCAGCCAGCGCTACCGCGTCGTCGAGATCGAAGGGCTTGGACAGGAATTCGTGCGCGCCGCCGCGGAAGGCACCTGCGGTGCTGGCGACGTCGGTGTAGGCCGACATCACGATGACCGGCAGCTGCGGATGCGTGGCCTTCAACTTGTCCAGCAGCACCAGGCCGTCGTCGCCAGGCATGCGCACGTCGGTGAACAACAGGTCGGGCGCACCGCGCGCACCGAGCGCACTCAGGGCGGCGGCGGCGCTGTCGAAGCCGTCCACCGCGTAGCCGGCGTCGCGCAGCGCGGTCGCCAGCACGAAGCGCACCGAACGGTCGTCGTCGACCACCCAGATGCGGCGCGCATCGGAGGAGATGGCGGTGGCCAGGCGATCAATGGACATGACGTTCCTCGTCGGTGTCGTGCAGCGATTGCGGCAGCAGCAGGGTGAAGACCGTGTGGCCGGGGCGCGAGCGATAGGTCAGCGACCCCCGGTGTTCGCGTGCCACCTGTTGCGACAGCGCCAGGCCCAGGCCGCTGCCTTCGGCGCGGCCACTGACCAGCGGCAGGAACAGGTGCTCGGCGAGCGCTTCGGGCACGCCGCGGCCGTCGTCGACGATCTCCACCCGCAGCGCCATCGCGTGCAGGTGGTCGTGGATGCGCGCCCCGTGTTCGACCCGGGTGCGCAGGATGATGTTGGCGGCGCCCGCCTGCAGGGCGTTGCGCACCAGGTTCCAGACCGCCTGGGTCAGGCGGTCGGCGTCGCCGGACAGCTCCGGCAGGCTGGGGTCGTAATCGCGCTGCAGGCGCACCGACCAGCCACCCTCGTTCTCGGCCAGGCGCAGCACGCGCTCCAGCACGGTATGGATGTTCAACGGCGCATGCGGCCGCTGCGGCGACGGCGACAGCAGTTGCTCCAGCAGGGTGTTGAGGCGGTTGATCTCGGACTCGATCAGCTCGATCAGTTCGCGCTCGTCGTCGTTGTCGTTGCGGTGCGCGGCCCGGCGGGCCAGCAACTGGGCGGCGCCCTTCAGTCCCGCCAGCGGATTGCGCAGCTCGTGCGCCAGCCCCTTCAGGGCCGCACTCAGGGCATTGGGCAGCACGTGGGTGGGATCGAGCGCGGGGAACTCGTCGACGGGATGGGCTTCCAGCAGCCAGCCGCCGCCGTCCAGCCGCGACAGCCAGCCTTCGGCGAAGCAGGGCGACTCGCCGGGCATGCCCAGCGCCAGCCGGTGCAGGCGCAGGACGTCGCGGTCGGTGTTGTCCAGGAAGCGCGCCATGGCGTCGCCTTCGATCTCCAAGGCCGCCAGCGGTTGCCCGATCAGGCGGCGGGTACTGACGCCCAGCCAGCGGGCGAAGGCGGGGTTCACGCCGCGGATCAGGCCGGCGGCATCCGCCCAGGCCACCGGCGTGCTCAGCGCGTCGGTGGTGGGTTCGAAACGCATAGGGGACGGGGCCGGAGACGACACTGCACCAGTTTAGTGCAAAGCCGTCCCCGGCAATCCATCAGGCCTCGTAGGCCGATTCACCGTGCGAGGCGATGTCCAGGCCCTCGCGTTCAGCATCCTCGGCCACGCGCAGGCCAAACACGAGCTTGGCGATCAGGAAGCCGACCACCGACACCACGCCGATCCAGACGATGGTCAGGCCCACGCCGGTCGCCTGCTTGATGACCTGCGCGGCCATGTCGAAGTCCTCGCCACCCTGGCCGCCCAGCGACGGCGCGTAGAAGACGCCGGTCAGGAGGGCACCGACGATGCCGCCGACCGCATGCACGCCGAACACGTCGGCGGTGTCGTCGACCTTCAGCAGGCGCTTCAGGCCGGTGACGCCCCACACGCAGGCGATGGCCGCGATGAAGCCGATGGCGACGGCGCCGAACGGACCCACCAGGCCGGCGGCCGGGGTGATGCCGACCAGGCCGGCGACCGCACCCGACGCCACGCCCAGCGCGGACGACTTGCCCTTGAAGATCTTCTCGGCCAGCGCCCAGGCGATCACGGCGGCGGCGGTGGCGACCAGCGTGTTGATGAAGGCGAGCGCGGCGCCCGCGTTGGCTTCCAGGTTGGAGCCGGCGTTGAAGCCGAACCAGCCCACCCACAGCAGCGAGGCGCCCACATAGGTCAGCGTCACGTTGTGCGGCTTCAGTGCGGTCTGGCCGTAGCCCAGGCGCTTGCCGACGAAGTACGCGCCGATCAGGCCGGCCACGCCTGCGTTGATGTGCACCACAGTGCCGCCGGCGAAATCCAGCGCGCCCAGCTCGAACAGGTAACCACCGGTGGCCCACACGATGTGCGCGATCGGTAGGTAGCCGATGGTGAACCAGATCACCGAGAACAGGATGACCGCCGCGAACTTCATGCGCTCGGCGAACGCACCGACGATCAGCGCACCGGTGATGCCGGCGAACGTCGACTGGAACGCCACGAACACGTACTCCGGCAGGCTGATGCCGTCGCTGAACGTGGCCGCCAGCGTGTCGACGGAGACCCCCTTCAGGAACAGCTTGTCCAGATTGCCGATCCACGCGCCTTCGCCCGAGAACGCCAGGCTGTAGCCGTAGACGATCCACAGCACCACCAGCAGCGAGAACACGGTGATCACCTGGACCAGCACGGACAGCACGTTCTTCGCACGCACCATGCCGCCGTAGAACAGCGCCAGGCCCGGCACCACCATCAGCAGCACCAGCAGCGTGGACGTCAGCATCCACGCCACGTCGCCCTTCTCCACCACCGGTTCGGCGGCGGCGGCTTCAGCCGGAGCAGCCTCGGGCGCCGGGGTGTCGGTCTCGGTGACGGTTTCGGTAACCACGTCCGCCGCAGGCGCGGGTTCGGCGGTCGTTTCGGTCGCGGGCGGCGTGGTGTCCTGCGCGATGGCGGTCGCCGCCACGCCCACGGTCATCAGGCCGCACAGCGCGGCCAGGCAAAGCACGTGCGCACGGGTCTTCCACCCGGACAACAGTCGAGTCTTCATGTGGGGGCTCCGAGTGTTAGAGCGCGTCCGCGCCGACTTCGCCGGTGCGGATGCGGATGACCTGGTCGATGGTGGTGACGAAGATCTTGCCGTCGCCGATCTTGCCGGTGCCGGCGGCCTGCTGGATGGCCTCGATGACGGCCTCCAGGCGCTCGTCGGTCACGACGGTCTCGATCTTGATCTTGGGCAGGAAATCGACGACGTACTCGGCGCCGCGGTACAGCTCGGTGTGGCCCTTCTGCCGGCCGAAGCCTTTGACTTCGGTCACGGTGATGCCGGACACGCCCGCTTGCGACAAGGACTCTCGGACCTCGTCGAGCTTGAACGGCCGGATGATGGCGGTGATCAGTTTCATGCGCATACCCCGATGGTGGATGGAACCGGCCGACCGGAGCCGGCCGGCGGTTTCAGGTCACCGGTGCGCGCAACCCCCTGGCCGCGTGCACGTGATCGGTGCGGAGCGATGCATGAACCGCACCCGTGCCTGCCGCGATCGTCTGCGGCAGGAACGGATGACGTGGGAGGGAGCTGCGGTTCATGGACCTCTCCTGTGTTTCCCCAGTTACAGCGTTGGTGCGATCTCCAGGAATCGAAGACGGGTGGTGCCCCGGTTCCCCAACCGGTCGGACGCAGCGCAAGGCGATGCGTCCAATAAGGTGCGGCGATGGCGACGGGTGGGAGGGGAGATCCGTCGCCATCGCCGCGGTAACTCAGTGCGCGCCCGCTGCGCCGCGGAGGACCGGCGTGCGGCCCTCCGCATGCATCGCGATGTGCGCGTGCGACGGCATCAGCTGGCGTAGGTGAGGGCCGGACGCTTGCGCGGCACTGCCGCGCGTCCTGCCCGAACGCCCGCCGTGCTTCGGCGGGCCGTGCCGGAAGGCTTCGCAAGCCTTGTGATGGCTGCGCTCCGATCGCATCAGCTGGCGTAGTACAGCTGGTATTCCAGCGGGTGCGTGGCCGCGCGGAACTTGGTCACTTCCTGCATCTTCAGCGCGATGTAGGCATCGATGAAGTCGTCCGACATCACGCCGCCGGCCTTGAGGAAGTCGCGGTCCTTGTCCAGCGCGTCCAGCGCCTGGTCGAGGCTGGAACAGACCTGCGGGATGTTCTTCTCTTCTTCCGGCGGCAGGTCGTACAGGTCCTTGTCGCTCGGCGCGCCCGGGTCGATCTGGTTCTTGATGCCGTCCAGGCCGGCCATCATCAGCGCGGTGAAGGTCAGGTAGCCGGACTGCAGCGGATCGGGGAAGCGGATCTCGATGCGGCGCGCCTTCGGATTGGCGACCCACGGAATGCGGCACGAGGCGGAACGGTTGCGCGCCGAATAGGCCAGCATCACCGGCGCTTCGAAGCCCGGCACCAGGCGCTTGTAGCTGTTGGTGCCCGAGTTGGCGAACGCATTGATCGCCTTGGCGTGCTTGAAGATGCCGCCGATGTACCACAGCGCCAGCTGCGACAGCCCGCCGTAGCCGTCGCCGGAGAACAGGTTCTGGCCGCCCTTGGCCAGCGACTGGTGCACGTGCATGCCGCTGCCGTTGTCGCCGACGATCGGCTTCGGCATGAAGGTGACGGTCTTGCCGTTGCGGTGGGCGACGTTGCGCACCACGTACTTCATGCGCTGCAGTTCGTCGGCCTTCTGCACCAGCGTGTTGAACTTGGCGCCGATCTCGCACTGGCCGGCGGTGGCGACTTCGTGGTGGTGTACTTCGACTTCGATGCCGACCTGTTCCAGCGTCTTGCACATCTCGGCGCGCAGGTCGTGCAGCGAGTCGGTCGGCGGGACCGGGAAGTAGCCGCCCTTGATGCCCGGACGGTAGCCGCTGTTGGCGCCGTCGTAGCTCTTGCCGCTGTTCCAGGCGCCTTCTTCCGAGTTGATCTTGAAGAAGGTGTTGCCCATGTCGTTGGCGAACTGCACCGAGTCGAAGATGAAGAACTCGGGCTCCGGACCGAAGAACGCCAGGTCGGCGACGCCGCTGGCCTTCAGGTGGGCCTCGGCGCGCTTGGCGATGCCGCGCGGATCGCGCGTATAGCCCTGCATGGTGGCCGGGTCGAGGATGTCGCAGACCAGCACCAGGGTCGGGTCGGCGTAGAACGGATCCAGGTAGGCGGTGCTGGGATCGGGCAGGAGCACCATGTCCGACTCGTTGATGCCCTTCCAGCCCGAGATCGAGGAACCGTCGAACATCTTGCCGTCTTCGAACAGCGACGCGTCCACGATGCTGACCGGGAAGGTGACGTGCTGCTCGACACCACGCATGTCGACGAAGCGCAGGTCGACGAACTCGACCTTGTGCTCCTTGATCAACTTCTCAACGTTGTCCAGGGACATCTTCGGAACCTCGGGTTGGATAAAGGGTTGTGCCTGACTAGAGCAATCGCCGTGCCAACCTTCCGAAAGGGCTAAGTCACTGATGTGAAAGGCGCGTGCAGGTCGTCGCAGGACGATCAAGCCCCAGTATGGGGCGACATGAAGGCGACTCGCGCCATTATGGTGCGTGCATGATTCGCCAACACGGGGTTGCCTCGGGATCGGGTTGCGTCGAGGATGCCCAGCCGCTCCCCAGACCCTGACGCCATGGACCTGCTGTCGCTAGACCACTTCGCCGGCTGCCTCAACGAGACCTTCTCGGCGGACCTGCAGGGCATGCAACTCGCTTTCGTGCTCGTGGAAGCGCTCCCGTTGCCGGCCAAAGCTACAGACGGGCAGCGCGCGCCGTTCTCGCTGGTGTTCCACAATGGTTCGGCCCTGCTGTTTCCCCAGCAGACATACCGGATGCACCATCCGCGCGTGGGCGGCGTGGACATCTTCCTGGTGCCCGTTGCCCAGGACAAAACCGGCTTCCTTTACCAGGCCGTCTTCAACTGACGGCCGAGGGCGTCCAGTCCATCCGCAGATAGGGCGAGGCGCCCTGCTCGCCAACCACGAAGCCGAGGCGATCATAGAGTCGGCGGGCGCGAGGATTGTGTTGGAGCACATGCAGCATGACGCCGCAACCCTGCGCCGCCGCTTGGCGCTGTACGTCGGCGATCAACGCCGTTCCCAGGCCATGACCGCGCGCGGCGGGAAACAGGCTGACGTCGATGATCAGATGGGCGGGCGCGCTGCGCTGCAGGTAGAGACGGCCCAGCGGCCGGCCGTCGGGATCGCATACGGCCAGGAAGTCCGCGCTGCCATAGGCCTGTTGGTAGTGCCGGTGCTGGGCATCGAACTGCTGGTCGAGGAAGTGGCGCTTCTGCGCCGGCGTCCATGGCACTGGCGCCATTTCGTCTGCGCGTGTGCTGGCATAGAGCTCGCGCAGCCAGGGCATGTCCCGCGCGGTGAGCCAGCGCAGGCGGGCGCCCGCCGGCGTCAGCACGTCGGACACCCGCATAGGCGCTGCAGGTTCCGGCGGAAAGCCTGGACTCATGGCGGACTCAGGGGAAGGAGGGGTAGATGCCCTCCAGGGCGATGCAGAAATTGATGCCGAGATACGGCTGCTGGTTCTGATGCGGCTGCCCGCCACCGGCGGACGGCTGCAGCATGCCGGGCGCGAACGTGGTATTCGGCGTGCCGGCGAAGAACGGCTTGTTGGCGGTATTGCCGGGCTGCGAGAGACCGCCGTTGGCGACGGGCGTGCCCGCGCGCTTGCCGGTATCACTCTGCAGGTAGGCGTTGAGCCCGTGCGAGTGCTGGGGAATCTGGTTGCTGGTCAGCGTCACGGTGTTCACACCGAAACTCTCCGCCAGGCTGCGCGGCGACAGGCCTGGCCCGTTGCCCTGCTGGCACCCCGCGCGTGCCGCGAAATTGGGCAGCTGGAAGGTCGTCTGCCCGTTGCCGCCGTACAACGTGCCGATCAGCGAGAAGAGCGCGGTGTTCTGCGAAATGGGCAGCGTGGCCCCATTGCAGAATGCCCAGCCGCGGGGGTTGAAGTTGAAACCGAACAGCTGGATCTCGCCGATGTAAGGCTGGGTCATGGTGCAGCTCCAGGAAGAACGTGGCGCGTGCGCGCATGCGCGCTGAAGAAGGAGAAACGGATGCTCTACCCCTGACTGGGGAAGATGCCCTGGGTGGCGATGCAGTACTGCACCGTCAAGGTCGGCATGCAGTTCTCGTGCGGCTGGCTTCCGCCGGCCAGCGACACCGACTGGGCGGACATCGCAACGGCCGTGGCGCCCGTGATGTCGGATGTATAGAACGTTTCGCCGCTCAGCGCACCCGGCATCACACTGTTCCCGGGGGACGCCGCAGTCGCCGCCGCCGAGGTGACCGCCAGCGTATGCGTATGCGCGGGCATCTGCGTCGGCAGCACGGTGACCGTTTCCGTGCCGGCGCGCTGGCCGATGACGTAGTTGCTCAGGCCCGGGCCCTGCCCCTGGTGGATCGGCACGCGGCCCCGCAGGTCGGGCACGGCGAAGGTGGTCTGTCCGTCGCCGCCGTAGATGGTTCCCACCAAGGCGAACAGAGCGTCGTACTGCGAGATGGGCAGCAGGCTGCCATCGCAGGCCTGCCAGCCGTTCGGCGCACCGCGTGTGCCGAAGCCGAACATGCGGATCTCGCCGATGTAGGGAGTACTCATGAAAGCTCCAATGCCAAAGGACGCATCGCGCCCGGCTCAGTTGCGCGAGGGGAAAATGCCGCTCAGCGCAATGCAGAAATTGATGACGCTGTAGGGCTGCAGGTTGGGATGCGGCTGGTTGCCGCCAGACGGTGCCACGGTCTGCGGATTCTCCGGCACGAGCGTACCGGGCGCCGCATACAGATTGGGGGGCGTGCCGGTGCTCGAGCTGGCGCCGAACAATCGGCCAGCCGGCGAGCGGTTGTTGCCGGCAGTGGTGGTGCCGTTGACCGTGTGCGCATGGCTGGGCAGGTTGGTGCTCAGCAGGGTGACATTCTCCACACCGGCGGATTGGCCGATCTGGACCGACGGCGGCTGCCAGTTGGGGTCCACCGAGGATGCGTAACCGATCGGCGTGCGGCTGCGCAGGTCGGGCAGCGCGAAGTTGGTGGTGCCGTTGCCGCCGTACTGGGTGCCCAGCAGCGAGAACAATGCCTGGTTCTGGTTGATCGGCAGCAGCTGGCCGTTGGCCAGCGCCCAGAACTTGGGCGCGAAATTGAAACCGGCCATCATGATCTGGCCGATAAAGAACTCGCTCATGAACCTTCCCCGGGTGGTGAGCTCGACGCTCCGATGCGCCGCTGGCGCGTACTGTGAACGTGATCCGGCGACCGGGCAAGCCCTGTCAGTGACGGATTCCGCAACTTCCCCTTCCGCCGGTGGACGGGTTCTGCTCCAATAGGGTAGGGGAGAGGCCCGCCGCTGTCTTAGGGGACGCGGCGCACCAAGGCTCCGTGTCTTCATCGCAACGCATGCAATCGCACGCGCGCCCTGCCAGGGGCGATACCGCGGTCCGGGTTTTCTAGGGGAACAACATGATGTCGATCGTTCGAGCTGACGCCGTGCGCCGTGCGCGGCTGCTGGTGGCCACCTGCATGCTGGCCGGTTTGGGCCTGCTGGCGCCGGTCGTCGCCCTCGCACAACACTCCTCGGCGGAATGCCCCGCGCAGACAGCGACCGTCACCAGCGGCGGCTCGGTGACGATCAACGTCAGCGACTGCGAGTACGACAGCGGCTTTGGCGGCATCGGGCCCATCGATGGCGGCAGCTTCGGCCCTGCGGACTTCGAGGACCACGGCACCGCCACGCTGCGCCAGACCGCTGGCCAATGGTTCCTCGACTACAGCCACAACGGATCCACCGGCATCGGATCGACCGATGTGTTCGAGTTCGCCGACGGCTCGCTCACTGGCGATGGCGACGTGCAGGTAACGATCACGATCACGCCCTCGGCGTCGCCCATCACGGTTTCGCCCGCGTCCCTGCCCACGCTCACCGCGGGCACGGCGTTCTCGCAGACATTGTCGTCCAGCGGCGGCCTGGCCCCGTACACGTACAGCCTGCAGAGCGGTGTACTGCCCGTCGGCGTCAGCCTGACCAGCGGCGGCGTGCTCAGCGGCACACCGACCCAGCGCGGCGCCTATTCCTTCAGCGTCCGCTCGACCGATGCCACCACCCCCACGGCGCAATTCGTCGACAAGGGGTACACGGGAACGGTCCAGAACCCGACGCTGACGCTGGCGACGCCGTCCGGCACCGCCATCCAGGGCGCGTCCTTCTCGCAGACGCTGTCGACGAATGGCGGCGTGGCGCCCTACACCTACGCACTGGAGACCGGCAGTTTCCCCGCCGGCATCACGGTGTCCAGCGGCGGCGTGGTCAGCGGCACCACCTCGGCCGCTCCCGGCAACTATCCGGTCACGATCCGCGTCACGGACAGCAGCACCGGCCCGGGCAGCTATTTCGAAGTCGAGAACTACACGCTGACCGTCAGCCCGCCGCCGAGCGTGAGCATCGCGGTCTCACCGGCCAGCGTCAGCGAGGACGGCGCGACCAACCTGACGTACACGGTTACCCGCAGCCTGAACCTGTCGTCGCCCACGGTGGTCAACATCACCACCACCGGAACCGCGACGGCGGGTACCGACTACACGGGCAGCGTCGCCACCGTCACCATTCCGGCCGGCGCCACCACGGCGGCGATCGTGATCGATCCCTCCGTCGATGGCACCGTCGAACCCAATGAGACTGTCATCCTGACCGTCGCGGCCGGCACGGGTTACACCGTCGGCGCGCCGGCCTCGGCGACGGGCACCATCCTCAATGACGACGTGCCGAGCGCGACGGTTTCAGTCTCGCCGGCCGCAGTCGCCGAAGACGGTGCGCCGAACCTCATCTACACGTTCACGCTGAACCAGGCGGCCTTCTCGGCGACCTCGATCAACTACACGATCGGCGGCACCGCCACCAATGGCACCGACTACGCGACCATCGCCTCGCCGCTGGTCATCCCGGCCGGCAACACCACCGGCACCGTGACGGTCAATCCGACGGCCGACGCGACCATCGAAGCGGACGAGACCGTCACCCTGACCCTGGCCGCCGGTGCCGGCTACACGGTGGGCGTGCCGAACAGCGCCACGGGCACGATCCTCAACGACGACCTGCCCAATCTGACGATCAACGATGTCACGGCGAACGAAGGCAATGCAGGCACCACCAACTTCACCTTCACGGTCAGCCTGAGCGCCCCGGCCGGCCCCGGTGGCGTGACCTTCAGCATCGCCACCGCCAATGGCTCCGCCACGGGCGGCGTCGATTACGTCGCCCAGAGCCTGGCCGGCCAGACCATCCCCGCCGGGAGCAGCACCTACACCTTCACGGTGCAGGTCAATGGCGACACGCTCAACGAGCCGTCGGAAACCTTCTTCGTCAATGTCACCGGCGTGATCAATGCCGTCGTCGTCGACGGCCAGGGCGTGGGCACCATCGTCAACGACGATCCGCTGCCCAGTCTGTCGATCGACGATGTCAGCGTGGTGGAGGGCAATGCAGGCACCACCAACGCCGTCTTCACCGTCAGCCTGAGCGCGGCGAGCGGCCAGACCGTCACCGTGATCTACGCCACGGCGGACGGCACCGCCGTCGAGCCGGCCGACTACACGAGCACGGCCGGCAGCCTCACCTTCACCCCCGGGCAGACCACGCGCACCGTCACCGTCCCGGTGAACGGCGATACCGTTCCGGAGGCGAACGAAACCTTCTTCGTCAACCTGAGCGGCGCGACCAACGCGACGATCAGCGACAACCAGGGCGTGGGCACGATCACCAATGACGACGTCCCGGTGACCGTCAGTCCGGCCACGCTGCCCAATGGCACGGTGGCGGCGGCGTACAGCCAGACCGTCTCCGCCAGCGGTGGCACCGGCCCCTACACGTTCGCGGTCACCGCGGGCACGCTGCCGGCCGGCCTGACGCTGTCGTCCGGCGGCGTGCTCGCCGGCACGCCCACCGCCGGCGGCACGTTCAACGTCACCGTCACCGCGACGGACAACAGTCCGTTCCCGGGACCGTTCTCGGGCAGCCAGGCCTACACCCTGACGATCGTCCCGCCGACCCTGGTGCTGCCGGCGACCACACTGCCGGGCGGCACGTTGAATGTCGCGTATTCGGAGAGCATCGCGGCGGCCAGCGGGGGCACGGCGCCTTACGCCTATGCGGTCACCGCCGGTGCGCTGCCGGGTGGCTTAACGCTGAACCCGGCGAACGGCACCCTGACCGGCACGCCCACCGCGCTGGGCACCTTCAATTTCTCCATCACGGCAACCGACGGCAGCACGGGCACCGGTCCCTACACGGTCACCCAGAACTACAGCCTGCTGGTGATCGACGCGCCGCCGGTCGCGGGCAACTCCTCGCTGACGGTCGCCTACAACGGCGGCGCTGCCAGCGTGCCGCTCAGCCTGAGCGGCGGTGCCGCCACCTCGCTGAGCCTCGGCACCGCGCCGTCGAACGGCACCGTGGTCATCGCCGGCACCACGCTCACCTACCAGCCGAACGCGGGCTACGCCGGCGCCGACAGCTTCACCTACACCGCGACCAACAGCGGCGGCACCTCGGCGCCGGCGACGGTCTCGGTCACGGTGCAGGATGCGGTGATCACGATCAGCGCCAGCAGCGGGTTCGCAGCGTCCATCGCCACGTCCTACACCCAGACCTTCACCTTCAACGGCGGCGCGCAGCCCTGGAGCGGCTACCAGGTGACCAACCTGCCGACCGGCCTGAGCGTCACCGGCACGACCGCCAACAGCGTGACCGTGTCCGGCGCGCCGACGCAGGCGGGCAGCTTCACACTCAACGTGTCCGCGACCGACAGCAGCAGCGGCAACGGTCCCTACACCGTGGGCCAGGCCTTCACGCTGACGGTGGCCGGACCGACGCTGACGCTGGCGCCCACCACGGTCGCCACGCCGGTGTATGGTGCGCCCTACACGCAGGTGTTCACCGCCGGCGGCGGTATCGGACCGTACACATACGCGGCCACCGGTTCGCTGCCGCCGGGCGTGGTGCTGACCGGCGACACGCTGTCCGGCACGCCGACGGCACCCGGCAGCTACACCGCGACGATCACCGCGACCGATACCGGCTCGACCGGGACCGGCGCGCCGTTCACCGTGGCACGCAACTACACCTTCACCATCGCGGCGCCGACGATCGCGGTCACGCCGGGCACGTTGCCCAACCCGACCGCCGGTGCGGCCTATGCGCAGACCCTGTCGGCGACAGGCGGCGTCGGCCCGTACGGTTTCGCGGTCAGCGCCGGTGCCCTGCCGGCAGGCCTGTCCCTGTCCTCGGCCGGCAGTGTGTCGGGCACGCCGACCGAGGTGGGCACCTTCACCTTCACCATCACCGCGACCGACGCGAACGGTCAGACCGGCAGCACCGCGTACACGATGGCGCTGTCGGCGCCCACACTGACGCTGTCGCCGGGCTCCGGCACGTTGACCGCAACCTATGGCGCGGCCTACACGCAGGTGCTGACCGCCGGCGGCAGCCCCGGCCCGTACACGTACAGCCTGAGCGGCACGCTGCCGGCCGGCCTGAGCTTCTCCGGCAACACGCTGTCGGGCGTCCCGACGGCGCCGGGCAGCTACCCGGTGTCGATCACCGCCACCGATGCGGGCCTTACCGGCGCGGGTGCTCCGTTCTCGATCACGCAGGCCTACACGATCGAGGTGCCCTCACCGACACTGATGCTGACCCCGGCGACGCTGCCGGCGACCACGGCCGGCCTGGCATACAGCGAGACGTTGTCGGCCACCGGCGGCGTCGCGCCGTACACGTACACCGTCACCGCCGGCACCTTGCCGACCGGCCTCGCGCTGTCCAGCGCCGGCGTGCTGTCCGGCACGCCGACCGAGGCCGGTTCGTTCGCCGTCTCCGTCACCGCGACCGACACGTACGGCCAGGCCGTCACGCGTGCGTACACGCTGGTGGTCGCCACGCCTACACTGGCACTGTCGCCCGCGGCCGGCGCACTTCCGAACGCGAGTGCCGGCGTGGCGTACAGCCAGTCGCTGACGGTGAGCGGCGGCATCGCGCCGTATACGACCACGTTGGCCGGCACACTGCCGACCGGCCTGGTCTTCGACACCGCCACCCGCCAGTTCAGCGGCACGCCGACGCAGTCGGGCAGCTTCACGCTGACCGTCACGGTCACGGACAGCACCACCGGCATTCCCGCCACCCTGTCGGCCACCTACACCCTGGTGGTGCAGGTCCCGGCGCTGACGATGACGCCGGAGACGGTGCCGGGCGCGACGGCCGGTATCGCCTATACGCAGACGTTCGTGGCCTCGGGCGGCATCGCGCCTTACCAGTACGCCGTCACCGGGACGCTTCCCGCGGGACTGGCGCTGAATGCGACGACCGGCCAGCTGGCGGGAACGCCGACGCAGGCGGGCAGCTTCGACTTCAGCATCAGCGCCACCGACAGCACCACGGGCACGGCCGCCAGCTTCACCCGCGCCTATACGCTTGCCGTGTCCGCGCCGACGATCGTGGTGGACCCGGAAACGCTGCCGAGCGCGCTGCAGTCCGTGCCCTACAACGCCGCGCTGTCCGCGCGGGGCGGTACCGCGCCGTACACGTTCGCAGTGGATGCGGGCGCATTGCCGGCCGGTATCACCCTGACCACAGCCGGCGCCTTGTCGGGTACGCCGACCGGTACCGGCACGTTCAACGTGACCTTCCGCGCCACCGACGCGCTCGGCTTCAGCGGCACGCGCGCCTATACGATCAACGTGATCTCGCGGCCGGATCCCACGCAGGACCCGGAAGTGCGCGGTCTGCTGGATGCGCAGGCGGAAGCCACGCGACGTTTCGCCACCGGCCAGATCGCCAACTTCCAGCAGCGCCTCGAGCAGTTGCATGGCGGCACGAAGGCCGGCGGCGTACGCAACGGCGTGTCGTTCACCACGCGTCAGCGGTGCCCGGACAATCGTGCGTATTCCGCCCTGGATGTCTGCGGTACCACCGTGGACCCGGCCGGCGACGACCGTGAGGACCCGCGGCACGAGCAGCGCCTGTCGGGCGGCGCCAGCGCCGATGATCCCGACAGCGTCCCGGAACCCGGCGCATCCACGTTCGGCTTCTGGACCGGCGGTACGCTGCGCTCGGGCAACTTCGACGGGCGTGCAGGCCGCAACGGGCTCGACTTCGAAACCGAGGGCGTCAGCGCCGGCGCGGACCGTCGCGTCCATGCGGACGTGATCGCCGGCCTGGGGCTGGGCTATGGCCAGGACAGCACGTCGGTGGGCGACAACGGCACCGAGCTGGAAGGCCGTGCCTGGACGTTGGCGACGTACGCCAGCTATCAGCCGGGCGAGCGCCTGTTCGTCGATGGCCTGCTGGGCTACCAGCGCCTGACCTACGACATGGATCGGTTCGTCAGCGCCAACGATGGCCGGGTGCGCGGCTCGCGCGATGGCGACCAGTGGTTCGCATCGGTGTCGGTCGGTACCGACATCAGCCGTGGCATGGCGCAGCTGACGCCGTACGCGCGCCTTGACGTGATGCGCGCCACGCTGGATCCGTACACCGAACGCGGCGACGCCATCTACGCGCTGACGTACGAGGCGCAGGACGTGGATACGACCACCGGCAACGTCGGCCTGCGCGCGGCCTTCCGCCGCAACGCCACGTGGGGCGCGTTCACGCCGCAACTGCGCCTGGAGTACCAGCACGACTTAACGGCGGACAGCCGTGCGGTGATGCAGTACGCCGATCTGCTGGGTCCACGCTATGCGACGTCGGTGGGCGGCTACGACCGCAGCCGGTTCATGCTCGGACTCGGCGTGCTGTTCGACTTTGGCGCCTATTCGCTGCAGGTCGACTACCGCGGCACGATCGGCGAAGACCAGCGCGACAACGCCCTGCAGTTGATGTTCCAGGCGGGCCGGTGATCCGGACCGCCTCAGAGACCCCTGACCCGAGGAAGAAGAACGACGATGACGCGCTCTGACTGGATGGCACAGGTGCGACGGCTGGCCCGCATCGGGCAGGCATGCGCCCGCACGGGAGACGATGTCGGCGAAGCGGTAGGCCGCCAGGCGCCCGACAGCCACGACCGACGCCGGCTGATGCAGGCGGCCGTGGGTGGCGTCGCGGCCGCGGGTCTGGGGATCGTGACCCCGTCGCTGCTCGCGGCCACCGCACAGGATGCCCGCGGCATGTATGCGCGCCTGAACAACACGCGTGGCGTGGCGGTCATCGGTGCGGGCCTGGCCGGCCTGGCCTGTGCCACCGAGCTCATGCGGCTGGGCGTGCCCACGCACGTGTTCGAGGCCGCGCAACGCGTGGGGGGACGTTGCTGGTCCGCGCGCAACGTGTTCCCCGGACAGGTGGGCGAACGCGGGGCCGAGTTCATCGGCAGCTCGCACTACGCCATGCTCGGTTATGCGCGTGCGCTCGGCCTGCCGCTCGAAGCGGTCGACACCGGCGGCGGCCGGACGTTCCACCACTTCGCCGGCCAGCGCCATTCCGACGCGGAGATCGCGGACGAGTTCCGAGCGTTCGCCGCCTTCATCCGTGAGGACCTGACGCCGCTGGGCGCACCGCATGCGGAGCGGTACTGCGCACGCGCCGAGGCGCTCGATTTCATGACGCTGGACGAATACCTCACGCTGTACGGCGCCAGTGGCCTGCTGCGCAGCGTGCTGGGCAACGCGTTCCTGGGCGAGTTCGGCAGTGACCTGGATGAAGTCAGCGCGCTCGCGTTCCTGCGCTTCGTCTACGGCGACCGCCGCAGCAAGTTCGCGACCTGCGACAGCGGCGAGTCCCTGCGCGTGGTCGGCGGCAACGATCTGATCGCGACCGGGCTGGCGCAGAAGCTGCCGCAGCCGGTCCAGCTGGGCCATCGGCTGGTCGCGCTGTCGCGCAGGCTCGGCGGTACGGTGCGCCTGACGTTCGACCTGCGCGGCAAGTACGTGCAGCGCGATTACGACGCCGTGGTACTGGCGATGCCGTTCAGTGTGCTGCGCGAGGTGGAGATGCGCGGTGTGGACATGTCGTCGTGGAAGCGCCAGGCCATCGACAAGTCGGAAATGGGCGACAGCAGTCGGCTGCTGGTGGGCTTTTCGCGCCCCTACTGGCGCGAGTCCGGTGCCACCGGCAGCGGCAGGGCCGATCTGCCCAGCCTGCAGAACGCGTGGGAAACCAATCCGTCGCGCGCCGGTCGCAGCGGTGCCGTGATTGCGCACCAGGTGGGCGGCCACGCCGCCCGCAGCCTGCTGCCCGCCAGCACCCAGATGGACGCGGTGGGCTTTGTCGCCTCGCTCGAGGAAGTCCTGCCTGGCGCCATGGACAACGTCACCCGCGATCGCCGCGGAAAGATCCTGGCGACCACCCAGAACTGGAGCATCAACCCCAACAGCCGCGGCGCGTTCCCGCGACCGCAGCCGGGCTACTTCACCCGCATCGCCCATGCCGAGGCCACGCCGGTGGACAACCTGCTGTTCGCGGGCGACCACACCAGCAGCTTCTACGAGTGGCAGGGTTTCATGGAGGGCGCCGTGCTGTCGGGTCTGCGCGCCGCGAACGAAGCCAGCACGCTGTTCCGCGGCGGCTGAGCCGGGCGGACCGCGCGGACGTGCGACCAGGGGCAGGAGCGCTTTCCGCTATCCTGCCCGTCTCCCGCACGCTCCCTGCCCATGAACGACCTGCTCGCCGCGCTGCTGCTCGGCATCCTCGAAGGCCTGACCGAATTCCTGCCCGTCTCCAGCACCGGTCATCTGCTGATCGCGCAGCACTGGCTGGGCGAGCGCTCCGACTTCTTCAACATCGTCATCCAGGCGGGCGCGATCCTCGCGACCACGCTGGTGTTCCGCAAGCGCATCTGGGAGCTGACGACCGGCTGCTGGCGCGATGCCGCGGCGCGCGACTATTCGATGAAGCTGGCGGCCGCCTTCCTGGTCACCGCGCTGGTCGGCCTGCCCGTCCGCCTGGCCGGCTGGGAGCTGCCGGAGACGGTCACCCCGATCGCCTGGGCGCTGATCATCGGTGGCGTGTGGATGCTGATCGCCGAGCACTTCGCGGAGAAGCGCGGCGATGTCGCCACGATCACCTGGAAGGTGGCGATCCTGGTGGGCCTGGCGCAGGTGGTGGCCGGCGTGTTCCCCGGCACCTCGCGCTCGGCGGCGGCGATCTTCATGGCCATGCTGGCCGGCACCAGCCGGCGCTCGTCGGCGGCGGAATTCGTGTTCCTGCTGGGCATTCCCACCATGTTCGCGGCCAGCGGCTACGCCTTCCTGGAACTGGTGAAGGACGATGCGCTGGGCAGCGAGAACTGGGGCGAGGTGGCACTGGCCTTCGCTGCGGCGACCGTCACCGGTTTCGTCGTGGTGAAGTGGCTGCTCGGTTTCATCAAGGCGCACCGCTTCACCGGATTCGCGATCTACCGCATCGTGCTGGGCGCGTTGCTGCTGCTCTTGATGCCGGTCGGCAGCTGAGCCGCCGCGCTCCCTGCTCCCTGTAGGAGCGACGTCAGTCGCGACCGCACGGCCGGCCTGCCCTGAAGCGGCTGTTTGCCATCCGGGCGCGCTGCGGCGCGTTCATCCCAATGCACGGTGAATGGCTCTCGGGGCGCGGTCGCGACTGACGTCGCTCCTACAATCAAGCGCGATGCCCGGCCTTCACCCCATTCCAACCTCCCGCGCGTTTGCATTGGCCCACCTTCGACGGAAAACGCCATGAAACGACTGCTGCTGCTTGCCTTGCCACTGGCCCTTGCGGGCTGCCCCAAGCCGGCGGAACAGGCCGACGCGCCCGCGCGCACCGTGGTCACCACCCCGGATGCACCGGTTGCCGCGTCGGTCGGCGCCGCTGCCTTGCTCCCCCAGTACCACTGGCAACTCATGGACGCGACCGACGCGCAGGGCAAGCGCATCGAAGCCCTGTTCGCACGTGTCGACAAGCCCGTGCAGCTCGACTTCAAGGACGGCCGGCTGGGCGTGACCAATACCTGCAACCGCATGGGCGGCACCTACACGCTGTCGGACACCAGCCTCAGCATCGGCCGCCTGGCGTCCACCATGATGGCGTGCACCGACAACGCGCTGATGGCGCTGGACCAGGAGATCGGCAAGCGCCTGGAAGGCACGCTGACGCTGGCGACCACGGCAGGCGATGCGCCCACCCTGACCCTGACCACCGCCACCGGCGACGTACTCGCCCTCACCGGCGAACGCACCGCGGAAACCCGCTACGGCGGTGCCGGCGAGCGCGTGTTCCTGGAGGTCGCGGCGGAGACCAAGCCCTGCAACCACCCGCTGATCCCCGACAAGCAGTGCCTGCAGGTTCGCGAGATCACGTACGACGACCAGGGTCTGAAGGTCGGTACGCCCGGCGAGTTCCAGCACTTCTACGACAGCATCGAGGGCTACACGCACGAGCCCGGCATCCGCAACGTGCTGCGCGTGGACCGCTACACGGTGAAGAACCCGCCGGCGGACGGATCCTCGAAGGCCTACGTGCTGGACATGGTGGTGGAATCCGCCAGCGAGAAGAACTAGTACGGCGGCACGATGCGTGCCGTGCCCGCACGGCGCGCATCGATAACGTGGACCAGACGCTATAGTGGCGCGCCACCGTTTCGACGCGCGACTGATGGACTCCACCGCAAGGAACGCTTCTCCACTCCCCTGGATCGCGGCCGCCCTGCTCGCCGCTTCCGCGTTGCTGATGTGGTGGCCGGCGCTGCAGACGCCGCTCTGGGGCGACGACTACGTTTTCCTCCACGCCGCGCACGCGACCAATGCGGCGGGCATGCCGTGGTGGTCGGATTTCTGGCCGTCGTCGCCGCCGCGGTTCTGGCGACCGCTCTCGCAGGAAGGCTACTGGCGCTGGATCGATGCGGCACTGGGCGGCAGCGCCCATGCCGCACACGTGATCAGCCTGGTGCTGCATGTGCTGGCCACGCTCGGGGTCGCACTGTTCGGCTTCCGCCTGGCGCGCGCCTGCCGTTGGCCGCACGCCGGCCGCATCGCCGCGCTCGCCGGCGCCGTATACGGCGCACTGACCCTGCACCTGCTGCCGGTGCATTGGGCGGCGGCGGCGAACAATGCCATGCTGACCCTGTTCACCAGCCTGCTGCTGGCCGCGTGGGTCAGCGCGCGCGCCGACATCGGCGGCGTGCTGCGCAACGCGCTGCTGGCGCTATCGCCCGTATTGCTGGCGCTGGCGCTGCTGAGCAAGGAATCCGCAGCGCTGACGCCCGCGCTGATGCTGGTGGTGGCCGCGTTCGTCGTCGTGCGCCGGCTGGATCGCGGCGAACTCGTCGCCTGGCTGGCCTGCGTGGCCGTCGTCATGGTCTGGCTGTCGTTGCGCTCGCGCTTCACCGCCAACACCGATGCGTCCTATGACCTGAGCCTGGGCAGCAACGTGCTGCGCAATGCCGCCTCGTTCGTGGCGTGGCTGCTGAATGTGCCGCGCGAGGCAATGCGCATGGCGGTCGCGGGCGAACGCATGCAGGGCCTGGCCTGGATCGCCGCCACCGCCCTGCCGATGCTGGCCGCGTGGGCGATCGCCGGCTGGCGCGGCCGCGCCCTGCTGACCCGGCTGCAATGGGCATGCGTTGTCGTGTTCGCCGGCCTCGCCTACGCGCCCTACTTCCTGTTCGCCTGGAACAGCTACGAGTACTACGCGGCCATCGCCGCCATCCTGCCGGTGATCGTGCTGGCGCGCTGCGTCGCCGCCGATGGCGCAGCGCTGGTGGTCGCGGCGCTGATCGCGGTGTCGTCGTGGATCGCCGTGGAAGGCACGCGCCGGCTCGATCATCCCGGCCTCATCGGCCGTGCGTACTGGGCGGAAGCGACGCTGCAGGCACTGGAACGGCAACCGGTCGCCACGCCGCTGCACGTCAGCGTCGCGGACGAGCAGCGCTTCTACGCCATCGGCCAGATGGGCCTGGCATGGCGGCTGGGCATTGCGCCGGAACAGATCGCGGTGGCGCGCGAGTGTCCGCCGTCGGGCACGTGCCTGGTCATCGATGCCGATGGTCGTTGGCGCTGGCGGCCATCCGCCGACTGACGCGGATCACGCCGGCAGGACGACCGGCCGGCGTTTGAGCACGACGCGCGTCCGCGGCCAACGGTCGTGCCAGCCGCGCGGATCATCGTCATCGGCGAACAGGATCGAGAAGGCTTCGAACGGCACGATGCGGCTCAGGCTGCGCAGCACTGCCTGCCCGAAGGTGATCGGTCGACCGGCCTCGTCGACGACCCGCGTCCCCGTCAGCAGCTTGCCGATCGTCGTCCCCGTCGTGCTTTCCATCAGCGTGTAGTAGGCGATCATCACCGCGGCGCCGATCAACTGGTCCTGCCACCAGGGCAGCTGCTCCGCCCAGTCCAGCACCTCGTCGCCGCCTACGATGCCCGCCGGGGACTCTCGTAAGGATTGTCCCCGTCCGGCGGATTCATCCGCGGACCGCCGCGTTCAAGGTGTACGTTCCGTAGACGAGCGCTTCGCCCAACACATGTCCCTGCATCGCGCGCTCCACGTCGCCGGCGGTGAAGCGCGCCGGCAACTCGAGCGTGGCGACGTCCAGCGCGAACAGGCGGAAGAAATAGCGGTGCACGCGCAGGTCGTTGAACGGCGGATACGGGCCGTCGTAGCCGTGGTAGTCGCCGCCCATCTGCGCGTCGCCCGCGAACCAGCCGGTGTAGTCGTTCAGTCCCTGGCGTGCGCCGGCAGGTCCCGCCGGCTGTTGCTTGCCCTTGGCGGTAATGCCGTCGCTGCAGCTGCCCGCGGCGATCTCGCGGACGTCGGGCGCGATGTCGGCCATCGCCCAGTGGATGAAATGCGCGCGAGGCTGTTCGACCGGGATCTGCAGGTCGTCGCGGCCGACCGTGTCGGGCACGGTCGGAGCGTCGGGATCGATGCACAGCAGGGCGAAGGACGCCGTCCCGTCCGGCACGCCATCCCAGGCGAGATGCGGATTGCGGTTGCCGGCGAAACCGTCCGGCTGGCCCATCGCGAACTCGGCCGGGATGGGCTTCATGTGCTCAAAACTGTCGCTCCACAGACGCATGCGTCGCTCCTGCTGGAAAAGGAAGGAATCAGGTTTCCGGATAACCCAGGCGCACCGCGACCGGCGTCAGTGCGGCGAACGGACCGGCCAACGCCTGCGCGTAGTGGCGCCAGTGGCCTTCCGGGAAGCGGCGCGCGCCGGACGACGGCGGCAGGGGCAGCTGCGCGCCCAACGCCTGGCCCAGCGCCTGCGCGACGGCACCGGCGTCGTCCTTGATCGCGTCCATGCGGATCAGGCGGCTCGGGTAGAGATCCTGTTCGTGCAGGTCGGCGATCTGCGCGAACAGGCCGGCCAGCCACGCGGCGCCGGCGTCGAGATCGTCCAGCGCCAGCGGCGCGGGCGAGCCGAACGCCAGCCAGTCGACCAGCGCATCGCGCGGATCGCGCACGGCCACGATCAGCAGCGCTTCCGGCAGGTGCGGACGCAGCGCGTGCAACAGCGCGTTGTCCCACGAGATCAGCCAGTCGACCACGCCGGTATCGACCGAGCGGTGCTTCAGCGTCGTGCGCCAGTCGGCGATCAGCGCCTCGCCGGTCAGCTCGCCCGACAGCAGGCGCGCCGGCGTGAAGTAGCTCTGGAAGCCGTCCATCGGAGGCTCCGGCAGGAAACGATCGCCGCGCAGGCGGTCGCTGACATAGCCCAGCACGCCGGCGAGCGACTCGACCACCGTGCCCGGCGGACCCCACAGCAGGATCGGGCGCGGCTGCGACGACGCGGCGACGTCGCCCAGCTCGGGCCACGGCCCGGTCGCGCCGGTCTGGGTCCACAGCGGCAGGCGCGACGGCGCGAGTTCGTGCGCCAGCGCGGCCCAGCCGTTGACCGCTTCGGCGTAGCGACCGGCGCGATCGCGCACGAACGCCTGCCAGCCACGCAGGCTGCGCTGCTGGTCGGGATTCTGCGCCTTGCTCGCCAGCTCGCCGACGCGCGCGATCGCCGCCACCGGATCGCGGCGCAGCAGGCCTTCCACCAACCGCTGCTCGCCGCTGGCGCGGCCCGGATCCAGCTCGACGATGCGGCGCGCCACCGCTTCGGCGGCCCCGTCGTCGCCGGCGGCGTCCAGCACCGACATCTGCGCTTCCAGCGCGGGTACGTGCTGCGGCATGGCCGCCACCCAGCGGTCGACGACGGTGCGCGCTTCCGCGCTGCCGACGGCTTCGAACAGCAGGCGCGCCAGCCACAGGTCGTGCGCATCGGCGGTGGTGGCGAGCGCGGCGTCCAGCGTATTGCGCGCGTCGTCCTGCGCGCCGAGACGGCTCCACGCTTCGATGATCGCCAGCACGGTGTCGCGGTCGCGCGGCTGCCCGGCGAGGGCGATGCGCAATGCAGCGAGGGCTTCCTCGTTCTGGCCAGCCGCCAGGCGCAGGTGGCCGATGTAGCGGTGCAGCGCCGGCGCGTTGTTGATCGCGACCAGCGGCAGCAGTTCGTCGGCCGCCTCGGCGGGACGGCCCTGCCGGCGGATCAGGTCGGCGATCAGGCTGCGCAGGCTGTCGGAGCCGGGCACCTTCTCGACCACGCCGCGGAACGCCTGCTCGGCGAACGCCCAGTGGCCCAGCGCCATGTGGATGAAGCCCAGCGCGTAGCGCAGCTGCACGTCGTCCGGCGCGTCCTGCAGCGCGGCCGACACGATCTTCAGCGCGGCGTCCGCGTTGCCGCGGCGCAGGGCGACCATGCCGGTGATCGCCGCCAGCTGCGGATGGTCCGGCGCCACGCGCGCGGCCAGGCGGGCGAGGCGTTCGGCTTCGTCCAGGTCGCCGCGGCCCAGCGCCAGCTGGCCCTGGATCAGGTAGGCGGTGAACTGGTTGGGATCGAGCACCGTCGCCTGGCTCAGCGCGGCCTGCGCGTCCTCGTTGCGGCGGCTGCCCACCAGCACGCCGGCGCGGGCCAGGTGCAGGTCGGCATTCTCGGGCGCCAGTGCGATGGCGCGGTCGATGGTCGCCAGCGCCGCGTCGGCCTGGCCGCCCTGCATCTGCGCGGTAGACAACCAGCGCAGCGCCTGCGCGTCGTCGGGGCGTTCGGCCACCAGGGCTTCGGCAGCGGTCAGGGCTTCCGCCACGGCGCCACGGCGCAGAGCGTCCAGAATCGGGTCGTACATTGCGGTTACCAGCGTTCGGTCAAACGCCGATTGTACCGGGGCTTCCCGGCTCAGGCGGCGCTGCCGGCCAGGCGCTCGGCCACCCAGCGCTCGGCGTAGCCATCGCCGGCGGCGTTTTCGATGAAGGCGCAGTGGCCGCCCCACGGCGCGATCTCCAGCGTGGCCTGCGCCGGCAGCGCCCAGTCGCGGAAGGTGTCGAAGGGGATCACCGGGTCGTCCTCGGCCATCAGGATGTGCGTGGGCACGGTGAGGCCGGCCAGTCGCTCGCCGGCGATGGCGTAACCGTCGAAGTAGGCGTCCAGGGTGCCGAACCCGGTGTGCCGCTGCACCAGCCAGTCGGTCAGCGCGCGGATGTCCAGCGCCAGCACGGTGTCGTCGAAGTCGTGCCGCTGCGGGAACAGGCTGCGCTTGCGCAGCAGCGAGCGGCGCCATTTGCGCGCGAAGTACCAGTCGTACAGCGGCAGCCCGTTCTCGATGCTGTCCATCGTCGTGGCCGGGTCCAGCAGCGGGCAGACCGCCGCCACGTGCGCCAGCGCCAGCCCGGCCTGCGGCGCGCGCAGCGCCAGCCGCAGGGCGAAGTTGCCGCCCAGCGAGTACCCCGCCACCCGCATCGGCAGGTCGCCGGCGAAGCGCCGCGACACGTCGAGCGCAGCATGCACCACTTCGTCCAGCCGGTTGGAGTGGAACAGGTCTTCGTTGAGGTGGTGGGTGTCGCCGTGGTCGCGGAAGTTCAGCCGGAACACGTCGAAGCCGCGCGCCAGCAGCTGCGCCGCGGTCAGCCGCATGTAGCTGGAATCGGCGCTGCCCTCCCAGCCGTGCAGCAGCAGCACCAGGCCGCGCGACGTCCGTCCGGCCACCTGGCTGTGGAAGCCCTGCAACCGCACGCCGTCGCCACCGTCGACGATGTGCTCCAGCGTCACCGCGCCGCTGCCCGCCAGCGCGCGCAGGCCGCGACGCCGGCGCAGCGCACTGGAACCCAGCACCGATTGCAGGTGCGGGTTGCGCAGCCAGCGCGGGGGGCGGAAATCGGCGGCAGTGATCATGGGCTCATCGCGGCAGCGTTGGTGCGAATGTGGCACCGGAGGATGGAGTATTCCCTCGAATACGTCGCAATGCCGTCACGGCGGCCGCTCAGGCCTCGGCCATCGCCTGCACGATGCGTTCGCGCGAGAGGTCGGCGATGCGCCGGCGACCTTCGACGTCGGCGACGCGGATCGGCTCGAGGAAACAGATGTCGGCCGTGCGCGCCGGTTCGCCCAGCAGGCGCAGGAAGTTGGCAAAGAAGCTTTCCTTCGGCCCGAACGCCACCACCGGCTGCGCGCTGCCACGGGCGCCGTAGCGCAGCGCCACCGGCTGCACCGGCACGCCCGCCTCGACCGCGGCCAGGAAGATGCGCGCGTGGAACGGGCCCACCGCATGGCCGTCGCGGGTGCGGCCTTCGGGGAACACGCCGACCGGCCGGCCCTCGCGCAGGCGCTGCATCATCGCCTGCAGCACGCCGCCCAGCGATTCCTGGCTGCCGCGCTGGTGGAAGATGGTGTGCCCCTGCGCCGCCAGCCAACCCACCACCGGCCAGCCGCGGATCTCCTGCTTGGCCACGAAGCCCATCATGCGCTGACTGTGCAGCGCCTCGATGTCGATCCAGCTGACATGGTTGGCCACGAACATCGTGGGACCCGGCAACGGCGTGCCGACCCGGCGCAGGCGGAATCCGAAGATCCGCATCAGCCCACCGGACCAATGCCGTACCGCCACGTCGCCGATGCTCTCGTCGCGCACGCGGATCCACACCAGCACCGGCGACAGGCACAGCAGGACGATCGGCAGGAAGAGCAGCAGGTGGATGAGCAGCAACGGCACGCGGTACGCGTAACGGAATACCCGTGCCACGCCGCTGCCGCCAGCAACATGAACAGGGGGCGGCGTCATGCGCTCAAGATAGCAGGAGTGAGGGGGGGAGGGGCAGGAGTGAGTGAAGAGGAGTGAGGAGAGCCACAGCCTTTGCCTTCGCTCACTCCTCACTCCTCTCCGCTCCCCACTAGCTCCTGGGTACAACCGCCAGCGTCAGCCGCGACACGCAGACCAGCTTGCCGTCGTCGTTTTCGATGCGGATCTCCCACAGCTGGGTGCTGCGACCGACATGCAGCGCCCGCGCCGTACCGGTGACCACGCCGCTGCGCATCGCGCGCACGTGGTTGGCATTGATCTCCAGGCCCACGACCATCTCCTTCGTGGTGTCCACGCACAGGTTGCCGGCGACGCTGCCCAGCGTCTCGGCCAGCGCCACCGACGCGCCGCCGTGCAGGATGCCGTACGGCTGCACCGTACGCGCATCCACCGGCATGGTGCCGCGCAGCCAGTCCTCGCCCGCTTCGGTCATCACGATGCCGAGGTTCGACACCAGCGTATTGGCCGCATGCGCGTTGACGGCGGCGAGATCGACGGGAGCGCGGAAAGCCATGGGGCAAGGACCGGAATGGATGTCGCCACGATTCTACGCAAGCCGTGGTAGGAGGGGCTTCAGCCCCGATGCTTTCCGATGACGAACGCGTCCTCGGCATCCGGTCGCCAGGAAAAAGCATCGGGGCTGAAGCCCCTCCTACACGTCTACAGGATCGGCACCAGGCCCGCGCCGAATGCGGTCAGCACGCGCGTATACAGCCACTTCGGGCCGACATCGACTTCGGGAAAGTCGCCCACGGCCACGTAGCAGCGCTGGAAGGCCGGATCCTTCGGACCGACCGGCAGCGGGCATTCCGGACCCGGCCGGAACTCGTAGCTGGTCGCGTAGCGCCAAGGCCAGATGTCGAAGATCGGCAACGCCTCGGAGACCTTGCCCAGGCTGTAGTCCAGGCCGGAGAACACCGGCGGCTTGGCGCGCGGCGCGATCGTCCACGCATTCTTGGGCGACATGTCGCGGCGGATGCTGCCGGCCAGCGCCTGCGCGAACGCCGGATCGTCGATCACCACCGCCGCCTCGGTGTTGTAGTTCTCCGAGCGCGGGTCGAAGTTGTGCGTGCCGATCACCGCGATCCCGCCGTCGATCACCATCGACTTCGCATGCAGGCCCATGCGCACGCCGGCGCGCTTCAGCGGCAGCGGCTCGGCAGCGGCGCCGCTGCTGAAGAACGACGGCCGCGACTCGGTGCGCTGCAGGCGGCGCGTGTTCTCGCCACTGGCGTCGGAGGCGCTTCCGCCCGACGGCCCGATCGACCCCGACGGTCCGCGCAGCGCGCTGCCGGTGTTGCCGTCCGGCGACGCCACCGGCGGCCCTTCCGGCATCAGCGCGGCGTAGTCGACCGGCGCATCTTCCGGGAACGGCTTGTATTCGTGGATCTGGAAACCGAACTCGCGCAGGTAGCGGCGCTTGTACTTGAACGACATCGAATAGACGATCGGGTTGTCGGTCGCGGCCAGGCTGTTGGTCGACACGATCACCTGCGGCGGGGGCTGCCGCTTGCGCATGTCGCGGAACATCCTCTGCGCCTGCTTCGACATCACCAGGTACGGCGTCTGCAACAGCACTTCCTTCTGCGCGCCGCGGATCAGGGCCTCCAGTTCCGGTGCCGCGGGCGCATCGTCGTCGCGGCGCTCGCGCCGGTGCTTCTGCGGCAGGTCGGCGATGTAGCGCACGGCGCCGACGGCGAACGCCGGTTCCACGAAGCGCGCCCGCACCACCTCCGGATCGCTCGCCTCCGCGATGGCTTCCTGCACGCGCTCGGGACGCAGGTAGCGTGGTACCGGCATCGCCGGCACGCCTTCGTCCAGCAGCGTGCGGCCGACATCGTTCAGGCGCTCGGCCGGCACGCTGCGCCGCGCATCCCAGAACGCCTGGAAGTTGGTCGCCATCGCCGCCGCTTCCGGCCCGGCGACCAGCACGTCGCGGTCGCGGAAGTTGTACTCCGCATCCCAGTCGTAATAGTCGTCCTGGTAGTTGCGACCGCCGCTGATGCCGATGCGGTCGTCGACGAGCAGGAGTTTGGTGTGCATGCGCTGGTTGAAGCGGCGGAAGCAGCACAGCACGCTGCCCGCGTAGTCCAGGTAATTGAGCTTGGCCTTGCCGAAGCTGGGGTTGTAGATGCGGATGGCGAAGTTCCGGTGCGAACCGGACAGCGCGGCCAGGATCTCCAGGTCGGCGATCGCCGACAGCTGGTCGATCAGCAGCCGCACCTTCACCCCGCGCCGCGCCGCGGCCAGCAGTTCGTCCAGCACCAGCCGCGCGCTGTCGTCCTTGTCGAAGATGTAGGTCTGCAGGTCGATGCGTTCGCGCGCACTGCGGATCAGGTTCAAGCGCGCCAGCAGCGCGTCCGAGCCCTTGTCCAGCATCACCGCATAGTGGCGCGGTGCGGTCGGCGTGGAATCGGCGTTCGCCTTCCCGGCCAGGTCGTACAGCGGCGACGGCAGCGCACAGGCATCGGCCTGCGTGCAGTCGACCACCTCCGAGCGGGCGGCGGCGGCGATGCCCGCCGCGCGGTCGCGCTGGCGGTCGGACAGGCTGGCGCAGGCCGTGCCCAGCAGCGCAAGGCAGAGCACCGCGCAGCGCACGGCGAGCGTGGGAAAACGGGCGGTCACTGGCGTTTTCCGCTCCGGACGCGCGCGCGCAGCACGAACACCACGCGGTCGCTGACCGCCAGCATCCAGTCGTCCATGTCGTAGTCGCTGCGGCGCACCGCGCCGGTCGCCACCACGTCGCAGTCCACGGCAGGACGCGAACACGTCGACGCCGCCACCTCCAGGCTGCGCGGCCGGCTGATGCCCTTGATGCTCAGGTCGCCCTCCAGCGTGCCGCCGTCGTACAGCAGCATCGGGTCATAGGGTTTGGAGGTGAAGGTGACCACCGGGTAGCGGTCGGCATCGAAGAACTTCTCGCTGCGCGCCCAGTCGCCGTAGCGCGGGTGGTCGACGATCTCCACCTCGCGCGTGTACATGCGCAGGCGCACCTGCTGGCGACCGTCCGGCAGGTGCTCGACCGAACCCTCGTAACGCGGGAACACGCCATCCAGCACCTGGCCCCAGCGAGTGCGCAGTTCGAAGCCCAGCCGCGTATGCGCGGGATCGAAATCGTTCCGCCCCTGCTGCGCCCACGCGGGCGCGGCGCACAGCAGGGCCAGGCACAGCAGGGCCAGCCAGACGGCCAGCGGCAGATCCGACTTCATGGCCACCAGAAAGCGGAGAGCTGCGCCACGCCGGGTTCGATCGCCGCATCCACCGGCAGCGTCAGCACCACCACGCCGCCGGGCGGCATGCCGCGGTACTCGCTGGTCACGCCGGAATACATCAGCGCCGCCAGCTGCTCGAAGCCGGGGTTGTGCCCGACCATCAGCAGGCGCTCGGCCTCGCGGTGCTGGTCGGCCAGGTCGGCCAGCGTGCCGGGCGTGGCTTCGTAGATGCGCTCTTCCAGCCGCTGCTCCACGTAGCCGATCGCGGCCAGCACCGCTTCCAGCGTCTCGCGGGTGCGGCGCGCCGGCGAACACAGCACGCGGTCCGGCACCAGGCCCTGCTCCTTCAGCCAGCGCGCGGCGGCCTCGGCCTCGGCCAGGCCCTGCGGCGACAGGGGACGGTCCAGGTCGGATTGGCCGGTGGTCGCCGGTTCGGCATGCGCATGGCGCAGCAGGATCAGTTCACGCATGGGACGCTTTCTCCTTAGGCCTCAGGCCTTCTTGATCCATTTCAGCAACGGTTCCCAGTCGGCCTGGTGCTCCCGCACCTGCGCCGAGCGGTAGTCGAACAGGCTGCGGCCCAGCCCGGCCATGACCACGTAGGCCTGCGTATCCCGCAACTGGGTGATGACCGGGTAGGGCCAGGTCTTCAGCATCTCCACCGCCTGCTGCGAGGCGTTGGTCCACGGCTTGCTGCGGTTGACCACCAGCCCGACCGGCAGCTTGCGCTTGTGCACGCGCGGCACCTTGGCCATGGTGTTCAGGAAACCGACCGTCGCCTCGATATCGAGCGCCGACGGCAGCACCGGCACCACCACGGCGTCGGCCTGTTCCAGGAAGCTTTCCAGGTCGTCGGCCATCGCACCGGCCGGGGCATCGATCACCACGCGCTCGGCGTCTTCCGGCAGCCAGGCCTTCCAGGCGCGCTTGCCGCTGGCGTCGATCGGCAGCACCGCGGTTTCCAGTTCCGCCCGGCGCTCGGCCCAGCGGGTGGAGGAATGCTGGGGATCCACGTCCACCAGCACGGTGCGCTTGCCATCGAGTGCGAAGTACGCGGCCAGATTGGTCGCCAGGGTGGTCTTGCCCGCGCCGCCCTTGGAGCTGGCGACCAGAATCGTCTTCATGCGCGCACCTCGTTGCTGGAGAACCCGGAGGGTACACCGCGACAAGTGAAGCGGGAACCGGCGTGTCCGGCCCCCGCGACCCGCTGTCGCGCGGCGTCCGCCTCCCCGTTCCGTACGCCGCTTGCTATCGTGCCGGTCCCCACGGACCGGACGCCCCATGAACGAGCTGCAGGACCTGACCGCGCTGATCCGCGCCAACACCCCGCTGATCGTCATCGAGACCCAGGACGAGGGCCGCGTGGTGGAACTGTTCCGGCAGGCGCTGGGCCAGGTGTGGCGGGCGCTGTTCCGCTGGAGCATCACCGAGGGCCTGCGCCGGCTGGACATGGACCGCGAGGACGACGCCGTCGGCCCGCCCGATGCCAGCGCCGCCCTGCAGGCCATCAAGCAGGCCGAGCAGCGCGGCATCTACCTGCTGCTCGATTTCCACCCTTACCTGGGCTACGCCAGCAGCCAGCGCCAGCTGCGCGACATCATGCAGCGCCGCCACAGCCTGCCGCACGTGGTGGTGCTGGTCGGCGCGAAGATCGAGCTGCCGGCCGAACTCGAAGCCCTGGCGGTGCGCTTCAACCCGCGCCTGCCCGACGGCCCGGCGCTGTTGAAGATGGTGCGCGAGGAAGCCGAGCACTACGCCCGCGAACACGGCGGCCGTCGCGTCGAGGCCGATGGCGAGGCGGTGAAGCAGATCGTGCGCAACCTCCAGGGCCTGAGCCTGGTCGACGCGCGCCGCATCGCCCGCCAGCTGATCTTTGCCGACGGTGCGCTGACCGCCAGCGACCTGCCGGCGCTGAACAAGCTGAAGTTCGAGCTGCTCAACCGCAGCGGCCACCTGCATTACGAATACGACACGGCGAAGTTCGCCGACGTCGCCGGCGCCAGCCGCCTGAAGCGCTGGATCGAGCAGCGCCGCGCGGTGTTCGTCTCCGGCAATCCGCCGCCCGGCCTGGACCTGCCCAAGGGCGTGCTGCTGCTCGGCGTGCAGGGCTGCGGCAAGTCGATGCTGGCCAAGGCCACCGCCGCCGGCTTCGGCGTGCCGCTGCTGCGGCTGGACTTCGGCACGCTGTACGACAAGTACCACGGCGAAACCGAGAAGAACCTGCGTGCCGCGCTCGCCTCGGCCGAGCAGCTGGCGCCGTGCGTGCTGTGGATCGACGAGATCGAGAAGGGCCTGGCCAGCGGTGGCGACGAGGACGGCGGCGTCTCGCGCCGGGTGCTCGGCTACCTGCTCACGTGGATGGCCGAGCGCAAGGCCGGTGCCGGCAGTGGACAAGTCTTCCTGGTGGCCACCGCCAACCAGGTGCAGGACCTGCCGCCGGAGCTGCTGCGCAAGGGCCGCTTCGACGAGATCTTCTTCGTCGACCTGCCCTCGCCCGGCGCGCGCGTCGAGGTGCTGCGCGTGCACCTCTCGCGCCGCGCGCTCGACCCGGAAGGCTTCAACCTGCCGGCGCTGGCCGCGGCGGCGAACGGCTTCTCCGGCGCCGAACTGGAACAGGCCATCGTCTCGGCGATGTACGCCGCGCACGCCGAACAGAAACCGCTCGACACCGACCTGGTCATGCACGAGATCCGCAGCACCCGCCCGCTGTCCGTGCTGATGGCCGAGCAGGTGCAGGCACTGCGCGAATGGGCGCGGGAGCGGACAGTTCCTGCAGACTGACGACGGGTTCCGCTGTGGAGCGACGTCAGTCGCGAACTGTCGACGGCGTCGTTCAGCGCGTGCGGCTGTAACAGGCGGACGACGCGTCCGTATCGTAAAGACCACCGTTGCGTCGGATGTCCTCGTCCGTCTGTCCGGCTCCTCCGCCTTGGCAGACATGTGCGCAACCACCGCCTACCCAAGACATTCCACCGTTCGCCTCACATGAGATCTGGCACTGGTCGGACAGCGCGCAACGCTGGGCGAGCGCCCTCAGTTCGCATATCCGCTGCGTGGACAGCCGGCCGCCCTCCTTGATCCACGAGACGTCGCACGCCGGGTTCACCGCGTGTTCCTGGCTTGCCGCGCAACCCGCCAGCAAGAGCAAGAGAACGGATATACAAGCGACGCCGATGACGGAGTTCGGTCGATGTGCGCGCATCTTCAGCCGCTCACCCCTGCTTGTTCTTCTCGTCCCACGCCATCGGCTCCCACAGCTCCACCTTGTTGCCTTCCGGATCCATGATCCAGGCGAACTTGCCGTTCTCGTGCGACTCCGGGCCCTTGAGGACCGGCACGTCGGCGGCGCGGAGCTGGGCGAGCAGCGCGTCGAGGTCGTCGACGCGGTAGTTGATCATGAAGGCGCTGTCGCTGGGGCTGAACCACTGGCTGTCCTTCTCCGCGACCGTCCATACCGTCAGGCCCTGGTCGTTGGCCGTATCGTCCGGCCAGCGCAGAACGGCCCCGCCCCACGACTCCAGCGGCAACCCCAGGTGCGTGTGGTACCACGCTGCCAGCGCCGCGCTATCGCTGCGGCTCTTGAAGAACACCCCGCCGATTCCCGTCACCTTCGCCATCGCCTCTCCCTCCCGGTTGATCGTTGAACACCTTGCATCACGTGTCGGTCCGCGCTCCATCCTGCGTTGCGCGGCTCAACCCGCGTGTCACGCCTCTATCCAATGCGCGATCCCGGACGTCTGCCCATCCACCTCGTCCGGATAGTGGTACCAGCTTTCATGCGGCGAGAAGGCCGCGCATGCAAGGCACTGCGTGTTCCGCCATTGATAACTGCATCCCGGGCACACGCCCCGGGTCCAGAACGTGTTCCAGACCGTATCGCACTCGTTCTTCGTGCACATCCACAGGTCGCTGCCGGACGGTCGCCATGCGCATTCTGGGCAGTAGATTTCGGGTTCCGGCATGGCGGATAGCAAGGCCTTCGATAGGGAGGGTCCGAATGGACGAACTCGTTAAATGGGCAGATTCGAACGTATCAGACCGACCGCTTCAACCAGTTGCTCGCGGGACGCCCGCACCCGGGTCCTGCGCTCGACGTCTCCCGCAGGATCGTGCGACATACCCCGCTGCCGCCCCGCATCCTCGAAGGTCGCGAGCTGCGGCGGGCCGATGCCCCAGTCGCTGCCCGCCTGCCGCGGCACGACGTGGAAGTGGAAGTGCGGGGTTTCCTGCCCGCTGTACACACCGTTGTTCTGGAACGTCAGGATGCCGAGCGGCTGGTAGGCCGCATCCAGCGCCCGCGCAACGCGCTGCGCAGCGATCATGACCGCCTCGCATTCCTCGCGGGTGAGATCGAGCAGCAGCGCGACATGCCGGCGCGTGATCACGCAGCACTGCCCGACTTCGAACTGCCAGGGATTGATCACGGTGAGCGTGTGCCCGCTCTCGTCGATGATCTTCCACGACTCGTCGCGCGCGGCGACGCACAGGTCGCACGGATCTCTTGAGGGAAGCTGGATCAAGGGTCACCTCCAGTGCGCGGACAGGGGAACGGCATCCATCCGAACGAACGATCACGTCTCAGGTCCATCGTATGAACCGCCGAACGCCTGCCCGTCCGCCAGCATCACCCTGAAGCTATGCCAGGCGCCATCGAAGTGGCCAGCCTCGCCCGCGACGAAGTCGTCTGCAAACTGGACCATGCGGATGCCATCCCACGCCAGGCGCCGGGTATGCCACGAACGGGTGGCGCCGAGCAGTTCAAGACGGACGTGATCCGAAAAAAGCAGGCCGCAGGAGAGGGTCAGGCAGGATTCCACCGATACGGTGAGGATCCCGACGTACCGTCTCGCATCGGGATCGACGACATAGGCGGTTCCGCCTGCAACGACGACGACATGTCGCTTGTCGGGGTGGAGGAAGGCGCCGCTGAAGGACGTGATGCCCGGCTGGAAGTTGCCGACCCATGCCTCGGACGCGTCCGGAAAGAACTTGACCACGAAACCTTCCCGATGCGTGTCCGAACCGGTCTCGCTGAACAACTCCGGGAGTGGGCCGTACGGCGGAAGGCCCGGCAGAATGTCAAGGCGCAACGACGGGTCTTCCACGTTCCACTGCCTGCACAGAGGTGTCTGGCAGCATCCTACGGCCAGGCCGGATCGGCCACCAGCGCAGCGGTGATCCCGATGCCGAGCACGGCGAAAAACGCCATCGCCATCGTCAGCCCGATCGCCACGATGGTCATCCGCACGAACCCGACCCGTGCCGGGAACCGTTGCAGATGTGCCGACAGCACCCAGGACAGTGGACCCAGCCAGGCAAGCAAGGCCACCACCGGAAACAGCTCAAGCGGCGCATGCAGCACAACCAATCCGTAGAAGACTGCCGGCGCACCTACCAGGCATCCCAGACAGGCGACCCAGAACCGGATGCGCGGTGACGCAAGCCGCTGGTCGCCACCCAGGTCGGCCGTGGGTGGCGCGTACGCGGCTGGATTGCTGTCGTTCTCGTCCATGGTCCCGGATGTTCGCGTTGTCGCTCCGCCAGGCGGACGGGGCATGGGTGATCAACGGCTAAGCCGTACTGCCTTCTGAGAAGGTGACCGCATAGACGTTGCCTTCGGTCGTCGTCAGCTCGATACGGCAGCCGTACCTCACCGATGCGCCTCGCTCGGGCGACGCGCCGCGGAACTCATAGATCGCGGTAGCACTGGCGATCAGCCCCGCCGCCACGGCCTCCTTCGCGAGCAGCTCGGGTAGCGCCTGGGAGAGCTGCTGCACGGCGTGCGCTCCATTTCCGGACAGCGCCGGGCGCGACGTGCCGGTGAGAAGGCCGATCGTGACGAGATCCCCCGCGCCGACGACCGCGCGCGCCAGATGATTGATGCCGTAGTCGTCGTCCCAGTAGTTCAGTGTGCTCGCGAACTGGTGACAGACGTTGTGGGCGACGGATTTCAACGGTTTCAGCGATGGCATTGTTCAAATCTCTGACGCCGGGATGACGACACGTCGTCAATGGGCGTTCCAGTGCACAGAAGGTCAGCTCGCCGCACCGGACACCCAATCGCTGTCCGCCGAGAGCCGCGGCGGCAGGGTATCGATGACGGCCGCCGGGCCTTCGACGTTCCACAGGACGACGCAACAACCACACCCTCCTCCATCGGACACATGCGTCAGCGTGCCCGCGTGCTCGGCGAGCCAGGCCTCCGCGAAGTCCAGCTCACCCTCCGCGTCCAACGAAACACAGATCGTGGTGCGAATGTTTTCAATGCAGCACATGCCTTCTCAAAGCACGTCGGTCGTCGTCTTTCCATCGATCTCGTACTCGAGGGTCGTTCCCTGCGGTGCGCCGAGACGCTTGAGCTCCGATTTCAGCAGCGGCAGGCCGGTGGCCGGGTCGGTCAGATCCACATCGATCCCCACCCAGTCGATCGTGGGCGATCCGTCCTTGCCCGGCTCAGCGAGCTGACTGCCGCCACCCGTGACCTCGCCGACGCCGGCCTTCTTGAGCGCGATGTCGAGCGGGTCCTCGTACTTCTCGCCCCGCTCGACGGGCATGATCGATTCGGGAATCTTGACGAAGACCCTAGACGCGCCCGGCTCGTCCTGCGTACTGGCCGCTGCGGAGGTTTCGCCACAGGCGGACAGGAGCACGGCCACGATCGCGGCCAGGAACAACGGCAGGTACGAGGTGGGCTTCAAATCTTGCTCCTTGGCGTCAGCGCCTGGATTGAGCCGGCTTGAACGGATGGTTCGATGGCAGTGCCGAGATCACCGAGCGGAGATCTTCCACGGCACGTTGGCGCATCTTGGGGGACTTGATGTGGCCGGGCAACCGGCTGAGCCAGTGGCTGTTGGGGCCGTGTCCACCGCCACGCCTCGCGGACAGGCGCCGCGAGGTCGGGAGCGGCTTGCGACCGAGCACGTCGACGCACTCGGTCAGTTGCGCCGCCGAAGAGAAGCGGAAGACGAAGCCCCGCGACTCGACGCACAACACGGGATAGCCACGGCGGCCCTCGGGCGTCGGGGCGGGTGGACGGTAGGACGTGGCCGCGCGCCATACAGCGCCGTCGACCTCCACGTGGACCCAGTACGCCATCGGCTCGCTGCGCCAATCGTCTGTGTGCTCTATCCAGTGGCGGGCAACATGCTTCATGACGTCGAATACCGGGACTGTGGATCCGGCCGGGGTGAAATGTCGGATGCCGACGGCCTAGCCCGCATACGCCGTGCAGACGATGAGGATCCCCGACAGGGCGAACACCCCCGCCAGCATCAACCACTCGCGGCCGTTGAAGTCGGCGATCGGGAAACTTCGTGGGTCAAGGATCGACTTCAGCACCGGCTTTCCGACGCGGCGGTAATGGAGGGCGACCACGCCATTGCCACCCACCACGGCGACGAACATGAAGAGGACGAGCAGCACGGTTTGCGCAGCGGGCATGTTCCGCAGGCCTTCCATGATCATCTGCCAGAGGTGGGACGTGGTGTCCATGCGGTCCAATGCCTCATCTATGCCGGCGCGACGCGGGTCCGGCTTGACTGATTGCTCGGGTCGCGTCACCGCGTCGCTCTTTGGCGGACGATAGCACTCTTGCCAGCAACCAGAGTGCCGCCCCGATGAGGGCATAAAGCAGGGCGTTGAGGCCGGCGATGACGAGCGCGATCTGCGCCATGCACCAGGAAAGCCAGCCCGAACACGTCTCGGCCGCCATCAGCAGAATCGACGGGGGACAGAGGAACAGGAAGGGGGTTTCCAGATGCCGGTGCCACGGGTCGGGGGACGCGGCGAGCACCGCCGTGAGCACGAAGGTGATGCCGGCTCCCATCGCTGCCGGAACAAGCATCCACCGCCACAGCGATCGTGTTGTCATGGCGTCCTAGCGACCAAGGTGAGGCGAGCCAAGAAGCGAACCCGGACCTGATGAATGCTCAGGTCGCATGTTCAGCCCGCGCGAGGTACGCGCGGTTGGCTTGGCTTACCGGACCAAGCGCATCGATCAGTTGCGATGCCAAGGCACGGATCGGGCCCCATGCCGGGTGCTGCATGGCGGCCAGATTGACGGCCCGGCCAGCGCCGGACGGCATCGAAGCCACCGGAATCGGGTCGACCGACGCCAGGAACTCGAGCACGGCAGCTTCCTGCTGTTCGGTCAGGAATCCGGTGTCCATCAGATCGTGCGCCGCGAGCGCATCATCCCTCAGCTCCCACGCCGTATTGAAATCGCCCATCTGCTCGCATTGCGCGTCGGCGGGGCTGGCCAGAACTTCAAGCATGAAGAGGAGCACGTGATAGGCGTTGTGCAACGCTTCTTCTGCGGAGATCTCGGGGTAGTCGGACATGCGATCCAATGCTTTGGGTTAGGTCGATCTTCGAGGCGAACTCGGCTTCAGCGGATTCCGCGCCTCACGACGGCCGCGACGACCGATGAGCGCCGCCATCGCGAACAGTACAGCAGCCTGGCCGGCTCCACAGAGCGCAGCCCAGGCGGTCTGGGTGAAAGGCCTGGAGAAGAATGCGGGCCACGCCTCATACATCGGAGCGATAGACAGCGAGGCGGGGAAGGCGACGAGCGCAAGGACAATGTCGGGAAGAAGATGTTCCCGGACGGAGTGCATCAGGCGGACATCCACGTAGAACGCCCAGATCATGGCAAGCGCAACGATGATGGAGTAAGCGATGGCAAGTTTTCGGAGTACCGGCATGATCGCTGGCGCCTGAGTTAAGCAGACTCTAGAAGTGGGCCACGAACCAGGATCTCTACCAGGGCTCGCTTTTGCGGGCCACATTCTTGCAAAGCCCTTCCGCCGCGCCACAGTGTCTGGTTGTCAGATAGGTCCCTGTCATGTCAAAGATCATGAGCCTATCTGGAAGTCGAACGGAATATCTTGGAGGAAACGAGGAGTGCCGAATATCAGGCCACCTTCTTACTTCGGGATAGTAGCCAGGGAAGTCCGCTGCGAGCTCGCTAACGGCTTGATATTGACCTTTGTATTCAAGGTTGATTGCCTCTTGTAATAGATTTCTTGCATTGATTTTCTCTGTCCGAAACGAACATAAGATCCCTCGACAGATCATTTTGCGAACTCCAGCACATCGATTGAGAATTGAAGTGCGCAACACGACGATCTCATCGTTCTCCAGAAGATTGACAAAAGTATCGGTCGACGCAGGACAACTTTCGGTTGCCCCTGCCGTGAGGGGTACGACATAGAGAATCGACTTGTCTTCATTGAGCAAGCGAAGTGCGCTTGTGTCGATTTCCTTCAGAAAAAGACGATCAAGCGCTAGAACAAGTTGGCTGAGAAGGAACAGCAAAGAACAAGCTACTAGAACTGCCACAATATTCTTGGACTTTGATCGTTTGCGAAAATGGCGCATTCTGGGCCTGGCGCCTGAGTTAAGCCGAACCGCGAAGCGGATTCGAATTGAATGAACTGTTAGGCCTCAGCCACGAAAGCTGGGCCAGACGATTTCGACTCATGGTTTACAACCAATGGAGCGCATGTCGAGCACAGGCACATCAAGTGCCTCTAGCATAAGGTGGAGCTGCGCTCTCAAATCCTCCACGGTCTGGCCATATACATATGCCGGGACAGTGTGGATCGCGATCGGCTCATCTTGTTCGTTGTAGTAGACGTCATAGATCCGTAGATCACCGTCTTCTTTCACGACGCGATAATTGAAGGTCATATGAGGGCTAACGCCCGACTTAAGCCAGTCCGCGAAGCGGGTTCGGCTTAGATGAATGGTTAGGCGCGCCCGTCATCATGCGCTCCTTTGACGAGCGAGCCGTCTCTGGCGACTTTGGCTCCACACCCGCTGCAAGTCCAGCCGCCAAACATTGCCTGCTGCACGCTGGTAGGCCTGCGAAAGCGCGGAAGAGTTGAGCTGCACCCTGGGCAGGACTTGCGGGGGATCAAAAAGATAATGGAGAGCGCCGCGAGTGCCCCTACAACGGCACCTATTGCTGAAGATGTGAGAACGGTATCCATACTTTTCTCCGTAAGTGCCCAACGCCTAGTAGACCCCATTCCGGGGTAATAACGTGGATGGTCATGGGCCCGCCGGGGAACGTCAAGGCGTGCGCTGCCTTGCCTTACAAGGAGCGGGCGGTCATGGCGGGGACCCCGGTCCGGCAATTGTCATGGGCATGATGCACATCGGCGTCATCACCCCCGTGCGGAGGTGGTAATGCCGCGGCGAAGGCTCACGACTCGCTCGCCGCCGGCTCCTTCGCCCTTTCCGACTTGGTGCGCCGCGACGGCCGGGCGAACCGCGCCGCCAGGTCCGTTATCCCGCTATCCAGTCCCTCGCGGTCGCCGGTGATCTTGAAGATCGCGTAGACCTGCAGCGCGGCGACCATCACGTCGCTGCCCAGCGCGGTTTCGGTGTCGGCCAGGCGTTCGTAGAGGCGGGTGAAGCGGGCCCGCCACTGCCGTACGTGTTCCAGTGCACGCAGGTCGCGCAGGCAGGCGGCTTCATCGAAGTCGCGCGGCATCAGGCTGGCATGCTGCTGCGCCAGCTGCAGCGCCTGCCGGCAGAACGCTTCCGAGTTGCTGCCCATCTTGGTGAGGTGCCGGCGCTGCCGTGGCGTGAGGCCCACCAGCTCGGCCAGGCGCAGGTCCAGCGTATCCAGCGCATGTTCGATGTCTTGCACGGCCTCGGCCGCGAAGCTGAGGTCCACCAGGTTCTGAAGCATCGTCTCTCCTTGAATCCCTGTCAGGGTGCGCCGCCATCCTGCGGCCCGTGCAGGCTAGCGCGTCGCGCGCGGTCTGGCGCGTGCACCGCAATAATGTGAGAGCGTGGCCGTGCACGACGCGATCGCCACCCGCACGACGCGATGTCTCACGTTCCCCATGCCGAAGGCCGTGCATCGCGTGCGACGGTCCACGTTCCCGAGTCGGCGCATCACGTTCGACACCCGGCGATCCGGGTTCCGAACCCGGTTTGCCGGGTTGCGAACGTCGCACACGGTCTGCCGAACCCGGCGCGGCGCGTTCCCCATCCCCGCGCGCCGCGTCGCGGACCCGGCACATCGCGTCCCGAACACCGCGCACCGCGTCCAGAAGGCGACACGCCGGGTACCAAAACACGAGGCGCCGCGTGTCCGACCCGATCCACGGCGTTCCGGACCCCGGCATGCCGGGCTCCGGACTCCATCGACCACGTTTCGGACGCGACACGCCGCACAACGAACACGGCGTGGCGCGCTGCAGACCCCGCATGTCACCTCGATGACACGACGCATCGCGAAGAGAGCGCGGTGCGCGGCGTGCCGCGCCCGCAGAACGGTTCGTGAGGCATGACCTTCCGCGGTTGCCACGTCGCGCGTGCATCTGGGATGCTCGCGGTCCGCCCGGGACGACACGCGACCGGCGCCCGCCGCCTGGTGAGAGCGACGGGGACCTCGGCGGAAGGCGGCGGTCGACAGAGACGAAGGAGCGAAGGGGACGCGATGATCGAGTTGCAGGGCGTGCAGCGGCACTACGCCATGAGCGGGCAGACGGTGCGGGCGCTGGCGGGCGTGGACCTGCATATCGGCCAGGGCGAATTCGTCGCCATCACCGGCGCCTCGGGCTCCGGCAAGTCCAGCCTGCTCAACATCCTCGGCTGCCTGGACCGCCCCAGCACCGGCACCTACCGCTTCGAAGGTGGCGACGTCGCCACCTTCGACGACGAAGCCAGCAGCGACCTGCGCAACCGGCGCATCGGCTTCGTGTTCCAGAGCTTCCACCTGCTGCCACGGCTGACCGTGCTGGAGAACGTCATGCTGCCGCTGCGCTTCCACCGCCAGCCGCCGCCGGGCACGCACGACCGCGCGGTGTCGCTGCTCGACCGCGTCGGCCTGGGCGAGCGCCGCGACCACCGCCCCAGCGAACTCTCCGGCGGACAGATGCAGCGCGCCGCCATCGCCCGCGCCCTGCTGCTGCAACCGGCGCTGCTGCTGGCCGACGAACCGACCGGCAACCTGGATTCCAAGAGCGCCGCCGACGTGCTGGCGCTGATCGACGAGGTGCATGCCGGCGGCCAGACCGTGGTGCTGGTGACCCACGACAACGACATCGCCGCGCGCGCCCCGCGCCAGGTGAAGCTGCGCGACGGCAAGGTGGAATCCGATGCGCTCCAGTAAGCCGCTGTGGGCCGCGCTCGCCCTGATGACGATGGCGCGCGCGCACGCCGTGGTGCTGACCGGCGAAGTGCGCGCGATCGACGCGCAGCAGATCCTCACCCCGCAGTCGAACAGCGCGCCGGTGGTCATCCGCTATTACGTGCCCGAGGGCGAACGGGTGAAGAAGGGCGAGGTGGTGCTGCGCATCGACCCCGGCCAGTCGGCCAGCCGCATCCCCGACCTGGAAGCGCAGATCGAACAGGGCCGCGCCAAGGACGCCAAGGACATCGCCGAACTGCAGGTCAAGGCGGTGACCGCCGAGATGGCGCTGGTCGATGCCGAGGCGGAACTCGCCACCGCCAGGCTCGATGCCACCATTCCCCCGGACCTGATCTCCGGCCTGGACTACGACCGTCATCAGGGCGAGCTGGACCGCGCCACCCGCGAGGTCGCGCTGAAGCGCAAGGACCTGGACGCCGCGCGCACCGCCGTGCAACGGCGCATCCACGACGGCCGCCTGCAGATCGACAAGCTGGTGCTGCAGCGCGACTACCACGCCGCGCTGGTGCGCACCTCGGAAGTGGTCGCCGACCGCGACGGCGTGGTGGTGCACGGCTTCAACAACAACTGGATCGGCGGGCGCATCGACGAAGGCGCGTCGACCATGCCCGGCAGCAAGGCCGGCGAGGTGGTCAGCAGCGGGCGCATGAACGTGCGGGCGTGGGCGCTGGAACCCGACCGCCGCGGCCTGGCCGTCGACCAGCCGGTCGACCTGGCCTTCGACGCGATGCCCGGCCGCAAGGTCGCGGGCCGCATCGCCTTCATCTCCGGCGCGCCCGAGCGGCGCCCGGAATGGGGCGAAGGCCGCTACTTCACCATCGACATCACGCTGGACGCGCACACGCTGGCGCTGATGCCGGGCATGAGCGTGCGCGTGATCGCCAAGCCGGGCAACGCGCCGGCCGCCCAGGGGAAGGCACCATGACGTTGCGCGTTTCCGTTCTTTCGCTGGTGCTGCTGGCCGCCCTGCCGATGGCGCACGCCGCCACGCTGCGCGTCGACGGCGAGGTCTATGCCCAGCGCAGCGTGCAGCTGGTGCCGCCGGCGGTGGACCGTTTGTGGCAGTTCAACCTGACCCAGCTGGCGCCCGATGGCAGCACGGTGAAGAAGGGCGAGATCGTGGTCGCCTTCGACACCAACGAGCTGGTGCGCCAGCTGGCCGAGAAGCAGAGCCTGCTGCAGGAAAAGAAGCGCGAGCTGGAAAACCTCACGCTCGACGTGGCCGAACGCGAGCGCAGCCAGCGGCTGGAAACCGCCGAGGCCGAAGCCGAGCGCGACAAGGCCGGCCGCAAGACCCAGCAGCCGCGCGAGCTGATCGCCGCACTGGAATACGACAAGCTGGTGGAAGACCGTCGCCGCACCGAACGCCGCGCCATGCTGGCGCAGCAGGCCGAACGCGCCGCCACCGAACAGCGCCGCGCCGAGCTGCAGCTGGTCGGCGCGGAACTGCAGCAGGCGCAGGCCGACGTCACCCGCCTGCAGACCTCGATCGCCGCGCTCAACCTGCCGGCGCCGCGCGACGGCGTGATCATGCACAAGAGCAACTGGAACGGCGAGAAGTTCGACGTCGGTTCGCAGGTGTGGCGCGGCCAGACCGTGGCCGAGATCCCCGACCCCGCCACGCTGGCCGTGCGCGCGCAGTTGCCCGAGCGCGACCTGCAGCGGGTGAAGGAAGGCGTGCGCGCGCGCATCGTGGTGGAAGGCGGCGGCGGCAGCGCGTACCACGGCAGAGTGGCCGGCATCGGCCGCGCCGTGCGCAGCAAGTCGCAGGTGCAACCGGTGCCGGTGCTCGACCTGGAGATCCGCCTGGACGATGCGAAAGCGAAACTGCGTCCCGGCCAGGCGGTGCGCGTGGAACTGACCGTGCCCGACGTCGCCGGAGGCGGGAAATGAGCCGCTTGCTGCGACCCGCACTGATGGTGGCGCTGACCGCCGCGCTGGCCGCCTGCGGCAGCGACGAGATGCCCGTCGCCAGCGAAACGGTGGTGCAGGGCCCGCTGACGATCAGCGTGCGCGGCGAAGGCGAACTGCGGTCTGCCAAGCCCACGCCGTTGAACGTGCCCGGCAAGAACTGGGCGCAGCGGCAGGTGGCGTGGATGCTGCCGGAAGGCACGCTGGTGAAGAAGGGCGACGTGCTGGCGCGCTTCGTCTCGCCGGAAGGCGAACAGCAGCTCGCGCAGGCGATGATCGACCTGCAGCGCAACGCGCTGGCGCGCGCGGCGAAGGAAAGCGGACTGGAGTCCACCCAGGGCCGCGTGGAAGTCGACCTGTCGCTGGTGGCCGTGCAGCTCGGCATCGCCCAGCGCTACGCCGACGCCGACCTCAGCACGGTCGCGCGCAACCAGGTGCTGGACGCGATCGAGGACAAGGAATACCTGCAGGTCCGCCAGGGCACGCTGCAATGGCAGCGCGACCAGTCCGGCGTGCGCGGTGGCGCCGAACTGGCGGTGCTGGACGCGCAGCGCGCCACCTTCGACATGGCCGCGAAGACGCGCAAGGACGACCTGGACGCGCTGGAACTGCGCGCGCCCAACGACGGCGTGCTGCTGCTCGCCACCAACTGGTCGGGCGACAAGCCCATGGTCGGCGCCAACCTGCGTGCGGGCTTCGAGTTCGGCAGCCTGCCCGACACCTCGACGATGGAAGTGGAGATCGACCTGCCGCAGATCGAAGCGCAGGGCGTGCAGGCCGGCGATGCGGTGGTGCTGCACCCGCTCGGCCGCCCGGACCAGCGCATCGCCAGCAAACTCTCGTGGGTGGCCAGTGCCGCCAAGGTGCGCAACCGCGAAAGCCCGGTGAAGTTCCTGTCGATGCGCGCGCCGATCCCGGCCGACGCGATCGAACGCTATCGGCTGATCCCCGGCCAGCGCTTCGCCGCCTCGGTGGTGCTGCTGGACGCGAAGGACGCGATGGCGGTGCCGAACGTCGCCATCGAGCAGCGCGACGACCGCCACTGGGTGCAGGTGAAACAGGGCAACGACTACGTGGCGCGCGAAGTGAAACTCGGCGTGCGCGGCACCGCGCGTTCGCAGGTGCTGACGGGCCTGAAACCGGGCGACGAGGTGCGGCTGTCGCAGGTCGAGGTACCCGCGCCCGGTGACGACGCGGACGACAAGGACAAGGCCGACGCCGACGGTGGCGACGGCCAGGGCGACGACGCCGAAGGGAAGACCGCATGACCGGCCTGTTCAACCGCCTGCCCACCGTCTGGCGCGAAGCGGTCGAGGAACTGTGGCGGCGCCGCCTGCGCACGCTGCTCACGCTGCTCGGCATGATCTTCGGCGTGGGCGCGATCGTGGCGATGCAGGCGGTGGGCGAAGGCAGCCGGCGCGAAGCCCTGCGGCTGGTCGAAGGCCTGGGCCTGCACAACCTGATCGCCGAGGCGAAGTCGCAGGACGAGGACACGCTGAAGGAAACCCGCGAACGCAGCCTGGGCCTGACCGTCGCCGATGCCGACGCCGCGCTCAGCGTCGTGCCCGGCGCCGAGCGCCATGCCGCCGAGAAGCAGGTGCGCACGCACACGGTGTTCAGCGACAGCGGCCGCAGCGATGCGCAGGCCAGCGGCGTCAGCGCGGCGTGGTTCGAACTGTCCTCGCTGAAGATCGCGAAAGGCCGCGCGTTCACCGCCGACGACGAAGCCGCGCTGGCGGCGGTCGCGGTGCTCGGCCACCAGGCGGCGGCCGACCTGTTCCCGAAGGGCGATGCGGTGGGCGGGCTGATCAAGGTCAACCATGTGTGGCTGGAGGTGATCGGCGTGCTCGCCGACCGCGACCTGGGCCAGGACGATTTCGAAGGCGTGCAGCTGGGCTCGGAGAGCAACCGCATCTACGCGCCGCTGGCCAGCGTGCGCGCGCGCTTCCGCTTCCAGCCGCAGGAGGACGAGGTAGACCGCTTCCTGCTGCGGCTGAACGATCCGCAGCGCCTGGCCGCCGGTGCCGGCGTGCTGTCGGCGGTGCTGGACCAGCGCCATGCCGGCATGGCGGACTACCAGCTGATCGTGCCGCAGCAGTTGTTCCAGCAGCACCAGCAGACGCAGCGCATCTTCCAGGTGGTGATGGGCGCGATCGCCGGCGTCAGCCTGCTCGTCGGCGGCATCGGCATCATGAACATCATGCTGGCCAACGTGCTGGAGCGGCGTCGCGAGATCGGCCTGCTGCGCGCGCTCGGTGCGCGCCGCCGCGACGTGATCGCGCAGTTCCTGCGCGAGGCCACGGTCATCTGCATCGCCGGCGCGCTGCTGGGCCTGCTGTTCGGCGGCGTGCTGGCCTACCTGATCGCCACGTTCGCCGGCTGGCAGGTCGCCTGGGCCCCGCTGCCGATCCTGCTGTCGGCCGGCTTCTGCGCCGTCGTCGGCCTCGGCTTCGGCGTCTACCCCGCGCGCCAGGCCGCGCAGCTGGATCCCATCGCGGCATTGCGGCACGACTGAGCAGACTTCGTAGGATGGGTGGAGCCGAAGGCGGCTTTCAACGGCGAAGCAGGTCTACCCATCGGCGCTCTACCTTGAGCCCGTGCGGTGCGCACCTTGCGGCCGAGCTTCTTTGACCGTGAGCAGAGCGCCCGGTGTCTCATGTCAAACGCGATGGGTATCGCCTTCGGCTCCACCCATCCTACGGAAGGCTTCAACTCACTTGGCTTGCTGCCATTGGGAACACTTGTCGGCTGGATCGATGATGCGACCCTGTGGGCGACCGATCAGCGGCTTCCACATCCGTGTACCCATAAGGATTCGACCGTCCACGAGCGAGTAGGTGACGGAGGAATACTGGTTGTCCCGACTTCCCGGATCGTAGGGATCCGAGTAGAAGTCCAGCGACACGTACGGCGGGAGACGGCCTGGCTCGTGGTACCACGAGCCGCTTGCCTCTACGTGCGTGACGTTTCCGAGGAGATCGATCACGCACTTGTTGAGGGCGACCCGAAACTTCGGTGAAGAAAGGACAACCTGCTGGACTTCGCTGGCATTGTCCCTGGAGCGGACGATGCTGATTCTGACGGGACCGTATTCGGCGGGAAGATCCGCCAGCGTGCCGTCCGGCTTGATGGGCAGGATGCGGTCCTGGTGAGCGAAAGCCATGCCCGGCAGGAAGCCAAGCAGCACGATGGCGACGCGTTTCATCATGATGCTTCCTCTCCGAAACCTTGTTCGACGGATGGGTGGAGCCGAAAGCGGGCCAACAAGGGCGACTGAGCCGGACAAGACTCAATCCGCCCTTGCGGGGCATCACTCGCGCGCGGGCTCGGCGGTGACGGTGGATACGCGGTCGGCCAGCGCGATGATCTCTTCGGCGGTCATGCCCGACACCTTGTCCTTGATCCCAGTGATGCCGATGCTCTGCAATGCCGGGTCGCGTACCGCATCGTAGGCCGAGTGGGTGCCGGCCAGGTTGATCTTGAGCATGGCCAGCGCGAGCTTCTGCTTCTGCTCGGGGGAGGCCTCTTCGTGCATGGCCTTCCAGCTCGCCTCGGCGGTGGCGTCCGTGGAAGCATCGAGCCGCAGCGGCTCCTTCGCGCCTACCGACGACATGGCGAGCAGGCCGGCAAACACGGCAAATGCAAAGCGGTATTTCATCCTCGTCCTCCTTGAGTGGCCCTCATGGGCCTCGCAAGCCTAGCAGCCCGCGGGCGAGCAATTTCATTGCGGCGTCCATCAGAGGTGCCGGTCACGGAAATGACCGGGCTCGGCTCCACCCAGCCTGCATGTCACGCCAATAACGCCGACGTCACTGCGCGCGCCGATAATGCATGGCGACCGCGCCACAGCGCAGCGGCGTCGCGGAGACGAGGTCGAGCCGTCGCGTGGCCGGCAATCCATCCTGGTACAGCGTCGGGCCATGGCCGGCGATCCGGGGATGGACGAGGAAACGGTATTCGTCGATCAGGCCGAGCCGGTCCAGTGCGTTGGCGAGCAGGCCGCTGCCGAGCAGTACGCCGTCCGGAGTCGCGTCCTTGAGCGCCTGCACGCCGCTGCGCAGGTCGCCGGTGATGCGGTGGCTGTTGTTCCACGGGAAGTCGGTGCGCGTCGACGACACCACGTACTTCGGCTTGGCCTGCAGCTTGTCCGCCCATTCGCGCAGGGCCGGCGGCGCATCCACCTCGCCGCGGGCGACCGCCGGCCAGTAGCCTTCCATCATTTCGTAGGTGACGCGGCCCCACAGCATCGCGCCGTGTTCGTCCATCAGCCGGGTGAAGAAGGCATGCGTCTCGTCGTCGGCGATGCCTTCCTCGTGGTCGACGCAGCCGTCGAGGGTGAGGTTGAGGCTGAAGGTCAGGAGGCCCATGGTGTCCCTGGTTCCGGAAGGTCGATGCTCACGCAGTACGACATGCAACGAGGATCAGCCCGATGACGTGCGGGACGCCAGCTCGGAGGCCGGCACCAGCTGGTCTTCGATCGGATCGAGCGGTATCTCGGAAAGGAACCCGATGATGCAGTCCATCATGTCCGCCTGGGCCTCGGGATGCACGGACGGCAGCGCGAAGGCATCGGAGCGCGCCTGCGCACTTTCCCACTGCGCATACGCATACCAGATGCCATCGGCGCCCTTGTGCAGCCGCGACCCCAGGCCGCCACGCTGCGAGCGGATCAGCGATGTCAGCGTGGACCAGGCCGCGACGTACTTCGCCTCCTTGTCGGGATGCACCCTCGCCCGATAGATCACGCAGAAGCCCAGCCCATCGATCATGCTTGATGCTCCATGATGCTCCTTGATGCGGAATTGGCATCGAATGCCCATGTTGAACCGACTTGCGAGGATCCAGCAAAAAAGTGCTACACGCTGCGCTTGTCTGAGCGAATGACCGCGGCAACAATGCAACTTCCATCCCGCAACTCCATGCGATAGGAGATGCCGCCTGTCGTACTGTCGTCGATCCTGTAACAGGTGGTGCCTTCGGTGAACTCCCGGATCCAGCACAGATATTCCACCATGTAGAAGCCCAGGCGAGAGCGGGTGTCGAGACCAAGAACCTCGTCTGCCATTCCGCAGAGCTCGCGGCTCCAGTTGTCGACAGGAATGCCACCGGAGCGAAGCTGGGTGCCGACTTCCACCCTTGTACCGAAGAATTTGCACGTAAGCGAGACCAGCTCCGTGCCGGTGGTCAGGGATCGACCAACGGCATCGAGGTAGCCGGCCAGGAATCGGGCATGCTCAGGCGGGGAGAAAGCAAACGTATCCATTTGGTCAGAGCCTACCCGGCGACCGCGTTTGGTGCAGGCCGATCAGCGAAGCGGGTTCCTCGTGGATCACGTGCCGAAGCCAGGAAGATTGATGTTGTTACGCAAGCACCTCACCTGCTTTGCCAACCAGAACTTGGGGATCCAGTTGGATATGTGTGCGAACGGAGTCCATTCTCCGCCTTGCAACTCTTCCAGTGTCCAGGAAACATCCTTGCCGCCCCGGGAGGTCACGATCAGCCGGGTCTGGTCGGACAGGCAGTGCGCAAAAAGTCCGGCCGCGATGCTCGCTTCTGCCGGATCGAAACAATCCAGGCCCCACTTGTCGAACCCGACGCAATAGCGGCCATCCAGGAACAGCATCGAAACATCGAAGCCCTCATCCGAGGTCGCCGGGACAATGATGCCGTCGGCATGCTTCCGAACGACGACAGACATCCCGGCGAGATCCTCTCCAAGTTGCTCGATCAACTTCATCCTGGTCCCACGACTGGCTAAGCCGACCCGCGAAATGGGGTCGGATCGATTGATCTACTTGCGACCGTGGCGGAATGCGTCCCTGAAGCGTTCCTCGAAGTCCTTTGCCGGATAGACATAGAACTTGCCGCGCCAGGCAGCAACGACCACCCGTTGGCCCAACTCGATCGGCTCGGAACAAGGCGACTGTGCCCTGACGCCTTTGTCAGCCCGACCCTTGAGCGTCTCCGACGGCGTGACGTAAACGAAAAGCTCGTAGTTCGGCTCTACCGTTTGAAGCCTGGTTGCCTCTCCGATGAACACGATTTCTGCACGCCTGGCCTCCGTAATGCCGACATGCGTGGCAGTGCATGCCAGCGCCGTACTCGACATCGTGAGCAATACGACGATGAGGGCGAGAGATACCGCTTTCACGGGCGCCAACCTCCGACGTGAGCCGACCCGCCTAGCAGGGTCGGCTCGGATGAGGTTTCAGGTGCGAGAACGCAGATCACTTGGGCGGCGGCGGCGGTGCTTCCGCCAGCGTTCCCGTGCTGTAGTGGCCGCCTGCGGCCGCGCAGTCGACGTCACGCGCGGGCTCCCACTTGATGGCGGTGCCGGTGACGACAGGACGCACGAAGCGCCATGGCCAGAAGCCGAAGCGCTGCGAGCCGTTGTAGTGGATGACGGCATCGGCGCCCGCGGCCTTGGCATCGGCGATGACCATCGGAAGGATGTCGTTGACGCTGCCGTAGCTGCCTTTGCCGTACTTCAGTTTCCTGACCGTGGTGTAGGTGTGGTCGGCGGGCGGCGTGCCGGTGAACAGGCAGAGGCCGCCGCCCTGGCTTTGTTGTGCCGGTGCCGACCCCGTCGTCTGGGCGCTACAGACTTGCGAGGCGCAGACGAGTGCCGCGCCGACCATCAGTTTTCCGAACATAGTGGAATCCCCTTCCCCTGTTGGTGTTGTTGCGTTGTTGAACTTGCATGAAACGTGCCGTTGGATTGTCGAAATCTGGTCAAACCTCGCCACGAAGAGCACCCCTCTGATCGATTTGTCACGTCGACCAGTCGACCGACCAACCCGCTTCAGCGAAGAACTGACGAAGGGCATCCCCGTCCTTTACCCATGAGTCGAACACGGCAAGCGCATTGGGGCCATCTGATCCCTCCCACCATTCATGGATCAGAAGCCCACCAGTGCACTCAGCATCATCCACGACCCGAATCTTATGCCCGGGCCTGGTGCTGTTGAGCACCTGCCCAACAGTGCCCACCTGAATTTCGATGGCCGTTCGCGCCTGAGTTACGCTGGCCCACCAAACGGGTTTGGCTTGATTGAGTTGTCGGATTGCCTTTCCCGATCTCGATGCAGACGCCAAAGGACGAATGCATTGGCGGCCGGGATGTAGAACACAGCGAGCGCAAACGGGACGATCGCCGGATCCTTCGCGCCAGATGCGTAGTCAGTCAGTCCTTGCAGGCTGAGAATGGCCGTCGCCAGTACCAATAGCGCGTAGGCGACAGCCAACACGCAGTATTTCGGACCGGTCAGGAAATGCCTGATGGGGACAAGTAGAACCACCCCCGCCAGCATTGAAGGTAGCGCGGCGATGAAGCGCGCTGTCCACGGCGGAGTCTCATAGGAGTGCGGAATGAAACCCAGAACGTCCGCTGCGCCGGAGAGCAGGGCGAAACCACCAAGCAGATAGCCCAACAGCCGTATCAGGCCAAGAACGACCTTCATGATAGGTAGACCACCTGTCGCCGCTGGACCCCGTTCCGGGGTGATGACGCGGATGTTCATCTCGAACCCGAGGGCAGGTCAAGGCATGGTCAGGATGCTGCTACGCGATTCCAGCGTTGGCGATGGCCGCGCACCAGCCACACGCGGGTCAGCGCGTAACGTCTTCGTCCTTCGTAGACCGCCGAGACACGCGCCGCTCCATCCACGCCAGCACCGACAGCACGGCGAGCGTCAGCAGCGTGGCGAGCAGGGCGAGCCAGCCGTGGCCGAAGCCGACCGCCACGCCGATCACCGCGACCATCAGCAGGGAGGCGGCGGTGGTGATGCCGGCGACCACGCGGCCGCGGTGGGCGATCATGGTGCCGGCACCGATGAAGGCCACGCCGGCGATCACCGCTTCCACCAGCCGGAACGGATCGATCTGCACGCGGCCGTCGTGGTCGTGCTGCGCCTGCGCGAGCATCATGTCGCCCATGCCGGTGAGCATGGCGGCCGCACCGGCGACCAGCGTATGCGTGCGGAAGCCGGCGGGCCGGTCCTTCATCTCCCGCTCCAGGCCGATCATGCCGCCCAGCAGCATCGCGAACGCGATGCGCGCGACCACCGACACCTGCGCTTCCCACCCGTCGAACATGGCACGACCCTCCTGCCCCGATGCTTCCACCGGCGCGGTCAACGCGGTGCGAAGGCGATCAGCGGGCTGCAGGCACCGGCGTGGCCGTCAGCAATGCACGCCACTTCGTGTTCTCCGGCAGCCAACCGGCGGGCGGCGCGGTTGCGATGCCGTTGATTTCCAGCCGGCGTCGCAAGGCTGCGAACTCGCCTTCCAGGAACAGACGGTCAACGTAGTCATCGGGGACCTTCTGCTCCTCCATGAAAGGCGGATACAGATGCCGCAGGCGCTCGTATACCCAGGCGAAGCGGCGCAGGCGTTCGCGCGCCGCTTCGCGCTCGGCGTCGCTGTTCGCCCACTCGACTAACCTGGGCAATGCCACCATGGCGCTCAGCAGCAGGGATTCGTCGGCCGCCAACAACGCGTAGATACGCTTGCAGTCGGACAACGCGGCGGCAGACAGACTGCCGACCTGCGGACTGCACCGGCGGGTGATCGGATCCAGCGTGGGCAACGCGATCACCGCATTGAGCGCGACGGCCGCCGTGTCGGCCATGTCTTGGGTCGTTGCACCGCGACCCAGCGCCAGATCCTCGCCTATCGCTGCTGCCAGTGCGGGATCGAGTGGCGGGGCCGGCACTCTCCGCAGCGTCGAGAGCATGAGCGTGCCGACGTCGTTGCCGCGCGACCGGTAATGGGTCGCGGCGGCGGCGGCCTGCCAGAGCCGTTCGGCGTCGACCGCATCCTCACGCTGGAGGGCAGCGTAATGGGCGGCCAGCAGGACCTCGGCATTGCCCGGATCGGCGCGCAGTTGGCGCTGCAGCAACATGCCCCTATCGCAGGTGGCGCCCGTCATCCTGCAGGCATCCGGCAGCGCCCAATCCACCAGCGCATCTTCGCCGCGGGCGCTGTCGTAGGCGGCCTGTATCCACGCGCGGGCCTGCGGCCTGGAGGCGGTCCCCTGTCGCTGGACGATCGTCTCGTCCGTCTCCATCGGCCACAACCAGCCGGCCACCAGCAGGTCACGCGGTGTGCCGCGCGCAGCGACCGTGCGCAGGTGCGCTTCGATATTCGTGCGCCATGCGTCCTGCCAAGCCTCGTAGGACGCCATCAGCTTCGGATCGGACTCGACCCGACTGTGTGCGAGGCGTGGCTCGTCTTCCTGCGCCAGTGCCGGCGCCGAAAGACACGCCATCGCGATCACCCACAACCCCGCTCGCCCTGCCTTGCGCATTACCCACTCCTGTCGGGTCACGAGCGGACACGTTCGCACGCGGTAGGTCGCCGCTTCAAGCACGCGCGCGACGCGAAGGCGGTCAGGCCGCGACGATCTCCACCGCCGTCCCGCTGACCCGCACGCCATCGCGCAGGTCGTGGGGAACCTCCACCTTCAACAGGCTCGGTCGTCCGATGTCGTGGCCCTGGTGGATGGTGAAGGCGCGGCGCGCGGGCAACAGGTCGTGCGAGGCCAGGTAGGCACCGAGCGCGGCGGCGGCGGCGCCGGTCGCGGGATCTTCCACCACGCCGCCCGGCGGGAACGGATTGCGCGCATGGAACGTCTGCGCGTCCTCGCGCCAGACCAGGTCGATCGTCGTCCAGCCGCGCGCCTTCATCAGCGCGGCGAGCGCATCGAAGTCGTAGTGCAGGTCGGCGAGGCGTGCGCGCGTGGCGGCAGCGATGACCGGATGCCACGCACCCGCATAGGCCAGCCCCGGCGGCAGATGGGGATCGAGCTCGTCGTGGCGCCAGCCGAGCGTCGCGAGCAGCGCATCGAGATCCGCCGCATCGAGCGGTGCGGTACGTGGTGGCACGCTGGTCAGCGTGGCGGCGAAAGCGGCGTCGACCGTCACCGGCACGCGCCCGGCCTGCGTGTGCAGCACGACCTCGCCGGGACCGTGTTGGCGCGCATGCGCCACCATCGCCGCGATGGTGGCGTGCCCGCAGAAGCTCACTTCGGCCAGCGGACTGAAATAGCGCACATCGAGATCGCCGTCCGCGCGCGGCGACAGGAACGCCGTTTCCGAGTAGCCCACCTCGGTGGCGATGCGCTGCATGCCGTCATCGCTCAGGCCTCGCGCATCCAGCACCACGCCCGCGGGATTGCCGCCGTCGGGATCGGTGGTGAACGCGCTGTAGCGCCGGACCGTCGGCGTCATGGCGTGTCTCCGGCGACCGCGGCGGGCGGATCGAGGCGCACCACCAGGTAGCGCAGGAAGAACTGGTTCAGCGGACCCACGCCGAACGCGAACAGCACCGTGCCGACGCCGGCGACGCCGCCGAGCAGCACACCGATGACCAGCACGGTGACTTCGATCAGCGTGCGGATGCTGCGGATCGACCAGCCGGTGCGGCGCGCGAGTCCCGTCATCAATCCATCGCGCGGACCCGGCCCCAGCTGCGCGCCGATGTACATCGCCGTGGCGACCGCGCACAGCACCACGCCGGCGACGAGATAAGCGCAGCGCAGCGGCAGGCCTTGCGGCGTATCGAGCAGGGCGAGGTTGAGGTCGGCGAACGGACCCAGCAGCAGCGTGTTGGCGACCGTGCCCACGCCCGGCATCTGCCGCAGCGGAATCCAGGCCAGCAGCACACCCACCGCGGTCAGCACCATGACCATGCCGAACGACAGCGGCAGGTGGTGCGAGACGCCGAGGTGGAAGACGTCCCACGGCGAGGCGCCGACCGCGCCTTCGATCATCAGCGCGATGGCCAAGCCGTACAGCCACAGGCCGACGAGGAGGCGCAGCAGGCGTTCCGGCAGGCGGCCGGCCTTCAGTTGCGCGAGGGGGCCGAGGTTGGCGAGTCCGATGGACGTGGTGGGCGGTTTCATGGGGCCACGATCCACCCGATTGGCCCTTTCTTCCAGAGCCAATCCTGCGATAGTGGCCCCATGGAACGATCATTGGCCCCGGACCGTCTCGCCACGCTGGTCGGCGACTTCCCGCGCGCACCCGCCTACCGCGGCCTGCGCCAGGCGCTGCAGGAACTGATCGGCGACGGCCGCATTCCACTGGGCACGCGACTGCCCAGTGAGCGCGCGGTGACCCAGGCGCTGGGCGTGTCGCGCAACACCGTCACCCGCGCCTATGCGGACCTGGTGGCGGCCGGCTTCGCCACCGCCCGCCAGGGCGCGGGCACCTACGCCACCGTGCCGGTCGACCGGCGTCGTGCGCACGACCACGCGCTGCATTCGGTTGGCCAAGCGCACGCGATGGACGGCACGATCGACCTCAACTGCGCCGCCGGCGCGGCCACGCCGGGCGTCGCCGCCGCCTACGCGCGCGCCATGGACGCCCTGCCCGCCTATCTCGCCAGCGATGGCTATCTGCCCTCGGGGCTGCCGGCGCTGCGCGGACTGGTCGCGGCGGACTACGCGCGACGCGGCCTGCCCACCGCGCCGGAGCAGATCGTCATCACCTCGGGCGCGCTGTCGGCCATCGCCATCGTCGCGCGCGCCCTGACCCGCCCCGGCGACCGCGTGATGATCGAATCGCCGGTGTACTCGAACGCGATCGAAGCGCTGCGCCTCGGCGGCGGCCGCCTGGTCAGCGCACCGATGGCTGATCCGCTCGGCGACGAAGGCTGGGACCTCGCCGCGATCGAAGCGACGCTGCGGCAGACCGCGCCGCGCATCGCCTACCTGATTCCCGACTTCCAGAATCCCACCGGGTTCCTGATGCACGACGCGCAGCGCGCCCGCTATGCCGCGGCCCTGCATGCGACGCGCACCATCGCGATCGTCGACGAGACGCTGCAGTCGACCTGCCTGTCGGACGCGCCGATGCCCGCGCCGTTCGCGACGCATTCTCCGAGCGCGTACACCGTCGGCGGTGCATCGAAGCTGTGCTGGGGCGGCCTGCGCGTGGGCTGGATCCGCGCACCGCGCGAGGCCGTCGACCGCATCATCGCCGCGCGCGTGCAGATGGACCTGGGCAGCTCATTGTTCGATCAGCTGGTGGTGGCCGAAATGCTCGGCACCGACCGCTTCCTCGCGGTACGTCGCGAACAGCTGCGGCAGCGACGCGACGCGCTGGCGCAGGCGCTGCGCGAGCACCTGCCGGACTGGCGCTTCCGCCTGCCCGACGGCGGCCTGACGCTGTGGGCGCGGATGCCGCACGGCAGCGCCACGCAATTGGCCGCCGACATGGAACGGCAAGGCATCTACCTGGCGCCCGGTCCGGTCTTCAGCGTCGAAGGCGGCGCCGACAGCTGGCTGCGGATCCCGTACGCCAAGCCGGAGGAGCAGCTGGTGCAGGCGGTGCGCGCGATGGCGGCGACCTGGTCGACGCGTGCGCAGGAAGAGGCGCGGCCTCCACGCCGCGACAGGCGACTGATCGCTTGACGGCTTACCGTCAGCGCGTCGCGGCTGGACTTCCGCCCGGCTGTCCGCGGTACTCCGGATTCTCCGACTGCCAACCTGCCGGCGGTTCGGTGGCGATGCCGTTGATCTTCAACTGGTGTCGCATGGCGGCGAGTTCGCCATCGCGCAGGAAGACGTCGATGTAGTCCTCCGGCAAGCGCCGCGCGTCCGCAGGGCGCTGGTAGAGCTGCATCAGGCTGTCGTGGACCCAGGCGAACTGGCGCAGGCGCTCGCGTGCGGCCTCGCGTTCGGCATCGGTATCGGCCCATTCCACCAGGCGCGGCAGCGCGATGGCGGGAAACAGCAGGGTCGACGTGTCATCGGCCAGCAGCGTGTAGAGCCGCTTGCATGCGGACAAGGTATCGGCCGGCAACTGGCCGACCTGCGCACGGCAGCGCTGGGTGATGGGATGCAGGGCGGGAATCGCGATGGCCGCATTGATCGCCATCACCACGACATCGGGCATGTCGTGCGGCGTGGCCGCACGCCCCAGCATGAAGTCCTCGCCGATCGCCGCTGCCAGTGCAGGATCGAGCGGAGGCATCGGCACCTCTCGCAGCGTCTCGGCCATCAGCAGGCCCGTCTCGTTGGCACGGGAACGGTATCGCGTCGCGCTGGTCGCGGCCCGCCAGTCCCGCTCGGCCGACACGATATCGTTGCGCTGGACGGCATCGGAGTAGCGGGTGAGCAACGGCTCGGCGTTGCCGGGGTCGGCCACCGCCAGGCGCTCCAGCAGCACCTCCCGGTCGCACCCTGCGTCCGTCTTCGCACAGGCGTTCAGCAGCGCCCAATCCACCAGCGGATCTTCGCCGCGACTGGCCGCGTAGGCGGCCTGGATCCATCCGCGCGCCAATCGCGAGGAGGCCGCTTCCGGCCGCCCCGCTTCGTCGTACTGCATCGGCCACAACCAGCCCGCGACGAGCAGGTCGCGCGGCGTGCCCCGCGCCGCGACGGAACGCAGATGCGTCTCGACATTCGCGCGCCATGCGTCATGCCAGGCCTTGCTGGCCGCCGCGAGCTGCGGATCGGACGCGACCCGGCCCGGCACCTCCGGTGGCGGACCTTCCTGCGCGAGTGCCGGCAATGGCACGGACACGGACGCCATCAACACCAACCAGAGACACACCTTGCCTGCCTTGCGCATTGCCCACTCCTGTCGGGAAATCAGGACGCACGTTCGCATGCAACCGCCTCGTGCGCCAACTCCTGCGGCTATGACGCCCACCGCTGCACGATCCACGCCCACATAGGCAGCGTGACCAGCGACAGCAGGATGCCGTAGCCGACCAGCGCGGCGGCCAGACGCGGGGCTAGCTGGTGCGAGATGGCGAGCGCGGCGGCGGTGATCATCGTCGGCATGGCCGACTCCAGCACGTTGGCCTGCAGCATCTCGCCGCGCATGCCGAACGCCAGCGAGAGCGGCACCGCGAGTGCCGGCATCACCAGCAGGCGCAGCAGCAGGCCGACGGCGAGCGGCTTCAGTTCGTCGCGCGGCAATTTCAGCTGCAGGGTCAGTCCCACCGCCAGCATCACCAGCGGCAACATCGCGTCGGCCAGCTTCTGCAGGGCGGACGCGATCCATGCCGGCGGCTGTTCCGGCATCAGCGTCAGGCCGAACAGCAGCGCCCACACCGGGGGGAACTTCACGATGCGCAGGCCGATCTCGCGCGCGGTCGGCGGTGCGTCGCCACCGTAGCGCGCCAGCACGTACAGCCCGAACGTCGACAGCAGGATGAAGGTGCCGAACTGGTCGTAGACCACGGCGTAGGGCAGCGCGTGTTCGCCCAGCAGCGCGCGCACCATGGGATACCCGATGAAGCTGCTGTTGCACAGCGCCACGCACAGCAGCAGCACCGCGTGTTCGTCGCGGCGAAACTTCAGCACGCGCGTGGCCAGCGCCACCAGCGCGACCGTGGCCACGGTCAGCAGCCATGGCGTGACCACCACGCCCATCAGCGAGGTGTCCAGGCGCAGGCGCGGCACGTAGGTCAGCATCGCCGCCGGCAGGCAGACGTAGAGCACGACGCGGTTGATGACGTCGCCCGCGTTGTCGGGGAAGGCGCGCAAGCGCGCGAACACCATGCCGAGCGCCAGCATGGTCAGGATCAGGGCGAAGGCATCGAATGCCATGGTGCAGCGGGATACGACGTGGGGACCGGCAGCATCGCACAGCGGCGCGCGCCACGCTGCCGGACCTTGGTCGCACGCCTGACGGCGTCGTTCCGGCGCAGGCCGGAACCCAGTGCCTTTGCGACGCCATGCATGAAGTCGCTGGATGACCGGCCATCCGGCCGTTGTGAAGCGCTTCCGGCTCGACCAGCCGTTCGGCTGTTGCGAGCCGCCGGAATGACGGGGGAGAAGGCACCGCCCACACGGCTTCCCGTGCGCGCAAGGACCACACGCGCAAGGACCGCACTCGATACACGAACACAAGGCTTATCATGGCCGCATGACGAACCCCGCCTTCCCCTCGGCCTCCGGCCCGCTCACCCTCGACGGCCCCGACGGCGCGCTCGAGGCCCACGTCGACTGGCCGGAAGACGGCGAGCCGGTGGCGCCCATCACCGCGGTGGTCTGCCACCCGCTGCCCACCGAGGGCGGCACGATGCACAACAAGGTCGTGGTGATGGCCGCGCGCAGCCTGCGCGAGCTCGGCGCGTTGACGGTGCGCTTCAACTTCCGCGGCACCGGCGCATCGGATGGCCTGTTCGACCACGGCGACGGCGAGGCCGACGACCTGCGCGCGGTGGTGCAGTGGATACGCGAGCAACGGCCCGGCACGCAGCTGTGGCTGGCCGGCTTCAGCTTCGGCGCGTACGTGTCGCTGCGCGCCAGCGCTGACCTGCAGCCGGATGCGCTGGTCTCGATCGCGCCGCCGGCCGGCCGCTGGAACTTCGCCGCGATCGAGCCGCCGACCTGCCCGTGGCTGGTGATCCAGGGCGAGCAGGACGAGATCGTCGAGCCGCAGGCGGTCTACGACTGGATCGATACGCTGAAGCAGCCGCCGGAACTGATCCGCATGCCGGAGACCAGCCACTTCTTCCACCGCAAGCTGATGGACCTGCGCGGCGCCATCAAGCACGCGATGAAAGGCTACGTGCCGGCGTGATGGCGGACGACGCACGGACCACGGCGCCCACGCCGTCGCAGGTATACGCGCGCGGCGCGGCGCAGGGCCAATGGCAGGACGACCCGGCGCAGCATCCCGCGCTGGCGCAGCTGGACCGCATCCACACCGCGCTGCTGGCGGAGCCGGCATCGCCGGGCCTGTTCGGCCGGCTGTTCAACAAGGCGCCGGAAACGGTGCAGGGCCTGTACTACTGGGGCGACGTCGGGCGCGGCAAGACCTTCCTGGTCGACCTGTTCTACGACGCCCTGCCGCTACCGACCTATTCGGTGTCGCAGAACAAGGCGCACGGCGAGGGTGGCGGCAAGTACCGCACGCATTTCCACCGCTTCATGCGTGGCGTGCATGAGCGGTTGCGCGAGCATGCCGGCGAGAGCGACCCGCTGGCGAAGATCGTGCGAGAGGCGCGCGGCAAGCTGCGCGTGCTGGTGCTGGACGAGTTCTTCGTCACCGACATCGGCGATGCGATGCTGCTGGCGCGGCTGCTGGAGCGTATGTTCGCCGAAGGCATCACCCTGGTGACCACGTCGAACACGGCACCGGAGAACCTGTACAGGGACGGCCTGCAGCGCGCCGGCTTCCTGCCGGCCATCGACCTGCTTCAGCAGCATTGTTTCGTGCTGCGTTCCGACGGGCAGGAAGACTATCGCCTGCGTGCGCTGACGCGTTCGCCGGTGTACCGCACGCCGCTGGATGGCGAGTCCGATGCATGGCTGGCGTCGCGCTGGCGCGAGCTGACCGGCGGCGAGGACGCGCATGCGGGCAACATCGAGATCGACAGCCGCAAGATCCCGGTGCGCGGCCGCGGCAAGAGCATCGCGTGGTTCGATTTCGTCGCGCTGTGCGAAGGCCCGCGCGGCACGGCGGACTACATCGAGATCGCGCACGAGTTCAACACGGTGCTGCTGGGCGGCATCCCGACCTTCGACCGCATGAACGAGGACGCGGCGCGCCGCTTCGTCAACCTGATCGACGAGTTGTACGACCGCCACGTCAACCTGGTCTGCACGTCGGCCGCCGCGCCGACCGCGCTGTACACCGGCACGCGGTTGCAGGGCGCGTTCGAACGCACGGCGTCGCGCCTGATCGAGATGCAGAGCGCCGACTACCTGGCCACACCGCACAAGGCCTGAGCGCGTGGACACCGTGCCTGCCGCGATCGCCGACGCGCTACAGCGGACGATCGACATTGGCGGCCGCGTCTGCGTACTGACCGGCGCCGGCATGTCGGCCGAGAGCGGCATCCCGACATTCCGTGGTACCCACGACAGCCTGTGGTCGCGCTTCGACCCGATGCGGCTGGCGACGGCCGAAGCCTGGCGCGCGTATCCCGCGCTGGTCTGGGGCTGGTACCGCTGGCGGATGCAGCTCGTCCGCGAGGCGCAACCGAACGCGGGGCACGTGGCGCTGGCGGATCTCGCGCGCCGCGTGCCGCTGTCGCTGGTCACCCAGAACGTGGACGACCTGCACGAACGCGCCGGCAGCATCGTCGACGCGCACGTGCACGGCAGCCTGTTCGCGTTGCGCTGCTTCGCCTGCGGGCGTGCGCATGAGGGTGAGCTCGACGACTACATTGACGGACGGCAGCAGGTAGCGCCGATGCGCTGCACGGCCTGCGGCGATGCCATCCGTCCGGGTGTGGTGTGGTTCGGCGAAGCGCTGCCGGACGATGCGTGGAATGCGGCGACCGATGCGGCCACGCGCTGCGCGCTGATGCTGGTGGTCGGCACGTCGGGACTGGTGTATCCCGCCGCCGGCCTGCCCGCGCTGGCACGCCGCCATGGCGCGACCGTGGTCGAGATCAATCCGGAATCGACCGCGCTGTCGGCGGAGGCCGATCATGTGTGGCGCTCGACGGCAGCGCTGGCACTGCCTCAGCTGCTGGCGACCTGACCGTCCAAGCGAAAGCTTCACGCACGGCTTGCCAGACTCCGGGCAATCGTCGCGGAGGAGACCTCCATGAAACCCATCGTCCGTGTTCCGCTGTTCGCCGCGCTCGCGGCCGCACTGCTCGCCGGCTGCGAACGCGCGCCGAAGCAGGCAGAGGTCGAAGCCGCCACGCAGACCGCCGCCGAGATCGCCGATCCCGCACCGCCGGTGACGGGACGCGAAGCGCCGCAGTTCCAGTTCTCGGACGACGAGATCGGGATTGCGCTCGCGCCAACACCGGGGTTCACGCTGCGTCGGGAGCCCGACAGCGCCCCGTCCGAAGGCGGCTGGAATGGCTTGAGCGGCCCCGGTGTGCGAGGGCAGCCATTGCTGAGACTGGTGCTCGAAGGCTCGGGCCCGGGAATCGCCGCCGAGCTGCACATCGGCACCAGCACCGACAGCCATGCCGTGGTGACATGCCTGCAGCCATCCGAGGCTTCCATTGTCGGCCTCTCGGATGAGATTCGCATCGATGGGCAGCCATTCCGCCATTTCCGTGTCGTCGACGCGGGGACGGGCCATTACCCACCTCGAACGATGGATGCCTACCGTTCTGTACGGAACGAACGCTGCATCGCGATCGACCTTGTGGTGTTCCCCTCTCTTGCCAACAACTCGGCCGCTACGCCGCCGTTCGACGAAGCGACGGCGCGCGCGCGATTGCAGGAAGCGCTGGCAGCGGTGCGGATCACGCGGTGATGGCTTCGCCCCCTCTCCCCCGATACGGGGGAGAGGGTTGGGGTGAGGGGGAAGGCGTAGGTCACGTGCGGGGTTTCTGTGGGAGCGACGTAAGTCGCGATCGGCCATCGGTAGCGCCTCATCGCGACTTACGTCGCTCCCACAACGAGGTCCTACTACAGGTGACGCCTTACGAACGCATCCACCGCCTTCGTGTAATCGGACGGCAACCCCAGCTCGCGATTCACCTCGCCATGCGAGAGATCCTCGGGCAGTACCTCCATCGCCACGCCCAGTGACGTCGCCTTCTCCGCCATCGCGAGGCCCTGCGGACAGGCGTCCTTGCGGCGCGAGGAGCAGACGAACAGCATCGGCACCGCGTCGCGGGTGAGCTGGTGGTACGGCGAGGCGGCGATCCAGTCGGCGGGATTCTGGCCGAAGGCGGCGTCGTAGATGCGTCGCAGCGGCGGATTCTTCATCGTCAGCGGTACGTCCAGCGCGCCGCTGTCCAGCGAGACCACGCCGCGCGGCTTTGTTGCGCCCGCCTCGCGCCACAACGTAGACGACGCACCGACCAGCGCGGCGAGATGCGCGCCGGCGGAGTGGCCCATCAGCAGCACGCGCGACGCATCGCCCTGCCACTCCGGTGCGCGCTGCTGCACGGCAGCCAGGGCACGCGCGACATCGCGTGCCTGGTCCAGCGGTGCGGTGTCGGGCCGCATGCGGTAGTTGGTGGACACCAGGATGTAGCCCTTCGGCAGCCAGTACGCCGCCTTGTGCTCGACCACGCCGGGATTGTCCTTGTTGCCGTTGGCCCAGCCACCGCCGTGCACGAACAGGAGGATTGGCGCGTTGCGTGGCTGGGCCGGCAGGTAGACGTCGAAGCGCTGGCGCGGATCGTTGCCGTAGGACACGTCGCGCAGCGCGCGTGCGCCGGCCGGCAACGTGGGTGCGCGCGCCGACGGTTGGCGCGAGGTCTCGCGTGCCTGCTGCAGGCGTTCGCGGAAGGTCTGCGCTGCCAGCGGCAAGGCGGTGAGCAGGGCGCAGGCCAGCAGGCCGGCGTGGAGCAGGCGCATCTTCATCGGCTACCTCGTGATGGGAACGTCAGCCCGCGCGCAACCACAACTGCGCACGCAGGCCGTGGGGGGAATTCGGCGACAGCCGCAGTTCGCCGCCGTGCTGGCGGGCGACGCGGTCGACGATGGGCAGGCCCAGGCCGCTGCCGCCCTGCGCCTGGTCGTGGACGAAGGGCTGGCGCGCGCGCTCGGCGGCTTCGGCGGACAGGCCCGGGCCGCCGTCGGCCACCTCGACCACCCACGCCGGACCTTCCGCCCACACCCGCAACGACAACGGCAACGCACCGTGCCGCTCGGCGTTGACCAGCAGGTTCTCCACCGCGCGCAGCAGCGCCATCGGCTTGCCGGGCAGCAGCGCATGCTCGGGCAGTTCGACGTGCCACGCCTTCGACATCGCCGCGACCGCGTGGCGGCAGATCGCCGCGAGGTCGACGGACTCGCTGCCTTCGTCGCGGCCATCGCGGGCGAAGGCGATGAACTGGCCGAGGATGGCATCCATCTCGGCGATGTCGCGGTGCATGCTGGCGGTCAGGTCCGGATCGGTGCCGGGCACCATCTCCAATGCGAACTGCAGGCGCGTCAGCGGCGTGCGCAGGTCGTGCGAGATGCCGGCCAGCAGCAGCGCGCGCTCTTCGGCGGCGGCGCGCACGTCGCGGCTGGCGTCGCCCAGCGCCTGGGCCAGTTCCGCGACTTCGCGCGGTCCGCGTGCATGCGCCGGCGGTGGCGCGTCGCCGCGCACGATGGCCGGGGCGGCGGCGGCGAGTTCGCGCAACGGCTGCACCAATCGGCGTGCGTAGTACGCGGCCGCCAGCCACACCAGGACCACGCAGCCGACCAGCATCAGCATGGGGAAGCGCCGCGCGCCGGTCATCGGCCGGTCGTAGGAGAACGCCACCCACATCGGTTCGCGCGTCGCCGGTTTCAGCCAGATCACCCGCGAACGGCGGTCCGCGTCGATCCGCAGCGCGCGCCCGGTGCCGAGCGTGTCGCCGGCCTGTTCGCGGAGTTCGCGCAACAACGGCGCGAAGCGGGGCCGCGCATCCGCGGGCGGCGTCGTGCGCACCTCCAGCCCAGCATCGCGCAGCTGCTGCACGGTGCGCGCATGCGGCTGGTGGCGGTCGAGCGCTTCCACCACCTCGGCGAAGCCCTGCATCGCGCGCAACAACTGGTCCGCCGCCGGGCGCGTGGCGAGTTCGCGGCCGAGCAGGAGCGCCAGCACGCCGGCACCGACCAGCACCAGCGCGATCACCAGCACCAGCTGGCCGAACACGCTGCGTGGCACGGGCGCCTTCATGCCACGGTCTCCGGCGGCACGAACACATAGCCCACGCCCCACACCGTCTGGATCAGGCGCGGCTGGCGCGGATCATCTTCCAGCAGGCGGCGCAGGCGCGCGATGGTCACGTCCATGCTGCGCTCGAAGGCCTCGTGCTCGCGGCCGCGCGCCAGGCTCATCAGACGGTCGCGGCTGAGCGACTGACGCGGATGCCGCAGCAGCACCGACAGCACGGCGAACTCGCCGCTGGTCAGCCGCAGCAACGCGCCGTCGCGGGTCAGCTCGCGCCGGCCGAGGTCGAGGCGGAACGGGCCGAACACCACCTCGCCGCCCTCGGCCTGCGGCGCACCGGCCACCGGACGCGTGCGACGCAGCACCGAGCGGATGCGCGCCAGCAGTTCGCGTGGATTGACCGGCTTGGGCACGTAGTCGTCGGCACCGATCTCCAGCCCGACGATGCGGTCGATCTCGTCGCCCTTCGCGGTGAGCATCACGATGGGCGTGGCATCGCCCTGTCCGCGCAGGCGGCGGCAGATCTCCAGCCCGTTCTCGCCCGGCAGCATCAGGTCGAGCACGATCAGGTCGAAGTGGCCGCGATCCAGCGCCTGCCGCAACTGCGCCGCATCGCCCACGCCACGCACCTCGAAGCCCTGCGACTGCAGGTAGCGCTGCAGCAGCTCGCGCAGGCGCACGTCGTCGTCGACCAGCAGCAGGCGGGGGGAAGTCTCGTCCATGCAGCCACTATCGCCCGCCGTCGCGACGGCCCGCAAACCCCGTCGCGGGCCGGTGTGTAAGCAGATGTTTCAGACGTCCGTGGCAGACACATCCGCTGGCAAGTCCGACACACCTGCGGCCGTGGCGCCGCCTACCGTGGTCCTGCCGCCGCTTCCCCCGTGCGGCCACCCCATCCCCGACGAGGATTCCGCCGTGAGCAAGACCCCGTTCCTGATCGCCACCGTATTCGCCCTGTGCGCCACCACCACGTTCGCCGACCATGCCGAAGCCCGCGAGCGCAGCCGCGCCGTGCAGCGCACCGCGCAGGGCGGCAGCGTCGCCGTCGACCGCAACAACGCGCGCTTCGACAGCCAGCGCCAGCGTGCGTGGCAGGCCGATGGCCAGGGCAATGCCACCGGTTCGCGCAGCGGCAGCATCGCCGGCACCAACGGCGGCAACGCCGGTTACGAGCGCAGCGCCTACCGCAACGCCGACGGCAGCGCCGGCCGCCAGGGCAGTGCCTACGCCAACGGCCCCAACGGCGGCACCGCCAGCACCAGCGGCGGCATCGGCCGCGATGCCGATGGCAACGTCAGCGGCGCGCGCGACACCACCGCCACGGGCGCCAACGGCAACGGCTACACCGGCAGCACGACGGTGTCCGGCGGCACGGTGACGCATACCGGCACCTGCACGAACGCCAGCGGCGAAACCATCACCTGCCCGCGCGGCCACTGAGCCGCTTCTGCATGCGTTTCAAGCAGGCGCGGCGGACTGGCGAACCCCCTACGCCGCACGGATGCAGTCCCGCACCGCCGCGCCTGCCCCTCTTCCCCCATGGAGATACCGATGTCCCGTTCCATCCTGCTTCCCTTCGCCACCGCGCTGTCCGTGTTCGCGCTGGCGGCGCCCGCCACCGCGCAGCAGCGCACGCTCACCGACGAACAGAAGGCGACGCTGCTCGAACGCCTGAAGGACGCCGACGCCAACGGCGATGGCCTGATCGACAAGGCCGAGGCCGAGGCGAAACTGCCGCGCGTGGCCAAGCGCTTCGACACGCTGGACGCCAATGGCGACGGCAAGCTCTCGCCCGAGGAACTGCGTGACGCCGGCCAGAAGATGGCCGGTCGGCGCGGGCAGTAAGGCAGCGCCATGGACGGCCTGCGCGCCTTCGCCGGCCTGCCGCTGCTGGTACTGGCATTGATCGCGGCGGTGGAGGCCGCCTGGCTGGTGCGGCGAGGACGCCGCTACGACTGGAAGGGCTACTGGGCCTCGCTCGGCGATGCCGTCGGGCGCGCGCTGCTCGGACTGCTGCTCCAGGGCGGCGTGGTCGGCGTGCTGCTGTTCGCGATCTGGGAGTTCCGCCTGACCACGATCGCGATGGACCAGGCCTGGCACTGGTTCGCGCTCTTCCTCGGCCAGGAACTCTGCTACTACGCGATGCACCGCGCCGACCACCGCGTGCGCTGGTTCTGGTTGAACCATTCGGTGCACCACTCGGCCGAGCAGTACAACCTGTCCACGGCCTACCGGCTGGGCTGGACCGGCAAGCTGACCGGCGCGGCGGTATTCTTCGGCCCGCTGGTGTGGCTGGGATTTCCGGTGCCATACGTGGTCGGTGCGCTGGCGGCGAACCTGTTCTACCAGTTCTGGTTGCATACCGAACTGGTGCCGCGGCTGCCGCGTGCCATCGAGTTCGTCTTCAACACGCCCTCGCACCACCGCGTGCACCACGCCAGCAATCCCGACTACCTGGACTGCAACTACGGCGGCGTGCTGATCGTGTTCGACCGCCTGTTCGGCACCTGCCGTGAAGCGCAGCCCGACGTGCCGATCCGCTACGGTCTGGTGGAGCCGGTGCGCAGCTACAACCCGGTGAAGATCGCCTTCCACGCCTGGGCCAAGCTGGCCCGTGACCTGCGCCGCGCCCGTGGACCGGGCGAGGTGGCGCGGACGCTGTTCGGTCCGCCGGGCTACGTGCCGGGCGCCGACGCCGACCGCTGAACTGGCCCGCGTGCGCGGGGGCGGCGACAATATGCGCCCCCGGCGGCCCCACGCCGCCCGCACGCCGAGCCCCATGACCGCCTTCGTTACGCCCGACCGCATCCGCAGCCTGTTCGCCCAGGCCATGTCCGACATGTATCGCGCCGAGGTACCGCTGTACGGCGACCTGATCGAGCTGGTCGGCGAGATCAACGACGCGACGCTGCAGCGGGATACCGCGCTGGGGGCGCGCCTGCAGCGCAATGCGGAAACCGAGCGCCTGGACCTGGAGCGCCATGGCGCGATCCGCGTCGGCACGCCGGCCGAGCTGGCGATGCTGGGCCGCGTGTTCGCGCTGATGGGCATGCATCCGGTCGGCTACTACGACCTGACCGTGGCCGGCGTACCGGTGCACGCCACCGCGTTCCGCCCGCTGACGGAAGCCGCGCTGGCGGCCAATCCGTTCCGCATCTTCACCTCGCTGCTGCGGCTGGAGCTGATCGCGGACGAAGCACTGCGCGCGGAAGCGGAGAAGATCCTCGCCAGGCGCGACATCTTCACCGCTGGCGCGCGTGCGCTGGTCGCGCAGGCAGAACGCGATGGCGGACTGGACGACGCGGATGCGCAGCGCTTCGTCGCCGAGGTGCTGGAAACCTTCCGCTGGCACGGCGATGCCACGGTGGCGCTGGACACGTACCGCGCGCTGCTCGGCCTGCACCGGCTGGTCGCCGACGTGGTCAGCTTCCGCGGCCCGCACATCAACCACCTCACCCCGCGCACGCTGGACATCGACGCCGCGCAGGCCGCGATGCTGGCGCGCGGCATCCAGGCCAAGGCGCAGATCGAAGGCCCGCCGCGCCGCGCGGTGCCGATCCTGCTGCGGCAGACCAGCTTCAAGGCGCTGGAAGAGGAAGTCGCCTTCCCCGACGCCACCGGCACGCTGGTGCCCGGCAGCCACAGCGCGCGCTTCGGCGAGATCGAACAGCGCGGGCTGGCGCTGACGCCGGCCGGCCGCGAACTCTACGACCGCCTGCTGGCGCAGGTGCGCCAGGCCGGCGGTGCGGGCAATACGTCGGCGGACTATCCGCAGCGACTGGCGGAGGCGTTCGCGGCCTTCCCGGACGACGAGACAACGCTGCGCCAGCAAGGCCTGGGCTATTTCCGTTACCGCCTGACCGACAGCGGCACCGCCCTGCCGGCCACCGAGCGCGCGGGCATGACGCCGGACGCGCTGGTCGAGGCGGGCCACGCCGTCGTCGATCCCATCGTCTACGAGGACTTCCTGCCGGTCAGCGCCGCGGGCATCTTCCAGTCCAACCTCGGCGGCGGCGAACAGCGCGCGTACGACGCGCACGCCAACCAGGACGCGTTCGAAGCCGCCCTGGGCGCGAAGATCCACGACCCGTTCGCCCTGTACGCGCAGGCGCAGGACGCCTCGATCGCGGCGCTGCGGTCGTAGGGCGGGCCTCGCGACAAGAACCGAATGACGTCATCGTCGCAGCTCCACGACGCCGAACGCGTGCGATGGTGGGCCGAGGCCCACCCTACGGCGCACTGCAAACCGTGAAACCCGCGCCCTGCCGACGCCCGCTGTTCCACACTACATTTGGTGTTGACGCCTCCCGGACCCCCCACTATCTTGTGGCTGTCGGTTCCGGCGGTGGCTAGCCTCCGGATGAAAAGGGAAGCCGGTGACGCCTCGCGCCACTCCGGCACTGCCCCGCAGCGGTAATTGGGAACGACCCCGCCACCAGCACTGAGGCTTGGCCTCGGGAAGCGGCGGACTAGGAGGAAGGCCTGCCTTCCGCGCCCATGAGTCCGAAGACCTGCCGACAGCCGCGCGATGCACACCGCGCGGTGCCGGCCGCGGAATCTCCGGGGGGAGATGGCTGGCGAAGCAGGGCGCCCGCAGTCCGTCTGCGTGGTCTCGGTCCCTGCGACGCCGCTTCCCCACTGTGACTCTCCATCCGGCCTGACGCGACCCCGCGAGGGACGGGCCGCCGCGTGCACCACGCATGGAGAAACTTCGTGACCCAGATCGACAGCGCCGTCGCCGACGCCGGCACCACCCCGTCCCAGAAGGACGCGTTCTCGCTGACACCCCCGCCCACCGCCACCGCGATGAGCGTGACCAAGCGCAATGGCGGCCGCGAGCCGGTGGACCTCAACAAGATCGTGCGCGCGGTGCAGCGCAACTGCGAAGGCCTGCACGCCATCGACCCGATGCGCGTGGCCACCCGCACCATCTCCGGCCTGTACGACGGTGCCAGCACGCGCGAACTGGACGAGCTGTCGATCCGCACCGCCGCGCTGCTGACCGGCGAAGAGCCCGAGTACAGCCGCCTGGCCGCACGCCTGCTGGCCGCCTACATCGCCAAGGAGGTCACCGGCCAGGAGATCCACGCGTTCTCGCAGTCGGTGACCCGCGGCCACGAGGTCGGCCTGATCAACGACCGCCTGCTGAACTTCGTGCAGACCAACGCACGCAAGCTCAACGACGCGCTGGACGCCTCGCTCGACCTGCACTTCGACTACTTCGGCCTGCGCACGCTGTACGACCGCTATCTGCTGCGCCACCCGCACACGCGCAAGGTCATCGAGACCCCGCAGCAGTTCTTCCTGCGCATCGCCTGCGCGCTCAGCGAGGACGTGCCGGAAGCGATGGCCCTGTACCGCCGCATGGGCAACCTGGACTACCTGCCCAGCTCGCCGACGCTGTTCAACAGCGGCACCACGCACGAGCAGCTGTCGTCGTGCTTCCTGCTGGACTCGCCGCAGGACACGCTGGAATCCATCTACGCCAAGTACGGCGACATCGCCCAGCTGAGCAAGTTCAGCGGCGGCATCGGCGTGAGCTACACGCGCGTGCGTTCGCGCGGCTCGCTGATCAAGTCCACCAACGGCCACAGCAACGGCATCGTGCCGTGGCTGAAGACGCTGGACTCTTCGGTCGCCGCGGTCAACCAGGGCGGCAAGCGCAAGGGCGCTGCCTGCGTGTACCTGGAAACCTGGCACGCCGACATCGAGGACTTCCTGGAACTTCGCGACAACACCGGCGACGAGGCGCGCCGCACGCACAACCTCAACCTCGCGAATTGGGTCCCGGACCTCTTCATGAAGCGCGTCGAGGCCGACCAGGAATGGTCGCTGTTCGATCCACGCGTGGTGCCGGAACTGACCGACCTGTATGGCGCGGCGTTCGAACTCGCCTATACGCAGGCCGAAACGCAGGGCAAGGCGATGAAGACCATCTCCGCCCGCAAGCTGTACGGCCGGATGATGCGCACGCTGGCCGAGACCGGCAACGGCTGGATGACGTTCAAGGACAAGTGCAACGCGGCCAGCAACCAGACGCTGCGCGCCGGCAACGTGATCCACCTGTCCAACCTGTGCACCGAGATCCTCGAGGTCACCTCGGCGGAAGAGACCGCGGTGTGCAACCTCGGCTCGATCAACCTGGCCAAGCACGTCGACCGCGATCCGGACAACGGCCGCACCTGGTTCGATTTCGACAAGCTCGCCGAGACCGTGCGCCTGGCCGTGCGCCAGCTGGACCGCGTGATCGACCTGAACTTCTATCCGATCGAAACCGCGCGCCGCGGCAACCTGCGCTGGCGCCCGGTCGGCCTGGGCTGCATGGGCCTGCAGGACGTGTTCTTCAAGCTGCGCCTGCCGTTCGACAGCGCCGAAGCACGCACGCTGTCGGCGAAGATCGCCGAGACCATCTATTTCCACGCGCTGGAAACCTCGGTGGAACTGGCGCAGGAACGCGGCCGCCATCCATCGTTCGCCGACACCCGCGCCGCCAACGGCGAGCTGCAGTTCGATGCCTGGAACGTCGTGCCCGAGAACACGGAGCGCTGGGACGCGCTGCGCGAGCGCATCAAGGAACACGGCCTGCGCAACTCGCTGCTGATCGCGATCGCGCCGACCGCGACCATCGCCTCGATCGCCGGCTGCTACGAGTGCGTGGAGCCGCAGGTGTCCAATCTGTTCAAGCGCGAGACGCTGTCGGGCGACTTCCTGCAGGTCAACCGCTACCTGGTGGACGAGCTGAAGAAGCTGGGCCTGTGGACGCCGGAAACGCGCGACGCGATCAAGCTGTCCGAAGGGTCGGTGCAGGGCCTGGCGCAGGTGCCGGAAGCGCTGCAGCAGGTCTACCGCACCGCGTGGGAACTGCCGATGCGTTCGCTGATCGACATGGCGGCCGGCCGCGGCGCCTTCATCGACCAGTCGGCCTCGCTCAACCTGTTCATGGAGAGCCCGAACATCGGCGCGATGTCGTCCATGTACATGTACGCGTGGAAGCAAGGCATCAAGACCACGTACTACCTGCGCTCGCGCCCGGCGACGAAGATCGCGAAGACAACGGTCAGCACCGTCGCGGCCACCGAGCCCAAGCGCGAGTACACGCCAACCGAGGCCATCGCCTGCTCGCTGGAGAACCCGGAAGCGTGCGAGGCGTGCCAGTAACCTAACCCCTGCGTCGGCTCCGGCCGACGACCCCTGGAACAGGAACACGGATGTTCCCGGCGCATGGATGCGCCAACTTCACGTGTACGACCCCCTCCCCCGCGCGCGGGGGAGGGCTGGGGTGGGGGCAGACCGAAGCCGCAGGAGGCCAACCGACGCGCTCCGACCGGCGTGATCGCGCCCTTCCCCATCCTCCACGCGAGCCGATGCACACCTGCTTCGTTCGCCCCCATCCCAACCTTCCCCCGCATGCGGGGGAAGGAGCAGAACAGGACCACCGCACCATGTCCGCACAACCCAAGCAGATGCTGCTCGATCCCGGTTTCGAACTGACGCTGCGCCCGATGCGCTACCCGCAGTTCTATGACATGTACCGCGACGCCATCAAGAACACGTGGACGGTGGAGGAGATCAACTTCCAGATCGACATCACCGACCTGCACTCCAAGATGACGCCGGCCGACCGCCACCTGATCCACCGGCTGGTCGCCTTCTTCGCCACCGGCGATTCCATCGTGTCGAACAACCTGGTGCTGAACCTGTACCAGCACCTCAACGCGCCGGAAGCGCGCATGTACCTGTCGCGCCAGCTGTACGAAGAAGCGCTGCACGTGCAGTTCTACCTGACCCTGCTGGACAACTACCTGCCCGACCCGTCCGAGCGCTTCAAGGCGTTCGCTGCGGTGGAGAACATCCCGGCGATCAAGAAGAAGGCCGACTTCTGCTTCAAGTGGATCGACAGCATCCAGGACCTGAAGCGCATCGAGACGCGCGAGCAGCGCCGCCAGTTCCTGCTCAACCAGATCTGCTTCGCCGCGTGCATCGAGGGCCTGTTCTTCTTCGCCGCGTTCGCCTACGTGTACTACTTCCGCTCGCGCGGCCTGCTGCCGGGCCTGGCCAGTGGCACCAACTGGGTGTTCCGCGACGAGAGTTGCCACATGGAATTCGCGTTCGAGTGCGTGCGCACCGTGCGCGAGGAAGAGCCTGACCTGTTCGACGACCGCATGCAGCAGCAGGTCTACGACATGCTGGAAGAGGCGATCGAGTGCGAAGTGCAGTTCGCCGAAGACGTGCTGTCCGGCGGCGTGGCCGGTATCTCCACGCGCGACATGCGCCAGTACCTGCAGCACTGCGCCGACCAGCACTTCGCCAAGCTCGGCATGCCCAAGCGCTACGACGTGCGCAATCCGCTGCCCTTCATGGAGCTGCAGGACGTGCAGGAGCTGACCAACTTCTTCGAGCGCCGCGTGTCCGCCTACCAGCTGGGCGTGCAGGGCGAGGTCGGCTTCGACCACGCGTTCTGAGGCGTCTTCTGTCGCTTCTTGTAGGAGCGACGTCAGTCGCGACCGCAGCAATGACATCCCATGGCGCCACATCGCCATGGGTGCGTATCCGACAAGCGTTTCATCATCCGGAGATCCCTCAGATCTCCGGACCATTCGTTCGCGCGGTCGCGACTGACGTCGCTCCTACAACAGCCGCATGGACCGCTACTTCGCCTTGTGCCGGTTGAAGAAGTCGATGGGCGCGAGCACCGACTGCAGCCACTGGCTGGGCCGGCCCATGCCGTGGCCGGCACCCGGCAGGCGCACCATCTCGGTCTCCACGCCGCGCAGCTTCAGCGCGCCGAACATCTGTTCGGTCTGGCTGATCGGCGTGCGATAGTCCTGCTCGCCGGTGATCAGCATGGTGGGCGTTTTCACCTGGCCCGCCAGGCTGTAGGGCGAACGCGCGAAGTAGAGCTCCGGCTTGTCCCACGGCGCCGCGCCCATCCAGTGCTTCATGAAGAACGACGGCAGGTCGGCGGTGGTGACCTGATCGGTCCAGTCCACCACCGGCCGCAATGCCACCGCCGCGCGGAACTTGTCCGGTTCCTTGCCGATGCCCCACAGGGTCAGCACGCCGCCGCCGGAACCGCCGCCGATGAACAGGTTCCTGCGGTCGACGTAGGGCCGCTTGGCCACTTCGTCCACGATCGACATCAGGTCGTCGTGGTCCTGGCCCGGATAGGCGTTGGTGATCGCATTGGCGAACGCGTCGCCGTAGCCGATCGAACCACGCGGATTGGCGAACACCACGATGTAGCCCGCCGCCGCGTACAGGCTGTGGGTGATCGAGAAGAACGGCCCGTAGTCGGTGTTCGGTCCGCCGTGGATGTCGAGGATCAGCGGGTAACGCTTGCCCGCGCTGAAGTCGGGCGGGAACGCGACCCAACCCTGCACCGGCAGGCCGCCGGCGCGGCTGGCCACGGTCACTTCCTCGATCCGTGCGGGCTTCCTGCCGTCGGCCCAGGCACGGTTGAAATCGATGGCGCCACTCTCGCCGTTGCCGCGGCTCACGCTCAGGCCTGCGGGACGGTCGGTGAAGCTGGAGGTGTAGGCGAACGTGCCCTGCGCCGCCGAGAACTGCCCGCCCGACGAGGGCAGGTAGAGGCGCGTACCGCCGACGGACGCCACGACATCCTTGCGCGTGCCGGTGGCGCCGTCGATGGTCGCAATGCGTTGCACGCCGCGGTCGTAGTACAGCGTGTGGAGCGCCGCGCCGTCTTCGCGCCAGAGGATGCCCGCCACCGGGCGGTCGAGGTCGGCGGCCAGTGCGCCGATCGGCGCGCCTGGCGCCGGCGTGGTCGTCCACAGGCGTGGCATGTCGTAGAACGCGGTGGACGCCTCGCTGCCGAGGAACGCAAGACGACGACCGTCGGGCGAGACTTCCGGCGCGTACTCGCTGCCGGCGCGCGAGGTCAGCCGTTTCTTCGGCGCCTTGCCGGCGACGTCGTAGAGATAGAGATCGCTTTCCAGCGGCCCGTGGATCGGATCGGCGGTATGACTGCCGACCACCTGCCTGCCGTCCGGCATCCACGCGATGCCGGTCCTGTCGATCTGGTTCGTGTCGCCCTGGGTCATGCGGGTCACGGCCGCCGTCGCCACCTCCACCGCATAGAGATGGTTGGCGCCGGGCTTGCTCTCGCCGGCGCCATCGAAGCGCCAGAACAAGTCGGTGACGATCTTCGCGTCCGCCGCCGCCTCCGCGCCCTTCGGCTTCTCGGGCATGCCGGGAATCGTCGCGGGCTTGGCCTCTTCCCTGCCGATGAAGGCGATGCGGGCGCCATCCGGCGACCAGCGCAGACCGCCCGGCGCCAACTCGCCGGTCGTCAACGGCTGGCCGACGCCCTCGGACAGCACCATCACGAAGATCTGCGGCTTGTCGATGGAGGTCGCGACATAGGCGATGCGGCGACCGTCCGGCGAGAACACCGCGTCGCGCGCACCGACGTCGCGGGCCACCAGCAGCCGCTGGTCGACGATCGCGCCGCGGTCGTCCAGGTGCGCCAGCCACAGCTCGCCGTTGCGACGGTCCTGCGCGCGGTCGAACGTGGCGCGGGTGAACAGCACGCGCTTGCCGTCGGGCGAGACGACCGGATTGGTCACCATCGACAGCGCGTAGATGTCCTCCGGCTTGATGGGCTCCTTGGCGAAGGCGGGAACCAGGCAGGTAGAGGCGAGCGTCGCGACCAGCGCGAAAGAGAGGGTGGTCTTCATGCCTGCAGCCTACCGGGGCCGGAGGCATCCTCGCAACGCGCATGACGCCTGACGTACTGCCATCCTGACGCAGTCGGCTGTTGTAGGAGCGACGTCAGTCGCGACCACGGCAACGAATGCCCCAAGTCGGCGCATGGTGTGGGGAGATGAAGGCACACGTCATTACACCTTGTTGCTCGAACAGTGGACGATTCGTTCATGCGGTCGCGACTGACGTCGCTCCTACACCAGCCCATGACGTGCCCGCGCTATGCTTCCGGCAGCAAGATGCGAACCGGAGCAACCCGATGTCCGAACTTCCCAACGCCGAAGCGCGCCCCACCGAAGCACGGCTGCTGCACATGGTCTTCCCCGACCACACCAATCACCTGGGCACGCTGTTCGGCGGACAGGCGCTGGCGTGGATGGACATGTCGGCTTTCATCGCCGCCTCGCGCTACGCGCGCACCACGGTGGTCACCGCGCGCTCGGAACAGGTCGACTTCAACCAGCCCATCCACAAGGGCGACCTGGTGGAAGTGGTGGCGCGCGTGGTCAAGGTCGGGCGTAGCTCGATGAATGTCGACGTCGAAGTCATCACCGAGAACCTGCTCACCGGCGAACGCAAGCTGTGCACGCGCGGCCACTTCGTGATGATCGCGCTCGACCCGCTGGGCCGACCGACCCAGGCACCGCCGTTGACACCCACACCGTAGGGCGGGCTCAAGCCCGCCGTCGTACGGCTTGGATCATCGTGAGGTTGATCGGAGAAGTGCGCCCCGATGCTTGCCATCGCGAGCGTCGGGATGGCAACGGCGGGCCTGGGCCCGCCCTACGTGCGTTAGATGGCGATGCCAGCGGCTTCGAGCGCGGCCTGCGTCGGCGCATCGCCTGACGGCGTGACCGGACGGGTCAGGTCCCACAGGAAGCGCACGCGGAATCCGGCCGTGGCCGCATCCTGCGCCGACCACAGCACGCAGTAGTCGCGCGCCAATCCGCAGACGTGGACCTCTTCGATGCCGCGCTCACGCAGCCAGCCGGCCAGGCCGGTGGTCGGTCGCGTGCCATCCGGCCCGTGGTTTTCCTGGAAGGCACTGTACGAATCAACCTGCGGGCGCGTGCCCTTGCGCAGGATCAGGTCGGCCGGCGTCCAGTCCACGTCCGCCGCCAGCGCCGAACCCGGCGTGCCCTGCACGCAATGGTCCGGCCACAGCACCTGCGGCTGGCCGTGCAGCGCGATCGTGTCGAAGGGCGAGCGACCTGCATGGCTCGACGCGAAGGAGGCATGCCCCGGCGGGTGCCAGTCCTGCGTCGCCACGACGGTGGTGTAGCGTCGCGAAGCCAGCAACGCCGCGATACCGGGCACGATGGCGTCGCCGTCGTGGCAGGCGAGCGCGCCGCCCGGCATGAAGTCGGGCTGCAGGTCGATGACCAGCAGGGCGATGGACGGAGCGTACGGCGTCGACATGGCAGCAGCAGGAATCCGGGGCAGCGACGTGCAGCCTAGCAGCCGCGTCGTCGCGGTGCCTTGCGTTCGCGCAAGGCACCGCGCTTCGCTCCGCCTGCGTTACGCCGCGCGGACCAGTCCGGCCCGCAGCGCGTGCGCGGCCGCCACCATCCGCGTCAATGCCTCGCGCACTTCCGGCCAGCCACGCGTCTTCAGTCCGCAGTCCGGGTTGACCCAGATCTGCTCCGGCGCCAGCACCGCGCGCGCCTTCTCCAGCAGGTCGATCATCTCCCCGCTGGTCGGGATGCGCGGCGAATGGATGTCATAGACACCCGGCCCGATCTCGTTGGGATAGTGGAACTTCACGAACGCATCCAGCAGTTCCATGCGCGAACGCGAGGTCTCGATGGAGATCACGTCGGCGTCCATCGCCGCGACTGCGTCGATGATGTCGTTGAACTCGGAGTAGCACATGTGCGTATGCACCTGGGTGTCGTCGGCCACGCCGGCAGCGGTGATGCGGAAACATTCCACGGCCCAGTCCAGGTAGGCCTGCCAGTCCACGCGACGCAGCGGCAGGCCTTCGCGCAGGGCCGGCTCGTCGATCTGGATGACGCGGATGCCCGCGGCTTCCAGGTCCAGCACTTCGTCGCGCAGGGCCAGCGCGATCTGCCGGCAGGTCTGTGCACGCGTCTGGTCGTCGCGCACGAACGACCATTGCAGCACCGTCACCGGCCCGGTCAGCATGCCCTTCATCGGCCGGTCGGTCAGCGACTGTGCGTACTGCGACCAGCCCACCGTCATCGGCGCGGGACGCGACACGTCGCCGTAGATCACCGGCGGCTTCACGCAACGCGAGCCGTAGCTCTGTACCCAGCCGTTCTTCGTGAAGGCGAAGCCGTCCAGCTGTTCGCCGAAGTATTCCACCATGTCGTTGCGCTCGAATTCGCCGTGCACCAGCACGTCGATGCCGATCGCTTCCTGGATGCGCACGCAGCGCTCGGTCTCCTCGCGCAGGAACACCTCGTAGTCGGCATCGGACAACTTGCCGCCCTTGTTGCGTGCGCGCGCATCGCGCACCTCGTGGGTCTGCGGGAACGAACCGATGGTGGTGGTCGGATACGCGGGCAGCCCCAACAGTTCCGCCTGCGCGATGCGCCGCTGCGGATACGGCGAATCGCGGTCGACGTCGCCCGCCTCCGGCGACGCCAGCCGCGCCGCGACTTCGGGACGATGCACGCGCGCGGACTGTCGACGCGATTCGATGCGGTCGCGGGCCAGCGCGAGTCCGGCATCGGCGGCGCGCGGATCCTGCAACGCGTCGGCCAGCAGGCGCAGTTCTTCGATCTTCTGGCGCGCGAAGGCCAGCCACGACTTCAGGTCGATCGGCAGTGCCTTCTCGCCCGCGAGGTCCACCGGCACGTGCAGCAGCGAGCACGACGGCGCCAGCCACAGGGCGTTGTCGCCCACATGTCCTTGTGCGTACTTCGCCAGGATCAGCGCATTGTCGAGATTGGTCCGCCAGATGTTGCGGCCATCCACCAGCCCCGCCGACAGCACGCGTCCCTTCGGCAGCTGCTTCAGCACCTCGTCCAGCTGTTCCTTGCCGCGCACCAGGTCGACGTGCAGGCCGTCGACCGGCAGCGCGCAGGCCAGCGGCAGGTTGTCGCCGAGGCGGCCGAAGTAGGTGGCGAGCAACAACGACGGCCGCGTGCCTTTCGCGAGCGTGGCGTACGCGCGCAGGTAGGCATCGCGCGCAGCATCGTCCAGGTCGAGCACCAGGCAGGGCTCGTCGATCTGCACCCAGTCGGCACCGGCGTCATGCAGCTTCGCCAGCAGCTCCGTGTACACCGGCAGCAGGCGGTCGAGCAGGGCGAGTCGGTCACTGCCGTCCACCGTCTTCGCCAGCAGCAGGAAGCTCGCCGGCCCCAGCAGGACCGGCCGTGCGGCGTGGCCGGCGGCGCGCGCTTCCAGGAATTCCGCGACCGGCTTGTCGCCGCGCAGGCGGAAGTCCTGGCCGGCGTGCAGTTCCGGTACCAGGTAGTGGTAGTTGGTGTCGAACCACTTGGTCATTTCCAGCGCGCGCAGGTCGGTGCCGTCGCGCTGCACGCCGCGCGCCAGCGCGAAGTAGCTGGCGAGCGGGTCGGCATCCGCCAGCGCGCGATAGGCGTCGGGGATGGCATCGAACAGGAAGGCGGTGTCCAGCACGTGGTCGTACAGCGAGAAGTCGTTGCACGGCACGACGTCGGCGCCGGCGTCGCGCTGCAGCTGCCAGTGGCGATGGCGCAGGTCGCGTGCGGTGGCTTGCAGGTCGTCGGCGGTGGTGTCGCCGCGCCAGTAGCTTTCCACGGCGGATTTCAGTTCGCGCTTCGCGCCGATGCGCGGGAAGCCGAGGGTGGTAACGGTGGTCATGGTGCGTGTCCTCATGCGTGGCGGATGAGGAACGAAGGAACCGCGCGCCGGACCGGAGCCCGCCACGCCAGCGACCTTCGCCCCCGCGGGCGAGCCGGAGTGCCGAAGTCGGGCGCAGGAGGACGCATCCGGGCGGGCGGGCGCGGACACGGGCTCCGGCCACCTCCCCTCGGAAGCTCCAGGTCAGTCGGAGGACGGTCGTGTCCTCCGGCCAGGGCAGGTCTTCGGGCTCATGGACGGGCGCGGGTGCGCGGGCCTACTTCCCGCCGCTTCCCGGTCCGCGTGGACCAGTGCTGTTGGCGAGGTTCGTTTCCAAATACCGCTGCGGGGCAGCGCCGGAATAGGCCCATGGAACAGGCCGCACCGGCTTCCCTTTTAATTCCATCGCTTCATTGGGATGAAGCGATGGAAACCTTGACGGGGCGAACGTTACGCCCGGGCCAGCGGGGCGTCAAGCGACAGGTCGGTGACGGTCTCAGCGTTCGGCGATCGAATAGACGGCAATGATCCGGTAGGGGCCGGGCTCTGCGTTCTTGAACCCACCACCCTCCAATACGTTGACCGCCGCTTCAAACGTCGGCAGCAGGCAGTGCGGATTGGTTGCGATGTCGGCGGCGAGACCATTGCAAGAAAGTGGGGAGCACTCCGGGCCAGCACCCGCCCAGAACGAGATGACATCGAATCCTTCCAAGGTCGCGTTAGCCGGCAGCTCGACGTTGACGTCATCGTGAAAGGGACCGAACGGTTTCCATGTTCCGGTCTCGCCATCGAACTCGAGGTCGTGCGCCTCGTAGTAGAAGAGCCGCAGGCCCTCCAGCGGGATCACCTGCTCGTCCGCCAGTGCGCGCATGATCGCGGGAGCATCGAACAGGAAGTAGCCGTTGTGCTTCCAGAAATCGATGTAGTCGGTGAAGTTGTCGTTGACGCACGCGCCCAGCGAATAGATGTCCGACACACCTGGCAGTTCGAAGCCCACAGGAGCCTCGACCCGCTTGTACATGTAGCCGATGGGTCGCATGAAACACCTGTCATTCCTAGAAGGCGGGAGGATACTTCGGATACCTCGTGTTTCCCTGGGCTGGGCGGGATCGACCTGACTTGTTCGTCCTGAGGGATCAATGCTTCGTCGACGCAGGCCCATGATGACCCTCGTGACACCGCCCGAGTCCCCCTCACGACGTCGTTGGATGGCGACTGCCGCCGCCGCGCCCCTTGCCGCCGCCGCATGGCCACGCCTCGCTTCCGCCGCCGCATGCGACGACGCGGCGAACTGGATCCCGCCCGACGCCTTCCTCGCCGACCTGCCCCGCCTGATGCAGGCATTGCGCGTGCCCGCCATCGGCATGGCCGTGGTCGAGCGTGGCGAAGTGGTGTGGTCGCGCAACCTCGGCGTGACGAATGCGGAAACGCGGAAGCCGGTGGCGGACGACACGCTGTTCGAAGACGCCTCGCTCAGCAAGCCGGTGTTCGCTTACCTGGTGCTGCAACTGGCCGACCAGGGCGTGATCGATCTCGATGCACCGCTGGTGCGCTACCGCAGGATGGATTACCTGGCCGACCACCCGTGGGTGGACCTGGTCACCGCGCGCGACGTGCTGCGCCATTCCACCGGCATGCCGAACTGGCGCAAGGATCCGGCCAACGAAGAGCTCGTGCCGGCGGTGAAGCCAGGCACGCGCATCGACTACTCGGGCGAAGCGATCTTCTGGCTGCAGCTGGTGGTCGAGACGCTCACCGGCGAGAGCCTGGACGCATCGATGCAGCGCCTGCTGTTCGGCCCGGCCGGCCTGCGCGACAGCAGCTACACGTGGAGCAGGGATCTCGCCGCGCGCTCGGTGTACGGCCACCGCGCCGTCGAGGATGAAGAGACCGGCATCCCACCACAGATGCTCCGCGACACCTGGAACGCGGCGCAGATCGTGGCGGACCGCTGGGGCAAGCCGCTCGCCGCGTGGCGATGGGAGGACGCCGTGCGTGCGCTGCCCGAGGTGCAGGCCATCACGCCGAAAGGTCTAGTGAACTGGCCCGGCGACCTCCTCGCCAATGCCGCCGCCAGCCTGCGCACCACGCCGGCCGACTACGCCCGCTTCATGGCGCTGATGGTGCGTACGCCGCGCGCGCCGTGGCAGATCACCGGGGCGACGCGCACCGCGATGCTGACGAAGCAGATCGACGTTCCCGGTCGCTGGACCGACAAGGGCCTGGGCTGGAACCTCGAAGCCACGCCGCGCGGCCCGGTGTTCTACCATTCGGGCAGCAACGGCGGCATCTTCAAGAACTTCGCCCTCGGCGACGCGCGCGGCCAGCGCGCGCTGGTGGCGCTGACCAACGCCGGCAGCGGCAACGTGCTGTACCGGCGCGTGGTGCGCGCCGCCACCGGCCACGACCTGCTGGCGTTCGACCTGTGAACGCCGCAAGCGCGCAGCGCGCTCGTCGGCAGATGTGTTAAACAGCGATCCTGCCCCGCATCAGGATCCGCTGCCATGGCCTTGACCCGTCCCTACTGCCGTCCGTCGCTTCGTTGCCTCGGTATCATCGCCACCACAATCGCGCTCTCCGCCTGCGTCAGCACGCCGGGCCCGCAGGTCGCGGGCAGCGGGACCTGCAAGGACGCCTCGCTGGGCTGGGCCGTGGGGCAACCGGCGGACGAAGCGAACCTGCGGCGGCTGTCGAGCGAAAGCGGCGCCGGACTGGTCAATCCGATCGGCCCGACGACTGCGGTGAAGCACGACGCGCGCAGCGACCGCCTGCGCGTCTACATCGACACGCAGAACCGCATCACCGCCGCCCGCTGCGAATAGTCCCGTCCTCTCCGATGCGTCGCGACCACATCCTCACGCTGTCCTGCCCGGACCGCACCGGCATCGTCTACCGCGTCACCGGCCTGCTATTCGATGCCGGCTGCAACATCCTCGATGCCCAGCAGTTCGGCGACGACGAATCCGGCCGCTTCTTCCTGCGCGTGCACTTCGACCTGCCCGCGACGGTCACCGCCGACGGACTGCGGGCGCTGTTCGCGCCGCTGGCCGACGCGTTCGCGATGGAGTGGCAACTGCACGATGCGCGCCGCAAGGCGCGGCTGATGGTGCTGGTCAGCAAACAGGGCCACTGCCTCAACGACCTGCTGTTCCGCGTGCACAGCCGGCAGCTGCCGGTGGAGATCGCCTGCGTGGCGTCGAACCACGACGACTTCGCGGCGCTGTCGCAGTCCTACGGCGTGGCGTTCCACCATCTGCCGGTGTCGGGCGACAACCGCGGCGAGCAGGAGCAGCGCATCGTCGACCTGGTCGAGCGCGAGAACATCGACCTCGTCGTGCTGGCGCGCTACATGCAGATCCTCTCGCCTGACCTGTGCGATGCGCTGGCCGGCCGCGCCATCAACATCCACCACAGCTTCCTGCCCAGCTTCAAGGGCGCCAAGCCGTACCACCAGGCGCACCAGCGCGGGGTCAAGATCATTGGCGCCACCGCGCACTACGTGACGCGCGACCTCGACGAAGGCCCGATCATCGAGCAGGACGTCGCCCGCGTGGACCACGCGATGACGCCGAAGGACCTGGTGCGCATGGGCAGCGACATCGAATCGCTGGTGCTGGCGCGCGCCGTGCGCCGGCACGTGGAGCACCGCATCCTGTTGAACGGGCACCGCACGGTGGTGTTCCGGTAAGTGGCGCTTGTTGTAGGAGCGACGTGAGTCGCGACCGGATGAATGCCGGACAAGCCAACAAGACATCACCCGCATCAACGATGCCGGCGCGCTCCACCTGAATGCCGCGAGTGCAAGACGTGCGGTCGCGACTCACGTCGCTCCTACAATCAGGCCACCCATCGCTGCCTTGCTCAGGCGCTGCCGCGCCGCCGCAGCCCGACCAGCACCGCGTACACGACCGCCAGCACCACGACGGCCACGCCGATCGCCGTCCATTCGCGCGGGCTCAGCGTGGTGAGGATGGCGAGCATGCCGACGACCGCCAGACCCGGCACCAGCGGACCGCCGCGCAGCACGAACGGCTCGCCGCGCTCGCGCAGGTCGGTGCGCTGTGCGCGCCAGGCCGCAATACCCACCATCACGTAGACCAGGCAGACGGCGCCGCCGGAGATCAGCACCAGCGCTTCGAAATTGCCCAGCACCGCCAGCACGCAGGCGATGCCGGCATGCGCGGCCAGCGACAGCAGCGGCACGCGGTGGGTCGCACTGACCCGCCCGAACGCCTGCGGCAGGTACCCGTCGCGGCCCAGCGCGAACAGCAGCCGCGACGAACCCAGCAGGTTGCCGAGCAGGAAGCCCGCCATCGACAGGCAGGCGGTGACCAGCAGCGCGATGCGCGCGGGGTCCCAGATACGGCCTGCGGCTTCGGCGATCGGCACGCTGCTGCTGGCCAGTGCCGGACCGAGCACGCCCTGGCAGACGATCTGCAGGCCCAGGTACAGCAGCACCACCAGCAGGACGGCGCTCATCGCCGCGCGCGGCACGCTGCGCGAGGGGTCGCGCACTTCGCCACCGGGAATCAGCGCCGTCTCCACGCCGGAATAGGCAAACACCACCATCACCATCGCCGCGCCCAGCGCCGTCCACGACGGTACCCCCGCGAAGGCGAAACTGACCTGGGTGGTATCGACGAAGGCGAGCCCCACGATCACCAGCAGGAACAGCGGCACCAGCTTCAGCGTGGCCAGCGCCATCACCGCGCGCGCGCCCAGCTTCACGCCGAACGCGTTGAGCGCGTAGATGGCGGCGTACACGCCGGCCAGCAGCAGCGCGCGCGGCAGCGGCGCAGCGAAGGCCGGCCACAGGCTGGCGACCTGCAACGACAACGCCGCCGCCACGCCCGCGCTGGAGGCCACGTTGCAGATCCACATCAATGCGCCGGCCAGGAAGCCCGGCAGCGTGCCGAACACCGCGCTGACGTAGGTGTAGGGGCCACCGGTCGCGGACGCGCGACTGCCGATGGCGGCGAAGCACAGCGCCACCGGCACCATCACCACCGCACCGGCGAGCAGGGCCAGCGGCGCGGCCGCACCGACCTGTGCCGACAGCGCGGCCGGCATCTTGAAGATGCCGCCGCCGACGATGATGTTGATGACCGCCGCCGCCAGCGCCAGGCTGCCGACCGCGCGCAGCAGCGCCGCATCGCCCTGCAGCGGGCGGGAAGGAGCGGGGTCGGCGTCGTGGGTCATCGGTGCAAGCATCCTGGAAGGAGTGCGAGCCTGCCACGCGACGACCGCGAAGGCGAGCCGCGGCCCCGCATGCGCTCATGGCGATTCGCCATTGGACGCGCATGCCTCGCGGGCTAGCATCGGCTTCCGCTCCCCGGATACCTCACCCTCGATGCCAACGCGCTCCGTCCGGCCCCTGCGCCACGCCTGCCTGCTCGCCCTGTTCGGCGTCCTCGCCTTGCCCGCCCAGGCCGCCGGGTCATCCGCGTTCGCCGCGCTGGAACAGGCGCAGCCCAAGCTGGTGCAGTGGCGCCGCGACATCCACCAGCACCCCGAACTCGGCGAGCGGGAAACACGCACCGCGAAGCTCGTCGCGGACCACCTGCGCTCGCTCGGCCTGACCGTGCGCACCCGCGTCGGCAAGACCGGCGTGGTCGCGGTGCTGAAGGGCGGCAAGCCCGGTCCGCGCATCGCGCTGCGCGCCGACATGGACGCGCTGCCGGTCACCGAGCAGACCGGCCTGCCGTTCGCGTCGACGGTGAAGGCCGAGTACCGCGGCCAGCCGGTCGGCGTGATGCACGCCTGCGGCCACGACGCGCATGTCGCCATCCTGATGGGCGTGGCGCAGGCGCTGGTCGCCGCGAAGGACGAACTGCCGGGCGAGGTGATGTTCGTGTTCCAGCCGGCCGAGGAAGGCCCGCCGGTCGCCGGCGAAGTGTTCGGCGCGGCGCTGATGCTGAAGGACGGCGTGTTCAAGGACTTCACGCCCGAGGCGGTGTTCGGCCTGCATGTCTGGGCCGGCCTGCCGGTCGGCACGGTGGGTTACCGCAGCGGTCCGCTGATGGCGGCGGCGGACGAATGGACGCTGGTGGTGCGCGGCAAGCAGACGCACGGCTCGCGGCCGTGGGACGGCGTGGACCCGATCACGCTCGGCGCGCAGATCCTGCTGGGCACGCAGAGCATGATCGCCCGGCAGGTGAACATCGCCGCCAATCCCGTCGTCCTGACCGCAGGCCAGTTCAACAGCGGCGTGCGCTTCAACATCATTCCCGACGAAGCGACCCTGGTCGGCACGCTGCGCACCTTCGAGCCCGCCGTCCGCGAGGACGTGATCGCCCGCTTCCGCCGTATCGCCGGCGACTATGCACATGCCAGCGAGGGCAGCGCCGACCTGCACGTGGTCAACAATGCGCCCGCGACCATCAACCAGCCGGCCCTGGCGCAGCGGGTGCGGCCATCGCTGGCGCGCGCGGTCGGCGAAGACAAGGTGGTCGACGTGGCGCCGGTGACCATCGCCGAGGACTTCTCCCAGTTCGCCAATACCGTGCCGGGCTTCTATTTCTTCGTCGGCTCGACCGCGGCCGGCATCGACCCCGCCACCGCGCCGATCAACCACTCGCCGCAGTTCCTGCTCGACGAGCAGGCGCTGGAGACCGGCAGCAAGGCGATGCTGCAGGTGGCGTGGGATTACCTCTCCTCGACGCCTTGAAGCTGATGGCTTCTCTGTAGGAGCGACGTCAGTCGCGACCGCACGAATGCCGCTCGGTCCGGGAGTCTGTGATCGCGCATGAGCGATGGAGGCGCGAGCCCCGGAAGCTTGCGAGTGCAAGCCGTGCGGTCGCGACTCACGTCGCTCCTACAACAGCGCGATCAGAATGACGCGATCCACACCCGCAACGGATGCTGCGGATCCGCCAGCAGGCGGATCGCCAGCGCGATCGACACCGTCACCAGCAGCGGCTTGATGATGCGCGCGCCCTGCTTCATCGCGAAGCGCGAGCCGAGTTGCGCGCCGAGGAACTGGCCGGCGCCCATCAGCAGGCCGACCTTCCACAGCACCGCGCCGTGCGCGAGGAACACCGCGAACGCGCCGAGGTTGGAGCCGAAGTTGAGGAACTTGGTGTGCGCGGTCGCCTTGAGGATGCCGAAGCCCGCCAGCGCCACGAAGCCCAGCATCAGGAACGAGCCGGTGCCCGGGCCGAACACGCCGTCGTAGAAGCCGATCGCCGGCACGAAGGTCAGCGCGAACACCTGCGGGCGCATGCGCTGGTGACGGTCCACGTGGCCGATGTCGGGCTTCAGCCCGAAGTAGATGGCGATGCCGACCAGCAGGAACGGCAGCGCCCACTTCAGCCACTCGACCGGGATCACCGTCGCCAGCAGCGCGCCGCCGACCGCGCCCAGCGCGGCGGTCAGCACCATCGGCAGCTGGCCCTTCAGGTCCACGTGCCCGTGCCGCGCGTACGCCCAGCTCGCCGATCCGGAGCCGAACAGCGATTGCAGTTTGTTGGTGCCGAGCACCTGCAGCGGAGGAATACCCGCCAGCAACATGGCAGGGATCGTCACCATGCCGCCGCCGCCCGCGATGGCGTCGATGAAGCCGGCCAGCATGGCGGCGAGAAACAGCAGCAGGAGCACCTGCAGGGCGAGGTCGGGCATGGGGGGTTCCGGCAGGGAATGAGGCACTTCCGCCGATACGGTGGCGGCTATGAAGCGCGCCTATTCTAGAAGTCACGATGCGGTTGTAGGAGGGGCTTTAGCCCCGACGCTTTGCGAGGAAGCCCGGTCGGGGCTGAAGCCCCTCCTACAGTTCGTGACCATCATCCCGTCGCCATTGCGGTTAGCATCGCCCTATCCCGTCCGGAGTCCGACACGATGCGCCATGCACGCCTGCTCGCCGTTTCCCTGCTGACCACCGCGCTGGCGGCCGCGCTGCCCGCCGCGGCCCAGGACGCCACCGCGCAACGTCCCGAGGTCGCCGCCGCCGGCAAGGCCGCGCAGCAGCAGGTGATCGACTGGCGCCGGCATTTCCACCAGTACCCGGAACTGTCGAACCGCGAGGAGCAGACGGCGAAGCGCGTGGCCGAGGAGCTTCGCAAGCTCGGCCTGCAGCCGCGCACCGGCATCGCGCACCACGGCGTCACCGCCGTCATCAAAGGCGGCAAGCCGGGGCCGCGCATCGCGCTGCGCGCCGACATGGACGCGTTGCCGGTCACCGAGCGCAATAATCTGTCGTTCGCGTCGAAGGCGACGTCGACCTACCGCGGCGAAACCGTCGGCGTCATGCATGCCTGCGGCCACGATGCGCATACCGGCATCCTGCTGGGCGTGGCGAAATCGCTGGTGGCGATGAAGGACCAGCTGCCCGGCGAGGTCTTGCTGGTGTTCCAGCCCGCCGAGGAAGGCGCGCCCGCCGGCGAGGAAGGCGGTGCGGAGCTGATGCTGAAGGAAGGCGTGTTCAAGGACTTCAAGCCGGAAGCGGTGTTCGGCCTGCACGTGTTCTCGTCGATTCCGGTCGGCCAGATCGGCGTGCGCCAAGGGCCGCTGATGGCCGCCTCCGACGCCTTCACCCTGAAGGTCATCGGCCGGCAGACGCACGGCTCGCGGCCGTGGGGCGGCATCGACCCGATCGTGGCGATGGCCGACATCATCGGCACCACCCAGACCATCGTCAGCCGCCGCACCGACATCTCCAAGCTGCCGGCGGTGGTCAGCTTCGGCGCGATCAAGGGCGGCATCCGCTACAACATCATTCCCGACGACGTCGAAGTGGTGGGCACCATCCGCACCTTCGACGACGGCATGCGGCAGAAGATCTTCGCCGACCTGAAGAACGTCGCCACGCACGTGGCCGCCGCGCATGGCGCGAAGGTGGAAGCCAGCGTGCCCGACAACGACGGCAACCCGGTGACCGTCAACAACCCCGAACTCACTGCGCGCATGCTGCCCAGCCTGCAGGCCGTGGTCGGCGCGGACAACGTCATCACGCCGTCGCTGCAGATGGGCGCCGAGGACTTCTCGTTCTACGCGCGCGAAGTGCCGTCGATGTTCTTCTTCGTCGGCAGCACGGCCAAGGGCACCGATCCGGTCACCGCACCGAGCAACCACTCGCCGGAATTCATGCTGGACGAGGGCTCGCTCGACGTCGGCCTGCGCGCGTTGCTTCAGGTCACGCTGGACTATCTGAACGCCCCGCGGGGCTGATCTCCGGCACATTGCCGGCGGTCGGGCGCGGGGCCACAATGCCGCGCGCATGGCCAGCCTTTTCCGACCGTCGTCCATCGCCGAGTACGCCATCGCGGCGTACGGGCGGGGCATGTGCGCTTCTGACGGCCGGACGCCATGAGCCAGGCCTTCGCCCGTGCGCTGGCGCTGTTCGACGACTGCGTGGCGATGCCGCCCGCCGAACGTGCCGCCTACCTGGCCGATCTGGCCGACCGTGATGCGGAGACCCACCGCGCCCTGACGGCGCTGCTGGCATCGGACGGCGCATTGCAGGACGCCGGCGAGCACGATCCGTTGCCGTTCGCATCGCTCGACGCGCTGCATGTGCGGGACATCGCGCCCGACGACCACGACGTCTTCTCGTACGGTGCCGATTCGGACGCGCGGGTCGGCCGCAGGCTGGGTCCATGGCGGATCGACCGGCTGCTCGAGTCCGGTGGCATGGGCTCGGTGTACGAAGCCTGGCGCGACGACGGCCAGTACCAGCAACGCGTCGCGCTGAAGTGCATGCGCAGCGAACTGACCTCGCCGCGCATGATCGAGAGCTTCCGCCGCGAGCGGGAGGCGCTCGCGGCGCTCGACCATCCCGGCATCGCCACGCTGTTCGACGGCGGTATCGAGGCCGACGGACATCCGTGGTTCGCGATGCGCTACGTGCAGGGCGCGCAGATCGATGCCTGGTGCGACGCGCGCCGGACCGGCCTGCGCCAGCGCGTCGAACTGCTGGTGCAGGCCTGCGATGCGCTGGCCTACGCGCATCAGCGGCGGGTGCTGCACCAGGACATCAAGCCCTCCAACCTGATGGTCACCGAGGACGGGCAGCTGCAGGTGCTCGACTTCGGCCTCACCGCATCGCTCGCCGCCACCGAGACGGTGCCGCGGCTCGCCGCGTCCGATGGCTACACGGCGCCCGAAGCGTTGTCCGGCACGCTGCCGGCGGTGACGATGGACGTGTGGTCGATGGGCGTGCTGATGTACCGGCTGCTCGGCGGCGTGCTGCCGCATGCCTCCACGCGCCTGCTGTCGACGGTGCTGACGCAGGATGCAGGCGAGGCGCCGCCGGTTTCGCAATTGGCGGCACGCGGAACACCGGCGCAGGCGCAGTGCCGCGGCTTCGACACGCCACGTGCGCTCTCGCGTGCGCTGTCGGGCGACCTCGACGCCATCGCGGCGCGCTGCATCGCCCGCGACCCCGGGCGGCGCTATCGCTCGATCGCCGCGCTGCGCGACGATCTGAGTGCGTGGCTGCAACGGCGACCGGTCGAGGCCCGCAACGGCGGCGCGGTCTATCGCGGCGTGCGCCTGTTGGCCCGCCATCGCCTGGCCGCATCGCTGATCGCGCTGACGCTGCTGGTGGCCGTGGGCAGCCTGGGCGCGCTGGTCTGGCAGGAACGCCGCGCAGCACGCGAGACGGCATCCCGCCTCGCGCTTTCGCAGGTGTTCGAACGGATGCTCGGCCATGCCACGCTGTCCGGCCTCGGCGATACGCCGATGTCATCGCGCACGCTGCTGCAGGACACCGAGCGGCAGGTCCGCGCCCTGCCACTGCAGGAGCATCCGGCGGTGCTGGCAGGCGGCCTGTCGATGCTGGCCCGCAATTACGCGGTCGTCGGCGATTACGACCGCGCCACCCGGCTGGCGCAGGAAGCCGCCGAGATGCAGGGGGACGACCCGCAGGCCGGGGCCGCAGCACAGGCGACGCTCGCCGCCCTGCTCAACCTGCGAGGCAAGCCCCGCGAGGCCCAGGCCGTCGCGCGCGAAGGGCTGGCCGCGCCGGCGAGCGACGATACCGCGGCGGCCCGCCTGCAATTGCTGACCGAACTGGCACGCAGCCAGTGGGAACTCGCCGATCCGGACGGCGCGCAGCGCACGCTGGATACCGCGCTCGCGCTCGCCGAGCGCAGCGACGCCGACACCGCCATCGCCGAACTGAGATTGCTTCGTGGCCAGTGGTCCGTACGGCGCCTGCGCTTCAAGGACGCGCATGCGGACTTCGACCAGGTGATCGCCGCCACGCGGCACACGCATCCGTTGATCGCCAACGAGGCGCGACAACAGTCGGTCTGGAGCCTGGTCATCGAGAATCGCGTGCCCGAAGGGCTGGCGCTGGCAAACGAGATGCTGACGGCACAACGGGCCACGCAGGGCGACGAACATCCGCAGACCGGCTCGGCCTTGATCACGCTGGCCAGCCTTCAATGCGCGGCCGGAAAGCCGGACGAATGCAGCGCTTCATTGCACCGCGCAGAGCCGCTGATCCGGCGCTACTTCGGTGACGGTCATCCCGAATACGCACGCCTGCTGCAGGTCCGCTCGCTGCTCTCGCCGCTGGGCAACGCGATTTCGCAGGAAGAGGGCATCGCGCTGATGCGGCGCGCGCTGGACATCACGCGTGCGAACTATCCCGATGACCACGAGCGCGTGCTGGTGATGACCTCCATGCTCGCCCGGCGGCTGGTCATCCAGAGCAATCCGCTGGCCCGGCAGACCCCGGGGCCGCGCAGCGACGAGGCCATCGGCATGTTCGAGCGCAGCTTCGCACAGTGGGAACGCGCAAACCTGCCCGTCCCCCCGCACTACCGCATCAGCCTGGCGCAGGCGTATTTCCAGCGCCGTGCCGAGGGCGACGACGCGCGCGCCCGGGTACAGCTGGAAACGAACCTCGTGACGCTGCGCCAGTTCGCACCCACGTTCAACGGCCGCTTCCACAATGCGTTGGGGCTGGCGCAACTGGATGCGCGCGCTGGCGATCTCGGCCGCGCCGCCAGCACGCTGGAATCGATGATGGCCCCGCTGGACAGCGAACGTGCATCGCTCAACAACCGTATCGTCCTGGTCCATGCGATGCTGCTGCGCGCCGCGGTCGCGCAGCGCGCGGGTGACCGCAGGCTGGCGCGCGACTGGCTGTCGCGCGCACTCGCGCAGGCGAAGACCTCGCTCAAGCCAGGCAGCGAACTGTCGAAGATCGCCCAGGCCCGGCTGCAGTCGCTCGACCGTACTGGCCGCTATCGCTCCGAACTCGACTGAGCGGTGGCGTGCCGCTCAGCGGTGTTCGCCATCCACGTAGTACCAGCGACCCTCGATGCGAACGAACCGGCTGCGTTCCTGCATGCGTACCGCGCTGCCGCCGCCGACGCGGTAGCGCGCGACGAACTCGACCTCGGCGGTGTCCGGCCCGGTGATCTTGTGTTCCTTCACGCTCAGGCCCAGCCAGGTGGTGCGCGCTGCGCCCGGCGTATCCAGTCCGAGTTCATCGGGACGCGTGTCCGGATGCCAAGTGGCGCGCAGGTAGCCGGCGTCGCCGAGCACGTAGGCGCTGTAGCGCGAACGCATCAGGGCCTCGGCATCGGGCGCCGCTTCACCGGTGTGGTAACGCCCGCAGCAGGCGGCGTAGTCGCGGCTGTTGCCGCAGGGGCAGGGGCTCATGAGCACGCGCCCCCTGTAGGAGCGACGTCAGTCGCGACCGGAGACTGTACGTGCCGATCCACCGAGGACAGCGCGCGATTCATGACCTCACTCCAGGATGGCATGCGGTCGCGACTGACGTCGCTCCTACAGTCGCCACCACCATCAGCGGCGGTTGTGGCCGGTCTCGATGAACCGCAGGAACTCGGCGCGGGTGCGTGCGTCCTCGCGGAAGGTGCCCAGCATCTTGCTGGTGATCATGCTGACGCCGCGCTTGTGCACGCCGCGCGTGGTCATGCACTCGTGCGCGCCGTCGACCACCACCGCCACACCGCGCGGCTGCAGTACGTCCTGGATGCACTGCGCGATCTGCGCGGTCATCTTCTCCTGCACCTGGAAGCGGCGCGCGTACACGTCGACCACGCGCGCCAGCTTGCTGATGCCGACCACCTTGCCGTCGGGCAGGTAGCCCACGTGCGCGCGGCCGATGATCGGCGCCATGTGGTGCTCGCAATGGCTTTCGAACTCGATGTCGCGCAGCACGATCATCTCGTCGTAGCCGGCGACTTCCTCGAAGGTGCGCGCCAGGTATTCGCGCGGATCCATCTGGTAGCCGCTGAACCAGTCGCGGTAGGCCTTGGCGACGCGCTTGGGCGTATCCAGCAGGCCCTCGCGCGTCGGATCCTCGCCCGCCCATTCGAGCAGCACGCGCACGGCGTCCTCGGCCTGCGCCTGGCTCACCTTGACGGATTTGTCGTCGGACTGGCTCATCGGGGGGATTCCTGCGGGGGGCGTGGAGGATAACGCATCTGTCTTGCCGGCCCTCTACGGCGCAGGTCGCCCTGCGGATGCGGGCCGGGCCTTGCCGGATGCGGCGGATGGCCGCACCGCAGTCGCCCGCCCGCCGTCCGGCACTCGCCAAGCCGCGCGCGCGGGCGCACCCTATGCGCCGGTCCCCCCCGTGACGGGCGCTCCCGTCGAAGTCCCTGTCGTCCCGTTCCGGAGCCTCTCCATGCTGCGTACGCTGTTGCTCTCCTCCGCCATCGCCGTCGCCCTGTCCGCCTGCGGCGACCGCCCCGCTGCCGAATCCGCCATGCCCGCCACCGCCGCCACATCCGCCGAAAGCGCGAATCCCCTGCTCACCGCCAGCGCGCTGCCGTTCCAGGCGCCGCCGTTCGACAAGATCAAGGACGCCGACTACCAGCCGGCCATCGAGGAAGGCATGCGCCAGCACCTCGCCGAGGTGCGCAAGATCGCCGACAACGCCGAACCGGCCACCTTCGCCAACACCTTCGAGGCGCTGGAGCGCAGCGGCGCGCTGCTGACCCGCGCGACCACGGTGTTCTTCGCGATGACCGGCGCCAACACCAATCCCGCGCTGCAGGCCGCCGAAGAGGCGCTGGCACCGAAGCTGGCCGAGCACGGCGACAGCATCCACCTGGATCCCAAGCTGTTCGCCCGCGTGAAGTCGGTCTACGACCAGCGCGACACGCTCGGGCTGACGCCGGAGCAGAAGACCGTCGTCGAGCACACCTACGACGACTTCGTGCGCGCCGGCGCGCAGCTCTCCGACACCGACAAGGCCGAACTGCGCACGCTCAACAGCGAGGAGTCCTCGCTGACCACCGCGTTCGGCAACAAGCTGCTGGCCGCCGGCAATGCCGGTGGCGTGTTCGTCACCGACAAGGCAAAGCTCGACGGCATGGACGAGGGCGCGATCGCTGCCGCGGCCGATGCGGCCAAGGCCGCCGGCAAGGATGGCCAATGGCTGCTGAGCCTGCAGAACACCACCCAGCAGCCGTCGCTGGGCTCGCTGAAGGACCGCGCGCTGCGCGAACAACTGATGGCCGCGTCGCTGGGCCGCGCCGAGAAGGGCGACGCCAACGACACCCGTGCGACCATCCAGCGCCTGGCCGAACTGCGCGCGCGCAAGGCGCAGCTGCTGGGCTTCCCGAACTACGCCGCCTACAGCATCGCCGACCAGATGGCCGGCACGCCCGAGGTCGCGCTGAAGCTGCTCACCGACACCGTGCCCGCCGCCACCGCGCGCGCGCGCGCCGAGCTGGCCAAGATCCAGGGCGTGGTCGATGCGCAGAAGGGCGGCTTCACCGCCGGCGCCGCCGACTGGGACTTCTACGCCGAGCAGGTGCGCAAGGCCGAATTCGACCTGGACGAGTCGCAGATCAAGCCCTACTTCGAGCTGGACCGCGTGCTGAAGGACGGCGTGTTCTTCGCCGCGCACGCGCTGTACGGCATCACCGCGAAGGAGCGCAAGGACATCCCGGTCTACCACCCGGACGTGCGCGTGTTCGACATCATGGATGCCGACGGCAAGCAGCTGGCGCTGTTCTACCTGGATCCGTTCAAGCGCGAGAGCAAGCAGGGCGGCGCGTGGATGGGCAACTTCGTCGAGCAGAACGGCCTGACCGGCGACATCCCGGTGGTCTACAACGTGGAGAACTTCACCAAGCCCGCCGCCGGCCAGCCCGCGCTGCTGAGCTTCGACGACGTGACCACGCTGTTCCACGAGTTCGGCCATGCGCTGCACGGCTTCTTCTCGAAGACGCAGTACCCCAGCGTGGCCGGCACCAACGTGCCGCGCGACTTCGTCGAGTTCCCGTCGCAGTTCAACGAGCACTGGGCGCTGGACCCGAAGGTGTTCGCCAACTACGCCAAGCACCACCAGACCGGCGAGGCGATGCCGCAGGCGCTGGTCGACAAGATCGTCAAGGCGCGCACCTTCAACCAGGGCTATGCGACCACCGAGTACCTGTCCGCCGCGCTGCTCGACCTCGCCTGGCACCTGCAACCCGCGGGCGCCGGCAAGCAGGACGTGGACGCGTTCGAGAAGCAGGCACTGGCGAAGTACAAGGTGGACCTGGCCGCGGTGCCGCCGCGCTACCGCACCAGCTACTTCAGCCACATCTGGGGCGGTGGCTACGCGGCCGGCTACTACGCCTACTTCGGCGCGGAAGTGCTGGACCACGACGCCTTCCAGTGGTTCCGCGAGCACGGCGGCCTGAGCCGCGAGAACGGCCAGATCTTCCGCGACAAGGTGCTGTCGATCGGCCATTCGCGCGACCTGGCGACGGCCTACCGCGAATTCCGCGGCAAGGATCCCAGCGTCGAACCGCTGCTGGAGCATCGCGGCCTGAAGTAGGCCGCACGCGATACCGTCCGAACACGAAGGCCCGCGCATGCGGGCCTTCGTCTTTCCGGGAACCGCGTGGCATCCGGCATCGACACCGCGCACGTATCCTGCACGCATGAAGCTGCTGATCATCACCTACGGCACCGAGGGCGATACCCGCCCGCTGGCCGCGCTGGGCCATGCACTGATGCTGGCCGGACACGTGGTCGAGCTGCTCGGGGACGCCAGCACGCTCGGCATCGCGCGGACGCTCGGCGTGCCGTCACGGGCGCTGGCCGGCGACATCCGCGCGACGATCGCCGCCGATGGCGCGATGCGCGACATCACCCGCAACCTGTCCCGGCTCACCATCGCGCACAGCGCCGACTGGCTGCGCCAGGCCATCGAGGCCGGACGCGGCTGCGATGCGGTCGTCGTCTCCGGGCTGGCCGCCTTCGTCGGCCTGTCGGCAGCCGAAGCGCTGCGCGTGCCGGCGATCGGCGCGATGCTGATCCCGATCTCGCCGACCGCGGCATTCGCCTCGCCGTTCCTGCCGTTCAAGCCGCCGCGCCTGTTCCACCATGCCAGCCACACCCTGTTCGGCACGCTGAGCTGGCAGCTGTTCCGCAAGGCCACCAACCGCGCGCGCACGCAGATCGGCCTGCCGCCACGGCGCGCGCTGTGGACGACGCACCCGATGCTTTACGGCGTCTCGCCCGCGCTGCTGCCGCGCCCGGCGGACTGGCCGGACAATGCGCATGTCTGCGGCCAGTGGGTGCCGCCGCTGGCGTCGACGTTCACGCCCTCCGAGGCGCTGCTCGCCTTCCTCGACGCCGGCGAACCACCGGTCTACGTCGGCTTCGGGAGCATGGCCGGCTTCGACAACGCGCGGCTGGTGGACGCGGTGGTCGGCGCGCTCGGCGAGCGCCGTGCACTGTTCAATGCCGGCTGGAGTGGCATCGACACGGCGCGGCTGCCGCCCAACGTCCATCCCGTCGGCCAGGTGCCGCACGACTGGCTGCTGCCGCGCTGCGCGCTGGCGATCCACCACGGCGGTTCCGGCACTACGCACTCCGCGTGCCGCGCCGGCGTTCCCTCGGTCATCGTGCCGTTCGCCGGCGACCAGTTCTTCTGGAATGCCCGCCTGCGCGACGCAGGCGTGATGGGCCACACGCTGCGAGGCGCCTCGATCACGGCCGGCAAGCTCCGCGAAGCGGTCGCCTTCGCCGGCAGCGACGGCGCGCGCCGCCGATCCGCGGACCTCGGTAGCCAGATGCAGGGTGAAGACGGCTGCGCTAACGCCATCGCCCAGGTGGAACGCTACGCCCGCCGATGACGACGGCGTACGGCCTCAGTCCGCCGCGACCGGCGCGCCCATGTTGCCCTTGCTGTACATGCCGGAGCGGTCGAAGCAGCAGGCGCGGCGCTTGCCGGAGGCGAGCATGTCGCAGGCGGAGGCAATGCGCTTCACGCGCGTCTCGGCCTTCTTGCCCGAGGTCATCCAGTGGATCCAGTCGCGACGCGCCACCGCTGTCAGGCTGGTCCAGACCGCTTTCGCCTCGGGCGCGGCGGTGAGCGCCTTGCGGAGGTCGGGTGGCACCGTGGGCTCGGGTTCTTCCTTCACCGGCGCGATCGCCAGGTCGACCTGGTCGCCGGCGGCGACACCCGCGGCCTCACGCAGCGCCTTCTCGACCTTCAGCCAGTGGCTGCCCTCGCCATCGGGCTCCAGCGTGGCCTGGAACGGATGGCCCGCGAACGTGCCCTCCACCGTCGTCATGCTGCGGGCGGGCAGCTTCGCACTGGCGGTCTTCGGCAGCACCAGGAAGGTCCACGTGGCGGCCTTCGGTTCGGCCGGACGGTGCAGCGTGGCGCTGAAACGGATCGGGGACGTGGTCGGGCTCATGGCGGCCGATGGTAACGCCGACGGGGCGGGCGCGTTGTGCAGGGTTCCGGCTTGTGAACACGGCGCATCGGTAGCCGTCACGCGATGTTTCCGCCCGCCTGCCTAGAACGGACATCTCCCCCGACGAACCGAGGAGCCGGTCATGCCCCAGACCCAGCGGTACGACGACATGCCCCGCCACGTGATCGATGTGGTCGCGGTCGATCCCGCCCTGCTGAACTTCGGCATCGATGTGTTCCAGGCGGTGATGAACGGCGCGATGCCGGTCGGCGAGTACGAAGGGGACGATCTCGCCTGCACCGGCATGAACGTCATCGCGCGCCAGATCGGCGGACACGGCCTGACGCTGGAGGAAGAAGCCTCGGTGGTGTTGCGCGTGGTCGCGTTCGGCGACCTGGTCAGCCAGGCTGAGGGCGACAGCCGCATCGCCGCGCACATCGGCCTCTCGGCCGACGGCTACCAGATCACCCCGGCCTTCCTGCACGCCGCCGCCAGCGCCGACATCGTGCGTCGCCTCGACGGCGGCTTCGGTTACGACCTCGACAGCGTGGCGGCGCGACTGGTGCATTGACGCAGGCTCACGGCCTTCCTGCGGATCGCTCGTCGCCGTCGGCGGTGTAGGCCGGCAGCGAATAGAAGTTCACCGTTTTCAGGGGTGCTCGGCCGGTCGCACGGATCTCGTGCCGCTCGCCGTGCAACACGGGCCCGCGTCGCGAGCGCCATGCAGATACGGTCTTCACGCGCCTGACCACACCATGGGCCTACCCCCACGTCGGCAGGCCAGGTGTCTGATGAGTTCGCGCGCACGGATCGCAAGTCGTTTCCTAGTTCTTTCCGCCTTCGCGTCCGCGGGCGCCTTCGCCGCCGACCAGTGCGAACGCCGCACCGATCTCCCGCCGACGGTCAACTTCCGCGTCGACAACGACCTGTTCGGCAACCAGGACCAGGGCTACAGCAACGGCGTGCAGCTGACGCTGGTCTCGCCCAACCTGACCGACTACACCGACGATCCCTGCCTGCCGCGGCTGGCGCGCTGGGTGAACGGCTATCTCAATGCGCTCACGCCGGAAGGCTTCGAGCAGCAGAACATGGTGGGCACGTTCGCGCATGCCATCTTCACGCCGACCGACTTCACCCGCAGCGACTTGATCGTCGACGATCGACCCTACGCGGCCGCGTTGCTGGTCGGGCTGGGCTACAACGCGCGCAATGGCGACCACCTGCGCACCACCCAGCTGCAGTTCGGCATCGTCGGTCCGTCCGCCCGCGGCGAACAGATCCAGAACGAAGTGCACAAGATGCTCGGCGACGAACCCTTCCAGGGGTGGGACAACCAGCTGCGCGACGAGCCGGTGTTCCGCCTCGTGCACGAACGCATGCGCCGCTTCTCGCCGGAGGAGAAGGGCATCTGGGGCTGGGATGCGATCACGCACTATGGCGGCAGCGTCGGCAACCTGGCCACCTATGCCAACGTCGGCGGTGAAGTGCGCTTCGGCCGCCACCTGCCCGACGACTTCGGCAGCACGCCGTTGCGCCCGGCCGGCGAGAACACCGCGCCCACGCGCAGCCGCTCGCCCGGCGGGCCGCTCGGCGCGCATCTCTTCCTGACCACCGATGCGCGCTGGGTGCTGCGCGACATCACCCTCGACGGCAACACCTGGAAGGACAGCCACCGCGTGGACAAGAAGTCCTTCGTGGGCGAAGTCGGCGTGGGCCTGGCGGTCACCAAGGGCCGCTGGAAGTTCGCGCTGGCGCGCTACTACCGCAGCCGCGAATTCGAAGGCCAGCAGGAAGCGCCCGTGTTCGGCAGCTTCACGATCAGCCGGGCGCTGTAGCGCCGCGACTGGACAGCATCGGCACGGCGGTGGCATCGTCGCCCGCGCCGGTATCGTCCTGTCCACACGGAGGTCGCATGAAGACGAAGCTCGTCGCCCTGTTCGCGCTGCTGGTCCTGCACGCCGCACCGGCCTTCGCGGCCTCGCCGCTGGTCGGTCGCTGGACGCTGGACATCGCCTCGCTGCCGATGCCGCCGGAGGCACGACCGAGAAGCGTCACGCTGACGTTCGCGCAGCCGGACAGCGGCACGTGGCAGACCGACATCGAGATCGTCGCGCCCGATGGCGGAAAGATGGATTCCGCCGCCACACTGTCGCTCGACGGCACGGCGGGCAAGGTCACCGGCAGCTACTGGGCCGACGTGGGCACGGCGAAGATGCCGGCGCCGAACGTGGTGGTGGTGCAGCTCGCCTACCAGGGCACGCCCTCGTCCACCCGCATCTACTCGGTGGACGCCGCCGGTACCACGCTGACCGAAACCAAGGCCTTCTTCAGCAAGGACGGCCAGCCGATGCTGCAGACGACGACGTTCAAGCGGTTGCCTTGAACTGGCGTCGTTTCTTCAGGCGGTCCAAGCCCGCCATCGCGGTGTCCGACCCTCCGAGGTCGACGCTGGAGTCGCGACTGGTTGCGGGCGTGGCATGGCTGACGCCGGCAGGCACGGAACACGGACCAGAAGCGGCCCGTGGCTTCCTTCGCGCCCTGCCGCCGCAAGCACTGTTCGACGTCGACGAACGTCTGCGCTCCTGGGCCAGTCCGGTCTCCCTCGACTGGCCCGACGGGCTGGTCGAGCAACTCGCCTCGGCGGACATCGATGCACCATTGCGGCATGCGTTGCTGTTCCTGTCCGCCGGCCACCACGACGGGCACGTCCGCGAAGTAGCGGTGCGCACCCTGTGCGACCATCCGGGATACCTGACGCTCGCCGCGGCGCTGATCCGCTGCTCGGACTGGGTCGGCCAGGTCAGGGAGGTGGCCGAGGCCGCCACGTCCTATCTGTTGGCGCACACCGATGGCCGTGATGTCGTGGCGTTGTGGCCACTGGTCCTGCGACTGCGCACGCGCGAGCGCGTGTCGGCGACCTGGTTCGCCGCGTGCGTCGAAAGCTGGATGCTGCAACCCTCGTCCAGCGCATGGTTTCGCGAGCTGCTGGACAGCCGCCACGCACCGGTGCGCGCGTGGGCGTTCCAACGCGGGCTGGAGCACGGCATCGATGTCGGCACCGATCTGCTGCCGGCCGCGATACGCGATCCGGACCCCCGCATCGGCCTGCACGCGCTGCGTTTCGCCGCCCGCGAGGGGGATGAGCGCCTGCACGCGCTGGCCACGGCGGGACTGGAGGCGGCGCATCCGGTGATCCGCCGCACATCGCTGTACCTGCTGTCGGAACACGAAGGTGGCGTTTCCCGCGATCAGCTGCGCGGCCGACTATGCGACACCGCTGCCGGGGTCCGCTCTCTGGCGGTCTATCTGTTGCGGGAGCGCCATGCGGAGGATGCCGCCGCCACTTGGCGCGATGCGCTGGATGCCGCGCCCTGCCGTGCGCCCCTCGGCGCCCTGAACGCATTGGCGGACCACGCCCAGCCACAGGACGCAGAGCGCTTCCGGCGCTGGCTCGCCAATGACAACAGCATGGTGCGGGCCTCGGCGCTGCGTGGCCTGCTCAAAGCAGGCGTCGCGCCAAACGATCGCGAGCTCGTGGGCCTCATCGTGCAGGGAGGCAACCGCGTGCGAGTGGTGCTGCGTCGGCATGTAGGCCTTGGCGACATCGAGCTGGATCCCACGCGCATTGCCTGCCTGGTCGCCGATCCTTCGCTCTCGCAACAAGCACGAAACGATATACGCGACCTGATGCTCTCTCTCGGGCATTGGGCATCGCTTACCGGGTTGTTGCAGTTCTCCGATGCGGGCGACGACAGGCTGCGTGCCTGGTGGCATTCCGCTGTAGCTGCCTGGGTGCGCACCAGCAACACCTACGCCCCACTGGGGGCACAGACGGGTGCGAAGCTCCTGTTGGCGCTCGATGCACGCCGTGGCGACCTGTCGGCCGGTGACTACGACACGATCAGGTCCGCGATCGAACGGCACTGAGTGCACCGCCCAGGCTATCTGCCTGCTTCCAGTTCCCTCTGCGTCAGATACAACCGCAGGTCGAACTCCAGCTGGTGGTAGTCCGGTTCCATGTGCGTGCACAGCTGGTAGAAGGCCTTGTTGTGGTCGGCTTCCTTCAGGTGGGCGAGTTCGTGCACAGCGATCATCTTGAGGAAGTCGGCCGGCGCGTCGCGGAACACCGTGGCGATGCGGATCTCGCGGCTGGCCTTGAGCCGGCCGCCATGCACGCGGGAGATCGCCGTGTGCGTGCCCAGCGCGTGCTTCATCACCTGCAGCGTGCTGTCGTAGACCACCTTGCCCAGCGGCACCGAGCGACGCAAGTACTGCTCCTTCAGCCCCTGCACGTACGCGTACAGCTGACCGTCGCTGCGCACCGCGTGCGGCTCGGCGTACTTCTTCGCCAGCATCGGCCGCAGCCCGTCCTGCGCGATCAGCGCACGCACCTGCGCCTGCAGGTGCTCGGGATAACCGGCGAGGTACTTCAGCGGTTCCATCGACTGGCGGGACACGGGCGGTGGCGGGACGGCGGGTATGATGGACCCTCGGACTCCAGCACGAAACCGCGACATGGCGAAGGGAAACCCGCTCCAGGAACAACTGCTCAAGGCCGGCCTGGTCAAGAAATCCAAGCTGGCCGAGGTCGCGCGCGAACAGAACAAGGCCCGCCACGGCAAGGGCCCGGTGGCGCCCAGCGAGAGCCAGCGCGACGCCGAACGCGCCCGCGCCGAGAAGGCCGACCGCGACCGCGCCCTGGACGCCGAGCGCAAGGCGCAGGCCCGGACCGCGGAGCTGCGCGCGCAGGCGCGGCAGATCGTCGCCGACCGCAAGGTCCCGCGCAGCGGCGAGATCGAGTACCGCTTCACCGTCGACGGCGCCATCCGCACCGTGCTGGTCAATGACGACCTGAAGAAGAAGCTGGTCACCGGCGCGCTGGTCATCGCCCGCGTCGACGACCGCTACGAACTGCTGCCGCGCGTGGCCGCCGACAAGGTACGCGAGCGCGATGCCGGCATGATCGTGCTCGACCACGGCCAGGGCACGGACACTGCCGCGACCACCTCCGAGGACGACGACTATTACGCGCAGTTCAAGGTCCCCGACGACCTGATGTGGTGACGGCCGGCCGGGCTTGACGGCTCCTGTAGGGTGGAATGAGACCCCCTGCGGAGACCGCCATGCAGCAGCACGAACTCGATGCCCTCTTCGACCAGCAGGCCGCCGGCTACGACGCCCGCTGGGTGCGCATGGCGCCGATCCGCGAGAGCCTGCTGTTCCTGATGGAGACGGTGTTCGCGGACCTGCCGGAGGACGCGCACCTGCTGTGCGTCGGCGCCGGCACCGGCGCGGAGATCGGGCACCTGGCGCGACGCTTCCCGCGCTGGACCTTCCTCGCCCTCGACCCCTCCACGCAGATGATCGCCGCCTGCCGCGAACGCGCCGAGCGCGAGGGCTTCGCCGACCGCTGCAGCTTCCATGCCGACGTGGTCGACACGCTGCCGGACGCGGCCGCGTTCGATGGCGCCACCTGCCTGCTGGTCTCGCAGTTCCTGCTCGATCCCGCCGTGCGCACCGCGTTCTTCGCGTCGATCGCGCGCCGCCTGCGTCCCGGCGGCACGCTCGCCTGGGCCGACCTCGCCTGGGACACCGAGGCGGCCGACTACCCAGCCATGCTGAAGCTGTGGATGGAAACGATGTCGGGCGCCGGCCTCGATGCCGCCGCGCTCGAGCAGATCCGCGCCAACTACGCCCGCGACGTCGCCATCCTGCCGCCCGACCGCGTCGCCGCGCTGGCGAAGGCCGGCGGCTTCCTGCCGCCGCTGCGCATCCACCAGGCCGGCATGATCCATGGCTGGTGCGCCCGCACGGCGCGGTAGGCTTGCGTCTCCATCCCGTTCCCCGACGCCAAGGAAAACCGCATGCGCCTGACCTGCCTGTCGTTCGCGTTGTGCCTCGCCGTGTCGCCCGTCTTCGCGCAGGACGCCTCCACCGCGGTATCGCCGCCGGTCGAAGACACCGGCACGCTGGCCGGCGCGCCCTACCGCATCGACATCCCGGCCGACTGGAACGGCGAACTCGTCGTGCTGGCGCACGGCTTCGAGCCGGTCGGCGTGCCGCGCGAGACGCCCTGGCCGGCCGATCCCGCCACGCCGATGTTCACCTCGGGACGTTACGCGGTGGCGCAGAGCGGCTACGCCACGCAGGGCTGGGCGGTGCGCGACGGCATCGCCGACAGCGAGCGCCTGCGCGCGCATTTTGTGCAGCGGCACGGGTATCCGAAGAAGACGTGGATGGTCGGCATGTCGATGGGCGGCGGCATCGCCATCGCCAGCCTCGAGCAGCAGGCCGCGCACTACGACGGCGCGCTGTCGCTGTGCGGCGCCAACCTGCCGGGCGAGGTGCTGGCGGAGGAATTGTTCACCTCGCTGGTCGCGTTCGATGCGCTGTTCACCTCGGGCGACGGTGCCGCGGCGCAGCGCCTGTCCGATCCCACGGCACCGGTCCTCGACCAGGGCGTGGTGATGGACCGTGTCGACGCCGCCCTGCCGCGCGATCCGGCGGCGGCGCAGCGGCTCGCGGCCAAGCTGGAAGTACCGGTCGACGCGCTTGCGGGCACGATCAGCCTGCATTACCTGGTCATCCGCGACCTGATGGCGCGCGGCGGCGGCATGCCGGTGGACAACCGGCTGGTGCGCTACACCGGGTTCGGCGACGACGAAGCGTTCAACCGTCGCGTGCCGCGCTATGTCGGGGATGTGGCGGCGATGGATTACGTGGCCGCAGCGCCGGCGCTTTCAGGTCGGCCGCAGAAGCCACTGGTGCTGCAGTACAACGCCGACGACCCGACCATCAACCCGCGCTTCCGCCCGGTGTATGCGCAGAAGGCGCAGGGCGCCGCCGTTGCGCCGCTGACGCTGCCCGACGTGCCCGGCGGGCATTGCCGGTTTTCGGAGGCGCAGGTCCGCGACGCGTTCCGCGTGCTGACGGAGTGGGTGGAGACGGGGACGCGGCCGGGCGGCTGATCGCGACGTCGTGAAGGTCACATCGATGCGTCGATCGACCGCTTTGCACATCGCGGTGACATGGTTACCGCTCTACTGGGCTCCGACTCGCTGCGGAGAGACGACATGCCGGACAGCAACAAGGCGACGCTGGAACAGGCGAACGCCGCCATCGTGAGCGGCGACAACGAAGGCTTTCTCGCGCTCTGCGACGATGACATCGTCTGGACGACGGTGGGCGAAGGCAGCCTGGTCGGCAAGGCCGCCGTTCGTGAGTGGATGCGCACGAACTACGCCGAGCCGCCGACGTTCACCGTCGAACGCATGGTCGTGGACGGCGACTTCGTGGTCGCCCTCGGCACCCTGAACGTCGTGGTGGACGGCGTCGCCATCCCGCACCCCTATAGCGACGTTTGGCGGTTCAAGGACGGCAGAATGATCGAACTGCGCGCCTTCGTCGTTCCCGGAACTAGGAGAGCGGGCTGATTCGCCGAATGTCGTTCGCGAGCGCAGAACGCGCCTAGCCCGCGCTTCGATAGAGGAAGACATCCGTGATGACGACCGTGTAGCTGGGGTCTGCGTCTGAGCTCGGGATGAAGTCCGACGCAGGGTCCAGCAGGAAGATGCCCTTCTGCTCGACGAAGAACTCGTAGGTATAGAGGTAGACGCCCCGTTCGTTACGGTAGACCCGTTCCGGCTTCAACCGGGTCACGGCCTCGGGCCACGCCGCCGGCGCAATGTCGCCGACGGGATGCCGCATCAGATCGTCGCGCACGGCGACAAGCGCCTCGGCTTCTACACGCGAGACCGACGGCGTGCAGCCGCACAGCAGGGTCAGCAGAAGCAGGACGAGGCCCGCTAGCCACGGATGACGTCGCATCCCCATCGCCTTGAGGTGTCTAGGATCGGATCGTACGAGGGCGCGAGGCGTGCGGACAAGCAGTTCATAGGTTGGGGTGAGCCTGCGAAGCCCAACATCACCGCGCCTAGGAGATTGGTGTTGGAGTTCACTTCGTTCATCCAAACCTATGCGCTAAGTCTCGCTCTCGGGGTTACAGAGGATGATGTACGTTTCACCATCCTCTCCCGTGCGATGAAACTTGAGCGAGACGTTGGCGCCACCCAGCTATGAAAACGCAACCAGTGCAACACCGTCTTCATTGCGTTCGATGCGGACATCTATCTCGTACCCCTGCAAACAGGAAACGCAGAGCACCCCCAAAACATCTCCGCTGTCCGCGAGTTGTTCCGCCGCACCATCACCGCCTCGCACTTCGGACAACTCGGCACTTCAGAATTCCTCGTGGCATCGCTGCCCAGAACGGGCTCGACTCTCGGCGAAGCCGACACAGGCGCAGCGCCCTTGGACTGCACCTCCCGGATCATCCCCAGCAACGCCGCGCCATCGATCAACTCGATCGGCTTGCCATCAGCAAATTTTGCGGCATCCGCCGTAAACCCACCCAGTGCTGCGATACGGACCGCATCCGCGCGGTGATGCGCCAGCAGGCCGTACATCTCGCGTACCACGTTGACCGGCACCTTCTCCCTTCGCCACTGCTTGCACTGCACCAGCGTGCGCTTGCTGTCGCGACGCAACACCAAGTCGATGCCGCCATCCGCACCGCCCAGCCCCGTCTCTTCCACCGTATAGCCGCGACGGCGGAACGCCTCGCCGACCAGCCGCTCGAAATCGCGCGAGCCCAGCGCCGCGAGGCTCTCCAGCCCCGAGCGCGTATCCAGCAGGCGACGCCTGCGCCGCGCCGCCAGGAAAGACGCTAGCGCCGCGAACGCGCACAGCCCGAAGAACACCCACGCCAGCGGCATGAACGGATTGGTGTCGCGGAAGGCCGTGCCCAGCGTATCGGCGCGCGAGAACAGCAACGGAATGCCGTGCGCGATGGCGAGATAGCCGCACGCGCCCACGCCCAGGCCGACCGGCCACGGCAGCGCCGCGATGGCATCGAAGAATGTCGTACGACCACGTCCCATGTGGATCCCCTCTCACCCCGTGGCGGACCATAACGCGATCCAAGGGCGATGCGCATGCTGCCCCGCACCGTTCGTCGGCAGCGGCACGTCAGTAGCGCTTACGTTAGCGGTGGCGTGCTTGAGGTCAGCGAGGACATTGCCCTTGTCACGGCCTTTCCGACCGTCGGCCGCTGCACACGGCCCCCACGCGGCTCGACGACATCACCGACGCCTACCAATGGCGGAGCACGCGACAGTTGCCGAAGGCTTGCGTACGAGCATGGCGACGCATCCGGGCGAGCCACGTGGACGATGCCGCTGACGAACCGTGATGCTGCAGGAATCAAGCGCGCGTTGGCTGCTCGGCCACCGCGCGTATCAGCGCCGACTGCCGTTCCAGCATCCAGCGCGTCGCCCAGCCGGTGCCCGCGTCGAGCGAGCGCACTGCCACCTGGTCCTTCCTGACGCCCTTGCCACTGATCAGGATTTTCGCGATCCATCCCTGCCGCTCGGGACCGATCTCCACGATGGGGTGGCCGTGGCAGACCAGCGTCCTGCGCCGGTCGCCGATGTCCCAGACGAAGCCTTCAGGCAGCGGGGCTGGGGTACGTGTGCTCACGGCGAACTCCCACGAAGACGGACTTCACCCTCACACACGCATCGTGCTCGTCGCGTGACGGATGGTGCGATGCTTCGTGCGCTTTCGCGCAATGTTGCGTAGTGCTTAACACGATTCACGCAGATGATCGCCACGCGACGATGACACGCACACTGCACTCACGTGGCGGGGCGCAGCGTGACCTCACCTCGGCATGTGGTCGAGCTGGAGAAGCACCGATGGGCAACAACACCAATCCGCAGAATCAGCAGAATCCGCAGCAGCAGAAGCGCAACCCGCAGCAGGACCAGGAACAGCAGAAACAGCAGACCCAGAACAAGGATCCGGGCCAGCAGCACGACCAGGACCGTCAGCGCGCGCCGCAGCAGGAGCAGGACCGCAAGCAGGACCAGAAGCACTGATCCGCCTGGCGACCTGATGATGGAGAGCCCCGCGAAGGGGCTCTCTTCGTTTGCGGCGCAGGCTGCGCAGCGCGTCGCCTGCGCGGGAAGACTTCAGCGCCAGCTCGCCTTGCGCGACGGCGGTGGCGGCACGGGCGAGGCATCGATCGTGGGTACCAGCAGCGACAGCCGCGTCTTGGTGTAGTCGCCGCTGCCGTCCACGTCCAGCTTGCCTGCACTGTTGGCGTTGATGAGCCCGGTGTCGAGGAACACCTCTTCGCCGACCGCCACCCGATGGCGCGCACTGCACAGCTTCACCGGCACCTGCAGCACGCTGATGCCGTCGCGCTGCCACTTGGTATCCGGCACCAGCCGCCGGACGATGGAACCGTCCACCCACACGTCCACCGAATCAGATTGCACCGACCGGCACTTGCCGATCCCGACATCAAAAGTCATGCACCCTCCTACAGGGCGGTATGCGTCAGCGTGAAAAGAAAGCCCCGTGCTTCGAGCAGTGCGCGAAGGCGTCGTTCGGCCGGTACCCGATGGAACTGGTGACCGGCCAACAGGCTGAAACTGGGACGATGGGTATCGAAGCCGCTCGCCGACGGGCGACGTGCGACCGCGATGTCCACCGACTCGCAGGCCGTCGCCCAGATCACCCGCAGCGTATCGGGACTGATGGACTGCCGCGTCCCCAGATGAAGAATGAAAACCTGCACGTGCCGGTTGGCCACACACATCTCCTGGTCGCGACACCGCGTCGCGTGGATGAAGCCGATAGGAGAGAGGTCGGCCGGCGGAAGCGGCGTGGAAGACTGCCAGTCAGCCGGAACAGGTATACGCGCTTGCGGACGGGACCGCAAACGCGTGGAAGACATCACATCGTGGGGGTGACGACATGACGAGGGTGTCCGACACAGCTCAGCGCGTGAAAGCCGGATCGCGCAAGCGCCAGCCCAGCCCCGACCAGCGGCTCGCATGCCGCGCAAGCGCGTCGCGGATCACCGCGTCGCTACCGGCGATATGCAACTCACGGCGGGCGCGGGTGATGCCGGTGTAGACCAGTTCGCGCGAGAGCACGCGGTTGCCGCGGGCGGGCAGCAGCAGCCATACCGTGTCGAATTCCGAGCCCTGCGCCTTGTGCACGGTCATGGCGAACGCCGACTCGTGCGCGGGCAGCGCGGCGGGATGGAAGGCGCGCGGCTGCAGCGGATCCTCGCCGGGGAACCAGGCGACCAGCGCACCCCGCTCGTCGCGCAGGCAGATGCCGATGTCGCCGTTGAACAGGCGGTGGCGATAACTGTTCTCGGTGACGATCAGCAGCTGCCCGTGGAAATGAGCGGGACCACCGCGCGGCGTACCCGCACCGGTGTCCACCAGCAGGCGCTCGATGCGCGCATTGAGCGTGCGTGCGCCCTGCGGGCCTTCGCGCACGGCGGTAAGCAGGCGCAGGCGCGTGGATTGCGCGAGCGCATCGGCCGGCGTGGCCGCATGGGCGAGCGAACGCCAGTGCGCGAGCAAGGCATCGCGCTGGGTTTCCAGCGGATCGGCGAGGCCTTCGTGGAAGTGCACGTTCGACAGCGTGTCATTGCGCAGCAGGTCGAGCGCGGTGTCGGCATCGCCGTCGCGCACCGCAGCGGCCAGCGGTGCGAGCTGCAGCGCTTCGCTCTGGCGCCAGCCGCGTTGCAGCTGCACGCGGGCGCCCGGGAACATCGTGCGATCCTCCGTGGGCGGGCCGGCATCGTCGGTTGCACCGGAAGGCGCTGGGTCCCCGCCTTCGCGGGGATGACGGCTGGAGGGTTCGCCGAGCAGTGGATGCAGCGCGACCGCGTCGTCGTGCGCGACCACGTCGCCGTCGCCGGCGGCGCCGAGGATCGCGGCCAGCACGTCGCCGGCTTCGACCGACGGCAGCTGGTCGGGATCGCCCAGCAGCACCAGGCGCGTGCCGTCGGCGACGGCGTCGACCAGCTTGGCCATCAGCGGCAGGTCGATCATCGAGGCTTCGTCGACCACCACCACGTCGAACGGCAGCGGGTTGTCGCGCGTGTGGCGGAAGCGCGGCGAATCGGGAATCGTGCCGAGCAGGCGGTGCAGCGTGGTGCCGGTGGCAGGTAGCGCGGCGAGCAGGTCGGCGTCGATGCCGGACGCGGCCAGCGCCTGCGCCGCATGCCGCACGCTTTCGGCCATGCGCTCGGCGGCACGTCCCGTCGGCGCCGCCAGCGCGATGCGCGGCGGTGCACGCCCCGCGTGCCGTGCCTGCGCCGCCAGCAGCACCAGCAGGCGCGCGGTGGTGGTGGTCTTGCCGGTGCCGGGACCGCCGGTGACCAGCAGCAGCGCATGCCGCAGCGCCAGTGCGGCCGCGCGCGCCTGGTGGTCGTCGTGCGTGGCCTGCGGGAACAGCGTGGCGAACAGCGGCGCGAGCAGTTCGATTCCTATTTCCGGCACCGTGCGCCGTGCGATGCGATGCAGGCCCAGCGCCAGCGCGCGTTCGTATTCGCGGTAACGGCGCAGATAGAGCAAGCCGCCCTCGAGCACCAGCGGCTTCTGCGCGTCGGACGTCGCGATGGCGTCGCGCGGCGTGGCGACCCAGCGCGAATCGGCGAGCTGGGCAAGCCAGTCCTCGCCATCAGGCCAGGCGATCTCCGCGTCCGCATCCAGCAGCGCCTGCGGCGATGCCAGCGACACGCCGGCATGGCCCTTGGCCACCGCCAGCGAGGCGAGGGCAGCGGCGGCGAGCACCGTGTCCGGCGTGTCGCGGTCCAGCCGGCGCAGGCTCTGTGCGAGCGCATGGTCCAGTGTGCGCAGATGGCCACCGCGATAGAGCGCGTCGAGCAGGCTCATGCGGCCGCTCCCTGCGCGGCGCCGGCGAACAGCGCGTCCAGCGCATGCACCAGGTCCGGCGCGAAGCGCTGCGCGTGCACGCCCGGCGATGCCTCGCGCGTCAGGTCCAGGCCGCGGCAGAACAGGTAGCGGATGCCGCCGAAGTCGCGTGCGTAGTCGTAGGCATCGCCGAGACGGAAGCGCAGCCAGCGGTGCAGGGCCAGCGTATAGATCAGCGCCTGCAGGTCGTACTCGCTGTGCGCCATCGCACGCTGCATCGCTGCGGCGTCGTAGGCGGGCAACTGGTTCGACTTGTAGTCGAGCACGTACCAGCGACCGTCATGCGCGTAGGTGAGATCGATCAGGCCGGTCATCAGGCCTTCCAGCCGCTGCCGCGCATCGAAGGCGGTGCGATGGCGCAGCAGGCCGTGGCGGTGCAGCAATGCGAGCAGCGCGGGCACGCCAGTCGGCTGCATGGCGAAATGGAACTCGATTTCCGCACGGCGCCATTCCGCCGGCAGGTCGGCCAGGCGCACGCCTTCGGGCAGCACGGTGCCGAGCGTGTGGCCGACCAGCGGCACCAGCACGCCCAGGCCGTCGGCGACCTCGGCGTCCGCATAGCCGCCTTCGCGCAGGGCATCGGCGATGACGAGATCCTGCCCGTCGGGCGCGGCGTCGCCGGGCCGCCAGTCGCGCCACGCGGCGAAGTCGGCGTGCTCCAGCGCCGCGTGCATCACCACGCCGAAACGGCTGCCGGCGAAGCGCGGATCGACGACGACAGGCAGCGCAGCATCGCGTGGCGCCTCGTCGATGTCCGACGCCGGCGCTTCGTCCTCGCCGCCGGGATCGGCCTGGGTAGCCGCAGCCAGCGGATCGGCGCCGCCGTCGGCATGCGCGAGCTGGGTGAAGCTGTAGACCCACCAGTCCGGCGCGATCCGGCGCGTGGCGATGCGCGCGGGCGCGACGGCGGCCTCGCGTTCGGGCGGCAGGCGCGGCGGCGGCGGTTCGGCCGGGCCTTCGATGATGCACACGTCGGCATGCGTGCCGAGCAGGGCGAGGTCGGCGATCAGCGGTGCCAGCCGGCTCTTGCCGAGATCGGCGACATCGCCGGCGGCGATCCACAGCGCGTGTTCGGCGCGGGTCAGGCCGACATAGAGCAGGCGCGCGTCTTCGGCGATGGACTCGCGGCGCGCGGCATCGCCGGCGGCCTTCCAGGCGGGATCGTCCTTGTCGAGCTTCCAGTGCAGCACGCGTCGGGTTCCGTCGTGGACCACGCGATGGCGGCCGCTGTCGGGACGTGAGGTGCCCAGGCCGGCGAACGGCAGGTACACCAGCGGATATTCCAGGCCCTTGCTCTTGTGCAGGGTGACGATCTGCACGCGCAGGGCGTCGGATTCCAGCCGCAGCAGCTGCGTCTCGTCGTCCGCGTCGGCCTCGGCCATGCGCGCCTGCAGCCAGTCGAGCAGCCCGTGCAGGCCCAGCGTGCGGGCAGCGGCTTCCTGCAGCTGCTCGCCGAGCTGCAGGTAATTGGTCAGGCGACGCTCGCCATCGAGCAGGCCGAGCAGGCGTTCGGCCTGCGCGGCGCACAGCTCGGACACCAGCGCGAACGGCCCGCCGCGCTGCCAGCGGTCGCGCCAGTGCAAAAGCCGCGCCTGGTGCTGGCGTTGCGCCTCGCCGTCCTCGTCCAGTGCGGCGAGCGCGGTCGCGTCTTCGCCCAGCAGCACGGTGGCGAGCGCGGTACGCAGGCGGCCGTTGTCGGCGGGATGCAGCAATGCCAGCAGCAGCGTGCGCAGTTCGGCCGCCTCAGGGCTGGCGAACAGGCTCTGCTTGCCGGCCGCGACCGCCGGCACGCCGGCGCGGGCGAGCGCCTGCTGCACGCGCGTGGCTTCCTTGTGGTTGCGCACCAGCACGGCGATGTCGCCGGGGCGCACGGGACGGCCGTCGATGCGCGCGCGGCCGGCACGCGCATCTTTCAGCACGCGATGGATGTCGGCGACGCAGGCAGCGGTGGCGGCTTCGCGCGAGCCATCGGCGTCGAGCGCGCCGCCTGCTTCGTTGCGCAGCAAGCGCAGGGTCAGCGCGGGCGCGGCACCGTCGTCATGGCGATAGTCGTCATCGCCGCGCTTGCCGCCGGGTTCGACCGGTTCGAAGCGGATGTCGGGATGCGCGAAGGCGTCCTGCCCGCTCGCCGACGCGCCTTCGTACAGCGCGCGCACCGCGCGCAGCACCGACGGGCGCGAACGGAAGTTGTGCGCCAGCCGCGGCGCCTCGTCGGCCACGCCGCGCGCGAGCAGATAGGTCGCGACATCGCCGCCACGGAAGCCGTAGATGGCCTGCTTGGGATCGCCGATCAGGAACAGCGCGGGGGTCTCGTCCAGCGCGCGCACCTCGTCGGAATCGCCGAACACGCGCGCGAAGATCCGCCACTGGCGCTCGTCGGTGTCCTGGAATTCGTCCACCAGCGCGACGCGGTACTGCGCTCGCAGGGCGGCGACGAGCGCCTGCCGGCGCGGACCGTCGAGCGCGACGGCGACACGTTCGATCAGATCGTCGTAGGTCTGCACGCGGCGCGTGCGCTTGAGGTCGTCGAGCCGGCGGCGGGCGTCGTCGCGCAGGCGGTGCAGCAGGCCGGCACGCAGGCGCAGCTGCAGCTGCTGCCAGGCGTCGTCGGCCTCGCACCAGTCGCGCCATGCATCGAACAGCGGCGAGACGGGCACGCGCGCGTCGCCGGCATCCTTGCAGAACCCGCGCAGCGCGTCCGGCAACAGCTTCTGTGCGTGCGTCTTGTCGGAGCGTGGCCAGTCGGCGAGCGCCGCACCCGCCTGCAGTTCCTCGAACGCCTTATCGAAGCTCGGGCGACGCGCGCGGCGGCCGTCGAAGACCTTCTGGTCGAACGCGGCGGCGATCGCGGCCTGCGCATCGGCGAGATGCAGGCCGAGGACATCGACCAGGTGCGCGGCGCGACCGGCGCGCGTGGCATGCACGGCGACCTGGCGTTCGCCATCGTCGCCGGCCGGTGCCGGAGGCAGCAGCGGCAAGGGTCCGCAGAGTGCGGGCAGATCGTCGGCCAATGCCTCGGGCCCGCTCCACAGCCCGGTCAAGGCGTCGACCGTCGCCGGATCGACGGCGTAGGTACGCCACAGGTCGGCCGCGAGGTCGGCATACAGCGCGCCCGCGTTGCCGAGCAGCTCGCCGGCCTCGAAGCCCTGCCCCGCCTCCAGCGCATGTTCGCGCAGCACGCGCGCGCAGAAGCCATGGATGGTGAAGATGGCGGCGAGATCGGTTTCCTCGGCGGCGGTACGCAGGCGGCGCGCGAGCTGCGCCGGTGTTTCCTCGCCGAGTGCGAGGTGGCGGTCGATGACGAATCGTGTCAGCGCGGCCTCGTGCGTCTCGTCATCCGGCGACGGCGTGCCGACCAGGCCGGCCGCCAGCGCCAGGCGCTCGCGGATGCGCTTGCGCAGCTCCTGCGTGGCGGCCTCGGTATAGGTCACCGCCAGCACTTCGCCCATGCGCAGGCGCCGTTCGACGATCAGGCGGGTGAACAGCGTGGCCAGCGTGTACGTCTTGCCGGTGCCGGCGCTGGCCTCGATCAGCTGTACGCCGTCGAGCGCGCGCACCACGTAGGGTTCGCGGGTGGGATCGAACGCGCTCATGCCGCGTCCTCCCCGCGTTGTCCCCGCAGTGCCCCGTAGACCTGCAGGCTGGTACCGATGAAGGCGGCGAGGCCGTCGGTATCCGCCAGCGGATCGCGACCGCGGAACGCGAGCTGGATCGCCTCGCCCGTGCTTTCGCCCCAGCGGTAGTCGCCCGGATACCAGGCGTCGCGCGCGGCGGACTCGCGCAGCGCAGGCTCGGCGGTGTGGATGGCCCAACCGGTCGCCGGTGCGAACGGCAGCGGCATGCGCAGGCCGTCGCGGCGCAGCGCCAGCAACGTGCGCAATGCGTCCTGCGCCTCGTCGAGCGGACGCGCGGGGGTGACGTAGGCGCGGATGCCCTCGTCGCCGTCGTGGATCTGCACCAGCGGGATAGACAGGCCCGCCGCATTGAGCAGCAGCGCATCCAGCCCATGGCGGATGACCGCCGCGCCGTTGAGCGCACCGATCTGCACGCGCGCCAGGCCATGCGGATACACGTCGGCGATGCGGCCGTGCACGCGCACGCCATTGATCGTCGCTTCGACGCGCGGCGCGCCGAGGTCGTCGGCCGCGACCAGGCCGCGCCATTCCACCTGCTCGCGCCACTGCGGCTGCAGGCGTGCGTACTGCTCGGCTTCGTGCACCAGCAACATCAGGCGACGCAACTCAGCGTCCGGCCCCGGTGCGCGGCCATGTCCGCGTTGCCACGGAAACAGCCGGTGTTCCACCAGCCGTGCACGCAGCGTGTCGACATCGACGGCCTCGCCTGCCATTACCGCGGCGAGCACCGCCTGGCCATCCGGCTCGGCCAACGCCTCATGCTGGCGATGACGGCGGTCATGGCTGATCCAGTCGGCGAACGCCTGCGCGTAAGGCTCGACCTCGGCGAACACCTGTTCGGCCGCATGTTCGCCCAGCGGCCCGCTCGGCACCTGGCCGCGCGCGCGCAGCCGAGGGTAGAGCGCGGACGGTGTGCGCGCCTCCTGTGGGCGCGCGGTGTCGAGCAGCCAGTCGAACACCTCGCGGCGCAGGCGTGCGCGTTCGCGGCCGCGCACCGGCGCGACCAGCGGCTCGGTGTCCTCGGCGATATCGATCGGGTCGGGCAGGCGCAGGCCGAGGCGATGCGCGAGGAAAGCGCCGGCGGGGTCGAGCAGGAAGCGCCGCAGCGTGTCGAGCGGCAGGTCGTGTTCGTCTTCCGCTGCAGGCAACGGCGCGTCCGCCCATGGCGACAGCGCAACGCGGGCGGCATCCACGCGATCGGCGGCCGGACGCCAGGCCGCGCGGTAGCTGAAGCGGCGCGGTTCATCGGCGCTACCGAACGCGGCCGGCGCGAACGGCTGCAAGGTATGGCGGACGACGAGCGCCGTCTTCGCGGCCGGATCGGCGTGGTAGCGCGCGGCGACGTCGAGCAGTTCGCTGACCAGCACCGACGGTTCGCGCACGCTGCCGTCGCGCGGATCGGCGCCGAGGTAGCTGACGTAGAACACATCCTGCGCGGCGGCGAACAGCTGCAGGAACAGGAAACGGTCGTCCTCGCGCGTGGAGCGGTCGCCGGGCTTGCGCCGGCCGGCGTGCAGCTCGGCGGTCAGCTTGTTGAGGCCGGCGGCGGGATCGCGGCGCGGGAAGTCGCCGTCGTTCATGCCGAGCAGGCAGATGGCGCGGAACGGCAGCAGGCGCATCGGCACCATGCGGCCGACGCTGATGCCGCCGGTCAGCAGCGGCGCGCGCGTGTCGGCCTGCGAGAGCAGGTCGGCGAAATGCGCGCGCACGACCTCGGGCGGCACCGGGCCGTCGTAACCGGCGGCGTCCGCATCGCGGTCGAAGCGGTCGATCAGCGTACGCAGGCGATCCAGCGTGCGTTGCGCGCGCGGCGCGCTGGGCTGTTCCGGCAGCAGCACGGCGATCAGCTGCAGCAGGCGTTCGCGCCACTGCGCGGGCGTCGCCGCCTCGCCGAGCACGCGGCGCTGGCGCGCCAGGTCGCGCAGCAGGCGAACGAGCGTATCCAGCGCATCGAGCGCGCCGCCTTCCAGTTCCGGCCAGGGCGCGACGCCGGCGATGGCGTCGTCGGCGCCGCTGGCATGGCCGAGCAGCAGGCGGTCGAGCGCGAACTGCCAGGTGTAGGCATCGTCGGCGGGCGCATCGGACGCGGCGCGGTGGCTGGCATCCAGGCCCCAGCGCGCGCCGGCCTCGCGCAGCCAGCCGTGCAGCCGGTCGATGGCATCGGTGTCGAGGCCCGCCGCTTCGGCCACGGGCGCGCTGGCGAGCAGGTCCAGTACCTCGTCCAGGCCGAAGCGCGACAGCGGCAGGTCGAGCAGGCGCAGGAACACCTCGACCAGCGGCTCGCTCGCCAGCGGACTGGTATCCGCCAGCGCCCACGGCAGCGCATCGTCGTGGCCGCTGCCGCCGAACACGGCATCCAGATACGGCACGTAAGGGTCGATGTCCGGCGCGAGCACGGCGATGTCGCGCGGCTGCAGCGGCGGATCGAAGCGCGGGTCTTCCAGCAGTGCGCGCAGCTGGTCGTGCAGCACCTGCAGTTCGCGCAGGCGCGTATGGCAGGCGTGTACCTGCAGGCTGGTATCGGCCAGGTCGGGCGTGCGGCGCGGCGGCGGCGATGCGGGCGGGCGGCGATGGAACAGGTCCGATTGCAGCCGGTGCAGCAGCGTGTCGGGGCCGTCGCCGGCGAGCGGATCGGCGTAGACGTCGATCTCGGCGCGCGGGTGCACCACTTCGTAATCGCCGAGCAGCGCCATGAAATCGCGGCCGGCGGCGCCCCAGGCCTGCAGCAGCGGGTTTTCCTGCACGTCGTCGGCGAACAGCTCGGCCTCGCCTTCGCGGCGGCGCTCGCGCAGCGTCTGCAGGTCGCCCCAGTAGCCCTGCGCGGGCGTCGGCAGGTAGAAGTGCAGGGTGCCGACGCGCGCCTGGGTGGCCAGCACGCGCAGCACGTCGGGCGAGATGTTGAGCGTGGCGAAGACGAGCAGGCGTTTCGGCAGGCCCTGCGGTAGCGGGCCGTCGTCGCGGCCGAAGCGCGCGAGGTAGGCGTCGATGCGGCGGGCGCGATAGTCGCGTCCGGCGGCGACGGCGCGCCACAGCCGCGCCTGCGGGTCGTCGCGGTCGGCGCCCGCCTCCCAGCGCAGCAGCCAGTCGCGCCGCCACGCCTGGTACTTCTCGTACACGCCGGCCAGTTCACCGGCCAACTGCCACGGCTTCAGCGGATCGCCATCGGCCAGCCAGCCGTCGAGTGTGGCCAGCGCGGGATCGCGGCGGACGGCGGGTTCGTCGAGTGCTGCATACAGGCGCCACTGCAGCGAGGCGGCATCGAGATCGTCGCCGCCGGCGGGCCCGAGGTTGGCGTCGAGCGCGCGGGCGACGAATTCGCCGGGGGTGAGGAAGTCCAGGTTCGCGGCGATGCCGTATTCGGCGGCCAGCGTGGCCTGCAGCCAGCGGCGCATGGCGACCTGCGGGATCAGCACGATGTCCGGCGCCAGCAGCGCCTGTCCCGGCACCGGCCGGCGCAGTTCGTCGGCCAGCAGCGCGGCCAGCAACTCCAGCGTGTTGGACGGATACAGGCGGAAGTCGGGCGTGGCGGGCGTCGTCATCGTCGCCGGCATTGTGCCGGATACGGGCCGTGGTCCTGCGGCGGCGCCGTTTGGGCCACAGCATCCCGCGCGGATCCCGCACGTGGATACGACATAGGCGCGACATGGGTGCGACAATAATCAAACTGCGCGGTACGGTTTATGTTCAGCCGCCGGCCGCGAAGCTACGTCGTTGTTTTTCCGTTAATCCTCCTGCTGGTCCGCCGACGACGCCCATGACGCCTGCCGACGCCCCTGCCGTGCATCTCTCCGGTCTCCGCCTCGATCGCGGCGGCCGCACGATCCTGCGCGGCATCGACCTGACCGTGCCGCGCGGCAGCATCGCCGCCGTGCTCGGTCCGTCCGGCAGCGGCAAGTCGACCATGCTCGCCGCGCTGACCGGCGAGCTGCCACCGGCGGCGGGCACGGTGGAGGTGTTCGGCCAGCCCGTGCCGCACCGCAGCCGTGCGCTGCTGGAGATGCGCAAGGGCGTCGGCGTGTTGCTGCAGGGCAACGGCCTGCTGACCGACCTGACGGTGGCGGAGAACGTGGCGCTGCCGCTGCGCACGCACACGACGCTGGCCGACGCGCTGATCCGCCGGCTGGTCGAATTCAAGTTGAACGCGGTCGGCCTGCGCGCCGCCGCCGATGCGTATCCGCGCGAGCTCTCCGGCGGCATGGCGCGCCGCGTGGCGCTGGCCCGCGCACTGGCGCTGGACCCGCCGCTGATGATCTACGACGAGCCGCTGACCGGGCTGGACCCGATCGCGTCCGGCGTGATCATGAGCCTGATCCAGCGCCTCAACGACACGCTCGGGCTGACCAGCATCATCGTCACCCACCACGTACACGAGACGCTGCCGATCGCCGACCAGGCGGTCGTCATCGCCAACGGCGGCCTGGTGTTCTCGGGCACGCCGGCGGAACTGGAAGCGTCGTCGGACCCGCTGGTGCAGCAGTTCCTGCGCGGCGAGCCGGATGGCCCGATCGCGTTCGATGCGGTGAAGCGGACGGAGGTGGCCTGATGGGACATGTCGACGCGCTCCCGATGCGCCCCCTCCCCTGCGAAGCGGGGGAGGGCTGGGGTGGGGGCAAGCGCGATGCCCGCGCCTCCGCGCTCGCCCCCCTCCCAACCTCCCCCCGCATGCGGGGGGAGGGGCAGAACACTTCGTGTGGGGAGGCGTGCTGATGCCCTTCGTCGCCGCCACCCGTTCGCTGGGCCGTGCCGGGCTGTTCTCGCTGTCGGTGCTGCGCGCCTCGACGCCGACCCGCGACTTCTTCGCCGAACTGACCCGCGAGATCTACAAGATCGGCGGGCGCTCACTGCCGATCATCGCCGTGGGCGGCGCGTTCGTGGGCCTGGTGCTGACCCTGCAGGGCTATCGCACGCTGACCACGTTCGGCGCCAGCGATGCGCTGTCCACGCTGCTGGGCCTGTCGCTGTATCGCGAACTGGGCCCGGTGCTGACCGCGCTGCTGTTCATCGGCCGCGCCGGCAGCTCCATCGCCGCCGAACTCGGCCTGATGCGCGCCACCGACCAGATCAAGGCGCTGGAACTGATGGCCATCGACCCGGTCGCCAAGGCCGTGGCGCCGCGCTTCTGGGCGGCGGTGCTGACAGTGCCGCTGCTGACCGGCTTCTTCTGCTCGCTGGCGATCAGCGCCAGCTACTTCGAAGCCGTGCACGTGCTCGGCCTCGACAACGGCACGTTCTGGTCGGCGCTGCAGAACAGCGTCGACTTCTGGGACGACTTCGGCGTGGCGCTGCTGAAGTCGGCCGTGTTCGGCGGCACCAGCGCGCTGGTGGCGGCCTACGTGGGCTTCCACGCCGAGCCGACCATCGAAGGCACCTCGGTGGCCACCACCCGCGCGGTGGTGAACGCCTCGCTGCTGGTGCTGATGTTCAATTTCGTCATGTCTGCATTGCTGTTCAGGAGCTGACCCCATGTCCGTCCGTGGACCCCGCCTCGAATTCGCCGTCGGCGCCTTCCTGCTGCTGGCCCTGGCCTCGCTGCTGGTGCTGGCGCTGGCCTCCACCAACAAGCGCTTCGGCGTGGGCGGCGGCAGCTACGAGCTGACCGCGCGCTTCTCCAACCTGGGCCAGCTGCGCAAGCAGGCGCCGGTGAAGATCGGCGGCGTGGTGATCGGGCAGGTGTCCGACATCCGGCTGGACCCGGTGAAGTTCGACTCGCTGGTCACGCTGTCCATCGACAGCCAGTACAAGGACCTGCCGGCCGACACCGCCGCCGGCATCTTCACCAGTGGCCTGCTGGGCGAGAACTATGTCGGGCTGTCGCCGGGCGGCGACCCGGAAGTCCTGAAGCCGGGCGAAGAGATCGCCTTCACCCAGCCGGCGGTGGACCTGCTGCAGCTGGCCGGCAAGTACATGTTCAGCGGCGGCGCCAACAATGCCGACGCAGGCTCCGGGGAGACCCCGGCCAGCGGCGAGACCGCCGCTCCCCCCGTTAAGGAAGAACCCACGCCATGAAGACGCTCAAGCCCTCCCTCCTTTCCGCCGTGCTGTCGGCCGCCCTGCTGGCCGCCGCCCCGCTCGCCGTGTCGGCGCAGACCGCCGCCGCACCGGCCGCCGCGGCCAAGCAGAACAGCGCCAGCCAGGTCGTGCTGGCCAGCAGCACGCGCATCCTGACCACGCTCGACCAGCGCCGCGCCGAGTTCAAGTCGAACCCGGCCGCGCTGCGCCAGTTCGTCACCGGCGAGTTCAACACGCTGTTCGACGGCGACTACGCCGCCCGCCTGGTGCTGGGCGTGCACGGCCGCGGCGCCTCCGATGCCGACGTGAAGCTGTTCGGCCAGGCCCTGACCGAGCGCCTGCTGTCCGCCTACGGCGCGCGCCTGGCAGACTTCAACGCGCGCCTGAAGGTGCGGGTGAAGTCCGAAACCCCGCTGCCTGGCGGCCGTGGCGTGAAGGTCGACACCGAGTTCGTGCAGGCCGACCAGACCGTCACCCCGATCACCTTCTACGCGCGCAACGTGGGCGGCCAGTGGAAGGTGTTCGACGTGCTGCCGGAAGGCGTGTCCTTCGTGCAGACGTTCAAGACCCAGTTCGACACGCCGCTGCGGCAGAAGTCCATCGCCCAGGTGGCGGCGGACCTGAAGTCCGGCAAGCTGCAGGTCAACGGCAGTGCCGGCGGCAACTGACGCCGGCCTCCGCCGCGACGGCGACGCGCTCGTGTTCACGGGCGCGCTGGACCGCGCGGCCGCCGCCGCGCTGTGGCCGCAGGCCTCGGCGCAGCTGGCCGGCGTGCAACGCCTCGTGCTGACCAACGTCACTACCGTCGACAGTGCCGGGCTGGCACTGTTGGCGGAGCTGGCCGCGCGCCTGCGCGCCGCCGGCACCGCGCCCCGTTTCGAAGGACAGCCCGCCGGTCTTGCCGACCTGCAGGCCGCCTACCGTCTGACGCCGGAACTGGATTTCCCGGCGTAACCCCCACCCCCCGCCGTTTCCCAGGAATCAGGATGAATCTGTTCCGCCTCAGCACCGTGGTCCTGCTGGCCGCCTTGGCGACCGCCTGCGCATCGGCGCCCACGCCGTCGGCGAATGCGCCGGCCGAGGCGGTGGTGATCGACAGCACCGCCACCGCCGCGGCTCCGTTGCCGCCCGAGCCGCCGATCGACCCCGCCAGCATCGACGCCCCCGCGCCGGCCACGGACGTCGCCACCGCATCGGAAGGTGAAGACGACTTCGCCGCGATCTATGGCCAGGGCGCCTACGACCCGGTCGCCGATCCGACCCTGCCGGCGCCCGTGCAGGGCCCGATCGCCTACGATCCGTGGGAGAAGTTCAACCGCAAGGTGCACACCTTCAACAACGCGGTCGACCGTGCCGTGGCGCGGCCGCTGGCGCGCGCCTACGTGGCGGTGATTCCGCGGCCGGTGCGGCTGGGCGTGGGCAACTTCTTCGACAACCTGCGCCAGCCGCTGACGATGGTGAACCAGCTGCTGCAGGGACGTCCGCGCGACGCCACGCAGACGTTCGGCCGTTTCCTGCTGAACTCCACGGTGGGCATCGGCGGCATCTTCGACCCCGCCAGCGACCTCAAGATGAAGCGCCGCAGCGAGGATTTCGGGCAGACGCTCGGCACCTGGGGCTGGAAGCGCTCGCGCTACGTGGAACTGCCGTTCTTCGGCCCGCGCACCGTGCGCGACGTGCTCGGCCTGGCCGGCGACATGCCGCTCAGCCCGACCCGTTACGTGGAAGACGACAAGACGCGGATCTTCCTGCAGGGCCTGAACCTGGTGGACACGCGCGCGCAGCTGCTGTCGCTGGACAGCCTGCGCGAAGGCGCGGTGGACGATTACGCGCTGGTCCGCGATTCGTGGCTGCAGCGCCGCAACTACCAGATCGAGAGCCACCGCAGCTCGAAGCAGCAGACCGAAGACGAGCTGCCGGAATACCTGCAGGACGAGAACACCCCGACCGTACCGGCCGACGCCATGCCGATGCCGGAGATCAGCGGCGGCGGTTGAGGCTGCACTGAATCCGCAACCAAAACGGCGCCGCAAGGCGCCGTTTTGCTTTTGGGCTGCCCCCCTCGCCCCGCCTGCGGGGAGAAGGGTTCAGGGCCCGCGATCGTCGAGATTCCGCGTACTCACTCCGCCTCGTCGCCACCCAGCAGTTTCTGGCTTTCCTCGCCCGGCAGCGCTTCGACGCCGCGCAGCTGGCGCTCGATCGCGCGCGTGCGCACGCCGGCCTGCTTGATGCTGTTCTGCACGGTATCCAGCTGCGTGTGCGCCTTCTCCAGCACCGTGGCGAACTTGCCGAACTCGGTCTTCACCGCGCCGAGCAGCACGCGCACCTCGCTGGACCGCTTCTCGATGGCCAGCGTACGGAAGCCCATCTGCAGGCTGTTGAGCAGCGCCGCCAGCGTGGTCGGGCCGGCGACGACGATGCGGTGGTCGCGCTGCAGCGCATCGACCAGGCCGGGACGGCGGATGGCTTCCGCGTAAAGCCCTTCGGTGGCGAGGAACAGCACGGCGAAGTCGGTGGTATGCGGCGGCACCACGTACTTCTCGTTGATCGACTTGGCCTGCACCTTGATCGCCCGTTCCAGCTGCGTGGCGGCCGTGCGCATCGCCTCGGTGTCGCCGCGCTCCTGCGCGTCCAGCAGGCGTTCGTAGTCCTCGCGCGGGAACTTGGCGTCGATCGGCAGCCACACCGGCACGTCGCCGTCCTGGCGACCGGGCAGGCGGATGGCGAAGTCCACCGCCTCGTTGCCGTCCGGACGCACCTTCACGCTGCGCGCGAACTGCTCGGCGGTCAGCACCTGCTCCAGCAGGTTCTCCAGCTGCACTTCGCCCCAGCCGCCCCGGTCCTTGACGTTGGTCAGGACGCGCTTGAGGTCGCCGACGCCGGTGGCGAGCTGCTGCATCTCGCCGAGGCCGCGCTGCACCTGTTCCAGCCGCTCGGAGACCAGTTTGAACGACGCGCCGAGGCGCGCCTCCAGCGTGGTCTGCAGTTTTTCGTCGACGGTGGCGCGCATCTGCTCCAGCTTCTGCGCGTTGTCGGCCTGCAGCTCCTTCAGGCGGCCTTCCAGCGTGGTGCGCATCTCGCCGATGCGCTGCTCGTTGCGCTGGGTCAGTTCGTTGAGCCGCTGGCTGAGCGTGTCGGCGAAACGCTGCTGCGACTCGGCGCCCTCCAGCCGCCCCTTGCGCGCGTCTTCGCTCAGCGTGTCGCGCAGCACGTCCAGGCGCTGGTCGGTGCGCGTGCTCAGGTCGGCGAGATTGCGGGCGAACCCGTCGATACGCGCATCCTGCGCCCGCGACAGGCCTTCCAGCTGCTCGCGCAACTCGCCCCGCCCCTCGCGCTGCTCGTCACGCAGCGCGCGCTCCAGCAGGTCGCCGATGCGCGCCTCCGGCCGGCGCAACACCAGCACCGCCAGCAGCACGACGGCGATGGCCACGAGGATCAGGAGGACGATCAGCAGGGTCTGGGAATCCATGCGGACAGTGTAGCCGCTGGCGTCTCAGCAGCTGAGGCGGCAAGGACGCGAACGGTCTCGCAACGCAAGCGCGCGCGGCGTCACGGATGCGGACATGCGCCTTGACCCCCTACTTCCCACCCGCGCACAGTCACCGCGCACCGACCGCCTGGGGAAAGCCGGCTTGCTGCAACGCCTCCGCACACTGATGGGCGCCGCGCCCGATCCGCTGCCCGCCCTTGCGGCCGCGCGTGCCGCGGCATTGCGCGATGCGCTGGGCGGACCAGAACGCGTCGACCACGACGACGACCGCCGCCATCCCGTCGATGTCCATGTCTATGCCCGCACCTTCCCCGGCGACGACCGGCCCGGCTACGTGCTGGCGACCTGTGGCATGAGCGACCGGCTGATGACGTTGCCGCGCGGCTACGACGGCGACGAGTCGGCGGCGCGCGAGCTGTTCTGGTACGTGCGCGAGCCGGATCCGGCCTTCATCGCGCAACTGCGCTGGCTGGCGAAGCTGCCTTTCGCCGAAGACAGCTGGCTGGGCTACGGCCATACCGTGCCGATGCCGGCGCCTCCGCTGGAGGCGTCGCCGTTCTCGACCTTCCTGCTGCTGCCGCCATCGCTGGCCGGCGACCGCCACCTGTTCGACAACCTGCACCTGCAGGGGCATGGCGTGGAAGCGCTGGTGGTGCACCTGTTGTCGGATGCGGAGTACGACCTGGTGCGCTCGGACGAGGGACTGGACGTGTTCCTCGACCTGCTCGACGTGCACCGCTACCCGCCGGTGTTCGATCCCGCGCGGCCTTCGTATCTCTGAGTTCCGGCACCGTCGCGTGGTGCGCCGCCGATTGCCAGCGCGGGCCCGGGCCGCTTAGGCTGCGGGCGGTCGCGGGCGGCACGCCGCGGATCATTCCCCCATCCCGCCTGCGCTGGCGCATCGCCCGCGCGCTGTTCCGTTGACGCATCCCGAGGAGTTCCCATGACCTGGCTACGGCGTAAATCCATCGACCGGATCACCGAGCACGAAGAAGGCCGGCGACTGGTCCCCACGCTGAGCTGGCCACACCTGGTGGCGCTGGGCATCGGCGCGATCGTCGGTACCGGCATCTACACGCTGATCGGCGTGGGCGCCGAGAAGGCAGGTCCCGCGGTGCTGATCTCGTTCGTCGTCGCCGGCGTGGTCTGCGCCTGCGCAGCGCTGGCGTATGCCGAACTGTCGACGATGATGCCGGCCGCCGGCAGCGCCTATACGTACAGCTACGGCGTACTGGGCGAGTCCATCGCCTGGATCGTCGGCTGGAGCCTGATCCTCGAATACTCACTGGTCGTCAGCACGGTGGCGGTGGGCTGGTCCGGCTATTTCGTCGGCTTCCTGGAATGGGTGCAGCTGACCTTCGGCTGGCACGTCACCCTGCCCGCGGCGCTGTCCGCCGGTCCGCACGCCGGCGGCGTGATCAACCTGCCGGCCATCGTCATCACCTTCGCCGTCGCCGGCCTGCTGATCGCCGGTACCCGCGAGAGCGCCACGCTCAACGCGATCCTGGTGGTGTTCAAGCTGATCGCGCTGGCGGTGTTCATCGCCGTCGCACTGCCCGCGTTCAATGCGGACAACCTGCAGCCGTTCATGCCGTACGGCTTTCCGAAGTCGATCGGGCCCGACGGCGTCGAGCGCGGCGTGATGGCGGCGGCGGCGATCATCTTCTTCGCCTTCTACGGCTTCGATGCGATCTCCACCGCTGCCGAGGAAACCAAGAATCCCGGCCGCGACCTGTCCATCGGCATCATCGGCTCCATGGTCGGCTGCACGCTGATCTACCTGGTAGTCGCGGTGGCCGCCGTCGGCGCGCTGAGCTACACGGTGTTTGGCCAGAGCGCCGAGCCGCTGGCGCTGATCATGCGCGAACTCGGCCACGGCACCGCCGCGCTGGTGATCGGCATCGTGGCGATCGTCGCGCTGCCGACCGTGCTGCTGGCGTTCTTCTACGGACAGAGCCGCATCTTCTTCGTCATGTCGCGCGATGGCCTGTTGCCGCGTGGCCTGTCTAAGGTCAATGCGCGCACCGGCACACCGGTGGCGATCACCGTGTTCACCGCCGTGCTGGTCGCGGCGCTGGCCGGCGTCGCGCGGCTGGACGAAATCGCCGCACTCGCCAATGCCGGCACGCTGGCTGCGTTCGTCGCCGTCGGCGTCTGCCTGCTGGTGCTGCGCACGCGCGAGCCCGACCGTCCGCGCGTGTTCCGTACGCCGATGGCGTGGCTGGTCGGTCCGGTCGCCATCCTCGGCTGCCTGTACCTGTTCTGGAGCCTGCCGCACCGCACGCAGCTGTGGTTCCTCATCTGGAACGTGGTCGGCATCGTCGTCTACCTGGCCTACAGCCGTCGCAACAGCATGCTGGCGAAGGGCGGCGACGCGTAAGCGCGTTGCCATCCGCAGAACGAAGAGGCGGGCTTCGGCCCGCTTCTTCTTTGCCTGCGCGTCACCGCGCCGCGCGCGCCATACGCAGGCGTGTGCAGGTCCGGCGCTTCATTCCCGGCGCCTGCGGCACTAAGATGCCGCGCAGGCACACCATCCCCCGGGTTACGACGTTGATCATCCATCCGAAAGTCCGCGGCTTCATCTGCACCACCACCCATCCGCTCGGCTGCGAGCTCAACGTGCGCGACCAGATCGCCGCGACGCGCGCGCAGGGCACGCGCAGCGATGGGCCGAAGAAGGTGCTGGTGATCGGTGCATCCAGCGGCTACGGCCTGGCGGCGCGCATCAGCGCGGCGTTCGGCTTCGGCGCGGACACCCTGGGCGTGTTCTTCGAAAAGCCCGGCAACGAGAAGAAGGCCGGCACCGCCGGCTGGTACAACTCCGCCGCGTTCGACAAGGCGGCGAAGGACGCCGGCCTGTACAGCCGCTCGATCAACGGCGACGCGTTCTCCGACGAGGCGCGCGCCAAGGTCATCGAGCTGATCAAGGAAGAAATGGGCGGCCAGGTCGACCTGGTGATCTATTCGCTGGCCTCGCCGGTGCGCAAACTGCCGTCGACCGGTGAAGTGAAGCGCTCGGCGCTGAAGCCGATCGGTGCGCCGTACACCTCCACCGCGGTCGACACCAACAAGGACGTCATCACCCACGCCACCATCGAGCCGGCCACCGAGCAGGAGATCAAGGACACGGTCACCGTGATGGGCGGCCAGGACTGGGAACTGTGGATCGACGCGCTGGCCACCGCCGGCGTGCTGGCCGACGGCGCACGCACGGTCGCCTTCAGCTACATCGGCACCGACATCACCTGGCCGATCTACTGGCACGGTGCGCTCGGCCGCGCCAAGGTCGACCTGGACCAGACCGCGCAGCGCCTGGACAAGCGCCTGAAGAAGACCGGCGGCACCGCGAATGTCGCCGTGCTGAAGTCGGTGGTGACGCAGGCCAGCTCCGCGATCCCGGTGATGCCGCTGTACATCAGCATCGTCTTCAAGGTGATGAAGGAACTGGGCCTGCACGAAGGCACCATCGAGCAGCTCGACCGCCTGTTCCGCGACCGCATGTATCGCGCCGACGGCGCGCCGGCCGAGACCGACGACGAGAACCGCCTGCGCCTGGACGACTGGGAACTGAAGCCCGAGGTGCAGGAGCAGGCCAAGGCGCTGTGGCCGCAGGTCACCAGCGAGAACCTGTTCGAGCTGACCGACTACGCCAACTACAAGCACGAGTTCCTGAAGCTGTTCGGCTTCGAACGCAGCGACGTGGACTACGACGCCGACGTGAACCCGGACGTGCAGTTCGACTGCATCGAGCTGTCGCCGGAGGGGTGATCCTCCGAATCGCGCGTTAGAAAGGCGGGCTTCGGCCCGCCTTTTTCATGGATTGCTCATGGGTTGTGGGAGCGACGTAAGTCGCGATGGCAGATCGTTGCGCAGGTTCATCGCGACTTACGTCGCTCCCACAGCGAACCTTACAGGCAACCCGGACCCAGCGCGCGGATACGCATGCCACGGATATGCACGGCATTGCCGTGGTCCTGCAGCGCGAGATGGCCGCGGCGCGCCTTCGCGAACTCCGCCTGTCCGGCGAACTTGCTGGACGCTACGCGGCGCTGCCAGTCGGCGCTGTCCACGTCGTAGGCGGCGACGCGCACGCCATTGAGCCAGTGCTCCACGCGCGGACCGCAGGCGACGATGCGCGCGTGGTTGTACTGGTCGATGGGGCGCAGCACGTCGCGCTCCGGCACGATCAGGTCGTACACCGCACCGGCGCGATGGCTGGGGACGACGCGGTCTTCGGCCTCACGGTCGTCGAGCAACTGGTACTCCACCGCACGCGCCCAGACCGGCGATGCATCGACGGCGCGGTAGAACAGCCCGCTGTTGCCGCCGGGCGGCAGGCGCCATTCCAGTTCCAGCTCGAAATCGCCGTACGTGGCGACGCTGAGGATGTCGCCGCCACCGGCTTCTGTCAGCGCGAGTTCGCCGTCGCGGACCTGCCAGCGCGGATCCAGCGGAGAACCGCCGACACTGCGCCATTGCGATGCATCGACGAGCGATTGCCAGAGCGATGCCGGCGTGGACGCGCAGCCGGCCAGCAACGCGGCGAGCAGGACCGGGACGATCCACCCGCCGCATGCGCGCATGCTCAGTCCACCACGCGGCAGAACACCGCCTTCAGGTAGCGCGATTCCTGTACGTGCGCCATGAACGGATGGTCGGGGCCGGCGCCGGCGACCTTCAGGATCTGGATGGTGCGGCCGGAGAAATAGGCCGCACGGCGCAGCATGTCGAGGAACTGCTCCTCGCTGACCAGGCCGGTGCACGAGAACGTGGCGAACAGGCCACCGGGCTTCACCACGCCCAGCGCCAGCTTGTTCATGTCGAGGTACTTCTTCAGCGCGGCGATCACCTGTTCGCGGTCGCGCGTCATCTTGGCCGGATCGAGGATCACCACGTCGTACTGCTCGCCGCGGTTCGCCGCGTCGCGCAGGTACGGGAAGATGTCGGCCTGCACGAATTTCGGCCGCGCGTTGTTGAGCTTGGCGTTGCCCTTGGCGATCTGGATCACATCCTGGTCGATGTCGACGCCGACCACCTCGCTGGCGCCACGCGCCGCCGCGTACACCGCGAAGCCGCCGGTGTTGCAGCAGAGGTCGAGCACGCTCTTGCCTTCGACCTGCTGGCTCAGCCACTGGCGGTTCTCGCGCTGGTCGGCGAAGAAGCCGGTCTTGTGCGCGCCGGCCGGATCGGCGCGGAACTTCACCCCGTATTCGGTGATGACCGCGGCCTCGGTCGTGGTATTGCCGTGGAACTCGAAGCTCTCCTGCTTCTGCACGTGCTCGTCGGCGAAGCTGTGGAAGCGGCAGCCGGGGAACTGCTCGCGCAGCGCCTCGTAGATCCATTCTCGGTGGCGGAACATGCCGGCGGCGAAGAACTCGACCACGATCAGGTCGCCGTAGCGGTCCACGACCAGGCCCGACAGGCCATCGCCTTCGGCATGCACCACGCGCCAGGCGTCGGTGACGCCGTCCAGCTTCAGCACGTCGCGGCGCAGCGAGACGGCGTCGGCGATCTTGCGCGAGAACCAGCCGGCATCCACCGGGATGTCGGGATGGGTCTCCAGGATGCGCACGGCGATGCGCGAATGCCCGTTGTAGAAGCCGCGGCCGATCCATTCGCCGTCCACGCCGACCACCTCGACGAGGCTGCCGGGCTTGGGCTTCTGGGCGGGTTTCTCGACCAGTTTCTGGAAGATCCACGGGTGGCTGGAACGCCAGGCGTTCTTCAGGCGTACGGTCGGGTTGGGCGTGTTCATGAACGGCATTTTACCTGCGCGGTTGACCCGGCCGCGTGCCATCCGGACAATTCGCGGCAGAAGGGGAGTAGCTCCCAACGTGCCGGCCGTCATTTCGAGCAGCGATGCTCCGGTCCCACGGCAGCCCACCGGGCTGTGAGCGAGACCTTCGCCGCGATGGCGAAGGCATACCCCGGATCCCCGTTTCCCGGTTCCGAGATGTCCGCGCCCGCGGCCGTCCTCCACTTTATTTCGGGAATCTCGATGGAAACGATTGGCAACCCCTGGTTGTGGGCCGGCTTCGGCGGCCTGGTGGTGATCGCGCTGCTGGTGGACCTGGTGCTGATGCGCCACGGCGGGCCGCACAAGGTCACGTTCAAGGAAGCGATGTGGTGGAGCCTGGGCTGGGTGGCCCTGGCCATGGTCTTCAACGGCGCGCTGTGGTGGTACGTCAACGAGACTGCGGGGCTGGTCGAAGCCAACCGCGTGGGCCTGGAGTTCCTGACCGGCTATCTGGTCGAGAAGGCGCTGGCCGTCGACAACATCTTCGTGTTCCTGATGGTGATGACCTATTTCGCCGTGCCGGAGGAACAGCGCCAGCGCGTGCTGGTCATCGGCATCCTGGGCGCGATCGTCCTGCGCAGCATCCTGATCTTCGCCGGTGCGGCGCTGCTGGCGAAGTTCCACTGGCTGCTCTATATCTTCGGCGCGTTCCTGCTGCTGACCGGCATCAAGATGTGGTTCGCCGCCGGCAAGGAGCCGGATCTGGAGAAGAACCCGGCGCTGCGCTGGATGCGCGGGCACCTGAAGCTCACCGATGGCTACCGCGGCGACAAGCTGAGCGTGCGCGAGAACGGCACACGCTGGTTCACCCCGCTGTTCGTGGTGCTGGTGCTGATCGGCGTGACGGACGTGATCTTCGCGGTGGACAGCATCCCGGCGATCTTCGCGATCACCTCGGACCCGTTCATCGTGCTGACCTCGAACGTGTTCGCGGTGCTGGGCCTGCGCGCGATGTTCTTCCTGCTGGCCGGCATGGCCGACCGCTTCCACCTGCTGCCCTACGGCCTGGCGGTGGTGCTGGGCTTCATCGGCATCAAGATGCTGCTGATCGACGTCTACAAGATCCCGGTGCCGTGGGCGCTGGGGACGGTGGCGGCGATCCTGGCGGTGACGGTGGCGCTGAGCCTGGCGCGGCCGCAGAAGACCGATCCGGCCGCCTGACGCAGGCAGCGGCAGACCATCCCGTCCGCGGGATGGTCTGTCCATCCTGGCCCGGGCTTGCATTCGCGCCGGGCGCCGCCAGAACTGGATCATGGACCTGCATCCCGACGATCCGGCGTTCGACCCGGAATCCCAGCAGCGCTACGACCGCAAGCGCCTGCTGCGCGCGCTCAACCTCAGCCTGGCCTTCGTGCTGGTGCTGGCGATGGTGTACTCCGCGCAGAACACGTTCGACGTGCGGCCGTTCACCATCTCGCCGCTGTCGGTGGAGGGCCTGCTCGGCATCCTGACCGCGCCGCTGCTGCACGGGTCGCTCGAGCACATCGCCGCGAACGCGTCGGCGCTGCTGATCCTCGGCACGCTGGCCGGCGCGGTCTACCCGCGCGCGACGCTGTGGGCGATCCCGCTGGTCTGGCTCGGTTCGGGCCTGGGGCCATGGCTGCTGGCCGATCCCGGCACGCATACGCTGGGCGCCAGCGGGCTTACGCACGGCCTGATGTTCATGGTCTTCATGCTCGGCCTGCTGCGCCGCGACCGCGCTGCGATCGCAGCCGGCATGATCGCGTTCCTGTTCTACGGCGGCATGGTGCTGACGGTGCTGCCGCGCGAAGCCGGCGTGTCGTGGCAGGCGCATCTCGGTGGCGCCATCGCAGGCCTGGTCGCCGCCTTCCTGTTCCGTCGCCTCGATCCCGAACTGCCGCGCAAGAAGTACAGCTGGGAGATCGAGGAAGAGGAAGCCGCCGCGCGTGGCGACGACGAGCTCGAACTGCCCGCCCCGCGCGAAGTGCCGCTGCTGTGGGTGCGCCCGGAGCATCCGGAAGAAGAACAGCGCGGTGTGGTGCTGCACTTTACCCGTCGTCCGGCGGATGAAGGTCCACCGCACAAGCCCGAATGAACGCGCGGCTATAGTGGCGGTCCCGCCTGCGTGGCGACGACCGTGGAGTGCCCGTGTCCCGCTTCGCCACCTGCCTGTTGGCGCTGATCGCGCTGTTCCCGTTCGCCGCCGGACACGCTGCACCACCGCCGGCACATCGCCCCATCGTGATCGGCTACGTGATGGACGGGGCGACGCTGCCGGCCATAGACGCGCGCAAGCTGGACGCGATCAATTTCGCCTTCGCGCACGTCGATGAAGCCCACGGCATCTTCCTGCGCGGCGACACCGCGACGGACGCGCTCGCCGGTCTCAATGCGTTGAAGGCAGACAATCCCGATCTGAAGTTGCTGCTCTCGATCGGTGGTTGGGGCTCCGGCAACTTCTCCGAAGCCGCGGCAACCGACGCGGCGCGCACGGCATTCGCCGAGAGCGCCGCGCGCCTCGTCGTGCAGCACAAGCTGGATGGCATCGACATCGACTGGGAGTACCCCACCCTGCCCGGCCCCGGCATCAGCCACAGCCCGGCCGACCGCGACAACTTCACCAAGATGCTGCGGGCCGTGCGCGACCGGCTCGATGCGCTAGGCAAGGCCGATGGACGTCACTACCTGCTGACCATCGCCGCCGCGGACGGCGAAGCCGCGCGCGGGCTCGACCTGCCGCGCATCGCACCGCTGCTGGACTGGATCAACCTGATGACCTACGACTTCTTCGGCAGCCTGACGACGACGACGGGCCATCACGCGGCGCTCGGCACGTCCGCGTCCGCGCCGGCGGATGCGCGCACGACGGTGGCCGCCGTCGACGAGTTCCTCGCGGGTGGCGTGCCGCCGGCCAAGCTCAATGTCGGCGCCGCGTTCTACGGGCGCAAGTTCGTGCGCGTGCAGCGCGCGAATCATGGCCTGCACCAGGCGTATGGCGAACACGCGGCCTTCCTGTCGTGGCGCGACCTGCAGGCGGACTACCTCGGCCGCAACGGCTACGTGCGCCATTGGGACACGGACGCGCAAGCAGCGTGGCTGTGGAACGAGGCCGAAGCGAGTTTCGTCACCTACGAGGACCCACAGGCGCTGCGCGCCAAGGCGGCCTTCGTGCGCGAACGCGGGCTCGGCGGCGTGATGTACTGGGAGCACCGCCAGGACGACGGCACGCTGCTCGACGCCGTGCGCGACGGCCTGTACGGCCACTGACGAAAAAGGCGCCACCCGCGAGGGTGGCGCCTTCCGTGTTGCAGGGTTCCCGCTGACGGGAACCGATGGATCAGAACTTCGCGCTGAACTCCACGCCCACCGTGCGCGGCTCGTTGATGAAGCCGGTCAGGTTGTTGAAGTCGATACCGCCGACGATGCGGGTCTGGTCGGTGATGTTGCGGCCGAACAGCGCCACTTCGTAATCGCCGTAGTTCCACGCATAGCCGATGCGCAGGCCGCCTTCCAGCGACGACTTGCCGCGGAATTCCGGCGACTCGTACAGGAAGAAGTTCACCTCGCTGCGGTAGGCCCAGTCGGTGTAGATGTACAGCTCCGCGCCGTCGCCCATGCCGATGCCGTAGCGCGCGGTCAGGTTGTGCACCCACTTCGGCGCCTGCGGCAGCGGGTTGCCGTCGATCGAGTAGCCGGCCGGCGTGAGCGGATCGGTGACGGTGCAACCGCCGCCGCAACCCGGCACGGTGAGGTTGGCGTCCTTGATCTCGGTGTCGTTGTAGCTGCTTCCCAGCGTCACCAGCAGGCTGTCGGTCAGGTAGGCCTCCAGGTCCAGCTCGAAACCCTGGCCCACGCTCTTGTCGGCGTTGAGCAGGGTGGCGATGTTGGAGCCGCCACCGACGGCGATGATCTGCTGGTCGTCGACGTTGTAGCGGAAGACGTTGAAGCCCAGGCGCGCGCGCTTGTCCCACAGGTCGGCCTTGACGCCCACTTCGTAGGAGATCACTTCTTCCGAATCGGCAGTCGACACGCCGCCGTTCGGCGCGCCCGCGGCCGCGAACAGCAGGCGGCCCTGGATGGACGGCGCCCGGAAACCCTTGGCGACGCGGCCGTAGACGTTGATGTCCTCGTTGAGCGCGTACACCGCGCTCAGGTCCCAGCTGACGTCGTTGACGTCGGTGCTGACGCGGTACGGTCCGCCGACCGGGGCGCCGAACGGCGCGGCTTCCAGCACGCTGGCGCTGAAGTCCTTCTTGTCCTGCGTGTAGCGCACGCCGCCGCGCAGCTTGAGCTGTTCGGTGACGTCATATTCGCCGGACGCGAATGCGGCCCACGCGGTGTTCTCCTGCTCCTGCACGGCGTAGCCGGCGCGCGGGTTGCCCGGCGCCAGCGAGTCGTAGTTGAAGCTGTCGATGGTGATGTCTTCCTTGAAGTAGAAGACGCCCGCCTGCCAGTTGAACTTGCCGGCGTAGTCGGATTCCAGGCGGAACTCCTGGGTGACCTGCTTGTGGTCGGGCAGGCCGTCGGCCGATTCGGACGCGAACGGGATCACGCCGGGGCCGGAGACCGGCAGGAACACCGCGCCGTAGCCGCCGTCGATGTCGCCGCGATTCAGCGATTCGGCGGTCTCGTAGCCGGTGATCGAGTACAGGCTCAGGTCGCCGAAGTCCCAGCTCAGGCGCGCGCTGCCGCCCCAGGTATCCAGCCACGAGAAGTTCTGGCCGTCGACCGAGACCTTGTCCTTATCGAAGCCCGGCACGAAGTTGTTGGTGCCGGGATCGATGATGTTCGCGCGGAACAGGCGCGCGGTGCCGTTGAGGTGGCGCTTGTGCAGGTTGAACAGCGCTTCGAAGCCGTCGCCTTCGTACAGGAACTGCACGCGCGCGGCGGACTCGTCGTAGCCCTCGAAGCCGTCGCTGGTGCCGGCGGTGTAGGTGTTGTCCACCCAGTCGTCCTTGCGCTGGTACAGCGCGGAGACGCGGGCCGACCAGCGCTCGCTCAGCGGACCGCCGACGGCGCCCTCGAAGTTCCACATGTTGTCGGTGCCGTACGCGAGCTGGGCGTAGCCGCTCAGTTCGCGGGTCGGCTTGGCCGATTCGAACTTCACCACACCGGCCGGCGTGTTGCGGCCGAACAGCGTGCCCTGCGGGCCGCGCAGCACTTCGATGCGCTCCAGGTCGAACACCGGGAAGCCCTTCAGCAAGGGGCTTTCCTGCACGACTTCGTCGTAGATCAGCGAGACCGGCTGCGAGGCGTTGAGGTCGAAGTCGGTGTTGCCGAGGCCGCGAATGTAGAAGCGCGGGAACGCACGACCGTAGGAAGATTCGATGTTCAGGCTCGGCACGCGGCCGGACAGGAAGCGCACGTCGTTGCCGCCCGAACCCAGCACGTCCAGCTTCTCGGCGCTGACGCTGGAGATCGACACCGGCACGTCCTGGATGTTCTCGACCTTGCGCTGCGCGGTGACCTGCACGGTGTCGAGCGTGGCGGCCTCCGTGGCCGGGGCGGCATCCTGGGCGAAGGCGGTGCCGAAGGGCAGCAGCGCGGCGATGGCAAAGGCGAGGCGATGCGGCCGGACGGCGGCCGGGCGGACTGGGGACATGGCGGTGGCTTTTCCGAGTGGGTGGGGTTCGGGGCGCCTGGCGGCGCTAGCACGCGAATGTTGCATTACAGCAACAGGGGGAGCAATGGCCGGAAGTCCCGCTTCGGACGAAGGGAACGGCGATTGCCCGAACCGGGTCGGGATTCCGTACCCCGGCCGACCTTCCGGTACGTTCAGCGATAAGCCGCAGCCGTGCTCCGGGCGTTGGCGAGCTCCCCATTCTCAGGGCCGTGGTTGGTCCCGGTTGCGGCAGCGGCCTGTATGCTCCGCCGCTGGTCGCCCCATCCTCCCCTGCCCTCATGCGCCTGATCCGCCGTTCGCGTCCCTTCCTGTTCGCCTGCTGTGCCGTCCTGCTCGCCGCCTGCGGTGGCGACAACGTCAGGCCGACGCCGCCGCCCGTGCCGGTCGCGACGGTGCCGCCGGCGCCGAAGCTCAAGGTCGGCATCGCCCTCGGCGGCGGCGCGGCGAAAGGCTTCGCGCACATCGGCGTGATCAAGATGCTGGAAGCCAACGGCATCGAGCCGGTGGTGGTCTCCGGCACCAGCGCCGGCAGCGTGGTCGGCGCGCTGTACGCCAGCGGCATGGACCCGTTCCAGATGCAGAAGCAGGCGTTTTCGCTGGATGAAGCCAGCATCCGCGACGTGCGCCTGTTCTCGGGCGGCCTGGTGCAGGGCCAGAAGCTGCAGGACTACGTCAACGACCTGGTCGGCAAGCGCACCATCCAGCAACTGAAGAAGCCGTTCGCCGCCGTGTCCACGCAACTGGAGAACGGCGAGCGCGCGGTGTTCGTGCGTGGCAACACCGGCCAGGCGGTGCGCGCGTCCAGCAGCATCCCCGGCGTGTTCGAGCCGGTGGTGATCGGCAAGGCCAGCTACGTGGACGGCGGCGTGGTCAGCCCGGTGCCGGTGGACGCGGCGCGCCAGCTGGGCGCGGACTTCGTCATCGCCGTGGATATCTCCACCAAGGCGCCCGGTACCAAGCCCGGCAGCATGCTCGGCATCGTCAACCAGTCCATCGGCATCATGGGCCAGCGTCTTGGCGAACAGGAGCTGGCGCGCGCGGACATCGTCATCCGGCCGAAGGTCAACGACATCGGCCCGGCCGACTTCGAGCAGAAGAACAACGCCATCCTCGAAGGCGAACGCGCCGCGCTGGCGGCGATGCCGCAGATCAAGGCCAAGCTCGCCGAGCTGCAGCGCACGCGCACCGCCGCGCACGCGGCCAAACACGCGCCGCCGAAACCGGACCCGCGCTGCCTGGAAGAACCGTCGCGACTGGGCAAGCTGTTCGGCCGCGACGTGAAGTGCGATGCCACCGGCCAGCCGGTGAAGCCGTAACCGGCTAGGACGTCACGCGACGCAGGTTGTCGCGCGCCCTCGCCTCCAGCGCGTCGTGGAAGTGCGGCGTGCTGTAGATCGCCGGCCGGTCGAGGAAGCCCTTCAGGATTTCGCGGCGTTTGCGGCGGAACAGGAAGCCCGGCACGTAGGCGTATTCCTGGCGGATCTGCTGCTCGTAGTCGTCGAAGCGCGTTCGCTCGGCCCCGAGGATCGACAGGTCGATGTCGACCAGCAGCTGCTCGTCCTGTCCCGACGGTACGGCGGTATGCCGCGTCGCCATGATCAGGTCATGCACGCGTTGCGCCGGGCTTGCGTCGACACCCGCATCGCGGAGAGCATCGCGCGCCCAGCCCGCGCTGCGCAACTCGTTGTCGTGGCCCTTGATGTCGTAGACGGCGTCATGGAACCACAGCGCGAGTTCCACTTCGTGCGGATGCTCCGCCTGGGCGCGCACCGCGTCGAACGCGGAGAGGCATTCGCCGAGATGTTGCAGCGTGTGGTAATGGCGCTGGGGCTCGGCATAGGCCGCCTTCAGTCGTTCGAACGACGCAGTGCCCTCGCCCGCCGCGCCGATGCCGGCCCAGGCGCGTTGCCAGGAGGTGAGGAAGCTATCCATGGAGGTAGTCCGGGCCGGGGCGATGCTCCCATTGTAGGAGCGACGTAAGTCGCGACCGCACACCCACTCTGTCAGGACGTGTAGGACAGACGCAATCCTGGAGCGACGACTGCATGGTCGCTCATGTGCTTCATGGCGCTCATGCCGTGCGGTCGCGACTTACGTCGCTCCTACAAAGAAGGAGCCAACCCATGCCCGCCCACCGGCACCGTCTCGACATGGCGGTCGAAGCCGGCGATCAGCGGGCGCGCCTTGGCGATGGCCTGCTGCACGGCCGGCAGCGACAGCGAAGCCTGGTGGCTGGCCGCGTCGGTCCAGACTTCGGTGATCCAGATCGCGTCCGCGTCGGCGGGATCCTGCGCGATGACGTAACTCAGGCAGCCGGGCATGGCGTCGGTGCCGTCGAGCAGGATCGCGAGCAGCGCATCGCGCTGGCCCGGTGTGGCGCGCATCTTGCCGATCAGTCCGTACATGGGGTTCATCCGAAAGGGGGCGAGCGCGTTGTAGCACACGACGCGGACAGGCGATGTCCTCGTTCAGGCCTTCGGCAACGGCAGGCCCGCATCGGTCTTCACCGCGCGCAGCACGAAGCTGGAATTCACGTCGGCCACGCCGCTGGCATTGAGCAACCCGTCCAGCAGGAAGCGCGAGAAGTGCTCCAGGTCCTGCACCACCACGTGCAGCAGGTAGTCCATGTCGCCGGTCAGTGCGTAACAGGCCACCACTTCATCCCAGGCCCGCACACCGTCACCGAACAGCTGGACGCTGGCCGGGTCGTGCTTCTCCAGTTGCACACGGACGAACGCCTGCAGGCCCATGCCGATCGCCTTGGGGTCGACGCGGGCCGCGTAACCGGCAATCACCCCAGTCGCCTCCAGCCGCTGGATGCGGCGCAGGCAGGCCGACGGCGACAGGTTCACCTGCGCAGCGATGTCGGCGTTGGTGGCGCGGCCGTCCCGCTGCAGCAGGGCCAGCAGGCGCAGGTCGGTGCGGTCCAGTGTGGTCGATTCGGTCATTTGATGCAGAGCATAGCCTGTTCATGCACGATCATTGCGCCGCAGGTCGGTACAGACGCAACTTTGCAAGCCTGTTGCGCGGGTCTGCAGCTAGCATCGTTCCTTCATCAGTCCGTCGAGGGAATCACCATGAACGAGCCGCGCCGCGTCGAGCACCAGCAGACCGACAAAGGCTATGTGCCGGTCTATACGACCGCCCTCGTGGACCAGCCCGCCGACTACCCGGCCGACGACCACGCCACTTGGGGCGCCCTGTACGAGCGCCAGCGCGCCCTGCTGGGGGGCCGCGCCTGCGACGAGTTCCTGCAGGCGCAGGACGCCATGGGCATGAGCCCGGACCGCATCCCGCGCTTTGACGAATTGAACGAGGTGCTGCGCGCCACGACGGGCTGGACGCTGGTCGGCGTGGAGGGTCTGCTGCCGGAGCTGGAGTTCTTCGACCACCTGGCCAACCGCCGCTTCCCGGTGACCTGGTGGATCCGCCGCCCGGACCAGATCGACTACATCGCCGAACCGGACCTCTTCCACGACCTGTTCGGCCACGTGCCGCTGCTGATGAATCCCGTGTTCGCGGATTACATGGAGGCCTACGGCAAGGGCGGCGTGAAGGCGCACGGCATCGGCGCCGACGCGCTGCAGCACCTGACCCGCCTGTACTGGTACACCGTGGAGTTCGGCCTGATCAACACGCCCGATGGCCTGCGCATCTACGGCGCCGGCATCGTGTCGTCGAAGGGCGAGTCGCTGTACTCGCTGGAATCGGATGCGCCCAACCGCATCGGTTTCGACCTGGAGCGGATCATGCGCACGCGCTACCGCATCGACACGTTCCAGAAGACCTACTTCGTCATCGACAGCTTCGAGCAGCTGATGAACGCGACCGCGCCGGACTTCACGCCGATCTATGCGCGACTGGAACCGCAGGACGCGATCCCGGCCGGCGACGTGCGCGACGACGACACGGTCTACACCCGCGGCACCGGCGAAGGTTGGGCGGACGGCGGCGACGTCTGACGCACCGCTACAATCGCGGGCATCCCCGATCCGCTGGATGCCCATGCTTCGACGCTTGTTGCCGCTGGTCGCGCTCTGCGCGCTGCTCTCCGTCTCCCATGCCGTCTTCGCCCGCAACTGCGCGGTGACGATCGAGGCGACGGACATGATGACCTTCAACCTGAAGACCATCCGCCTACCGGGCGACTGCGCGCAGCTGCGGGTGATACTGAAGCACACAGGCCGCATGCCGGCGCAGGCGATGGGGCACAACTGGGTGCTGACCGAAACGCGGCACCACCGCGAAGTCGGGCTGGCGGGCGGCCGCATGACGCTGGCCGATGCTTACCTGCCGCGCAACGATGCGCGCGTGATCGCGCATACGCCGGTGATCGGTGGCGGACAGACGACCGAGGTAGTGTTCCCGACATCGCGCCTGCGCAAGGGCGGCGACTACACTTTCTTCTGCTCGTTCCCGGGGCACTGGAACATGATGAAGGGCCGCCTCGTCTTCGAGTGAGCCGAGCGACGCGCGCTCGCGGCGGACTGCCGTTGGTATGATGCGCGCCGATTCCGTGACGGAGTTCTCGTGATGGCCTCTGCCGAAGCACTGTGGCGCTGGCTGCGCCAGTGGCGACGCGAACACCTGCAGGTCGACCGGGTCGCGGTGCTCCGCAATGTCGACGAAGGGGGGCAGCTCGGCCCGCGCTACGCGTTCATGACGGTGATGGCCTGCGGCATCGCCACGCTGGGCCTGCTGCAGAACTCGGTGGCCGTCATCATCGGCGCGATGCTGATCTCCCCGCTGATGGGGCCGATCGTCGAACTGGGCATGTCGCTGGCCACGTTCGATTTCCGCAGCCTGCGCGAGTCGCTGAAGACGCTCGCGGTGGGAACCGCGGTCGCCCTGGTCACCGCGACCGCGATCGTGCTGGTCTCACCGCTGCAGGAAGCCACGCCGGAAATCCTGGCACGCACCGAGCCGACCCTGTTCGACCTGCTCGTCGCGGTGTTCTCCGGCCTGGCCGGCGCCTACGCCACCATCACCCGCAAGGGCGAGACCATCGTCGGCGTCGCCATCGCGACCGCGCTGATGCCGCCGCTGGCGGTCGTGGGGTTCGGCATCGCCACCCTCAACGCCAGCATCGCCGGCGGCGCGCTGTTCCTGTTCATGACCAACCTGCTGGCGATCGCGCTGTCGGTCACCATCATGGCCCGCTGGTACAACTTCGGCGGGGCCGATTCGCCCAAGCAGACCGCATGGCAGGCCGCCATGATCGTGGGAACGTTCCTGCTGCTGTCGATCCCGCTGGGACTGGCCCTGCGCGACATCGCGGCGCGCGGCGTCGCCGACCGCACCATCCGCAACGCCATGGACGAAGCCGCCCGGGAGCACGGCGGACAGCTCACCACGTTGCGCGTGGAACGCAACGACGACGTACTCCGCGTCGACGCCGTGATGCTCCTTCCGCAGCACCTGCCGCAGCTGGACCGGCAACTCGAACGCAAGCTCGAATCCGTCCTCGCCAAGCCGGTCGAGGTGTCCCTGCGCGAACTGCTGACCGCCGACGAGGCGGCGCTGGCGAACGAGCAGGCATCGCTCGCCCAGCTCCGCGAAAGCGTGATGCGCCTGCAGAGCGTGGCCGAGCGCGATGCGGCCCAGCGCAGTGCCGGCACGCGCGCGAGCGAAGCGATGCATCAGCGCGTGCTGGCGCATTTCGGGCAGCTGGAAATCCTGGAAGGCGGGCAACGGGCGCGCTGGCAGCTCAGCGGCACGGCAGGACTCGACATCGTCGAGGCGCGCCGCCTCGAACAGGCGCTGGCGACCGACGACCCCGGCGCACTGCAGGTGCAGGTGGTGCCGGCGCTGCAGGCGCTGCCGCCGGTGGCCTTCGGCAACGACCAGTCGGCACTGGATGCCGCGGGTACCGCACAGGTGGAGGCGATCGCGTGGGCACTCCGGCGCTGGGGCGTGAACCAGGTATCCGTCGACGGATACGCCGGCAACGACACCGCCTTGGCGCTCGCCCGCGCCGAAAGCGTCGTCGCCGCGCTCGACGGACAGGAGATCCGAGGGGCCACGGCGCGGGCGGTACCGGGCACCGATGCACGAAGCGTCGCCGCCGCCGAGGGAGCGACGGTGTTGCGCGAAGCCCGCGTCCGGCTCGGGTCGCCCTAGCGGCACCTCTCGCGCGCCATGTGCCTCACCACGGGCGCGCGCATGTTGACGAAGACCGTCAACCGGTCGGGAAAATACGCGGCGATGTCCGGCACGCAGGCGGGTGTGCGCGGATGCGGCGCGCATAATGGCCGTCATCGCGCACATCGCGCCTCGTTCACCGCTGACGGCAGGCCATGAATACCGACTTCCGCACCTCGCTCCCGGGCACCACGCTCGACTACTACGACGCGCGCGCCGCGGTCGACGCCCTGCAGCCGGGCGCCTGGGCGTCGCTGTCGTACACCGCCCGCGTCCACGCCGAGAACATCGTTCGCCGCGCCGATCCCGCGCGCCGCGACGACTACCTGCGCCAGCTGGTCGAGCGTCGCCGCGACCTGGACTTCCCGTGGTTTCCGGCGCGCGTGGTCTGCCACGACATCCTCGGCCAGACGGCCCTGGTGGATCTGGCCGGCCTGCGCGATGCCATCGCCGACCAGGGTGGCGATCCGGCGAAGGTGAACCCGGTCGTGCCGGTGCAGCTGATCGTCGACCACTCGCTGGCGGTGGAATGCGGCGGCTACGACCCGGATGCGTTCGCGAAGAACCGCGCCATCGAGGACCGCCGCAACGAGGACCGGTTCCACTTCATCGACTGGACGAAGCTCGCGTTCAAGAACGTCGACGTGATCCCGCCGGGCAACGGGATCATGCACCAGATCAACCTGGAGAAGATGTCGCCGGTGATCTACACGCAGGACGGCGTCGCGTTCCCCGACACCTGCGTGGGCACCGACAGCCACACACCGCACGTGGATGCGCTGGGCGTCATCGCCGTCGGCGTGGGCGGCCTGGAGGCGGAGAACGTCATGCTCGGCCGCGCGTCGTGGATGCGCACGCCGGACATCGTCGGCGTGGAGCTCGGCGGCAAGCCGCAGCCGGGCATCACCGCGACCGACGTGGTGCTGGCGCTGACCGAATTCCTGCGCAAGGAAAAGGTGGTCGGCGCCTACCTCGAGTTCCGGGGCGAAGGCGCGGCAGCGCTGACCATCGGCGACCGCGCGACGATTTCCAACATGGCGCCCGAATACGGCGCGACCGCGGCGATGTTCTTCATCGACGACAACACGCTGGACTATCTGCGCCTGACCGGCCGCAGCGACGAACAGGTCGCGCTGGTCGAGACCTATGCGAAGACCGCCGGCCTGTGGGCCGACGACCTGGCAACCGCGCAATACGAGCGCACGCTGCACTTCGACCTGTCCACCGTCGTGCGCAACATGGCCGGCCCGTCCAACCCGCACAAGCGCCTGCCGACCAGCGCGCTGGCCGAGCGCGGCATCGCCGACGAGGCCAAGCTGGAAGCCGGCAAGGTCGAGGAAGCGCAAGGCCTGATGCCGGACGGCGCGGTGATCATCGCCGCCATCACCTCGTGCACCAACACCAGCAACCCGCGCAACGTCATCGCCGCTGCACTGCTGGCGCGCAATGCCAATGCGAAGGGCCTGGTGCGCAAGCCGTGGGTGAAGTCGTCGCTCGCGCCCGGTTCCAAGGCCGTGCAGCTGTACCTTGAGGAATCCGGCCTGCTGCCCGACCTGGAGAAGCTCGGCTTCGGCATCGTCGCGTTCGCCTGTACCACCTGCAACGGCATGAGCGGTGCGCTGGATCCGGCGATCCAGCAGGAGATCATCGACCGCGACCTGTATGCGACCGCCGTGCTGTCGGGCAACCGCAACTTCGACGGCCGTATCCATCCGTACGCGAAGCAGGCCTTCCTCGCCTCGCCGCCGCTGGTGATCGCCTATGCGATCGCCGGCACCGTGCGCTTCGACATCGAGAAGGATGCGCTGGGCTTCGATGCCGACGGCAACGCCATCACGCTGAAGGACCTCTGGCCCAGCGACGAGGAGATCGATGCCATCGTCAAGGCCAGCGTGAAGCCGGCGCAGTTCCGCAAGGTCTACGAACCGATGTTCAACGTGCGGGTGGAGCACGGCGGCAAGGTCGATCCGCTGTACGCATGGCGCCCGCAGAGCACCTACATCCGCCGTCCGCCATACTGGGAAGGCGCACTGGCCGGCGAGCGCACGCTGCGCGGCATGCGGCCGCTGGCGGTGCTCGGCGACAACATCACCACCGACCACCTGTCGCCGTCGAACGCGATCCTCGCCTCGAGTGCCGCGGGCGAGTACCTGGCGAAGATGGGCCTGCCCGAAGAGGACTTCAATTCCTACGCGACCCACCGCGGCGACCACCTGACCGCGCAGCGCGCGACCTTCGCCAATCCGCAGCTGCTCAACGAGATGGCGGTGATCGATGGCGAGGTGAAGAAGGGTTCGCTGGCCCGCATCGAGCCGGACGGGCAGGTCGTGCGCATGTGGGAAGCCATCGAGACCTACATGGACCGCAAGCAGCCGCTGGTCATCATCGCCGGCGCCGACTACGGGCAGGGCAGTTCGCGCGACTGGGCGGCGAAGGGCGTGCGGCTGGCCGGCGTGGAAGCGATCGTGGCGGAAGGCTTCGAGCGCATCCACCGCACCAACCTGATCGGCATGGGCGTGCTGCCGCTGGAGTTCAAGACCGGTGAAACCCGCAAGACCTACGCCATCGACGGCACCGAGACGTTCGACGTCATCGGTGAACGCAAGCCGCGCGCCGAGTTGACGCTGGTGATCCACCGCGCCAGCGGCGAGACGGTGCAGGTACCGGTGATCTGCCGCCTGGACTCGGACGAGGAAGTGTCGATCTACGAGGCGGGCGGGGTGCTGCAGCGGTTCGCGCAGGATTTCCTCGACGCGTCGAAAGCGGCCTGACCCGTTCGTCGTATCGGGTCACCCAACCACAGGAGTCCGATCATGTCCGACAAAACGCCCGGTACCGTCCGCCTGCACCGCGTGCTGCGCGCACCGCCGTCGCGGGTCTACCGCGCCTTCCTCGATCCGGACGCGATGGTGAAGTGGCTGCCGCCGCACGGCTTCACCGGCAAGGTCCATTCGATGGACGCCCGCGTGGGCGGCGGCTACACGATGTCGTTCACCAACTTCGGTACCGGCTCCAGCCATTCCTTCGGCGGCACCTACGTGGAACTGGTGGAGAACGAGTTGCTGCGCTACACGGACCAGTTCGACAATCCCGGCCTGCCCGGCCAGATGCAGATCACGGTGACGCTGAAGCAGAGCATCGCCGGCACCGAACTGAATGTCGTGCAGGAAGGCATTCCGGCCGCTATCCCGGTCGACTTCTGTTACCAGGGCTGGCAGGAATCGCTGGAGCTGCTGGCGAAGCTGGTGGAGCCGGAGATTCCGGACGGGGCCTGAGTACATGACCGACGGACTGATCCTGTTGGCTATGCCGGCTCGCGATATCCAAGAGCAGATCTATGGTGAGATCGCATTTCATGGTTTGCCAGATGTTCGCGGTAATGCGTTATGTCCTATGGATCGCCTTCATCAGTCGCTCTCGCACAAGTATCCGCCAGATGCGCTGCAAGCGATGCTGCGTGCGGGCCGATGCATCTCTGCTCCAGGCGTGAAGCTGGTATTCAACCGGATAGTCAGTTCAGGTGAAGTCGCCGGATCAATCCATTGGGTGCTGAAGATAGAAGGATCAGATCCTGAAGACTTCACAGGGCTTGTCAATGCAGCAGCTCTCTGTTTGCGAGCGCATGGCCTCTATGAGCCTTCCGGACATAGCGCGCACATTACGTTGAGCTACTTCGCCGAGATTGGCTTGTCAAAATCGCTTTTCCTGAAGAGGAGGATCGTATGGCCGATTGATCGCATAGTGCTGGCAAGAGCTGGTGGTCGCCCCTACCGCTACGAAGTTATTGAAGAATGGCCACTGTTGCCTCTTCGACAAGCAGAACTATTTCCTTCCTGATACTTATGTTCCGGCAAGTTCGAGAAATCATCCATGAGTAACGTACCCCAGATCCGCATCCCCGCCACCTACATGCGCGGCGGCACGTCGAAAGGCGTGTTCTTCCGTCTGCAGGATCTTCCGGGGCGCGCGCAGTCACCGGGCCCGGTGCGTGATGCGCTGCTGAGCCGTGTGATCGGTTCACCCGACCCGTACGGCAAGCACACCGACGGCATGGGCGGGGCGACGTCGAGCACCAGCAAGGTGGTGATCATCGCGCCGAGCACGCAGCCGGGACATGACGTGGATTACCTGTACGGCCAGGTGCCGATCAACGAGTCCTTCATCGACTGGAGCGGCAACTGCGGCAACCTGTCGTCGGCGGTCGGTCCGTTCGCCATCGCCAATGGCTTCATCGACAAGGCACGCATTCCCGAGAACGGCACGGTGACGGTCCGCATCTGGCAGGCCAATATCCACAAGACCATCGTTGCGCACGTGCAGGTGACCAACGGCGAAGTCCAGGAAACCGGCGACTTCGAGCTGGATGGCGTGACGTTCCCCGCCGCGGAAGTGCAACTCGAGTTCATCGATCCCGCGGATGAGGGCGATGGGGATGGTGGCGGCGCGATGTTCCCGACCGGCCAGCTCGTCGATGAGCTCGACGTCCCGGGCGTGGGCGTGTTCAAGGCCACGCTGATCAACGCCGGCGTGCCGGTGGTGTTCGTCGAGGCGGCCGCGCTGGGCTACGACGGCACCGAACTGCAAGGCGCGATCAACGAGGACAAGGCGGCGCTGGAGAAGCTGGAAGCCATCCGCGCGCATGGCGCCGTGCGCATGGGTCTGGTCCCCGATGTCGCGGCGGCAGCGAAGCGCCCGCTGACGCCGAAGGTGGCCTTCGTCGCGCCGCCGAAGGACTACGTCTCGTCGAGCGGCAAGCCGGTGCAGGCCGGCGACATCGACCTGCTGGCGCGCGCCATGTCGATGGGCAAGCTGCACCACGCGATGATGGGCACGGCGTCGGTCGCCATCGCCACGGCGGCGGCAGTGCCAGGAACGCTGGTGAACGCCGCGGCCGGTGGCGGCACGCGCGAGGTGCTGGTGTTCGGGCATCCGTCCGGCACGCTGCGCGTCGGTGCGGACGTGAAGCAGGTGGACGGAACGTGGGTGGTGACCAAGGCAGTGATGAGCCGTAGCGCGCGTGTGCTGATGGAAGGCGCGGTGCGCATCCCGGGCGACGCGTTCTGACCACCGCCGGCTGACCTGCCGGAAGTCACCACTTTCGCCAGAACCATTGCCTCGGCGCAGCGCGCACGACAGCATGGGCGCATGTGGACGTCCCTGACCCGACTTCGCGAACCCATGACGCTGGCGGGCGTGTTCACGCTCGCCGCCGTCGCACTCGGCCTGCGCTTCCTGCCACCCGACGTATTGCCTGCCGCGGCGGCCGCACTGGCGGGTTACGCGGCCGGCTTCCTGTTCTTCGCCGTCGGACCCGAGAACTGGCACCGCCGCCGCTTGTTGGCCTTGGCCGCCATGGCGGGCCTGTGCCTGCTGCTGGCCTGGCTGACGCCGCGCCTGGGAACGGCGCAGGTGCTGCTGGTCGTCTGGGTCGCCTGCGCCACGAACCTGCTGCCGCCGCGGTGGCTGATCGCTGCGGCCGCGCTGTTGAACGTCGCGTTCTACCTGATGATGGTGCATCACGAATTCGGCGCGCCGTTCACGATGACGCTGATCAACATCGGCTTCCAGGCGCTCGCCGGCCTGTGCGTGCACTACGCCCGCCGGGCCGAGGAGTCCCGCGACGCGCTCGCGCGCGTCAACGCCGACTTGCTGGCCACGCGCGCCCTGCTGGCCGACAGCGCGCGCGATGCAGAACGCTTGCGCGTGGCGCGCGAACTGCATGATGTCGCCGGCCACAAGCTCACCGCGATGAAGCTCAACCTGCGTGCGCTCGCCAGCGATCCGCTGCTGGCGGATCGCGAGGAAGTCCGTATCGCGCAGCAGCTGTCCACCGAACTGCTCGACGACATCCGCAGCGTCGTGCAGGCCATGCGCGACTCGCGGGGACTGGACCTGCAGACCGCGATCCGCGCCCTCGCCGCGCCGCTGCCGCGCCCCGCGCTGGCGCTGCATATCGAGGAAGGCGTGAAGGTCGACGATCCCGTCGTGGCCGAATCGCTGCTGCGCATCGTGCAGGAATGCCTGACCAACGCGGCGCGCCATGCCAGTGCGGAGACGCTGACCGTGTCATTGAAGAACGAGGAGACCGGCATGCACCTGCAGATCGAGGACGATGGACGCATGAAGGGCGGCATGCGGGAAGGCAACGGCATCTCGGGCATCCGCGAGCGCGTCGCGGCGCTGGGCGGTGCGCTGCAGTTCGGCACCAGTGCGACCGGCGGCCTGCGCCTGGACGTGAGGCTGCCCGCATGAGCGTGCGCGTGGCGCTGGCCGATGACCAGGCGCTGGTACGCGCCGGCCTGCGTGCCTTGCTGAAGGCGCAGCAGGTGGAGGTGGTGTTCGAGGCGGACGACGGCGCCGATCTGCTGGCCAAGCTGGAATCCCAACCGGTGGACGTGGTGCTGAGCGACATCCGCATGCCTGGCGTGGACGGCATCGACGCGCTGATCAAGCTGCGCGAACGCGGCGACCGCACGCCGTTCCTGCTGCTCACCACGTTCGACGACAGCGACCTGCTGCTGCGCGCGACCGACGCCGGCGCGCAGGGTTTCCTGCTGAAGGACGCTGCGCCGGAAGACCTGCACGACGCCATCCAGCGCGTCGCCAGTGGCGAAACACTGTTACAGCCGGTCAGCACGGATCCGGTGCGTGCGCGTTTCCGTTTCCGCGACGAAGCACCGCCCACTGACACCTTCAGCGAGCGCGAGGTCGCGATCCTGCGGTTGCTGGCCGGCGGCTATTCGAACAAGGAAATCGCGCGCACGCTGTTCCTGGCCGAAGGCACGGTGAAGAACTACGTCTCCACCATCCTCGACAAGCTCGGCACCCGCGACCGTACCCGCGCCGTACTGAAGGCGATCACGCTGCGGATCATTTGAGGGGACGCTGGCTCTATGTACGAGCGACGTGAGTCGCGACCGCACGCCTCGGTCGCTCGTGCTACGCGACTGATTCCTCTGCGCGACTCTCAAAGCGCAATGGCATGTTGGTCTCATGGTCGCGACTCACGTCGCTCCTACAGAGAAGCGGCGGTCAGAACACCCACACCGTCGCCGCGCCCGCCACCAGCGCCAGCATCAGGCCGGCGGACACGCGCAGCCCGTAGGCCGCACCGCCGCTGACCCAGGCGATCACCGACTTCGCGGTGAGGCTGGCGGCGAGCAGGGCCAGCATCCACCAGCGCGCCTCGGCCGCTTCAAGTCCGCCGCGCGAGAACTGGTTGGCCAGCGTGGCGACGGCGGCATGCAGTTCGGCCATCGCCGACAGCGCCGCGGCCGCCATCGCGCCACGTGGACCGACCCAGGAGGCCAGCGCCGCCGCGACGAAGGTCAGCACGGCGACCAGCAACGCGAAGCCCAGCGCCTGGCCGAACCGGAACATGCGACTCTCCGACGTCGGCGGCTTCACCGTTTCCTCGCGACCCGCGCGCAGGCCGAGCAGGCCACCGCCCAGCAACACCACGCCGATCGCGCACAGCTCCGGCAGTAGGTCACGCACCAGCGGCGGTGACACCGCCCACAGGATCGGCACACACAGCGAGAGCGACGCGAGATTGGACAGCAGGGCCGCGGCGACCGCCGAGCGCATCAGCGCCGGCGTCTCCTTCGCCCGCTGGCCGAAGCCGATCGTCGCCGCGGTCGACGACACGTAGCCGGCGAAGAAGCCCGCCGCCGCCAGGCCCCAGCGGTTGCCGACCACGCGCAGCACGATGTGGCCCAGCGCGCTGACCGCCATCACCAGCACCACCAGTTTCCAGATGGTCGCCAGGTTGATCGCCTCGAACGGACCGATGGGACGGTCCGGCAGGATCGGCAGGATCACCAGCGCGGATGCCAATAGCAGCAGGCCGTCGAAGACCTCGCGCTCGCTGAAGGTCTCGCGGGTCAGCTCATGCAGCGGCTGCTTGGCGTACAGCAGCACGGCGACCACCACCGCCAGGCCGGTGGCCAGCGCCGGAAACCGCAGGGCCAGCGCGCCCAACAGGAAGGTCAGCACCAGCGTCACTTCGCTGGTCAGTCCCGGGTCGTCCTGCTGCGTGGCCCGGTAGGCCATGGCGGCCAGCACACCGACCACGCCCAGCCCGACCAGCACCACCATCGATCCCAGCATCGCCGCGACCGCCGCCATCAACGCCACCAGCGCGTGCGTGCGCAGGCCGGCGATCCGGTGCCCACGGCCGCCGCTGCGTTCGCGCACCAGCCCGATCAGCAGGCCCAGGCCCAGCGCCGAGGACAGGGCCAGCCAGGTCTGCGGGGTCGCTTCGTCCATCCATCCCTCCTCGTCCAGGGCCGCGAGCATAACGAATGGTCTTGCATTGGTCTCGTCAACCCGGACAATGCGCGCCACCTTCGCCGTGGACCCCATCATGCCCGCTCCCGCTCCGTCCGCCGTCTCGCTGAGCCGCTACCTGATCGAGGAACAACGCGCCGGCCGCATCAGCGCCGACCTGCGCCAGCTGATCGCGGTGGTGGCCCGCGCCTGCACCAGCATCTCCATCGCGGTCAGCAAGGGTGCGCTGGGCGGCGTGCTGGGCGACGCCGGCACCGGCAACGTGCAAGGCGAGGCGCAGAAGAAGCTGGACGTGCTGAGCAACGACATCCTGCTGGAAGCCAACGCCTGGGGCGGCCACCTGGCGGCCTGCGCCTCGGAGGAAATGGACCACAGCCAGCCGATCCCGGACGCCTACCCGCGCGGCGGCTTCCTGCTGCTGTTCGATCCGCTGGACGGCAGCTCCAACATCGACGTCAACGTCTCGGTCGGCACCATCTTCTCGGTGCTGCGCTGCCCGGACGGCGTGACGAAGCCGGGCGACGAGCACTTCCTGCAGCCGGGCCGCGAGCAGGTCGCGGCCGGCTACTGCATCTACGGACCCAGCACGATGCTGGTGCTGACGACGGGCAACGGCACCCATGCCTTCACCCTGGACCGCGAGCAGGGCGCGTTCGTCCTGACCCAACGCGACATGCGGATCCCCGAGGAAACGAAGGAGTTCGCCATCAACATGTCCAACCAGCGCCACTGGGAAGCGCCGATGCAGGGCTACGTCACCGACCTGCTCGCCGGCAAGGAAGGACCGCGCGGCAAGGACTTCAACATGCGCTGGATCGCCAGCATGGTCGCCGACGTGCACCGCATCCTGACCCGCGGCGGCATCTTCATCTACCCGTGGGACCGCAAGGACCCGGGCAAGACCGGCAAGCTGCGTCTGATGTACGAAGCCAATCCCATGGGCATGCTGGTGGAGCAGGCCGGCGGCGCCGCCAGCACCGGCCGCGAGGACATCCTGTCGCTGCGCCCCACCCAGCTTCACCAGCGCGTGCCGGTGTTCCTGGGCTCCAAGAAAGAAGTGGAAGCAGCGGTCGGTTACCACCGGGCGCACGACACCGTGGCGGCGTGACGAAGGCGGATCCGGTGGCGGCTAGAATCCTTCGATGACCGCCACCCACGCCGACTTCATCGAGGTCTATCCCGACGCGCTGGACGCGGACACCTGCCGCGCCATCGTCGCACGCTTCGATGCCAGCGGGCAGGACCAGCCCGGTCGCGTCGGCGGCGGCCACTACCCCGAGCTCAAGCACAGCCGCGACATCAGCATCAGCGGCCAGGCCGATTGGCGCGACGTGGAACAGCGCCTCAACCTGGCCGTGCTGGCCGGCCTGCAGCAGTACCTGCGCAAGTATCCCTTCAGCCTGATCGCACCGCTGATGCTGCAGCAGCCTGACGAAGCGGGCATGTTGCGCCGCCTGCGCTACGACGATGTGGCGGGCATGGACGAAGCCGCGCTGATGAAGCTGGTGATGAAGGTCTTCGTGCCCGGGAAGATCAACCTGCAACGCTACGCCGCCGGCGAAGGCGGTTATCCGTACTGGCACTGCGAGCTGTTCCCGAAGGCGCCGGATGCCGAGACGCTGCACCGCCACGTGCTGTGGACGATCTACCTCAACGACGGCTTCGGGGCCGGCGAAACCGAGTTCTTCCACCAGCAGCGCAAGATCGTGCCGCGCACCGGCAGCCTGCTGATCGCCCCGACGGCATTCACCCACACGCACCGCGGCAATCGGCCGCTGCACGGCGACAAGTACATCGCGACGAGCTGGGTGCTGTTCCAGCGGGCGGAACGCTTGTACGCAAGCGGCTGAGCGACTTCAGAACAGTTCGCCCTGCGGCGACGGCGCACGCGGCGGCACGAAACGGGTGCAGTCGAACGGTGGATGCCGCCGGCCCTCAAAGCCGGAGCGCTTCAACGCCAGCGCGAACCGTCGCGCCAGCAGGTCCGCGTACACGCCTTCACCGCGCAGCCGCTGGCCGAAGCGGCTGTCGTAATCCTTGCCGCCGCGCAACTGCTGGATGGTGCTCATCACGTGCGCCGCGCGATCCGGCAGATGCGTCTGCAGCCAGTCGCGGAACAGCGGTGCCACTTCATGCGGCAGGCGCAGCAGCACATAGCCGGCAGCGGTCGCGCCGGCGCCGCGCGCGGCATCAAGCACCGCTTCCAGCTCGTGGTCGTTCACCCACGGGATCACCGGCGCGAACATCACGCCCACCGGCACGCCGGCCTCGCTTAGCTGCTTCACGGCGCGCAACCGGCTGTGCGGCGCCGATGCACGAGGTTCCAACCTGGACGACAGCGCGTTGTCCAGCGTGGTGATGGAGACGTAGACGTGCACCAGGTTCTCGCGCGCCATCGGCGCCAGCAGGTCGAGGTCGCGCTCGATCAGGGCGTTCTTGGTGATCAGCGAGAACGGATGCTTCGTCTCCGCCAGCACCTCGATCAGACGACGGGTCAGCTGCAGCTTCCGCTCCGTCGGCTGGTAGGCGTCGGTGTTGATGCCCAGCGAGATCGGTCTGGGTTCGTAATCCCGCTTCGACAACTCGCGCCGCAATACCTCCGGTGCATTGGTCTTTGCGAAGATCCTGGTTTCGAAATCCAGGCCCGGCGACAGGTCGAGGTAGGCATGCGAGGGACGTGCGAAGCAGTAACTGCACCCGTGCTCGCACCCGCGGTACGGATTCAGCGACTGGTCGAACGGGATGTCGGGCGACTGGTTGCGGGTGATGACGCTGCGTGCGACCTCTTCGATGACGTCGGTCCGCGGCGACGAGATGATGCCGCCTTCGGTGTCGGCCTCGTGCCAGCCGTCGTCGATCGTTTCGGGCGTGGTCACGGCGAACCGGCCCGGCAGGTAGCCGGTGGAGCCTCGTCCCTTGATGCCGGGTCGACCCGTCGTCGTCATGCCGGCAGCTTACGCCCGCGCCGTCGCATGTAACGCGACACCGCATAGAATCCCCCCATGCACGACATGCTTGGCGCCCTGGGCGATCTGTTCTCTTCTCTCCCCCATCTCAAATGGTGGGTAACGCTGGCGTGGCTGCTGTACCTGGTACCGCTGAGCGCCTGGATCGTCCTGCAGAAGCGCGAGCCGGTGGCCACGCTCAGCTGGCTGCTCTCGCTGGCGCTGCTGCCCTATGTGGGCTACCTGATCTACTTCCTGCTCGGCCCGCAACGGATCAAGCGGCACCAGTTGCGCCGCACACGCTCGCGGGAAGGCGTGGAAAGCTACGAGGTCTTCGCGCCCGCCGACGGCAACAGTCCCGAATTGTCCATGCTGGCGCAGAAGACGACCGGACTGCCGCCCTCCACCGCGACGTCGGTGCAGCAACTGGTCGACGGCTGCGCCACGTACCAGGCGATCCTCGACGCCATCGCCGCGGCGGAGAACCACATCCATCTGGAGTACTACATCTTCAACGGTGACCGCACCGGCCAGCGTATTCTCGAAGCGCTCACGCTGAAGGCGTGCGAGGGCGTCAAGGTCCGGCTGTTGCTGGATGCGGTGGGTTCCAACCGGTTGAAGAGCCGCGCACTGCGCGCATTGATCGACGCGGGCGGCGAGCACGCGTGGTTCCACCCCACGCGCTTCCGACCCTTCACCCGTCCTTGGCTGAACCTGCGCACGCACCGCAAGATCGTGGTGGTCGACGGACGCATTGCGTTCACCGGCGGCATCAACGTCACCGACGACGAGGACGAGTCGCTGTGCGACGACGCCTTTCGCGACCTGCATCTGCGCCTGGAAGGCGAGATCGTGCGCAGCGTCCAGCAGGTGTTCGTCGAGGACTGGGTGTATGCGACCGGCCAGCAGCGCAAGGATTTCCAGGGCACGCGCCTGTGGAGTGCGAGCGAGGCGAATGTCCGCGGCGGAATCGCCGTACAGGCGCTCGTATCAGGGCCGGACTCCGCCTGGGAGCCGATCCATCGCGCCAAGGTCGCCGCGATTCACGAAGCGAAGCAGCGCGTGTGGCTGGTGACACCCTACTTCGTCCCCGGCGAGGCCGCCCGGATGGCGCTGACGTCGGCCGCGCTGGGCGGGCTCGACGTGCGGCTGGTGGTGCCCAAGGTCAGCGACTCGCGCCTGGCGACGCTGGCGGCGCGCTCCTATTTCGAGGAACTGCTGGCGGCGGGCGTGAAGGTGTACGAGTACGGGCCGCGGATGATGCACAGCAAGGCGCTGCTGTGCGACGACGCGCTGGCCGTCATTGGCAGCGCGAACTTCGACCACCGCAGCTTCCGCCTGAATTTCGAGATCTCCATGATGTTCCGCGATCGCGGTGTCGCCGGAACGCTGGCGCAATGGCTGGAAGGCGAGATCGCCGCCAGCGAGCCGGTCCGGTTGCAGCTCCACCGCTCACTGTGGCGCCACCGGCTGCCCGAGGCGTTGGCGCGGCTGATGTCGCCGCTGCTGTGAAGCACGGCCGTTTTTGCGCCTGAGGGGAAGCGGTAAGATGCGACCACCAAGCCCCGGGGGTGGACGATGCACTGGCTTTTCCTGTTGATGGCGATCGGCTGCATGTTCATGGCCTTGCGCACGACATCGATGCCGTTGATGGTCGTCCTGATGCTGGCGGCGCTCGGGCTGTTCGTGGCCTGGATCATGGGCCGGCATGCGCGCCGCCTGGGCGAGACCAGCCGCGACCCGTCGATGATGATCGATCCCACCGAACTGCGGCGCCTGCGCGAACTCGCGGAAGCGCGCCGCAACGCCGTACCACCACCGACGGAGCCGCCGGCCCCGTGACCCTGCTCAGCGTCAACGTCAACAAGATCGCGGTCCTGAGGAACTCCCGTGGCGGTGCCGAACCCGATGTCGTCCGTGCCGCGCAGGCCTGCCTGGACGCCGGCGCGCACGGCATCACCGTGCACCCCCGTCCCGACCAGCGCCACATCCGTCCCCACGACGTCCGTGCGCTGTCCTCGCTGGCGCGCGCCCGCGGCGTCGAGCTCAATGTGGAAGGCAATCCGTTCGCACCACCACGGGGTAGCTATCCCGGCTTTCTCGCGTTGTGCGATGAAGTGCGACCGGCACAGGCGACGCTGGTGCCGGATGGCGACGGGCAGATCACCTCGGACCATGGTTTCGATTTTTCACGCGACACCGAGCGCCTGAAGCCACTGGTCGCCGCGCTCAAGGCGATGGGATGCCGCGTCAGCCTGTTCGTCGACGCCGGCTGCGAACGGCTGGACGAAGCCGCGCGCATCGGCGCGGACCGCATCGAGATCTACACCGGACCGTTTGCCGAAGCCGTCGATCATGGCGACGCGTCCGACGCATTGGCACGCTGCGTACGAACTGCGGAGGAAGCCCGGGTGTTGGGTCTGGGCGTCAACGCCGGGCACGACCTGAGCCAGGACAACCTGGGCCTGTTCCTGACGACCGTGCCCGATGTGCTGGAGGTCTCCATCGGTCACGCGCTGGTAGGCGAGGCGCTTTACGCCGGGCTGGAAACCACGGTCGGCCGCTACGTCGATATCCTGGCCTCGTCGACCGTCGGCCGGGGCTGACCGTACAGCCCCGGCCGCGAAGCGATCAGTTGCGCATCACGATATTGCGGATGCCACTGGCATCGGCCTGCGCCAGCGCGCTGACCAGGTGCTGGTAGTCGGCACCGTCCGCCGCTTCCACCTGCAGCACTGTGCGCGGATCGGCGATGCTCGCATCCTCGAGCCGGGCACGCAGCTCGCCCAAGGTGATGGGCCGATCGTCCAATGTGTAGAGGCCTGCCAGCCCGACCTTGAGCACCAGGTCGTTGGGAGGGTCGGTCGGTTGTCCGTCGATGCGCTGCGGCAGCATGGCGTCGATGGGCCGCGACAGGATCGGGGCCGTGACCATGAAGATCACCAGCAGGACCAGCATCACGTCCACCAGCGGGGTGATGTTGATGTCGGCGAGTTGAGAACGGCTTGCGGGAGCGGAGAACGCCATGGCACACCTCCATCTGTCGGAACCGTGAGCCTGACGCTACGCCCGTGCCCGGCACTCCGCAAGCGGCCGGGCGGATCCGCAAAGAAAAACGCCGCCCCTGCGGGCGGCGTTCAAAGGTGTGTTGCGCGTCAGGATTACTGCACGAAACCGATCTTCAGCATCTGCGCGTTCTTGGCGGCGGCCAGGACCTTGGCCATCACCTCGTAGTGCGCTTCCGAGTTCGCCTCGATGCGCAGCTCCGGCTGGTTGGTCGGGTCGCGCTGGACCTCGTTCTCCATCCGGGTCTGCAGGTCCGCCACGTTCACCGGACTGTTGTTCCAGTAGACCGTGCCGTCGGCGTTGATCTTCAACTCGATCGGCGGCGGCGGTTCCTTGATCTGCGGCGGCGGGTTGATCACGCGCTGCGGCAGGGCGACCTCGATCGGATACGTCATGATCGGGGCGGTCACGATGAAGATGATCAGGAGCACCAGCATCACGTCCACGAGGGGCGTGACGTTGATGTCGGCCATGGGGCCCTTGCTACCACCACTGCTGAATGCCATGGCTTACTGCCCCTTCTCTTTCGTGGCCACGTAGCCGATATCCAGCATGCCCTGGCCCTGCGCGATCTTGGTCACGTCGGCAATGACGCCCATCTTGGTCGTCTTGTCGCCACGCAGGTTGAGCTTCGGCTGGGGTTGCAGCTGGGCGGCGCTGGACAGGCGCGACTCGAGGATTTCCTTGCTGACCGGCTCGTCGCCCCAGTACAGGTCACCGTTCTCCTTGACGGAGATGGTGATCGGAGGGCTCTTGGGACCTTCCGGATCTTCCTTGGCGATCTGGACCGTTTCCGGCAGATCGATCTTCACTTTGTGCGACATCAGCGGCGCGGTGATGATGAAGATGATCAGCAGCACCAACATCACGTCCACGAGGGGCGTGACGTTGATCTCGGCCATCGGGCCACCGCTATTACCACTACTGAAAGCCATGACGGGCTCCGTCTAGAACGTTGCGTTGACTGCTTGTACCGCCGGCTCAGCGAACGCGCGAGCCGGTGGCGAAGAAGTCGTGCAGGTCGTGCGCGAACGTGTCGAACTTGGCGATGACGGCCGCGTTCGTCTTGCTGAAGAAGTTGTAGGCGAACACCGCCGGGATGGCGACGAACAGACCGATGGCGGTCATGATCAGCGCTTCGCCCACCGGGCCGGCGACGGCGTCGATCGAGGCCTGGCCGGTCGCGCCGATGCGGATCAGGGCGCCGTAGATGCCCCACACCGTACCCAGCAGACCCACGAACGGCGCGGTCGCACCGACGGTGGCGAGCAGCGTCATGCCGCCCTGCAGGTTGGTGCTCTCACGGGTCACGGCCTGGCGCAGCGCACGGTCCACGAACTCCGAACGGCTCAGGGTCTCGCCCGAACCTTCCGAACGCTGGTGGTGGGCAGCGGCCTGGGCAGCGTCGAGGGCGATCTTGGAGAACGGCTCGTTCTTCGGCTGTTCTTCCATCAGGCGGATGGCATCCTGCGCGTTCGGGGTTTCCCAGAACGAGCTGGTCACGCGGTCGGCCTGGCCCTTGAGACGGCTGCTGCGCAGCACGTTGATGACGGTCCAGTACCAGGACATAGCGGACATGATGACCAGGGTGAGCAGCACGACCCAGGAGACGATGAACTCGCCGGGCTTGCTGACCATCTCGGAGATCATGTGCTCGAAGCCCATCTGCGACAGGGCATTCGCGGCGTTGTTGCCCCCGGCGGCGGCGGCGAAAAGGGTTTCCTGCAGCATGACGCTTACCTTTATATAAGTGTTGATTGAGAGTGTTGCGGGTTACGTTGAAAACGATCGATGCCCGAGGGCATCAGCCGCCCATGTTGAAGTCCACCGGCACGCGGACGCGGCCGGCGGCCTTCTGGCCATTGACGACGGACGCATTGAAGCGCCACTTGCGGGCTGCGTCCATGGCAGCGCGATCGAGATCGCGGTTGCGGCTGGACTTTTCCACGGACACGTTGGTCACGTTGCCGTTGGCGTCCACGTCGATGATCAGGATGACCGTGCCTTCGATACCGGCGCGCGCGGCGGCGGGCGGGTAGCGGGGCGGGTTCATGTTCTTCGACGAGATGTCGACGCTGGCACCGATGTCGGCGATCTGGGCAGGCGGCGACGGCGGCGACGGCGGCGTCACGATGTCGGTCGGACGCGGCTCGGCGATGTCGACCGGCGGGGCCTCCGGCGGCGGCGGCAGCGGCGTGGTACGCGGCGGCGCCAGGTTCTTGACCGGCGGCGGCGGCGTATCCTGCGGCGGCGGCGGCGGCGGCGGCGGGGGAGGCGGCGGCGGGGCATCGACGATGACGACCGAGGTCCGACGCTCCTTTTCCTTTTCAGCCGGAGGAGCGACTGCCGGGATCAACAACGCAAGCAGGGCCGCTGCGTGCAACGCGATCACGAAGGCAATACCGATGATACGCGGCCAGTTGAGGCTGTTGTCCTCTTCCTGTTCCCGGTACCTGTTGATGACCAGTTGTTCAGCCATGCGCCAATTAACTCAAGGTTGATTCGGGCACCGAGGCGCCTCGTTGATTCTGGACCCTGCCGGTGGTTTTTACCGGCGGAACCCCCAGCTTATACCAATCCGACGCCCCGGTGCCATTATCCGTATGGATTTTTGGCCTTCGGTGTCAGCGGATCGCGTTATGGCAGCGCGATGATCTTCTTCGCGTCTTCCGGCTTCTTCAGTCCCTTCTCCAGAGCGGCACGCGCGGCGGTCTTGGCCTCCGGAATACGGTCTTCCTGCCACAGCACGCGCGCGAGGTTGAGGTAGGTGTCGCCGTTGGGCGCCAGCGGCGCAGCCTTCTGCCAGGCCTCGATCGCCTGCGGGATCTGCTCGGAGTAGTAGTACGCCTGCGCCAGCGCCAGCTGGGTCTGGTAATCCGGCTTCAGCACGCCCTTCTGGAGGCCTTCGTTGACGACCGAAATGACCTCCTTCTCCTTGCCATCCATATTGGCGTAGGTGACGTAGAGCTGGCGGTATTCCTTCTCTTCCGAGAGCTGCCCGGCGGCGCGCAGCTTTTCCAACGTTGCGGCTGCCTTGTCGAACTGGTCAGCCTGCTGGTAGGTCGCCACCAGGTTGAGCTGGGCCTTCTTGTCGGCCGGGGTCTTGGCGGCGATCTGCTCCGCGATCTTCACCGCTTCGGCGGGACGGTCGGCGCCGACCAGCGAGGCGAGCAGCAGGCTGTACCAGCTGTCCTTGGGCTCCGGGGTCGCGGCGATGGCCTTTTCCAGTACCGGAATGGCCTCGGCGAACTTCTCCATCTGGTAGAGCGCTTGGCCCTTCTGGATCAGGTCTTCCGGCTTGTTGGACTTGGTCTCGGCCAGGTACCGGTCGAGGTTGGCCATGCCTGGCTGGAACTCGTCGTCCTGCAACTGCAGCTGCGCCAGCATCAGCATCGACTGGTAGTGGCCATTGTTGTCCAGCGCGTTGAGCTCGACGGCCTGCTGCAGCAGTTGCTTGGCGGTCGCCATGTCGTCGAGGTTGTAGGCGGCCTGTGCGCCCAGCTGCGCGGCCATCGCCTTGTCGTATTCGTTCGCGTTGCCGTCGGCCAGCAATTCCTTGGCGAGGGCGAGGGTTTCGGCTTCGTTGTCTTCCTTCTCGTACGCCTTGAACAGCTTGCTCAGCTTGCCCTGCGCCTTGCTGGAACCCTTGGCCTTCGGCTCCTCGCGCGTCGCGTCGGGATAACGCACTTCCGGCTTGCCGCTGTTCTTGCGGCCGCCGCGGTCGGCCGAGCGGGCGTCGTACGCCACGGCATCTGCGACGACGGCGCCACCGAAAGCGGCCAGCAACATCAGGCTGAGAAGGGTCTTCTTGGGCGTACGGTGTTTCATGTCTGAACCTCGTGGGGACATGCAGAAGGAGGTGCGTCCTTCCCGTCTGCGTGCGGGGCCGGCAAAACTAACAGAAACCAGGGGAAGGCGGATACCGTTTCAGGTGCTGCTACGCAGCAATACTTGGGCGTGTGTCAGCCGCATTTCGGTGCATTTCCGGCCTTCCTGGCCGCCTCGTAGGTGGGTACGAGGGAGGGTGCATCACGTTCGAGCTCGCGGATGCGGTTCGCGGGATCGGGATGGGTCGACAGCCATTGCGGTGAACGACCGCCGCTGGCGGCCATCATGTTCTGCCAGAGGCCGACCGCTTGGCGCGGGTCGAAACCCGCCTGCGCCATCAGGCGCTGGCCGACGACATCGGCCTCGCTTTCCTGCGTGCGCGAACCCGGCAGCAGGAACGCCGCCTGCGCGGTCATGCCACCGAGCTGGTTCACCGTGCTGGCGGCACCTTCGCCATACCGCGCGCCAGCCAGCGCACCCAGTACACCGAGGCCAGCCTGCGCGCCCATTTGGCGCGTGATGCGTTCCTCATGGTGGCGCGCGATCACATGGCCGATTTCATGTCCCAGCACTGCCGCCAGCTGATCCTGATTCTTGGCGACGGTGAAGATGCCGGTGTTCACACCGACCTTGCCCCCGGGCAACGCGAACGCATTGGGCTCGTTGTCGGTGAAAACGGCAGTTTCCCACGCGACGCTGCGCTGTTCCGGAGGGAGCTGCCGCACCAGCGCATTGACCACGCAAGTGACGTAGGCATTCTGCTTCGCGTCGCGGTTGAGGGTTTCCTTCGCCTTGGTTTCGGCGAAGGCCTGCGCACCCAGTTGGTCCAGTTGCGCCTGCGAGACGCCGCCCACCATCTGCGTGCGTCCCGTCGGCGAGGTAGTGGTGGCGCAGGCCGTGAGGCCCAGCACCATGGCGGTTCCGAGGATCCGGAGTTTCATGCTCGCCCCCTGCGACATTGCGTGACACCAGAGTCTGGGCAAGCGTGTCTTAAACTTTCGTCAATCACATTAAACCGGCGCGCCGCCGTAAACCTGCAGGACAGCCAGCGCTATCGCATTGTTCAGGATGTGGGCCGCGATGGGCGCCCACAGGGTTCCGGTCCGGCGATAGACCCAGGCAAAGATCCCGCCCATGCCCGCGTAGACCAGGATCAGGAACACCGTGCCGCCGATCGGCTTGCCGTTGAGGCCTGGCAGTTCGTGCACCAGCGCGAATACCAGGCTGCTGAGGACCAGACCCAACACCGGCCAGCCTGCCTGCCACAGACGTCCGAACAGGACGCGCCGGAACAGCAGTTCTTCGTACAGCGGCGCGAGCACGACGGCGAACAGCGTCAGGAACACCGGGAAGCGGGCGAAGCCGTCCCGGATCAGATCCAGATTGCTGGGTTCGAGATCGAGCCCGAGTGCGCGCCCACCGGCGCTCATCATCGAACTGAAAAGGAACGTCACCAGTCCTGCCAGCACCGTCCAGCCCCACGTCCGGGGAAGTCGTAGTCGACGGAGGGAGTCGCGTCGTTCCACCGCTGTCGCACGTCGGCGCCAGACGTACATCACAAGGGCTGTTCCGCCCGTGCTGACCAGTGTCATGACGATCAGGAACAGCACCGGCGGCGTGCCGAGCTGCGCCTCAAGCGCCTGTGCGTCCGGCGCGCCGCCGGCTTGTTGCGCAAGCTGGATACCCCGCCACGCCGCCCACCCGAACAGACCGAGCATCAGTGTCGAGAACGACAGCGTGATCGCAAGCGCGACGTCGATAGCAAAGGCAGGCAGCGCACTGCGCAAGGGCAGGGCAGGCGTCGTCGCGTTCGCGGCGGCGGGCAATGGAGTCGCTTCGCTCATGCCCGCGGCGTCAGACGTCGAGGTTGGATACCTTCAGTGCGTTGTCTTCGATGAACTCGCGTCGCGGTTCGACGACATCGCCCATCAGCGTGCTGAAGATCTGGTCGGCGGCGACCGCGTCCTCGATGCGTACCTGCAACAGGCGGCGCGTATCGGGATTCACCGTGGTGTCCCACAGCTGTTCCGGGTTCATTTCGCCCAAGCCCTTGAAGCGCTGGATGCTTCGGCCCTTCTTGGCCTCTTCCAGCAGCCACGCCTGCGCGTCGGCGAACGTCGCCACCGGCTGCGCCTTGTTGCCACGGACGACCTGCGCGCCATCACGCACCAGGCCGTGCAAAAGCGCCGCCGCTTCGCGCAGCGGGCGAAGTTCGCCGCTCTCGAACGCCGAGAGCGACAGCACCTGCACCAGTTCCTCGCCCATGTGCCGGCGCGTGGCGAGCAGCGCGGCGGGACGCTGTTCCGTCGCGGGCTGCAGCGTCAGCGCGTAGCGCGCACTCCCGAGACTGCCGCGATTGAGCTTGGCTTCCAGTGCATCGAGTTCGTGCCGCTCGTCGATGTTCTGCTCCAGGTGTTCCGCGTCCAGCGGCGTGAAGTCGATCAGCGACTCCAGCAGCACCGGATCGTAGCGGTGCGCGTTGCGCGCGATCGCATCGCGGGCGGTGGTGAACGCCAACAGCAACTTCTCCAACGCCTCGCCTGAAATCGGCGGCTCGCCATCGGCGGGAATCAGCGCCGCGCCTTCCACCGCGTTGTTCGCGAGGTAGACGTTGAGCGCGGCGTCATCCTTCAGGTACAGCTCCTGTTTGCCCTGCTTGAGCTTGTACAGCGGCGGCAGGCCGATGTAGACGTGGCCGCGCTCGATCAGCTCCGGCATCTGCCGGTAGAAGAACGTCAGCAGCAGCGTGCGGATGTGCGAGCCGTCGACGTCGGCGTCGGTCATGATGATGATGCGGTGGTAGCGCAGCTTGTCCGGGTTGTACTCGTCCTTGCCGATGCCGGTGCCGAGCGCGGTGATCAGCGTGCCGACTTCGGCGCTGGCCAGCATGCGGTCGAAGCGCGCGCGTTCCACGTTGAGGATCTTGCCGCGCAGCGGCAGCACCGCCTGGTTCTTGCGGTTGCGACCCTGCTTGGCGGAACCGCCGGCCGAGTCGCCCTCGACGATGAACAGTTCCGACAGCGCCGGATCCTTCTCCTGGCAGTCGGCCAGCTTGCCGGGCAGGCCGGCGATGTCGAGCGCGCCCTTGCGGCGGGTCAGGTCGCGCGCCTTGCGTGCTGCCTCGCGGGCACGGGCCGCGTCGACGATCTTGCTGGCGATGGCGCGGGCTTCATGGGGGTGTTCCTGCAGGAACTCCTCCAAACGTGCACCGAACGTGCTCTCAACGACCGGCCTAACCTCCGAACTGACCAGTTTTTCCTTGGTCTGCGAGGAGAAGCTCGGATCCGGCACCTTCACCGACAGCACGGCGATCATGCCTTCGCGCATGTCGTCGCCGGACAGATTGACCTTCGCCTGCTTGGCGATGCCGTTCTGTTCGATGTAGTTCGTCAGCGTGCGCGTCAGCGCGGCGCGGAAGCCGATCAGATGGGTGCCGCCATCCTTCTGCGGGATGTTGTTGGTGAAGCAGAACATCGTCTCCTGGTAGGCGTCGGTCCACTGCAGCGCGACGTCCACCACGATGCCGCTGGCTTCGCCGGTGACCGAGATGACGTTCGGATGCAGCGGCGTCTTCAATTGGGCCAGATGCTCCACGAAGCTGCGGATACCGCCTTCGTAGTGGAAATCGTCGTGACGGCCTTCGCCACGCTCGTCGGCCAGCACGATCTTGACGCCGGAGTTGAGGAACGACAGCTCGCGCAGGCGACGGGCCAGGATGTCGTAGTGGAACTCGACGTTGCCGTGGAAGGCCGTCACCGAGGGCCAGAAGCGCAGCGTCGTACCGCGCTTCGTGGTGCTTTCGACCTGGGTCAACGGACCGAGGGCCGCGCCATTGCTGTATTCCTGGCGGTAATGGGAACCGCCCTGGAAGATGTCCAGCTGCAGTTTCTCGGACAGCGCGTTGACCACGCTGACGCCCACGCCGTGCAGGCCGCCGGACACCTTGTAGCTGTTGTCGTCGAACTTGCCGCCGGCATGCAGGACGGTCATGACGACTTCCGCTGCGGAGACTTCACGACCCAGCTTGGCGCTCATCTGCGCATGCTTGCCGACCGGAATACCGCGGCCGTTGTCGGAAACGGAGACCGAGCCATCCGCGTGGATCGTCACTGCCACATGGTCGGCGTGGCCGGCCAGGGCTTCGTCGATCGAGTTGTCGACGACTTCGAACACCATGTGGTGCAGGCCCGTGCCGTCGTGCACGTCGCCGATGTACATGCCGGGGCGCTTGCGGACCGCTTCCAGACCTTCCAGGGCGGTGATGCTGTTGGCGTCGTACGTGTTGCCGTTCGGTGCAGAAGAGGTCGTTTCGTCGGTCATTCGCTTCGTGTCGGCTGCATGGCGGACGCCGCGCCACCGGTTCGGTAGGCGCACTGCGCGGGCCAAAGGATCAATGCGGAATTATAGCACTGGTGGGCACTTAGCCCCCGGTTCAGGCATCTGCGACGGGCTGGATCGCCCCCTGTTCCACGTGGAACAGGGTTGGACGGATGCCAGTTTCGGCCAGCCCCACCGGGCGCTCGGTTCCCGTGATGAAGACCTGCGCGCCGCTGGCGAGCAGGCGCTCCAGGATGCGGCGCTGATGATGCCGATCCAGTTCGGACGCCAGATCGTCCAGCGCGACCACCGGCCACTCCCCCCGACGACGGGCGAAATCCTGCGCTTGTGCCAACAGGCATGACAGGGCCGTCAGCTTGGCCTGGCCACGCGACAGGGTCTCGCGCTGCGGCAGGGTGGAGTAGTCGATGCGCCAGTCAGCCCGATGGGGTCCGACGGTCGTGTAACCAGCAGCACGATCACGCTCGCGGGACAGGAGGAGGGCATCCGCCAATGACAGCTCGTGGCGGCGCCATCCCGGCTGGAACTGGAGCGTTGCAGCACCCAGCGATGGAGCGAGTTCGCGGACGACGAGGGCCAGGTCATCCTGGAGCGCGTCCAGGTAGCCCTGGCGATGGCTGCTCAGCGGTTCGCCGGCTTCAGCCAGTTCGTGGTCCCAGGCATCCAGCTGGGCACCGGCGATGCCGGCTTTGAGCAGGCTGTTCCGCTGCTTCAGGGCACGCGCATACCGCCGCCAAAGTGGGAGAAACCCACCTTCACGCCCCTGTTCCACGTGGAACAAGCCCCAATCCATGAACCGGCGACGCGGTTCGCCCCCGCCAGTAACCAGTGCGTGGCTACCCGGCTCGAAGCTGACAACGGCCAATGCGGCACAGAGATCCCCCAGCTGGGCCACGTTTTCGCCGTCGAGCCGTCCCGCCCACGATTGGCCGCTGTGCCGGAGACCGGCTCTGCGGTGGCGCCCCTGCGCCGACTCGCGCCACTCGACGAAAACCTCGACCGCCTCGCTTCCGGTCCGCACCAGTCCATCCCGCACGCGGCCACGAAAACTCCGGCCATACGCCATCAGGTGCAGGGCCTCCAGCAAGCTGGTCTTGCCCGCACCGTTGTCGCCGGTGATCAGGTTCAGGCCGGCTGCCGGCATCAGGGAAACCTGCGGAAAGCGCCGCAGTCCGCTGGCCTCCAGTCGGGTTACCTGCATGGCAGACGCCTCGCGCGCTCGGAAAAGCGCGAGCCAGCACGGGCCAGGATGGAAGCAGGGCAGGGAACCAACGGTTTCATAGGCCAAATTCTAGCGTGCGAGCTATCCACGCCATGGCCTTCGCCATCTAATGGGATCCCAAACGACATCGCCCGGCCGGAGCCGGGCGATGCATCGTGTTCCACGTGGAACCGAAGTGTCAGAGTCGCAGCGGCATCACCACGTGACGGGACTTCTCGCTGCTGGCCTCACGGACCAGTGCCGAGGAGTTGGCGTCGCGCAGCTGCAGAACGATGTGCTCGTCGCGCAGTGCCGAGAGCGCATCCAGCAGGTAGTTCACGTTGAAACCGATCGCCAGGCCATCGACCTTGGTGTCGGCCTCGATCTCTTCCTGCGCCTCTTCCTGCTCCGGATTGTGGGCGCTGATCTTCAACTGACCAGGGGAGACCTCGACGCGGACCCCGCGGTACTTCTCGTTCGACAGAATCGCAGCACGCTGGAGCGCAGCGCGCAGCACTTCACGATCCAGCAGCACTTCGCGGTCTGCGCCGATCGGGATCACCGCCGCATAGTCCGGGAAGCGGCCATCGATCAGCTTGGAGGTGAAGGTGACATCGTCGCGCTTCACGCGGATGTGGCTGCGGCCCACTTCCAGTTCCAGCGCGCGGTCGCCACCTTCCAGCAGGCGCTGCAGCTCGGTTACACCCTTGCGCGGCACGATGATCTGCCGTTTGCCGACCGGAGCGCCTTCCAGCTGCGACTCGCACATCGCCAGGCGGTGACCATCAGTAGCCACGCAGCGCAGGGTCCGCTCGCTCAGGTCGAAAAGAAGACCGTTGAGGTAATAACGGACGTCCTGCTGGGCCATCGCGAACGACGTGCGTTCGATCAGCTCCTTCAGTGTCGCTTCCGGCACCTCGATGCGCTCGGTGGCCTCGACCTCATCCACCGACGGGAAGTCGTTGGCAGGCAACGTCGCCAGCGTGAAACGGCTACGACCTGCCTGCACCGTGACTTTGTCGCCCGTCTGGCTGACCGTGACTTTGCTGCCGTCGGGCAGGGCGCGAATGATATCGAACAGCTTGCGCGCCGGAATGGTGGTTTCCCCGTCCTGAGCGTCGTCGACAGCACTGCGCGAAATCATCTCGACTTCCAGGTCGGTGCCCGTCAGCGAGAGCTGTCCGTTCTGGACCTGCACCAGGAAATTCGCCAGGACCGGCAACGTCTGCCGGCGTTCGACCACGTTGACCACCTGGGCCAAGGGTTTGAGGAAAGCTTCGCGCTGAAGACTGAAACGCATGAGTGTTGGAGCCCCTTCGCTTTGGATTTTTAAGACTAAAAGCTTAAAAGCTGGTGGTGGTGGTAGGCCTGAAAAGCCGGGAAAACCTACTTAACCCCATGAATTCGTTTAATTTTTTCTTCTTCCAACCCGGTGGACAGGGCCGGTCGTAGCTGTGCTGGATCCTGTGGACAACTTTCGAGCCCGAAAACACACACATCTTATCCACAGAAGCGGCGCCCAGTTGCCCACGGAGTTGTCCGTTGCCTGCCGTGAACGCCTTGCCTACAGTAGCCACACAGCTTGCGACGGCGGGCTGAGGCAACGTCACCACAGCAGTGCTGGCGATGCCGCCGCTCGACTACCCGGGCTACGGGAAGCACCGCACCAGAACGGGCGAGTGCGTGCGCTGATGGAAGGCGCGTCGCTTACTCGCTGAGTTTCCGGATCAGCTTGTCCCAGTCCTCGCGCAGCTTGCCGTCCGTTTCCATGAGGGTGCGGATCTGTCGGCACGCGTGCAGCACGGTCGTGTGGTCACGGCCGGCGAACGCATCGCCGATTTCGGGCAGGCTGTGTTCGGTCAGTTCCTTGGCCAAGGCCATCGCCACCTGCCGCGGGCGCGCCAACGAGCGCGTGCGTCGCTTGGACAGCAGGTCCTTGACTTGCAGACCGTAGTAGTCTGCCACGGTCTTCTGGATATTGGGGATGCTGATCGCCTGTTGCTGCGCGCGCAGCAGGTCGCGCAGCGTTTCCTGCGCGAACTCGGTGGTGATGGCGCGTCCGGTGAAGTTGGCGCGGGCGGCCAGCGTGTTGAGTGCGCCTTCCAGGTCGCGCACATTGCTGCGCATCTTCTTGGCCAGCAGGAAGGCCACGTCGTCGGGGATCTGGGCGCCGCGTTCGTGCGCCTTGGCCAGCACGATCGCCGCGCGTGTCTCGAAGTCCGGCGGATCGATCGCCACGCTCAGGCCCCAGGCCAGGCGCGACTTCAACCGGGGCTCCAGGCCCTCCACCTCGCGCGGATAACGGTCGCAGGTCAGGATGATCTGTTGGCGGCCGTCGAACAGCGCATTGAAGGTGTGGAAGAACTCTTCCTGCGTGCGGTCCTTGCCAGCGAAGAACTGGATGTCGTCGATCAGCAGCGCATCGACCTGCTGGAAGCGGCGCTTGAACTGGTCCATCGACTTTTCGATCAGCGCCTTGGTCATGGCACTGAAGAACTGCTCGCTGCGCAGGTACAGCACGCGCGCGCTCGGATTCTGCCGTCGCATCTCGTTGCCGGCGGCGAACATCAGGTGGGTCTTGCCCAGGCCGGTGCCCCCGTACAACAGCAGCGGGTTGTGCGCACGGTCGCCCGGCTTCTGCGCGGCCTGCCAAGCGGCGGCGCGGCCGAGCTGGTTGCTGCGGCCTTCGACGAAGTTGTCGAAGGTGTAATGCGTGTCCATGTTGCCGGCGAACGGCTCGACGGGCGCGGCGGCGCTGGCGGTCGCCGAGGAAGAAACGGTTGCCGTCGCGCCCACCGGCTTGCTGCGCGAGCCGATCTCCAGCGAGACGTCATCGTGGCCGGCGAAGTAGTCCAGCAGTTCGCGGATACGGCCGAGATAGCGCTCGCGGACCTGTTCCACGATGAAGGCGTTGGGTGCGTACAGCACCATCGCGTTGCTGCGCTGCTCCGCCTGCAAGGGCTTCAGCCAGGTGTGTACATCCTCGGCCGGCAATTCGGCTTCCAGGCGTTCGAGGCAACGGGGCCAGGCATCCATCAGGTGGAACGACTCGCGTGTGGGGGGCGACAGGCCATCCCGCATTGCCGGGGGGCAGCGCGGGGCGGAATCCATGGGGTCGGCCAGACTACCACCGGTGCCGGGACCCGCCAACGATCCTGTGCATAAGATGTGGATGAAAGGACGAACGGCAGCGGGATCACCTACTTGCGCGGGAACGCAGATCGAAAGCACGCGGGGAGTTGACCGTAACCCGGCGGTTCCTATAGAATTTCCGGTTCTTTCCACCCGAACACGCCCGAGGGCCCCATGGCCACCAAGCGCACTTACCAACCCAGCAACCTCAAGCGCAAGCGCGATCACGGTTTCCGTGCCCGCATGGCCACGGCCGACGGCCGCAAGATCCTGGCCCGTCGCCGCGCCAAGGGCCGCAAGCGCCTGACCGCCTGATGGCCTGGCCGCATCGCGGCCATGCTTCCATGCGTTCCCTGCATCAAAAGGAGCCCGCCCGTTCACGAGCGGGCTTCTTGCTGAGATGAGCACGGCATTCCCGCGCAGCGCGCGGGTACGCGCAAGCGCCGACTACGCGCGCGTGTTCGAACAGGCGCGCCGCACCTCCGATCCGTTGATGAGCCTGCACTGGCTGCCGGGCGACGGCCCTGCGCGCCTGGGACTGGCGGTGTCCCGCAAGGTCGATACGCGGGCTGTCGGCCGCAACCGCATCAAGCGCCAGCTGCGCGAACACTTCCGTCGCCTGCGCACCACGCTGCCCGGTGGCGACTACGTCGTGGTCGCCCGTCCACCGGCGGCGAAAGCCGATTCCGGGCAGCTGCGCGCGACCTTCGAGCGCGTGCTGACACGTGCCGGCGCATTGCCGGCACCGGCACCGGGCGGCACAATGCCGCCGGGCTTGAATTCCCCCGCGCCGCCTCCCACTCCTTCTTCTCCGACCAAACCGGTTTCCGACGCCGGTTGAGACTGCCTGCCTGATGAACCAGACCCGTGTATTCCTGATCTTCGCCTGGCTGATGGTGGCGACCCTGTTGTGGCTGGAGTGGAACAAGGACAAGGCGGCACCCGCCGCGCCCGCCGTTGCCGCGCAGACGGCCACGGCGCCCGGCAGCACCGTGCCCGCCGCGGTCGCACCGGCCACGCCCTCATCGGGCACGGTCCCCAGCGCGCCGACCGTGGCGCCCATGCCCACCGCGTCCGCGAAGAACGCCGCGACCGCGCGCGTCACCGTGAATACCGACGTGCTGCGCCTGGTGCTGGACGGCGGCAGCGTGCTGCAGGCCGATCTGCTCCACTATCCGCAGAGCAAGACGCCGGGCAGCGGTCCCGTCCGCCTCTTCAGTGAAGAGCCGCAGCATTTCTATGCGGCGGAAAGCGGTTGGGTCAGCAGTGGCTCGAAGGCGCCGGACCACCATTCCTTCGTTCCTGAAAATGGCGCGGGCGACGTGGTGCTGGCGCAGGGCGCCGACAGCGTCAGCGTGCCCTTCGTGTGGCAGGGTCCGGACGGCGTCACCATCCGCCGCATCTACACCTTCAAGCGCGCCAGCTACGAAATCGCCGTCAGCGACCAGGTCGTCAATGCCGGCGCGGGCTTGTGGCAGGGCACGGTGTATCGCCAGCTGCTGCGCACGCCGCCGCAGGTCAAGAGCGGCATGACCAATCCGGAATCCTTCAGCTTCAACGGCGCCACCTGGTGGGACGGCAGCTACCAGCGCCGCAAGTTCAACGAGGACTACCTGGAAGACGGTCGCGTCAACGCGCAGGTGAAGGGTGGCTGGATCGCGATTCCGCAGCACCACTTCTTCAGTGCGTGGATTCCGCAGGCGGACGACACCACCACCATCTCGCTCGACAACCCCGACAACGGCACGCGTGCGCTGATCCGCGAGATGGGCCCGGGCGTCAACGTCGGTCCCGGCCAGCAGGCCACCACCACCGCACGCCTGTGGGTGGGCCCGAAGCTGGTCGACAAGATCCATGCGATCAAGGCGCCGGGCATCGACCGCGTGGTCGACTACAGCCAGTTCGCCATCCTCGCCCTGCTGGGTCAGGGCCTGTTCTGGGTGCTGAACTTCCTGCACGGCTTCATCGGCAACTGGGGCTGGTCGATCATCGGCCTGGTGATCCTGGTGAAGCTGGCGCTATATCCGCTGTCCGCGGCGCAGTACAAGAGCTTCGCCAAGATGCGCAAGTTCCAGCCGCGCATCCAGCAGTTGAAGGAGCGTTACGGCGACGACAAGCAGAAGTTCCAGGTCGCCATGATGGAGCTGTACAAGAAGGAGAAGATCAACCCGATGGGCGGCTGCCTGCCGATCCTCGTGCAGATGCCGGTGTTCCTGGCGCTGTACTGGGTATTGGTGGAAACCGTCGAGCTGCGCCAGGCGCCGTGGTTCGCGTGGATCCAGGACCTGACCGCGCGCGATCCGTACTTCATCCTGCCGGTGCTCAACATGCTGGTGATGTGGCTGACGCAGAAGCTGACGCCGGCGCCGGGCATGGATCCGATGCAGCAGAAGATGATGCAGTTCATGCCGCTGGTGTTCGGCGTGATGATGGCCTTCTTCCCGTCGGGCCTGGTGCTGTACTGGGTCACCAACGGTGCGCTGGGCCTGCTGCAGCAGTGGTGGATGACCAAGCGCCATGGCGAATCCGCCACGCCGCCGAAGGCTGCGACCGCGAAGTAATCCGCACCCGCCGCGACGCCACGAAGCCCGCCCTCCGGCGGGCTTCGTGTTTCCGCTACCCTGAAACCTCTTCCGCGGATCCGCACCCATGACGCCAGCCCAGGACACCATCGTCGCCATCGCCACCGCTTCCGGTGCGGGCGGCGTCGGCATCGTGCGGTTGTCGGGACCGGCGGCGCAGGCGATCGCGAAGATGATCTGCGCACGCGCGCTGTCGCCGCGCCGTGCATACCACGCGCGTTTCCGCGATGCCGAGGGCGGCACGATCGACGACGGCATCGCGCTGTCGTTTCCCGGACCGGCGAGCTTCACCGGCGAGGACGTGGTCGAACTGCAGGCGCATGGCAGTCCCGTCGTGCTGCAGCAGCTGGTCGCGCGCGCCTGCTCGCTCGGTGCACGCATGGCGCGGCCCGGCGAATTCTCCGAGCGCGCCTTCCTCAACCACAAGCTCGACCTCGCCCAGGCCGAGGCCATCGCCGACCTGATCGCCGCCGCCGACGCACGCGCGGCGCGGGCGGCACGACGCTCGCTCGACGGCGTGTTCTCGGAACGCGTCGACAGCATCGGCCAGTCGCTGCTGGCCTTGCGCGTGCACGTCGAAGCGGCGATCGACTTCGCCGACGAATCGATCGACACGCTGGGCGGCGAGCAGGTGCGCGCACGGCTGGCGGATGCGCAACAACGCCTGGATGCGCTGATCGCCGATGCCGAACGCGGACGCAAGCTGCGCGATGGCGTGCACGCGGTCATCGTCGGCCCGCCGAACGCCGGCAAGAGCTCGTTGCTCAATGCGCTGGCCGGCAGCGACCGTGCCATCGTCACCGACGTGGCCGGCACCACGCGCGATACGCTGCGCGAGACGATCCGCCTGGACGGACTGGAACTGCACCTGGTGGATACCGCCGGCCTGCGCGACGGCGGCGACGCGATCGAACGCGAAGGCATGCGTCGTGCGCGTGCCGAGCTTGCCCGCGCCGACGTGGCGCTGGCGGTGGTCGATGCGCGCGATCCGGAAGCAGGGCGTGCGGCGGTCGCCTACGGCATCGAGGGTGTCGACACCCTCCTGTGGATCCACAACAAGGCCGACCTGCTGGCCGACGTGCCGCCGGATGATGGCGACCGGGTGTACGTGTCGGCCGCCCAGGGGTTCGGTCTGGACCGCCTGCATGTGCGCCTGCGGGCGCTGGCAGGGGGGGCCGCCAACGACGGTGGCGACGGCGAGTTCTCCGCGCGCACGCGCCACGTGGACGCGCTGCACCGTGCCGCCGCCCATGCCTCCGTGGCCTGCGACCAGCTGCGCTACGAGCAGCTGGAACTGGCGGCCGAGGAGCTACGGCTGGCGCATGACGCTTTGGGGGAGATCACCGGCCGCCTCAGTGCGGACGACATGCTGGGCCACATCTTTTCCACGTTCTGCATCGGCAAATGACCTCGGCGGCCTCCAGTCCGCTAAAAATGTGACAGCCGTCAAGTGTCGCGCCCGATGCGCCGACGTACTCTGGCGTCCGGGTAGGGGTACCCGGAAGGCATCGCGCCATTCCAGCCCGGACGGGGCCTGGCAGGTGGCGGGCCCGTGCTGATTCGCGACACCCGGTCCCGCGTTGCCACGTGGGTCGACGGGCGGTCGACACCATTAGAAACGTACTTGGGGGAGTTGAAACGATGTCCTTGATCCAGACCACCGGGCGCCTGCGCTACGCCGCACCGCTGCTGCTCATCGTCGCGCTGGCGGCATGCTCCAAGCAGGACGAGGCCGCCGCACCCGCGTCAACGCCTGCCGCCACGCCCGCCGCGCCGCCACCGCCCGCCGTGTCGGCACAGGTCCAGGCGATGGACGCCGACGCACTGCGCGACGCCGCCACCAAGGCGCTGCGCGAAAACCGCATCTATGCGCCGGGTGGCGACAACGCCATGGAGTACTACCTGGCCCTGCGCGACAAGCTGCCGAACGATCCGGGCGTCACCAGCGCACTGACCGATCTGATGCCGTACACGCTGATCGCCGCCGAGCAGAGCATCGCGCGCGAAGAGTTCACCGAGGCCCAGCGCCTGTCGGCGATCATCCAGAAGGCGGATCCGAAGGCGCCGGCGTTGCCGCGCCTGCAGCAGAGCATCGCCGCCGCGCAGCAGGCGGTCGCCCAGCGCAGCGTGACCGACGAAGAGAACAAGACGAAGGCCGCCGAGGATGCACGGCTGAAAGAACAGCAGCGCCTGGCCCAGCAGGCCGAACAGCAGCGCGCCACCGAGGCCGCCGCCGCCCAGCAGCTGGCCCAGCAGCAGGAAGCGGCACGTGCGGAAGCGGCGCGCCAGGAGACCGAGCGCCAGGCCACGGCCCAGCGCGAGGCCGCCGAACGCCAGGCCGCTGCGGCCCGCGCCGCCGTTCCCGCGGCCGCCCAGGCGCAGTCCCTGCGCGCGGTCAGCACGCCGGCACCGCGCTATCCGCCGGAAGCATTGCGTTCGGGCACGAGCGGTGAAGTGCTGGTGGAGATCACCGTCGGCACCGACGGCTCCGTGACCAACGCCCGCGTGGTGCGCGCCAACCCGGCGCGTGTGTTCGATCGCGAGGCGCTCAATGCGGTGCGCCGTTGGCGCTTCGAACCGGTCGATGCACCGGTCACCACGCGCCGTACGATCGGCTTCAGCCCGGGCTGATCGCAGAGAAGCGGGAAGACGCGAAACGCCGGCCTCGTGCCGGCGTTTCCTTTTTGCGTCGGCGATCTCGACTAACAGAAGACGATCAGCACTGGACGTCGGCAGGGACGACGCTTACTGTGCCGCCGCCCGCACGACGGGCGAACACCACAACAACACGGAAGGATTCCATGAAGCGATTCACTGTTGCCGGCGCGGTTGCGCTGGCGTGCCTCAGCCTCTCGTCCACCGCCGCCGCCACCGAGGCGGGTCAATGGTACGGACGCTTCGAGATCGGCCACAGCGATCTGAAGATCGAGGTCGACGGGTTCAGCGCCGACGATACCGATACCGTCTACGGCCTGCGCATCGGCCACTACTTCACCCCCAATGTCGCGATGGAAGGCTTCTATTCCATCCTCGGCGACCGCTCGGTCGAGGGCGTGTCGCACGACATGGACGTCGCCGGCCTCGGCGTCGTCGGCAAGAAGAACTTCGGCGCCGACAACACCGGCTTCTTCATCGCCGGTCGCGCGGGCGCGCAGAGCGTCAACACCAAGCTGAGCGCGGGCGGCTACCGTCTGCGCGAGCGCTCGACCAAGCCGTACGTCGGCGTGGGCGCGGGCTACGACTTCGACCACCACAACGGCCTGAGCCTGAACTACGACTACAACACCGGCGACCTGTTCAACGCCGACGTCACCGCGCATACGCTGACGCTGGGATACGAATACCGCTTCTGAGTGAAAAAAAACGGCCACCGCGAGGTGGCCGTTTCCGTTGTGGCAATCGACGACGGTCAGCCGGCGATGGCCAGCTTCTCCTGGTGGTAGCGGCGCACGGCCGCGAACCACAGCAGCGCCGCCACGCCGAACGCCGCGGCGATGTAGATGCCCCAGGTCTGCGGGCCGATGTACTCGTTGCGGATGACCTTCAGCAGCAGCTGGTTCTGCGCCAGGAACGGCACGGCGAACTGCCACGGCTGGCTCTTCAGCGGATTGGCCATCAGCGCGAAGGTCGGGATCATCGGCAGCAGCATCAACCAGGTCATGTGGCTCTGGGCTTCCTTCATGCTCTTGGCCGACGCCGCCAGGTAGGTCAGCAGCGAGGTGCCGATGAACAGCATCGGCAGCAGGATCAGCAGCATCTTCGCCATCGACAGGAACGACACGTTCAACTGCCGGCCCAGCGTGCCCGCGAACTGCGCGCTGAACTTGAACGCCAGCAGCGTCAGCAGCAGCGTGGTCAGGCCGATCACGCACGCGGCGGCGATCTTGCCGCTGACCACGGCGCTGCGTGGCGCCGGCGTGGCCAGCAACGGCTCCAGCGATTGCCGTTCGCGTTCGCCTGCCGTTGCATCGAGGATCAGGTAGGCGCCACCGATGAAGGACGTCAGGATCAGCAGGTAGGGCAGCAGCACCGACAGCAGCATGCCCTGCTTGGCTTCGGGCGTGGCCAGGTCCTGCATGCCGACGTTCACCGGCCGCGCGACCGACGCATCCACACCGCGCGCGAGCAGGCGCAGCGCGCCGACCTGCTGGCTGTAGGCCGACAGCGCGGCGTTGACGCGCTGGGTGGGGATGTCGGCATCGCGGCGCGTGCTGTCGCGCAGGATCTCGACCAGCGCGGGACGGCCATTGCGCCAGTCGTCCGCGTAGCCGGGATCGATGCGCAGCGCCACGTCGATCTCCTGCGAGCGGATCGCGGCATCCAGGTTGTCCGGCGCCTTGCCGGCGGTGATGCCGTTGGTGGCGAGGAACTTCACCAGGTTCGGCGCGTGTTCGGCGCCCACCATCGGGATCTCCAGCGTCTTGTCGACCTGGGTGCGGATGCGGTTCTCGGTCAGGTAGCCCATGCCCAGCATCAGCGCCGGATAGAGCAGCGGGCCGAGGAACAGCGCCAGTGCCAGCGTGCGGCGGTCGCGCGACAGGTCGCGCAGCTCCTTGCGCATCACCGTGAAGACAGTACGGAACATGTTCATGCCAGCAGGCCCTCCTCCGACCCGATCACCTTGACGAAGGCATCCTCCAGATTGTCCTCGCCCGCCTGCGCACGCAGTTCGTCGGCGGTACCCGCGGCGACCACGGTACCCTTGGCGATGATGACGATGCGGTCACACAGCGCCGCGACCTCCTGCATGATGTGGCTGGAGAAGATCACGCAGCGGCCCTCGTCGCGCAGCTGGCGCAGGAAGCCGCGCATCGCGCGCGTCGTCATCACGTCCAGGCCGTTGGTGGGTTCGTCGAGGATGACGTTGCGCGGGTCGTGCACCAGCGCGCGCGCGATCGCGGTCTTGGTGCGCTGGCCCTGGCTGAAGCCTTCGGTCTGGCGGTCGAGGATGTCGCCCATGTCCAGCGCTTCCGACAGCGCCTTCGTACGGTCGGTGATCTGTTTCGACGACAGCCCGTGCAGCTCGCCGAAGTAGGCGATGTTCTCGCGTGCGGTCAGGCGCTTGTACACGCCGCGCGCGTCGGGCAGCACGCCCAGCGCACGGCGTACCGCGACGGGTTCGCGCGCGGTATCCAGGCCGTCCACGCGGACTTCGCCACGGTCGGGCGTCATCAGCGTGTAGAGCATGCGCATGGTGGTGGTCTTGCCGGCGCCGTTGGGGCCGAGCAGGCCGGTGATCTGGCCGTCGTGGGCGGTGAAGCTGACGCCGTCCACGGCGGTGACCGTTCCGGTCTTGGTCTTGAAGGACTTGTGCAGGTCGTTGGCGATGATCATTCGGTCATGTCCATTGAAAGTGGCGGGCGCGCGGTGCGCGGCTCACGGCTCCCAGCCGTTGAAGCTGGTGAAGGGCGGCACGTAGTCCAGGCTGTCGAGGCAGGTCGCGTCGAGGTCCTTGGCGTTCGCCGTTTCCAGGAAGCGGCCCAGCAGCTTGGGCATGCAACCGACGGCGAACGTGCCGTGGCCCTGGCCCTTCAGCGTCAGATGGCGGCCGTTGGACAGCGTGCGCAACACCTGCTCGCCGTAGCGCGGCGGCGTGACCGGATCCAGCTCGCCGGAGGTGACCAGCGTGGGGATGTCGGACGTCCACGCGGTATGGAAGTCGGCCGGGCGCTTGCCGGTCGGCCACGCGGTGCACTGCGTCTTCAGCGTGTCGCCCAGCAGGCTGCCCAGCACGGTGTCGGTGTCGGCGGGATCGGCCTTCAGCAGGTCGGCATCCTCCGCGCAGATCACAGACAACTGCATGCCATGCATGAACTGGTCGCCGACCTGGGTCTCCAGCAGCTTGGCCAGCGACATCAGCGAACCGTAGCGGCCCTGCTGCGCTTCGTTGAGGACCAGCGGCAACAGCGCCGCGCCCTGCGGGTAGTACGAGTACATGCGGGTGATGCCGGCGACCGTGCCCGCGGTCACCTGGCCGGTGACCAGCTCGCCGGTCGAAGGATCGCGGTACTCGGTGTCCACGGGCGTCGCAGCCAAACGTGTCATCAACGCGCGCAGCTGGCCGCGCAGGTCGTCGCCGAAGCGGTCCTTGCAGGTCGGCGTCGCCTGGCAGCGCTGGAACTGCAAGGCCAGCGCCGCGTCCAGGTTGCGCGCATGCTCGCTGCCGAGCACCAGTTCGTTCGGCACCACGCCATCGATCACCACCGCGCGCGTGCTGTCGGGATGGCGCATCGCGTACTGCTGCGCCACGCGCGTGCCATAGGAACCGCCAACCAGGTTGATCTTCGCCGCGCCCAGCGCCTTGCGCACGCTGTCCAGGTCGCGCACGGCATCGGTGGTGGTGTAGAAGCGCGGATCGGCCTGCAGCGACGCAGCGCAGTCGCGGGCGAACGCGACCGCCGCGGCCTCGCTGGCGTCATCCGCATCCGCGTAGGTATTGCGACCTGCTTCGTCCTTGCACGCCAGCGGGTTCGACTTGCCGGTGCCGCGCTGGTCGACCAGCACGATGTGCCGTGACTTGCGCACCTCGCGGAAGGCCGCGTCGATGGCCGGCCAGACCTGCACGGCCGCCTGTCCCGGGCCGCCGGCGAGGAAGAACACCGGGTCTTCGGTCGCCGCGCCTTCGTTGGTGGCCGGCAGCCACGCGATGTTCAATGCGACCTTGCGGCCCTCGGGCTTGGCCGGATCCTCGGCCACGTCGTAGGTTGCGCACTGCGCTTCCACGGTCGTGGTCAGGTAGGGCGCGGTCAGCGTGCAGGGCTTGAAGGCGATGTCGCCGTAGTGACGCACGGCCTGCTGGTCGGGGCCGGTGGCGGTGCCGTTGCAGCCGGCCAGCAGCAGCGCGCCCAGCGCGGTCGCGAGTGATCGATGAAGAAGTGCCATGTATCAGTTCCGTTGGAGGCGGGTCCCAGCATGCCATGACGATGCTGCGGGACGGATGTGACCAACGGTCTGTATGAGGCGTGGCCCCGAGGCCTATTTGCTGGAGACGTATTTCTCGCGCCGGATCTGGGGCACCGGCAGGCCGTGTCCCTTCAGCGCCTCGAAGCAGGCATCGACCATGTCGGGATTGCCGCACAGGTAGGCGATGTCGCGCGCGGCATCCGGCAAGAATTCGGCCAGGTGCTGCTGCACATAGCCCTGGCGGACGTCGGCATGCGGATCGGCCGGCAGCTCGCGCGACAGGCAGGGCACGTAGCGGAAGCCGGGGTGCGCGTCGGCGAAGGCCCGGAAGTCGTCGCCGTACAGCAGCTCGGTCGGCGTGCGCGCGCCCTGCAGCAGCACGACCTCTACGCCGCGCTCGGCCATCAGTGCTTCCAGTTGCGGCAGCATCGAACGGTATGGCGTGACGCCGGTGCCGGTGGCGATCAGCAGGTAGCGCGCATTGCGGTCGCCCGGCATCAGGCAGAAGCGGCCGAACGGGCCGCTGGCTTCCACGTGGCCGCCGTCGGGCAGGCCCTCGAACAGCGCGGTCGCCGCACCACCGGGCACGTAGCTGACCGCGATCTCCACCGCTTCGCCCGGGCCCATCGCATGGTCGTGGATCGTGGCCAGCGAATAGCTGCGCTTGGTGGCGGTGCCGTCCGCGTAGCTGAAATGCACCTGGATGAACTGGCCGGGGATGAAGTCCAGCGGCAGGCCATCGTCGCGCACGAAGCTGTAGTGACCCACGCTGGGCGCCAGCATGCGGCGGCCGACGAGCTTCAGGGGAAAGGGAGCGATGGCCAAAGCGACTGGAACACTGTGTGGCCCGGGGCGGCCCCGGCGAGGCGCCTATAATAAGCGCTCGCCCTCCCACCGCGCCCCCGCGCGCATCGCAAGGCTCCCATGGCGTCTCCTTCCGCGGCCTCCGCCGCACCCCCCGCGCTGGCCATCACCGACCTGCGCAAGGTCTACGACACCGGCGTGCAGGCCCTCAAGGGCGTGTCGCTGCAGGTCGAACCCGGCGACTTCTTCGCCCTGCTCGGCCCGAATGGCGCCGGCAAGTCCACGCTCATCGGCATCGTCAGCTCGCTGGTCAACAAGAGCAGCGGCCAGGTCGGCGTATTCGGCGTGGACATCGACCAGGACCGCGACGGCGCCATGCGCCTGCTGGGCCTGGTGCCGCAGGAGATCAACTTCAACATGTTCGAGAAGCCGCTGGACATCTGCGTGAACTACGCGGGGTTCTACGGCATCCCGCGCGCCGAGGCGCTGCTGCGCGCCGAAGAGGAGCTCAAGCGCGCGCAGCTGTGGGAAAAGGCCCACGTGATGAGCCGCACGCTCTCCGGCGGCATGAAGCGCCGGCTGATGATCGCCCGCGCCATGATGACCCGGCCGAAGCTGCTGATCCTCGACGAGCCCACCGCCGGCGTCGACATCGAGATCCGCCGCGGCATGTGGAAGACGCTGAAGGACATCAACGCCGCCGGCACCACCATCATCCTGACCACGCATTACCTGGAGGAGGCCGAGAGCCTCTGCCGCAACCTCGCCATCATCGACCACGGCGTGATCGTGGAGCAGGGCCCGATGCGTGCGCTGCTGGCCAAGCTGGACGTGGAAGGCTTCCTGTTCGACATCGACGGCGACCTGCCGGCGCAGCTGCCGGTGATCGAGGGCACGACCTTGGTCGCCAACGACGCGCATACGCTGGACCTGGACATGCCGCGTGCGATGGACCTCAACCGCGTGTTCGCCGCGCTCAACGAGGCCGGCATCCGCGTGCGCTCGATGCGTACCAAGAGCAACCGCCTGGAGGAACTGTTCGTGCGCATGACGGGCAATGGCGACGCCAACAAGGAGAAGGCGGCATGAGTTCCCCGAACATGGTCGCCCTCGGCACCATCGTCCGCCGCGAGGTCGCCCGCATCCTGCGCATCTGGGGCCAGACCCTGGTGCCGCCGGCCATCACCATGACCCTGTACTTCCTGATCTTCGGCGGCCTGATCGGACGGCAGATCGGCGACATGGGCGGCTACACCTACATGGAGTTCATCGTGCCGGGCCTGGTGATGATGAGCATCATCCAGAACAGCTACGGCAACATCTCGTCCTCGTTCTTCGGCGCCAAGTTCGGCCGCCACGTCGAGGAACTGCTGGTCAGCCCGATGCCGAACTGGGTGATCCTGCTCGGCTACGTCACCGGCGCCGTGCTGCGCGGCCTGATGGTCGGCGCCATCGTGCTGGTCATCGCGATGTTCTTCACCCAGGTGCGCATCCCGCATCCGCTGGTGACCATCACCACCGTGCTGCTGGGCGCGACGATCTTCTCGCTGGCCGGCTTCGTCAACGCGGCCTATGCGAAGAAGTTCGACGACATCGCCATCGTGCCGACCTTCATCCTGACCCCGCTGACCTACCTGGGCGGCGTGTTCTATTCGGTCAAGCTGCTGCCGCCATGGGCGGAAGCGCTGACCCACGCCAACCCGATCTTCTACATGGTCAACGCGTTCCGCTACGGCCTGCTGGGCAGCAGCGACGTGCCGCTGTGGATCGCCTACGCGCTGATGCTGGCGTTCGTCGTCGGCCTGGCCGCGCTCGGTCTGTGGCTGCTGAAGAAGGGCGTGGGGCTGCGCAGCTGATGCGGCTGCTCGTGCTGGGCGCCGGTGGCACCGGCGGGTATTTCGGCGGCCGGCTCGCGCAGGCCGGCGCCGACGTGACGTTCCTTGTCCGTCCCGCGCGCGCGGCGCTGCTGCGCGAGCGCGGCCTGCGCATCCGCAGCCCGCTCGGTGATGCCGACCTGCCGGTGCAGATAACGACAGCAGACGAGCTGGCCCAGGCCGCACCGTTCGACCTGGTGCTGCTGAGTGCCAAGGCCTACGACCTGGACAGCGCAATGGACGCCATCGCGCCGGCCGTCGATGCGGGAGCGGCCGTGCTGCCGCTGCTCAACGGCCTGCGCCACTACGACGCGCTGGATGCACGCTTCGGTTTCGACCACGTGTTGGGCGGTCTCTGCTTCATCAGTGCGGCGCTGGGCGCCGACGGCGAAATCCTGCACCTGGGCAAGCCGGCCTCGGTGACGTTCGGCGAACGCGCGGACCAGGCGCCGGACGCGCGCCTGCAGGCGCTGGCCGCGGCTTGTGCGCAGGCCGGCATCGACCACGCGCACACAGCGGACATCGCGCAGGCGCAGTGGGTGAAGTACAGCTTCCTCACCGCGCTGGCGGCGGGCACCTGCGCGATGCGTGCGCCGATCGGCACCATCGTGGCGGGCGAGGGCGGTTCGGAGTTCATGGACGCGCTGTACGGGGAATGCCTGGCCGTGGCGGCCGCATCCGGCCAGCCGGTGCCTGCACCCGCGCAGGCGACCGCGCGCGAGACGCTCACCACCGCCGGCTCGCCGATGAAGGCTTCGATGCTGCGCGACCTGGAAGCCGGCCAGCGCGTCGAAGCCGCGCACATCGTCGGCGACATGTGCCATCGTGCCGCCGCGCACGGGATCGCCACCCCGCGCCTGCGCGCAGCTTGGGTGCATCTGCAGGCGTACGAAGCACAACGCGCAGCGTGACGGGGACGTTCACGCCGCCCTGACGGCGTGTGCCTCCATGCTGCGCCACCTCTCCGGTGGCGCCGCCATGAAGCACCTGCACAAGATCTTCCTCGCCGGCCACCTGGCCATCATCGCCCTGTTCTTCGCCGCCGCCGTCGCGCTGATCGTGCTGGCCGCGAGCGAACTCTGGCATGGCGTCGTGGTCGCCGGCAGCGACGCCGGCCTGCGTGGCCGCTTCGACAACATCCTCGAGAGCATCGGCATGCTGACCATCGCGCTGGTGGCGCTGGAGCTGGCGCAGACGGTGTTCGAGGAAGAGGTGCAGCGCGACGTCAAGGTCAGCGGACCCACCCGCGTGCGCCGCTACCTGTCGCGCTTCCTCGTCGTCATCGTCATCGCACTGTCGATCGAGACGCTGGTCGCGACGTTCGAACTGATGCACGAGGATCCACGCCAGTTGCCGTACGTCATCGCGATCGGCGGTTCGGCCGCCTTGCTGCTGGTGGCCTGGGGCGTGTTCGTCCACCTCAACCGCAGTGCGGAAGAGCTCGAACCGGAGGCCATGCAGCAGGCAAAGTCCGAGGACAGCAAGGTCGAGTGAGCACGCCGGGCCTCAGCCCGCCGCCGGCAGCCGGAAGAACGCGCGCGCCGTCGCCGTCGTCGCTGCGGCGGTGACCTCGATGTCCTCGCCGCGGTCGCGCGCCAGCTCGGCGACGATGTGGGCCAGGTACATCGGCTCGTTGCGGCGGTGCGAGGGCTGCGGCTTCACCGTGCGGGGCAGCAGGTAGGGCGCGTCGGTCTCGATCATCAGCCGGTTGGCCGGGATGTTCTTCACCAGCTCGCGCAGGTGCAGGCCGCGGCGCTCGTCGCACAGCCAGCCGGTGATGCCGATATGCCAGTCCTGGTCGAGACAGTCGAACAGCTCCTTCCTCGTGCCGGTGAAGCAGTGCACGACGGCCGGCCCCAGCTTGCCGTCGAAGTTCTTCATCATCGCCACGAAATCGTCGTGCGCGTCGCGCTGATGCAGGAATAGGGGCTTGCCGGTGTCCACCGCAATCTGCAGCTGACGCTCGAACGCCCTGCGCTGCGCGGGGCGCGGCGAGAAGTCGCGGAAATAGTCCAGCCCGCATTCGCCCACCGCCACGACCTCCGGGTGCGCATGCAACGCGCGCATCTCGGCATCGCATTCGTCGGTGTACTCGGTGGCGTGGTGCGGGTGCACGCCGGCCGTGGCGAACAGCTCGCCCGCATGCGCCTGCGCCAGCCGCAGCGCGGTCGGCGAGTGCTCGCGGCTGGCGCCGGTGACCACCTGCTGGACCACACCGGCCTCGCGTGCGCGCTGAAGCACCGCGTTGCGGTCGTGGTCGAAGCTTTCGTGGGTGAGGTTGGCGCCGATGTCGATCAAGTCCATGCGCGCATTTTACCGTCCGCCCGTTCACTTGTAGGAGCGCCCTCGGGCGCGATGCTCTTGGGGCGGATTCCGTTGAAGAGCATCGCGCCCGACGGCGCTCCTACAAGGATGGGGTGCAAGCTTTATCCTTGCAGGGCATGCCGTCGCCCATCTTCCCGATCACCCCGCTGCTGCCGGACATCGTCCGCAGCCTGTCCGAGCATCCGCGCCTGGTGCTGGAAGCGCCGCCCGGCGCCGGCAAGACCACGCAGGTGCCGCTGGCGCTGCTGGATCAGCCGTGGCTGCAGGGCCGCAAGATCGTGATGCTGGAACCGCGCCGCGTCGCCGCGCGCGCGGCCGCCGGTTTCATGGCGAAGCAGCGCGGCGAGGCCGTCGGCGGCACGGTCGGTTATCGCATCCGCTTCGAGAACAAGATCGGTCCCGATACGCGGATCGAGGTGGTCACCGAGGGCATCCTGACCCGGATGATCCAGGACGATCCGATGCTCGAGGCCGTCGGCGCGATCCTGTTCGACGAATTCCACGAACGCCACCTCGCCGGCGACCTCGGCCTGGCGCTGGCACTGGACGTACAGGCACAGCTGCGCGAGGACCTGCGCCTCGTCGTCATGTCCGCAACGCTCGATGGCGAGAAGCTGGCGCGCTTCCTCGACGCGCCGCGGCTGAGCAGCGAAGGCCGTGGCTTCCCCGTGCAGGTGGCGCATTTCCCGGCGCGCCGCGACGAGACGCTGGAAGTCCAGGTGCGCCGCGCCGTTGAGCATGCGGAGCAGTCGCACCCCGGCGATGTGCTGGTGTTCCTGCCGGGCCAGCGCGAGATCGCGCGCGTGGAGGCGATGCTGGCCGATGCGCTGCCGCGCGATATCGCGTTGCTCGCATTGCACGGCGAACTGCCTGTCGAAAAGCAGTCCGAAGCATTGCAGCCTGATCCGCAGGGCCGGCGCCGCGTGGTGCTGGCCACCAACGTGGCCGAGTCGTCGGTGACCCTGCCTGGGGTGCGCGTGGTGATCGACAGCGGCCTGGCGCGCGAGCCGTCCTACGATCCGAACAGCGGCTTCTCGCGGCTGGAAGTGGCCAACATCTCGCAGGCCTCCGCCGACCAGCGTGCCGGTCGCGCCGGTCGTGTCGCTGATGGCTGGGCCTACCGCTTGTGGCCACAGTCGCAGCGGCTGGACCCGCAACGGCGGCCGGAGATCGCGCTGGTCGAACTCGGTGCGCTGGCGCTGGAACTGGCCGCCTGGGGCAGCGACGCGCTGCGCTTCGTCGACACGCCGCCGCCCGGTGCGATGAACGCGGCCCGAGACCTGCTGCGCCGCCTCGGCGCGCTGACCACGACGAACGCCATCACCCCGCTCGGTAAACGCATGCTCGCCCTGGGCACGCATCCGCGCCTGGCCGCGATGCTGCTGTCGGCAGGCGAGGGCGACGATCGCGCGCTGGCCTGCGATCTCGCTGCCCTGGTCGAAGCGCGCGATCCGCTGCGCATGGGCGGCGACGCACTGGCCGCGCGCTGGCGCGCGCTGGCCGCGTTCCGTACGGGACGCGCGCCGGGCGACGCGAATCGCTCCGGGCTGGCGGCCATCGACGCCGCCGCCAAGCAATGGCGACGCCGCGTGCGTGAGTCCGTATCGCCGCCTTCTTCGGTCGAGGCGCACCGGCTCGGCGACGTGCTGATGCATGCCTTCCCGGACCGCATCGGCTTCCAGCATCCACAGGACGCACGCCGCTATCTGCTGGCGAACGGTCGCAGTGCGCGGCTGTTCGACGACAGCGCACTGGTCGGCGAACCGTGGATCGTCGTCAGCGAGCTGCGCCACGAGAACCGCGACGCGCTGGTGCAACGTGGCGCGCCGGTGGACGAGCAGCGGTTGCGTCGCGAGTTTACCGACAGCTTCGTCACCGAGGACACCGTGCGCTGGGATGCGGCGCGCCGGGCATTGTCCGCGCAGCGCGAATCGCGCTTCGACCAGATCGTGTTCGATGCCCGCCCCGCCGGCCGCGTCGATCCCGCGCTCGCCGCCGCTGCGTTGACCGATGCCGTGCGCGATCTCGGCCTGGACGCGCTGGCATGGCCCGAGTCGCTGCAGCAATGGCGCGAGCGCGTGCGCTGTCTGCGAGAGTGGATGCCGGATCTCGGCCTGCCCGACCTGTCCGACGACGCGCTGATGGCCACGCTCGACGACTGGCTGAAGCCCGCGTTCGCCGGCAAGACCCGGCTGGAGGCGCTGGGCGAGGACGACCTCGCCAATGCGCTGAAGTCGGGCATGGACTGGTCGCTCCGGCAGCGCATCGACCAGCTCGCGCCCGTGCGCATCACCGTGCCGTCGGGCATGGAGCGACGCATCGAATACGCGCACGGGCAGCCGCCGGTGCTGGCGGTGAAGCTGCAGGAGCTGTTCGGCCTGGCCGATACGCCGCGCGTCGCGGACGGCCGCGTGCCGCTGCTGCTGCACCTGCTGTCCCCGGGCGGCAAGCCACTGCAGGTGACCTCGGACCTGCGCAACTTCTGGAACTCGACCTATGCCGAGGTGAAGAAGGAGATGAAGGGACGGTATCCGAGGCATCCGTGGCCCGACGATCCCTGGAGCGCCCAGGCAACGCATCGGGCGAAACCTCGTGGCACGTAGTGCTTCGTCGAGCGTCGTTCAGCCCGCGGCCAGCGCGCGGTCGCGGAACTAACACCACGTAAACATCCCCGCCCGGACACTGACACCCTACCCACATTCCTACAGGGAAGGTCCCATGAGCAAGCTGACCACCATCACCGACCGTGCGCTGGAACTGGCCAGCCAAGCGGGCACCAGCCTCAAGCACGCCGTGCCGAGCGCGGACAAGTTGCTGCAGACCGGTGCGGCGCTGGGCGTGGCCAAGACCGGTGGCCGCCTCGCGGTAGGTTTCGTGCGCCGCAACCCCGCAGTCGCCGTGGCGACGGGTATCGGCGTCGGCCTGCTGGCGCTGGTGGCCTACCGCAAGCGCAAGCGCGATGAAGCGAACGGCACTATCGAAGGCAAGTCGCGCCGCGTGGAGGCCCGCAAGGTCAACGGCAAGGCGTCCAGCACCGCGCGCAAGACCGGCACGCCGCGCAAGCCGCGCAGCACCGCCCGTTCCGCCGAGAGCTGATCGGGTAGAGGCGCGCGCCCTGCGTCAGAGCGCGTGCCATTCGCCGGGCGATAAGTCTGCCAAGCGCGTGTCGCCCATGGCGACGCGCACCAGCCGCAGGGTAGGCAGTCCGACCGCCGCCGTCATTCGACGGACCTGGCGGTTGCGCCCTTCGGTGATCGTCACCGACAGCCACGCATCCGGCACCGTCTTGCGGAAGCGGACCGGCGGATCGCGCGGCCACAGCGCCGGCGCAGGATCCAGCCGTTCCACTGACGCAGGCCGCGTCGGTCCGTCGTTCAACACCACGCCGCGCCGCAGCGCATCCAGTTGCTGATCCGTCGGCGTGCCTTCCACCTGCACCCAGTACGTTTTCGGTTGCTTGTGGCGCGGATCGGTCAGCCGGTTCGCCAGCGATCCGTCGTCGGTCAGCAGCAGCAAGCCTTCGCTGTCGTAGTCCAGCCGCCCCGCCGCGTAAACGTCCGGCGGAAGGCCAAACTCCGCCAGCGTGCGCCGTGGCGGATCGCTGCGGTCGGTGAACTGGCAGAGCACGTTGAACGGCTTGTTGAACGCGATCAGCATGGACGGGCGGTGCGTTGCGCCACGTTCCCTGCGGAACGTGGCGCCGTCGGGCGCAGGATCAGTGGTGCGGCTTCACGAACCGCAGCGTCATGCGGTCACTCTCGCCGATGGCCTGGTACTTGGCGCGCTCGGCTTCCGGGTGGTTGTTCGACGGCGGCAGCGTCCACACGCCGTTCGCGTAATCCTTGGTGTCCTTGGGATTCGCATTGACCTCGCTCTTCGCGTCGAGGCGGAAACCGGCCGATTCCGCCAGCGCGATGACCTGCGCCTCGCTGACGTAGCCGGTGTCGTCGTCGGCCGCGACGTCCTTGTTCGCGCGGTGTTCCACCACGCCCAGTACGCCGCCCGGCTTCAGCACGGCGAAGAAGCCCTTGAACATGCCTTCAGCCTGGCTCGCCTTGCGCCAGTTGTGCACGTTGCGGAACGTCAGCACCACATCGGCGGAGGCCGGCGCACCGAACACCGGCGCCGCGGGGTCGTACTTCACGGTCGTCGCCTTGTCGTACTGCGCGGCACCGTCGGTGAACTTCTTCTGCAGGCCGTCGGCACTGCGCTGGTAATAGTTGCGGCTCTTCTCGGCCACGCTCGCCGGATCGACGACGGCGGCGACGTAGCTGCCGCCGGTCTTCAGGTACGGTGCGAGGACTTCGGCGTACCAGCCGCCACCGGGGGTGATCTCAACCACCGTCTGCGTCGGCTTCACGCCGAAGAACGACAGCGTCTCCTTCGGGTGGCGGTAGACGTCGCGCGCCGTATTCTTCGGATCCCGCCAGCCGCCCTTCAGCGCGGTGTCGAGTGCCGTGGCATCCGCAGCCGACAGTGCGTGGGCGGGTGCGGCCTGCTTGGCCGGCGATGCGGCGAGCACGGGGTGCGCGGCGGCCAGCGCCGCGACGAGTGCCAGGGACAGCGGAATGCGGTTCGTCATGTGTCAGCCCTCCAGAAAGGTGCGCGGAGCCTAGCACGCAGCATGTTCAGCCCGCATGGCGGCTGCCGCATGGCAGGCACGCTTCGTCGCATCCGAGTACTTCGTCGCTAGACTGCAGGTCACTGATGACTCGGGAGCGACGACATGGGCGTCCACGACACAGACCGCAACACCCGCATCGTGCTGGCCGCGCGCCCGCAAGGCGAACCGGAACCCGACGACTTCCTCATCGAGCAGGTGGATCTGCCGGTACCCGCCGACGGCCAGGTACTGCTGCGCAACCGCTACCTGTCGCTGGACCCGTACATGCGTGGGCGCATGAATGCTGGGCGCTCGTATGCGAAACCGGTCGAGATCGGCGAGGTGATGGAGGGCGGCACGGTGTCGGAGGTGATCGACTCGCGCCATCCCGACCTGCAGGTCGGCGACGTCGTGCTGGCGCACGGCGGCTGGCAGACGCATGCCGTCGCTGACGGCCGCACGCTGAAGCGCAAGCTGGACGCGAGCGTCGCGCCGCTGACCACCGCACTGGGCGTGTACGGCATGCCTGGGTTCACCGCCTACGTGGGCCTGCACGAGATCGGCCAGCCGAAGCCCGGCGAAACCGTCGTGGTCGCCGCGGCCAGCGGGCCGGTCGGCGCGACCGTCGGCCAGATCGCGAAGCTGCAGGGTGCGCGCGCCGTCGGCATCGCCGGCGGCGAGCGCAAGCGCGCCTACCTGCAGGACGAACTCGGCTTCGATGTCGCGCTCGACCACCGTGCGCCGGAGTTCGCTGCGCAGCTGCGTGCCGCCTGTCCCGACGGCATCGATGTCTACTTCGAGAATGTCGGTGGCCCCGTATTCGATGCGGTGGTGCCGCTGCTCAACGATTTCGCCCGTGTCCCGGTCTGCGGCCTGGTCGCGCACTACAACGACAGGGCGTTGCCGGCCGGGCCAGATCGTATGGCCTGGCTGATGAGCCAGATCCTCACCCGCCACCTGACGGTACGCGGGTTCATCCAGCATGATTTCATCGCGCTGTATCCGCAGTTCCTGCGCGAGATGGGCGGCTGGCTAAAGGAAGGCAGGATCCGCTGGCGCGAGGATCTCGTCGACGGCCTCGAGAACGCACCGCGCGCGCTGATCGGCCTGCTGCGCGGTGAGAATTTCGGCAAGGTGGTGGTGAAGCTCTGAGCGCGGCGGCTCAGCGCTCGATGCCGTGCTCGGCTTCGTACTTCTGCATCGTCGCGATGGCGTCCAGCATGTACGCGTACCACGCTTCCTCGGTATCGCCGAGCGGACCAATCAGGCGCTCGAAGTCTGGCGTCGATGCGCCACGGGCAAGCAGCTGCTTGTAGGCGGCTGCATGCCTTCCGTTCTGGTAGTGGAACAGGAAGTGGGTCAGGCCCCAGTAGTGCAGGTAGTAGAGGTTGACGTGCCCGTCGATGCCTGGACCGCCACCGTCCAGCAGGTCGCGCAACGGGATGAAGCGAAGGGCGTCGACCTCCGCCTGCCGGTTGCCCGTCAGCTCCATCCGCGACAGCCACCAGATCGGATAGGTCGCCGGATCGCTGCGACCCGGGGTCAGCACGCCGTCCTCCAGCCAGCTCGCACCCAGGTAACCCGCGACACCCTCGTTGGCCCATGCGGGCAATCGCCAGCCGGCGACCTCGGTGTTCAACTGATGCACAGCCTCATGCAGCATCCAGTGGTACGGGTTCGGTCGTCCGTCGCCGTAGTACGCATAGCAGGCCGGGCGCAGGTAGTAAGCCTCCGCCCAGGGGCGGCTGCGGTTGTTGCGCCGAAACTCCTCGCGATCGGCATACAGCACCAGCGTGAGTGGTCGAGGAGAGGGTCGGATATCGTCGGCGAACAGTTGCATGTACGCCGCATGCAGGTTCTCGACCGCGTCCGCGACCTGTCGCGTCTGATCCGGTGTCGCCGTACTGTGGACACGGTAATGCGACGTCTCCAGCAGTGTCGCGCCTGCGGGAATCCGTGCCGCCGATGCTGGTGCAGGAGCGGCCGCAGGCTCGGGGGCGCGAGCGCTGCCACGCCATGCTGCCGGCGACCAGCGCCAGTGCGGCCAGCGCCGCTGAGACCATGACGACACGGCGCGTCATGCCGCCGGCGGCACCGGCAAACGGACATTCATCAGCGTGGGATCGTCGGGATCCAGCTTCACCGCGAAGCCGAGGCTTTCGCACATCGCCAGCATGGTGCGGTTCTCGCGCAGCACCTGGCCTTCGATGATCTTCAGGCCCTGCCACTGCGCGTACTCGATCATGATCTGCATCAGCTTCCAGCCGATGCCGTGGCCCTTGAGGTCGGAGCGCACCAGGATGCCGTACTCGCCCTTCTCGTAGTTGGCGTCGGCGTGCAGGCGCACCGCGCCCAGCATCTCGTGCGTGCCGGGATGCACGGCGACCAGTGCGATCGAGCGTGCGTAGTCCAGCTGGGTGAGGCGGGCGATGAACTCGTGGCTGAAGTGGCGCACCGACTGGAAGAAGCGCAGGCGCAGGTCTTCGTCGGTGATGTGGGTGAAGAACTCGCGGAACATCGCGTCGTCTTCCGGGCGCACCGGGCGCACCAGCGCGGGTTGGCCGTCGCCGAGCAGGATCGTGCGTTCCCACTCGGTCGGATACGGGAAGATCGCGAAGCGCGGATGGCCGCGGCCCTTGTGCAGTGCGCGGCCGCGCGCCACCGCGATGCGCGCATCGACGGCCACCACGCCATCGCGGTCAGCCAGCAGCGGATTGATGTCGAGCTGCTGGATCTCAGGAATGTCGGCGGCGAGCTGCGCCAGCTTCACCAGCACCAGCGCGACCGCGGGCTCGTCGGCCGCCGGCACGTCGCGGTACGCCTTCAGCACGCGCGAGACGCGGGTGCGCGCGATCAGCTCATGCGCCAGTCGCAGATCCAATGGTGGCAGCGCGACCGCTTGGTCGTTGATGACTTCCACGGCTGTGCCGCCGCGCCCGAACGCGATGACCGGGCCGAATACCGGATCGTCGGCGATGCCGACGATCAGTTCACGCGCTTTCGGCCGCAGCAGCGTGGGCTGCACCAGCACGCCTTCGATGCGGGCGTCCGGCCGGCGTTCGCGCGCGCGCTGCAGGATGCCGGCGGCGGCCTCGCGCACGGCGTTCGCATTGGGCAGGTTGAGCCGTACGCCATCGACGTCGGACTTGTGCGGGATGTCGGGCGACAGGATCTTGACCGCCACCGTCGCGCCTTCGGCCAGCAAGGGCGCGGCGATGCGGGCCGCGTCGTCGGCACCCTCCGCGCGCCAGACCGGCGCCATCGGGATGCCGTAGGCCGCCAGCAGCTGCATGGTGGCGAGCGGATCCAGCCAGGTCTGGCCGGCGTCCAAGGCCGCATCGACCAGCGCACGCGCCGTATCGACATCGGGGCTGAAGTCCTCCGGCAGGCTGGGCGGCGTTTCCATCAGCGCGGCCTGCACTTCGCGGTGACGGACCAGGTGCATGAAGCCGGCGACCGCGTCGGATTCGTTCGGATAGCGCGGAATCTGCGCGGCATCGAGCACCGCTTCGGCCTGCGGATCGTTACCCAGCCAGACGGTGAAAACGGGTTTGCGCGCGCCATGCGCGGGCCGTTGCGACAAGACGCGGGTGACCGCATGCGCGGCCTCCGACGACGACGACAGCACGGTCGGCACGTTGACCGCGAGCAGCGCATCGTTCTCAGGATCGGCGAGCAGCGCTTCGATCGTGGCGGCGTAGCGGTCGGCGTCGATGTCGGTCAGCAGGTCGACCGGGTTGGTCCGCGACCAGCCCACGGGCAGGATGCGGTCCAGCGCATCGCGGGTGGTCTCCGACAAGGCCGCGAGCGTGCCGCCCTGTTCGTACAGGTGATCGACCGACAGCGCACCGACGCCGCCACCGTTGGTGAGGATCGCCAGGCGGCGGCCCTGGAATGGTCGCACCTGGCCCAAGGTGCGCGCGGCGGCGAACAGCTCGTGCAGCGAGCGCACGCGCAGCAGGCCGGCGCGCCGGAAGGCGGCGCCGTAGACGGCGTTCGGCTTCGCCAGGTTCTGCGTATGCGTGCTGCCGGCCGGCGTGACCCGGGCCGGCACGCCATGTCCGGACTTCACCACGACGACGGGCTTGGTGCGCGCCGCGGCACGCGCCGCCGACATGAACTTGCGTGCATCGCGGATGGTTTCCACGTACAGCAGGATCGCGCGCGTGCGGTGGTCGGTGGCGAAGTAGTCCAGCAGGTCGGCGAAGTCGACATCCAGCGCATCGCCCAGCGACACCACGGCGGAGAAACCGACCGGCTGGCTCATGCTCCATTCGACCAGGCCACCCGAGATGGCGCCCGACTGCGAGATCAGCGCGAGGTCGCCGGCCTTCGGGAAGCGGCTCGCCAGGCTGGCGTTGAGGCGTGCGTGCGGCGCGATCACGCCCAGGCAGTTCGGGCCGAGCACGCGCAGGCCCTTCTCTCGCGTCAGTGCTTCCAGCTGCGCGGCGGGCGAACCGGGGCCGCTGCCCATCGCGGCGGTCAGTACCACCACTGCGCCAGCGCCTTTCTCCACCGCTTCCGCCGCGAGCTGCGGCACGGTCGCCGCAGGCGTGGCGATGACGACCAGGTCCGGCGTCCACGGCAGGTCGCGCAGCTGGCGCGCGATGGCAACGCCGTCCATCGGCGTCGGATGCCTGTTCACCAGCCCGATCCTTCCATCGAAGCCGGCCGCCAGCAGGTTCTCGATCACCGCGCGGCCGACCGAACGGGGGCGCGACTGGCTGCCTACCACCGCGACGGCGCGTGGACGGAAGATCGAATCGAGGCGGTACGTGCTCATGACGGGACAGCGTTCTCCGGATGCCGGCAAGGGTAGCGCGACGTGCGTTGCGCCCGCATGCGCGCCATCACGCCAGCTTCAACGCATCCGGATACGGGGCAGTATCCGGGTATTCGCCGGCGGCGAGATGCGACTGGAGGTCGCGCCACCACGCCGGCCGGAACAGGTCGCCATGCGCGGCCTTAAGCGCCTTCGCCTGCGCGTCGGGCAAGCCGAGGAACTGCGGGAAACGTTCGGGGAAGACGTCGCCGGCATCCACATGGAACCACGGGCCATCGGCCATCTGCTCCTCGTACGTGGTCGGCTGCGGCCAGTCGCGGAATCGACAGTCGGCGACCAGCCGCAGTTCGTCGTAGTCGTAGAACACGACGCGGCCGTGGCGCGACACGCCGAAGTTCTTCAGCAGCATGTCGCCCGGGAAGATGTTGTTGCGCGCCATGTCCTTGATCGCCTGGCCGTAGTCGAGCGCGGCGGTGCGCGCCGCGTCGGGTTTCTGCTCGCGCAGGTACAGGTTCAGCGGTCGTAGGCGTCGCTGCACGTAGCAGAGGTGGATCACCACGTCGTCGCCGTCCTCGCTGAGGCTCTGTCCGCAGCTCTCGCGCAGTTCCTGCAGCAGTGCTGGCGAGAAACGGGCGCGCGGGAAGCGCAGGAAGCGGAACGCCTGCGTATCCAGCAGCCGGCCGACGCGATCGAGGTGGAACACCAGGTCGTACTTGTCCTCCACGTCCTGCCGGCTCATCGCCTTGGGATAGGCGAAGCGGTCGCGGATCACCTTGAACACCAGCGGATAGCTGGGCAGGGTGAACACCGCCATCACCATGCCGGGCGTGCCCTCGGCATGTACCAGCCGTTCGTCCGGATGCGCGTGGAAGTGGTGGAAGAAGGTGCGGTAACGCTCGGTCTTGCCCTGCTTGGCGCGGCCGAGCACGGTGTAGATCTCGTCGATCGGCTTGCCCGGCAGCAGCGAGCGCAGGAACACCACCGCGTCGCCGACCGTCGCCAGGTCGGCGTGGAAGTAGCTGCGCGAGGTGCCGAACAGGTGCGCGACGTCGCCGCGGTGGGTCAGCACGGCTTCCGCCTTCAGCTGGCCGCCGTCGTTGACCAGGGCGATGACGCAGGGCGAGAACCGGTGCTCGCCGAACACGCGCCCGACCAGGTAGGCACGCCGTTCGCGATAGAACACTGTATCCAGCAGCTCGATGCCGCGGACCGGGTTCGCGCCCCAGTGCGCCAGGTCGTCCTGCAGGCGCACGGCGATGGCCGCGGCGCAGCGGGTGCGGTGGGCGTAGGGCACGTCGAACCCGTAGTCGCCGAGCACGCGCGCGAACGTATCCGTCGGCCGCTGTTCTGACACGGCATAGCTGTGGCGCGCGACCGGATGGGTGATCGCATCCGTAGGCTCGACGTCGAGCGCGACGAACTCCAGCGCGGGGTCCACGCCACGGATACGCAGGAAACGGCGGCAGAGGGTGTTGTAGAACGTCTTGTACAGCTCGCGGTCGATCTGTCCCGCGACCAGCGTTTCGAACGCCGCCCGTGCCGTGACCCACAGCGTCCGGTCGTGAGCCTGGCCCAGCAGCGCCGATTGCAGTCGCAGCGCGCATTCGGCGATGCACTGGTCGTACAGCTCGATGCGTTCGACGGCGTCGGCGCGTGCGCCGGCCCAGTCCATCGTCTCGAACCGGCCCTTCGCGCGCTGCGTGATCTCCGCGAACCGCGCGTGGTAGTCCGCGAAAGCGTCGTGGATCAGGCGGGCGATGGCATCGTCGTGGACCATGCGTCCGATGTTAGCCGGCGCGCGCTGGAGTCATCGCGCCACCGCGATGCCGGCCTGCTCCAGCAGCCAGCCGCGCACCTTGCGGAAGCCGGGGTGCGACAGGCTGCGCTCGGGATAGACCAGGTAATGCGCGAAATCGGCCTGCAGCCGCTTCTTCGTCAGCGTCACCAGCCGGCCGGCCTTCACCAGCGGCTCGGCCAGCGTCCAGCGCGCCAGCGCCACGCCAACGCCCTGCGCCGCGGCCTGGTGCAGGGTCTCGGTGTCGTCGAACTGCGCCACATAGCGTGCCGGTGCTTGTCCGCCGAAATGCTCGAACCAGTCCTTCCAGCGGTTGGCCGGGTCGCCGAGCAGCGGCAGCTTCGCCATCTGGTCCGGGGCCGGCTTGCCGTGCTGCTTCACCAGCGCCGGACTGGCCACCGGCGTGATCCATTCGTGGAACAGGAACTCGGCGTGCACGTTCGGCCAGCGGCCACCGCCGAGGCGGAGCGCCAGGTCGACCGGCTCGCGCTCGAAATCGACGACGTGCGTGCTCGACTGCAGGTTGAGGCCGAGCTCGGGATGCGCGGCGAGGAACGCCGGCAGGCGCGGCACCAGCCAGGCCGTGGCCATCGACGGGATCAGGCTGAGCGTCACGGTGTGGTCGTTGCGCAACGTGGCGCGCCGCAGCGCGTGCTCGATGGTATCGAGCGGACCGGAGATCGCGTCGAACAGGCGCTGGCCGTCCGGGGTCAGCTCCACGCCGCGTGGACCGCGCGCCAGCAGCTTGTGGCCCAGCCGCTGCTCCAGCAGCCGCATGCGGTGGCTCAGCGCGCTGACGGTCAGGTGCATGGCTTCCGCCGCACGCGTCAGGTTGCGCAGGCGGGCGGCGGTGACGAACGCATCCACCTGGTCCAGCGGCAGCCGGCTCATCTTGAATCCACCTCAAGGCTGGGTTGCGGAGCTTTCGCTTTTTCGGGAGGAATGATGCGCCTAGCTTGGTAGTCCTTCAAGCCGGACACCGGCGCAACGGAGCAGTCCCATGCAGACCGAAACCAGGAAGCAGTGGTGGCAGCAGCTGGGTGGCATGAGCCAGGGCATGTTGTTCCTGCACGGCCATGTCGCGCATCCCATCGACGACGCGACGCGGATACGGGAAGAGCGCCGCCACCATGCCCATGACGCGGCAGGCAAGGCCAGGCACCAGCGCGCGGTGCAGCGCCTGGGCGAACGCCGGCTGCGCGCGATGACGTCGTTGTCGCTGTTCCGCTGAGCGGCAACGATGCAACGAGGTCTCCGTGTGGGAGCGACGTCAGTCGCGATCGGCCACCGCGGCGGTTCATCGCGACTGACGTCGCTCCCACATCGGCCTGGATGCTGCCGTCAGGCCTTCACGTAGACCCAGGCGTCGCGGCCGGATTTCAGGCGCACCTGCACCCGCGCGTAGTCGGCGACTTCGTAGCGGTCCGCCGCCGCGAGTTCGTCGGCGCTGATGCGGAACACCGTGCCGGCGACTTCGTCGGACGGATCGTCGCTGGGACTGACGATGGGATGGAAGCGTTCGCCGCTGGCGGCGAGCACGTCGGGATCGGTGATCTCCACCATCGTTCGCGCGTAGCCGGTCATCGCATCGGGTTCGCCGTCGAGCCGGCGGCCGAACGAGGACAGCTGCACGCTTTCCAGCTGCAGCGTGCCGTAGGAGAACAGCAGGATGTCGGTGGCGTCGGCCATGGCGGGAGGAATCGGATAGCGGCGGCACGCACGATGGTCGCCGAAAACACAACGCCCGGCACGAGACCGGGCGTTGGAGTCGGCAGCAAAGCGATCAGCGTCAGGCCGACAGCGTCGCCAATGCGTCGTTGAACGTCTTGCTGGGACGCATCGCGGCCGCGGTCTTCGCCAGGTCCGGATGGTAGTAACCGCCGATATCGAGCGCCTTGCCCTGCGCGCCGTTCAACTCGCCGAGGATGGCGGCTTCGTTGTCGGCCAGCGCCTTCGCCAGCGGCGCGAACGTCGCCTTCAGCTCCGCGTTCTCGTCCTGCGCGGCGAGCGCCTGCGCCCAGTACAGGGCCAGGTAGAAGTGGCTGCCGCGGTTGTCGAGCTCGCCGACCTTGCGCGCGGGCGAGCGGTTCTCATCGAGGATGCGGCCGTTGGCCACGTCCAGCGCGTTGGCCAGCACCTTGGCCGGCGTGTTGAGGTAGCGCTGGCCCAGGTGTTCCAGCGACGCCGCCAGCGCGAGGAACTCGCCCAGCGAATCCCAGCGCAGGTAGTCCTCTTCGAGGAACTGCTGCACGTGCTTCGGCGCGGAACCGCCGGCGCCGGTCTCGAACAGGCCGCCGCCGGCCATCAGCGGCACGATCGACAGCATCTTGGCGCTGGTGCCCAGCTCCATGATCGGGAACAGGTCGGTCAGGTAGTCGCGCAGCACGTTGCCGGTCACCGAAATGGTGTCCTCGCCCTTGCGGATGCGTTCCAGCGACACCTTCATCGCCTCGACCGGCGGCAGGATGCGGATGTCCAGCGCATCGATGGTGTAGTCCTTCAGGTACTGCTCGACCTTCGCGATCACCTGCGCATCGTGCGCGCGATCCTTGTCCAGCCAGAACACCGCCGGCGTCTTGCTCAGGCGCGCGCGGCCGACGGCCAGCTTCACCCAGTCCTGGATCGGCGCGTCCTTGGTCTGGCACATGCGCCAGATATCGCCGGCCTCGACCTGCTGCTCGAACACGACCTTGCCGGCGTCGTCGGTGACGCGCACGGTGCCGTCGGCCGGGATCTGGAACGTCTTGTCGTGGCTGCCGTATTCCTCGGCCTTCTGCGCCATCAGGCCGACGTTGGGCACGCTGCCCATCGTCGCCGGGTCGAATGCGCCGTTCGCCTTGCAGTCCTCGATTACCGCCTGGTAGATGCCGGCGTAGCAGCGGTCCGGAATGACGGCCTTGGTGTCCTGCAGCTTGCCTTCTGCGTTCCACATCTTGCCGGAGTCGCGGATCATCGCCGGCATCGAGGCGTCGACGATTACGTCGCTCGGCACGTGCAGGTTGGTGATGCCCTTGTCGGAGTTCACCATCGCCACCGCGGTGCCGTCGGCGTAGACGGCCTGCAGGTCGGCCTTGATCGCGTCCTGCAGGTCGGCCGGCAGCGAGCCGAGGCGCGCGTACAGGTCGCCGATGCCGTTGTTGGCGTCGAAGCCGATCTGCTCCAGCACGGCGGCATGCTTGGCCAGCGCGGCCTTGTAGAACTCGTTGACCACCACGCCGAACATGATGGGGTCGGAGACCTTCATCATCGTGGCCTTGAGGTGCAGCGAGAACAGCACGCCCTTGGCCTTGGCGTCGGCGATCTCGGCGGCGACGAACGCAGCCAGCGCCTTGCGGCTCATCGAAGCCACGTCGACGATCTCGCCGGCCTTCACCTTCACCTTGTCCTTCAGCACAGTGACCGCGCCGTCGTTGCCGACCAGCTCGATCTTCAGCGCGCCGTCGGCGGCCAGCGTGGCGGACTGTTCGCTGCCGAAGAAATCACCGGCGGCCATGTGCGCGACGTGCGATTTGGAATCCGCGCTCCACGCGCCCATGCGGTGCGGGTGCTTGCGGGCGAAGTTCTTCACCGACAGCGGGGCGCGACGGTCGGAGTTGCCTTCGCGCAGCACCGGGTTCACCGCGCTGCCCTTGACCTTGTCGTAGCGCGCCTTGGCGTCCTTCTCCTTGTCGTCCTTCGGCTCGTCCGGGTAGTCCGGCAGCGGGTAGCCCTGCGCCTGCAGTTCCTTGATGGCAGCCTTCAGCTGCGGCACCGAGGCGCTGATGTTCGGCAGCTTGATGATGTTGGCTTCCGGCTGCGTGGCCAGCTGGCCCAGTTCGGCCAGGTCGTCGCTGATCTTCTGCGACTCGCCCAGGTATTCGGGGAACTGCGACAGGAGGCGGCCGGCCAGCGAGATGTCGCGGGTTTCCACGGCGATGCCGGCGGGAGCGGTGAACGCTTCGACGATCGGCAGCAGCGACTGGGTGGCGAGGAACGGGGCTTCGTCGGTGAGGGTGTAGATGATGCGGGGCGTATCCGACATGGGGATCAGGACTCTCGACAAGGGGCGATGGGGAATTCAGCGCGCCATTGTCGCGCGCCATCGCACGCAGGGCAAAACGAGGGGGTATGGATACGGCTGTCCGGGGACAGGGGCCTGCACGAAGCGCTTGCAGGTGGAACGATCAGCCGGCGGGTGCTGCAAAAAAGCGGGCGTGGATTTCTCCACGCCCGAGCTTGCCCCACACACGTGGGAGAGAGCCTTGGTACTACGGGATTACTTGACCTCGATTTCCTGTGTCATGCCGACCGGCTGGCCATTCAAGGTCACGTCGACTTTGTACTTGCCGGCGGGCCAGTCCTTCGTGTTGGTGAACTCGATGTTGGTGGTGCCGGCATCTTCGGCCTTGATCGCCTGGGTCTTCTGACCGGCCACCTGACCGTCCTGGAAGGTCAGCTTCGCGTCGACAGTGGCGTCAGCGGGCGTCGTGGCGTCGGTCTTCACCGAAACGATGATCTTGTCCTTTACACCGAACATGCCGACGGCAGCGACGGATTTGTCTGCGGCGGCCGTATTGCCGACGGTGACGCTGGTTGCGCTGACCGGCATGGGAGCCGGAACGGGTTCGGCCGGTGCCGGCGCCGGTTCGACCGCAGCCGGCGGTGCGACAACCGGTTCCTCTTTCTTCTTGCAGCCCACCAGAGCAACGGTGCCGACCAGGGCGGCGGCGAGGGCATAGGAAATGCGGGTCTGCTTCATGGTCTCGATCCTTGTCATGGAATGGTGGGGCGATCAGGCGTCGGCAGGCTTTGGCGGCAGCTTGATGACCTGCCCGGGGAATATGCGGTCCGGATCATCGATCGTGTCGCGGTTGGCCTCGAAGATCTGTTTCCACGCGTTCGCGCTGCCAAGCTGTTCCTTGGCGATCTTGGAGAGGGTGTCGCCCTTCTCGACGGTGTATGTCTGCTCGCCGACGAGTTCTTCCGTGCTGTCGACACGGGCCGTGACGCCAGAGAAATCCGCCTTCTCGACAAGTTGCTCCGTCGAGTCGACTTTGGCGGTGACGCCAGAGAAATCCGCTTTCTTTTCTGTGCTCATTGCAACCACCCTTCCTGGCGGGCCGTTGGGATGGGCAAAGCGTTGCACGCGCGCTGTTAAGAAACCATAGCGCGCACGTGAAATCGGCTCTATTGTTACGTGAGTAACCTTACTGTCGTACGTCGCGCTTCATGAGCGGGACATTCATGTCGGCGGTCGCACGCCACGGATTGATGTCCAGGCCGCCGCGACGCGTGTAGCGCGCCTCGACCGACAGCGAGGCAGGACGGCAGTGCGCCAGCAGATCGTGAAAAATCCGTTCGACGCACTGCTCGTGGAACTCGGCGTGGTCACGGAAGCTCACCAGGTAGCGCAACAGCTCGACGCGATCGATGCGCGGGCCTCGGTAATGGATCACGACGGTCGCCCAGTCCGGCTGGCCGGTGACCGGGCAGTTCGACTTCAGCAGTTCGGACGACAGCGTTTCCTCGACGTCCTCTTCCGGATCGGCGGCAAGGAACTCGGCGCGTGGCGGGCCGTAATGGTCGATCTCGACGTCCAGCCCGTCGATCGACTCGCCTTCCGTCGCGTCCGTCATCGGCGGCAGGCCGAACACCACCTGCACGTCCGCGCCGGCGCGCGCCGACAGGTCGGTGGCGATGCGTTCGAGCACGGCGGCATCGCTGTTGAAGCGCGTGCTGTTGAGCGAGTTGAGGTAGAGCTTGAGCGACTTCGATTCGATCAGGCAGGGCGACGTGCAGGGCACGGTCAGCGTGGCCGTGGCGACACGCGGCTTGCCGCGGGCATCCAGCCAGCTCAGCTCGTAGCCGTGCCAGCGGTCGTGGCCGACGAAGGGCAGGGCATCGGCGGCGATGCCGATCTCGTCGCGCGCGCCCTGGCGCGGGATCGGGAACAGCAGGGTCGGGTCGTAGTGCGCGGGATACGCGACCTCGCGACCCAGCGAGGAATCCTGGGGGGTGTTGTTCATGCCGTCATTTTACGGACGGGCCGCAGGGCCTGATACCGCTTATGACCCCTACCGCACCGATCCCGCGTGCGCAGCAAGGAAGAGCGATGGCGGGTATGTCGCTACGCAACGGAGCGATGACGCTGCAGCGCGCGTTCGCAGGATCGGCCCGATGGGTGGCGTTCCGATGGCCGCCATGCGGCGCCGCGTGGCTTGGCCTGACGGCCAGTCAGGCGCTGCGCCACGCAGCACCCCTGACGGCCATCGGAACGCCATGCGGTAGGGGTCATAAGCGGTATCAGGCCCTGAAGCCGGGGTGTATAACGGCGTCGTCTCCAGGGAGGACGCGACCATGCGATCACTGCTGCTGCCCGGCCTGTGCGTGCTGCTGTCGGCCTGCGCCAGTGGCCCCGCCATCGGCAGCGGACCGCCGCCGGCCACCTTGCCGGACGACGGGCTGGTCCGCCCGCAGGGCGAGGGGCCGGTGTCGATGCGCGTGGGCCAGGTGCTGGAGATCGCCCTGATGTCCAACGCCAGCACCGGCTTCCAGTGGGAATTCACCTCGGACGGCGCCCCGGTGCTGGCCCGGACCACCGGCCCGGCGACCCCTCCGCCGATGGACACTCAGCCGCCGATGCCGGGCGCGCCGTCGATCGCGCGCTGGTGGTTCCGTGCAGAGAAGCCGGGCGAGACAACCGTGCGGATGGTCTACCGGCGGTCGTGGGAAACCGTGCCGCCGGCGAAGGTGGTGGAGTATCGAATCCAGGTCGAATGAGGGAGATGACGATGACGGCGGGAAAAGGACTTCTGGCAACGGCCTGTCTGCTGCTGGCGCTTCCGATGTCCGCGTTCGCAGCCGACAGGACGCCGGCAGAATGCGCGGAGACGACGTTGCGAAGTGAATTGTTGCAGCGCCGAGATGCAGATCAGTCCGCGCGCAATGACGTGACGGCATCGCCCGAGTCCGGGGAGGCGTTGGACAAGGTGCTGGAGGTCGATGCCGACAATACGAAGTTCATGCGGAGCATCCTCGCCCAGTGCGGGTGGCCCGAGCGCTCGACGGTGGGCGAAGACGCAGCGAAGGCCGCATGGCTGTTGAGCCAGCATGCCGACATGGATCCGCAGCATCAGGCGATGGCGGCCCAGCACATGAAGCAGGCCGTGCTTGCAGGTGAGGCCGACGCCAGGCAACTGGCGTCACTGGTGGACAGGAACCGGCGCCTGACGGATCAGCCGCAGGTGTATGGCATGCAGTACTTCCGGAGTCCGCAGGGTTTCATCGAGTTCTACGACATCGTGACGCCCGCGAAGCTGGATGAGCGCAGGCAGGAAATCGGGCTGGAACCCTTCTACTGCTGGGTGCAGCAGCTCTCATCAAGCGGCAACGGCGTCAAGTTGGCATGGCCCGCTGGCGTGCTGTTCGCGCCGTCATCGTGCAGGACCGATTGAATGTCCTAGTCGATGCACGTGATCCGTGCCGATGGGGCGCCACCTGCTCCGACTTGGCTTCATCCGTCCCGCGAGGCAAAGTGAGCCCTCCCCCCAAAGGCCAGGGAGGCCACCATGATCCTGCGCGCATCCGTTCTCTGGCTGACCCTGATGGCCGCGATTCCTGCGGCAGCACAGGCTCCATCGACCGCGCCGCCCGTCGTCGCTTCGCCGGTTGCGGCCGACCCCGTCTTCACCACCTGCATGACCAGCCTGCGTGGTGTCGCCGAGAAGCAGGGCGTCGCCACGGCCACGTTCGATACGTACACGAAAGACCTGGTCGCCGACATGAGCGTGCTGGACCTGCTCGACGCGCAGCCCGAATTCACCACGCCGCTGTGGGATTACCTGGCGGCCCTGGTCGACGACCAGCGCGTGAGCGACGGGCAGGCCATGCGGACCACGCATGCCGAGTTGCTGGGCCGGGTATCGCAGGCGTACAGCGTGGATCCCGCCACCGTCGTCGCGGTGTGGGGCGTGGAGAGCGACTACGGGCGTGTGTTCGGCAAGCGGCCGCTGCTGGTGTCGCTATCCACGCTGTCGTGCTTCGGTCGGCGCCAGGCGTTCTTCCGCGGCGAGTTCCTGACCACGCTGAAGCTGCTGCAGGCGGGCGACGTGCGCGTGGACGGTCTGAACGGCTCTTGGGCCGGTGCGTTCGGCCACACCCAGTTCATGCCCAGTACCTACCAGCGCATCGCGGTCGACTTCGATGGCGATGGGCGCCGCAACCTGATCGACAGCATTCCCGATGCGCTGGCCTCGACCGCGAACTACCTGGTGAAGTCCGGCTGGCGCACGGGTGAGCCATGGGGCTACGAGGTGAAGCTGCCGGCCGGCTTCGACCTCGCGCAGGCCGGGCGTACCAACCGCAAGCCTCTGACCCAGTGGGTGTCGCAAGGCATCGCCCGCGTCGACGGCCAACCGTTGCCGACCGACGACCGCAACGCCGCGGTGCTGATGCCGACGGGCGTCAATGGCCCCGCCTTTGTCGTGTTCAAGAACTACGACGCGATCTATTCCTACAACGCCGCCGAGAGTTACGCGCTGGCCATCGCGCTGCTCGCCGATCGCCTGCGTGGCGGCACGGGACTGGTCGCTGCGTGGCCCACCGACGATCCCGGGATCGGGCGCCCGCAGCGACGCGAGCTGCAGACCCTGCTGCTCGCCCGCGGCCATGCCATCGGCACCGCGGACGGCATGATCGGGACGCAGACCCGGCGCGCCATCGTCGTCGAACAGCAACGCCTAGGGTTGCTGCCGGCGGATGGCCGCGCCGGGGCGAAGATCCTCGCCGCCCTGAAGACGGACGGTCCGCCGGTGGCGTTGCCGGAGACGTCCCGGCCATGACGGTCCTGCCCGAAGGTGTGACCCGCGAACGCTGGCGGGACATCGACGTACTGCGCGTGGAAACGCCGTTCTCCGTCGCGCGCATCAGCCTGCACGGCGGGCAGGTGCTGTCGTTCGTGCCGACCGGTTTCGATGACCTGCTATGGGTATCGCCGACGACGTCGATGCCGCCGAAGGCGATCCGCGGCGGTGTTCCCGTCTGCTGGCCGTACTTCGGCAAGCAGGGACAGCCGGACGATGCCGTCCAGCACGGTCACGCACGTATCTCGCGCTGGCCGTTGACCGAGGTGAAGCGTGAAGCCGATGGCACTGCCGTGCTGAAGCTGGCGCTTCCGCTGCGCGACGGCGTGCCGCTGGAGCTGCAGATGTCGCTGCATGTCGGGCGCGAATTGCGGCAGAGCATCGACACGCTGCGTCGTGGCGATGCGCCGTACCGGCTGACACAGGCACTGCATACCTACTTCCGCGTCGCCGACGCCATGCAGGTACGGGTCACCGGCCTGGATGGGCTTCGCTACGACGACAAGTACGACGGCGGCACGCATGTGCAGTCCGGCGACTGGTCGCTGCACGATCCGAGCGATCCCGGCCGCAGCGATCGCATCTATGCGGGCACGGGGCACCGGTTCGACCTGCTCGATCCGGCGGGCGGTCGCCGTATCCGGCTGGACACCTTCGGCAGCCGGTCGCTGGTGGTGTGGAACCCGGGCGAGGCCGGGGCCGCGGCCATTGGTGACATGCCGGACGACGGCTGGCGAAGCTTCGTCTGCCTGGAGGCGGCGAACGCCAGCGGCGATGCGATCGAACTGGAGCCGGGCCAGCGGCACCGGTTAAGCCAGGTGATCTCGGTAAGCTCACTGTAGGAGCGCCCTCGGGCGCGATGCTTCTGGTTCTGAAACATGGCGACAAGAGCATCGCGCCCAAGGGCGCTCCTACAAGGTGGCAGGCGTGGGTGGCCGGCCGATGCCCTACACTTGCGCACCTCTCTGCGGTTCCACGCCTGTGAGCGCCGAAATCCCCGCCATCCCCGGCCGTCGCGCGGCCCTGATCTTCATCTTCATCACGGTGCTGATCGACATCCTGTCGTTCGGCGTGATCATTCCGGTGTTGCCGGGGCTGGTGCGCCAGTTCACCGGGGGCGACTTCGTGCAGGCCGCGTGGTGGGTTGGAACGTTCGGCATGCTGTTCGCCGCCATCCAGTTCGTCTGCACGCCGATCCAGGGCGCGCTGTCGGACCGATTCGGCCGCCGCCCGGTGATCCTGCTGTCGTGCCTGGGCCTGGGCATCGACTTCGTGCTGATGGCGCTGGCGCAGTCGCTGCCGTGGTTGCTGGTCGCGCGCATCTTCTCCGGCGTGTTCTCGGCCAGCTTCACCACGGCCAATGCCTACATCGCCGACATCACCGCGCCGGAAAAGCGCGCGCAGGCGTTCGGCATGATCGGGGCGGCGTTCGGCCTCGGCTTCATCCTCGGCCCGCTGCTTGGCGGCCAGTTGAGCAAGATCGATCCGCGCGCGCCATTCTGGTTCGCGGCAGCTCTGGCGCTGCTCAACTTCCTTTACGGCCTGCTGGTATTGCCGGAATCACTACCGAAGGAACGGCGCAGCGTGCGTTTCGACTGGAAGCACGCCAACCCCATCGGTTCGATGGCCCTGCTCAAGCGCTATCCGCAGGTCTTCGGCCTGGCGACGGTGGTGCTGATCGCCAATCTGGCGCACTACGTCTATCCCAGCGTGTTCGTACTGTTCGCCGAGTACCAGTACCAGTGGGACGCAGACCAGGTCGGCATGGTACTGGCGATGGTCGGCGTCTTCAGCGTGATCGTGCAGGCGGGTCTGGTCGGTCGTGTGGTGCCGAAGTTCGGCGAGCGTCGTGCGCTGCTGTTCGGACTGGCCTGCGGCGTGATCGGCTTCTTCATCTACGGCATCGCCGACGTCGGTTGGGTATTCCTCATTGGCTTGCCGATCAGCGCGCTGTGGGGCCTTGCCGGCCCGGCGACGCAGGCGCTGATCACGCAACAAGTAGGTGCGGACGTGCAGGGCCGCGTGCAGGGCGCGCTGATGAGTCTGGTCAGCCTGGCCGGCATCGTCGGTCCGATGATGTTCGCCGGCATCTTCGCGCTGTTCATCGGCAAGTCCTCGCCGGCCCATGTACCGGGTGCGCCGTGGCTGCTGGCCGCCGTGTTGCTGGCGGTCGGCTGGCTGGTGGGCTGGCGCTTTGCGAGACCGCCTCCCGCTTCGACATCCTGAAAAAAGAAGGCCGCCCAAGGGCGGCCTTCCTCGTTCCGGAACTGGCGCCGTCGATCAGTCGTTCTCGACGTGGATGATCTCGCCGGTGTTGGCGGCCAGGTGGATCTCGACATCGTTGCCGTCTGCGCGCTCGGCCTCGGCCTTCCACACGCCGTCATCGAAGTCGACGTCGTGGATCTTCGAGTAGCCGGCCGCCGCCAGCTTGGCCTTGACGTCGTTCTCGCCGAGGTTCGACACCAGCTTCTCGGCGACGACATCGCCGGTGGCCGGATTGATGCGGACGTCGACGCGCTCGCCGTTGGCGCTGGTGGCGTCGGTTTCCCACTGGCCGTCCTCGAAATCGAGATCGTCGACCTTGGTGTAACCCTTCTCGGTCAGCAGTGCGCGCACCTGCGGTTCTTTCAGTGCGTCCTTGCCGGCCGTCGGCGACGGCGCCTGCGCGAGCGCGGCGCCGGAGAGGGCGGCCAACGTGGCCAGGGTCAACAGGCGATGGCGGAAGCGGATGGTCTGCATGGGAATCTCCTGCGAGGGTGGAGCGCCGATCCTGCCGACGCCCGCATCACCCGCAAGTGAATGCAGCGCGCTGGAACTGAACACTCCACACCGCGTTCACCTGCATGAGCCGTACGCGAATGCAGCTCAGCGGCGGCGCAGCACCAGCAAAGTGACGACGCCCGCCACCAGTCCCCAGAATGCCGACCCGATGCCGCCCAGCGACAGCCCGGACGCGGTGACGAGGAAGGTCACCAGCGCCGGTTCGCGATCGGCCTCCTCGCGCAGCGCCGCGGCCAGGCTGTTGCCGATCGTGCCAAGCAGGGCGATGCCGGCGATCGCGAGGATGAGTTCCTTCGGGAATGCCGCGAACAAGGCCGCCACGGTCGCGCCGAACAGGCCGACGACCACATAGAACACGCCGGCCGCAATGGCCGCGACGTAACGGCGCGACGCGTCTTCGTGCGCCTCGCGGCCCATGCAGATCGCCGCGGTGATCGCGGCGAGGTTGAGCGCGAACGCGCCGAAGGGCGCCAGCAGCAGGTTGGTCACGCCGGTCCAGCCGACGACGGGCGAAATCGGGATCGCGTAGCCCGAGGCCCGGATCACCGCCACGCCGGGTACGTTCTGCGAGGCCATGGTGACGATGAACAGCGGCAGTGCGATGCCGACGATGGCGGCGAACGAGAAGGTCGGCGCGGTGAAGATCGGCTTCGCCAGCTGCAGCGAAAGACCCTCCACATGCAGCAGGCCGAGCCCCGCGGCGAAAGCGATGCCGACCAGCAGCGTCAGGATCACCGCGTAGCGCGGCAGCAGGCGGCGCGCCAGCAGGTAGACCGCAAACATCGTCAGCACCATGCCGAGCTGCGTCTTCATCGCGGCGAACGCGTCGATGCCGAAGCGCAGCAGCACGCCGGCCAGCATGCCCGAGGCCAGCGACACCGGGATGCGGCTGATCATCCGCTCGAAGAAGCCCGAGAAGCCGCAGACCGCGATCAGCAGCGCGGACAGCAGGAACGCGCCGATGGCGTCCGACAGCGGCAGGCCGGCGGCGCTGCTGATCAGCATGGCGGCGCCGGGCGTCGACCACGCGGTCACCACCGGCATGCGGTAGCGCAGCGACAGCCCGATGCAGGTCAGTCCCATGCCCAGGCCGAGCGCCCACATCCACGAACTGATCTCCGCCGGCGACGCACCCAGCGATTGCGCCGCCTGGAACACGATCACCGCCGAACTGGCGAAGCCGACCAGCACGGTGACGAAGCCGGCTGCGATGGCGGACAGCGAGAGGTCTTTCAGCAAGTGGCGGGGTGGAACGTTCATTCGTTTGCTGCTGTTCCTGTAGGAGCGACGTAAGTCGCGACCGCGAGAATCAAACTGCGTTGTCGTGTGGTTCAAGCCTGGGGAAGATCCCGCGGGATGTTGGGCGTGCGGTCGCGACTTACGTCGCTCCTACAAACGCCTGGCGCTTGCCGACGGCCTCGCACCAGCGCTTGGCCACCGCCAGCGACGTCGTGCAGACCGCCTCGTCGGTGACCGTGGTTACCGCGCGCTCCAGCAGCTGGATGTCGGCTTCGTGCTGGCGCGCGACGTGCGGGTCCTCGAAGAAGATCACCCGCTGGCATCGATGCTCCAGCACGCGGTCGGCGATCTGCGCGTCGCCGCCGAGCGGGCCGCTCTGGAAGCGCTCCACCCAGGGCGTGTCCTGCGGCCAGCCGCGGTTCCAGGCCAGTTCGTTGAGGCGCTGGCCGGTGGTGCCGGTGGCCATGCGGTGGGCGAAACGCGACAGCACGTCGAAGTGCTCGTTGGCGAAGGCCAGCATCTGCGGCTTCATCGCGTCGTGCGCGATCAGCGCCAGCGTCTGCGATTCCAGCGTGTGGAATCGGTCCGCGCCGCGGTCCGGCGCGAAGCCGGCGTGGATGCGTTCCATCTCGATCCAGTCGCGCGCCGAGGCCACCGTCGACAGGAAGGGCTTGCCGTGGATCACGCACTGGCGCTTCAGCGCGGTCGCCTCCGGGAAGATCGAGGAGGGATCCACCGGATCGATGAAATAGATCGCGCCGTCCAGGCTGCGCTCGGCGCCCTCCAGTCCCACCACTTCCGCGACCAGTTTCATCAGTCCGCCATCGCGGCCGTAGGGATAGCGCTTCAGCGGCTCGAAGCCGCGCAGCATGCCGGCCGCGGCGATGGCGTCGTGCGTGCGGCCTACCGCATGCAGGCCAAGCCGCAGCTCGCGGATACCGGGCTCGCAGGCGCGCAACCAGCGGAACAGCGCGGCGTCTTCGGTGTGGTGATGCAATCGGTTGGCAGCCAGGCCGAGGCGCATGACAGTGTGGATATCCGGGGCAGAGCGACAGTCTAAGCGAGCGCCGCAGGCAGTTGGGACAGTGAAACCCACGCGGTGCGGGTTGCGCGGTCACCATCGGCGTCTAGAATTTTCGGCCCGTTCCATCCTCCCCGGAGATTCCCCATGAGCCAGGCCCATGGCTATGCCGCGCTGTCGTCCGACCAGCCCTTGACTGCGTTCGCCTTCGAGCGCCGCGAACCCGGCCCGAACGACGTCCGCATCGAGATCCTCTACTGCGGTGTCTGCCATTCCGACCTGCACACCGCGCGCAACGAGTGGCAGAACACCTTGTATCCCTCCGTGCCCGGCCACGAGATCGTCGGTCGCGTCACCGCCGTCGGCGGCAACGTGCAGGCCTTCAAGGTCGGCGACCTCGCCGGCGTCGGCTGCATCGTCGACAGCTGCCGCACCTGCGCTTCCTGCCAGGACGGCGAAGAGCAGTACTGCGAGAACGGCTTCACCGGGACCTACAACGGCCCGCTGTTCGGCTGCGAGAACACCTACGGCGGCTATTCCGACCAGATCGTCGTCGATACCAAGTACGTGCTGAGGATCGCGCACGACGAGTCCCAGCTCGCCGCGGTCGCGCCGCTGCTGTGCGCCGGCATCACCACCTACTCGCCGCTGGCGCACTGGAAGGTCGGACCGGGAAGCAAAGTGGGCGTGGTCGGCCTCGGTGGGCTCGGCCATATGGCGGTGAAGATCGCCAAGGCGATGGGCGCCTACGTGGTGCTGTTCACCACCTCCGAGCGCAAGCGCGAGGACGCGCTGCGCCTGGGTGCCGACGAGGTCGTCGTGTCGAAGGACGACGCGCAGATGGCGGCGCAGGGCAACACGCTCGACTTCATCATCAATACGGTGGCGGCGCCGCACAACCTGGATCCGTTCCTCACCGCCCTGAAGCGCGACGGCACCCTGGCCCTGGTCGGCGCGCCGGACCAGCCGCACCCGTCGCCGGGCGTGTTCAACCTGATCCTCAAGCGCCGCTCGATCGCCGGCTCGCTGATCGGCGGCATCCGCGAGACGCAGGAGATGCTCGATTTCTGCGCGAAGCACGGCATCGTGTCCGACATCGAGACGATCCGCATGGACGAGATCAACGAGGCCTACGAGCGCATGCTGAAGGGCGACGTGAAGTACCGCTTCGTCATCGACATGGCGACGCTGAAGGCCTGATCGGCCCAAGCGAAGAAAGAAGCGCCGGGCATCGCCCGGCGCTTTTTTTTTAGGGCGTCAGCAGCAGCGTCACGATGCTGCCTGCTGCATCGCGTCCCTCGGCCACGGCGGTAACGACGAGGTCCGCGCCACGCACGGCGTCGCCGCCGGCGAACAGCTTGGGGTGCGTGGTCTGGAACGCCAGGCGGTCGCCGCCGCCGGCGACGATGCGGCCGTTCGGCGTGCCTTCCACGCCCGCTTCCGCCAGCCAGTCGGGCAGGTTCGGCGAGAAGCCGAACGCGATGATCACCACGTCCGCTTCGAGCACCGACTCGCTGCCGTCGATCGGCACCGCGTTCTGACGGCCGCGCTCGTCGGGTTCACCGAGCTTCGTCTCCACCACCTGCACACCGGCCACCCGGCCATCATCGCCCGCCACGATGGCGAGCGGCTGCCGGTTGAACAGGAAGCGCACGCCTTCCTCGCGCGCGTTCGCGACTTCGCGCGCGGAGCCGGGCATGTTGGCCTCGTCGCGCCGGTAGGCGCAGGTGACCTTGGCCGCGCCCAGGCGGATCGCGCTGCGCACGCAGTCCATGCCGGTGTCGCCGCCGCCCAGCACGACCACGCGCTTGCCGTGCAGGTCGGGCAGTTGCAGCTGGTCTTCCCAGCCGGCGATGGGCCGGCCCCACGGATCGTTGCCGCCGACGATGCGGCCGTTCTGCACCAGGAAGGGCAGGGCCGGCAGCACGCCCTCCAGGTCCTGGCCGGGCAGACCGCCGTCGGTGTAGCGGTAGGCGCCGGTGCCGAGGAAGACCGCGTCGTACTCCTCGAGCAGTTGCGTCAACGTCAGGTCGCGGCCGATCTCCACGCCCAGGCGGAATTCCACGCCCATGCCTTCCAGCACCTCGCGGCGCTGCGCGATGACGCTCTTGTCGAGCTTGAAGCTGGGGATGCCGAACTGCAGCAGGCCGCCGATCTGTTCGTACCGGTCGTACACCACGGCCTGGATGCCGGCGCGCGCCAGCCGGTCCGCGCAGCCGATGCCGGCCGGTCCCGCGCCGATCACGGCGACGCGCTTGCCGGTCGGCTGCACGTCGCTGAGGTCGGGACGCCAGCCGTTGGCCAGCGCGGTGTCGACGATGTACTTCTCCACCGCGCCGATGGTGACCGCGCCGAATTCCTCCAGCGTGCAGCTGCCCTCGCACAGGCGGTCCTGCGGGCACACGCGGCCGCAGACTTCCGGCAGCGGGTTGGTCGAATGGCACAGCGCCGCGGCTTCCTCGATGCGGTTCTCCTGCACCAGCTGCAGCCACTGCGGGATGGCGTTGTGCACCGGGCACTTCCAGCTGCAGTAGGGATTGCCGCAGTCCAGGCAACGACCGGCCTGGTACTGGGCGTCGTCCTTGCCGAACTTGCCGTACAGCTCGCCCCAGTCGCCGCCGGTGCGCAACTCCAGCGGAATGCGCTGCGGCATCGTCCGCGGCAGGTCGAGGAACTGGAATACCTGCTTCTTGCTCATGGGGACAGTCTCTGCCCCCTCCCCCGTTCACGGGGGAGGGTTGGGGCGGGTTGGGAACCGGAGCCGGGATCGTGGCGAAGCAACGCACGTTTCGAGCGATAGCTTCGTGCTGTATGTCGGGAGCCGAGCGCACCGACTTCGATCTGCCCCCATCCCAGCCTTCCCCCGCATGCGGGGGAAGGGGCGTATCCCGGACGGCGAAGCGCACTCATGCCGCGCGCCTCAAGGTCTCGTTCAACGAGTCGATGCTCGCCGCCTTCGGCTTCACCAGCCAGAACTTGCCGATGTAGTCGCGGAACTCGTCGAGGATCTGCTGCGCCCAGATGCTGCCGGTCAGCTCGCGGTGGCGGCTGATCAGCGTGTGCAGGTGCTGGCGGTGGCTCTCGAAGCCTTCCGGACTGATGCGGTGGATGTCGATCAGCTCGTGGTTGTAGCGGTCGACGAAATCGCGGTCCAGGTCGAGCACATAGGCCAGCCCGCCGGTGAAGCCGGCGCCGAAATTCAGGCCCACCTTGCCCAGCACCAGCACGATGCCGTCGGTCATGTACTCGCAGCAGTGGTCGCCGGCGCCTTCGATCACCGCCAGCGCGCCGGAGTTGCGCACGCCGAAGCGCTCGCCCGCGCGGCCGGCGGCGAACAGCTCGCCGCCCGTCGCGCCGTACAGGCAGGTGTTGCCGATAATCGGCGTGTTGCGGGCCTCGAAGCGCGCGCCACGCGGCGGACGCACCACCAGCCGGCCTCCGGCCATGCCCTTGCCGACGTAGTCGTTGGCCTCGCCTTCCAGCTCCATCTGCAGGCCGCCGGCGTTGAACGCGCCGAAGCTCTGCCCGGCAGTACCGCGGAAGCGCAGGTTCAACGGCGCGTCGGCCATGCCCTGGTTGCCGTGCTGGCGCGCGATGGCGCCGGACAGGCGCGTGCCGATGCTGCGGTCGGTGTTGTGGATCAGGAAGCGGTGGTCGCCGCCGCTCTTCCTGCGGATCGGTTCGGCCAGCAGGCCGTCGAGCTGCGTGGCCAGGCTGTCCGGCGATTCGTACAGGCGCTGCGCCGCGCAGGTGCTGCTGTCGTGCTGCGCGCCCTTCAGCAGGCGCGACAGGTCGACGTTGACGCCGGTGCGCGGCGAGGCGTCGATCTGCTGCAGCAGGTCGGTGCGGCCGACGATCTCGTCCAGCGAGCGTGCGCCCAGGTACGACAGCCACTGCCGCACTTCCTCGCTGAGCAGGCGGAAGAAGTTCTCCACGCGCTCCGGCAGGCCGGTGAAGTACTGCGTGCGCAGGCGTTCGTCCTGCGTGGCCACGCCGGTGGCGCAGTTGTTGAGGTGGCAGATGCGCAGGTACTTGCAGCCCAGCACGATCATCGGGCCGGTGCCGAAACCGAAGCTGTCGGCGCCGAGCAGCGCCGCCTTCACCACGTCGAGGCCGGTCTTCAGGCCGCCGTCGGTCTGCAGCACGGTGCGGTCGCGCAGCTGGTTCACGACGAGCGCGTGGTGCGCTTCGGCCACGCCGAGCTCCCACGGCACGCCGGCATAGCGGATCGAACTGACCGGGCTGGCGCCGGTGCCGCCGTCGTGGCCGGAAATGGTGATCAGGTCCGCGCCGGCCTTCACCACGCCGGCGGCGATGGTGCCGACGCCCGCATGGCTGACCAGCTTCACCGAGACCAGCGCCTGCGGATTGACCTGCTTGAGGTCGTAGATCAGCTGCGCGAGGTCTTCGATCGAATAGATGTCGTGGTGCGGCGGCGGCGAGATCAGGCCGATGCCCGGCTTGGCGTAGCGCAGCCGCGCGATCAGGTCGTTGACCTTGTGGCCTGGCAGCTGGCCGCCTTCGCCGGGCTTGGCGCCCTGCGCGACCTTGATCTGCAGCACTTCGGCGTTGACCAGGTATTCCGGGGTCACGCCGAAGCGGCCGGAGGCGACCTGCTTGATCTTGCTGCGCTTCTCGGTGCCGTAGCGCGCGGGGTCTTCGCCCCCTTCGCCCGAATTGCTGCGTCCGCCCAGGCGGTTCATCGCGATGGCGAGCGCTTCGTGCGCCTCGGGCGACAGCGCGCCCAGGCTGATCGCGGCGGTGTCGAAGCGGCGCAGCAGGTCGGACGCGTCGGCGACCTCGTCGAGCGGGGTCGGCGTATCGGCTTTCTTCAGTTGCAGCAGGTCGCGCAGCGCGGACGGCGGACGCGAGTTCACCACGTCGGCATAGGCCTGCCAGTCGCGGGCGTCGCCGGTGCGCGTCGCGCGCTGCAGCGTCATCACCACGTCCGGGTTGTACATGTGGTACTCGCCGCCGTGCACGTACTTCAGCAGGCCGCCGACCTCCGGCGACTCGCGGTCGTTCCAGGCGCGCGCTTCCAGCTGGCAGGCTTCCAGGTCCAGCCGCTCGAAGCCGACGCCGCCGATGCGCGCCGGGGTTTCGGCGAAGCACAGGTCCACCACGTCCGGGTCCAGGCCGACGATCTCGAACAGCTGCGCGCCGCGGTAGCTGCTGATGGTGCAGATGCCCATCTTCGAGATGATCTTGGACAGGCCCTTGTAGATGCCCTTGCGGTAGCTGCGGCCGATCTGCGCCTGCTCGCCGCCCTTCTTCAGGTGCAGGATGCCGCGGCGGCCCAGGTCGAACAGCGTCTGGTAGGCCAGGTACGGATACACCGCGGTGGCGCCGACGCCGAGCAGGCAGGCGATGTGGTGCGGATCGCGCGCGGTGCCGGTCTCGACGATCAGGTTGACGTCGCAGCGCAGGCCTTCGCGGCACAGGTGGTGGTGCACGGCGCCGGTGGCGAGCAGCGCATGCACCATCGGCCGGCCCTGCAGCGGACGGCGGTCGCTCAGCACCACCATGACCATGCCCTCGCGCGCGGCCTGCGCCACCTCGGCGCTGATGCGCTCGATGGCGGCCTTCATGCCTTCGGCGGGGTCGTACGACAGGTCGACGTAGCGGTGCTTTTGGTCGTACGGCGCCATCTTCACGATCTGCCGCAGCTTGCGCTGGGAAAGCACCGGCGAATTGAGGATGATGTGGTGCACCGTCTCCGGGCCGGCGTGGAAGATGTTGGTCTCCCGGCCCAGCTGGGTGGTCAGCGACATCACGCAGTCTTCGCGCAGCGGATCGATCGGCGGGTTGGTGACCTGTGCGAACGCCTGGCGGAAATAGTCGTACAGCGGACGCGTCTGCCGGCTCAGCACCGCCATCGGCGTGTCGTCGCCCATCGAGCCGGTGGCTTCCTGCTCGGTCTCGGCGAGCGGGCGCAGCACCTGCTCCACTTCCTCGGTCGAGAGCTGGAACAGCTTGTGGTAGCCGCGCAGCGTCTTCTCGTCGAACGGCGCGTCGGTCAGCGACGGGTCGATCAGCTCGGTCTGCAGGTAGGTGACGCCCTGCTGAAGCCACTGCTTGTAGGGCGCGCGGCCGCGGTTGATGCGGTCGACGGCCTCGGTGTCGAGCAGGTCGCCGCGCTTCAGGTCGATCGCCATCATCTCGCCCGGGCCCAGTTTGCCCTTGCGGGTCACGCGCTCGGCCGGCACTTCCCACACGCCGGCTTCGCTGGCGACGATGAAGTGGCGGTCGCTGGTCAGCATCCAGCGCGCGGGGCGCAGGCCGTTGCGGTCCAGCGTGCACGCGGCGTAACGCGCATCCATCGAGACGATGCCGGCCGGACCGTCCCACGGCTCGGTGTTGAGGCCATAGAACTCGTAGAACGCGGCGAGGTCGGCGTCCTTGAACTCCAGCGACTGGGTGGCCGGCGGCACCAGGATGCGCAGCGCCTGGATCAGTTCCATGCCACCGGCGACCAGCAGCTCCAGCATGTTGTCCAGGCTCTGCGAATCAGAGCCGTGCATGGAGATGACCGGGTCGAACTCGGCGATGTCGAAGCGTGGCGTCTTCCACACCTTGCTGCGCGCCTGCGCCCAGCGGCGGTTGCCTTCGATCGTGTTGATCTCGCCGTTGTGCGCCAGCAGGCGGAACGGGTGCGCCAGCGGCCAGCGCGGCAGCGTGTTGGTCGAGAAGCGCTGGTGGAACACCACCGCGCTGCTGGCCAGGTCGGCGCGCTGCAGGTCGGGGAAGAACACCGACAGCTTGTCCGGCAGCACCATGCCCTTGTAGCCGATCGCATGCGGCGACAGCGTCACCACGTAGAAATCCGGCACGGCGCTGCGCAGTTGCTGTTCGCTGCGGCGACGCGCGAGGAACAGCGCCAGGGTGAAGGCGTCGTCGTTCTGGCCGTCGCCGGCCTCGACGAACACCTGCTCGATGCGTGGCAGCGTGTCCTTGGCCAACTGGCCGCAGACGACGTCGTTGGTCGGCGGCACGCGCCAGCCCTTGAGGGTGGCGCCGGCGCGGAACAGTTCGGCTTCCAGTGTGGCGCGGCATTGCGCGGCCTGCGCCTCGTCGTGCGGCAGGAACACCAGGCCGGCGGCGAAGCGCGCGCCGAGCGCGATGTTCGCTTCGGTGGCGAGCGCGCGCAGGAACACATCCGGTTTGCGGATCAGCAGGCCGCAGCCATCGCCGGTGAGTCCGTCGGCGGCGACGCCACCGCGGTGGGTCATGCGCGAGAGCGCGGCAATGGCGGTATCGACCAGCGCGCGCGAGGGCTGGTCGTCGAGTTGCGCGATCATGCCGAAACCGCAGGCGTCGCGTTCGTCGTTGGGGTCGTACAGACCGTTGTCAAAGCCGCCTTGGCGATTGCGAGGGGCCATGTGTTGCCTCAAACCGGAGTGACGGCGACACCGTGCCCTGCCCACGCAGCGGCACTTCGAAATGTCACCGGAAACCCGACTAAATCACAGTTGTTGCGATGCCGCAACAACACCTATTGATAGCCAGTCGTTGGTTGCAGAAGCAACTTTTTGCACGGCGTCCGCGGCGATTCTTCATGCATGAAAAAGCCGCCTGCGCGGGCGCAGGCGGCTCGTCGACGAAACCTGTCGTGTGGCGGTCAGCCGCAGTTGACCGACGTCGCCGTGCCCTTGTCGTCGAGGATGATGTTCAGGCGGTTCGGATTGAAATCCATCGTCGCGGCATCGCCCGGCTTCAGTGCGCGCACGGCTTCCGACTTGCTGTCGGTCTTCGCTTGTTCGATCTCCTTTTCGCCGGCCGTCTTGCCGATGATCCACTGCACCTGGGTGTCGTCGCAGGTGCCGGCGAGTTCGGTCGGCGCCGGTTCCGCGGGTGCCGGCTCGGCGGCTTCGGTGGCGGCGGCCTGCGATTGCTCGGCGGCGGCGGTCTGCTCGTCGGCGTCGGGCGCGGAACAGGCGGCGAGCGACAGGGCAAGCAACAAGGCGGGAATCGCGGCTCGGCTCATGCGGAACTCCGGAAGATGGGTCTGAAGCAGAGATTACGTATCGGACATTCGGGACTCGTTAACCGGTCGCCGGACGACGGCGCTCCAGCCACCACAGCGCACCAGCCGCGAGCAGGAAGCCGAGGAACCAGGGCCACGATGCACCGCGCGGACCGTCCGCGGCCGGCGCGGTTCCGATGGACGCGATCGCCGTGGTCGCGGCCAGTCGCTGCGTCTGTTCGCGCACCATCGTGGCATGCAGCGGCTGGGCATCGTCGTCGGCGCGGACGTGGAACGGCGCCGTCGCATCGCCCGTCGCCAGCCGGTGCCAGCCGGCCATGCGCGGCCAGAAGCCGCCGCAGCGGGCCGTGCCCGTGGCGGGATCGCGCTGCAGCCGGGTGATGCGGCCGTCCGGCGCCGTGATCTCGGCGGCGTCGGCGAGACCGCACAGCGATACGCGCTGCGAAACGCGCGCGTCGTCCGGCATCGCCTGCGCTGTGTCCGTGCCGCTCCGCGCGAGGGTGCCCAGCGCCTGCGACCACAACACGGCATGCGTATCGGCGTGCCCGGCGAGCGCCAGCGCATAGGTGTCGGTCGGCGTCCACGCGCCGATGCGGCCACGCCCTTCCGCGCGCCACCACGCGATCGCGCTGCCATCGGCTGCGCGCAGCAGCGGGATGGCGTCCGGCGACGCCGTGCGCAGCGCCTGCCGCCTCAGCGTCGGCAGTCCGGCCGGTACTGCTTCCGCATCGACCGGCGCGTCCGACGTGCCGGCGCCGCGGCGCGCGCGCCAGGCATCGTCGTCGGGCGCCGGACGCGGCAGCTGGAATTCCGCTTCGCCGTTGCCGGCCAGCGACAGGCCGAGCATCCGCTGCACGCCCGGCGCCAGTGCGCCATCGGTGCGCACCAGCACGCCGAGCCCGTCGCGCATCGCGGCGATGAGCGCCGCGCGCTGACCCTCGCCGAGCGCGGCGGCGCTGCGGGCGTCCAGCAGCACCAGGTCGAAGCGGCGCAGCGTGTCGGCCGTCATCGGCAGCGGCGCATCGCCCAGTTGCAGGCCGCCGCCGAGGCTGATCTGCAGGTGCAGCGGAACGCCGGCGTCGGTCGCCCAGCGGCGCAGGTACTTCCATTCTGCATTCGGCGCACCGGCCAGCGCCCAGACACGTGGCGCGGGTGCGGCCTGCGTCCACACCGGCACCGTCGCCGCATCCACGCTCTTGCGCGTGGCATCGAGCACCTCGATGCGGAACGACGACGGCCCCGGCAGCCGTGCCAGTCCATCGAGGCGGAAGCCGCCCTGGCGGTCGACGGTGGTCGCGGCGATGCGCTGGCCGGCGGGATCGCGCAACACCACCGTCGCCTGCGGCACGCCATGCACGCGGCCTGTGACGGCGAAGGTGGCGCCCGGCACCACGACATCGACCGGCGCCAGTTGCACGATGCCGGTCGGCATCGGCGCCGCCGAAAAGGCGAGGTCGCGATCACCGACAGCGTCGCGATCGCGCGCTTCCAGGCCGGCGCCGACGATGTGCAGCGCATGGACGTCCGGATGACGGCGCAATGCGGTACCCAGGTCGGGCACGCGTTCGGCATCGATGCCGGCCGGTGCTTCCGGCAACGCAACGCGCGGTTGGCCTTGCAGCGTCGCGGGCAGCGCTACGCGGTCCGCCTGCGCGGTCATCACCACCAGCGTGCCGGTGGTGGCCGGCTGACGGGGCGGCAGCAGGGTGAAGTAGAGCAGCAGCGCGATCACCGGCTGCAGTAGGCACAGCAGTGCGAACCGCGCCGGTGAACCGCGCCGATCATCCGGCGCGCTCCGCCGCCACAGTGCGAGCCGCAGCCATGCCACCGCCACGGCGAGCGCCAGCAGCACGGCCAACAGCACGGGCAACGACGCGGCCACGTTCATCGCGCAGGCTCCTGCCGCAATGCGTCCAGGTAACGCCGACCCGCCTCATCCGCCGCGCCGCGCCGCGGTACCTGCGCCGGCGGTTGCGCGGAGGCCGACCACAGCAGCGCGCGCAGGCGCTGCCGGCAGGGCGCGCAGGCGGGATCGCCGCGCACTTCGTCGATGGCGGCGAACAGGTCCAGCGCATCCGGTACGCGCGCTTCGTTGCTGCGCAACCAGGTCTGCAACGCATCGAGATCGCCGAGGTCGGCCGGCACGCTGTCGTTCGCCAGCACCGCCCAGACGCGCGCCGGCGCGGCCTCGTCGTCCTTCGGCTGATCTAGCGCGCCGAGCGTGCGCGGCGCGATGCCGGTGCGGTCGCCGCCGAGGCGGCGCGTCTCGTCGATCGGCGGCAGTTCCGGTCCCACCCGCGCCAGGTAGATGCGCGTGGCCTGCTGTACCTGCTTGATGTACTCCAGCGCCTTGTACGCGAACGGCAGCGCGCGGTCCGGATGACCCTGGCGCAGGTGCAGCTCCGACTGCCACATCTGGTCCAGCGCCTTCTTCAACGTCGCGCGCGTCTCCGGATCGAGCAGCGTCGCCGCTTCGGCATGGTCATGCGTGTGACCGTAGGCTTCCAGCACGTCGGCTTCGCGGCCGAAGCTGGCGCCGGTCGCGCGGGTGGCATCGCCGTGGCCATGGCCATCGTCCGCTTGCGCGGTTTCGCCGGCATGGTCGTGGCCGTCGTCGTCCGAGTGCGCGTCGTCCGCATCGTTGGTCGGCGGCGGTTGCGGCTCGCCTTCGGCTTCCTCGCCGAGGAACTGGCCGTAGCGCAGGCGCAGGATGCGCTGGTCCACGCCGATGGCGTCGGCACGCGTCACGAAGGTGTCGGCCGGCAGGCTGCGCTTCTGCCTCTGCAGCGCTTCGGCGTCGATGATGATCTGGCGCTGGCTGCGGAAATAGGCCGGCATCACCTTCTTCACCAGCCCTTCCAGCCCGGTGCTTTCCTGGCCGAGGTCCGCCGGCCAGCGCAGGATCAGGCCGGGGCTCTGCGCGCGCTGCGGCGACGGGGAGCGCGCGTCCTGCACGGTCAGTTGCGCAATCAGGTCATCGCCCACCGCCATGCCCAGCGCCTTCAGGTCGAGCGAGGCGTTGAAGCGGCGCGCCGTCGCCGGACCGCTGCCGCGCAGTGTCATCACCTGTTCCTTGAACGCGATGTTCTCGCCGCTGCCCTGCGCCAGCGTCAGTTTCAGCGTGGCGGTCGGGGCAATGCCGTAGTCGTCGCGGGCCTCGAAGGCGAGCGGCCACCGCGTCTGTCCCACCGTCACCAGGCTGAGTCCGCGGTCCGGCGCCAGCACCTTCACCTCCGGCGTGCGGTCGGGGATGGCATCAAGGCGTCGAAGCTTCGTAGGCGGCTGGTTTTCCGTGCCGTCTGCGACCACGCGGTACAGCGTCGACTTCGCCAGCAGGTGCGTCGCGCGCCACGTGTCGCCTTCGCGCGTCAGTGCGATGCGTTGGCCGTCGTGGAAGACCAGCGCCGCCGCCGTCGGTTGCGGCTCGAAGCGCAGCGTCCAGGTCAGCCGCGAGCCGACCGGTGCCTTCGCATCCAGTGTGGCCTCCGCATGGGCGGCGATGCCGGTGTAGCCCGGGGCTGCGACATGCAGGCGTTGCGCCACCAGGTGCGGGATGCCGGGCGCGGTCGGCGCCGGTTCGTCCGACGGTGCGAGGGTGCCGGCATCATGCGTCGTGGAGGGCGACAGCAGTGCCGCGACGATCACGACCGCGGCGGCCAGCCACAGCGCCGCGATGCGCGACCACGGCCAAGGCGTGCGCAGGTCCGGCGCCGGCTGTGCGCGCAGGCGCTCACGCACGCGTGCCTGTTGCAGCTGCTGCAGCGGCGACAGCGAGTCGGGCGGCGTCAGCAGCAGGTCGGTGCTGTCGTCGAGATCGGTGCGCCGCGCGTCCAGCTGCCGCACCAGCCACGGCGTATCGAAGGCGCGCGTTCGCCGCCACGCGAGGACGGCGAGCAGTGCGACGCCGACCAAGGCCACCGCGACCGCGACGCCGGACGACGTCGTGCGCCAGAGGACTGCAGCGACGGCGACTGGAATCGCCGCGCCCAGCAGCAACTGCCCGAGCAGCACATGCCGGCGCACCTGCACCAGGCGATCGGTCGCCGAGACCGTCATGGCGCCACGCTCCTTGCACGTCGCGTCGCCATCCAGCGCTCGACCAGCACCAGCAGCGCGATCAGCAGCGCCAGCCAGGGTTGCAGGTCGCGCGGTGCGATCGGATAGGTCGCACCGCCGGTCACCGGCGCGTAGTCGGCGGCGAGCACGCGTGCGGGGGCTGCGGCGGGTGCGTCGAACAGGGCGCGCAGCTGTTGCGGGAAGTCGGCCTCGACCAGCGCCGGCATCGCATCCGGCCGCAGTGGCCGGGTGAAGCGCAGCACGCGACCCTTGCCGCGGGTTGCCGATTCGACCATGGCTGCACCGTCGGCATCGCGCCATGGCGCCGCGTCGGCAGTGAAACCGTCGAGCGTGCTGTCGTTCGCCAGCAGTGCCGTGCCACCGGATTCGATCCACTGCACGACCGGGGCAGGAACCGGTCCAGACACCAGCCAGACCAGCGGCCGGGTGATCGCAGGCAACGCCCCGTCGCGCGTACCGACCTGCAAGGCGGCTGGCGCGTCCGCATTCGGCGACCACGCTCGTGCGGCGGCGCGCAGGTAGCGCAGTCCCGTGTCGTTGCCTGCCTCGTGGCGCACGGCCAGCGACGGCGGTGGCGTCGGGCGTGCGGACGACGCCGGCATCGCGCCCTCGACCACCGTCCACGTCACCGGTCGCGACAGCACCGGCCGCTCCGCATCCGCGCCCTGCAGCGTCGCGGGCACGACGACGGTCAGCGACGTGCCGGCCGGCAGCTCGGCATCCAGCTGGCGCAGCAGGCTGCCGATGGCGACGGGCCCCGTAGGCGTCGTCTCATCCAGCGAAGGGAACCCGGAGGCCAGCCAGCGCTGCTGCGACTCTGTTTCCCCTGTCTGTGCGCGTACGACCGCGGCATCTGCGCCCGGCACGGCGACGATCCACGGACGCGTGTCGTCCACGCCCGACAGCACCGGCTTCGCCAGCCATAGCGCCAGCAACGCGAGCAGCAGCAGACGCAACAGCAGCAGCGGCCATTCGTCGAAGCGGATGCGGTGGCGCGGCTTCGGCTTCTGCCGCAGCCAGCGCAGCGCGGCGAAGTCGGTCGGCGTCTGTTCGTGGCGACGCGCCAGGTGCAGCAGCAACGGCAGCAGCAACGCGGCGAGCGCGGCGAGTCCGGCGGGCAACAGCAGGGCCAGGCTCATGCGTACTCCGCCGCATCGCGCGCGCCGAACAGCCGCCGCAGCGGCAGGTCCAGCGGCTGGTCAGTGTAGTAGCGCGCATGGCGGATGCCGCTGGCATCCAGCCGTGCATCCAGCAGGCGCTGTGCCTCGGCGAAACGCTGCAGGTACTCCGCACGCAACGCGGTGGCATCGCCGAGCAGTTCCTCGCCGGTTTCCGGATCGCGGAAGCGGTGGCCGCCGGTGAACGGGAAGTCGCGCTCCTCCGCCGTCAGCAACTGGATCGCCAGCACCTCGCGGCGCGCTGCGGCCAGACGTTCGATCAGCGCGACCATCGCCTCGTCGAAGCCGTCGCTCAGCGTCATGACCAGGTCGCCGGCGCCGATGCGCTCCCACACCGGCGCCAGCTTGTCCGTGGCCGGAAACACACCGCGCGCGCTCAGTCCATGCAGCGCCAGTAACAACTGGTCGCGCTGGCGCGCGCCGTTGCCGGGCGACACCAGTCGCACGCCGTCGCCGTGCAGCACCAGCAGGCCGAAGCGGTCGCCTTGCCGCAATGCCAGTTCGGCGATGCAGGCGGTGAGCCGGCGCGCGGCGTCGAAGCGCGTGCCGCGTTCGCCATCGCGCTGGTTCATCGACGCGGTGGCGTCGAGCACGATCCACACCGTCAGCGGGCTCTCGCGCTCGGCTTCGCGCACGAAGAAGCGGTCCGAGCGCGCGTACAGCTTCCAGTCGATCTGGCGCAGTTCGTCGCCCGGCTCATAGGCCCGGTATTGCGCGAACTCCAGGCCGGCGCCGCGGCTGCGGCTGTGGTGCACGCCGATCCCCTGCGCGCCGATGGCACGGCGCGCGGTCAGCCGCAGGTCCTTCAACCGGCTGCGGACGTCGGCGGGGATCAGGTCGTGCGCCACGGACGGTCGATCAGGCAGTGAGCGGCACGCCGCGCAGCAGTGCGGCGATCACGTCGTCGGCCGTCACCTGTTCGGCTTCCGCCGCGAACGACAGCAGCAGGCGGTGGCGCATCACCGGCTTGGCAAGCGCGACGATGTCCTCGCGCGTGGCGGCCAGGCGTCCGTGCAGCAGCGCCCGCGCCTTCGCCGCCAGCACCAGCGACTGGCCGGCACGCGGACCCGCCCCCCAGCGCACGTACTTGCGGATCTCGTTGGGCACGCCTTCGCCGGGACGGCTGGTGCGTACCAGTTTCGTGATCCAGCGCAGCAGGTCCTCGCTGACGTGGACGTCGCGCACGTGCTGCTGCAGCGCCAGCACCGCCTCGCCTTCCATCACCCGCGGCACGGCGCCGCCGGCGCGGCCGGTGGTCTGCGCCAGGATGTCGTGCTCTTCCTGCTCGGTCGGATAGTCCACGCGGATGTGCAGCAGGAAGCGGTCCAGCTGGGCTTCGGGCAATGGATACGTGCCGGCCTGCTCGAGCGGATTCTGCGTGGCCAGCACGAAGAACGGTGAGGGCAGGGCATGCGTGGTGCCCGCATAGCTGACCGTGCGCTCCTGCATCGCTTCGAGCAGCGCGGCCTGGGTCTTCGGCGGCGTGCGGTTCAGTTCATCGGCGAGCAGCAGGTTGGTGAAGATGGGGCCGGGCTGGAAGCGGAAATGGCGGTGGCCGGTGCCGTGGTCTTCCTCCAGCAGCTCGGTGCCGAGGATGTCGCTGGGCATCAGGTCCGGGGTGAACTGCACGCGGCGGAACTGCAGGTGTAGCGCTTCGCCCAGCGAGCGCACCAGCAACGTCTTGCCCAGGCCGGGTACGCCCTCCAGCAGGCAGTGGCCGCCGGCCAGCAGGCCGATCAGCAGCTGCTCCACCACGTCCTGCTGGCCGACGATGGCCTGGCCGATGGCGGCGCGGAGTTCGCCGAGTTTCGCGAGCTGCTGCTGGAGGTCGGATTCGGTGATCTGGGTCATGACAGGTCCGCAAGAGGGTGTAGGAGCGCCGCTTGGGCGCGATGCTCTTCTTCGGAAACCAGAGAGAAAGCATCGCGCCCAAGCGGCGCTCCTACATGAGCAAGGAAAAGGGTGAGTTTCATGTCGTCAGCGCATAGATCACGAGGTTCACGCCGAACTTGGTGTTGTCTTCGGCGAGGAAGCGCTTGTTGCGCCAGTCGTAGTCCCACTCGCAGCCGTAGTCCTTGTTGCTGTAGAGCACGCCGAGGCGGCCGTTGATCTCGATGCCCTGCAGGTACTCGTGCACCAGGTCGTCGCCCCAGCCGTTGAGTTCGAAACTGGTGGCGGGCGGGCCGTCGAACTTGAAGAACGAGGAATAGATCGCGTGCGTGTTCGGCAGCTTCTTCATCGCCTTCGCACCGAAGATCGCCGCCATCTGCGCTTCGAAGGACTTGGCGAACAGGCCGTCGATGTCGTGGTTGCAGTCGTCGACGAAGACGAAGCCGCCGTTGCGGACGTAGCGTTCGAAGTTGCGCTTCTCCGCCGGGTTGAAGTCCACCAGCTTGTGCCCGGCCAGGTAGCAGAACGGCGCCGCCAGCATGCGAGGATCGGACAGCGCCAGCACGTGTTCCTTCGGATCCACGCGCAGGCTGGTGTAGTCGATCAGCGAAGTGATCAGGTTGGACGGCATGCGCGCGTCCACGTCCCAGTCGCCGGAGTCGTACTTCAGGCGGGTGAAGCGGAAGTCGTAGTTGCCGGATTGGGCGCGCGCCTGCCTGGGCAATGCAGCCGTCACCACGCCGCCGAGCATCAGGTGGAGGAATTGCGCACGCGTTAGCCGGGAGTGGAGCAAAGCCGGGGTCTCTGAAAGCCCCTCTCCCAACGGGAGAGGGGTTGGGGAGAGGGGCGATGGTGTCCTGATGGTTCAAGCATCATGGACTGCACTCGCCCCTCATCCGCCCTTCGGGCACCTTCTCCCGGAGGGAGAAGGAGAACAGCGTTACACCGCATCCGACAACGAGGTGAAGGTGAAGTCGCGCAGCTTCATCGGCGGGATCATCATCACGAAGCTGGACTCGTCGCCGGCGACGCGCACGGGCTTGCCCAGTTCCTCGATGTTGTTGAGCATGATCACCGGCGACTCGTTGAAGCGGAAATTCTTGACCGGGTGCTTGATCTGGCCGTTCTCGATGTAGAACGTGCCGTCGCGGGTCAGGCCGGTCAGCAGCACGGTCTGCGGATCGACCATGCGGATGTACCACGTACGCGTGACCAGGATGCCCTTCTGCGTGCCGGCGACCAGCTCGGCGGTGGACTTGGTGCCGCCGGCGAACAGCAGGTTGCCCGGCGAACCGACCGCGCGCTTGCCCTGCTTCTGCGCCCAGAAGCGCGAGTACTCCAGGTTGACCACCTTGCCGTTCTCGACGATCGGCATCTTCTCGCGTGGCAGGCCCTCGTTGTCCCACGGCATCACTTCGGCGCCGGGGTGCCACGGATCGGCGCTGATGTTCACGCGCGGGTCGTAGACCTGTTCGCCCAGCTTGTTGCCGCCGCCTTTCTTGGACAGGAAGCTGCGGCCCTCGTCGGCCTGGCGCGCGTCGAAGAAGTTCATCATGAAGGAGATCAGGCCGGCGGCCGCGGCGGGCTCCAGGATGACCGTGTACTTGCCCGGTTCCAGCGCCTTGGCTTCGGCCGACTCGCTGGCCTTGCGCATCGCGGTGCGGATGTCGCTGTCGGCCTTGAACGCGTTCGCATCCTTCAGGTTGCGGCCGACCCAGCCGGAACCGCGGCCGTCCTCGGTACGCACCGTGCAGGTGTAGTTGAACGCAGTGGCCTTCTGGTAGCCGAAATTGCCCTTGCTGTTGGCGAAGGCGACGAAGCTCTGGCCGTCTTCCAGGAAGCCGGCGGCGATCAGCTTCTCGGCCTTGCACGGACCGATCGAATCGGCGGCGACCTGCGCGCGGAATTCCGGCGTGATCGCGGCGGTGGAGTCGCTGAAGGTCGGCGAGGGCTTGTAGGTCTGCTTCTCGACGGCCGGCATGAACTCGGGGTTCTCCGGCGCCAGGCGGGCGAGGTCTTCGGCGCGGCGCACGACGCGCTCCAGCGCGGCATCGTCGAACTCGTTGATCGTCGCCACGCCGGTGCGCTTGCCGAACGCGACCTGCACGGCCAGGTCGGTATTGCTGACGATGCCGCTGGTGGACACGTTGTTCAGCGCGAACCGGATGTTGCCGTCGATCGAGCCGGTGAGGGACGCGGTGCACTCGTCGGCCTTGGATAGCGCGAGGACCTTGTCCAGGATGGCCTTGGCCTGCGCTTCGGTGAGGATGCTCATGTTCTAGGGTCTCCTTGCGCCGGTCAGCCGAGCGAGCGGGCGGTGTTGATGACGTTCATGCCGTTGAAGCGCGCGGTCGAGGAACCGTGCGAGACCGCGGACACCTGGCCGGGCTGGCCCTTGCCGTCGAAGAACGAACCGCCCAGGCGGTAGTCGCTCTCGTCGCAGATCGCGGTGCAGGCGTTCCAGAATTCCGGCGTGCGGATCTGGTAGGCCACGTCCTCGAGCTGCTGGGTGATCTTGCCGTTCTTGATCTCGTAGAACAGCTGGCCGCCGAACTGGGCGTTGTAGCGCTGCTGGTCGATCGAGAACGAGCCGTCGCCGATGATGTAGATGCCGTTCTCGACGTCCTTGATCATGTCGGCGACCGACAGCTTGGTCTTGCCCGCCGCCAGCGACACGTTGGCCATGCGCTGGAACTGCACGCTGCTCCACGAGTCGGCGTAGCAGCAGCCGTCGGATTCGTCCTTGCCCAGGATGTGGGCCTGGTCGCGGATGGTCTGGTAGTCGACCAGCTTGCCTTCCTTCACCAGGTCCCAGCGCTTGGTCTTGACGCCTTCGTCGTCGTAGCCGACCGCGCCCAGGCTGCCGGTCTGCACCTTGTCGGCGAACAGGTTGACGAGGCCGCTGCCGTACTGGAACGCCTCCTTGCGCTTGTCCAGCGTGGCGAAACTGGTGCCGGCGTAGTTGGCCTCGTAGCCGAGCACGCGGTCGAGTTCGAGCGGATGGCCGACGTTCTCGTGGATGGTCAGCCAGGTGTGCGAGGGGTCCAGCACCAGGTCGTACTTGCCCGGTTTCACCGACGGCGCGGTCAGCTTGGCGCGCGCCTGTTTGGCGGACGCGATGGCGTCCTCCTTCATGTCGTAGGACAGGCCGTAGTTGATGACGCCGTTCGGCGTGGTGTACTTCTGCGACGCGTCGCCGTCCAGGTACTCGTAGCCCATGCCGACCGGCGAGGACAGGCCGTCACGGGTGCGGAACTTGCCGCTGGCCTTGTCGATGGCGGTGACCGTCATCGGCACCCAGATGCGGTGCACGTCCTGGTCGATGTAGGAGCCGTCGGTGCTGGCGAAGTACTTCTGCTCGTTGACCACGAACATCATCGAATTGACGAAGTCGGCGCCGGCGTTGATCGCGGCGGCGTTGACGCCCAGCAGCAGGTCGACCTTCTCCTTGATCGGCACCTCCATGGCGTTCTTCTTGATCGGTGTCTTCCAGGACACCTCGCCGAAGCCCGGCGCCTTGGCCAGCTGCACCGGCGCGGTCTGCGTCTTGCTGTTGGCGGTGGCGATCGCGGCGGCCTGGCGCGCGGCGGCGGCCACGCCCTCGGCGGTCAGCGTGTTGGTGGCGGCGAAGCCCCAGGCGCCGTTGGCGATCACGCGGATGCCGGCGCCGGTGGACTCGGTGTTCACCACGTTCTGCACCTTGTCCTCGCGGGTGATCACGAACTGGCGCAGGTAGCGGCCGATGCGCACGTCGCAGTAGCTGGCGCCGGCCTGCTTGGCCGCGGCCAGCGCGGCATCGGCGAGGCGCTTCTTGAACGCGACATCGAGGGTGGAGTGGAGTTGCTCGGCGGCGATCGCCTTGCCGAAGTAGGACGGCACCATCAGGCCGCCCACGGTCAGGCCGGTCAGGGCCAGGAAGTCACGACGTTGCAAGGCTGTTCTCCACCGTTGGGCCTGCGCGGGCAGGCAGGGGACTGACGGACGCGTTGTCCCCGCGCCATGTCCACCGCGCGGGTCGTCCCCGATTCTTGCGCTGGCGCCAAGACAGCGTCAAATGACTTTAGGCATATAAGGCCACGCATTTCCTGTAGGAGCGCCCTCGGGCGCGATGCTTTTCATGCATTCCGGGCACAAGGCATCGCGCCCGAGGGCGCTCCTACAGGGAAGCGGGCAGGCATCGTGCCGGAGGGCGTCCTACAGGCGTCGCGCCTACCCCAGGCTGCGCGCCGTGTTGATGATGTTGATGCCGTTGAAGCGCGTCGTCGCCGAGCCGTGCGAGACCGCCGAGACCTGGCTGGGCTGGCCCTTGCCGTCGAAGAACGAGCCGCCCAGGCGGAAATCGCGCGCGTCGCAGATCGCGGTGCAGGCGTTCCAGAACTCCGGCGTTCGGATCTGGTAGGCCGCATCTTCGATCTGGCGGGTGACCTGGCCGTTCCTGATCTCGAAGTACAGCTGGCCGCCGAACTGCGCGTTGTAGCGCTGCTGGTCGATGGAGTAGGAACCGCGGCCGTGGATGTAGATGCCGTTCTCGACGTCCTTGACCATCTCCGCCACGGTCAGCGGCGCCTTGCCCGGGGCCAGTGAGACGTTGGCCATGCGCTGGAACTGCACGCTGCTCCACGAGTCGGCGTAGCTGCAACCGTGCGAGGCGTCTTCGCCGACGATGTGGACCTCGTCGCGCGTGGCCTGGTAGTTGACCAGCACGCCGTCCTTCACCAGGTCCCAGCGGCGCGTCTTCACGCCTTCGTCGTCGTAGCCCACCGCGCCCAGGCTGCGAGGCTCGGTCTTGTCGGCGGTGAAGTTGACGATCGGGCTGCCCCACTGGAAGCGCTGCTCTCGCTTGTCCAGCGTGGCGAAGCTGGTGCCGGCGTAGTTGGCTTCGTAGCCGAGCACGCGGTCCAGCTCCAGCGGATGGCCGACGTTCTCGTGGATGGTCAGGAACAGGTTGGACGGGTCCAGCACCAGGTCGTACTTGCCGGGCTTCACCGACGGTGCGGTCAGCTTGGCGCGGGCCTGCTTCGCCGCCGCCACGATGTCCTCGCGCAGGTCGTAGGACGCACCGTACGCCACCACGCCGCCGGGCAGCGCGATCTTGTCGGCGGGGTTGGCATCCAGGTATTCGTAGCCCATGCCCAGCGGTGCGGACAGGCCGTCGCGGGTCTTGAACTTGCCGGTCGCCTTGTCCACGACGGTCACCGTGAAGGGCACCCAGATGCGGTGCACGTCCTGGTCGATCCAGGAACCGTCGGTGCTGGCGAAGTACTTCTGCTCGTTGATGACGAACATGCGCGACGCCGCGAAGCTGGCGCCGGCCGCCAGCGCGGTGGCGTTGGCACCGAGCAGCAGGTCGACCTTGTCCTTCACCGGCACCGCCATCGCGTTCTTCACGATCGGCGTCTTCCACGCGACCTCGCCCACGCCGGCCAGCGGCGCCAGCTGCACCGGCTTGCCCTGGATGCGCGCGTTGGCGCGTGCGATGACGACCGCCTGACGTGCCGCCGCCGCGACGCCATCGGGCGTCTGGTCGTTGGTCGCCGCGAAGCCCCAGGCGCCCTGTGCGATCACGCGAACACCGATGCCCGAGGACTCGGTGTTCACCACGTTCTGCACCTTGTCCTCGCGGGTGATCAGCGACTGCCGCAGGTAGCGGCCGATGCGGACGTCGCAGTAGGTCGCGCCCGCCGCGGTCGCCGCGGTCAGTGCGGCCTCGGCCAGGCGCTTCTTCTTCGCCACGTCGCCCGGTTCCAGCAGGGCCTCGGCAGCGATGACGCGCGTGCCGGGCAGGGCCAGGCCGGCGAAGGTCAGGCCACCGAGGGCGAGGAAGTCGCGTCGTTGCATGTCGAAGTCCGGGAACGGCAGCCACCGGACTGTCGTCGGCGCGCGCCGCAGCGTCAAGTGACGCCGGTCATGCTGCGGCGACGTGGTGCACAATGCGCCTCACTCCGCACAGGAATCGGCCCGCATGACATCCCGCCCGGTCGCCCGGCCCGAGAACGACGACGAACAGCCGCGACTGGCGGTGCTGATCGACGCCGACAACGCACAGCCCGCCGTCATCGAAGGCCTGCTGGCGGAAACCGCCAAGTATGGCGTCGCCAGCGTCAAGCGCATCTACGGCGACTTCACCAGCACGCGCATGACCCAATGGAAGCAGGCGCTGCTGAAGCACTCGATCAACCCGGTGCAGCAGTTCGCCTACACCAGCGGCAAGAACGCCACCGACAGTTCGCTGATCATCGACGCGATGGACCTGATGTACACGCGCCGGTTCGACGGCGTCTGCCTGGTCTCCAGCGACAGCGACTTCACCCGCCTGGCGCAGCGCCTGCGCGAGGAAGGACTGACCGTCTACGGCTTCGGCGAGCGCAAGACGCCGGATGCCTTCGTGCAGGCCTGCGACAAGTTCATCTACGTCGAGGTGCTGCGCAGCGAAGTGCCGACACCGCCTGCGCCGGCATCGCCGCCGAAGCCCGCGAAGAAGGCGGCCAAGCCCGCTGCGAAGAAGCCGGCCGCACAGGCCGAACCGACCGCCGCGCCCGTGGTCGAGGCGGGCAAGCACGAATCGCTGCCGCTGCGGCTGATCCGCCAGGCCATCGAGGAGGCCAGCGACGACCAGGGCTGGGCCTTCCTCGGCAGCGTCGGCAGTTACCTCAACAAGGTGCGCCCCGATTTCGATACCCGCCTGTACGGGCACAAGAAACTCAGCGACCTGCTGAAGGCGCATCCGCGCCACTTCACCGTCGAGGAACGGGCAGGCGAGGGCGGTGCGAAACGATTCTATGTGCGGGCCGCGTAGCGTGCGCCATGCGCACGACGTCATGATCCTTCCGGCCATGCGAGGTCGTGCGCGTGGCGCGCGCTACGCGGCATGACCAAGCCCTTCGCGCCGTCGTGCGAACGCAACCGGGGCCCAATCCTGTCGGTGTTGCAGCGCCATCTTGCCGACACACGCCGCGTGCTCGAGGTCGGCAGCGGTACCGGCCAGCACGCCGTGCATTTCGCCTCGGCGATGCCATCGCTCACTTGGCAGTGCAGCGACCGTGCCGAGAACCTGCCGGGCATCGCGTTGTGGCTGGACGATGCGGCATTGCCCAACACGCCGCCGGCCATCGAACTGGATGTCGACGGCCCATGGCCCGACGCCGCGTTCGATGCGGTCTTCACCGCCAACAGCCTGCACATCATGGGCTGGCCGCAGGTCGAAGCCTTCTTCGCCGGCACCGGCGCGTTACTCGAGCCGGGCGGGTTGCTGGTGGTCTACGGCCCGTTCAACTACGGCGGCGAGTTCACCAGCGACAGCAATCGCGCCTTCGAGCAGTGGCTCAAGGATCGCGATCCCGTGTCCGGCATCCGCGACTTCGACGCCGTCGATGCGCTGGCACACGCGATTGGCCTGGCGCTCGTCGAGGACAACGCCATGCCGGCCAACAACCGCTGCCTGGTCTGGCGGCGGACAGGTTGCCCGCCTCTGTAGGAGCGCCCTCGGGCGCGATGCTTTTGGCTCGTTGACAGGTCCAGGGAAAAAGCATCGCGCCCGAGGGCGCTCCTACAGGGGTCATGACCGCCCCCCGACTTGACGAGGTTGTCTTCTTACGCGGCCTGCACGATGTGCAGCGACTTCGGGTTGCGCCACAGGCCGAGCAGTTCCGCCTCGCGCGCCTTGGCCGCGTGCAGGTGCTTTTCCTTGACGTGGCCGTAGCCGCGGATGTGTTCGGGAATGCTGGCGATCTCCACCGCCAGGCCCAGCCGGTCGGCATCCAGCGACGCCAGCAGCTCATCCACGGTGCTGCCGTAGTCGGCGATCAGCTGGCGCTCGCCCTTGCGCTCCTCGGTGTAGCCGAACACGTCGAAGGTGCCGCCGCGCAGGAAGCGCAGCTTCGCCAGCAGGCCGAAGGCCTTGAAGATCCACGGGCCGTATTCCTTCTTCATCAGGCGGCCGTGCGCGTCCTTCTTGGCGAACAGCGGCGGCGCCAGGTGGAAGTGCACCTCGTAGTCGCCGTCGAACTGCTGCTGCAGGCGGCGCTGGAAATCGCCGCTGGTGTACAGGCGCGCGACTTCGTACTCGTCCTTGTACGCCATCAGCTTGAAGCAGTAGCGCGCCACTGCCTCGGTCAGCGCGGTCGAGCCGGGCGCCTTGACGTTCTCGGCCGCACGCACCTTCGCCACCAGGTCGGTGTAGCGGCGCGCATAGGCGGCGTCCTGGTAGTCGGTCAGGAACGAGGTGCGGCGTGCGATCAGTTCGTCCAGCGAGCGCGACAGGCGCAGGTCGTCCAGCGGGAGGAAGGCGACGTTGTCGCCACCACCGCTGGCGCCTTCCGGCAGGCCGCGCAGCTCGCTTTCGTTGCCCGGATTGCGCGGCGCCGAGGTCGCGCCCCACTCGGAGCTTTCCCATTCGCCCGGCGGCAGGACCTGCAGCGTGCCCGGCGTGCGCTCGCTCTCCGTCTGCGTGTTCTGGATCAGTCCGGCCGCTTCCTGCACGGCCAGCGGGTTCACCACGGCCAGGCGGCCCCAGGCGAACGCGGTCTTGTTCATCTCGACGGCGGCGCCGTTGAGTTCGACGGCACGCATGATGGCGTCGTACGAGATCGGCACCAGTCCCTGCTGCCAGGCGTAGCCCAGCATGAAGAGGTTGCTGCCGATCGCGTCGCCGATCAGCGCGGTCGCGATCTGCGTGGCATCGACCAGCATCGGCTCGCGGCCGCCCAGGGCGACCTTCACGCCGGCGACGATGTCGGTGGCGGGGAACTGCATGTCCGGATGCGTGGTGAACGTGCCCGGCATCGCCTCGTAAGTGTTCAGTACCACCTGCGAGCGCTCGCCGCGCACCTTGGACAGCACCCAGTAGTCGTTGACCACCACCATGTCGCAGCCCAGCACCAGGTCGGCCTCGCCGGCGGCGATGCGCACGGCGTGGATGTCTTCCGGCGTGCGCGCGATGCGGATGTGGGTGGTGACCGCGCCGCCCTTCTGCGCCAGGCCGGTCTGGTCGAGCACGCTGGCGCCTTTGCCTTCCAGGTGGCCGGCCATGCCGAGCAGCGCGCCGATCGTCACCACGCCGGTGCCGCCGACGCCGGTGATCAGGATGTTCCAGGGTTCGTCGAGAGCCGACTTGAACGCCGGTGCCGGCAGCGAGGCGAGCAGGTCGGCCGCATTCGCCTTCTTGCCCTTGCGCGGCGTGCCGCCGTGCACGGTGACGAAGCTGGGGCAGAAGCCGTCGACGCAGCGGAAGTCCTTGTTGCAGTTCGACTGGTCGATCTCGCGCTTGCGGCCGAACTCGGTTTCCTTCGGCAGCACCGACACGCAAAAGCTCTTCACGCCGCAGTCGCCGCAGCCTTCGCAGACCAGCGTGTTGACCATCGTGCGCTTGGCCGGGTCCGGCAGCTTGCCGCGCTTGCGGCGTCGGCGCTTCTCGGTGGCGCAGACCTGGTCGTAGATCAGGATCGACACGCCCTTGACCGTGCGCAGGCGGCGCTGCACGTCGTCCAGTTCCTTGCGGTCGAAGAACTCGACGCCGGACGGGAAGATCTCGCGCTTGCTCCACTTGCCCACTTCGTCGCTGACGACAACGATCATGTCCACGCCCTCGGACCGCATCATGTGCGCGATCTGCGGCACCGACAGCGTGCCGTCCACCGGCTGGCCGCCGGTCATCGCCACCGCATCGTTGTAGAGGATCTTGTAGGTGATGTTCACCCCGGTGGCGACCGACTGGCGCACCGCCAGCGAACCGGAGTGGAAGAACGTGCCGTCGCCCAGGTTCTGGAACACGTGCTCCGTCTCGGTGAACGGCGCCTGCCCCGACCACGTCACGCCTTCGCCGCCCATGTGGGTGAAGGTGTCGGTGTCGCGGTCCATCCACGTCACCATGTAGTGGCAGCCGATGCCGCCGAGCGCGCGCGAACCTTCCGGCACCACCGTCGAGGTGTTGTGCGGGCAACCGCTGCAGTAGTGCGGCACGCGCGGGAAGTTGGCGCGCGGCAGCGCCATCTCGGCTTCCTTCTCCTCCATCCAGCGCAGGCGCTGTTCGATGGATTCGGTGGTGAAGAACCGCTGGATGCGGCGGCCGATCACGCCGGCGATCGTCGCCGGGGTCAGTTCGCCGGTGGACGGCAGGATCCACTCCCCGCCCTCGTCGTACTTGCCGACGATGGACGGGCGCGTGCCCGCGCTGGCCGGCCAGTTGTAGAAGTACTCCTTCATCTGCCGCTCGATGAAGGCGCGCTTCTCCTCCACCACGACGATGTCTTCCAGCCCCTTGGCGAATTCGGTGATGCCCACCGGCTCCAGCGGCCAGGTCATGCCGACCTTGTAGACGCGGATGCCGATGTCCGCGCAGGCCTGTTCGTCCAGGCCCAGGTATTCCAGCGCCTGCAGCACGTCCAGGTAGCTCTTGCCGGTGGTGACGATGCCGAGGCGCGCGCGCGGCGAATCCAGCACGATGCGGTCGACCTTGTTCGCCCGCGCGAACGCCTGCGCCGCGGCGACCGCGTACTTGTGCAGGCGCATCTCCTGGTCCAGCGGCGGATTCGGCCAGCGGATGTTGAGGCCGCCGGCCGGCATGGCGAAGTCTTCCGGCAGGATGATCTCGCGCGCGAACGAATCCACCTGCACCGACGCCGACGATTCCACCGTCTCGGCGATCGTCTTGAAGCCGATCCAGCGGCCGGTGTAGCGGCTCATCGCCCAGCCGACCAGGCCGAGGTCGAGGATGTCCTGCACGCCGGCCGGGTTCAGCACCGGCATCATCGCGCTGACGAATTCGTCTTCCGAGCCGTGCGGCAGCGTCGAGCTGCGGCAGTTGTGGTCGTCGGCCGCCAGCGCCAGCACGCCACCGAACTTCGAGGTGCCGGCCGCGTTGCCGTGCTTGAACACGTCGCCGCAGCGGTCCACGCCCGGACCCTTGCCGTACCACATGGAATACACGCCATCGACCTTGGCGCCGGGAAACAGGTTGGTCTGCTGCGTGCCCCACACCATGGTCGCGCCCAGGTCCTCGTTGAGGCCCGGGGTGAACTTCACGCCTGCCGTCTCCAGGTGCTTGCGTGCGCGCCACAGCTCCAGGTCGAAGCCACCCAGCGGCGAGCCGCGGTAACCGCTGATGAAGCCGGCGGTGTTCAGGCCGGCGGCCTGGTCGCGCAGCCGCTGCATCAGCGGCAGCCGCACCAGCGCCTGCACGCCGCTCAGGTAGATGCGGCCGTCGGTGCGCGTGTACTTGTGTTCCAGCGTGTAGTCGCTGTCGATCACCCCGATCTGCGGCGAATTGGCGGACGAGGGCGAGGTGAGTTCGGCGGTGCTGGTCATGGCGGGCCCAAAGCGGCTGGCGTGGCCCGAAAACCCCTCGGGCGTGAAGGCGCGCATTGTAACAGCGGCCTTTTCTGTGACGTCCATCACTCCGTCGTTGTGCATTGCAACGGTTAGGATGCGCCGGGGGGCTGTCGTAGTCCGGGGGAAACGTAGTGAAAGCAGGCAAGTACACACTGCTGGCCATCGTGCTGGCATCGGCGGTCTTTTCCGCGCAGGCACAGACGGTGCCGAAGCCGAAGGAGTTCTACTTCGACGAGGACCGCGCCGCCGCGCCGGTCGTCGCCGTCACCGGCGTGGAAGGGGCCGCGCTGGTGGACCAGCTGGTCAAGGCGCGCGAGCGTGGCCGCAAGATGGTCGAAGCCACCGCGCAACTGGCGCATATCGCGCTGAACGACGGACGTGCCGACCTGGGTCGGCAGCTCTACCAGCAGGCGCTGGGCAGCACGCAGTCCGGCGGCAACCTGTGGCGTGCGATCAGCTGGAACTACGGCTGGGACCTGTATCGCCTGGGCGAACACGAAGCGGCACTGCAGCAATGGACGCCGCTGGTCAGCGCCGTCCGCGGTCCGTCGTGGGTGCCGCCCACGCTGGCGCTGGCGCTGTGGAAGCAGGGTCGCAAGGAAGAGGCGGTGCAGTGGTACGGCGCCGCCGTGCGCACCGAACCGCTGCTGTGGACCGATGCGCGCAACTACGCCACGTTGCTGCCCGGCTGGCGGCAGGAAGACCGCGACACCCTGGCCGAAGTGCTGGGCGCCTGGCAGGCCAATCCGCCGGTCTGGCCGTAACGCGTAAGATCGGCGGATGAAGGCGCGCACCGTGCGCCATCCTCCGTCCACGATGCGCACCCTTGCTTCGCTGTGCCTGGCGACGGCGTTGACCGCCGCCGCCGGTATCCCCGCTTCCGCCGCCGACCGCATCACCGGTCGCGCCTTCGCCACCCGCTCGGACGTCATCGCGCCGCACGCGATGGCGGCCACCTCGCATCCGCTCGCCACGCAGATCGCGCTGGACGTGATGAAGCAGGGCGGCACGGCGATGGATGCGGCCATTGCCGCCAATGCCGCGCTCGGCCTGATGGAGCCCACCGGCAACGGCATCGGCGGCGACCTGTTCGCCATCGTCTGGGATCCGAAGACGAAGAAGCTGCACGGCTACAACGGCTCCGGCCGTTCGCCGAAATCGCTGGCGCTCGACTATTTCAAGCAACAGGGCATCACCGACATCCCGGCGCACGGCCCATTGCCGGTCAGCGTCCCCGGCACGGTCGACGGCTGGTTCGCGCTGCACGGCCGCTTCGGCAAGCTGCCGATGAAGGACCTGCTGGCGCCGACCATCCGCTACGCGCGCGACGGCCATCCGGTGCACCAGACGATCGCCTACTACTGGGAACGCTCGGTGCCGCGGCTGTCGAAGTTCCCCGGCTTCACCGAGCAGTTCACCATCGCTGGCCGTGCCCCGCGCACCGGCGAGATGTGGAAGAACCCGTATCTCGCCGACACGCTGCAGAAGATCGCCGATGGCGGTCGCGACGCGTTCTACAAGGGCGACATCGCACGCACCATCGACACCTACTTCAAGGCCAACGGCGGCTTCCTCTCGTACGAGGACATGGCGGCCCACCACGGCGAGTGGGTCGAACCGGTCAGCACCAACTACCGCGGCTACGACGTGTGGGAACTGCCGCCGAACGGGCAGGGCATCGCCGCGCTGCAGATGCTCAACGTGCTGGAAGGCTACGACTTCAGCAGGATCCCCTACGGCAGTCCCGAGCACGTGCACCTGCTGGTGGAAGCGAAGAAGCTGGCCTTCGCCGACCGCGCGCGCTGGTACGCCGACCCTGCGTTCCAGCCGTTGCCCGTCGCCCGCATGATCTCCAAGCCGTATGCGCGCGAGCGTGCGAAACTCATTTCGCCCGACAAGGTGCTGCGCGAAGTGCAGCCCGGCACGCCGAAGGAACTGGAGGAAGGCGACACCATCTACATGACCGTCGCCGACAAGGACGGCATGATGGTCTCGCTGATCCAGTCCAACTACCGCGGCATGGGCAGCGGCATGACGCCGACCGGCCTGGGCTTCATCCTGCAGGACCGTGGCGAGATGTTCGTGCTGAACGGCTGCGAGGGCGCCACGCCGCATCCCAACTGCTACGCGCCGGGCAAGCGCCCGTTTCAGACCATCATCCCGGCCTTCATCACCAAGGACGGCAAGCCGTGGGTCAGCTTCGGCGTGATGGGCGGCGCGATGCAGCCGCAGGGCCACGTGCAGATCGTGATGAACCTGGTCGACTTCGGCATGACGCTGCAGGAAGCCGGCGACGCGCCGCGCGTGCAGCACGACGGCTCCACCGAACCGGTCGGCAGCGCCAAGGTCATGAGCGACGGCGGCGTGGTGCAGCTGGAATCGGGCTTCCCCTACGAAACCGTGCGCGCGCTGATGGACAAGGGCCACCACGTCGAATGGGCGCTCGGCCCCTATGGCGGCTACCAGGCGATCAAGCGCGACCCGGACACCGGCGTGTATTACGGCGCCAGTGAGAGCCGCAAGGATGGGCAGGCGGCGGGGTATTGAGGGGTTGCGCAAGGGCTTTCATAGGTTGGGCTGAACGGAGTGAACCCCAACATCGCAGTGATGAAACATCTACCTGTTGGGCTTCGCGCGCTCACCCCAATCTATCGCGCTGTCTACGGGTTGAGGCCAGGGCACAAACTCCAACACGTGAATTCGTATAGGTGAGCAAGAATGCTGTATGCCGTGGCCGACGTGGTGGATCGTTCCCTGGCACGAAAAAACGCGCTGGAGCTGGCGATGCTGCTGGGCGCGCGCTCAACTTCGCAACAACGTAACGTTATCGGCGAGCCGCCTTGCCCTTACAAAGTTCGATTTAATACGGACGCGTTCTGGTTTGGTGTTGGCGTATCGGACGCGTCGTATGTTGTCACTGGAAACTGGAGAGGGACGTTTGAAAACGAAGGTTGCTTCGGAGCCTCGTTGAGAACGAATAGGCAGGGGATGAGTCTCCGATTGGAAGGAGCTTCAAGAGATCTCGGCGTGCCGGTGTACGTAGCCAATCATGCTCAGGCCCCCAAGATCGCTGCCGCGCTCTGTTCGCCTACATGCCGGCAGCTCATTCAGCAGGTGAAATGGCCGACGCTGAAGACCCTGTTTCTGAGTCCAGTGCAGATCCATGCGATAGGAGACTTCCGAACGCCAGAGCAATGCGCCGCCCAAGTGACCGTTCTTCGCGAGCTGTTGCTTGCGTTCAGCAGGTCCCATAGGACGTCGAATGGGTGAAGCGAAGTGGCCGTCAGCAGCGACACGGGTCTGCCCATCGCGTCCACCGGGGCGCACGGCCTCAGGCTCGATCTGTCCAGAAGACCCGGGATCAGGGAGGAAGCATTCATGCATACCTGGCTCATGCTTGCAGTGCTTGCGCAGGGCTCAAACGAACCGCCGCGCGCGCCGGCAGCACCGCCTCGGTCGCTGGAGACCCGGGCCTTCTGTACGGCAAGCATCGGAAACGAAGCAAAGACGGTCGATAATCTGCGAGGTGACTACCGCATCGTCGGGCTGTCGCCGAAAGATCGCGCGCCCTATTCGGGCACGATGAAGATCGTGGCGTCCACCACGACCGAGGTCCGCCTCGAAGCAAGGATCGGCACAAAGACGCGGAATGCCACCGCGCGTTACTTGCGCTGCGGCGAAGGTGTGAAACAGCTGTTCGTCACCGTCGACCGCCCTGGTACGCCACAGCAGCTGTATTGCGTCGTGCACCACGATTACGACAACCTGCACCGGGCTACCTGCAGCGGGCAGGCGAGCGATGGGGACGGCGACAAGGGCCTGGAGGCCTGGTTCGAGATCGTGCCGTAGGATGGGTGGAGCGAAGCGGCTTTCAACGGCGAAGCCGGTCTACCCATCATCACGAACCCATAGGCATCTGCGATGGGTATCGCCTACGGCTCCACCCATCCTACGGACTGCGGCTCCACACATCCTGCGAACCACGAACCTGGACACCACCATGGCCACACTCCCCGCCATCCCCGAACTCACGCCCGGCCTCTACCGCCACTACAAGGGCAACGACTACGAAGTCGTCGCGGTGGCGCGGCACAGCGAGACGCTGGAGCCAGTGGTGGTGTACCGCGCGCTGTACGGCGAAGGCGGGTTATGGGTGCGGCCGTATGCGATGTTCTGCGAGGACTTGATCGTGGACGGGCAGCCGGTACGACGCTTCGCACCGGTCAAGTGAGCTTATGAACTGCTCGCAGCTCTACGTTGGCGTGGACAAGCAACTCGACGAGGTGAGAACGAACGACTTCTCTTTGACCCTCGTACCGTCTGCGTCCGCCGAAGCGAAGGCGGTGCGCTCAGTGCTCGGTTCCAAGTACGTGTACTACCTCGAACCGCACACGGGATGTGGCTGTGGCTGGGATGTTCTCGAGATAGACACGCCCGGAGACGACCAGAGCAAGGCTTCGTGCGATGCCCTCGGACGGTTCCTGGGTGCGCTCGAGCGGACCCGTCGCGGCAGCAAGCTCTACAGTGTGTGTATCGAGTCGCTCGGCACGTCGCCGCGCTCCGAAGTGAGCATCGCGGCGGCAGAATTCATGAGGGACATACGAGGCTATAGGGTGTCCTTCGCATCCAAGGGCGCGAAGGTGTATGTGCTCGGTGCCTGATGGCTTGCACAAGGCATCCTCGCCTCGCTGTGAACCGATCATCCTTCGCTCTGGGATATCTGCATGACCACCCACATCGCCCTGCTCCGTGGCATCAACGTCGGCAAGGCCAAGCGCATCGCCATGGCGGACCTGCGCGCGTTGCTGGAAGACCTCGGCTACACCGACGTCGCCACGCTGCTCAACAGCGGCAATGTCGTCTTCAAGGCCGGCAAGGGAACGTCCGCGACGCTGGCGGCCGGCATCTCGAAGGCCATCGCCGACCGACTCGGCATCGAGGTGCCCGTCATCGTGAAATCCGCGAAGGATCTCGCCGCCATCATGGCCGACAACCCGTTCGCCGACACCGCGACGGATCCGTCGCGCCTGCTGGTCGCGTTCACGCCGGACGACGCCACGTTGGCCAACCTCGACGCCATCGCACCGCACGTCGTCGCGCCCGAACAATTCCTGGTCGGCACGCACGCCGCCTACCTGCACTGCGCCAGCGGCATCCTGGAAAGTAAGGCGGCGGAGGCGTTGCTGGGCAAGGCGGGGAAAGCGGCCACGACGCGCAACTGGGGCACAGTGCAGAAACTGCTGGCGCTGGCGGAGAAAGTTGATCGCTGATCCGGCGCGTCAGCACGTTTCGGGCTCGCGCGTCAGACATCTTCCTTGTGGGAGCGACGCCAGTCGCGATGACCTATCGCGGAGGTGACATCGCGACTGACGTCGCTCCCACAGGAACCATTGCCGGCTGTCTTTCCGCCTACAGATCGAAGCCCAGCAGCAGCGGGTCGTGGTCGGAGCTGCGGTAGGGCACGGACGCGTCGCCATCGGCGTAGCCCTGCGCGTCCTGTTCGTCGGCATTGATATGCCACTCTGCCGCGCCTCGCAGCTGCGTCGCCAGCGACGGGCTGAGCAGGGCGTGGTCGAGGCGGCCGGTCAGGCCGTTGTAGACGTAGCTGTAGGGCTGCTCGACCTTGGCCTGCGTGAACGCGTCGATCCAGCCGGCGTCGTCGCGCAGCCAGCGCACCGGGTCTTCCATCGCGTAGGCGTTGAAGTCGCCCAGCATTACGATGCGATCGCTGCGCGTGCGGGTCGGGTCGGTCTTCAACCACGCGTCCAGGCGCTTCGAGGAATCGAGGCGCAACGCATTCCAGCAGCCGGCGCCATCCTTCTGGTCCGCATCCAGGCCGGTGGCTTCGGAGCAGCCCTTCGACTTCAGGTGGTTGGCGACCACGACGAAGGGTTTGCCGTTGCTGCGCACGAAGGCCTGTGCCAGCGGACTGCGGCTGCGTTCGCCGAACGGGCCTTCCTGCAGCGTGGCGGGCTTGCCGGTCGGCTTGACCTTGTCGCTGCGGTAGATCAGGCCGACGCGGATGGTGTCGGGGCCGGGGCCCTGCGTCGCGTCGACGAAACGCCAGGTGCCGCCGCTGGCATTCAGGGCGGCGACCAGCTGCGCCAGGCTGGAATCGGCGCCGTAGCCGTCGTTCTCCAGTTCCATCAGCGCGGCGATGTCGGGGTTCAGGCCGCGGATGGTGGCGGTGAGCTTGGCCATCTGCGCTTTCAATTGGTCGGGCGTCTTGGCGCCGCGCTCGGTGGGAAAGCCGCCGCCCTTGCCGTCGCCGTTGAACAGGTTTTCCAGGTTGAACGCCGCCACGCGCACGTTGCCCGCGACCTGCGGCGCGGCCGAGCGCTGCGGCGCGGCGATGGCCGGTGCGGCGGTGAGTTGCAGGCGCCAGCCGCCAGTGCGCTGGTCGACGATGCCCTGCACGCCGGTCAGCACGGTGCCGGTGCGCAACGGCTGGCCGTCCTTGATGTACCAGACGGTGGCGGGGTCGCGCTTCGTGCTGCCGTCGTCCAGCAGCAGGGTGCGGCGCGCATTGTCGGCGGCAAGGCGCTTGGCGTCCGCGCTGCCGGGCGCGGCGAGTTCGCTGGACTGCCACAGGCGGCCGTCGAAGCTGGCGATCAGTTCGCCGAAGCGTTCCAGCGTGTGGGTGCCGCTGAGCGTGAGCGGGGCATCGATGCGGACGTGCATGCCTTCCAGTGCTTCCCAGTCGGTGGGCTGCGCGGTCAGCACCGTCGGTGCGATGCTGCCCTTGCCGCGCGGCTGGATCACCGGCGCATGCAGTGCGGTCAACGTGTCATGGTTGCCGGCTTTACGTTCGCCGACGATGCCGCGCACGCGCAGGCGGTCACCGACCGCAATCGTCGGCGGCGGCGCGCCTTCTTCCAAGGCGACGAAGAGGGCGTCGGAGGTTTTGGCGTTGCCGTCGCCACTGTCCTGCACGAAGAAGCCGCCGAGGCCGTCTATGAAGGCGCCGGTGACGACGCCTTCGATGGTGACGGTATGACCATCGAGCGGACTGCGTGCGCCTTCGCCCTGCACCTGGCCGATCGGGATGACGCGTTCCTTCGGCGTGGCCGCGCAGGCGGGCAGGGTCAGCGAGGCGAGCAGGGCGAGGGTGAGCAGGGAGCGGGACGACGTCATCGTGGGCAACCGGGAAAGCGAGGCGGCAAGGGTAAACGGATTGGGTGACGGGAGGTTTTCCGCGCGAGGCGGGAGGGCCTGCTTCCCCCCCTCGCCCCGTGACAACGGGAGAGGGGCCCGGAGAGCCTGCCCCGAATCTGATACGGGGGCGGGTGAGGGGCGACGGCGCCGTGGCGTGTTCATTGCGGCGATGTTCCCGGCGTGGCGAACGCTCCTGGACCGAGGGATCGGGATTTCGTTCGCCCCCTCATCCGGCCTTCGGCCACCTTCTCCCCCGCGACGGGGGAGAAGGGGTATCTCCGTTGTGGGCCACGGGACCGCACAAACAAAAACGCCGCCCGGAGGCGGCGTTTTCTGGAAGGCGCTTGGCCTTACTTGCTGTTGGCCAGCATCCAGTCGACGGTGGCGTGGATCTGCTCTTCGGAGATCGCCGGGTTGCCGCCCTTCGGGGGCATGATGCCGCCGTCCGGACCGGTGAAACCTTCGATGGCATGCTTGTACAGGGTGTCCACGCCCTTGCTGGCGCGGGCGCCCATACCGGCGGCGGTCAGCATCGGGGCCTTGCCCACGCCGTTGGTGTGGCAGGCGCCGCAGAGGTTCTTGTAGATCTCGCCACCGTCCAGCGTGCCGCCGTAGGCGACCTGCGAAGCAGCCGCAGCCAGCGCGGCCTGGGCGGCGGCGGCCTGCGCCGCGGCACCGGTTTCGCCGGCGTAGACGGCACCGGCCGGGGCGATGCGGCCCTCGGTGATCTGCACGGCCTTCGGGTTCACTTCCGGCGGAATGCTGTCGTGCAGGAAGTACGCGCCGACGATCAGGCCCGCGGTGACCAGCATCAGGAAGCCGATCACCATCGAGAAATGCTTGAGGAATTCGAGGTCGTAGTTACGCACTTTCCACCTTTGGCAGCACGGCCGCAGGGCCGTGCATGGCTACGAGAACGGGGGCCGGCGGACGCCTGAACGCCGCGGACAAGACCGCATTATAAGCAGGGCGGCCGGTTTTGCCTCAACACCGCGACGGGGAAGCTCAGGCGGTCAGGTAGACCTGCAGCGGCGCACGCAGCGCCTGCAACACCTGGTGCATCGGGTACTGCGCGCCGGGCCCGTGGCCGGAAAGGGCCTGCTGGAGCACCTGCCGCTTCTCGCCGCCTTCGATATGCAGGTACAGATGGCCGGCATCGCGCAGCACGGGCAGGGTCAGGGTGATGCGCGGCTCACCCGCGCCCGGGGCGCGCATCGGCAACACCGTGGCCGCGGTGGCTGGATCCATCGCCTCCGCCAGGCGGTCGCCGCCCGGGAAGAACGAGGCCGTATGCCCGTCCCCGCCCATGCCCAGCACCGCGACATCGAGCGTGGCCGGGAGGCTGGCAGCGACGTCCGCGAGCGCGTCGTCCGGCGTGGCCACCGGGTGGTAGAGCGGCAGGAAGCGGGCGGTGGCCGCCGCGTTGCTCATCAGGTTCTCCCTGACCAGGCGCGCATTCGAGCGGTCGTGATCCTCCGGCACCCAGCGTTCGTCGACCAGGGTGACGGTGACGTTCGCCCAGTCCAGCGGTTGCCGCGACAGTGCCTGCAGGAAGCGACGCGGGGTGGTGCCGCCGGACAGCGCCAGGCTGGCCTGGCCGCGCTGGGCGAGGGCGGCGCGCAGGTCGTCGGCGACGGCCTGGGCCAACGCGGTGGCGACACTGTCGCCATCGGGGAACGGGTGCAGCTGGATCTGCAGCGAGAGATCGGTGGGGGGCATTGCGGGTCTCGGGAGTGGGGGCTTCCCGGGGGAAGGCAGGTCGGCCGGCGGCCGGAATCAGGCCCCGCGGGTGCGGGGCCGGCGGCGTCAGACGGTGTCTTCATGCCAGGTGCGGCCGTCGCGTTCGACCAGGGCCACGGCGGCGCTGGGGCCCCACGAACCGGCGGTGTACGGCTTGGGCGCATCGCGCTGGGTGTCCCAGGCGGCGAGGATCGGGTCGATCCAGGCCCACGCGGCTTCGACTTCATCGCGACGCATGAACAAGGTCTGGTTCCCGCGCACCACATCCATCAGCAGACGCTCGTAGGCTTCCGGCTGGTGCACGCCGAAGGCCTCGGCGAAGCTCATGTCCAGCGGCACGTGCTGCAGGCGCAGGCCGCCCGGACCGGGGTCCTTGATCATCAGCCACAGCTTCACGCCTTCGTCCGGCTGCAGGCGCAGCACCAGCTTGTTGCCCATCACCGGGCCGGCGCTGTCCTCGAAGATCGAGTGCGGGATCTGCTTGAAGGCGATGACGATCTCGGACACGCGCTCGGACAGGCGCTTGCCGGTACGCAGGTAGAACGGCACGCCGGCCCAGCGCCAGTTGTCGACTTCGGCCTTCAGCGCCACGAAGGTCTCGGTGCGCGAATCGGGCTTGCCCAGTTCGTCCAGATAGCCGGGCACGGCGGCGCCGCTGCTGGCGCCGGCGCGGTACTGGCCGCGCACGGACAGGTGGGCGACGTCCTCGCCGCGGATCGGCTTGAGCGAGCGCAGCACCTTGAGTTTCTCGTCGCGCACCGCATCGGCCTGCAGCGCCGCCGGCGGTTCCATCGCCACCATGCACAGCAGCTGCAGCAGGTGGTTCTGCACCATGTCGCGCAACGCGCCGGAGGTGTCGTAATAGCCGGCGCGCTTCTCCAGGCCGACGGTCTCGGCCACCGTGATCTGCACGTGGTCGATGCGGCTGGCGTTCCACAGCGGCTCGAACAGGATGTTGGCGAAGCGCAGCGCCAGCAGGTTCTGCACCGTCTCCTTGCCCAGGTAATGGTCGATGCGGAAGATCTGGTTCTCCGCGAAGGCGCTGCCGACGGCGTCGTTGATGACCGCGGCGCTGGCCGAGTCGTGGCCGATCGGCTTCTCGATCACCACGCGCGCGTTGCCGGTATTCAGGCCATGCGCGCGCAGGCGGTCGCAGATCGCGACGAACAGGGTGGGGCTGGTGGACAGGTAGAACACGCGGATGCGCTCGCCGGTGGTCTGCAGGCGGGCGGCGAACTCGTCCCAGCCCTCGTCCTTGGTGGCATCCAGCGCCAGATAGCCGAGCTTCTGCAGGAAGGCGGGCAGCTTGGCCTTCAAGGCTTCATCGCCGGCGGCGATGCGGGCCAGGGCTTCGCCGACCTTGGCCTGGTATTCGGCATCGCCCTGCTTGTCGCGGGCCACCCCGAGGATGCGGCTGTCCTCGGGAATCTGGCCGTCGGCGTAGCGCCGCAACAGGCCCGGCAGCAGCTTGCGCAGCGCCAGGTCGCCGGTGCCACCGAAAATGACGAGATCGAAGGTGTCGACGGGCAGGGTCTTCGCGGTCACGGGCGTCTCGGTGCAGCAGGAATGAGGGGCCAACAATACCACCGCGTTACCAGGCGATGCCAACAGGTCCGGTGTTCTAAAGGAATTGTTGCGGCATTGGTACCTCACTGGTATCTTGATTCGTATGCAAACGAACCTGCTCGAGGAATACCAGCGGCTGCAGACGGGCGAATCCACTCGCGCCGTGGCCTACCTGCGCCTGCGTCGCGCGCTGCAGAACCTGATGGATGCGGGCGTGCTGCGGCCCGGACAGGCGCTGCCGAGCGAGCGCGACCTGGCGCAGCTGCTGGATCTCTCGCGGGTGACCATCCGCAAGGCACTGGCCGGGCTGATCGAAAGTGGTCTGCTCGTGCAGCGGCAGGGCGCCGGCACCTTCGTGGCCGAGCGCATCCTCCGGCAGTTCTCGCGCCTGACCAGCTTCACCGATGATCTGCGCGAGCGCGGACTGAATCCGCAAGTGAAGTTCCTGGAGCGGTCGGTCGGTGAGGTGACGCCGGAGGAATCCATGGCGCTCAATCTGTCGCCGGGCAGCGGTGTGGTGCGCATGTACCGCCTGCGGCACGTGGACGGGTCGCCGATCGCCATCGAGCGCACCCTGGTGCCGTATTCCCTGTTGCCGGATCCGGACAGCGTGACGACGTCCCTGTATGAAGCGCTGGACGCCTATGGCCATCGGCCACGTCGAGCCCTGCAGCGCCTGCGTGCGGTGGCGCTTGATGAAGAGGCGGCGCGACATCTCGAGCTGCCTACCGGGGCCCCTGGCCTGCTGGTCGAGCGTCGGGCCTTCCTCGAGGACGGCCGCGTGGTCGAATCCACCCGCTCGTACTACCGCGGCGACGCCTACGACTTCGTCGCCGAGCTCCAGAGCGACTGAGCCGCCGGTCGGCAATCCCGACCTTCCTGATCCTTTGCGCTCCCTGCCTGTCCTGACCCGGACCGGCGGGGCGAGCCTTGTTGGGTACGGCCAAGCGGCCGCTGATCCGTCTGGACTGGCCTTTGGTCGGGACCGGCGGCTTTCCGACATCGGCTTAAGATGCTTCTGTGATGAAGTTCACGCACTTACCTATTGACGTCAATGAGTTGACGTTAAATTAAAGTAAATGTGTAATAGACGTCTCACTTACATGTGAAAGATGTCCGCTTTACGGAATGAAGCGCGATTTGTGACGTATGCCCGTTCAGGCAGCCATTGCGGCCTGCCGAACGGGTAATGCGACTTTCAAGACAGCCTTGGGGGAGGCAGTCCCGGCTGGCCTTTCTCCCGATCCAGCGTAAGGGACCACCGTGTACGTCTCGACTCAATTCCGTCGTTTGGCCAAGAAGACCGGCTCCATTTTTGTTTTTGGAGCCTTGTCTCTCTATGGCGCGTTCGCGGCACCGATATTCGCGCAGACCCAGGTCACCAACACCGCTAACGTGACGCTGCCTACGGGCGTAGTCGACACGAACACGGGCAACAACACGTCGAGCGTGACGGTTGATGTGGTGGCGCCGCGTTTGCAGCTGCTCAAGACGGCGAGTGGGTCGAGCTTCACGGTGGGTGTGGCGGCGAGCTACACGCTGCAGGTCTCCAATACCGGCACCAGCGCCACGACGGCGGTGTCGACGGTGAGCGATACGATCCCGACGGGTCTGACGATCGGCGCGCTGCCGTCGGGCTGCTCGGCGTCGGGCCAGACGGTGACCTGTACGGTGGCTGCGGGCCTGGCGGCCGGCGCGAGCACCAGCTTGGTGATCCCGGTGACGCCGCAGGCCAGCATCAACGGCACTTCGGTGACCAATACGGCCACGGTGTCAGGCGGTGGCGACAGCACCTGCCCGGTAGCGTCGCGTTGCACCAGCAGTGTGGGTCCGACGCCGATCACGGCGCCTCAGCTGACGCTGACCAAGACGGCAAGCACGGCCAGCTTCACGGTGGGTACGGCGGCCAGCTACACGCTGTCGGTGCAGAACACGGGCACGGCGGCCACCACGGCGGCGGCCACGATCACTGACACGATCCCGACCGGTCTGGCGATCGGCACGCTGCCGGCCGGCTGCTCGGCTTCGGGCCAGACGGTGACCTGCACCGTGGCCGCCGGTCTGGCGGTCAACGCCACGAGCAGCTTCGTGATCCCGGTGACGCCGACGGCGGCAGCGGCGGCGAGCGTGACCAACACGGCCACGATCAGTGGTGGGGGCGACAGCACCTGCCCAGCCAACGCGCGTTGCACCAGCACGGTGACCAATGCGGTCAACCGTCCGCAGCTGACGCTGCTCAAGACGGCGAGTGCGTCGAGCTTCACAGTGGGTGTGGCGGCGAGCTACACGCTGCAGGTCTCCAATACCGGCACCAGCGCCACGACGGCGGTGTCGACGGTGAGCGATACGATCCCGACGGGTCTGACAATCGGCGCGCTGCCGTCGGGCTGCTCGGCGTCGGGCCAGACGGTGACCTGTACGGTGGCTGCGGGCCTGGCGGCCGGCGCGAGCACCAGCTTGGTGATCCCGGTGACGCCGCAGGCCAGCATCAACGGCACTTCGGTGACCAATACGGCCACGGTGTCAGGCGGTGGCGACAGCACCTGCCCGGCAGCGTCGCGTTGCACCAGCAGTGTGGGTCCGACGCCGATCACGGCGCCGCAGCTGACGCTGACCAAGACGGCAAGCACGGCCAGCTTCACGGTGGGTACGGCGGCCAGCTACACGCTGTCGGTGCAGAACACGGGCACGGCCGCGACGACGGCTGCCGCCACGATCAGCGACACGATCCCGACCGGTCTGGCGATCGGCACGCTGCCGGCCGGCTGCTCGGCTTCGGGCCAGACGGTGACCTGCACGGTGGCCGCCGGTCTGGCTGTCAACGCCACGAGCAGCTTCGTGATCCCGGTGACGCCGCAGAACAGCTCGCACGGTACGACACTGATCAACACTGCCTCGGTCAGTGGCGGTGGTGATGTCGGTTGCCCCACAGCGGCTCGATGCATCAGCACGATTTCCACGCCCGTCCAGGCATTGACTGTCGCCATCGGTGATGCGGCGACAGTGAATGAGGGCGTCAATCTGGTCTATATCGTGACGCTGACTGGCGGCACGGCGACGCAGGACATCGCCATTCCGGTGTCCTATACCGGCACGGCCACCAGCGGCGTCGACTACACGGTGGTGGGCACCGTGACGATTCCGGCCGGTCAGGCGATTGGCACGTTGACGGTGCCGACGCTGGCCGACACGATCGTGGAAGGTGACGAAACGGTCGTGGCTAATCTTGGCGCGCCGTCGCTGGCAGGCGTAGCCGTAAGTGATGCGTCAGGTACCGGCACGATCACGGACGTGGCGCCGACGCTGACGGTGAACATCAGCGGCACGCCGACGATCAACGAAGGCGGCAACCTGGTGTTCCCGGTGACGATGACCGGTGGCACCTCGACGACGGACACCACGGTGACCGTGACCTACACGGGCACGGCGACCAACGGCGTTGACTACACCAATGTGGCGACGGTGGTGATCCCGGCCGGTGCGACGACGGCGGACCTGACGGTGCCGACGCTGACCGACACGATCGTGGAAGGCGACGAGACGGTGATCCCGGCGATCGCCGCGGGCACCGGTTACACGGTGGGCACCTCGACCGCGACGGGCACGATCACGGACGTGGTGGCAGCCCTCACAGTAGCAAAGTCGGTGACGTCGCCTGGTCCGTATTCGCTGGCCTCGACGATCAGCTACAGCGTGGCGGCGACCAACAGCGGCACGGTGACGCTGACCAATGTGGTGGTGAGCGACCCGCTGCTGGCGGCGCCGAACAGCATCACATGCGCGACGCTGGCCCCGGGTGCGGCTTGCACGCTGACGGGCAGCTATGCCGTGCAGCAGGCGGACGTGGACGCGGGCCAGGTGGTGAACACGGGCACGGCTGACTCGGACGAGACCGATCCGGTGACGGGCACGGTGACTACGCCGATCGCGCAGACACCATCGCAGACCCTGGTGAAGGCGCTGACCAACGACAGCACCGGCGGCGCGGTCGTGGTAGGTGATGTGCTGACCTACGTGGTCACGCTGACCAATACAGGCAACACGACGCTGACCGGGGTGATGGTGAACGATGCGCTGACCACGCCGTCGAGCATTACGTGCGCCAGTGTGACGCCGGGCGCGACGTGCCAGCTGGTGGGCAGCTACACGGTGACGCAGGCCGATGCCGACGCAGGGAACATCCGCAATACCGCGTTTGTGACCAGCTCGATCTGTTCGGTAGGCAGCACAGATCCCGCGTGCATAACGACGATCGATACGCCGGTCGCCAATTCGCAAGTGACTTACAGCAAGTCGGTCCTCCTGCCGGTCGGCCAGACTGAAGTGTCGGTGGGTGACACGCTGACCTACACGCTGCAGGTCCAGGTGGCGGACGCGGCCACCACGGCACCGGTGACGCTGACGGATACGCTGGGCACCGGCCTGACGCTGGCCAACGTGACGGCTGGCGCCTTCAGCTGCGGCAACGGCAATCCGCTGGTCTGCACGTTGCCGTCCGGCACGGTGCCGGGCACCTATGTTGTGACCTATACCGCCATCGTCAACGATCTGGCCTCGGGCTTCGTGCGCAATACCGTGGTCGCCACCGGCGACGACGCGCCCACCTGCCAGGGAACCTGCCAGACCGCCACGATCGTGACGGAGCCCCTGCCGGCCATCATCAGCTACGGCAAGACGGCCGTACTGCCGGCGGGCCGGATCCAGGCGGTGGCGGGCGACGTGATCACCTACACGCTGACCACCACGGTGGCGGCGGCGCCGACCTTCGGCGTGCTGACGCTGACCGACACGCTGGGCACGGGCCTGACGTTCGGCGCGGTCACCAGTGCAGGTGCCTACACGTGCACCGGCACCCAGCCGCTGGTCTGCACCCTGCCGAGCGGCACTGCGCCGGGCGTTTACGAGGTCAGCTACACCGCCACGGTCAACGCCCAGGCATCGGGGGTGGTCCGCAACAGCGTGGTCGGTACCAGCGACGATAATCCGGTCTGCGCGACGGACTGCGATGTCGAGACCCCGGTGGCGTCGCCGACGATCCTGGTGAACAAGAGTGCGAACCCGGCCAACGGCACTGCCGTGCAGCCGGGCCAGGCGATCACCTACGTCCTGTCGGTGCAGGTCGGCCAGGCGGCCACCCGTGCGGCAGTGACGCTGGTCGATACGCCCGGCCAGGGCCTGACGCTGGGCGCCATGCCGGCAGGTTGCGTGTACAACGGCACCACGATGACGTGCACCTTGCCGGCGGGTACGGCGGTGGGGACGCATACGTTCACGTACACCGCCACCGTCGCCGCCTCGGCGAACGGTCGGGTGTCGAACGTGGTCGTGGCCACCAGCGACGATACGACCGGTCAACCGCCGACCTGCCAGAGCTGCAGCACCGAGCACCAGGTCGATCTGCCGGAGATCCGCCTCAGCAAGTCGGCGGGTGCGCGCGAAGTGAAGGTGGGCGACCTGGTCCGTTACACGCTGACCGTGGAGAACGTGGGCAGCAGCGATCTGGTCAATGGCCGCATCACCGACACGCCGCCGGCGGGCTTCAGCTACGTCGAAGGTTCGCTGGTGGCCGGCGACGCCGACCAGATGGCGACGGTGTCGGGCAGCCAGCCGATCCGCATCGACGGTGTGGACGTGCGGGCGGGCGAGACCGCCACGCTGGTCTACGTGCTCCGCGTCGGCGCGGGTGTCCGTCCGGGCACGCACGTCAACCAGGCGCAGGCGCGCTCGGTCACCGATGAGCCGGTGTCGAACGTGGCCACGGCCGAGGTGACGCTGACGGCGGATGCGCTGATCGACGACAGCCTGCTGATGGGTACGGTCTTCAACGACCGCGATGGCGACGGTTGGCAGGACAGTGCCGCGCTGAGCGGGGTGAAGGTGCAGGGTGGCTTCGCGCCGGGCGCCTACATCGCCAACTCCACCACGGTGGATCGTGGCGCCGGCCCGCAGCCCGAGGCGGACGCCAGCTCACCGCTACTGCATGGCATCGCCGTGGGCAAGATCGCCGGTCGCCAGTCGGTGGCCGAACCGGTCGGCGCGCACGAGGTCGTGATCCGCCAGCGCCTGAGCGAGGTCAGCTTCACTGACGACTTCGTCCTGACCAACGACCAGGGCATCACCCTGCGCATGGATGCGGCGGGCAATACCCGCGTCGAGAAGTCCGGCGATGCGGCCAAGGGCCTGAATGCCGCCGCGCCGACGGTCGAGCGTCGTGTGTCGCAGGGCGAAGGCGGCTATCTGGTCGACTACGTCATCCGCAACGCCGGCATCGACGAGCGTGGTATCCCCGGCGTGCGCATCGCGTCCGTGGAAGGCCTGCTGATCGAAACCGACCAGTACGGCCGCTACCACCTGGCCGGCGTGTCGGGCGGTGCATGGGAGCGCGGTCGCAACTTCATCCTGAAGGTGGATCCGTCCACGTTGCCGACCGGCGCCGAGTTCACCACCGACAACCCGCTGCTGCGCCGGATCACCCCCGGTGTGCCGGTGCGCTTCGACTTCGGTGTGAAGCTGCCCGAGCAGGTCATCGAGGGCGGTGAATCGCAGGTCGAGCTGGAACTGGGCGACGTGTTCTTCGCCCCGGGCAGCGCCGAGGTGCGTGAGCAGTACCTGCCGGTCATCGACGCGATGGCCGCGCAGGTGCGCAAGCACCAGGGCGGCGAAGTCGTGATCAATGCCAACGGCGACAGCGAAGGGCTGGCCTTCCAGCGCGCCGAGGCCGTCAAGGCGGCGCTGCTCGCGCAGCTGGACGGTCCGGCGGCGAAGTCGCTGGTGGTCAGTGCCCGCGGCAGCGTCGACGACCCGGGTTCGCTGGTTGTCGGTGTGGACGAAGGTGGTGCGCTGCTGGGCACCGTCCTGTTCGATACCGACACGTCGGCGATCCGGCCCGAGTTCGAAGCCCTGCTGGACAGGATCGCGGCGTCGCTGGAGAAGCGCGGTGGCGGCAGTATCGCCATCGTCGGCCATACCGACTTGCGCGGCTCCCATGCCCACAACACGGCCCTCGGCATGCGTCGCGCCAAGGCCGTCTACGAAGCCATTGCCAAACGTCTGAGCCCGGAGGTGCGCGCCAAGGTTCGCGTGGAAGCCAGCAACGATCCGACAGCCCCTGTCGGCGTGCGGAAGTGAGGGGGCGGATCATGAAGAAGCGTATGAAGATGAAGCTGCTGGACTACACGCTGATCGGCCTGCTCGCCGGCGCCGCGCCGCTCGCGGCCGCGCAGACGACGGCCTCCTCCCCCGCTCGGGGTGGTGGCGAGGCGACCAAGCCGGTGGAATGCACGGGCGACGGCTGCAGCAGCGATGAGGGCCTGCTGTTCCGCCTGCGGACGCGCAGCTCCGACAAGCCGGTCACGCACGGTACCGATGCGCGTTCCTCCGCCGATGCCCTGCAGCCCGACCGCCGCGTCAGCGTGGCGACCGAACCGCCGGGCAAGGCGACGGCGATGGGCAAATTCTCCATCGACCTGCCCGGTGGCGGCGTCATCTGGGCGACGGAAGATCCCACACTGGGCCAGCCCGAATTGTCGGTGTCCGCGCCGACCATGGTGGCCTTCGACGGGCAGCGCGTCATCAAGCCCGTGCAGTTCTACGTGCGCGGCAACTACCCCGCCTTCATCAAGCGCCTGGAAATTGCGCTCTACCGCAGCAGCGATGCCGATCTGATCGAACCGATCGCCACCGTGCCGCTCGACGTGGCGGCGGTCAGCCATGCGGAATGGCAGGGCACGCTGCCGTCGAAGTACCCGTTCCGCAAGGGCGACGAACTGGTCTACGTATTGCGCGCATATGGCGAGGGCGACAGCTTCGACGAAACCTATCCGCGGACGCTGCAGCTGGTCTCGCCGGAAGAGGCCGAGCGTGGTACCGACCTGCTCCGCACCAGCATGGAGCGCTCGCTGGGCACCGCGCTCGACAGCGACCAGGCCCAGGCGCAGAGCCTGCTGGATACCGCGTTCGCCGACAACGGCCTGCGCCAGCAGAACATCGCGCTGTACGGTTCGCGCATCCGCATCCAGGGCCGCAACGTCCCCGAGCGTGGCCAGCTGACCATCAATGGCGAAAGCTATCCGGTCGATCTGGAACGCAAGTTCGTGGCCGAGTACCTGGTGCCCGTCGGACGTCATCGGTTCGACATTGGCGTGGCCAGCGGCACGGACACCACATCGGTGAAACCGACGTACACGCTGGACGTCGATGTCACCGGCCGCTACTTCTTCGGCGTCGGCCTGGCTGACGTCACCATCTCGCAGAACAAGGTGAGCGGCTCCGGCGCCGCGTTCGCCAACGACACGCGCTACCAGGACGACGTCATCAGCGACGGCCGCCTGGCGTTCTACGGCAAGGCCAAGTACGCGGGCAAGTACCTGGTCACCGCGCAGGCCGATACCACCCAGCGCGACCTCGAGCGCCTGTTCGACGGCTTCACCGAAGCCGATCCGCAGGACGTGTTCCGCCGCCTCGACCCGGACCTGTACTACCCGGTCTACGGCGACGACTCCACGACGTACCGCGACGTGGACACGATGGGCCGCTTCTACCTGCGCGTGGACTGGGACAAGAATCAGGCGCTGTGGGGCAACTACAGCACCGGCATCACCGGCACCGAGTACGCGCAGTACCAGCGCTCGCTGTACGGCGCGGCGCTGAACTGGCGTTCCAACGCGACCAACCGCTGGGGCGATCCCGGCAGCGAGCTGCGCGTGTTCGGCTCGCAGGCGGAAACCGCACCGGGCCACAACGAATTCATCGGCACCGGCGGCAGCCTGTACTACCTGCGCCACACCGACCTGTTGCCGGGTTCTGACGTGGTGACGCTGGAAATCCGCGACCTGACCACGGGACGCACCGAGAAGCGCGTCGTCCTGCAGCGCGGTACCGACTACGAGATCGACGAGCTGCAGGGCCGCGTGCTGCTGACCCGGCCGCTGGCGCAGATCACCCGCGAGAACATCCCGACGCTGACGCGCGACCTGCCGCTGGACGGCTTCGAACAGCGCCTGATTGTGGACTACGAATGGGTGCCGTCCGGCTTCGATGCCGACGACGTCACCGCCGGCTTCCGTGGCAAGCACTGGTTCGGCAACCATGTCGGCGTCGGTGCGACCTACGTGCAGGAGAACCGCGCCGGCGAGGACTACACGCTCGCCGCCGGCGACCTGACGCTGCAAGCCGGCAAGGGGACTTACGTCAAGGCCGAGTACGCGCAGACCGAATCGTTCGGCGCGCCGGTGTTCTTCTCCGACAACGGCGGCCTGAGCTTCATCCAGCAGAACGACACCGCCCTGTTTCGCGAAGGCGACGCCAAGTCGCTGGAGGCGCGCGCCAACTTCAAGGAACTGGGCTGGACGGAGCAGGACTGGAGCGTGGGCGCCTGGTGGCGCAACACCAGCGCCGGCTATTCCATCTCGCGCTACGACACCGGTCGCCCGGTGACCGAGTACGGCGCCGAACTGTTGGGTCAGTTCACGCCCAACCTCGGCCTGTACACGCGCTACACCCGTGCCGAAAGTGGCGCGGAATCGCTGACGCAGGCGCAGGCCACGCTGGAGTGGCGCGTCAACGACGCCAGCACGTTCAGCGCCGAAGTGCGCCGCGTGGACCAGGAAGGCACGTCGGCCGATGCGGCCGGCACGCTGGGTGCGCTGAAGTATCTGCACCGTTTCGGCAGCACGCTGGAGCTGTACGGCATCGGCCAGGTCACGCTGGACGACGACGGCGGCCAGTACGCCGACAACAACGCGCTGACGCTGGGCGGCAAGTACCTGTACGGCAACCAGTCGTCGGTAGGTGCGGAAGTCACCACGGGCGACCGCGGCGAGGCGGCCACCGTCAACGCCGAGCATCGCCTGACTGCCGAGCATTCCGTCTACGGTGCCTATACCTATTCCACGGATACCACCGACTACGACTCGCTGTTCAACCGCGGCTCGCAGAACGGCTGGACGCTTGGCCAGCGCTGGCGCCTGTCCAATCAGGTGAACCTGTACAACGAAAGCCAGTTCCTGAAGGAACGCAACGAATCCGGCCTGGCGCATACCTTCGGCATGGACTTCTATCCGGCCCAGGGGTGGAACCTCGGCTTCACGCTGTCCGATGGCGAGCTGACCAACTCGGCCGGTGGCGATATCGATCGGCGCGCGATTAGCGTGTCCGGCGGCCGCACGTCGCCGGATACCGACTGGCAGAGCAAGCTGGAATGGCGCGAAGACAACGGCGCGGAACAGCGTGAGCAGTGGGTCAGCACCAACCGCCTGACGCACAAGGTCAACGAGAGCTGGCGCATCGCGGCGCGGTTGAACTATGCCGATACGGACGACGAACGGGATCCGCTGGCGAGCGCGCGCTTCATCGAAGGCAACGTGGGCTTCGCCTACCGCCCCTGGAACAACCAGCGCTGGGGCCTGTTCGGCCGCTACACCTACCTGTACGACTTGGCCACGCTGGGCCAGGTGGGTGGTGCGGACTACGACCAGAAGTCGCAGGTCCTGTCGTTCGAAGGCGTCTACAAGCTGGACCAGCACTGGGAGTTCGCCGGCAAGCTGGCGCGTCGTGAAGGCGAAGTACGCATGGGGCGTGGCACGGGCGTGTGGCTGGACTCTGCCACCACCTTCGCGGCGGCGCAGGTGCGCTACGACCTGCGCACGCAGTGGCATGCACTGGCGGAGTACCGCTGGCTGGACGTGGACGATGGCGGCTCGAAGCAGGGCTTCCTGCTGGGCGTCGATCGCGACCTCAGCAAGAACTTCCGCATCGGCGTGGGCTACAACTTCACCGAGTTCAGCGACGACCTGACCGACTTCGACTACGACCACAAGGGCTGGTTCCTGAACCTGGTCGGCACCTACTGATCCGGCGGTGGGCGAGGAATCGCCCGCCGTCCCTCCGCAAGCGGACTACTGCGGCGAGACTTCCGCCCCTGCGGAACCCGGTGCGGTGTCGGGCCGGTAGTCGCGCACGAGTGCGTCGCGGATCATGGTGGTGGTCGGATGGTCTGCGCCCAGATGGCGGCGGGCTTCCACCAGCGCGTCCTGCAACAGGGTTTCGGCCTGACGCCGCTCAGTGAGCGTTGCGGATCCTGCGGATTGCCGTAATGCCCGTGCCAGCCAGTACTTCGCGGCAGGCGCAGGCCAGTGCCGTTGTCCGTTGGCGTGAACGACTTCCTGCAACAGTCCCCTCGCTTCTCGCAGTAGCGCCTGTTGGTCCGGGGCGGGAGCCGTCGTGGCGACGGCGATCAGGGCGCGCGCCTGCGCTTCTTTCGCGTTCAACGTGGTCGGATGGCGCGGCCCCAACGTGGCTTCGAGCAGTTGGGCGGCCTGTCGCGCCAACGCCAGTTGGCCGCGTGCATCCTTCGTCTTCGCGCGCGCCTCCAGCATCAGCTGGCGTGCGTACTCGGGATGCCGGGTTCCATAGGCGGATACGATGGCATCGCGCGAGGTCTGCAGCGCGGCCGGCGTCAGGATCGTGCCATCGGACGCCTGTTCGGCGACCTCCAGCTGCAGTCGCAGGCTACGTGCGGTATCCGGATGGTCGGCTCCCAGGCGCTGGCGACGCGAGGCGAGCAGTGCGGTGGCCAATCGCGTCGCGTCCGCGGGCCGTTGCTGCATGAGCAGCAACGCGAGCTGTGCCTCGTCGATGTTGTCTTTCAGCGATGCCGCACTGTCGCGGGCCGCCGTGGTGGCTTGTTGCAGGTCACGCCCGGCGTCCGCCAGTTCCATCAGTTGCAGGTGCCATTGCCCCCGCAGCAGAAGCAGTTCGGCACGCGCGTCGCGAGTGGCGCCCGACGCATCGTTGGACGCGCTCTCCTGCGCGAAGGCCAGCGTATCGAACGCAGCGTCGTAGTCCGACAGTCCCCAATGTGCGCGCGCGAGCTCGACCAGCAGCGCGAGCGTGGCGGGGTCGCCGGCGGATCGCGCCGGCGAGGAGCGCTGCAGTGCGTGCGTGGCGACATCCCGTGCCTCGGCATGGCGCGCCTCCAGGTTGAGCAGCATCGCCAGCATGGCCTGGGTGTCGGTCGGATCCGCCTGGTCTCCTGCCATCAGCCGGTTCGCTTCGTTGGCGAGGGCGAGCGCATGCGTGTATTCGCCCAGCGCCGCATAGCTGCGTGCCAACGACGCCATGGCCCTGGCCTTGATGGCGGGACGGGAACGCAGCGGCAACGCACGCAACCGCTGTTCGGTCCGATCGAGCATGTCGCGTGACGATGGACGCGCATCGGCCAGTCCAGACAGCGTCACCGAGCCCAGTGTCTGTTCGAACACGGCGGATACCGCCTGCATGTCCTGCAGCGCCTCGCGGTCCTGGACGTGCAGCCAGCCCAGTACCCCGGCGCTGGTGGCGCAGACCGCGATCACCGCGCCGGCCAGGGTGCTGGCGAGGGCGTTTCGCTGCAGGAAGCGGCGGATCGCGTAGGCACGTCCGCCGCGGCGGGCCCGGACGGGGCGTCGTGCCAGCCAGCGCTCCAGGTCGTCGATCAATGCGTCGACGCTGGCATAGCGGTCCGCAGGCGCCGGTGCGACGGCAGTCAGTGCGATCGCATCCAGGTCGCCGCGGACCGCGTCATGAAGGCGTCGCGCGCTCCGGTACCTGCGTTTCCAGGCGGTGTCGGCCGATGCCGCGTTCGCAAGTGCCGACGGCGCCTGCGCAGCTACGGCGACGGGCAGGCCGATCAGGCCGGCATGCAGGGGCAACAACGGACGCGGCCAATCGTCGACCAGCAGGCGGTACAGCATCACGCCAACCGAATAGATATCGCTGGCGACCGACGCGGTGGTGCCGGCGAGCACGTCCGGCGCGGTGTAGCCATTGGTGACGGCGAGACGCGGCAGGGCGGAGGCGTCCAGGCCGCCGACCATCGCCGACAGGCCGAAATCCACCAGGTGCACGCGGCCATCGGCGGACACCAGCAGGTTGCCGGGCTTGATGTCCTGGTGCAGCACGCCGTGGCCGTGTGCGTAACGCAGTGCCTGGCAGACCTGCAGCAGCAGGCGGATGCGGTCGGGCAACGACAGGCGCTGCCGGTCGGCCCACAGATCCATGGCCGTGCCGTCCACGAGGCGCATCGCGAACCAGGGCCTGCCGTCCGCTTCGATGCCGCCGTCCAGCAGCGGTGCGATGTGCGGATGATCCAGCTGCGCAAGATGATGGCGCTCGCGCATGAAGGCGTCGATCAGTGCCGGCGACGCCATCTCGGCGCGCATGCATTTCAGTGCGACCTGTTTTTCGTACTGCCCATCGACACGGCTGGCTTCGTATACCGTCCCCATGCCGCCCGACTCGAGGACGCGATCGATGCGCCACGGCCCGAGCCGGTTGCCGATGCGCGCTGCGGCCGTCGCGTCTCCGTCGCCGTCCTGCGTCTCGCGCAAGGCGTCGAAGGCGATGTCCTCCAGCCGATGCGCTTCGGCGTCCGCCGCCAGCAACCTGGTCAATGCCTCGTGGAGCGCGGGGTCGCGCGCCTTCAGTCGCGCCAGGGCGGCGATACGCTGCGGCCGCGCCAATTCGACGTACGCGTCGAACAACTGCAGTGCGCGGGCTTCCAGGTCGGACATCGAGCAACGTCGTTAAGGGCAGGACGTCGCCGATGTCGGGGGCGAAGCGGCCACGGGCCCAGTGGCGCGAGGGTATCGCGCTTCGCGCCGATGCGCGCGTGCGTAAGGAAGATGGCGCGCCCGGAGGGATTCGAACCCCCGACCAATGGCTTCGGAAGCCAGACACTTACATAGACATTGAGCTACTTCATTAAATTTCACTCGACGTAATGTGGCGTTATTTTTTCTAAGTTATTGAAATAACGTGTAATGTCTATGATTGCATTGCATCCCTCAAGGGCGCATGACGCAATCTATTCTCTGACGGAATTTGTCACAGATTATTGATTTAGTTATGAGTACTGGCTTATCTTGCGGCACAGTCAGCCACTGGGTTCGCTCGTATGAGAATCAGGTTCGACCGACCCCACCATGTACCCCGTTCGGCATCGGCAGAGGGCAAGTCCCGTCTTGCGTCTGACTGTTCAAGATCGCCCGACACGATACGACTTGGGAACGACCCCGTCGCTCCACAGGCCTGGGTTCATTGATGTCTGTTTTCCTCGACCTGTTCGTTGAACGACCAGAGGACGAGGTCGCGAAGAACTGGGTGGCCAAGGCGTTGCTGCTGGCTTTTCCCGAACCGGCGTCGGAAGGTGAGCTCACGCATGCCCGGGCGGCGCTGGCGCCACTCCGAGAGGAACTTGGTAATCGGACCCAGAAGGTTCAAGGAACGACCCTGCCGATTCGTGGGCGGATGGAAAGCGAGCCCCTGCTCGCCTTGTCAGTGGCGGCCGCGAGGAGCGGCTTTGTGCGGAACAAGGACGTGGAAGGGCGGAAACAGCAGTTCCGCGCTTTGATTGAAGTGGTCGCGGCCAATCCACGATTCGTGAAATCGCCTGCTGTCTGTGACTTCGCCCGCGCTCTTCGCCAGGAAATCGAGGAATTGGAACGGAACCCGAGCGCCCGGGGGCCCATCCCATTGTTCGGTAGCATATGGGACTTGATTCCTTGGGTTGGCGCCCAAGAGAGCCGTTACGAGGGCTATGTCCTCGTACGCTGGAAACGCGAAATTGCGCCGGCGCTGCGGATTGCCCTGCTGAATCCCGCACCTCCTCCGGGTGCCGCGTGGGAGGACGAAAGTGCCGATGAGTTGACGGCGGACATTCCGCAGCCTCATGACGAGGAGAGCGTGGAGCCTGCGTTGCGCCCCGAAAGCCGCTGGCTGTTGTCGGCGCCTTTGGGTGCAGTCGAGACCAAACGCAGTCCTGAACTCCACGATCGCGTTGCGGTCGCCTCGCTGTCAACTTATACGCCACTATCAAAGTTTACAGAGCCATCGACGACATGGCTGTCCGACGACGAGATGACAGTCGAGATGACTCGGCTGTTGAAGGACGCTGATGCCGCTCGGGCCGCCAATGACCCACTCTTGGAATCCAGATTGCTGCTTCGTGCGCTTGCCGGTGCCACATCCACCGCAGCTTCGCGGATCCGTCTCCTACTGTGGGAAGGGCCGCTGACGCCTGACGCCGAGCGGACCTATCCGGGCGGATTGGTCATGGACGGGATGTGGTTGAACCGTCCTGAATTGAACCCGTCCAGACGGGATGCGCCGGCTCTGGGAGTAGTTCCGATTCCGATTCCGCGGGCGCTCGCCGAGCGACTGGCAACGCTCTGCGTTTCGCACAAACCGGGCGAACCGGTTTTTCCTGCACTGAAAGACGACTCGATACGGGTTGGCGATCTGGACTCGGATAACAGGCCGACCCTTACCGCATTGCAGCGCGCTCTGGGCAGCCGCCTCATGCGGCAGGAACCTTATGGACCTAGCGTGGCGCAGTACGTTGCCGGCGATGACTGGGGTATCGACACAGCGCCCCTGCACTACGACCGCATCTGCGCTGCGGACATAGCCGCAAAGATCTCAGCGATCACCTTCCCTTGGTTTGGTGAAAAGCCGGGTACCTATGGCTCACAGCCGACAAACTTGATCGGCTCCAGACGCATTCCTGAGCCGAATCCGATAAAGGAGTTCCTAGCCTCGATCCGTGACGCACACAGTGCCGTAAGGGGAGATCTCGCTGCTGAACTCCGGCAGCGGATGCGGAACACGGTGCATGGACTCGCTGTGTTGGCGGGCCATCGGCCCAACGATCAGCTCGCAAGACTGCGCATCTGGAGCTTCGGCCTTGAGGACGCGGTTGCAATCCTCTCCGACAAGGTGGCGGGCGCGGACTGGCAACACCGGCCAGTCGCGCTAGCCACTCGTTGGCAGGAAGAATTCCGCGCGCTTCTGGCAGATTTGCATCGCGCAAAGTCGCTGTTCGCAGGTCAAGCGCTCGGCGAAGCCGCTGCCAAGGCACTCGATGGTTCCGGACCGGTGTTCCTTGATATCCGTAGTATCGATGATGTCGGTCCATTCGAACTGGAGGCCTACCAGGAGGGGCTCCCGGCGCAGTTGGTCGCGAGCAACAATTTTGCACGCCATTACCTCAACGACCGGCTGGCGGGATTGTTGCCAGAATGCCTGAGGGTGGCACAGATGGGATGGCACGGAACCCGCGGGGGCGCTTGGGAAGACGGCTCGCCTTGGTCGGTGCTGTCGGCCGCGGGAGTCATCGCCAACGCGCTGCATAAGGTGCTGAAGGAGGTGGGCTGGCGGCCGCTGGGGGCGACGGCCGCGTCGATGCCGATGCCTCGTTCTTGGTTATTGGACTGGGTTGCAGCGGAAAAGGAGCATGCCAAGCGCTTTCGCGATGCGATCTCACGCGCAAAACAGGCCATGGCTGCACGGCACGACGAAATTGCCATCAGGCTCCTGCCGAAGCTCGCGATCTACCTGGCGGAACGACATCCAGACCTGAGACTTTGTGAGGCGGGTCAGCTGCAGTGGTCGAACTCATCCAGCACTGAGCCAGTCGCGCTCTCGCATGCCGATCACAACGCCATATTGCGCTTTCTGGCGGGAGGGAACCCACGAAGTCAGGAGGCACACGTTGCGCGTAACGTCCTGAATGACCTGATACGTAGCGCGCGTGAACGCAAGCTTGTTGCTGGTCCGATACCGCGGCGCCTGCACGCGCATTGGCCATCGCGTCCCGGCGTATTTCTGCCTAAGGCCCCGCTGGCGCTTGAACAGGCTCGTGCGCTTGATTTGGCGATGGTACGCAAGGGGGTACCCGAAATTGTACAGACGTCGGTGGCGTTACTCCTGCATGGCGGCTATGCGGACGTGGACACTGTGCTGGCGGTGATGAGGCCGAATGCGAGGATCTCAAGCCTCGTGAACGAACCCGGGGTGTTGTTGGTCGAGCCGCCATCAGTCGATGGAGAGAAGGAGGGTCTTCGCGTGACTGCCGACTGGGGGCGTGGTTGTCTCGCGCTTCATGGACTGGCGGCGATGCATGCGTGGAGCTGGCACCAGCGCAGGCAGGAATCGGCACCTACGGAAGAGGAAATCGATCGATTGCTGCTCAACCTTGACCCGGAGTTGTGGCCTCTAGCTGTTCGCGAAAACCAAGGGCGTGGCGCGCTGCAGGAAGTCGCTGCATTGGCACGCGTCTGCAACTCCCTGCGCATGGATGGCTGGGCCCGGCCCATCGGTACGGGCGTTGTCACGCTGACAGCCACAGCTATCGATCGTGTTGTCGCTGCGAGGGATGGGCATCTACTTGGATATCGTGCGCGCGCGGAGGACCGGGTCAGCCTGCAAGCCGATCCGGTGAGGGCAGATTCGCGTGCCCATCGCACACACTCACTCTTGAATCAGATCTATGGCGCGATCTCCAAAGCCGTGTCCAGCGTCGATGCCGACAGCCGGGGCGAAGAGCAGCTCCGCGACGGCCTGATCATGAAAATCCGGGAGTGGCTGGACACTGGAAATCCGCCTCGCGCCGAGGATCTGGTGGGTCGATTCGCATTGGTACTGCTTGAACGCGGTGGGCGCCGTAGGAAACGCCTCGAACTGCGCACGATCCGGGACTACGTCTACGCCGTGGGCCGTCCACTGGAGCGATTCATGCCGGATGAACCGCTGTCTGCAGACTCAGACGATTGGGAAGCCGCCTATCTCAGCATCGTCGCAGATGACGAGCCGCAGGCAAGGCCTGAACGAGTGCAGGCGCTCGTGAACTTTCACTGGAACCTGTCCCAGGAGTGCGACATTCCGGACGTCAGCTTTGGCGAGATCCATGCCCTGGCCGGAGTTTCAGCCAATCGGGCCGACGCAGGATTTCTTACGGACGCCGAGCTCGCGGCGTTGTTTTGCGGCCTTGCCCTGGATATCGGCTTGGCTGAGGCCGTCTCCGCGCCGCCAGAGGATGCGCATCTGGCCAAGGCCCGGGAACTCGGGGCGCAAATGATCCTGTCGGGCGCGATGCGCCCGGGCGAAGTGGCGCGCCTGCGCTTCGCCGATTTCAGTTCCGAAGGGATACATGATCGCTCGCATGTACGGAAGACATCGATACAGCGGCTCAAGAGCGTCAATTCCCGTCGGCGCCCCAGACTCCTTGAAATTGCGGCCGGCGGTACGGAATCGTTGCTGACGTCCTGGCGGTACGGGGCGCGTGCGAGACTGCGGAATGGCTATATCAAGTCGATGCCACTTTTTCACCATTTTCAAAGCCCGGAGGTACGTATCGACGATAACGCGATGTTTGCCCGCATAGGCGCACTTGCCCGTTGGTCCACGGCGGACATCAACGCTCGCACCTACTGGTTGCGCAAGACCGGCATACGCAAGCGGCTTGAGGCGCACATGCGGGCACCCCAGAAATCGCTATGGCCGACGCGAGATCTCATCGCTGAAGTTGCGCATGGCTCGCTGCTGGTGACCTTGCGCTCGTACACCCACGACCCCGTGACACCGTTCCTGCGCTGGTTCAAGGAGGGCTGGATGACCATCACTGCGGAACGACTCGCCCTTGCATCGGGCCTTTCACTGTCGAGGGTGTCGCGCAGGCAGGGCGACCGCGGGCTGACTACGCGGCAGGGGGACGTGCGAGCAAGGATGGTGGTGTTGATGGCGGGCGTACCTGCCATACAACCAAGCGGAGATTGCACCGCAATAGACCTACCTATCGCGCTTGGAACCGGAAAGGGTGCGCGATGGTCCTTGATCGACATGAGCGGCATTCTGATGCGCGTCGCTGACGGGGACGAACTCGCGAAGGCCGTTGGGGCGTTCCATTGGCCTCCGCACTTCGTTGGTCGGCTGGAGGGCGCGTTGAAACATCTGATGACCGACTACGGTATAGCGTTGGCACCCGTCGATGAGGCCGTACCGGGGTTGGTATCGATTCCCGTACCCAGATGGTTGAGCGATCACGGTGGTATTGCAGATCTGATGGAACTGGAAGGTTCTTCAAATGTCTTGGTGGAGATGGCCGACTGCTGGCTGGGCAGCGTGCAGCAGGGCATGGTGGAAGGCATTCCGGCGACCATAAGCAAATGGAAGGAATGGACGACAGCCGTTCCTGCCTTGAGCCAACTGCCCTGGGACGAACGCCCTCACGGGCGCACTCTGCTTCTGAGGTCTCCGGCAGCAGCGCAGCAGGGCCGGCTCACCCGGTGGCCCATGCTTCGCTGGATTGTTCTCGCCGCCTGGGTCCATCGCGCAGTGCAGGGGTGAAGCGGCGGACTGAGTCACGCCTTGGCCAGTGCCTTGCGCAGGTCGTCATGGTCGAAGGCGCTCGCCATCCGTTCGATCTCCCGCTTGGACGCCGCTGCCCCGCCGGCCACTTCGCGCCATGACGCTGTCGCGCGCGCCACCTCTCCGATGATGGTGTCCGCTTCGCGGATCGCGAGGCCAAAGTATTCGGCAACGGAGCGCACCAGCTCGATGTCGCAAGTCGCTTCGTCCAGCGAGATCCGCGTGGTCAGGATGCGCTGGCGCAGGTCGGTTGGGGTCGGGTTGAGGTCATAGGCTGGTGCGAGCATCCATCCATTTCGGTTGCGCCAGAGGAAGCCATGGTTGCGCAGGTGGTCGTCGACATTGGACACCAGCACGTTGAACACCATTCGCCGGTACAGCTGCGTCTTGTCCATCGCTGCACGCGCACCGTGCTCCAGCAGTACCTCCATCAACTCCGGATAGCTGGCTCGTTCACCATCGCGTAACGCCATCATCGACAATGCGGACAGGAACGGGACGCGTGTGCCTTCGTCGCGATCGAATCGCCATGACAGCAGTACTGGTTTGTTTGCCACACGAACCAACTGGTGCTCTGGAACCTCGATGCCAGCCTGCTGTGCTAGTACCAGCGCGATGTGTTCCCAGAGTTCGACACTATAGTCGTCGGTTTCCTTCGGGAACTTGGCGATCGCGAGCCGACCCTGCGCATCCACGACGGACGCCTTGGGGCGCGCGCCGCCCAGCGAAGAGCCCGGGGCGAAGATCAGTTGCAGGTCCTCGTCGGTGTCTTCATCGCGCAATACACGTTCGGTGACCTGCAGCAGGCGACCGAGCTCAACGAGGCCGGGCACGCCTTGCCTTGAGGGCGCTTGGAACGCTTCGTCGCCTGCACGCTTGAACCGCAGCGCGCCTAGGCGCGACACATCGGATACGCCGAGCAGGTAGTCGGCTTCGAGCAGAGTGCGGACCGCTCGGCCTTCGTGGTCGGCCTGACGTCGCTCTGCCCGTTGCATCAGACGTCGCCCCCACGTGTCTGGCGCCGAATCCCCGATGGAGCCGAACATGCCAAAACCTCGATCCGGTGCGTATACGCCCGGCGTCAATGCCAAGGCTGGCTCAAGCGAGAACCGCGCGGGATCCTGCAGCCAAGCATCGTCGTACTCGAACGTCACGGTTTCACCATCGCGCCGTGGGCTACGACGCAGAAGGCCGACACGCTTGAGTCCCCGCTCAAAGTCGATGTGGACCTCGATGTCCTTGGAACTCATGGGCCAGCCTTTGCTCGACGTGTGCGGGCGCGCTTGGGTAAGGCCGCAGTGGCCATGGCCAGACCTGTTTCGTCGTGACGCGGGTCGGCCAGATCGCCGAGCCCATCTAGCAATCCCAATGACTGCAGGACTGCCGCGTAGATGCCGATGCTTACCCCTGGATCACCCTTCTCGATCCGGCTGAGCGTCGGGCGGGATGTCACCGCCCGTTCCGCGACAACTTCCGCGGGCAGGCTTCGGCGCAGACGCGCCGCCTGAATGTCGTGTCCCAGCTTGCGCAGAACACGCCTGACACTGATTGACGGGCGGTGGGGGGTAGGCATGATGCAATCATCGTGTTGCGCTAACAGGGCTTAATGTAAAGGTATGTTTACATTATTGCAAGTGGCCATTCGGATTCATGAATTGCGGTCAAACCCCCTTGCGGCCAGTGGACTGCCGGATTGAGAATGGCGTACCCGCACAGACCACCGTGACGGTTGCAGAGATGCGACACATCGCGTCCCGGCAACGGCACTTATCCACTAGCAACATCACAACGCCTCGGTCGCCATCGTTCGGCCTTGGATTCAGCCAGATGCCGTCGGCATCTGACGCGAACGATCAGCGGGCAGTGCCCGCCGTAGCGCGAAGAATGCGCTACGACCACTACGGGAAAGGTGCGCCTGCATTCTGGGCTGCTTTCCACGTGAGCGGTTCCACTGCGAACCGGACTCATCAACTTGCGCCCAAGCGGCGCCTCATCTCCAGCGAAACAAGTGACTTGCGCCGTACATGCCGCAGGCCTCTGTTCGTTCACACATCAACGCCTTCGCCGCAACACGACCCTTTTCGTGGCTCCTCGCGCTACCGGTTGAAGACCAAATAGAAAGGCCAAATGGCCAACCTGTCCCTGCGCGGGGAGTCCAGGAGAAGAAAAAATGAAGATCCTCGTGTTGCGCACCGATGGAATCGAAACGCAGGAAGACAGTCTTGAGATCGCATTCACCTCGTTCAATTACACCAAGGCTGCCGCGACCCATCTCGCCCGACTCATCACCGGCAATGGTGTCCAGATCAAGCCAGTCGCATGGGTGAGTACGCACCAAGCTGCTGCGATCATGGAGCTGGTTGAGGGCGACTTGCAGATTGCGGAACCGTTGTGGAAGGCCGTTGCCCAGACCCTCCGCAACTCGCTGGAGGAAGTAATCTCCAGGTACGCGGCAGCGTTCCTGCAGCAGAAGCCCATGCAGCGGATCGGACATGACCTGGCTGCCTTGGCTTTCAACCGGATCGCCCGGGAGGCTCTGGCCGCCGGCGCTGAATTCTGGATGTTCCCTGGCACCGCATTGGAATGGCGCTTCGAGCCGACGGATCCTGCAATGCTGGCCTGCCCCGAGCCGATCGATGTTACGTACGACCGGATTGACAGCGCGCTGGTGTCAGGAGTGCGGGAAGTGAACGGTCCGCAGCGGGAGTTGTTCGACCCTGGCGATGAGGTTGAAGTAGTGATCAGCCTGAGGCACCGTCTCGCCGAAATACGTCACACCACTACTCTGCAGAAAGCGCAGGCGATCTGGCGGGGTGAAACCAGGCTCAGCGCCGACGTCAGGATCCGGCCGGGAGAAATGCCTGAAGTCGTGGGTGATGTCACCCTCACCAGGGGGTGAGGAAACAAGGCCGGCGCCACGCGGCGCCGGCCTTGGCTCATTTCTCCTATGCCTCGCCGCTCAGGTGTCCACCAAACCGTGGGGACGTCGGCGGTGGAGTTACCAGGATTTAGTGGACACCTGAGCGGCGGGACCGATGTGCCGCTTCGAACTCGATGGGACTAACGCCACCGAGGTAGCTGTGCCGACGGATCGGATTGTAGAAGCCTTCGATGTACTCGGATACGTCCAAGGCAGCCGTTTGGCGGTCCGCGTAGATGCGCTTCTTGATGCGCTCCTTCTTCAGGCTTCCGAAGAAAGACTCGGCAACTGCGTTATCCCAGCAGTTCGCCCGCCTGCTCATGCTTGGCTCAAGATGGTTGGCCTTGCAGAAGCGTCGCCACGCGTCGCTTCCATACTGCGTTCCCTGATCCGAGTGGATCAGGGTCTTTCTTGGGCGCCGAGCACGAACGGCCTTCAAGACGGCTTCTAGGACCAGCTCTCGATGAATCGTCGGCTTGACGGCCCAGCCTACGACCTTGCGCGAGAAGAGGTCCACCACGACGGCCAAATAGAGCCATCCTTGCCAGGTACGGATGTAGGTGATGTCCGTAACCCAGGCCTCGTTGGGCCTCGACACCGTGAACTGACGCTGCAGCACGTTAGGGATCAATGCGTGCGGCTTTGCAACGGGATATGACGTATGCGGTAGCCGTGTAACGCCTGGAGGCCGTTCTCGCGCATGAGGCGTGCAACCCTGTGCTTGCTGCATTTCTCACCGCGTTCGCGTAGATCCTGCAGCACCCTGGGGGCGCCATAGATCCCGTGACTTGCGGTGAAAGATGATCGTATGAGACGTAGCAGGCGCGCATCTTCCTGGGCTCGATCGGACACCGGATGATCGAGCCAAGCGTAGTAGCCAGCACGAGCAACTCCAAGCAGCCGACACATCATCTGAACGCTGAACTCATTCCGATGCGACTCAATGAACTGATAAGCCCGCCGAGTCCGGCTTGGAACCTTCTTCGATGACATGATGCTTGCCTCCCGCTGATCGCATGGATGCTAGACCTGTCCACAAGATGCTGATAACTCCACTGATCCTTCAAACCGACCCGAGAATCGGGTCGGTTTTACTTGCGCACTAGCATCCACGCTCAGCGTACTAATGTGCGGGCCAATGTTCTCCTCCGAGACCGACACTGTTTCCAGCATTTGGCAGCAATCTCGCCCTTAGAGATCAAAGCCGATACCGGCACCGATAGTGTTCTCGCTACCGCTGAAGGCTGCACCAAGTGAAAACGAACCCCGCCCGAGCCGTAGACCGTATCCAACCGATAACGCCTTCTCGCCATCGGTATAGCCAACGCCAACCGCCAGGCGCCCGCGATCGCCGCTGCCATTGGCGGCGTTGACCGCCATCTGCGTCATTGCCGTTCCCATTGCACCCACTCGGTTGATGCGGCGGTCGGTCATGTCCATGCGCGACCACACATCATTGCGGAACTCGTCGAACTGCGGCTGCACGATGGCATTCACGCGAGCGTCCGTATAAGCATTTGCAGAGCGCAACGTGGCTGCATCGCCTGCGTCGGCGTGTTGATTGGCAGAGCGCAATGTCGAAGCGTCCCCCGCATCGGCATGCTGATTTGCCGCGCTAAGCGTGACGGCGTCGCCGGCATCGGCATAGTCCATCCCTGCTTCATGCCATTTTCGCGCCGCGGCCAGGACCATCTGGTCGTTGTTCTCCATCTGCTCCACGTTCACCGCATCGGTTGGATCAATACCCATCGCCACATTCCGGATCCGAGTGCCACCGCTGGAGGCGCTGCCTCCCAGAGTCACGCTGTCCCGCATAGGGCCATCGTATTGCACCGCATTCCCGCCGCTGCCACTGCCCAGCGCCGTCAACCGCGAATCAACCGCGGCAAAGGCATCGGCAACGCTGGAATAGCTGCTGCCCTGAATACTGAAGTTGGGCGAGAGAAACGCGCCGCTGCTGTTGTAGCCGGCGCCTCCGCCCAAGGCACTGGCAACGGCCTGCACCTGACCCAAGTTCGCCGCATCCGTACCGACTGTGCCGGCAGCAACGTTGATGAGCTGGCGCTGGAGAGTGGCGTTGCCGAAGGATACGGCGTTGCCGCGGTCTGCCGTCGACCAAGACCCAACGGCCACGGAACCTTCGGTAGTGGCTTGCGCCAAGGTGCCGATAGCCAACGCATCGTTGCCGCTGACAAGATTTCCGCGGCCGAGCGCAACGCCGCCGTGGACCGCAGTCACCTCATTGTTTGAGCCAATGGCTACGCCGCGATCGGCGCTGACCGTGTTCGAGCGACCGATTGCAGTCGCGTAGTTTGCGTTGGCCTCGACCTCGTTGCTGAAGCCCATTGCCAGCGAGCCCACCGTTCGGACGACGTTGCCCCGGCCTACGGCAGTGCTATCCACGGCAAATGCCTCGTTCTGATAGCCCATCGCGGTGCTGCCGGCCGCAGTTGCGTTGTTCTCGTAACCTACAGCCGTCGCATTGCTTGCACAGGTGGTGTTATCGGCACCAGCCTCGTGGCCTTGGTTGGTGCTGCCGGCTACCGCGTTGCCTGCTGTGTCCTTGCAAGGCTGTTCGGCAGCAAACGCAGCGGGAACTGCAAGAGCCAGCAAGAGTGCCGCTGCCAATGTAGCGGGGCGCGGTAAGGACCATGAAGCATGCATCGTAACTCTCCGGGGAAATGACGCCGGAATGGCGTGGCGCAGGGGATACGCGTGGGAGCCGCATATCCTGACAAGCGCTGCGTTCTTCCAGTTGCGCCGGGTCGTTATGTCAGCTGTTTCCTAAAGAATGCGTATTCCGTATGTCTTCAATACGCGGGTTCACCAATGCCACCCATGCTTGCGATTCTCTTCACTTTCATAGTGGCTCTGTCTGTAGTTCCTGTCGAAGAGCAGCCTTTGCCCCATCAGCCGCTGCGTATTGGTCGCATGGACGAGAATGTCCAAGGGAATTTGGTGGCGGCGATCTGTGTAGATCAAGAGCAGCCGGCGTGGACGCTTGTCTACGGCGTGCTGCCGCAGGACGCTGCGCGGCCATGCGCACGCAAGGATATGAAGAAGATAGAAGCCCGCGAGTTCGGCGAACTGCAACGGAATTTGCGAGCTTGGTTACTGCACGAAGTCCAGCCAGAAGCGGATGTGGTCGCGCGCGTGCTTGCGTTGGCACGTCAGCAGCCAGGCATGCCGGTTGGCTTGACGTGGGATGGCGGCATGGCGATTACCGCCAACGACTATACTGCCGCCGAACGCCGGCTGGCGGCGTACCGTGCGGATCCGCAGGGTTATGCGGCGAAGCACTGGTCTCACTGAGGTGAGAAGGGAGCTAACACCCATCGGCTCTCTTGGTGATGTCTGGATTGCGGTAACTCGACCGAAGAGCGTTCACCGTAGTCTGGCTATCGAGCGGGAGAAGAGGTTTCCCTACGCCAGCGTTCAGCGAGCCGTTGTTGCCATGGCATGACGTCGCGGAAGCCCGCAAGTGTCATCCTGCCCGCATTCAACGTATCAGCATCGTGGTCGGCGCGAGCGCAGGCCATTTTCACCAATTGTCCGTGTGCATCCCGTGCCGGTTCGGCGCAGCGAGCACGCAGCTGCGCTCGCACCATGGCGGCCTCCTTTTCCTCGTTTGCAGACACCAGAGCGACCAACAGGACACCTCGCGCATCTGTCACGTAAGGATGTTCGGTGCCGTAGGTGGATACTCCGGAGGCTAGTAACCGGCGCGCGGAGTCTACCGCTGTCTGAGCATTTCCCGACGCCAGTTCAACCAGTGCAAGATTGGTCAGCACCAGGTCGGTGCGCGGATGGCTCTCGCCAAACTGCGCCCGGGTCTCCTCCAGTAGGTCTTGCAGCCGCATGCGCGCCGCGTCCATGCGGCCGGCATGCAAATCCAGCGTGGCTAGATTGGACTCCAGGAAGACGTGGGTGCTTGGGTTGGGGTTAGCCAGTTGCGGGTAAAGACGTGCGCCTTCTTCTAGCCAGGTGCGAGCTTGCGCGAAATCTCCCGAAGCGATGGCGGTGTCACCCGCATTGTTTAGCGCTTGAACGAAGGCCAATCTGCGAACGGCCTGTGGATCGCGGCGAAGCCCATCGATGCTGATTCGCGCATGATGCATGGCCTTGGAATATTCGCCGCGTTCGCGGTATCCCCATGAAAGATCATCGTGTAGCTTGGCTGGCAAGCTGCCGTATTCACTGCGGTATTCGCCCAGTTGCGCCACTGCGTGTAGAGTGGTCTCGAATGCTTCATCGGTGCGCCCCAGCCAGTGCAATGCACCTGAGCGTGCACGCAGGGCCTCAGCCATTGCCACGGGGCTCCCCGCAGTGCGCGCATTTTCTATGGCCTTGTTGGCCAGCTCTAGCGCACGCTGGTGCTCACCCAGATTGCGGTGAACAGCGGCCATCGATCTCCACATAGCCGAGAGTGCCTCCGGCGAACGTTCTCGGCTTGCCTCCACATCGTCTAGCCCCTCGGCGCCGACACTGAGCAGTTGCTTCACTGTGGCCGGCTTGTCACCCTTAATGGCTTCAGGGCCAAGCATGCTGAACATCTTGATAAAGTAATCGGATACGGCGTTGGCGGTGTTTCGTTCTTGCTCGGCGCGGGCCTGTGCTGCTAAAGCGTTCTGCTCAGCCATATGAGCGCGGGCGCGGGCGCGTTCGGTATGCCCCAAGGCGGTTCGAAGGCTATGAACGTGGAAGCCTATGAAGGCAAAGCCGACTAGCAACGCCGCCATTGCAGGCCACCAGCGCCGCACGTGGCGACGCAGGCGGTAGCCGCGTTCATCGGAGCGCGCCTGCACAGGTAGACCGGCTAGCCACAACTTCAGATCATCGGCAAACGCATGGGCGCCTGGATAACGTTCGTCTGGGTCCTGCGCTGTGGCGAGGGCGACGATGCTGTCGAGGTCGCCTTGTAGGTGTCGTTGCAGGGCATCGGCAGAGAGACCACGGCACATGGCGATGGCGTCGGCGCTCGAGGGTGTATCACGACGCAGGCGCGCCACATGGACAGACATGCGCGCGTTGGTATCGTCCCGCGGCAGCCCAGACAATAGCCTTCTCGCCAGAAGGCCGAGTTGGTAAATATCGCTGGCGGTCGTCGCCGGCCTGCCTTGGCGTTGTTCAGGAGTCGCCCAGGCTGGCGTCATCGCTTGGGTTAGCGTGCGTTCGCCCATGTCGTTGTCATCCAGCAGGCGAGCAATGCCGAAATCGAGCAGCTTGGCGCAACTGTCCTCGTCCACGAGGATGTTGGACGGCTTAAGATCACGGTGGACGATCAATTGCCGATGTGCGTAGTCGACCGCGCCGCACACTTGCACAAGAAGTTCGACGCGGCGCGCCAATGGTAGGTTGCGCACATCGCACCAATTGTCGATGTCCTGTCCACGCACAAGCTCCATGGCAAGCCAAGGCTTGCCCGAATCGTCGATACCCCCGTCCAGCAATTGTGCAATATGCGGATGCTGTAACCGCGCCAGTAATTGGCGCTCGCGCACGAAACGCGCGGCCAGCGGAGCGTAACCCGCCCAGATTCGTTTGACTGCCACCTCCTTATCGAATGCGCCGTCAGCACGTCTGGCTAGAAACACTTCCCCCATACCGCCTCGGCCCAGTCTTTCGAGCAATACGTAGGGACCGATGCGCTGACCGGCCGCATCGGTGCTGCCTGAAGACGGTTCCAGGTCATCCTCGACCATGTGCGCAAGTAGCGCCTGCACACGGCCCCGCAGTAGCGGTTCCAATGAGGCTATCAGGTGGGCGCGATCGCCTTCATCTCGATCGAGCAACTCGCGGAAGAGAAGCAGCGCGCGTTGCTCCAGTTGCGGGTCGCTCGATGTCGTCATTCTTATGTGGTGAAGAGGGGATGAGAGGGATACGTGATGCCGCGCGACCGGGTGACAAATGTTCAGGCTATGACGAAGATGTCATGTGCGCCCCACGCTCTTGTATCGCTCAAAGCTGCTGGTGCTGCAGGCGGCTCAGTCGTTGAGTCGATCTTTGAGCCAGGCGCGCGCCGCGGCCCAGTCGCGATAGACAGTGCGCTCTTCAAGCTCCAGCATCGCTGCGACCTCCGCAACGCTCAAGCCGATGAAGTAGCGCAACTCGACTACCTGCGCCATGCGAGGTTCCAGCGCAGCCAACTCGGTAAGCGCTGCATCCAGTTCTGGCAGGCGGGTTTGCTCTGGAATGGGTAGTTCCAGCGCGCGGGTGAACTCGTCGCGAAGCCAGCCGCCGCCGTTCTTTTCGGCCGCAGCGCTGCGGGCGCGGTCCACCAGCATCTGCCGCATCATCTTTGCGGCGGTGTTGTAGAGGTGAGTGCGGCTCTCAAGTGCCTGCGGTGCATCGCGGTCGATAAGCTTGAGTAGCACGTCATTGACCAAAGCGGTGGCCTGCAGGGTGTCATGCCCCTGCTGCCGTCCTAATTGAATACGAGCCAACCGGCGCAGTTCGGCGTAGATCCCCGGTAGCAGTTTGTCCAGAGCGTCGCGATCGCCGGCACTCCAGCGCTGCACCAAGAGGGTGATTTCGTCCGAGGTCTGCATGTGGCGCTGGCGGCAGGAGGAACTGCATGATCCTTTCGGTCGGTCACCAGCGTCAACTCGGATGCTAAATCCGAGACTTATCGGTTCAAGCCAGAGCTACTTCCCGCCGGCTGAACCGTCTTTGCCACCCGCGAAAAGGTATGCCTCAAGAGCCAGGGCCTTCCATTCGGTGCCGTATTCCGACCTGCAGACGACCCACTCCCGCATTGGGCGTCCTGCCATGCGGAAACTTGTCCCCAAGCCAGATTCGATGAGTTCCTTTGCCCGGGCCGGCGAGACCTTGACCACGAATTCCCTGCCGGGCGTCTGCATGCAGAAGATCTTCCCATGCACGTTCAGAGCGTTGCTGCCAAAGCCTCGTTTTCCGTGGCAATGGGACACGCCCGGCCGTGACAGCATTGCATCCAGAATGGCGGCGAAACGCGGGTTCTTGGCTTCGTCGGATGACATAGCAGATAGTGGGGGTGCGGGAGAGTTAGTGCCGCGAATGATGCATCCAGCAGGTCTAGGAAGGGCCGTTTTGCGCAAGGGGCCGCTCCGGAAGTTCCTTGCTATGACGATGGGGATGGTTCCAGCAAACGGTACAGCGTGCAGGCACGATCGCGCCGACGGGTTAAGGACTGGTCCGCGATCACGAGTGAACCGGCACTACCACTGTCTTGCTGCATCGCCAGGTCGCTTACGGCTTCCGCGTCGTCCCATGCCAACCAGGCACGCTGGGCCTGGCGTAAGGCGTCGGCACGCATGTCGCCACCTAGTTGGAGCATCAGCTCGCGGTAAATGCGGTTCAGTTCAGTGTCCCAACCCTCGTAGGCCAGTCCCTGCGCATCCCTCATGTCCGCGGTGACGCCACCACTGCGTTCGATCGCAGCCGCGAAAGCGGCGTCTATCGGGTGGGCTTGCGGCAGATCGCACCAGTTGACTCCCGCAGCATGGGAGGTTGGCGCAAGCACGAGGGTGAACAAAGCAAGGGAACGTAGCATGAAGGTGCAGATGATGAGGGTAGGTTGGTGGAGGTCAGCCTGTAGTTCCCGAGGCAGCTTCAATCGCATCCAGCCGCGACACAGTAGAGCGGGAGTAACACGCAGCGTGTTCTATTCAGGCACGGTTAGCGCAGCCAACACGACGGAGGTCGTAAGCAGGAACACCAGTGCGCCGCCGAGGGCAACGGTGCTGGCTAAAGTTACCGCCAGCGCGGCGTGCCAGCCTTGCCGCCGGGCGCGGCGGCAAAGGTGGATCGCCAGCCATGGGGAAAGCAGCAGCATCAGCAAGCCGGCACCTACGTGGCCGAACAGAAACCGCGCGCCGTTCGCGCCGCTCATGCTATTGCTGCCCAGAAGCCCAAGCAACGCCCAGAACGCGGCCACCGCTACCATCGGTGCGGCGGTGACCACTGCTGCCATGCGTGGCGCCATGTCGGGCAGTGCGTTGGCACCAGCCTTCGTCATTGCGCCAGATCGTAGCTAAGCAGTTCGATCGCCTGAGTATCCTTTGGGTTCGGTGATAGGCCAGATTCGCGGCCAATTAGCACGTAGCGCTGGCCGTTCTTCAATGGGCCGCTTGGCATCAACGACTCGGTGTGGGGGTTTAGGTAGAGCATCACGGTGAGGCCTTCGTCACTGCGCAGGTGAATGGCCTTGGCCGGACGGCCAGCGATTTGGCGCGCATCATCAAACCAGGCGTCCTTGTTGCCTGGCGTCGGCGTGAGGTCCACGACGGTTCCACTGAAGCGCACGATCTTTTGCCAGTAAGCACTTTTGTTGGGATCGGTAAGCGAGACATCTTCTGCCACGAATGCTTTATGCAGATCACCCAAGTTTTGGTAGCGCACCGTCCACTCCCTCTGGTCGGTATCGCGACGGATATGGTCTGCCGCACCCAGAAGATTCTCGGTCCAGCCGCCACAGGCGTTCTTTCTCCGGCATTGCGGCCAAGCCTGCTCCAGTGTGCGGTTCAGCTGCTCGCTCTTATCGTGTGACGCCATCTCCAGGGCCACCCCCGGTCCCATCACTGCTGCAGCTTGACCTTGCTCGGGGGCCAGCACCAATACGGCTCCATTGCCGACGTCCAGCTTGCCGACGCGCAACTGGCGCATCATTGCCCAGCCGTATTCTTCCGCGCTCAGGCCGTGCAGGTCCTTGGTCACGATGGTCACAATTTCGACGCCCCATTGCTTGGCGTGCTCCAACATCTGCTTTTCTACTTGCGCCACGACCTGTGGGTCGAGCAAACCGGTTTCATCGTAGACGAAACGGGTGCCCTTACTTGGTAGCGTTTTGGGATCCGGCGCGGGCAGCACAACCTTAGAGGTTGGGACCGCCGGGGAAGTCACGGATGACGACGCAGGCTGGGACGCCATTGAAGGAGAAGAAGGGGGGGCGACCGGCGCGACAGCGCTGGCCGATCCCGTGTCCTCCACAGGCGTCGGAACGCTACTCGGGGCATCGATGCCCGCGACAGGTGCTCCCGACGCACCGCTGGCGCAGTCACCCCGCCCGGTCTGGCGACAAGCCGAATCCCAGCCATCGCTGATCGCGCCAACGCGCTGCGCACGGCCCGGATGGGTGCTGTCGTGGCGCACCGATTCCGGCACGAGCGTCTGGATGGCCTTCAGCGTGTCTTGTCGGCTAGCGCCCATCTTGTAGAGCACAAAGCCGCTGAACTTGTCCGCTTCCAGCTCAATTGGAGGTTGGCTCCCGCCTGGCTGGATGGTGTGTCCGGCTAAGTGATGGCCTACCTCATGCGCCATGATGCTCACCGCCGCCCAGGGATTGCCTCCCGTCTCGCGGCGCACCAGTTCGATGAAGTCCGGATTGAACGCGATTACCCGCTGCGGGACCTTCTGCTGGTCCAGCAGGATGGCGGCGGCGGCATTAGGCACGTCGGCCTCGGTGACTTGGAAGTTCTGCGGCAGACCGGTGAAGTTCATGACCTGCTCGATCATGTCCCGGCAGTCGCGCGGGGCCTGCCCTCCGATGCCAAAGCGCACGGGCTGACCGTCGTAGGAGCAGGCCTGCAATGTGTCGGCAATCTGCGCCGCGATGCGGTTGGCGTCATCGCTAGCCGCGGCAGTTGGCAGATGCTGCGCTACAGGCAGCGATGGCGCGTTGGTGGTCTCACGACTGCAGCCAGCCAAGGCGACAAGACACAGGGCAAGCGAGGAAAAGCACATGGTTTTCACGATTCGGCATCCCATACGTGGAAGGCAATAAAAGTTAAGCACCGCGTTCTTCGCAGAGTGGCGTCATTGCGATAGGGCGACGTGGTAGACGATTCGACCATAGGCAAGCAGAAGAGCTTTCTTGGCGAGGTAGAAAATTACGACTAGCGCGCCTATTCGCAACACGTCGGCTCGCCAGCGCAGTTGGAAGAACTGTTTGCTCGCTACAGCCACCACCAGCAACTCCAATGGGGTCATGTACCAGGAAGCGGCCTGTCGCCAGGGGACGGCCCATCGACTGGCATCCAGCACGAGTAGCGGAAGCAGATTGAGCGCGTTAGCGGCGATCACCACGAATTGCACATACACCGCCAGAACCAGGTGCTCGACTGCGTTGTATCCGCAGCGTCCCCGGAACAAAATCCAAGTGGCGGTCAGCACAGCTATCAGCCCCAAGCTGAATGACCAGCGCGCCCAAGCGGCAACCACCCGCATGTGTCCTGACAGCTCAGTCTGGCCGGCGGTGAGGTATCCGGTGTGGTCGAGCAGTAGCACCAACGAAGCCACCGCCACCAGCAACAACTTCAGCGGGTGCACGTGGCGCTTTCGTGCGCCAAACACGTAATCGCGCGCCACCTGGCCAGGAGCGCATGCCAAGTGCAGAGCGGCATGCAGTATCGTCAGTTCGAACAATCGCCGGCTTTGCCAGAACTCCTGCCACACGTCGCGGATCGAGAGCCGCTTCGCTGCCTTCTGGCCGCAGGCACCACAATGCGGCATGGGGCGCGGGGCACCACAATTGCGGCATAGGGGAGCCTCGAAGTATTCATCTTCCACCGCCGCCCCAGGCTGCGCACTCTGAATCGCCAGGGGAGGCGGCAACAGTCCGCGAACCACATCGTTCGTAGTCTGGCGGACATGTTGCCCGAGACGGGCGCGGCGACTGGAAGAATGGGACGGCACGGTGGTCTGGGGAGCCCTGCGTGCAGAGGGATACGCCAGGCGAGAAACTTTCCTGACATTCACAGCGTGCTCTAGCGCCTGAAGACTGCCGTTGCGTCAGTCTTGGATACCGTGCTCGCGCAGAAGGCTGGAAATGTCGAAGCGCCACACGTTGCGCGAGCCATTGAGGGGGGTATCCAGGCGGTGCCCCAACCCCTCAATCCCTTGCCGCTGCTTGGGGAAGGCGACTCCGGGAATACGCATGCTGGTAACAAAGAGTTCGCCGAAGGCGCGACCGAGCGTCGGTGCGTTCTCCAGATACATCGTATTCACGTCGCCGGGCAAGCGAATAGGTTTCCCCCATTCCCCAGCGGGCGTGCGGAAGGCGATGTAGATGTCCGCTGAGCCGGCTGAGTCACCTTCGTCACCGGCGAACAGAATGAACCTTTCGCGTGGATCAATGGCAGGATCCATGTGGTTGGCTTGCACGCCCTTCCCGAGAGTCACCTGCTTTGGCACCGACCATCCCGTGCCCTCTGGCCGAGCGAGGTAAATTTGGTAGCCGGGGCCACTGTCCTCTCGATGGGCAGAAAAGTAGAGGTTGCCGCTGGCTGCAACTACTGGGTTGTAGACCATCGGAACCCGTGCAATCTCGCCCCCGATGTGGACGGGCTCGCCCCATCCATTGCCCTGCTGCTCAACGTACCAAAGGTTGGCGCCAGGAAAACTCAGCCGCCCACGGGTGGCCACCAGCGGGGAGCCGCCGGGCGTTACCGGACGGTTGGAGACGAAGTAAAGGCGCTTGCCATCTGGTGAGATGCTTGGCTCAGAGTCCTTCCAAATCCCAGAGAACGGCGCGACGCTTACGTCCTCGTAGCCGCCTGCGCGCCATTGGGCGGACAAAATGACAGTGTCGGCTGAGGCCAAGTCGCCGCGCATGAAATAGAGGCCTTTCCTGTCGTGCGTCAATGTAGCGCTGGTTTCGTTGTGTCGCGTTGATACAACCCCCGGCGCCAGCAGTTCCCCTGAACCAAGTTCGGACGCTAGCGAAGGCAGATGGATGATCAGGAACAGCAGTGCCATGTAGCGACAATTGGACGGCATAACGAACTCCGATGGCAGAGGGTCAGAATGCGACTAGGCCAAGCGCTCAGTGGCCGTGTAGTCAGGGCGAGTTCCCGAGGAGTTACGAAAACCCTTGCGCTCGCCTGACATCGACCTCGGCAGTGGCCTCAAAGTCTTAGTCGGTTGACTCAGTCCATGCGTTCAACGTCCGCTTGTGGTCGCGGATTCATATGATCGATGCAACACACGGATAGCTGCATAGGCAGCAGGAGTGTTGCGAATGAAGCACAGGAAGAGGATCTACTACACCGACACCCAGAAGGCGCTGATGTGGGACCGTTGGCAGCAGGGCGAGTCGCTGCATCAGATCGCTTCCCTGTTTGACCGGCACCATAGCTCAGTGCGGAACATCCTGGCCGAGCATGGCGGCATTCGTCCGCCAGTGAGGCAGCGATCCTCGCGGGT